>JAILIS010000038.1 GCA_024695145.1 Lachnospiraceae bacterium
TCATACCGTTTGGAAATGAACGGAAAGAATATGAGGAATTTTGAACCTATAAACAAACGCAAAAACGGATAGCGCACCGTTGGTGCGAAACGCTTGTACCGCTCATGCGGTACAGGCGTACCGTTTATCCGAATTGTGCACCTCTTAAAGAAAGATTTATGCGTATTATAAGATTTCACTTGAGCGAAAAATGCAGAATTATTAATATACAGAAAAAGAGCCAAACCATTACGGTTGGCTCTTTGATTTCATAGAGGTTATAATGCCGACATAAACATGTTTTTTTCAGAATCAGTCAATTCGATGGCTTTTACACCTTTGTTACGGGCGTATTGAACCAATCCTTTATAATCAATTCTGATATTTGGAAGTTGACTTGGCATAATCGCCTTTCCTGTTGTTATAATCTTATAACTTTTCGCTTGTTTCGTCATAGCTATAATCCTCCACAACACTTACGGCTGAGCTGTCTGCAATTAAGAAATGAAAATCGTGAAGAATACCAATGGGTTCCGCACCAAACCATTTTACATAATGAGCCAGCTTCTTAGCGTCCTTTGCAAAGCCAAAAATTGCCCCACCGTAACCATATTCAACAGATTTACGTATTGCTATCGCAAATAAGTGCCCTCCTACTCCTACATACCGTTGATTTCCACGACCGCAGATTTCAATATTATTATGCGGAGCAGCCACCATCCATGCAACATATAAAGCATCTCTGTTGCGACGCGGGTCAATAGCCACAAGACCTTCAACTTCGTCAGAGCCTTTTAAGAATAAGCCATAAATATCATTTTCCTTTGAGAGGGTTACCCAATTTTCATACCATTGTGTCCTTTCTGTGAATTGCGAAAGAATGGTCTTTGAATTGATTTTTTTTACCTCCGTCGGAAATTCTTCATTGCTACCTATCTTTTTAAGACAATGCGTTAGTTCGTCAATTTCGACACATATCATATCTTACTTCCTCCTTCTATATTGTATCATAATCTATATAAAATGAGGGTTCAGATATGTCCCCTCATCAAAAATAGATTGAATCGGGGAAACCCCTATGCTGTTTTTTCTCCCTTACTGATAAATACCCTTAATAGTATTATGTCAGTTTTGGGAATAAATATAAACTCTTCCTTTATTACTTGGTTTTCCAAGTCATATAACTTACTTACCACTGGCTTTTGGTTATTGTACTATGTACCCTCTATCTTTCGACTAAACATAAAGGATATTTATTTACACCTTAATTATAGCATTTTTGCATAAAATAAGCAACCAAAGGCTTTTGGCTGCATTCTTACCCGTGGGAGGGTTGCTTGTAAATATATAAGACCCAATGGTCTGTACAGTAGGCAATAACATAAATAACAATAACTTGTTTACATTTTCTATTTTACATGTTTTTTCGGCAAAATCAATAAAAATCTCAAAAAAGAACTGTTAGATCGGGGCATCATACTGTCAGAGTAAATGCAACACTTCTTTCCCAGTAAGGAAAAATATGGTTATAAAAAGAATAAAAACTGTAAACATGGAAAGGGTTCACACTTTTGTGAAATCAATGTATAATATATGGGATTTTTTTAACGCAATTTATAAAGGAGAATGAGAAATGAGCTTAGCTGAGGATATCAGAGAGGGTAAAGAGAAGATCGCGCTTGTAGGTCTTGGTTACGTCGGGATGCCGATTGCGGTTGCTTTTGCGAGAAAGGCAAAGGTTGTGGGCTTTGATCTTAACAAAGAGAAGATTGAGGCATACAAGGCAGGAAAGGATCCCACAAAGGAAGTCGGGGATGACGCTATAGCAAAGACTACGGTAGAGTTTACGTCTGACCCCACTGATCTTAAGAGCGCAAAGTTTCATATCGTTGCTGTACCGACACCGATCAACCAGGATAAAACGCCGGATCTGTATCCTGTAGAATCTGCGAGTGAACTGCTTGGGCGCAATCTTACAAAAGGCTCGATAGTTGTATATGAGTCGACCGTTTATCCCGGAGTTACGGAAGATATCTGTGTTCCGATACTTGAGCGTGAGTCGGGATTAAAATGCGGAGTAGACTTCAAGATAGGATATTCTCCGGAGCGTATCAATCCCGGAGACAAGGTACACCGCCTCGAGAACATCAAGAAGATCGTATCAGGTATGGATGCTGAGACACTTGAGGAAGTGGCTAATGTGTATGAAATGGTCATAGAGGCCGGTGTTCACAGGGCAAGTTGTATCAAGGTCGCTGAGGCTGCGAAAGTTGTCGAGAACTCCCAGAGGGATATCAATATAGCTTTCATCAACGAACTTGCCATGGCATTTGATAAGATGGGTATCGATACGAACGAAGTCATTGATGCAATGAACACGAAGTGGAATGCTCTCGGCTTCAGGCCCGGCCTTGTCGGAGGACACTGCATCGGTGTTGATCCGTATTACTTTGTGTATGAGGCAGAGCGTCTCGGTTATCACTCGCGCATTATTTCCGCGGGACGTCAGATCAACGACGATATGCCCGGATATGTAGGAAAGCAGATAGTAAAGCAGCTTGTTCTTGCAGGCAAGAAGGTAAGAGATGCCAAGATAGTGTTCTTCGGAGCTACATTCAAGGAGAACTGTCCCGATGTTCGTAATTCCAAGATCATGGAGATTCTTGACTATCTCGCACAGTATGATATGCATCCGGTCCTTGTCGATACATGGGCTGATCCGAATGAGGTAAAGCGTGCATACGGCTATGATCTTGAAAGTGAAAAGAACTCATATGATGCCGACTGCATAGTGCTTGCGGTGGCTCACGAAGGATATAAGATGCGCTCACTCAAGGAATGGGATTCGTTCTTCAAGAGTGGCACTAATGATGAGAAGGTCATAATCGATATCAAGGGAATACTTGATAATGCTGAGGTTACCAAGGCGGGATACAGATATTGGAGGTTATGATCACATGGCAAATATACAGTTTCGGGATCTTCAGAGGCAGTATGAACATATCAAGGATCAGATAGATAGCAGAGTATCATCGGTTGTTACCTCATCTCGCTTTATATCAGGGCCAGAGGTGAAAGAACTTGAATCGGTACTTGCTGAATATGTCGGGGTTAAGCACTGTATTACATGTGCAAACGGTACCGACGCTATCTCTATAGCACTTATGGCACATGGTGTCGGGGAAGGCGATGCCGTATTCGTACCTGATTTTACATTCTTTTCTTCCGGAGAGTGTCCCGCAACGGTCGGTGCGACTCCGGTATTTGTAGATGTTGACGACGAAACCTATAATATGAATCCGGTAAGCCTTGAAGCAGCTGTAGAAGCTGTTATAAAAGAGGGTCAATATAAGCCGAAGGCAGTTGTTGCGGTAGACCTTTTCGGTCAGCCATTTGACGTTCCTGCGATAAAGGCTGTGTGTAAGAAGTATGATCTTCTGCTGCTCGAAGACGGTGCACAGGGATTCGGCGGAAGCTATAAAGATGATAGCGGTGTAAGGATGGCCTGCAGCCTCGGAGATATCGCAACTACATCGTTCTTCCCGGCCAAGCCCCTCGGATGCTACGGTGATGGCGGTGCGATCTTTACAAATGATGATAATATCGCACTTCTTTGCCGTTCGATCGCAGTTCACGGCAAGGATACTCAGAACCTTGATGATCCGAATGCGAAGTACAACAATATCAGACTCGGCCTGAACAGCCGCCTTGATACGCTGCAGGCGGGAGTAGTGCTTGGAAAGTTTGATACATTTAAAGATGAAGAGCTTGAGGGCATCAATAAGGTTGCAGATAAGTACTCGCAGCTTCTGGGTGATGTTTCGGGAATTAAGCTTCCGGTTGTAAAGCCCGGTATGTTCTCTTCATGGGCGCAGTACACGCTTCAGCTTCCTGAAGGAGCCGACAGAGCCGCTATACAAAAGAGATTAAAAGACGACGGGATCCCGACAAACATATACTATATCAAACCCATGCATCTGCAGGGTGCATTTGCGGGAACAAGATCTGCGGTAGCGACATGCCCCATAACGGAGAAGCTCTGCAAAACGGTTCTCTGCCTTCCGATACATCCGTACCTAACGGACAGCGAGATTGAGCTTGTGGCTGCAAAGCTGAAGGAAGCGATCGGATGAAGGTTGTCACGGTTGTCGGGGCGAGACCCCAGTTTATAAAGGCAGCTGTGGTATCTCATGTGCTTCGAGACCGTCATACGGAAGTGCTGATCCATACCGGGCAGCACTATGATTACAACATGTCTGAGCAGTTCTTCAAAGAGCTTGATATCCCCGATCCCGATTATAATCTCGGGATTTCCGGCGGTACACACGCACAGATGACAGGCAGGATGATGATCGCCATAGAAGAGGTACTGATGAAGGAAAAGCCCGACTGGCTGCTCCTTTACGGTGATACGAATTCCACGCTTGCAGCGGCGATCGCGGCAGCAAAGCTTCACATCAGGATATGTCATGTGGAGGCGGGGACGCGGACACACAGTATGACCAATCCGGAAGAGCTCAATCGGATATGTACGGATCACGTATCTTCGCTGTTACTCGCCTGTACGAAAAGCGGTATGGAAGGCCTTGAGGCCGAGGGACTTTCTGACAGAGGCCATATGGTCGGCGATCCGATGTATGACGCTTTCTTACAGTACTCGGTAAAGAGAGAAATTAAAGATATAGTATTGAAGACCCCCGATGGAGATGAGTTTGACGTACCTGACGGATACTATTATCTGACATGCCATCGCGAAGAGAATACGAACAAAGAAGATGCGCTGCTTGAGATATTCCGGGCTATGGAATCACTTGATCTTCCGACAGTATATCCGGTTCATCCGAGAAACAAAGAGCGGGCATCTAGGCTTGTAAGAGATAACGGTTTTAAGAACATCCTTTTGTGCGAACCGGTCGGATATCTTGAGAGCACCGCACTCGTGCGAAATGCTAAGAGTGTAGTTACGGATTCGGGCGGGCTGCAGCGTGAAGCGTTCTTTGCAAAGAAGAAATGCGTCACCGTACTTGATTTTGTCGTATGGCCTGAGACGATGACAGGACACAGGAACGAGCTTTCCGTGCCTGTTGCGGATGAGATCATAAAGCGACTTAATACGCCGCAGGTCATTGACGGCGATGATGAACCGTTCGGAGACGGCAACGCTGCAGAAAGAATAGTTGAATTGATGGAGAGATACCAAAACATATGACAGCACTTAACATGTGGATCTGCCTTGCTGCGATGGCGGTATTTGTATATGTGGTCATAAAGAGGGCACGGATAGATCTCGATCCGGGTGATGTTTTGGTATTTATCTGCGCATTTGTATATGTTTTAGGCTCGGTAGGTTACAGATACCGGGCACTTTTTATGGCTGTAGGGTTTACGGCGATCTATCAGCTCGGAAAGGTTTTGATGGCTGTTTTGAAGACTGTACCGGATACTGCCAGAGATGACAGTAAGTCTGTTCGTATGGCCGGCACGGGAATACTGATAGCAGAGGCAGTTATCTTTGTGATACTTATACTTACAAGCAAAGAGCCGAGATTCGGGATCGGATGGAGAGCAGGTATACCTTCGCTGTTTGTATGCGCGACATTTTTCGTATATACGCTCGTTAACACATATTTTGTCTGGAAGAAGTGCCCCGGCGCCTTCAAGTATGTCCTTATAGCCGTATTTATTGCAGTAACTTTCTTAAACGTTAAGTTTGCGGCAGCGGAGGATAACGGTATATTTCTCTGCCTTCAAGTATTTGTCTCGGGCATGATCAGGGGACTGTACGGAAAGTTTATCTCACCTCGCAGATGGGAGAGCAGTTTATGGATAAATTAAAACTGTTTGATTACAAGCTGGAATTTGATATCGGTGATGTTGCGCTTGTTCTCGGTGCGACTTTTTTCCAGCTGTTCTCAAACGGTGATGCTTTCAGTTCGTTCTACTATTCTCTTCTCTATTTAGCTGTATATCAGCTCGGAAAGAGAATTGCCGCGAAGGGGAAGTATGAGCCGGAGGTTAAATCTGCGGTTGCAGTATTTCTCATTGCTCTTGTATGGATGATAAGAGGCCTTATCAACTATTCCATGCGCCCTCAAGGCGAGACGGAAGACTGGGTCGGCTGGGGAAGAGACGGTATCGTGACGCCGAGGACCCAGTTTGAAGGATATCTTGTACTCATGGCAGCATTTCTCGGATTCTTTGTGATCCTTATACTGAAGAAGAAGTTTGTTATGGGTGTTATAGGTATCGCAATGTCGCTTGTGTGCATATATACGGCGACCAATGTGAACGGAAGGTTCGCGCTTGGTGCCGCGGTTTGTGCGGGGGCGTGTGTGATATTCATGTATTATATCGATACGAAAGCATACAGGACTGTTGTCGGCAGGATCCTGCTGATCCTTCTGGCTGTTGGTATAGCTTCGATTCCGGTGATGTATGCATTTAACATTCTCGGATTCAGAACAAGGTATGAAGGCTCGTTCCTGTCCGGGAGTGGGGGGATTTTTACCAATGTAAGGTTTCTCTATTTCGTTCAGCAGATCAAACTGTTTTGGGAACGTCCCAACGGAAGCTGGGATGTCCCGCTTTTCGGATATTACTCATATGACAAGGGATACTATGTTCATAATTTCTGGCTCGATGAGGGTAGATTCGGGAGCGTGTATTCGGCGATCGCATTTGTGATCTTTACGGTTACGAATATTGTCAGTGCGTTCAAGGTGTGGCTTCGCAGCAAGAGTGTTTACAAATACGCGCTGCTGTCTGTTTTTGTCGGAATAACGATGTATATGGCTCTTGAGGTTGTTATCTTCAGGATATATGTGATAACCGTATCGATATTTATCGGGGGACTCCTTCGCGGAGTGGTGAATTCGATGAGAACGCAGGAGGGTGCGCAGCGTACGGGCTTTAGAGAGATTCTGGTTGGATTTGAATGGAGGTAGATTGATGAGTGCTAAGACGGGTGGAAAAAGAGTATATTTTGAGGTGATGAGGGTGATAGCCTGCTTTCTGGTCGTATTCGGACATTCTCCGGGACTCATGCTTTATGCGCAGTCTGAAGGGATCAAGCAGGTCATATATATGTTCATTGCCATGGTGACATGCACATGTGTGCCGCTCTTTTTCCTCGTTAGCGGTGCACTGCTGTTCAAAAAGGACGAGGATTTCATGCGCGTCTTCAAAAAGCGTGTTTCGAAGATAGCCGCACTGATCCTGATCTTTGACATTGTGCTCATACTTACAAGGTACTTTATAGTGCTGCGTAAAGGTGAAGAGTTCGGCTATACGATAAAGGACTTTGTATTGTGGATACTCTCAAATGAGGGTCCGTACTTTACGGCCTACTGGTTCTTATATGCATATCTTGGAATGCTTCTGATCCTGCCGTTCTTGCAGAGGATCGCAAAAGGGCTTACGAAGGCCGAGTTTATCGCTATTATTGCTCTTAGGTTTTTGACATCAACTATCATTCCTATAGCAAACCTTATTCTCCAGGTAAACGGCTCGGATACGGTCATTAAGCTGTCGCCTGATTTTGACGTGCCGTTTGCATTTGCCAGGGTATTCTTCTACACGATGATCGGGTTCTATCTTGAATACAATATCGATATCGAGAAGATAAAGGGTAAGCATATAGCCATACTGTCGCTGTCTGCTGTTGCAGGTATCATCGTTGCCATGGCGTGCATCTATGCCAGGGCGCCGCTTATCGGAGAGTGGCAGCACAATGACAGCACCGTGTCCGATTACTACTCGACGATGGTACTGTTTATCCTCATCAAATATTTCTATACGGTCTGGTCGAAGAAGGCTGATGAGAAGAAGCGTGAGCGCTTTGACAATTTCATCTGTTTTGTCAGCTCGAAGACGCTCGGCATATATATGCTCGCACCGATCTTCTATGCGGTTCTTGCAAAACCTTACTTCGGATACTTTGATGAGCGCCTGCCGCTCATAATCTCATCGATCATATGGACCGTTCTGTGCCTGGCACTCGGGTCTGCGATCACGTTTGTGCTGCAGAAAGTTCCGGGGCTGAAGAAGATACTGTGAGGAGAAAATGCTGATATATATAGTCCGGCACGGACAGACAATGGCAAATAAAGAGAGGATACTGCAGGGCTGGAAAGATTACCCGCTGATCGAGAACGGAAGGGATGCTGCGGCCGTGGCAGGTCAGAAGATGAGGGACATCAGGTTTGATGAGTGTATCTCAAGTCCTCTGATGCGTGCCAAGGAAACGGCACAGATCATACTTCGCGAGTCCGGTAACGATATCGGTATTATTGAAGATGCCCGGCTCAAGGAGATGAATTTCGGGGATTATGAAATGACAAGTCTGGACACCACGTATGAGCTGAAGCAGTTCTTTGAGGATCCGCTGTCCTGCGATCCGTTCCCGAACGGTGAGAATGTCCGGATGGTCATGAAAAGGACTCAGGAATTCTTACGTGAGCTTATTGCCCGTGATGACGGGAAGACATATCTTGTTGCCACGCACGGTTGTGCGCTTCGGGCGATGTTAAATTTCCTGTACGAAGATAAAAACGATTACTGGCACGGCCAAGTTCCACCGAACTGCTGCGTGAACATTATCGAAGCTGTGGGCGGGAAGGCGAAACTGATCGCAGAGGATATGGTTTGGTGAACGCAGGAATAGTGAAGATGCAGTTGATTATAGTGCTCAAATAAGTTATTATAGTTAAATACTTAGAGATTATAGTTGCGAGGATGCACTTCATGTCGTTTACCGAAACAAAGAGAAGAGAGATCAGGAATTATATCCTGACCAAGATAGATGAAAACGATCCGGCGTTTATTGCCAAAACTGTTGATGCTTTTTCAATTTCCGGAACCAGTGTTCGAAGGTATATTGATTCTTTGACGTCGGATGGACATATATTTACGAAATCAGGAAGAGAATGCGGATATGATCTTATCTCACAACAAAATGATCTGCGCTACGATATCAGCCATATTACTGACAGAGAAGACAGCATCATTTTTAATGATATTCTTCCTTTGCTCTCTGTGAATGAGTCTGCTAAACGTATATGGTGTTATGTCATTACCGAGATGTTTAATAATGCTATTGAGCATTCTGAAGGCCGAATTGTCAGAGCTCATGTTTTCAGAAACATACTGTATACGCGCATTGTACTGGAAGATGACGGTGTGGGGATATTTAATAAGGTCATGGATACACTTAAGGAACGCGGGAATCCCGATCCTTTGATCGAAGATGCCGTAGCGGAGCTCTACAAGGGAAAGTTTACATCAGCTCCTGACAGACATACCGGAGAGGGGATTTTCTTTTCAATGAGAATGATGGATAGATTCGCGATAGCATCGGATGGAAATGTGTTAAGAAACGGATATGACGGAGAACCGGCGGTTGTCAGATCACACTTGCTGGCATATGCCATGAAGTTTTCGGATAAAGGAACGATAGTGATCATGCAGCTTAATAATGAGACAAAAAGGACTCCGGCAGAAGTATTCAGGGAGTATTCCGATATTGATGAAGGCTTCTTTAAAACCAGGATCCCCGTACTCGAAGCCTGCATGGGTCGTGATCCGGTTGCGCGTTCGCAGGCACGCAGGCTTTCCGGTCGCCTTGACGACTTTAGGGAGGTAGTACTTGATTTCGCAAATGTCGATATGATGGGTCAGGGTTTTGCCAATGAGATGTTTCGCGTATATCAGAACGCCCATCCTGGGGTAGTGCTTACTCCGGTTAATATGAATGAATTTGTCACGATGATGTATTATCACGCTGTAAATACGAAATGACGGTGCCTTGAAAGATATATTGCAGTCAAGTATAATGAATAAGATGTTGTAAACATGGACATGATCTATTTTACGGCAAGGAGGAAACCGGATTATGAAGATCAGTGATACCCAGTTGCAGATGGTCGACCGGCAGGTCAAAAGGCTTATTGCTGCGGACAATTTCTACGGCAGGAAGCTGAAGGATGCCGGCATAAGTGAAGTCCGAAACGAAGAGGATTTTGAGAGACTTCCGTTCTCACACAAGCAGGACCTTCGGGATGCATATCCGCTCGGCCTGATGGCTGTTCCTGAAGAGGAGATCGTGCGTATTCATTCATCAAGCGGAACTACCGGTATACCGGTAATCATCCCCTATACTGCCAAGGATGTGGATGACTGGGCCGAGATGTTCAAGCGCTGCTATGAATTTGCGGGCATCACGAACAAAGACAGGATCCAGATCACCCCGGGATACGGCCTGTGGACAGCAGGCATCGGATTCCAGCTCGGAGCCGAGAAGCTCGGATCAATGGTCATTCCGATGGGACCCGGTAATACTCCGAAACAGCTTCAGTTCATGATGGATATGAAGTCAACCGTTATATGTGCAACCTCCAGTTATGCGCTCCTGCTTGCAGAAGAGATCGAAAAGCAGGGCATCAAGGATAAGATATGCCTGAAGAAGGGCGTTATCGGATCCGAGCGCTGGGGCGAGAAGATGAGAAAACGTATCTCATCCACACTCGGTATAGAGCTCTATGATATTTACGGACTGACCGAGATATACGGACCCGGTATCGGTATCAACTGCAAGTACGATACGGGCATGCATATATGGGATGACTATGTATATATCGAGATCATCGATCCGGAAACAGGTAAGAACGTTCCGGACGGCGAGTTCGGCGAGATAGTGCTCACAACGCTTGTAAAAGAGGGAGCACCTCTTATCCGTTACAGAACCCATGATATGTCGAGGATCATCCCAGGTGAGTGTCCTTGCGGGTCGAAGTATCCGAGGATCGATGTTATCCAGGGCAGAAGCGATGACATGGTCAAGTTCAAGGGTGTCAACTTCTTCCCGAAGCAGATAGAAGAGATACTGGCTCAAAACGCCGATGCTTCAAGCGAATACCAGATCCGTATCTCACATGATGACGGACGTGATACACTGAGGCTCTATGTAGAGGCTGAAGGTAGTGTCAGGTTTGATGATCTGGCTGACAAGCTTGCTTCAGACGTCAAGAGCAGGATCGGGTTCACACCGATCGTCAAGGTCGTCGAGATCGGCGTTCTGCCGCGCAGCATGAAGAAGACACAGCGTGTCATAGATGAACGTGTAGAATAGGAGGCGGACTATGGATACGAAAGCAATGTACAAGCTCAGCTACGGATTGTTTGTTTTGACGTCTCAGATGGACGGAAAGGACAACGGCTGCATTACGAATACCGCCATTCAGGTAACGAGCGAGCCGAACCGCATAGCAGTGGCTGTCAATAAATCCAATCATACGCATGACTGCGTTATGCAGGCGAAGAAGTTCAACGTTTCGATACTTTCCGAGGCAGCATCGTTTGATGTGTTCAAACATTTCGGATTCCAGTCGGGCAAAAACGTTGACAAGTTTGACGGATACAGCGCATGCAAGCGCTCCGCGAACGGTCTTATGTATATTACCGAAGGAACGAATGCATATATCTCGGTTGATGTTGAGCAGACGGTCGATCTCGGAACGCATACGCTCTTTATCGGTACGGTGACGGATATGGAAGTGCTCGCGGATACGGCTTCCGCAACATACTCATACTATCAGGAGCATATCAAGCCAAAGCCGGGCGCAGATAACAAAGGCGGATCGGCCCTTCCTCCGGGAATGCACAAGTGGCGCTGCAAGATATGCGGATTCGAGTATATCGGTGCCACTCTGCCCGATGATTATATATGCGAGATATGTAAGCACCCGGCAAGTGATTTTGAATTGGTGGAATAATGAACATCATACTTCTGTCAGGCGGGTCCGGAAAGCGCCTGTGGCCGCTTTCCAATGATATCCGCTCCAAACAGTTTATCAAGATATTCAAAAAAGACGGCGGCTACGAATCCATGGTCCAGCGGATTTACCGCCAGATCAGAAGCGTGGATCCGAATGCTTCGGTTACGATAGCGACGAGCAAATCGCAGGTTTCGGCGATACACAACCAGCTCGGCAAGGACGTCGGTATAAGCGTTGAGCCGTGCCGGCGTGATACGTTTGCAGCGATCGCTCTTGCAACATCATATCTGAGGGATATACGCGGCATTAAAGAGGATGAGGCCGTTGTTGTGTGCCCTGTGGATCCTTACGTTGATGATGAATACTTCAGGACACTGAAGTTAATGTGCGAGAAGGCGGCTGACAGCAGTGCGTCTCTTGTTCTGATGGGGATCGAACCGACATATCCGTCCGAAAAGTACGGTTATATCAAGCCTGTATCTTCGGGTGGCACGACAACATATGAGTTCAAGGAAAAGCCCGATGCGAAAACGGCGCAGGAGTACATCGATGCCGGTGCACTCTGGAACGGCGGAGTGTTCGCATACAGGCTCTCTTATGTACTGTCAAGATCCCGGGAGCTTCTCGGGACGGACTCGTATGGCGAGCTTTTTGCAAACTATGCGGATCTTGAGAAGATATCGTTTGATTATGCCGTTGTTGAGGCAGAGACGAACATAGAGGTTGTGAAATATTCGGGCACCTGGAAGGATCTGGGTACCTGGAATACTCTGACCGAGGCCATGGAAGAGGATGCTGTGGGAAACGTCCGTATGAACGAGACATGCAGCAACGTTCATGTGGTGAACGAGCTCGGGGTTCCGATACTGATCATGGGTGCGCAGGATATGGTCGTATCCGCAAGCCCGCAGGGTATCCTTGTTTCCGACAAGGAACAGAGCAGCTACATCAAGCCGTTCGTGGATGAGATAGATCAGAAGATAATGTTTGCCGAAAAGAGCTGGGGTTCTTACCGCGTGCTCGATGTCGGTGATTCATCGATGACGGTGAAGGTCACGCTCAATCCGGGACATAAGATGAATTACCACAGTCACGACAAGCGTGACGAGATATGGAATGTGATAAAGGGGAGCGGCCGCACCATCGTTGACGGGATGGAGCAGGTTGTATCCGCGGGAGATGTGATAACCATGGCATCAGGCTGCAGACATACGATCATAGCCGATACAGAGCTTCAGCTGATAGAAGTTCAGCTCGGAAGCGAGATATCCGTGGAAGATAAGCACAAATATGAGTTGGAATGATCCGGCATCTACAAATCAGCCGTTTATGTTACGACCGGCTGCAAAAGATTACATATGGGGCGGAACACGCCTGAATGATGATTTTAATCTCGGAGTGGATATCTATCCGTTTGCCGAAGCATGGGTATGCTCGACTCATCCCGACGGTGAGGCGACACTCGATGACGGAAGAAGGCTGAGTGAGGTGCTGAAGAGTAATCCTTCAATGCTCGGGACTCATCCGCTTCAGATCACAAAGGGAGAGCCGTTTCTTCCGATACTGATCAAATTCATAGATGCGAAGGAAGACCTCTCGGTGCAGGTCCACCCTGATGACGGATATGCCGCGGAACATGAAAACGGCTCATGGGGCAAGACGGAGATGTGGTATGTCCTGTCGGCAAGAAAGCATTCCGAGCTCATATACGGGTTTCGATACGATGTGGATGAGGGGCGCGTAAGGGCAGCCGCAGCTGACGGTTCTATCGGGGAACTTCTCAATCACGTACCGGTAAAGAAGAACGATCTGTTCTTCATAAATGCCGGAACCGTGCATGCGATAGGATCCGGATGTCTGATCGTCGAGATACAGGAGAACAGCAATATCACCTACAGACTCTACGATTACGACCGTATAGACAGAAACGGACAAAAGAGACCGCTTCACATCGACAAGGCGCTTGACGTTGCAAACCTCAGATCGTCTGCCGCTCCGCGCCAGCCGATGAGAGTCTTAAAATACAGGCCGGGATGTGCATACGAGATGCTCGGACGGTGCAAATACTTTCAGGCGGAGCGCCTTCTTCTGAACACGGAGAACCGCTTAAGTGCCGACTTTAAGACCGGCCCAAACAGCTTCCACGTACTGCTCGTGACCGACGGATGCGGGAACTTAAGCGGCCCGGGAGTACACATGAACTTCTTCAAGGGAGACTGCATCTTCGTGCCGGCGGACAGTGATGAACTTAAACTTCACGGCCAGGCCCAGATAATCAATGTAAGTTGCTGACGTGGCGTCCATAATAAATATAAGGCATGTGACATAGTAGTTTTTTCGAAAACGCGCTCTCGCTCTTGTTCGGTGCAAAACGTACCAACGCCCTTCGCCAGGGCGGCATCTCGCATTACATGCGAGATAAGCTTCACAAGGTTTTCTCAAAAACACTATGCCCCCTGCCTGGAAAGGTAATATCGAGACATGAAGACCGTAATCCTTGCCGGCGGCTTCGGAACCCGCATTTCCGAGGAGTCGATATACAAGCCCAAACCCATGGTGGAGATCGGCGGCAAGCCGATACTGTGGCATATCATGAAGCAGTACAGTGCATACGGTTTCAATGAGTTCGTGATCTGTGCCGGCTACAAACAGCACGTGATCAAAGAGTGGTTCGCCAATTATTTCCTGTACAATTCCGATGTCAGGTTCAATTATTCCGACGGCAAAGGCACGATGACCGTGCTCAAGCAGCATGCCGAGCCCTGGGAAGTGACCGTTGTCGATACCGGGCTTAACACGATGACCGGCGGCAGGATCGGAAGGATAAAGGATATCGTCGGTGATGAGCCGTTCTTTCTGACATACGGCGACGGCGTATCGGACGTGGATCTGAAGAGGGAACTTGAGTTTCACAGAGCCCACAAAAAATACGTGACGGTAACTGCATACAATGCCGGACAGAGGTTCGGTATACTTGATATAGATGACAGCGGTGAGATCATGGATTTCAGGGAGAAGACGAAAGGCGACGGCAACATGATCAATGTCGGCTTCATGATCTGCGAGAGTGCCATATTTGATTACATTGATGATGATACAAGCGTACTCGAGAAGGACACGCTTCAGCGCATAGCCGATGACAGGCAGCTCATGGCGTACAAGCATGAGGGCTTCTGGCAGTGCATGGATAATATCCGGGAGAAGGAGATGCTCGAGAAGATGTGGAGTTCGGGCGAAGCTCCGTGGAAGATATGGAAAGACTGAACATGACCCTGCAGGAGCTTGAAAAGGCGGCTCTTGATATCAGGATCGATCTTTTGAGGCTGTGCAACCGCGAGGTCATCCATATCGGCGGTGATCTGTCCGTAGCCGATATAATGACGATCCTCTGGCAGTACAGGATGGATTATGATCCGAAATGTCCCGATGATGAGATGCGGGACCGTTTTGTGTTATCCAAAGGGCACGCAAGTGCCGTTACAAGTCTGAATCAGGCCTATATAGGCTGTTTTCCCGTTGAGAACGTTATTGATGAATACGCACAGGACGGAGGCAGGTTTTCCATGCACTCGTGCAGCCTGGTCAATCCGTATGTCGATGTATCTACAGGAAGCCTGGGACACGGATTTCCGATAGCATGCGGCATAGCAGAGGGTCTTCGCCTTAAAGGAAACGATAAGAGCCGTGTCTATGTAGTCATGGGTGACGGTGAGCAGTCCGAGGGAAGCGTATGGGAAGCGGTTGCAAACGCATCCCATTTAAAGCTCGGCAATCTGGTGGCTTTTATCGACAACAACGATCTTTCCGCTGACGGCAGGATAGACGAGCTGACGGCCATGACGGATCTTGCCGGTAAATACGCGGCCTTCGGATGGAAGGTATATGAGTGTAACGGCAACGAGATGTCTGAGCTCAAAGACATAGTCGATAACCTTCCCGATGCTTCGTCGGATAAGCCTGTTGCGGTGGTGGCACATACCGTAAAGGGCTGCGGCGTCTCCTTTATGGAAAACGAAGCGAAGTGGCACGCCGGAAAAGTTACCGAAGAACAACTGAAGACGGCCGTTGATGACCTTCAGGGCCGGTATGACAGAAAATGGGGGAAGATGTGATGGCGTCTACTTTCCTTCGAAATGTCGTCGGAGACCATATGACGAAGCTTGGCGAGGCAGATGAGCGCGTCATTGTCGTAAATGCGGACCTGATGAATACGAGCAGGAATCGTAAGTTTGTGGAGCGTTTTCCCGACAGATCGTTTAACGTCGGTATCGCCGAGCAGTTCATGGTAAGCTTTGCAGCGGGCCTTGCCCACGAGGGATTTATTCCTTATGCCTTTTCCATGGCACCGTTTATGAGCATGCGCGCCTGCGAACAGGTTCGGACCGACGTCGCGTATGCAGACCTTAATGTACGGCTGATAGCCACATATGCGGGTCTGTCCGGCGGTATATCGGGAGCCACGCACTGGAGCATAGAAGATGTCGGCATCATGCGTTCGATCCCGAATATCACGATACTGGAGCCTTCTGACGGCATACAGGCGGTAAAGCTTCTCGACCGGACGATAGATCACAAAGGACCCGTCTATATGAGAATAAGTGTCGATCCGGTCAGTGAGATCTATGATCAGACATATGAACCGGTCATAGGCAGGGCTTCTGTGGCAGCAGGCGGAGATGATGCGGCGTTTATCTGTTCGGGATCGGTTGTCAGCGCTGCTGTTGAGGCAGCCGCCGAGCTTAAAAAAGAGTGCGGCATATCAGTTCGCGTTGTCGATATGCATACGATCAAGCCGCTTGATGAGGAGGCCGTCTTATCTGCGGCCGCTACAGGATACATGGTCGTCGCACAGGATCACAATATCGCGGGCGGACTTTGCGAAGCGGTATCGACCGTCCTTGCCAAGGATCATGTATCAGCTGAGGTTTGCTTCGCCGGTATTTCCGACCGGTTTGTTGCGATGGCACATGCGCCCTATCTGTATCATATGTTCGGATATGACAGGGAGGGCCTTAAGGAGAAGATGAAGAACTTACTGGGGATCACGGGACAATGAATACGAGCTTATATCTGTCACAATCATATCAGGATGCATGGGATGACTATAAGAGAAGTCTGATCCTGCCGGGATTTCCGGTATGGGATCATATCATACTTACGGCCAGCAACGAGCATCAGGCAGCTGCTTATCGCGCGCAGATAGATGCCAGGAGTGCGCATCTTCCGGAAAGAACGAAGATCACGGTCATTCCCGATGAAGGCGGCGTACGGGTCGGCTCGGGCGGGGCCACACTGTCTGTTCTTAAATGGCTTAAAGAAAACGGCGGCTGGGAAGGTAAGAGGATACTTGTGATACACAGCGGCGGCGACAGCAAGCGCGTTCCGCAGTACAGCGCACTCGGAAAGCTTTTCTCACCCGTACCGCGCGCTCTTCCCGACGGTAGAAACAGCACACTGTTTGATGAATTCATCATCGCGATGTCGGCAGTCCCCGGAAGGTTCCGGGAAGGCATGCTGCTGCTTTCGGGCGATGTACTTTTGATATTTAATGCGCTTCTTATTGACTGGTCCGGGTCGGGAGCTGCTGCGATAAGCTTCAAGGAGGATGTATCAACCGGAAGACACCACGGGGTGTTCTTACGGGGCGAGGACGGAAACGTCCGGCGCTTCCTTCATAAGCAGAGCACAGAGACGCTTCGCGAGGTGGGAGCGGTCAATTCCGCTGACTGCGTCGATATCGATACGGGAGCGCTGATCTTCGGAGTGGATCTTCTTGATTCGCTCTGGTCACTCATATCTGTCGACGGAGCGTTTGACGAGGATAAATATCACATATTCGTCAACAGCCGTGTGAGACTGAGTCTCTACGGTGATTTTGTATACCCGCTTGCCACCGATTCGACGCTCGAAGCGTTCTACGAAGAGGCACCGGAAGGTGTATACTGTGATGAACTTATACAGTGCCGCAGGGCCGTGTGGGAAGCCCTTCGAAGCTACCGGATCAAACTTATGCGGCTCTTTCCTTCAAAGTTCATACACTTCGGAACGACCGGCGAGATACTTCGCCTCATGACAGGCGGTGTGGACGAATACAAAGATCTTGGATGGTCACGCATAGTCAACTCTTCATCATCCGTTCCTTCATACAATTCGGTCATAAGCCCGATGGCAAGTGTCGGCCTCGGCATATTTGCGGAATGCAGCTACATCCATTCCGGAGCATCCGTCGGAGCGGGATCGCTGGTATCTTTTGTTGATGTGGAGTCTGCGAAGATCCCCGCAAGAGTCGTTGTACACGGACTCAAGCAGATCAACGGCAGGTTCGTGTGCCGCATATACGGTGTCAACGACAATCCGAAAGAAAACCGGCTGTTCGGGCATCAGATACCGGAATCCCTTGCACCGTCTCTGTGGACGGCGCCGCTTTATCCCGAAAAGGATACGATAAAGGAAGCCCTTGACAGTGCGATAAAGCTATATGATCTCGTATCGGATGATAAATGGGATGAGATCGAGCGCGGAAAGAGCCTCGCGGAAGGATTTTCCGATGCGGATCCGCAGGCGATACTCGCCTGGAGCTCTCACATGGAAGAGCTTGTCGCGATGAACCGGATAGATTCGATGATCAAAAACAGCGAGAGCGCGGCCGATGTCCCGCATCTGCCCCCGCTTACGAACATTCAGAAGAAATGGCTGTCTGATCATATAGAAAAGGCCGGATTCGGCCGGCAGATGAGGCTTCACTATTACGTAGGATGTGCGCTTCGTGATGAGACGATGATATCAAAAGCATTTTCGTCCCTGTCGTCTCACATACTGACATCAACGCTAAAAGGCCTTAAGGAAAATACCGAAGCGAGGATATGTACGGATGAGCTTGAAGTACGACTTCCGCTTCGCGTGAACTTCGGAGGCGGATGGTCCGATACGCCGCCTTACTGCAATGAAAAGGGCGGGACCGTTCTCAATGCCGCGATCACGGTCGCGGGGAGCAGGCCGGTTCTCGTAAAGCTCACAAAGCTTTCGGAGAAGAAGATAGTATTTGAAAGCCGCGATATGGACACATATGCGGAGTTTGATACGATAGAGCCGCTCCAGTCGGTAGGAGATCCGTTTGATTCATTCGTACTTCAGAAAGCCGCGCTTCTTGCCTGCGGCGTTATACCGGCGCAGGGCGGAAGCCTTGCCGAAATACTTGACCGCATAGGCGGCGGGTTCCTGATGAATACGGAAGTTACGGGGATACCGAAAGGATCCGGGCTCGGGACGAGTTCTATCCTTGCGGCGGCTGTGGTAAAGGCACTGTTTAATTTCCTCGCGATCCCGTATACCGAGGATGATCTGTACTCACACGTTCTGTGCATGGAGCAGATCATGTCGACCGGCGGCGGCTGGCAGGACCAGGCCGGCGGTGTCACGGACGGTATCAAGTATATTACATCAAGGCCCGGTCTGAAGCAGCAGCTGAAGGTTGAACACATCAGGCCGGAAAGCGATGCTATGGATGAGCTGAACCGCAGGTTCGCGCTCATATATACGGGTCAGAGAAGACTTGCAAGAAACCTGCTTCGCGATGTCGTGGGGCGCTATATCGGTAATGACACAGATGCGGTCTATGCTCTTAATGAGATACAGCGAAACGCAACGCTTCAGAAATTCGAACTGGAGCGCGGAAACATCGATGCTTTTGCGCAGCTTCTGTCCGAGCACTGGGAGCTCAGCAAGCTTCTTGACAGGGGCAGCACCAATACACTTATCGATCAGATATTTGATTCGTGTGACGACCTTCTTGCCGGAAAAATGATATGCGGAGCCGGCGGCGGCGGATTCCTGCAGGTCGTAACCCGAGCCGATGTCACAAAGGCGGAGCTTAGAGAGCGCCTTCGTTCGGTATTTTCCGATACCGATATAGGCGTCTGGAACTGTAAGCTCCTGTAGGCGGTTGTTGACATGTCAAAAAGATGGTAGAATAGCAGCATGCTTAAAGGAAGACTAGGTAAGAAACGGTTCGGTCTCGAACATTATCAGATAATAAATATCGGTCTTGTGATCTATGATATGGTTGCGGTCAATGCAGCCTTTCTTCTTGCACTCTGGATCAGGTTCGACTGCAGCTTCAAGGCTCTTGAAAAGTATCCCGAGTATTTCGATCCGTTCAAGAAGTTCGCCCCGATATACACGGTCATATGCATCATCGTATTTGTCTTATGCAAGATGTACAAGAGTGTGTGGCGCTACGTCAGCTTTACGGAGCTTGCAAGATGCCTTGAGGCAACGGCCATAACTTTTGTCATACAGATCGCGGGAACAACCCTGTTCTTCATGCGCATGCCGATCACGTATTACTGTCTCGGTATAATGCTTCAGTTCGCGTTTACGCTCGGCATACGGTTTTCTTACAGGATATTCCTGATATTCAAGCGCAAGCAGATGTACCAGATAGACGGTGTCACACACCGTGTCATGATGATCGGGGCCGGCGAGGCTGCACAGCTCATCATGCGCGATATCCACAAGAATCCGAACAATCCGGATCAGATCGTATGCGTTATCGACGACAATTCCAACAAATGGAACAGATACATAGAGGGCGTTCCGATCGTCGGGGGCAGGGACGACATACTGAAGAATGTCGAGAAATACGATATCGACAGGATATATCTTGCGATACCGAATGCCCGTGTGGTTGATAAGAGAGATATTCTGAACATCTGCTCCGAGACGAACTGCGAGATCAAGCAGCTTCCGAGCATGCAGGTGATGGTAGGCGCCGAGGTCGGCGTCAATATGATGCAGAATGTCTCCGTGGAAGACCTTCTCGGTCGTGAGACGATCAGGACCGACATGAAGGAAGTCTATGATTTCATTCATGACAAGGTCATTCTCGTTACCGGAGGCGGCGGATCGATAGGATCCGAGCTCTGCCGTCAGATAAGTGCGCACAAGCCCGCACAGCTCATCATATTCGATATATATGAGAACAATGCCTACGATATACAGAACGAGCTGAAGAGCCGCTATCCGGACTTAAATCTCGTAACGCTCATAGGGTCCGTTCGGGACAGCCGCAGGATCAATCAGGTGTTTGAGCAGTACAGGCCTGATGTTGTATATCATGCTGCGGCGCACAAGCATGTACCCCTCATGGAGGACAGCCCGTGCGAGTCGATCAAGAATAATGTCATAGGTACATACAAGACGGCTTATGCGGCTGTTGTCAACGGCTGTAAAAAGTTCGTTCTGATCTCGACTGACAAGGCCGTCAATCCCACGAACGTCATGGGTGCGTCGAAGCGTATGTGTGAGATGATCATCCAGTCATTTGACCGCAAGATCAAGTTCGGAAAGCTTGACGATATCCTTCCGATGTTCACTCACGGCGATGATGACGTGAGGGTATATAACAAAAAAGAGCGCTTTGTTGCTGAAGATAACGGCAGTGCGGTAAGGGTTTATAACAAAAAGGAGCAGTACGTGACGGATTTTGTTGCCGTAAGGTTCGGAAACGTGCTCGGCAGCAACGGCTCGGTCATCCCTCTGTTTAAAAAGCAGATAGCTGCAGGCGGTCCCGTTACGGTCACTCATCCTGATATCATCAGATATTTCATGACGATCCCCGAGGCGGTGAGCCTCGTGATGCAGGCAGGTGTCTATGCAAAGGGCGGTGAGATATTCGTTCTCGACATGGGAAGCCCTATGAAGATAGATACTCTTGCGAGAAACCTGATAAAGCTGTCGGGATTCCGTCCCGACGAGGATATCAAGATCGAGTATACCGGTCTTCGTCCGGGTGAAAAGATGTACGAGGAGAAGCTCATGGATGAGGAAGGCCTTGAAAAAACCCCTAACGAGCTGATCCATATAGGAAAGCCTCTTGATTTTGACACCGATACGTTCCTGATGAAACTGGAGCGTCTGATGGAAAGCGCATACGATAACGATCCTCAGATCAAGCGACAGGTCGCGGATATCGTTACGACATATAAGATACAGGAGTGATATGAGCGGTAAAGTATACAAGATCAGCCCGGAGGTCTCAAAGAAACTGAGCATCATCAAGTTCGTCTCGATCGCGATGGTTGTATTTGGGCACTCTCTGGCACTTCCCGTATTTGATACACCGATAATCGTTCCCGGCTGGATCGAGATGATCAAGAAGGTCTGCACCTACGTGATCATCCCCGTCACAATGCCGGGTTACTTTATACTGTCGGCCATATTTCTGTATTCGAAACCGTTCCGCTTTATCGACAATCTGAAGAAAAAGATGAGAAGCATCGTGCTTCCGTACGTTCTGATCAATACGTTCTGGGTCATCTTCTTTAAGGTCATGTCCCTTATCCCGCAGACGGCACCTCTTTTTGCATCCGAGCAGTACCGTCTCGAGACGTGGATGGACCTGTACAATGCGTATTTCGGAGCGTTTCCGCTCTATTATCCGTTCTGGTTCATGAGGGATCTCTTCGTATTAAACCTGCTTGCGTCCATACTGTGGATCATAACCGACAGAATGCCTTTTGTCGGCCTTGCGATAGGCTGTGTCATCGGATATTCGAGCTTTCCGGTCCCGTTTGTGAGTGAAAGGTGCTGCATACTCTATTGGATATGCGGGCTTCTGATCGTAAAGTACGGCTTTGATCTTGACCGGATCGAAAAGATCAGGTTCGTTGACCTTATAATTGCCGGAGCTGCCATGGGCGTGATGACTTATCTGTCGCATGTCCCGTTCGTACTTACGGCCGCACCGCTTCTTGCGCTTATGTACAGACTGTGCGGAAAGCTTGTTCCGTTCTACCTTCGAAGCGAAAAGCTTCAGATCGCCGTGAAACAGTCGTTCATCATTTACGCATTTCACGAATACTATGAGGCGATGCTCAAGAAAGTCGTTATGTCGCATCTGCCGCAAACGGGTGCGGTACAGTTTCTCGAGCTCATTTCCCTTCCTGCCGTGATCATAGTCTGCTGTATCATAGCAGGTCATATAATGCAGACAAAGCTTCCGCGCCTGTATGCTCTGATACAGGGACGACGGGCCCGGTGAGCTGATCATACGCAGATGACACAGGGATGATTCTGTGGTATAATCCCGTCATGTTTGAAGAGCTTTCGAGATATCGTCATGAGCATAAATATATCGAATCGGAATCCGATCTGAGCGCGGCAGCAGTAAGGCTTCGCGCAGTAATGAAAAAGGATCCGCATATGACCGAGGATAAGAGCTGCTACAATGTTCGCAGCCTTTATTTTGATGATCAGTTCGATTCGTTCCTGTGTGAGAACTTAAACGGCACGGATGAGCGGTGCAAGTGGCGTATCAGGATATATGACAGGGACAGCTCATATATCAGCCTGGAGAGAAAGATCAGGAAGGGCGATCTGATCGCCAAGCAGCACTGTGCGATAGATACCGCGGTATTTTCCGCACTCATGGACAAAAGTGCCGCGATCTCATCATCTCATCCGGATCTTGTCAACGTATTCATCAAAGAGATGAAGACGAGGATCCTTCGCCCCGTCGTTATCGTTGAATATGAGCGCACACCTTTTGTGTGCAAAGAGGGCAACACGAGGGTCACGATAGATCGAAATATCCGCTCCTCGCAGGAAACCGATGCCCTGCTCGCAGACAGGCCCCTTGTCTGCCGTCCCCTTCTTTCCACGGGACAGAACCTTTTGGAGGTCAAATATGATGCGTTTCTTCCGGTGTATATAGCCCGTACGATAGAGCACGGGAGAATGCGCCGTGAAACATTTTCAAAATACGCCCTTGCGCGAAGATTACCTTATAACTGGAGGCAGGTATGATCACATTTTCCGACATTCTGAAAAAATCATTTATCGACGGTTTTGCCAACACCGAGCTTTCAACGAAGCAGATAATCGTTGTCATCTTCTTTGCGGTTCTGATCGGTGCTTATATTTATGCCGTATACAGGTTCGCAACGAAGAAGACGTTCTATTCGAAGAGCTTTAACATTTCGCTCGTGCTCATGTCGATGATAACCGCAGCCATCATACTGACGGTACAGTCAAGTGTTGTCATTTCCCTCGGTATGGTCGGTGCCCTTTCGATCGTCAGATTCCGTACGGCAGTAAAGGATCCGATGGATCTTGCATTTTTGTTCTGGTCGATATCCGTAGGTATCATATGCGGAGCGGGTCTAGTTGAGATAGCGATAGTACTCTCGCTTGTGGCAACGGTCGTGATATTCGTACTTGACCGTATCCCGGTGCTGAAGGCTCCGATGATACTTGTTGTCAATGCCGATGTGTCTGCGGATGTGGCCGTTCTGTCCGAGATAAAGAAGAATACGAACAGCTTTGAGGAGAAGTCGAGAGTCATCACAAACGGCGTTCTCGAGCTCGTGTATGAGCTTCGCACCAAAGATGCGGCATCTCTTTCAAAAGGGATCAGCGCCGTCTCCGGAGTAACTTCCGTTTCCGTAGTCTCTCATGAAGGTGAAGTAAGCTTCTAACGATATGTCCAAAAGGAATCTGTATATATTTTCCATATTGACGGCTTTTACGGCAGTTCTTGCAGGTATACTGTACTTTTCTCCGAGAACGACGGCGCCGAAGGAGGTCATCATCTGTGATGTCCGCCCCGACAGTGCCAGGATCATAAAAGATGACGGATCCATCGAGTTCTCGGATCATCTGTATCTGAAAAACGTGACGGATCACCCGTATGACCTTACGGGACTGTATCTGTCCGATTCCCCGCGTGACAATCAAAAACTCCCGCTTGACGGTATCGTCATCGAGCCTTTTTCATCGATCATGATAAAGCTCGATCCGAGCTGGAATTTTGCGCTCAAAAGCTCGGGCGAGGAGATCATATATCTGACCGATAAGCGGGGTAACATACTGTATAAATACGATCCCGCACTTCGGCCCGAAGCTCCGCAGGTATCCGCCGAAAGCGGTTTTTATGATAAGGAGTTTGACTTAACGCTTTTGGCAAAAGAAGGAGATCGGATATTTTATACACTTGACGGGAGCGATCCCGATGAGAACAGCGAGGAATATACAGGCCCCATTCATGTATATGACAGGTCCTCAGAGCCTAATACGATAACGACGGTACCCAATACGATCAAAGACTATTATGACGATCAGATGGTGTATTCCGAAAGCGACCGTAATCTTGCAGATCTGCGGGTCAATCCCGTAGATAAGGCGTTCATTGTAAGAGCCGTTGCCGTCGGCGAAAACGGTTACGTAAGCGAGATCACAACGAATGAGTATTTCTTCTGCGGCGACAAATACAAAAACGTCATCTCGGTCATAACGGATCCCGAGAATCTGTTCGGTTCATACGGAATACTGTCGGTCGGAGACGAATACGACGAGTGGTATAACGGCAGCAGGGAAGGCGCCGAGCCTTCGGTTAACTTCATGCAGAGCGGGCGTGAGTGGGAAGTGCCGGCCGAGATGGATTATTTTCGCAGCAAGGATAAGGTATTTACGCAAAGGTGCGGACTGCGCCTGCAGGGAAGATCCACGCGATACAGAAGACTCAAGAATTTTCAGCTTCGGGCCAGACACTGCTACAGCGGCTCGGATGTGTTTGAGTATGATTTTTGGGAGAATGAGAAGTACAGGCCGGATGCGATAATCCTTGATGACCGTTTCAAGGAGTCGTTCTTCTTCGATCTTATAGAGGATGAGGATATCATCAAACAGAAGACTACAGACAGGGTGGCGCTGTTTTTAAACGGTGAATTCTGGCAGAACATCTATATCCGGCAGAAGATAAACACGAAATATTACACGGATCATTACGGGATGACAGAGGATAATCTTCTCGTTTATTCGGAGACGCTCCCGACGATCGGGGCCGATGACCAGGTATTGTTTGATGAGTACAGGAACCAGTATCTTATGCTCGATGAGTTCGCGGCCACACAGGATCTGTCAAAAGACGAGAACTATGCGATGATACAGCAGTTCATGGATCTGGATACATACATCGATTATCTTGCCATTAACATCTGGGTCGCCTGCGGTGACTGGGGCGAGTTCGAAAACGACGAGTGCTGGAAGGTCAAAGAGCCGCTTGATGACGGCTATTGTGACGGACGGCTCCGTTGGACGATACATGACGGAGACAACGTGTTCAATATAGGTGGTGTTAAGCACACGGCGGCTGATTTTGTCGAAGAGAGCGTTCTGTATCAGGGATTGATGAAAAACGAGGACTTTAAGGTAAGGCTCAAAGATCGTATCAATGAGCTTGGGGAGACGTGTTTTTCCGACGAGAACGTTCAAAAGGAGATAGACAGCGGTAAGTGGGACGAGCCGGAGCTTGAGCAGATAGAGGAATTCTTTGCAACGCGTAAAGACAAGATGGCGGGCTTTGCGTATGATGTCGAAATTTAAGGAAGAGTCTATAGGGTATAAGATACTGACGGCTGCCGTATTTGCGGCTGCCCTGTTCTTCGTGTACAGGATATTTACGGCGGGCCTTATGGCACTGCCTTATCCGAAAGAACTGCTGGAGCCTTCAAATGTTGCCCTTACAAACCTGTTCATAGAGGGGAAGAGTCCCTACGCGCCGTCATCGCTTGACTGGTCCACTCCGGCGGTAAACTACGATTATCCGTTCCTGGGAAGTCTTCTGGCGGCCGGAATAGCGAAACTTACAGGCTGTAACGCCGTGACCGCGCATTTTGTCATATCATTTTCGTGTATACTCCTGTCCGGGTTTATCGGATATGTATTTGTGCGCCCATATACAAGGACGACCGTGGCTCCGCTTCTGGCGGCACTTCTTTTTATGTTCTGTCACTGGAGGTTCGGCTATATCAGCGCGGCACCGGATGATCCGGCACTGCTCTTCTTCCTTCTGACAATGCTCGTCGCTACGAGCTCCCAGGTCAGATACAAACCGCTGTGGTGCGCCATAGGCAGCACGGCGTGCTTTTATACCAAGCAGTACATGGTGCTCGTGTTCGCGGGCATATTCATCTACATGTTCCTCTATTCAAAAAAAGACGCGTTCAAGCTCCTGGCATGGATGCTTGTGATAAATGCGGCCGTTGCGGGCATTATCACATATTCATGGCCCATGTACTGGATGAAGGCGTTCGTGTTCACGTATCTCGGGTCGATGTTCGGCGGGGGATTCAGGCTCACAACTTTCCTTGAGCAGTTTAAATATATCCTCATAAGTTTTGCGGGACTGTTTGTGATCCTGCTTATCGCTGCGATCCTTGCCATACGGCACGCTCTTCAAAAAAGAGATGAGAAGAAGGGCCCGCGTTTTAAGGAGAACGATATATTCACGCTGTGTGTCGTAAATACGATCATCATGATCGCACCGCTCTTTGTGCTCGGGCGAAACGATGGAGCTTTCATATCGTATTTTCTGCAACTGTGGATGCCGTCCGTATCCGTTGTTACGCTTGTGTGCTTTGAACGCATGAAACCGGACGGCGGATCGTTCATATACGGCCTGATATATGCCGGGATAGCGGCATTTACGGTGTATTTCGGATTCGGGAAGCTCCCGCTTCATGTCCTGACCCCGCAGGAGATAGAAAAATGGCAGAAAGCGTATGAATATACGGCTACGAACTCTGACAAGGGATATGTTTTCTATTCGAGGGTGCTCTCATATGACGGCTTTGCGAGACAGAACGGAGACTGGTTCTGCGGCCACGACGGTGAGATCGGGACACACACGCTTGATTACATAGGATATTCGGGCCTTGATCCCGCATGGTTTCCGTATACAAAGAAGCTTGTCGACCAGAACCTTGCATACCGGGAGAGTGTCGTCGAGAAGATCCGTAACCATGAGTATGCGCTCATAACGTTCGAGGAGGACGGATCATCCTATATTATTACCGATGAACTGTGTGAAGAGAATGGATACCGCAGGATCGACACACTCGATCTTCAGACGGGAAACATGCCGTATGAGGTCGCTTTTTATGTGCCAAGATGACATATTTATGGTAAAATAGCCGTATGAGAAAGAAGAAGATAAGCATCATGGTTCCGTGCTACAACGAGGTTGAGAACGCGGAGCTCATGGCCAATTCCATAACGAATGTTTTTGCCGAAGCGCTTACGGCATATGATCACGAGATCGTTTTTATCGACAACTGCTCGACCGACGGGACAAGGGAAGTCATAGAAAACCTTTGCAGGAAGGACCGCAGGATCAAGGCGATCTTTAATATTTCCAATTTTGGACAGTTCAATTCGCCGTTCTACGGCATGTGCCAGTGCACCGGGGACTGCGTGATCCCGATATGCTGTGATTTTCAGGACCCTGTGGAACTGATCCCGACATTTGTTTCCGAGTGGGAGAAGGGCCATCGGATCGTTGTCGGTATCAAGAGCGCGAGCCGCGAAAACCCGATCCTGTACATGCTGCGAACCATATATTACAAGGTGATCATGAAGATGTCGCCGGTGAAGATGATAGAGCATTTCACGGGCTTCGGTCTGTATGACAGAAGCTTCATAGAACTTATCAGACAGCTTGATGATCCGATACCGTTCCTTCGCGGGATAGTGGCCGAATACGGCGACGGGTTCAATATGCTGAAGTTTGAATATACACAGGAGAGGCGCCGTGCGGGCAAGACGCACAACAATTTCTACAGTCTGTATGATGCGGCGATGCTCTCTTTTACATCATATACGAAGGTCGGCCTTCGATTTGCGACATTCCTCGGGGCTCTGTGCTCCGGAGTGAGCTTTCTTGTCGCGATATACTACTTTATCAAAAAGCTCCTGTTCTGGGATTTCTATGCCCTCGGCAATGCACCGATGACACTCGGAGTGTTCCTGCTCGGAGGTGTGCAGCTGCTGTTTCTGGGACTTCTCGGTGAATATATCCTGAATATCAATACACGTGTTATAAAACGACCTGTTGTTATTGAACAGAAGCGTATCAACTTCGACGAGGACGCAAAATGAGTTCGCGAACTGACCTGTCCGCTACAAAGCTTACAGTAATAACAGTTGTATTTAATGCCGCCGACAGGATAGAAGATACGATAAGATCTGTTCTTTCGCAGGACTATGAGGATATCGAATATATCATCAAAGACGGCGGATCTGATGATGACACACCTGTTATCGTAAAGAGATATGCGGATGATGATGACAGGATAAAATATGTACAGGGGCCCGACAAAGGCATATATGACGCGATGAACATAGCGTTATCGGAGGCGTCCGGAGGTGTTATTGAATTCTTAAACGCCGGGGACCGGTTCGCTTCTCCCGATGTGTGCTCGCGTGCAATGTCAGTTATGACCGGCAGCGGCTCTGATATCGTATTCGGGGATCTGATGTACGAAAATCCCGACGGCACGACGGATATCAGGAGATATCCTCAGTCGTGCGCCAAAAAGATATACTATCTGACCGGAGATGTGATCAATCATCAGGTCATATTTGCGAAAAGGGAATTGTTTGATAACGCTCTCTTTGATACGACGCTGAAGATCTGTGCGGACAGGGAATGGATGATGAGGATCAGGGCATATACGCCGGTGCGTAAGATGACCGCTCTCGGCTTCGTTGTTGCCATATATCCTCTTGACGGATATTCCGTCATCAACAAGGAGCGCTACAGAAGGGAAGCAACAGCCTGTATCAGACGGCATATGCCGCTCGGATATCCTGTATACGCCGTCTTTGAGTTTATAAGGTCAAACCGTTATCTTGCGGGTCTGCTTCATCGACTGTATAAACTGCTCTATATGGCGAAATGATCCTATGAAGACTGATAATATAAAGCGAACAATCACATTCTCTTTTATCGCCTTTACCGTATCACAGTTCATAACGCCGGCGGTTGAGACGACAAAATGGATCATACTCGTAAGAGCCGCACTCATTGCAGTCTCTGTACTGTCATATCTTCTTGCGGTACATTTTGCAGAATCTTCTGAGCCGTATAACAGACAGCTTTCATGGATGAGCGCTGTGATCGCCCTGTTTTCGATACTATACTGCGCTGCGGCGATGCCGTCTGCACTTTATATCAGGTATTACTCCCAGATATTTCTTATGGCGGCCTGGCTGTTCGCATCGCTTTTTGCAGCGGTTAGAAACCGTAAGGTTCTGGCGGCATCGCTAAGTTCTCTTACGGGGGATACGCGGTTTTATATCGGTGTGGCTTTTTGTTTTTCCCTGATACTTACCGTTTTGTCATACGGGACTGACGGGCCGCATTTCGTATGGGATGCGAACTCCATGTATAACGAGCTCGAAAACTTCGGCATTGTCGATGTTTTTAACTTAAGGGCTCTGTTTGTGTTCACGCACATCGATATAAGCTATTTCCTGCCGCTGCTTCTTCTCACAAAGCTTACGGGGAGCATGAGGGCGGCTTTTTTTACATATAACATGCTCTGCATCATAGGGGCATCGTTCGGGATCGTATTTCTTTTAAGGAAGACTCTTCCCGGCAGGGGCAGGTTATTTACCGTCGCGGCATCTGCCGCATGCCTGTTTTCGCCCTATATATGCGGTCTTTCAACATATTATTCGTATGACTACGCGATATGCTGCCTGATCCCGCTGCTGTTGCTGTTTGCATTTAATGAGGACTGGATATACTTTATATCACTTGCTCTTTATATAAGCTTTTTGAAAGAGACCGGCTTCATATATGCCGGAAGCGTGTTCGGAGCAGTCATGATCGCAGAGCTTTTGTGCGACAGGCGGCCGCTTTCAAAAGTCGTCATAAGGTTTCGGACAGTCGCGTACATGATGATAGTCGTACTGTTTGTGATCCTGTATAAGAGCATCTCGTCGTGGGATGAGAACTTCGGTGAGGGCTTTACGTATAAGACGGAGCATATCCTGACGCAGCTTCGGATGTATTTCATATTCAACTTCGAATGGGTCGTAAGCTGCGCTATCATCATCATGCTCGTGATATATGCGCTGCAAAAGAAGAGCATCGGAAGATATGCGGCTGTATATGCTGTATCTTCCGCAGTATTTCTTGCTTTCAACCTCGTGTATGTGACCTATGAAAATCCGCGATATATGGATGCGTTCCCGATATGCATGATGCTGCTGTTTGTGACGCTGCTTGCCGGAAGCGATATATCAGAAGGTTTAAAAACATGCATCGCATCATGCCTAGCTCTTCTTATGGGAGCAGCAAGCTTTTTCTCATTTGATCCTATAACCCCGCTTTTCTTCTATACTGCGGATACCGGCCGGGCAAAGCTTTATGCATCGGATGCCGCCGATCAGGCGGGAGGCGATCAGAGCGTATACAACAGGCAGTATTACGGGCTCGATATCGTATTTGACAGGGCACTTTCCGTCGGTATCGATAACGGAGATGAGCTTATAGCCGTATCTACGGGAGATTTCAGAAATACGTGGGCGGTTGACGGGGGCCATTACTCATACAAGGATACCGACGAGCGGAGGTATTTTACGGAGTTCTGGGACAATTTACGACAAAGGCGCGAGCCGGCATATGATTATGAGTTTATAAATGATGACATACATACCGTAATGGATATAAGATATATATATCCCGATGATGATATCAATGAGGCGCTTTCTGCGAAAGACTCCTTTATCTATATTTATCTGCCGTCCTTTAATTCGGGACGCGAGGAGGCGGTCAGAGCCGGTTTTACGGTAACGGAGGAAGGTACATTTACATCCCACGGATGGGTGATGTCATATATCAGGGGTACGAAGGCCCGGTAAGAAAAAGCGGAGATTGGATATGAGCAAACTGATAAGCATCGTGATACCTACATACAACGAGGAGGAGAACGTCGAGCCGATGGCAAAAGCCGTCAGGCAGATGTTTGAATCCGACCTTCCGGATTACGGATATGAGATCATATTCATAGACAACGATTCGAAGGACAATACGAGGCAGCTCCTGAAGAAGATATGCGAAGAGGATGAAAACGTCACCGCGATCTTCAATGCGAAGAACTTCGGGCCGTTCAACTCCCCTTATTACGGGATGCTGCAGGCTACGGGCGATGCGGTGGTGCTGTTGTGCGCTGATTTTCAGGATCCCGTGGAGCTCATCCCGGAATTTGTCAAAGAGTGGGAAAACGGATACAGGATAGTGATAGGCAAGAAGCTTTCGAGCCGCGAGAACAGGTTCATGTACTTCCTTCGCTCGATGTACTACAGCATCATCAGAAAGATGTCTGAGGTTGACCAGATAGAGCATTTCACGGGATTCGGGCTCTATGACCGCAGTTTTATCGAGGTGCTGCGCGATCTCAAGGATCCGACGCCGTTTCTTCGCGGCATAGTTGCGGAGCTTGGCTGGAAGCGCAAGGAGATCGCCTACGAGCAGCAAAAGCGCCGCGCCGGCAAGTCATACTACAGCCTGTACAAGTACTATGACGCGGCAATGCTCAGCTTTACGTCATATACCAAGGTCGGCCTTCGCATGGCGACGTTTGTCGGCTTTACGGTCGGTATCGTAAGCTTCATCATCGCGATCGTCTACATCATCTTAAAGCTGATCCACTGGGACGAGTACAGCATGGGTACGGCAAGCCTTGCCGTGGGCCTTTTCTTCCTCGGCTCGGTACAGCTCATATTCATAGGTTTTGTCGGAGAATACATCCTCAGCATGAATCAGAGGATAATGAACAGACCGCTCGTTATCGAAGAGGGCAGAGCCGGCAAAAATGCCGATAAACCGATCATTACCGGAAAAGCCGATTAGGGCGTGCTCATATCCTGTTCTATATAGGATTTAAGCTGCTCATCCCATTCGGGAACGTCGTTTTCCCAGTAAGCATATCCGCTGTCCCCGCGTCTGTCGGGGATATCGTAATTGCTGTTTATATACTTGCACAGATACTCGGTAGTCTTTTGCGCACCGAGCGCATCAAAGTGATCCACACCCCAGAAATCCGTCGCATCATTGAATCCGAGCTCACTCACGTTATCGGAAAAGTCCTCAAAAGTCAGTCCCTTTCCGCTAAGATACTCAGCCAGGAAATTCTTGCGCTCAAAATCATCTTCCTTGATGAAATATATCGGAGGGCAGTAGTAAACCACATCGGCACCGCTCTTTGAAAGCTCTTCCGTCAGCCTGTCAAGGACTTCGAGCTCAACATCGGGTATCTTCTGCGACTTGCCGGTATCTTCAAGAAGAGTCGTGGGATCGAACTCGCCGCCTTCGTTGTGCGAAAGATAGAAGTAACCCTTTCCGACATCATGTACCGTATTAAAGAACTGGCTGATATGGAACTTTTTGTTGTGACACCTTGATATATCAAAGAACCAGAAACAGTAGTCGGCAAAATTACCGCCACGGTCGCGGTTGATCTCATATACCTGTTCGAATCTGTCGAAATAGTAGCGTTTTCCGTCAAGATTGTACTTGATGAACTCATACAGGTAATCTTTTTCGGCCTCTTCCTCGCCGCCCTGGCGAAGCCAGTTTTTGTTCTGGGAATGATGCCCGTACATGAACGGCACGACGTCGACCATGATGAGCTTCGGCGACTGGGTGCGCAGTATGTCTTTTACGGCATAAGGGAAGGCATTTTCCATCATACAGTTGGTGCAGTAGTTTGCCGCAGCCATACCGTAGTCTTCCCATGCCTTCATAGGCATGAATGTGGAAAAAGTGACACTGGTCCCGACGAACATAACATCCGCCTTGTTTTTCGGAAGATCATAAAATCCCATGAGGCGGGTGTAATCTCTCATGCAGTATGTTACATGGATCAGCAGATAAAAGGTCAGGACGAGGCACATTACCACCCCGGTTATCCGAAGGACTGTCTTTTTCATACTTACTCCTAGAACTGGAAATAAATGAACTGCTGTGCGTCACCGGCTTCTCCGTAACATCCGAAGATCAGTATGAAGAATACGAATGCAAAGTACACAGCATATCTTACCCATATTTTCTGCGCCAGCAGTATATCAAGCGGCTTCTTTCCGTGAAACTTGATCCTGTCCACTACCATTAGGACGAGAAATCCAAAGAACATGCCGCGCATACCAGCACGTGTGATGCCGTATGTATCGTAGCTTTTCGCGGTGATGAACTCCATGAAATTCCCGAGGTTTGAAAACATCTGCTTTATCATCACAAGTCCCACCCCGAACGATCCGGAGCGCATAAATATCAGTGAAAAGCATACTACCGTCATTGCAGCGATGTTCTTTACAAGGTCCGTGATGAATGTGACCGCTTTGGAGGCGGACTGTTTAAAATGGAAGGGCCATACGGCCTCGACTATCTGAAATACTCCGTTCATGCCGCCCCAGATAACGTATGACATTGCCGCGCCGTGCCACAGGCCCGACAGCAGGAAGACGATCATGATGTTAATATATTTGCGAAGCTTTCCCCTGCGGCTGCCGCCGAGAGGTATGTATACGTAGTCACGAAACCACGAGCACATACTGATGTGCCATCTTCTCCAGTATTCCGTGGTGGACCGGGCATAGAGCGGTGCATCGAAATTGTCCATGAGCTTGATACCGAGAAGCGCAGCGGATCCTTTTGCTATGATCGAATATCCGAAGAAATCCCCGTATCCCTGTACGAGGAAGAGGAACATCGCAAAGACGATGAACCAGCCCGAATACTTAACCGGGTCGGCATATACCGTATCCACGATCTTGGCCACGTTATCCGCGATGACCATTTTGATCATGAGTCCGTACAGTATGAAGAATACACCGTGTTGTAAATACTCGTATTTAAACTTCCGGTTGACATCGGATAACTGTGCGAGCAGTCCCTTCGTACGCTCTATCGGGCCCGCAACAAGCTGCGGGAAGAATGCCACGAACAGGGCATATTTGATAAAACTCTTTTCGGCCGGAAGATCCTTGCGGTACACGTCGATAACGTAACCCATCGACTGGAGCGTAAAGAACGATATGCCGACAGGAAGTATTATCTTGTCATACGGGAACAGAAGATCCGTGGATCCGAGGAACTTTGCCCGAAAGGCATCCACGTATCCGAAGAACATGGACGTATATTTAAAGAAGAACAGTACGCCGAGAACCAGGGTAAGGCACACTGCAAGCGCTGCCCGCCGCTTTTTCAGGTCATCGAGCTTATCGAGCCATATAGCCGTCACATAGGTTATCAACGTGCATGAGAGCAGAAGGAGGGTGTATTTACTGTTCCACTGGGCATAAAAAAAGTAACTGGCAGCAAGCAGCCAGACACATCTGTACTTCGCCGGAAGGAGGTAATACACCAGGACCGTAACGGGAAGGAATATCAAAAAATTAACCGAATTAAAAAGCATGCGCTTATGTTATCACCTTTCACTGCATTTGTCTATCTATCCATTCAAGCCTTTGTCTGTAGAACTGCGTCATGTTATCGGTGTATTCGTCATATGTGTCACCGTAGTTGATAAGGGCTTCCCACATATTGGAGTGTCCGAACAGGAGATAGTTGGTATAGGCGTCATCTCCGAGTTCGCGCCACCTTGCTTCAAAGTCCGAAAGTCCGTCCCAAAGCGCTTCCCGCACCCCTCCGTTCATGTATTCGTATTCTACGGCCCGAACGAACTCCTCATTCTCAAACAGATGCTTATACCAGCCTCCGAGCCTTATCTTCCAGCCCTCGGGAGTATCGTAGGCTGTCAGCTCCTTTGTGACGGGGTCCTTTTTCGGAAAAGGCGAACCGAGAGTCAGATCCATGTCCCATACGGGCCCCATGTGAACTTTGCCGTCATCTTTTTTATAGTACATATAGACGCTTCTGCCCCATGCGTCAAAGTTCATGGAAGCTTCCTGTATCCAGTAATACCTGGCAAGGGATCTGATATCGCATACCTTTGACAGATCTTCCGATGACGGATCCTCTACGTTATCGATAAAGTTCTGGAATATCGCCGCCGCCTCTTCAAGCTCTGCTTCGGAAGCGTTTTCGGGATACAGAAGATCCACGACGGGGTAATCCGATTCATCGCCTTCGTCTGCCTGTGTTATGGAATCGTATGCTATCGGCTGTGTGAGTATGCTGGGCTGTTTTCTGTAGAAAAAATCACCGTTTGACAGGTCAACTCTGTTCCTGTTGACGCTCACTTTTGTCGTCAGGGTATATACCCCCTGATAGATGCCGTCAACGTAGAGATTGGCATATGACATCCTCGGCTGAAATTCTATTCCGGCGGCATTCGATATATCATTAAATACCGTACATTTTAATAAAGATGCATCATATGCGTTTCCGATCAGATTCCAGTTCCTGTTGCTGCCAAGACCGAGAAGATCTCTTGCGTGATCCGTTGAAAGGGTGAATGATTTTTTCGTATCGCACCTCTCCCAGCTTGAAGAGCCTCTTCCCTGCAGGGAAGCGATGCTTTTCATCGTAAGCCCGTAATGATCATCTCCCGCGTAAACGGTTATCGTGCCGTCGCATATCACGGACTTCGTCTTGTCGGCGCACATAACGGGAAATACGGCCGGATCGTCGGATTCGAAATAGATTATGGGAAGATCGTGGCGTTCGAGTACTATCTGCCACGCGCCGATCATGACAGGCTGCGTAAAATCATATACGCGGCGTGCAAGATAATTACCCGCCTGATCCCTGATATAGCAGGCGACCCTGTCGGCGGGAACGTTTTCGGGTAAGATCAGGTGAACATAGCCGTCGCCCAGACTGTAGCTTACGACATCACATTCGAGATTGTGATTTTCGCCCGCGGCGGCCATTACATCAAAATAAGGCTGGGCAAGGATCTGCTCATCCGTCATGTCGAGTGTCTGGCGCGCCCTTGCGGTTTTCGCGTCAAAGCGGCCGGTTGCGGCGATAACGATAATGGCAGTAAGAACTGCTGCAAACAGAAAAACAGTGCGTCTTTTCAATGCGTTATCCCCTGAATTCGCCGTCGTGAGATGTAAGGGAAACGGTGTCGACCCCTTTAAGAGCCTTTATGGCGCTGATCATTTTGTCGGGATCTGTAACTCTTGCCTCAAATACCGCATTTGTTCCGGTCGTTGACGTGTTCACGGATTTGATGGCGATGATCTTTCCGCAAGAGGATGCGGCCTGCTTGATCTCATCTGTTGTAAGGTCTCCGGTATAGCCGACGAACAGGAGCTGGCCGGTCCGGGATTCCGGAATGAACTTTAAGATCGCGATGGCAAGCGTGACGCATACCGCAACAAGAACGGCTATCTTGTAAAGCCCCGTGCCGCATATGATACCGGTACTGATCGCCCAGAATAAAAACAGCAGGTCAAGAGGTTCCTTGATCGCGGTACGGAATCTTACGATCGAAAGGGCACCGACCATACCGAGGCTGATCACGAGGCTGCTCTGCATCGCGAGGATTATGCCTGCGGTTACGAGTGACATCGCAACGAGAGATATGTTGTAATCTTTCGAATAGAAAGAATTCTCCGTCAGGAATCTGTACACGGCGAAGATGTACAGGGCTATCAGAAACGTCACGGCGAGGGTCGTGACAACCTCTGCGGTCGTGATATCCGCTCCCGAAAAACCGTTTACGATATTGCTTGAGATTAGATCCTTAAAAGTCATTTTGCGCCTCCATGCAGAATGTGTATTTGGAACAGCTCGTCCGCAAAAGCTTTACGCCGGACAAAAGCGATCTTATTTCGTCAGGAAGGAATTCGTCATATTTGATCTCGAGTATGTGCGTGTTGTTATCAAGCGCACACTTTCCGGTAAGAGTGCTGTCGAACATGCGTAAGAATTCTTTTGAGGAAGTAACGTTTCTGTCAAAGGTGATACGAACGTTTGCTATTGGATATACATATGCGCTTCGCTCATAGTCGACGATGCATGCAGGTGAAAACTTATCCGCCGCGATCTTTACAAGATATTGTTTTAATACGTGGGCGCCTTTTTGATCCCCTGCCGATAAACGTTCATCCGAGAGGGCTGACAGTATATCGACTGTCTGCGTTATATCCCCTGACAGCAGTGCTTCAAATGCACTTCGATCTATACGTGTGCTTTCTTTTGAAACGGTGCCCCTGTGATTGGTCTTGATCTCGGCGAGTATCGGTTCATCACAGCAGTTATACGTACGGATCCGGTACTTGCGCCTCGGTGTGACGCCCGCGCGGTTTTCACGATAGCATGACCTTGTCGCATCATCAAAATAGACACTTCTGATCCGGTAGCTTTTATCCGTCTGATGCTCATCTCTTGTCATTATACCGCGTATACGGTTTTCGACGTCAAGCAGCACATCGGATCCCGTTATGAATTTCAGTTCCTTCCGGTTTGCGTTCATTAGTCTAAATCATAGCAAAAGCCGTTCATTAATTCAAGGAAGGCTTGCAATTCCAATCCGTTAATGGTATGAAATGTTGTATGGAAAAGATAAACGTAATATATCAGTTCAATGAGAAGTATGCCGCATATGCGGGGGTGTCGCTGACATCCCTGCTTATTAATAATGAGGGCGCACCTGTTGACGTGATGATACTTGCCGACAGCATAGGGGACGCGACAAAGGAGCGCTTTACGAAGACCGCGGATAAGTACGGGGCCCGGATATTTTTCCCGGATACCGTTTCGCTGATGGAAGAGTTCAGGGAAATGGGGATGATCCCGTACAGAGGCACATACTCCGTGTATCTGAGGCTTTTTTTCACAAAGCTTTCCGGCATGCCGGATCTGGCGGGACAGAGGGTCTTATATCTCGATGCCGACACGATAGTGGATAAGAACCTTCAGGAACTGTTTGCGACAGACATGGAGGATAAGAGTATCGGCATGGTCCTTGAAAGTCTTCGCGACAACTACAAGGTCATGATCGGAATGTCGCCGTCATCGGATTATTACAATTCCGGAATGATACTGTATGATGTCGACAGGTGGGCAGGACGGCAGTATCCCGAAAAGCTCGTCGATCACATCAAAAATGTCCGGAGCAGTTACATAGGGGATCAGGATTTTCTCAATATCGTCTGTGAGGGCGATGTGTATAAGCTCCCGCCCACATACAATTTCCAGCCGCTTCACGGAAGATATTCGCTGAAGGAGTATGAGAGTGCATACGGACTTGATGGATACTATACGGCAGAGCAGGTCGAAAGCGCATGCAGGGGAGCCGCCATATACCACTGCTACAGGTGGCTCGGGGAATTCACGTGGGATCTTGGCAATCTTCATCCTTTTACCGGTCTTTTTGACAAATACCTGGAAAGATCGTTATGGAGCGGTTATGTGAAGACGAAGGCAAAGATATCCGCTGTCATAAAGCTTGAAAAGGTAATGTACCGCACCCTTCCGAAGGGCATATTCATAAGGATATTCAAGAAGATGCACGAACTGATGCTCAAAGGCGCCGAAGCGGATGCACGGGCCGCAAAAGCCAATGACAATGCATGAGATTTCTGATACAATAAATGTTTAGTATGCTGTTTTAATAATGATATGGAAAAGAGGAAATATGTATGGCTAAAAAAGCTTTGATAACGGGTGTAACGGGGCAGGACGGATCATATCTGTCCGAATTCCTTCTGGATAAGGGCTACGAAGTATACGGCATGATCAGGCGTTCCTCAGTGGACTACCGTGAGAGGATCGCACACCTTGAAGGAAGAGAGAACTTCCATTTAAGATACGGTGATCTCGGGGATTCAATGAGCCTTGTGGCCGTCATCGCGCAGGTCCGGCCCGATGAGATATACAATCTTGCTGCCCAGTCTCACGTTCAGGTCAGCTTTGATGCGCCTGAATTTACCGCGGATATAGATGCGACCGGTGTCCTTCGTGTGCTAGAGGCGGTCAGGAACTGCGGCCTCGCCGACACATGCAGGATCTATCAGGCATCCACATCGGAGCTTTACGGAAAGGTTGAGGAAGTTCCGCAAAATGAGGATACACCTTTTCATCCTTACAGTCCCTATGCGGTTGCAAAGCAGTACGGCTACTGGATCGTAAGAGAGTACCGCGAAGCCTATAACATGTTCTGCTGCAGCGGCATACTCTTTAATCATGAGTCGGAGCGGCGCGGTGAGACATTCGTAACGCGCAAGATCACGCTTGCGGCATCGCGTATCGCCCAGGGCAAGCAGGACAAACTTTATCTCGGAAATCTGTCATCGCTTCGCGACTGGGGTTATGCAAAGGACTATGTTGAATGTATGTGGCTGATCCTGCAGCAGGACAAGCCTCAGGATTACGTCATCGCATCGGGAGTGCAGCACTCGGTAAGGGAATTCTGCGAACTGGCCTTCCACTATGCCGGGATCGAACTTGAATTCAAGGGCGAAGGCATGGACGAGAAAGGTATCGATAAGGCCACGGGCAAAGTGCTCGTTGAAGTATCACCCGATTTCTACAGACCGACAGATGTTGTGAATCTCTTCGGAGATCCGTCCAAGGCAAAGAGAGAACTCGGCTGGAATCCCCAGTCAACAACCTTCGAAGAACTTGTAAAGATCATGGTCGACCACGATATGGCAAAAGTCGCCGTGGAACGTGCCGAAGAACACATCAGACTGAACCTCGAGGAATACCTGGAGAAGGGTGTTGTTAAATAGGTCGTGAGGAATGCAGAAAGGAGGGGCCCGATCCGCGCAGTGGATTGGGAAGATGCCTTACTGCAACGTGAAGGTGATCTGTTATGCCCGAGCGACCGATTACTAACAGGAGACGATAATGGAAAAAGATTCAAAGATCTACGTTGCCGGCCACCGCGGAATGGTGGGCTCGGCTATTGTAAGGCAGCTTGAAAAGCTGGGATATACGAACATCATAACAAGGACACACAAGGAGCTCGATCTTTGCGATCAGGCCAAAGTGCGCGCTTTCTTTGAAGAAGAGCGGCCCGAATACGTGTTCCTTGCCGCGGCAAAAGTCGGCGGGATAGCGGCCAACAGCGAAGCGCTGGCTGACTTTATGTACGATAACATGGTGCTTGAGATGAACGTCATACACAGCGCCTGGAAAACGGGATGCAAAAAGCTTGAATTTCTCGGAAGCTCGTGCATATACCCGAGGATGGCGCCGCAGCCCATGAAAGAATCATGCCTTTTGACAGGCGAACTTGAGAAGACGAACGAAGCATATGCTCTCGCCAAGATATCCGGACTTAAGTACTGCGAGTTCTTAAACAGGCAGTACAATACCGACTATATTAGTGTTATGCCGACCAACCTGTACGGGCCGAATGACAACTATCATCCGAGACACTCCCATGTGCTCCCGGCTCTGATCAGAAGATTTCATGAAGCAAAGGAAGAAGGCCTCGCGGAAGTCACATGCTGGGGCGACGGCTCGCCGCTTCGCGAGTTCATGTATGTGGATGATCTTGCGGATCTGTGTGTGTTCCTGATGAACAACTACAGCGGCAACGAGACGGTGAACGCCGGCACCGGCAAGGAGATCACGATCAAGGCTCTTACGGAGCTTGTGGCAAAGGTCATCGGATACACGGGAAAGATACTGTGGGATCCGTCCATGCCGAACGGTACACCGAGAAAACTGCTCGATGTATCAAAGGCCGAGTCTTTGGGCTGGCATTACAAAACGGAACTTGAAGAGGGTATCCGCCTGGCGTACGAAGATTTCCTGAATAATCCGATGCGCGCAGAGAGATAAGGGGACGGCAGTTGAAAGTGGTGATAACCGGCGCTACCGGAACGATCGGAATGGCGCTCATAAGAAAATGCATAGAGGACGGGACGCAGGCACTTGTTCTGGTCAATCCGAACAGCCGACGTCTGTCGCGTATTCCAAACGATCCGCACATAAAGCTCATAAAGTGCGGACTTGAAGATCTGGCAGATGCCGACGCCAAGTCTCTCGGCCTTGATAAGACCGCCGATGGCGAAAATCATGCCGATGCGATGTTTCACCTTGCATGGGGAGGCACTTTCGGAGATGCCAGAGCAAACAAAGAACTTCAGGATAAAAATGCCGCTTATGCAACAGAGGCGGTAAAGCTTGCGGCAAGACTCGGATGCTCCGTTTTTGTCGGAGCGGGTTCACAGGCTGAATACGGACGTGTATCGGGAATAATAAGCGCCGGTACGCCGTGCTCGCCCGAAAACGAATACGGCCGGGCAAAGCTTGAGACGGGGATCGCAACGAGAAAGCTTTGCAAAGAGCTCGGGATCAGGCACATATGGCCGAGGATCTTAAGCATTTACGGACCTTTCGACGGTGAGAAGACAATGGTCATGTCCCTGATCGCATCTCTTCTTAAGGGAGAAGAACCCGCGCTCACAAAGGGAGAGCAGATGTGGGATTATCTGTATACGGATGATGCCGCGAATGCGCTTATGCTCCTTGCAAAGCACGGAGTGGACGGCTGTATTTATCCCATCGGTTCGGGAACGGCAAGACCTCTTCGCGAATACATTGAGATCATAAGAGATGTGATCGACCCGTCGCTTCCTCTCGGATTCGGACGCGTGCCTTATTCGGACAAGCAGGTCATGCATCTTTGCGCCGATATAAAAGAGCTTTCGGAACATACAGGTTTTACACCGAAGATTTCATTTACGGAAGGTGCAAAGCGGACCGTTGATTTTGTAAGGAGATCGGATAATGTTTGAGAACATGACTGAAAAAGAAGCAAGGCAGCAGATACTTGAAAGCGTTGCAAAGTACTGTGATCAATTTCATAACAAAAAGGATGATTTTAAACCGGGAGACCGGATCTCATATGCTTCGCGTGTATATGACCGCGAGGAGATGACGAACCTTGTTGATTCGGCACTGGAATTCTGGCTGACAGCCGGCAGGTATACCGATGAATTTGAAAAATCGTTTGCCGACTATCTCGGCATCCGTTTCTGTTCGCTCGTCAACTCCGGTTCGAGCGCGAACCTTCTCGCGTTTATGACGCTCACCTCACCGCTTCTGTCGGATGTTGACGGAAAGGACAGGCGCGTATATCCCGGCGATGAGGTCATAACGGTTGCAGCGGGCTTTCCGACAACCGTCGCACCGATCATACAGTACGGTGCGGTTCCGGTGTTCGTGGATGTTACGATCCCGGAATACAACATAGATGTTAAAAAGCTTGAGGATGCCCTTTCGGACAAAACAAAGGCGGTCATGCTCGCTCATACACTCGGCAATCCCTTTGATCTTCGCGCTGTAAAGGAATTCTGTGACCGCCACGGACTGTGGCTCATAGAAGATAACTGCGACGCACTCGGAAGCCGTTACGAAATGCCGGACGGATGGCATTTTACGGGAACCGTAGGTGACATCGGGACATCGAGCTTCTATCCGCCTCATCACATGACGATGGGAGAAGGCGGTGCCGTATACACGAACGATCCGCTCCTTAACAGGATCGCACGCAGTCTTCGCGACTGGGGAAGGGACTGCGTATGTCCTTCCGGAAGGGACAATCTGTGCGGACACCGTTTTGACGGGCAGTACGGAGAGCTTCCGTTCGGATATGATCACAAATATGTTTACTCGCATTTCGGATATAACCTCAAGGCAACGGATATGCAGGCGGCAGTCGGATGCGCGCAGCTTGCGAAGTTCCCGGGCTTTGTCGAAAAGAGAAAGAAGAACTTTGCGCACCTTGTTGACGGGCTGCAGACTGCAGCCAAAGAGCGCGGCTTTGACATAGAAGACAGGCTCATACTTCCGGTTGCCACGCCTCATGCGGATCCGAGCTGGTTCGGATTCATGATGACGTGCCGCGACAATGTTGACCGCAAAAGTGTCGTGACCTCTGTTGAGGCAGCCGGTGTACAGACACGTGCACTCTTCGCAGGCAACCTTACAAAGCATCCGTGCTTTGATGAGATGCGCCGCAGCGGATCCGGCTATCGCATAGCGGGATCGCTTACGAACACGGATGAGATCATGAACCGCTCATTCTGGGTCGGTGTATATCCCGGCATGACGGATGCGATGCTCGACCACATGTGCAAAGTGATCTGCGACGCACTGAGCTGACAGAATGAAAATGACACGCGGCAGCATGATCTGCAACGTACTGAGCTGACAGATTGTAAATAATATGCGGCGGCAGGGCTGATCGTTTGTGATTGCGACCTTGGAGCGAGCTTAGAACAGCTTGGGCCGCTCAAGATGCAGCAAATCCGCGCCCGGACGGCGCGGATAGGCCGCCACCAAAAGGCATGGATGCCGGTTGGCGGCCGGTTGCGGAAAAAGAGAATATGTTTAGCGGCCTTAGCTGTTCTTAGCGAGTGGAAACGGAGCAAGCATAAATGATCAGCCCATGCCGCCGGATTAAACTAGGATTTTAATATGAAAATAGGACTCGATAACGACAAGACACAAAAAGATACCGCGCAGTCAGACGGACTTGCCGACCTCATAAAAGAGACCGAGAGCACAAAGGACACAAAGTTCTCCGACATGACCGGCAAAGAGAAGGCCGGATACATATGGGACTACTATAAGTTCTGGATCATCGGCGGCATCATCGCGATAATCGCCGTTTCGGTTTTCATAAGGGACTGGCGCGAGAACAGCAAACCGGTGTATCTGTATGTGGAGATGCTCAACACTTACTTTGCATCCGATCCGTCAAATACGGTGTACGATGATTTTGTACGTGAGGAGAATATCGATACGGACAGGGAACGCCTGACGATCGGTGTGGAGACATACCTTGCAACCGACAGATACGACACGACGATGCTCGCATACCAGCAAAGACTCGTCGCGAACTATGCAGCAGGTGAACTGGATGTCGTGATCGGACCTGTTGATGTGATGGAAGGGCCTGCGAACTCCGGCGGCTATGCGGATCTTGAAAAGCTGCTCCCGCAGGATCTTATAAGTGAGCTTAAGGACCGCGATTATGAGTTCTATTATTTCGATCCGTCAAAGGACGAGCTCGAAGACTACGAGGACGAGGATATGACCCCTTACTTTGCAGGCGTCTATCTGGATAACTGTTCGTATCTGAACAACATGGGAGCAGACGGTGCGTATCCTGTTCCCGAAAGCGAGGATCAGCGCGTGATTTTTACGATCTCAGGCAGTTCGACCAGAGTGGATCACGCAATACAGTTTTTGAGATTCCTCATTGAGGATCGCTGATTATTTGAGAGGAAAGTGCCGTTGTGCTATACTCTATGACGTGAAGTTTTTTGGGAGAGTGCGATGTTTACAGCTTTTGCCCTGACCGGGCTTGCTATCAGTCTAATAGTGATATTTCTCTGCGTTCGGAAAAAGAAGGCAGGAAATACTTCATCCGGCGGATTTTTGACCGTCATAGGTTCATTTATCGAGAAATACCATATCATATTCCTGTTTCTGATATTTGCCGTTTTTCTGATCTCGCGTCTTCTTAAGCTTGAGACGTTTCCGAGCGGTTTTCATGTTGATGAGCTTTCCATGGCTGTTGATGCCAAGAGTATATTAAATTCCGGTACCGACCGAGGCGGGATACGTTATCCGGCGTATTTCCAGAATTACGGCGGAGGCCAGAATGCGCTTTATATTTATATCCAGGCGTTCATCCTTTCGTTCATGAAGCCGACCATCTTTGCGTTTCGCGTTCAGGCGGTGTTCTGGGGAGCGGTATGCTTCTTCATGATGTATGCGATTTGCTATGAACTTACAAATAATCGCGGATGGGCGCTGGCAGGGCCGGTGCTCGTGACCGTCCTTCCGGTTTACATAATGTCGGAGAGATGGGGACTTGAAGCTTACCTGTTCCTTCCGTTTTCTTCGATAGTCATGTATCTTGCGATCCGCGCGGTCAAATATGAAAAGGCATATTACTGGATACTCACGGGCGTCTTTTTAGGGGCGTCGCTTTATACGTACGCGGTGTCTTATGTGGCGTGGCCGGTATTTCTGGTGCTAACGCTTGCATATCTTTTATACCTTAAGAAGATCAGGATCAGTCAGGTGGTTGAGTTTATCATACCTCTTATCATACTGGCGTTTCCGCTCATACTGTTCCAGCTTGTAAACTTCAAGATCATCCCGCCGTTTTCGCTCGGTATCTCGGATTATTTCCCGCTTCCTATCGAACGCGAGCATGAGATGGGACTGACCAACATGTGGGACAGCCTTAAGTTTACGGGAAAGCTCCTGCTTGGCGGAGAAGCGCTTACGTATAATTCCGTCCGCGAGTTCGGGACGATCTATCTGTTCCTGATCCCGTTTCTCATCATCGGATTTGTCATCTGCATAAAGAAAACGATAGAATCCATAAAGAACAGGACATTTACGTGCCATGCGCTCATTCTGTTCTTCTGGTTCGGTTCAACCGTGTTCATGCTCCTCGTTAAAGGGCCTTCGGTGAACAGGCTCAATATGATCTTCATGCCGTTCCTGCTCTTTATCGTCATCGGCATTCATGATCTTGTATCAGACAGTGCGGCCGGGGTCAGCGCGCTGATCGTCTGGACCGGGGCGTCATTTGTGTTCTTCATGTATTTCTACTTCTTCATGATGAACGATATGTACGCGCGTCATGAGCTTTTTACCAATTCATCGTTTGCAAAAGCCATAGTACTGAGCGAGAAGTACTACATGAAAGACGAGAACACGCACATATATGTTCAGTTTGAAAATGAAGCCATCGAACCCCGTCAGCAGACATTCTATTTTGCGGGCGGCAGGGACGCCGTCTACAGTGATGATGAGGCTACGTACGGAAGAGTGACGGCAGGTCTTCCGGAGGAGATAGACGTCAACGAAAACGCCGTGTACATAATCGGCGATCAGTGGCCGCATATAACATCCTACCTGATATCACAGGGCTTCCTGGCGGATCAGAGATTCCCGGGATGTTCGATACTCGTAAAGCTGCAGTGATCCCTACATGAAGAAGCGCCTATAGGAACCTACAGATGCAAAACATTACCGACAACTCAGAAAGAAATATGCCGCGCCTCATTCTCGTCGTACCGTGCTACAACGAGGAAGAGATAATTGAAAAGACTGCAGGGGTCATGGCCGAAAAGCTTCGCCGTCTTATCGGGGAAGGCAGTATCGCGGCGGACAGCCGCATTCTGTTTGTCAATGATGGAAGCCGCGATGACACTGCAAAGATCATCCATTCTCTTACACAGTCGGACGGCATATTCTCTCTTATCAGTCTTGCGGGCAACTGCGGACACCAGAATGCAATACTTGCCGGCATGATGTTCGCCAAAGACAAGGCTGATATCGTTGTCACGATAGATGCCGATCTCCAGCAGGATATCGAGGCGCTCGATGATTTTATCTCCAAATACAAGGCCGGCTGCGAGGTCGTATACGGCGTCAGGAACGACAGAAATACCGACGGCGCCATGAAGAAGATGACCGCATCGCTTTACTATAATCTGATGCACGCGCTCGGTACGAAAGTGATCAAAAATCATGCCGATTACCGTCTCGTTTCCGCAAAGGCATTAAACGCTCTGTCCGGTTATTCGGAAGTAAATCTGTTCCTGCGCGGACTCATACCGACGATGGGCTTTACATCGGATGTGGTCTATTTTGATGTCAAAGAAAGGGAAGCGGGCACGTCCAAGTATACGCTCGCGAAGATGCTGACTCTTGCGATGGACGGCATCACGTCGTTTTCCACGAAGCCGCTCCATCTTATAGGATTGGCGGGCTTTATCGCAGTGATACTTGCGGTCATTATGTGTATCGTGGTACTCGTTGACTGGATAAACGGAAAGAACGTTCCCGGTTATACGACGCTTCTTATCATCATGCTCGTTGCCACAGGGGCGATACTGATCTCGCTCGGAGTGATAGGTGAGTACATAGCAAAGGTCTACATGGAGACGAAGAGAAGACCGCACTATATAATAGATACCGTTGTCTGGCAGGAAGGCAGGGCATCTGACAGGGAGGCATCCGTATGATCGAGATACACGCGGATGATTACGCGCTTACCGTCAGAACGTCTCTTGATATCATCGCCCTTATGAAAGAGGGTGTACTCGACGGTATCAGTATAGTCTGCAATACATCATGTTTTGATGACTGTATGGCACGTCTTGAAGAGGCGATCCCGTCTCTTCCGTTTCTGCCGAAAATGTCCGTACACCTGAATCTTGTCGAAGGACTGGTCCTTGGCGGCGAAGATGGACAGATCACCGGATCGACGTGGAAGAGCCTGTTTTACGCATCGTTTAATCCGATCAAAAGAATATCCGTAAAGAGAAAAGTGAAGAAGCAGATCGAAGAGCAGCTCAAATGCGGCTGGCAGGCCATAAGTATGTGCAGACTGATCGCAAAAGACAACGGCATCCCCTGTTCCCAGGAGAAGCTTCGCATAGACAGTCACCAGCACACCCACGTGATCCCGGTTGTATGGAGTGCTCTTACGGAAGTCATACGCGAGAACGGATATGAAGTCGAATATATCAGAAGCCCGAAGGAGCCGCTCCGGCCGTTTGTCAGGGCACATTCCCTCTGGAAAACATACAGTTTCATAAATCTTATCAAGAACCGCCTCCTTTTTGTCCTGTCATCCCGAAGCGACAGGCTCGATAAAAAAGAAGGCCGCACTCCGATGTATCTGTGGGGTCTGATGATGAGCGGCAGAATGGATGCAAAGAGGATAGCAAAGCTGTTTCCGTCCGTTAAAAAATATGCGGCCGGGGACAAAAGAAACCTTGAGATACTGTTTCATCCCGGACGCATGGGAGAGCATGAACTGACGGATGAGATCCCCAAGATATCCGCGGAGATGTTTTATCTGTCCACGAACAGGGACATGGAAAAAGCCGGTGCCCGAAAATGCAGAGCCCTTACGGACCGGGCAGTCAGGTAGGAGACGCTGATGTTTGCTGTTTTACTCATTGTGATCGCGGCATTTTCCGCCTGCATCATTTTCGACAAAAAGATCCACGAGACTCTTCCCGTGGTCGTCTTTACCATCTCGCTCTCAGTCTATGTCTTCGCCCTGTTTTTGCCTCTGCCCGCAGCGGTAATGATAACATCGGTGCTCACACTCATTTCGCCGGCACTTTTCTTCTTTGCGCGGCACAAAATCGATCTCAGAGCTCTTGTGTTGACTGTTCCGGTATTTGTATTTATCATCACCGCTCTGGCATTTGTCCTTCTTCTGTCAGACCGTCATGTCTTCTTTTATGACGACCTTTCCTATTGGGCCCTCTATACAAAGAATATCTTCGTGATCGACGCACTCCCTCATCTTTTCGAGAACTGCTCGGTCTCCTACAAAGACTACACTCCGATCATCCAGATCCTTCAGTATATCGCGATGTTCGGAAAGAAGGCATTTTCCGAGGATACGATGTTTCGCGCAAACGCCTGCCTTATATACGTTCTGCTCCTTCCGATGCTGGGCTCTGTATTTGACGGGAAAGGAGATACCGCAAAGTCTCCTCTTGCCGTAAAGATCACAGCCGTGATCCTGTATGTGATCTTCCCGAGCGTTCTGACCGCTCAGTTTTATTATCGGCTCGGAGTCGACCTGTTTGTCGCGCTGACTTTCGGATACGTTCTCTATTGCATATACATGGCCGATGAATTCACCGTCTTTCCGATGATCTGCATGATAAGCGCACTGTCATTTCTTGTCCTTATCAAGACGAGCGGCATAGTGCTTTGCATATTCGCACTTATCATATTTGCGGTAAAGCTCATCGCGTCAAAGTCATCCGGATGGACGCATATTCTACGTTTTCTGATCCTTTCCGTCTTTACGTTCGGATCGTATTTTTCGTGGCAGCTGTTCCTTCGATATACATGGAATAACGGTTATCTTTCAGACCGCGTCAAGAGCGGCATAAAGGGCGGAGGATTTGCTCTTCCCGCTTATACCGGGGAGGTCATACGAAACTACATCGTACATTTTTTCACTTATCCTCTGACACGGGCGGCATTCGGGATCACGGCGGCAGCTCTTGTCATACTTGTTGTCGCTATATTCCTTATAACGAAAAAAGACAGGGTATCTTCGGCTTTTTTCGCAGCATCCCTTACCGGTTTTGTGCTTTTCTGTATTGCCCATGCATCCATGTATCTGTTCGTGTTTGATGAGTGGGAAGCTCACGGACTGCTTGAATTCGACAGATATATAACGCAGTATCTCGGAGGGCTTGCAGCCGTATATATGTGTATTCTAATAAAAAGTGCCTGCACGGGCGAAAAACAAAAAAAGTCTACAGTGGTTCTATACGTATGCGCATTGGCATTTATCATCCTGCTGCCGTATGCGGATATCAGGCAGTATCTGCTGCCGTCCGGGTATGACCGGATGTATGAGCAGCAGTACAAAGCGATGGCGGAAAATGCTGCTGACGAGTGGGAACGCTCAGGCATTACGGATCTTGATCTTGCGCATGACGGGAGCGCAAGGCTTACGATGATAGCGGACGTGTGGGATGAGACTACGCAGTTTCTCGAGTATGATGCCGTGCCGCAGCCCATCGACAGGGTATTGAACGTTCCGGCCGTTGAAGAGGGCATGATAGCAAACCTTGCCGATGATTACATGGAGCAGTACCTCTATGTTGCCGAAAATGCACCGGGTGCATATGCCGGCAACTGGGAAGAGACGTCGGTTCTTACCGCGGACGGCACGCCTCTTGCACCCGGTACGCTCTATCGCGTGCAGACGAGCGATGAGGGCAGGATACTTGAGGTTTATGAGCACTGACATGTATTTATGGTCAAATTGACTAATGACAAAAGTCAGCCGTGGATTTATAATATTCGAAATATAGTGGGGTGGCGATATGAACGATACATATGTTGAGGTTATGGTTGACAGGAAGAAGAGTCCTCTTCTCGGAGCGGGACGAGTGGTTCTGTATGCGGCCGCTGCCGTATTTCTGCTGATGGGCCTTGTTTCAAGCGTTATATTTATTATCGTAGCCGTCCTGTTAGCCGTGGCGGCTTATTTTGTCATTCCGATGTTCGATCTCGAGTATGAATATCTCTACATTGACAGAGAGATATCCATCGACAAGATCATGTCAAAGGAAAAGCGAAAGCACGCATACACAGTTGACCTTAACAAGATGGACATCATCGCACCCGTCAATTCGCATGAGCTTGACAGCTACAAGGCGCGAAATGTCAGGACGTATGATTTTTCATCGGGGTACGATGACAGAAGGGTGTATTCGATAGTATACGAAGCGGGTTCGGAAGGGACCGTGCTCGTAAACATAGAGCCGAATGAGGAGATGCTTCGTGCGATAAAGAACGTATTTCCGAGAAAGGTACTTGAGTGCTGAAGGGATGTCTTTCGGCACTTTGGCATATGTATTGAGATAAAAAGGAGGAAAAAATGGGACAGATCATTTCTGAAGGCATTACCTTTGATGACGTGCTGCTCATCCCCGGATATTCAAACGTGGTGGGCAACCAGGTTGATGTAACGACTTATCTTACCCGGGATATAAAGCTTAACATCCCGATGATGAGCGCAGGTATGGATACGGTCACCGAACACCGCATGGCTATTGCGATGGCGCGCCAGGGTGGTATCGGCATCATCCACAAGAACATGAGCATAGAAGAACAGGCTGATGAGGTCGATAAGGTAAAGCGTTCCGAAAACGGTGTCATAACGGATCCGTTCTCTCTGTCCCCCGAACATACTCTGCAGGATGCCGATGATCTCATGGCAAAGTATCGTATTTCGGGCGTTCCCATTACCGAAAACGGAAAGCTTGTCGGTATCATCACAAACCGTGACCTGAAGTTTGAGACTGATTTTTCACAGAAGATCAGAGACTGCATGACCAGCGAAAACCTGGTGACCGCAAAAGAAGGCACGACCCTTGAGGAAGCAAAGAAGATTCTTGCCAAGGCAAGAAAGGAAAAGCTTCCGATAGTTGATGATAATTTTAATCTCAAAGGACTCATTACGATTAAGGATATTGAAAAGCAGATCAAGTATCCGAACTCCGCCAAGGATTCCCAGGGAAGACTTCTGTGCGGTGCCGGAGTCGGGATCACGGCCAATGTTCTCGACCGCGTGGAAGCACTCGTGAATGCGAAGGTTGACGTTGTGGTTCTCGACAGTGCGCACGGTCATTCGGAAAACGTTCTGAGATGTGCGAGGATGATAAAGGATGCATATCCGGATCTTGCGCTCATAGGCGGAAACGTTGCGACCGGAGAAGGTACCAAGGCTCTGATCGATGCCGGATGCGATGCGGTAAAGGTCGGTATCGGCCCCGGAAGTATATGTACCACGAGAATAGTCGCAGGTATCGGTGTTCCCCAGATATCCGCGATCATGGACAGCTACGCTGTCGCAAAAGAATATGACGTTCCGATCATCGCTGACGGCGGTATCAAATACTCGGGAGATATGACGAAAGCCATTGCGGCAGGTGCCAATGTATGTATGATGGGTTCGATCTTTGCGGGCTGTGATGAGAGCCCCGGAACGTTCGAGCTTTATCAGGGAAGAAAATACAAGGTATACCGCGGAATGGGTTCGATCTCTGCCATGGAGAGCGGCAGCAGCGACAGGTATTTCCAGTCGAACGCCAAGAAGCTCGTACCCGAAGGCGTTGAGGGCCGCGTGGCATACAAGGGAACCGTTGAGGATACGGTATTCCAGCTTATCGGAGGTATCCGCTCCGGTATGGGATACTGCGGTACCGCTACCATCGAAGATCTCAAGAAGAACGGCAGGTTCATCAAGATCTCGGCTGCAGCGCTTCGCGAAAGTCATCCGCACGACATTCACATTACAAAGGAAGCTCCGAACTATTCGGTAGATGAGTGATCATGGGTAATTATCTGGTAAAAGACATTAAAAGGGCACTCGGATCAAAGATGACGAAGGTGTATCTGATATGCACCGCAGCTCTTATCCTTGTTGCAAATATAGCCGTAATATGCTTCAGGTTCATATACGGCTCGAATGAAGGGACATTTTCGTACAATGTATTTGAATATGCGTCATGGTGTTTTCTGATACCGTACTACAGCTGTATCGTTATCGGAATGATCGCCGTTGGAGATGACGCATCATCCGGTGAATACAAAAGCATGAAACCGTGGCAGCGATATATCGAAAAGCTTGCGGTTGCCGTTGTACTCGCCGCACTGTTATTTGTGGTCGCATTCGTCGTTCTCTACATTATCACAACGCTGTTTCACATCAATGAAGGCCTTATCCCGGGCTTTGTGATAAAGAGCTTTTTCTCAAAAGCATTCCTGTCGCTTCCGCTTTGGTTTGCCGGGATCTCGTTTGCCATCATGGTCCTGTTCATTTTTGATAAGAGATGGAAAGCGGTTGTAGGGTTTGCAGTAGTTACGGTCGTGATACCACAGATCATCAGGATATTCTCTCTTGATACGTTCAAGTTTGAATTATTCAGGACGATCAGAAGATATACGATAACACAGAGCTTCGGGCTCGTACCGTATCCTTCGTATCCGGACAGGAGTCCGGCACTTATCGTGACGTTAGGATTTGTGTACGGTATCATCGCGATCATCATCGGAATTACGGTGTATACCGGAAGGCAAAAAAACAATGAATTGTGATCTGTTCAAAAGTTTCAGGTTTCGTCTCATAATGATCAGCAGCTTTGCCTGGGGTATACTTGCCCACGGCACGGCTCTTTTTTACAAGATATCCTATCATGACGATGTGCCCTGGTTTAACGGGGTTGGAGAGACATACGGCCTCGGCAGATGGGCTCTCGGGATGTCAGGAAAGGCAGCGGAATATCTGTTCTCGTCGCACAATTATTCCACTCCCGTATTCAACGGACTGCTTACGATAGCAGCTGTTGCCCTCATCGTATACCTGTTATGTGACAGGCTGGATATTAAGAGCCCTGTCCTCACGGTAGCGCTTTGCGGCGTAATGGTATGTTTTCCGGCCGTGACCAACATATTCGGATATGTCTTCACGGCGCATTACTACTACATCGGAGCGCTTTTGGGCGTAGCCGGTGCCTGCTATTATTACAGATCGAAGAACGCTCTTTCTTTTGTGGTATGTACGCTTCTGATGGCTTTTTCCACGGGCCTTTATCAGTCCAATATCACGATCAATCTGATGACACTGCTGCTCCTTATGCTCTGCGAGGTCATGAAAGAGGAGATGAGCTTTAAGGATTACATAGTCCTGGCGGTAAGAAATGCGCTTATCTGTGCCTGCTTCATGGCGGAATACTTCGTGTTCAACATTATAGCACTTCGTATCACCGACATTGAGATGTACGATTACAAGGGAGTCAGCAGCTTCGGAGCGACCGGCCCCGGTGGATATATACTTCGCGTTATAACGGCATATAAAAGATTTCTGCGTCCGGTTGATTTTATCAACTATAACGGAGCATCCGCAAATATGTTCCCGTGGAATCTCAAGTACCTTCATATGTTCCTTATCGTCATCACGCTCGCACTGGCAGTCCTCATGCTCTTATCATTAAGATCAAAAGTAACCGCACTTCAGGCGGGTATCCTGATCGCGGTAAGCCCGCTGTTTTCTTACTTTATCTATGTTATGGTGGCGGAAGAGGATGCACACGGCGGAATGGCTTTCGGCGAAAGCTTTATGTTCATACTGACCGCGTATATCGTACAGAAGGTTATGGATGATACCGCCTCTGACAGGGTGCGGCTGAAGAAGATACTTACGGCAGTTTCTACTTCCGTAATGCTCATAATGGCCATACTGTTCGCACGTTTTGCAAATGTCTGCTATCTCAAGGCCCAGCTGATGCAGGCTGAGGCTATCAACTACTACAACACCCTGATCACTTCGATCAGGAGTACGGAAGGATATACGACAGACACTCCGATCGCCTACATAGGAGAGCGTAACAAAAATGATGATGCCTTAAAGGGAGAGGAACTGTTCGATCCAATATATCTGCCTCCGTACCAGGGTAATTCCATCATCAATGATTTTGCATGGGAAGAGACAATGAACATGTGGTGCGGCTTCTCGCGCGTCAAGCCGGATCCCGAGACTCTGATGGGAGCTGTTGATGAGATAGCATCCATGCCGGATTACCCGGACAAAGGATCGATAAGGATGATAAACGGGGTCATTGTGGTAAGGTTCGGCGAGCAGACGCAGTAGCTAAAGTATCACTGTAAATATTGAAAATCAATCCGTCATAAGGTATTATTGACAGTATGAGTTTTGATAACGAATCGAGAGACTCTTCGGTCTCCGGAAAATTTATGATAGACGCGGCTCAGCTTCAGGAGCTGCAGGATGTTTATGCGCAGGTTGCCAACCTGTTTATTTTCTGTGTGGATGACACGGGAAGGCGTATGACGGAGATGTCAGGCAATCCCGATGAGATATCAAGGGTTGTTTCGCTGCTTGACGAGATGCAGATACGTGCCGCCATCAACAGAGTGCTCTTCGGATCTGTTGAAGAACAGGTGATCGAGAATACCGAGTATCCCAACATGAAGATAGCCACCGTCGGTGTCAGGATAGGTCAGGTTCCTGCCTTTGCCTGGTTCATCTGCGGTGTTTTTCCCGATACGGGCGGTGAGAATGACATCACCAATTTCGAGTCCACCATCCCGATGTACAAATTCTCATCGGCAGTTGATCTTATCCGTGAGCTGTCCAAGAAAGTATACGGAGAGAGCTTTACCGTAGCCAATGCCAAGGCGGATGCAAAAAGGGCCATGGATACTACGGAGGAGATGCAGAAAGCACTTCGACGCAGTGAAGCCATGACCGGTGTCGTATCCCAGCTCGGATCCGATGATTCATTCGAGGTCATCGCCAATAGGGTCCTTGATTACACCGGACAGTATTCCGACATTTCTCATGCATACGTGCTTCGCCCGAACAGGGACGGAAACGGCATCGACGTGATAGGAAGTTATGTTTCTGCGGGGGAATCTCCTCTTGATCCGGTCATAGACATTATGTCACAGTCATTCCTGTCCCAGATCGGAGACCAGACAAAGATAATTTCATACAGGACCAGGATAGGTGAGAAGAACCGTGACTGGCTTGATTCGATAGGTATCACGGCGGCAGTTGCGATCCCCATCGCGATCAACGGCAAAACCGCCATGTATGCATTTTACGTTGACAACAAGATCAACCGCGAGTGGGTAATGGATGAGGTGAAGTTCTTCGGTGACGCCACCAAAGTCATCCAGTCAAGTGCCACGAACCGTATCCAGCGCAATTCCATCACAAGTTCATACAAGTCACTTGAAACCATTCTTGATAATGTAGGTTCCGTAATATATGTCCGCGATATCGCAAGCTCCAGCATCGTATATGTCAACAGGATGTGCAAGAACACGTTTGAGAACGAGATCACGAGCGGTGCCATTGTCGGACTGTTCGAGGAGTCATCGCGCTACAATACCGCGTCATCATACCGTGAGGTGAACTACAAGGAGAAAAATCGCTGGTACGACGTTACATCAACGAACATGACATGGGTGGACGGGCGCAAGGTCGTCCTCTACGCCATCATAGACGTTACCGAGAAGAAACAGTATCAGAGGAAGATAGAGCAGCAGGCAAACAACGATTTCCTTACAGGACTGTACAACCGTATGTGCTGTGAGCGGGATCTTCTTCACTATATCGACGAAGCCAAGGAATGCGGCGGCAAAGGCGCTGTCATATACCTTGACCTGGATGATTTTAAACATATCAATGACGGCCTCGGGCATCAGTACGGCGATGTTCTCTTAAAGGCGATATCGAACAGCCTGACGAGGATCAACGGGGTCGAGAATACATGCTACCGTATGGGCGGTGACGAGTTCGTAATCCTTGTTCCTCACAGCAGTTATGAAAGGTTCGAGGAGATCATTGAGAGCATAAGGGTCGTATTCAACAAGCCGTGGTTTTTAAAGGGCGCGGATTATTACTGTACCTCGAGTATCGGTATCGTTACATTCCCGGATGAAGGGGAGACGGTACAGGATCTTATCCGTAAGGCCGATATCGCTATGTACACGGCCAAGAAATCCGGCAAGAACAAGCTCGCGCGCTACACCGATTCATCGGATGACGAGGCATACAGACGTCTCGATATGGAAAAGAGCATGCGTGCCGCCGTCTCAACCGACTATGACCAGTTTGAGGTTTATTACCAGCCTATCGTTGACATCACGAAGCCCGGCAATCCCTGTACGGGCGCCGAGGCACTCATCAGATGGAATTCACAGGAACTCGGGTTCATCTCGCCGAGTGATTTTATCCCTCTTGCCGAGTATCTGGGCCTGATCAATCCTATAGGCATACATGTGCTTGAAAGTGCATGCGAAGCGGTTAAATACTGGAATGAGAACGGACATCCCTACTACAAGGTCAATGTCAATCTGTCGGTTGTTCAGCTGATGCAGAACGATATAGTCGAAAATATCGGCAAGACTATAGAGAGGATAGGGGTCAATCCCCGCAATCTCACGCTCGAGGTTACCGAGTCGCTTGCGATCAATGATATGGAGCGAATGAAGAGGATACTCGGCGATATCAAGAAGCTTGGTATAAGGATCGCTCTCGACGATTTCGGAACGGGATATTCATCGCTCAATCATATCCGTGAGATACCTCTCGATGTGATCAAGGTTGACCAGACATTCGTTACGGATCTTGCGACAGATCAGTATGCGCAGTCGTTCGTCAAGATGATAGGTGAGCTTGCGGAAGCGCTCGGCGTTCGTGTCTGCGTTGAAGGTATCGAAACGATAGAGCAGTTCAGGGCCCTTGATAACATGAATGTGCGCATGGTCCAGGGATTCTATTTCGACAAGCCCATGCCTCGTTCGGAATTTGAAGCAAAGTATCTGGGGTAAAAATCATTTTTTATTATTTCAGGAGGGTCATGTATGGAAAAGCTTAATTTGTTCAAGGAACTTGATTCCAACTCCTATCCCGGAAGAGGGATCGTGATGGGACGCTCTGCCGACGGTAATTACGCCGTATCGGCTTATTTTATTATGGGCAGAAGCGCCAACTCCAGAAACCGCATTTTCACGGAAGACGGAGACGGCATCAGGACGAAGGCATTTGATGAGAGCAAAGTCGAAGATCCTTCGCTGATCATTTACGCACCCGTAAGGGTATACGGAAATACCACCATCATCACAAACGGTGACCAGACGGATACGATATATGACGGTCTGAGCAAGCAGATGTCATTTGAGGAGTCGCTCCGTTCACGCAGATTCGAGCCCGACGCACCAAACTACACGCCGAGGATATCGTCTGTCATGAACGTGGAAGGAGGAAAGTTCTCCTATGCAATGTCGATCCTGAAGAGTGATAACGGAAATCCCGAGCAGTGCAACCGCTACACATTCTCTTACGACAATCCTCTTGCAGGTGAAGGACATCTGATCCATACATACATGAGGGACGGTAATCCGCTGCCTTCATTTGAAGGTGAGCCGAAATTCGTCGGAATAGACGGGGATTTCGAGACATTCTCAAAGAAGCTGTGGGAGAGCCTCAATCTCGACAACAAGGTGGCGTTGTTCGTGCGGTTCATAGAGCTCGGCACGGGACAGGTCAGGACTAAGATCATAAACAAGCATGAGTGAAGATGCGGGGCCTGTCCGACAGGGCGCCAGTCGCACACAGTCCAGGGAAGGGATAAAGTGTTTCCGAGAAAACCTTGTGAAGACGCCGGTACTTAGTCGGCGTATTCTGGCGACTTATGTACCGCTGCGTCCCGAACAAGAGCGAGAGCGCGTTTTCGAGGGAACAACTTTGATCCCTGACCGTACCGGGAAGACAGTATAGGAGAAATGATAATGAACGAACTTGAACTGAAATACGGCTGCAATCCGAACCAGAAGCCAGCGAAAGTATACCGCGCGGACGGAGGCGAACTCCCCATAACGGTTTTGAACGGACGCCCCGGCTACATCAACCTTCTGGACGCCTTAAACGGCTGGCAGCTTGTACGCGAACTTAAAGCGGCCACAGGACTTCCCGCGGCAACTTCTTTTAAGCATGTAAGCCCTGCGGGAGCTGCGATCGGAAGACCGTTATCGGATACTCTGAAGAAGATATATTTCGTGGACGATCTCGGTGAGCTCTCCCCTTTAGCGTGTGCGTATGCGCGTGCCAGGGGCGCTGACAGGATGTCTTCATTCGGCGATTTTGTAGCCCTTTCAGACAAGTGTGATGTTTCCACGGCAAAGATATTAAAGCGCGAAGTCTCTGACGGTATCATCGCACCCGATTACGAACCCGAAGCACTGGAGATACTTGCTGCAAAGAAAAAGGGCAATTATGCGGTCATCAGGATCGACAGCGATTATACTCCCGCACCCATTGAGCACAAGGAAGTATTCGGTATCACGTTTGAGCAGGGAAGGAACAATATCGAACTTGACGAGACGGTTCTTGATAATATCGTTACAAAGAATAAGGAACTTCCCGAGCAGGCGAAGCACGATCTTCTCATATCGCTCATAACCCTTAAATATACGCAGTCCAATTCCGTATGTTATGTCAGTGACGGACAGGCCATCGGTATAGGAGCAGGCCAGCAGTCGAGAGTTCACTGTGCGCGTCTTGCGGGACAGAAGGCCGATAACTGGTTTCTTCGCCAGAGTCCGAAGGTCATGTCGCTTGATTTTGCCGAAGGTATCGGCAGAGCCGACAGGGACAATGCAATAGACAATTACATCGGAGAGACATACATGGATGTTCTCGGCAATGATGTATGGCGCAAATACTTCAGGACCAGACCCGATGTATATACCGCCGAAGAGAAGAGACAGTGGCTTGACACCATGAGCGGCGTATCGCTCGGATCAGACGCTTTCTTCCCGTTCCGCGACAGTATAGACCGCGGTGCAAAAAGCGGCGTATCCTATATAGTCCAGCCCGGCGGTTCAGTCAGGGATGACCTTGTCATCGAAGCATGCGACGAATACAACATGGTCATGGTCTGCAACGGAATCAGATTGTTTCATCATTAGATGCAGGTAGGAGGGGCCCGATTTGCGAAGCAAATTGGGAAGAACCTGGCTGCACGTGGAGCGCCATTCCACGCAGTGGAATTCAAGATGGCGCGACACACCTATGTAAATGCAGGTAGGAGGGGCCCGATTTGCGAAGCAAATTGGGAAGAACCTGGCTGCACCGCGAGCCCCATCGCGAAAGCGATTTAGATGGGCGAGCGTCATTTTGATTGCAGGTAGGAGGGGCCCCATTTGGGCGTTTTTTTCAGAAAATACAGCCATATTTTCTTTCTCGCTTTGTTTACTGTCGCATTTCTTGCCGGCGGAGCAGTGACTTTCCTGCATTCAAGCGGAAATGCCGTGATCAATGAGGTGTGTACCTCAAACGTATCCTGCTGCGAGGATGAAAAGGGACAGTATCCGGACTGGATAGAAATATATAATCCGACAATGCAAAACATCGATCTGTCAGGTTTTATTGTCAACAAGTCGACGGATCTGAAAAAAGAAAAATTCATCATCCCCGAAGGTACTGTTCTGGCTCCGGGGTCATTTTATCTGTTTGATCCGGGATTCACGCTTTCCTCAGAGGGCGGCACGATCAATCTGGTAGATAAAGGGATGCAGTATATCGACCGGGTGACGCTGCCAAAGCTTAAATACGATACGACTTATGCCAGAAGCATTGACGGAAAACCTGACTGGGAGTGCATGACCCCTACGCCGGGATATTCCAACACGGAAGGCTCGCAGCTTCCCCGGATGATCGAGGGAAGTGTTCTAGCCTCATATGATACCGGGTTTTACGATGATGAGTTTGAACTTAAGCTGAGCTCATCTGCATGGGGAAGAGACATATACTATACCGTCGACGGCAGCGACCCGAGGACGGAAGGTATATTATATGACCGCCCGATACGTATATATGACAGATCAAAAGATGCCAACAAATGGTCGATGATACCGGAAACATCGCTTGAATATACGGAAGGCAGGATGCCTCTTCCGTCGGATCCTCTTGACAAGTGCACCGTCATAAGAGCCGTGGCGGCTGACCGTTATAAAAGGTTTACGGACGTAAGCACATATACGTACTTTGTCGGATTTGATGAGAAGAGCGCATATGACGGTCTGACTGTCGTTTCCGCGGTCGTGGAGCCTTCAGATCTGTACGCTCACGATGACGGGATCATGGTCCTCGGAAGCGATTATGACGCGTTTGTCGCAGCGGGCTCGCCCGATGAATATGACGGCAGCAGCGCCAACTTCACGAGGCGCGGGCGTACCACCGAGCGGGAGGCTGTCATCGAAGTGTTTGACAGCCTGCATGAGAACGTGCTTGATACAAAGGCCGGGATCAGGATAAAAGGACTGTCCTCGAGGTGGGATGTCCAGAAAAGTTTTTCGGTCATATTCAGGCAGGCATACGGCGGCAGTTTCAGGGAAGCTTTTTCAACGGACAGGGTAGATTTTGACCTTCATTCATTCTCTCTTGACAAATGCGGTCAGGACGAAGAGACGAAGATGATCGATGTGATCATGGAGAGCTGCATGCGCGACAGCGGCTGCGCCACCGTAAGAAGAGTTCCCGCAGCCCTGTTTCTGAACGGCGAATATTGGGGATTCTACTGGCTCTCGGAGCGCTTTGACAAGACGTTTCTTGCCGACAGATACGGTGTGCGTTCGGATGATGTCGAATACAGGGACAAGAATGATTTTACGGAAGACGGAGCCTGGAACGTCGGTAATTTTGACCGTGAGAGTCTGCTGAATTACTATGCGGGCAATATCATAGTCGCCCATGAGACCGACTGGCCTGATTTCAATGTAAGATTCTGGCGCACGCTGAGTGACGAGGGTACACCGTACGGGGATGCAAAGTTTCGGCCCGTGATATTTGATATGAACTCCGATTCCATGAGGTATCCGGATTTTGATTCGTTTTCCTATCTCATGGAGAGTTATTATCCGTTCATGGAAGTTACGGAGGATGACGAAAACTTCAGGCGGGATCTGGCTGACCGTATAGATGAGATGAATGAGGGCTGCTTTGAAACGGGCAGGGTGATAAGCCTTATCGATATGATATCTTCAAGGATCAAAGATCAGATGATCCTCGATAAGATGAGATATTATAACCTTACTCCCGATGAGGCCGGAGCATCCTTTGAAGAAAGTGTTAACGTGATCAGAAGATTTTTTGAGACAAGAGGCACTTATCTGGAGCAATACAAGGAAAGATATCTGGAAGGTAAATGAAGACACTGACACTCTTTATCAGAAAATACGCACATATAATTTTTGTCGTACTGTTTGCGGTCGCATTTGTCGCGATCGGGATATTTGCGATCGGAAATAACGAGGACCATGTCGTTCTCAACGAGATCTGTCCTTCGAACGTGAAATGTTGTATGGATGAGAACGGAGAATTTCCCGACTGGATCGAGATATACAATCCGTCGGATCACGATATGGATCTGTCGGGATACAGCGTTACAGAATCCACCGACCTTCAGAAGGTGAAGTTTGATATTCCGGAAGGGACGATACTCGCGCCGGGATCGTTCTACCTGTTCGATCCGATCTTTCTTATGTCATCACAGGGATGTACCATTAACCTGCTCGATCGGAGAAAGCATTATATCGACCGTATAGAGATCCCAAAGCTCAAATGGGACACAACGTATGCAAGGGTTGATGACGGAGGCGATGAGTGGAGCATCAAGGAGCCTACTCCGGGATACTCCAACGCGGACGGTAAAAAGCTTGAACCGGTCGCCGAAGGGCTCGTTATCGCATCGGCGGATTCCGGATTTTACGACAGTGAGTTCGATCTTCGCCTTGCATCATCAAATATGGGAAGGCAGATATACTATACGACAGACGGTCGCGATCCCGTAAAATACGGAACATTGTATGAAGGACCCATTCACATATACGACAGGTCAGGGGATGCCAATCTTTATTCGGCCATTCCGGATGTAAGCCTTGAGTATACGGAAGGTCGCGTAAGTCCGCCGCAGTTTCCCGTCGACAAGTGCACGGTAGTTCGTGCGGTTACAAAAGATGCGCTTGGAAGATATACGGATATCAGCACATTTACATACTTTGTGGGCTTTAACGAAAAGCACGCTTATGATAACATGGCTGTGGTGTCCGTTATCGCAGATCCGTATGATCTGTTCTCCGGTGAGAACGGTATCATGGTACTCGGGGATTCATACGAACGCTTTGTTGCGGAAGGGGCTCCCGAGGATTATGCGTCAGACAAAGCGAATTTCATACCGAGAGGGCGAAGGAGCGAGAGATTCGCAAATATAGAAGTTTTTGACGAAGATCATAAGAGAACTCTCGATGTACCGTGCGGTATAAGAATAAAGGGAATGTCCTCAAGATGGGATGTGCAGAAGAGTCTTTCCGTCGTGTTCCACAGGGCATACGGCGGTAACTACAAGGAAAGCTTTACGGTAGACAATACCGTTTTTGATGTTCATTCTTTTGCCCTTGACAAGTGCGGACAGGATGTCGGTACGAAGATGAAGGATACCATTATGGAATACGCGATGCGAAACACCGATTGTGCGACAACAGACCGCGTTCCGTGCAGCGTGTTCATAAACGGTGAATACTGGGGCTTTTACTGGATCACCAACAGGTTCGACAACAGCTTTATAGCGGACAAATACGGCGTTGATATCAATGATGTGTTCTATAAAAACATAGCCGAATTCCAGGAGGGAGAGTGGATTCAGGAGGAGTTTGACAGACAGAGCCTTATTGACTGTTATGCCGCAAACGTGATAATCTCCCATGCGAGAGACTGGCCGCACTACAACTTCAGGGTATGGAAGACTCTTACGGATGAAGGTACTTTTTACGGTGACGGCAAATGGCGTCCCGTGATATTTGATATCAACTCGGCCTCAATGGAACTGGTCGATTATGATCTGCTTGATTTTATGGTCACAAAATTCTATCCTTTTACCGAGATCTGCAATGATGATGAGAATTTCAGGCAGGATCTTGTTGACCGGATAGATGAGATGAGACAAAATGAGTTTGATCCGGTCAGGATAGATAATATGATCGATGATCTTTATGCGCGCATTCATGACCAGATGATACTCGATCGGATGAGGTATTTTAACTGCAGCGAAGAAGAGGCCGAAGCGTTTTTTGATGACAGCGTGAAGAGCCTTAAGGATTTTTACGACAACAGATGGGAATATCTGGACAGATATGAGGAAAAGTTTTTGAATGGAGAATGATGCTGTTTTCAGACATGAAATGAAATATCTGATCAACAGACGCGATATGGACAGCTGTATCAGCCGTATCACTATGTTTGCGGGATATGACAGGCATGCGACAAAAGGCAGCTACCTTGTCAGGAGCCTCTACTACGATGACATGTACTCTTCGGCGTATGAGGACAAGGAGAGCGGTGTAAGATCGCGCTGTAAATACCGTATACGTGTGTATGACGGGGATGATACCTTTATCAGTCTTGAAAAGAAGATCAAGGAAGGCAGTTTCGTCAGAAAAGAATCGGCTGTTTTAACCCGCGGCGAATATGATATGATCAGAAACGGCGATACAGGTTTTCTTCTCGCAAGGAGCGAAAAGGCGGCGTGTGATTTTGCGCTTGCGTGCCGTATCGACATGTTGCATCCCGAAGTGATCGTTGATTATGAGAGGATCCCGTTCGTATATGATCACGGAAATGTACGTATAACGTTTGATACAAACTTACGGGCCGTGGATTCGGATGATGTATTCAGTGATGATCCTTCGTACAGTGTATTGGATAAAGACCTTCTGATCATGGAGGTTAAATATACGGAGTTTCTGCCGGATATATTAAGGGCGATCCTGCCCGAAGAGGGAGCAAGGCTTGCTCTTAGCAAATATGTAATGTGTGAGGATGTATTAAGGAGGATGATGTTAAGATGAGTGTAAAGGATATGATCAAAAAATCCGTACTGGAGTCGGTGGTGTACAACCAGTCAATTACGTCCGGAACGTATATCACGATAATCATTGATATGCTGGCGGCACTTCTGGTCGGCTATATTATTTACAGGATCTATAAAAGGTTTTTTGCCGGGGTAGTGTACAGCAGGTATTTTGCGGTAACCCTTATCGGAATGACGGTGCTCACCTGTATGGTGACGCTCGCGATCAGTACCAATATCGTCATATCCCTCGGTATGGTCGGTGCTCTTTCCATAGTCAGATACCGTACCGCCATCAAGGAGCCTCTTGATATCATGTATCTGTTCTGGGCGATCACGGAAGGCATCACGCTCGGCGCCAGCATGTATATAATCGCCACGATCGGTATGGTCGTAATGCTGATAATCATCATCTGCATGAGCAAGATGAAGGAGACGGCGGGAGCATTCGTTATGATCGTACACTTTACGGGGGATGCGAAGGATGCTATACTTTCAGAGCTTAAATCATACGTTTATTCCGTTAAGAATACGATCATGAAAGAAAATGACACTGAGATGACCATCCAGATCGACATGAATAAAGATGACGGCATCGCTGAAAAGGTACGTGCGATCTCCGGCGTCAGCGATGTTTCGATGCTGCAGTATAACGGCGACTATCACGGCTGAGACTGAATGAGGTTAAAATCATTTATCGCGGAATTAAATATCATCCAAAGGGCAATATGCGTAGCAGCGTCAATTGCCCTTTTTGTGATCGCCGTATTATCCGTTATGTCGGTCAGAGGCGCAGGTACGTATGACGTTGATTTTTCTGCGGTAAATGAATTCTCTGACGAGGACGGTACGGGGCACATTGAATTTCGCGGTATATCCTTAAGGAAGGGGTACTATACCATCTCTGTGGGATACGGATCAAAGGGACCCGCAAGTATTGAGATAGTGCTCGATAATGAGACCCGACGCGTTGAGGAACTGCCTGAAGCGCCTTCCGCTGACGGTCTTAATTCATATGGTTTTGAACTTGGGTCTGGAACGGATGAAGGCAGGATCGATTTTACCTATCCGGAAGGTTCCGATCTGAAACTGGCATTTATTAATATAAGCTCTGAAAGGCCGCTCTATTATGATGGACTGATCATCGGAGCAGTGCTTATTCTGCTGATACCGTGCGTATGGCTTCTGATGTACCGCTATAAACGTACTCCACGAAAGCTTTCGTTTGTCATAGCGCTTGCTGTTGCGGCGATAACGATGCTTCCATTCCTTGTGAAATCCTCTTTGCCTCTCGGGATCGATACGAGGGCTCATATGATGCGCGTTGAAGGCATATTTTACGGGCTCCTTGACGGGCAGTTTCCTGTTGTGATCTATCCCGAATGGAACAATTCCTACGGCCAGGTCGGGGTGCTGTATCCCAATCTTTTCCTGTACATCCCGGCATTTTTCAGGCTCCTGGGAATGTCGCAGCTCGGGACGTTCAAGCTGTTCATGTTCGTGATAATCACCGCTTCGGTATTTATCGCGTACAAGAGCTTTAAGTGCATATTTGACAGTGACTGGCAGATCGCCGTTGTACTTTCTGTTGTAAGTCTTGATATCATGCGCCTTTATAACATGTACGGTGACGGCAGGTTCGGAGGTGCGCTGCTTGCGGAGATGTTTTATCCGCTTGTGGTCGCTGGCCTTATAGAGGTGTTTTTCCGCCAAAACGGTAGATGGTACCTTCTTGCATACGGTATCGCGGGAATATTCTGTACTCATGTGGTCACATCTTCCCTTGTCTGTATTTCGGTCGTTGTATTTGTCGTCTGCTCTGCCGGAAGACTTGCAAACAGAAATGTTCTTGCATCCATCGGGAAGGCTCTTTTGCTCTTTGCAGGTCTTGCGATAGGGACCATGTTGCCTTTTTTCAAGTTCTACTTTACCGACTGGGGAAAGGGCGATCTTCAATGGGAGAATTTCATTGCCACCCTGTGGCCGAGAGGCGCGTTCTATGATGACAAAAAATGGATCCCGGTGTTTATATTGTTTGCGGCCTGCATTATCGCACTGATAGCGATCGCAGCAGGCTCCGGATTTGATAAAGTCAGAAAAACGTATATCATCCCCGCCCTAGTCAGTGGCGGTGTGATGCTGTGGATGTCAACCGCTGCTTTTCCCTGGAATGTGCTTGATAATATCGGAGTGATCGGCTACTATTCGAACATGCTTCAGGATTCTTACAGATTCGTATCGCTTTCGGCATGCTTTTTTGCATTCTGCCTTCCGGCGCTTGCTGATAACGTAAGGTGTATATATGATATCAGACGCCCCGGAAGGAGCAGGGCTGTGATCATTACGGCCGCGTTGACCGCAGTTATCTGTACGGCATCCTATGCGATTACGGCATATGAATTCCTGTATCAGATGGCATACACGCTCTATTATGACAAGGTGATGGGAGAAGTCGAATACCAGATGGAAGATTATCTGCCGGCCGGCACACAGTCCGAATGGTATGAAAGTGACAGCGGTTACATCTCGGATGAGGAAGCCGTCTCATCGATCGATTACAAACGCGACGGTACGGAGATATTCTATTCATATACCAACAGCGCAAAAGGAGCATATGCGGAGTTTCCGAGATTTTACTACAACGGTTATATAGCGGTTGATGAAAACGGGGAGCGCATAGATATTGAAAAGGGTGATAAGAACAGGATCAGGGTATATCTGAAACAGACTGATACTCCCGCATCCGTTAAGCTCTGGTATCACGTAACCTGGGATATGATGTTTGCGGCAGCGCTCTCTTTCGGATTATGGTTCGGTTCCGTAGCCATGGTCGTATATCGGGAAGTTTTTCTTGACAAGCGCAAGGGCTTCTTATATAATTTCAAATGTTCTGCAAAGGAACGTGAGGGATCTTAGCTCAGCTGGGAGAGCATCTGCCTTACAAGCAGAGGGTCATAGGTTCGAGCCCTATAGGTCCCAGATGTCAAAAATAACTCCGCGGGTCGTCCAAGGACGCTCGCCCATAAGAATCCGGCTCCGCCGGATGGGGCTCGCGGTGTAGTAAGGAATCCTCCCACTTCGTGGGTCCCTCCTTACAACATATGGCGAGGTGGCTCAACTGGCTAGAGCGTCCGGTTCATACCCGGGAGGTTAAGAGTTCAAGTCTCTTCCTCGCTACGAAACAAGGCTTCGGAGAGATCCGAGGCTTTTTCATTTAAGCTCGATGCCTGCATTGCCTCTATTACAAGCTTCCGGGCAACAATTTTTCAAAATTAGCGAATTCCGATGCCCACGCAGTCTCTATTACAAGCTTCCGGGCAACGATTTTCTCAATAATACGAATTCCGATGCCAGCGCAGTCTCTTAAACAAGCTTCCGGGCAACGATTTTCTCAATAATACGAATTCTGATGCCCACGCAGTCTCTTAAACAAGCTGCCCGGCAACGATTTTTCAAAAAAAGCAAATTCCGATGCCAGCGCAGCCTCTATTACAAGCTTCCCGGCAACAATTCTTCAAAAATAGCAAGTTCCGATGCCAGCGCAGCCTCTATTACAAGCTTCCGGGCATCGATTTTTCAAAATCAGCAAATTCCGATGCCGCGCCGCCTCATCTACAAACCACCAGGCATCGAATTTTCAAAATATGCAAATTCCGATGCCCGCGCCGTCTCTAAAACAAGCTTCCCGGCAACAATTCTTCAAAAATAGCGAATTCCGATGCCCGCGCCGTCTCTAAAACAAGCTTCCGGGCAACGAATTTTCAAAAAAAGCAAATTCCGATGCCCACGGCACCTGAGCAGTTAAAGAACGAGCTCTATTCAAGCTTATTCCTCGCTACTAAAAGGCTTCGGAGAGATCCGGGGTTTTTTTGTTGTATGTTTACCGGGTTTCAATGTATAATAAATGACTGTATGAATATTCAAAATGAGAAACTCAACAGAATACTGAAAGCAGCGGTGCTCGCGGTCATAGTTGTCATCATCTCATGGCCGGTGCTGTTCATGGACCTTGCAAAAGGGCATGACCTGCTGTTTCATCTGGAGCGTATCGAGGGCATTCGAATGGACGCCTCATGGACGAATCTGCCGGTAAGGATGCAGTCCGGCTGGATGGGAGATTACGGGTATCCGGTGTCCATCCTCTACGGGGATCTCTTCCTGTATATCGGAGCGGTCTTCCGTAAGCTCGGTTTTGCCGTGATCCCGGCATTTCGCCTGTTCATGTTATGTGTCAATACAGCGACAGTTGTCATTTCATATTATTCGTTTAAAGTGTTCAACAAAGGCTGGACTCCGGTGATAGCTGCGGGTGTATATGCCACGTCTTCTTACAGGCTTGTTGACGTATATGTAAGAAGTGCGATAGGTGAGACTCTCGCCATCACGTTCTTTCCGGCCGTTGCCGCCTGCATATACCTGATCCTTACGACCGAAGACGCGAGGCAGAGGCTTAAATACTCGATACTGCTTTCGTTTTCGTTCCTGGCGGTCATATGCTCACATACCCTTACGACCAGCATGATGATAGTCGTGCTGATCCTCTTCGGGCCGGCCGCTCTGATACTGTTCGGTATAAAGGGGAAAAAGATCCGGCAGATGGGAAACATCGCATTTTCCGGCGTGCTCACGGTATTGCTGGCGGCGTTTTTCATCATACCGTTCCTTGATTTCTATCTGTTTGCAGACATAGCTTTTGCCCTCAAGGGCAAAAACAGCATACAGGGAGAAGGGCCATCTGTTGCAGACCTTTTTGATTTTATATGCAATCCGTTCGGAGGTATCAGCGGAGGCAACATACAGAGAACTCCCGGACCGGTTCTGATGTTTGTTCTTATTGCTGCGCTGATCTACTGTATCATATCCGCGGTAAAGAAGATAAAACTTGCCAATCACAGACGGATCGTATTTGAGACCGTGGCGTCACTTATCCTGATCTTTATGTCCTCGGCGTATTTTCCGTGGAATTTTATAGAAGATAATGTTCCGGTGCTCGGCGGCATACTGACAGCTATTGAGTTTCCGATGAGATATCTGGCATTTGCCATTGTGTTCATGTCCCTTCTTACAGGCGATATGATAAACGGGATATATATACTGATAAGTGAAAATCGCCCCGCTGCCGTTAAAACAGGTACGGCCATATGTACTGCGATCATAGGTATACTGTGTGTCCTCAGTGTCATACAGGTATGTTACTGGAGTACACTGTATGATAAGCGTGCCGATTATGAAACCCCCGAGGATCTCGGGGAATGGTGCTACTACGCAATGGATTTCAGGCTTGAGAACACTACCGTTGATGATCTGCCTAAAGGACTCGTGTATGAAAATCTTGTCAACATGGAAGTGCTGTCAAGAAACAGCAATGATTTTCTCATCGCCTGCACATCCGGGCCCGATTACGGATGGATACAGCTTCCGGTATTTAATTACAAGTATTATCATGCAACGGATGTGGAGGATACTTCGCGGGAATTCGAGATACATGACGGCGGAAACAGGACTGTCGGAGTGCTGCTCCCGGGCAATTACTCGGGGATCGTGCACGTGTTCTGGAGAGAGCCGGTGAGCTGGAGGATAGCGGAAGCCGTATCGCTTGTGACTTTTATCGGATGCGTGATATTCCTTATAATAAACCGCAAGAAGGAAGTAAAAGAGCGATCATGAACGTGATCGCTCTTTTACTAAGCAGAAGAGCCAAGCAGAAGAGCCGGGCAGAAGAGCCAAGCAGATGAGTGAGATTGGGTGATAAGAAAAGTGGCTACAACGAAGTACAGTATGGTATAATGTCAAGGTTATGGGAATGATCACCAGACTTAAAAATGAGATAGCGATCGTAAAGGAGCGAGACCCGGCTATTCACTCTGCAGCCGAGGTGTTTTTGTATCCGTCATTCAAAGCGATGATAAACTACAGGATCGCGCACCGGCTGTATGAGAAGAAGCACTATTTTCTGGCCAGATTCATATCCCAGCGTTCGGCAAGAAAGACCGGGATAGAGATACATCCCGGAGCAAAGATAGGAAAAGGATTCTTTATCGATCACGGAACGGGCGTGGTGATCGGAGAGACAACCGAGATAGGTGATAATGTCACGCTCTATCAGGGTGTTACGCTTGGCGGTACGGGTAAAGAGTCCGGAAAGCGCCATCCCACCGTCTGCGATAACGTGATGATATCTGCGGGAGCCAAGGTGCTCGGATCGTTTACTATAGGCGAAGGATCCAAGATCGGTGCAGGCTCCGTTGTACTTGAGGAGGTTCCTCCGCATTCTACTGTTGTCGGTGTTCCGGGACATGTCGTAAAGCGGGAAGATGTCTCGATGCCGCGTGAGACTCTTGACCAGACGGATCTGCCGGATCCCGTACAGGAAGATATCACGATGCTCAAGAGGGAAAACACCGAGCTTACAGACAGACTGCTGACACTTGAAGAAGAGATCAGACACCTGAAGAAGCAGCTTGAAAAAAAAGAGGATTAAAAGATGACGGAAAACGGTTACACATTTGATGCGGACAAAGCAAAAGACGGATGTATAGCGTGGATCCGCCGTTTTTTTGAAGAAAACGGAAAAGGATGCAACGCGGTCCTCGGAATATCCGGCGGAAAGGATTCATCCGTTACTGCCGCTCTTTGCGCTGCGGCGCTCGGCAAGGATCATGTCATAGGCGTTCTGATGCCGAACGGCGAGCAGGCGGACATAGATATGGCCCATCTTCTGTGCGATCATCTCGACATCAGGAAGGTCATCGTAAATATAAAGGATGCGGTTGAAGGATTAAAGAATGCTATCCCTTTTGAACTTTCCGATCAGAGCGTGATCAATCTTCCGCCCCGGATCAGGATGGCGACCGTTTATGCCGTTTCACAGAGCAATAACGGAAGGGTGGCAAATACATGCAATCTGTCTGAAGACTGGGTTGGATATTCGACGAGGTACGGAGATGCGGCAGGTGATTTTTCGCCGCTGGCGAACCTTACCGTACAGGAAGTAAAAGCAATAGGAAGAGTCCTCGGCCTTCCGACCGCGCTTGTTGATAAAACGCCTTCCGACGGGCTGTGCGGAAAGACAGACGAGGATAACCTGGGCTTTACCTATGCGACGCTCGACAGATACATACGGACCGGAGAGATCGATGATCCTGCCGTAAAAGAACTCATTGACAAAAAGCACAGGGCAAATGCTTTTAAGCTTAAGCCCATGCCGGGATATGATCCGGGAATAAAAAGGAGCATCTGACACAAATGCTGTTTAATTCGGTAGAGTTTATCATATTCTTTCCGATCGTTCTGGCCGTTTATTTTATCATTCCGGAAAAGTTTAAAAGTATCTGGCTTCTGATAGCAAGCTATTTCTATTATATGTGCTGGAATGCGAAATATATACTTTTGATCTTGGCCTCGACACTGATTACATATGCAAGCGGTTTGCTGCTGGAAAAATCGGATAATGCCGACGTTGATGAGAGCATACGAAAGAAAAGAAAGAATCTTGTGGTAGCGGTAAGCTTTCTTTCGAATATAAGCCTGCTGTTTATATACAAATATCTGGACTTTACATGCGAGGTGATCAACTGGATAACACTTCATACCGGGATAAGCTTTAACATTCAGGCGCCCCATTTGCTGTTGCCTGTTGGCATATCTTTTTATACTTTTCAGGCATTAAGCTATACTATGGATGTGTACAGAAAGGAAACGAACGCGGAAAATAATTTTATACAGTATGCACTGTTTGTATCGTTCTTTCCACAACTTGTAGCCGGACCCATAGAGCGATCCAAGAATCTTTTGAGGCAACTTGCCGTACATGCGAAGTTTTCTTTTGAAGATCTGCGGGAAGGTGTACTCCTGATGCTTTGGGGATATTTTCTAAAACTTGTTCTCGCAGACAGGATCGCGCTACTTGTGGATACCGTGTATGGCGATTATACAAACTATCCGGGTTGGTATGTTCCTGTAGCCACAATGTTTTTTATGGTGCAGTTATACTGTGATTTTGCAGGATATTCAACTATAGCTATAGGGGCGGCCAAGATACTTGGGATAAGCCTTATGGAAAATTTCAATGCTCCATACATGTCATCGAGCGTTGAGGAGTTTTGGAGAAGGTGGCATATATCTCTGACCACATGGTTTCGGGATTATCTCTATTTTCCTCTCGGCGGAAGCCGTAAAGGTACGCTTAGAAAATATATTAATATAATGATCGTATTTGTTGTAAGCGGCCTGTGGCACGGTGCATCCGTGACATATGTTGTGTGGGGAGCCTTAAACGGGGCGCTTCGGGTAATTGGAGATATCCTCAAGCCTTTCAGGAAAGCTGTTGCCGGACATCTGCATATCGATACGGATAAATTGGGGGCAAAAGTCATAGGAACGATTGTGACTTTTATGCTTTTGACCTTTGTTTTTATCTTTATGAGAGCATCTACCATGGCTGATGCGGTTGCGATCATAAAGCAGGTATTTACTGTGAACAATTTCTGGATACTCTTTGACGGATCGCTGTTTGAGTGCGGTCTTGACAAAAACGGATTTCTTCTCCTCTTATCCATGATTGCAGTGCTGGTGGTGGCAGATTTATGCAAATACAGAGGAATTGTTATAAGGAACATTATACTTAGGCAGGAGCGGTGGTTCAGGTGTTTGTTCATAGCCATAGCGATACTGGTCATTATGACATTTGGCATATATGGGCCTGTATACGGTTCGTCTGCTTTTATTTACTTCCAGTTTTAAATTGAGGACGATTTGTGAACGATATTGTTAAGGATACAATTGAACTGACATGTACGGCTGTACTGGCCATCATACTTCTGCTGTATGCCGGAAAGATCATGGATCCTTTTGAAGCCGAATACGGATTGGAGGCCATAAAAGCCTTTCATATGATCGAGAATGATTCATGCGATGTTATAGTGTATGGGTCAAGCCATTCCTGGAAAGGGTGCGATACGAGAGTAATGCATGATAAGTACGGAATTGATGTGTACAATTACGGATGTAACTGGCAAAATTCCGATACTACATTGCTGTTTCTCAAGGACTCGTTTAGAACACAGAAGCCCAAGCTTGTATGTATTGAAACCTACACTCTGCCCCGCGAGCGGATGGTTGATATGGATATGGACGGACAGATATACTATACCCGGGCAATGAGTTGGTTTCGTGGAAAGTGGGAATACCTGCACAAATGCTTTAAGAATGATCTTGAAAGGTATGCATCGTACATACTTCCGATTATTGTTTTTCATGACAATTGGGATAAGATAACAGAAGAGAGTTTCAGACCATCCAATCCGGAAAGATTTGTTAAAAACCTCGGTTTTTTTGATAATGATGAGATCTGGGAAGAAGGGGAGATAAATCTGGTTCCCAAAAAAGAAAATCAGGCCGATCTACCCATGGAGACCATAGAGATACTGGACGAGATTTCAAAACTATGCAGGGAGCATAACGTGCAGGTCATGTTATATACAGTTCCTTATGAGGGATCGGAGCCTTTTAAGGATGCCATACAGAAATACGCTGATGACAATCAGATGACTTATCTCGATCTCTTTGATTTTCCGGATAAGCTTGGTTTAGATCCGGCTACAGACCTGAGCGATCCCAGGCATTTGAACAAGAATGGCGCAGCCAAGGTCGGAAACGTTCTTGGAGAATTTATTGCCTACAGTTACGGCATTGGTAACCTACAGAATTAAGTTCGGATAACAGTGGAGAATAAGAAATGCGTATTGGAACAGGATATGATGTACACAGACTGGGGGATGGCGAAAAGCTTGTGATAGGCGGTGTGCTGATCCCATATGATAAAGGGCTTATCGGACATTCGGATGCGGATGTCCTGCTTCATGCAATAATGGATGCACTGCTCGGGGCGGCGGCGCTTGGGGATATCGGAAAGCACTTTCCGGATACGGATGAGAAGTATCGCGGGATCTCATCGGTTAAGCTTCTCGAGACCGTCGGAGAAATGCTTGCCGGCAGCCGTTTTATCATCGAAAATATCGATGCCACTATCATCGCGCAGCAGCCGAAAATGAGACCGTATATAGACACGATGCGGGATAATATCGCAAAAGCACTCGGCATTGAAGTTTCACAGGTAAACGTCAAGGCGACGACGGAAGAGGGCCTGGGCTTTACCGGAAGCGGCGAAGGGATCAGCTCGAATGCGGTATGCCTCCTGTCAAGTGCAGATGAGCTTACCGATCAGAGTGTCACGGTCGCAACATCGGATGGTGACGACAGCATCCGCTCCTGCGAGGGATGTTCCGGATGCACATACACAAAAGCACCGTCAGAGGGGAAGAAGGACAGTAAGAAGGACGGGAAGAAGAACGTAAAGAAAGACGTAAAGAAAGAAGCAAAGAAAGACGAAAAGAAAGACAGTAAAAAAGACAGGAAAACGAAGAATAAAAAGAAATAAACATCAACAGACGGGAGACGACATGAAGTTTTATAATTCACTGACAAAAAGAGTTGAGGAGTTTAAACCGAACATTGAAGGTAAGGTTTCGATGTACACGTGCGGACCTACCGTATACCACTTTGCGCATATCGGGAACCTGCGCACGTACATAATGGAGGATGTTCTCGAAAAGCTCCTTCGTTTTTCGGGTTATGATGTAAAGCGCGTCATGAACATAACCGATGTCGGACATCTGTCATCCGATGCCGATACCGGCGAAGACAAGATGTTAAAGGGCGCAAAGCGCGAACACAAGACGGTCATGGAGATCGCGAAGTTCTATACGGATGCATTCTTTGCCGACTGCGCAAAGCTTAACATCAAGACTCCCGATGTTGTGGAGCCTGCCACCAACTGCATTTCCGAATTCATTCACATGATAGAGGTCCTGCTTGAGAAGGGCTATGCCTACAAGGCAGGCGAGAATGTGTATTTTGACACGTCAAAGCTTGATGATTACTTCGTGTTCGGAAACCAGAACGAGGAAGAGCTCATTGTCGGCGCGAGAGATGATGTCACGGAGGATGAGAACAAACGCAACAAAAATGATTTTGTCCTTTGGTTTACAAAATCAAAGTTTGAAGACCAGGCGCTCAAATGGGACAGTCCCTGGGGTGTCGGCTATCCGGGATGGCATATCGAATGTTCGTGCATCGGAATGAAGCATCTCGGAGAATACATGGATATACACTGCGGCGGTGTTGACAACATCTTCCCGCATCATACGAACGAGATCGCGCAGTCCGAGTCATACGTCGGACATAAATGGTGCAATTACTGGTTCCATGTACATCACTTGAATGATGAGACCGGCAAGATGAGCAAGTCAAAGGGCGAATTCCTGACAGTATCGCTTCTAGAGGAAAAAGGTTACGATCCGATAGTCTACAGGATGTTTACGCTCCAGAGCCACTACCGCAAGCCGCTCGTGTTTACGTATGAGGCTCTTGACCAGGCGACGGTCACATACAAAAAGCTTAAGAACAGGATCGCGGGCCTGTCGCCGGAAGGCGCGCCCGATGAGGAAGCTGTGCGTACGTGGCATGAGCGGTTCGCGGAGGTTGTCGGAAACGACGTCAACACTGCGATGGGCCTGACGCTTGTATATGATGTGTTAAAATCAGACCTTGACGGTGCAACAAAGCTTGCGGTGCTTGCCGACTATGATACGGTACTTTCGCTTCGCTTATGCGATGGAGCATCCGATGCGGCTTCCGGAAATGAAGCCGGGGAAGAAAATGAGGATCCGGAGCTTCGCGCACACGTGGAAGAGAAGATCGCTGAGCGCGCCGCAGCCAAGAAGGCGAAGGATTTTGCCCTTGCGGACAGTATAAGGGAAGAACTTTTGGCCGAGGGGATAAAGCTTACGGATACGAGAGAGGGAACGGTTTGGAGCAGGGTATAGATCTGCTGAATGAGATAAAGGAACGGTTTGAACTAAGCGGCGCCGATCCCGGGCAGTACTCGCCGCTGGCACTTGCGTTTATCGGTGACAGTATATACGGCGCTGTTGCCAAGACCGTGGTAGTCCTTCGTGGGAACGCACCGGCGAACAAACTGGACCGCGAGGCGGTATCAATCGTAAAGGCCGTAAAGCAGGCAAAAGCAGCGGATCATCTTCTCGAGAACGGCCTTCTTACCGAAGAGGAGGAGAAGATCTACAGGCGCGGCAGAAATGCCAATTCCCCCACATCCGCCAAAAACGCCTCAATGGCGGAATACCGCAAGGCCACCGGCCTCGAGGCACTTATCGGATACCTGTATCTGACGGGGGATATGGAGCGGGTAGTTGAGCTGATGCACATAATAATCAATAACTGATACTATGGAATACGAAGAATTTACAATTGAAGGCCGCAACGCGGTCATGGAAGCGATAAGGGCAAAACGCCCCATAGACAGGCTGTTCATCCTTGACGGATGTAACGACGGACCGGTCCTTTCCATAAAGCGGGAGGCCAAAAAAAATGACATATTTGTAAAGTTTGTCGACAAAGACAGGCTTGACGCGATGAGCACAACGGGTCATCATCAGGGCGTCATCGCAAGGTGCGCGGCCTATGAATACGCACAGGTAGAGGATATCCTTGACAACGCACGAAAAAAGGGCGAGGATCCGTTCATCATACTGCTTGACAATATCGAGGATCCGCACAACTTAGGTGCGATCATAAGAAGCGCCAATCTTTCGGGAGCCCACGGTGTCATCATACCGAAAAACCGTGCCGTCGGACTTACGGCAACGGTCGCAAGGACCAGTGCCGGCGCCCTTAACTACACACCGGTGGCAAAAGTCACAAATCTTGCCAGGACGATAGATGATCTGAAAAAACAGGGCATATGGTTTGCGTGTGCCGACATGGACGGAGATAAGATGTACGGCTGTAACCTTACCGGTCCCATCGGCCTCGTCATCGGCAGCGAGGGAGACGGTGTCAGCCGTCTCGTACGCGAGAAATGTGATTATGTCGTCTCGATCCCGATGAAGGGCGAGATAGATTCACTCAATGCATCGGTCGCGGCCGGTGTGCTGATGTATGAGATCGTAAGACAGCGGGATATCAAAAAATGACCAATTATGCTGCTATGTCCGATGAGGAGCTCATCATCGCGCTTCGCGACGGTGACGGCAAGATCATCGACTACATCATGGAAAAGTACAAAGAGCTTGTCAGGAAGAAGGCCGGCAGTATGTTCATTCTCGGCGCCGACAGGGAGGATCTGATCCAGGAGGGAATGATCGGCCTGTACAAGGCTGTTCGTGACTATGACGCCGGAAGGGATGCGAGCTTTTATACGTTTGCCGATCTGTGCGTATCCCGCCAGATGTACAAAGCTGTTGAGGCCGGAAACCGCAAGAAGCACGCACCTCTTAATTCATATATCTCCATCTACGAATCGGGCGATGAGGCAAATGATGCCGGCTCCGGCGTTGATATACTCGAAATGATCCTGTCCGAGCAGGGTATGAGTCCCGAAGATATGGTCATAGACAGGGAACAGACGGAGAATCTCCAGCATCAGATCTACGAAAGCCTCAGCGAATTCGAGTGCAAAGTGCTTAATCTGCGCCTTACGGGCCTTCAGTATACCGATATAGCAAAGATTCTCGGAAGGGACGAAAAATCAACCGATAACGCCCTTTCGCGCATAAAGATGAAAGTCAGAAAGCTTTTGGAATAGTGAAGAAGTTAAAGATCAATTTCTCGGATTTCTGGGATGTGTTCGATCCGAATGACAATTTCATAACGGATGCCCTGCACAGACACTTTGAAGTTGAGATTTCCGATGATCCCGACTTTGTTTTCTGTTCGATCTTCGGACGCAGGTATCTGAAATACGACTGTGCGAGGATATATTATACCGGAGAGAATATCGTTCCCGATTTTAATCTGGTGGATTACGGCATGGGATTTCCGGAGATCGACTTTTATGACAGATATCTGAGACTGCCTCATTACGTGCTGTATCCCCGTGCATGCCGGCTGTCAGCGGACAGGGCAGCTATGTCGGATGAGGAACTGCTTCACCGGAAGTTTTGTAACTATGTGATAAGTAATGCATTATCTTCCGGAGAGCGCGGCATTATCATCGATAAGCTGAATGCTTACAAGCCCCTCGATTCCGGGGGAAGGTATAGAAACAACGTGGGCGGGCCGGTAGCCGACAAGATCGATTTTTCGAAGGGTTACAAGTTCTCGATCGCGTTTGAGAACAGTTCGAGCCGCGGTTATACTACGGAAAAGATCATGGAAAGCTTTGCAGCGGGAAACATCCCCATATACTGGGGCAATCCTGACATCGCGGCGGAGTTTAATCCGGAAAGCTTCGTCAACTGTCACGATTTTGCTGATTTTGACGAAGCGGTTGAATATGTGAAGAAGATAGACGGTGATGATGAGCTCTACCTTCGTATGGCAAGGGCTCCGATAGCAAAAGAGGGCAGCCTTGCGGCAAAATGTCTTGATGAAGACTATGTGGCCGATTTTCTGTACAAAGTATGCTCGCAGGAGCCGAAGGCGGCGATACGCCGCAATACGGTGTATCAGGGCATGTATTACGAGCAGGAAGCGAAGTTTCACGAGGCGGCAGACAGGATACTGTATACGCCCAGAAGGGCGATGAGGGCGCTGAAAAACAAGCTGCGTGCCTCTTCGGGTAAATGAGATGAACACACACGATCATATAGTGCGCGCAACGGCCGCAAACGGGAGCATCCGGGCCTTTGCGTCAACAACGGTAAATACTGTGGAGACCGCAAGAGCGGCTCATGATACGAGCCCTGTTGTCACGGCGGCTCTCGGGCGGACACTGACCGCCGGGGCGATTATGGCCGCCATGATGAAAGGAGCGGATGATCTTCTGACAATACAGCTTCGGGGCAGCGGGCCGATGAAGGGTATAACGGTAAGCGCGGGATCACCCGATCAGGAGACGGGCATGGTATCGGTAAAGGGCTATGCGACGGTTCCCGAGGTGATCATCGGTGCAAGGAGCGAGATCACTGCCGAGGGCGAGATCAGAAAGCTCGATGTCGGCTCTGCGATAGGAACGGGAACCTTAAGTGTTATAAGGGATCTGGGTCTGAAAGATCCGTATATCGGGCAGGTTGAGCTTCAGACCGGGGAAGTGGCGGAAGATCTTGCGTATTATTTCGCCGTTTCCGAGCAGGTGCCCTCAGCTGTCGGCCTCGGGGTTCTCATGGAAAGAAACAATACGGTCAGAGCCGCCGGCGGATTTATCATCCAGATGATGCCGGACGCGGATGAATCCGTGATAAGCGCACTTGAAAACAGACTGTCGGCGCTTCCGAGTGTGACAACGATCCTTGACGGAGGCAGTACCCCGAAGGAACTGCTTGCCACCGTGCTTGACGGCTTTGACGTAGAGTATAATGACGAGCTGCCGGTCAGGTTTTACTGTAACTGTGACAGGGAAAGGGTCGAAAAAGTTCTGATCAGTCTCGGCCCGGCGGAACTTGACGATATGATAAAGGACGGCCGGGATATCGAGCTTAAATGCAGGTTCTGTGCGAAGCCGTATCAGTTTCCCATAGATGATCTGAAAAAGATCAGGCAGGAGATGGGATAAAAAAACAGGATTGCCGGGCAATCCTGATCTGATGCTGACGTCGGGAATCGGACCCGAGACCTCCGCACTACCAATGCGGTGCGCTACCTACTGTGCCACGTCAGCACGGCCTGCGTACGCTGATACCGTACGAACCGAAGAAAATTCTATCATAGTGGATAATTAAAGTCAATGTTAAGGAAATATATCGGTACAAAACAATTCTATAAGCGGATGTTTGCTTTAACCCTGCCGATCATGGTGCAGAACGGGATATCAAACGTTGTCAACATGCTGGACAACCTGATGGTAGGACGGATCGGGACGGAACAGCTGTCCGGGGTGTCCATCGTCAATGATCTGATGTTCGTGTATCAACTGTGCCTGTTCGGAGCCATAAGCGGAGCGGGCATTTTTACTGCACAGTACTACGGGCAGAATAATAACGAGGGAGTACGCGACACATTCAGGGTAAAAGTCATTATATGCGGCATCATCATGCTCACCGGGCTGTTAGTGTTCGGGCTGTATGACAAAACACTGATCTCGTACTATCTGCATGAAGGCTCCGAAACCGGAGATCTGGCTGCTACTCTCGGATACGGACATACATACATGATGATAATGCTCGCAGGACTGCTTCCGCAGGCTGCGGAGTTTGTGTATTCGTCCACTCTTCGCGAGACGGGGGAGACCGTTGTGCCGATGGAGGCCGGCTTTGCGGCGTTTTTCATCAACCTTGTGCTGAACTACATCCTGATCTTCGGTAAGATCGGGTTTCCCGTACTCGGAGTTGCCGGTGCGGCCTTGGCAACTGCCATATCAAGAGTGATACAGGCGCTTATCGTCATCACATGGACTCACAGACACAGTGACAAAAAGCCGTATATCAGGGGGGCATACGCGACCTTCCGCGTTGCGGGCTCTCTTGTCAGAAAGATCATTACGACGGGATTGCCGCTTGTGATAAATGAGAGCCTGTGGTCTATCGGTATCGTACTTCAGAAGCAGAGCTATTCCACCCGCGGACTGGCTGTTGTTGCGGGACTTAACATCAATTCTACGTTCTTTAACGTATTCTCCATATGTTTTCTTGCTTTCGGGGATGCGGTTGCGATCATGGTGGGTCAGCTTCTCGGGGCCGGAAAGATGGCCGAGGCAAAAGATACCGGCAGGAAGATAAACGTATTTGTGACATTTGCCTGCATTGTTTTCGGTGCGATCCTGTATCTTGTTGCGGGATATCTGCCGCTTGCTTACAATACCACGGATGAGGTCAGAGCCCTGGCGGCCGATTTTCTGAGAGTGACCGGTATCATGATGCCTCTGTTCGGGCTGTGCCACAGTCTGTACTTCACTATACGGGCAGGTGGCAAGACGCTCATAACCTTCCTGTTTGACAGTGCATTCCTGATGGTGATCGGGGTTCCGTTGGCGTTTGTGCTGACAAGATTTACGCATATGGATATCGTCACCATATACGCGATATGCGAGGGCACGGCGCTGATCAAGGTCATCATCGGATTCGTGATATCCGAAAGCGGCGTATGGATGCAAAATATTGTAGGGGAGAAGGCGGCCTGATCACTTTATCCCGTCTTCAAACACGCGATACATTTCATCTGTTATTATATCGTTAAAATAGGCCCGCCTGTTGTATGCCGCTATTATTCTGGCCATGTCATCAGCGGTCAGTATGTCCTGTTTCGAAGTGACCGCCAGCAGAAATATCATGTTCACGTGGCATATGCCAAGAGCCACCTGTTTGCGGAAACTGTATGTTTCATACGTCCGAAGGAAATACTGGAACAGGTAGTATCCGAGATACTGCCCCAAAATATCGGGAAGGTGCGGATTGTCGCGGCATTTTGCATCTGCGGCAAGCTGCCATGATCCGGGAACTTTAATGAACCGGGCAAGAGCCCTGTCGGCACGATCAAGCATCTTATAGAGGGTCGGGCTCGTGCGGCGCAGCCGTTTGTGATTTAGTGACGATGAAAGAAACCCCGAAAGGATATGGGGTGAGAGAGGAAACAGGGAGGCTTTTCCGCTGCCGCTCTCAAGTAGAAGCGCATCATCTTCCGCAAGATGTTTCAAAAACACTTCAAATGTCATATCGCCGTAGTTATTACATGCCCCTGACATGAACCTGTTTTGCAAAAACTTCGCATATTCGAAGAGCTTTCGGCATATTTCATCCGTGATGGCGATGCCTGCCGCAGCGCTCATCGCGCTTCTCTGCGAGAGCAGAAAATCAAGATATGCCCTGTCATCATTTGTGGAACATACCCTTGTCACGGGATCGGCCTCAGTCACTGACATATCGACACTGCCCCTGTTTTCGATAAAGAGCCTCGCGGCCTCTATACATGAAAGATCCAGGCAGCACTCTTCGAAATCCCCGAAATTGCGGTAAAACCTCGGATAGCTCTGACACGTCCACGGGATAAAATCATGCCCGCGCTTTCTTTGAAGCGTACAGAGGCCGTCACGGCGCCAGAAAGGGCATGATCGCGATCCCGGGTTGAACTTTTCGCGGATCCGGGCTCCGGTTGCAAGAAACAGGGCAAATCCGAGCAGTCCGCGCTCTTTTTTAAAACGCTCGATATCCTCGGGGGAAAGCGGGATGACCCATCCTCTGCAGCAGCTTTCGGGACATTTGCCCGCGAGGCATTCGAAGCGGTCAAACCACGTTATCGTATACCGTTTTATCTTATCGTTTCCTTCCATAAGTCAATGATACATCAAAATCCGCAATCTGTCTTTGCATATGATCCGGCGGCGTGGTAAAATCTTATCGATATTGATAGACATACGGTACGCTCCGGACAGAATATCTTTAAACGACGTTGCCCGGACCGTTTAAAAGGGAAACAGGTGCAAGACCTGTGCGAACTCGTCACTGTAAGTAAGGAGTGCGTTTTGTTTCGTATCATTACGGATACGGCCACTGGGAGACCGGGAAGGTACAAAACGTGCGATGATATACAAGCCAGGAGACCTGCCGCATGTTTGTCGCATCAGGAGTACCGGAGAAATCTCCGGAGATCCGGATCACGAGTAATTGATCCCGCATGCGATAAAAAGGGGAGATCCTCCCCGCTTATTTGTGTGCATTCGATTACTCATCCCGCTACGGGATGATTTTTTATTGCAGACAGAAGGGAGATTAAAATGCGATGAAAAAGAAAATGTGTACACTTATGACTGCAGCCGTATCAGCAGCCGCAGTTCTGTCGGGATGTGCGAGTGTTGCCGTCTCGGTAGGCAATTCCGATGCCGAAGGACAAGAGATCAAGGAGGCTGTCGGGATAGATGCTGAGATCGATGATCAGGAAGCGGCCGATCTTGTTGCAAAGCTTATTGATTCGATCTATGTCCAGGAGAGGACGGACGAGACGGATGCACTGTGCCTTGAGGCAAAGAGAGCCTGGGATGCGCTTACGGATGAGCAGAAGGAGATGGTAGAGGGCGAAAACGCCGATCCCGATTATTTCGGAAGGGATACCGGGGATGCCTCGGCTGACGATCCGCTCAATACGGATGATATCGGCGAAAATGAGATCCTTGTCGTAAGCTTCGGAACGTCTTTTAACGATTCGAGAGCGGAAGATATAGGCGGTGTTGAAAAAGCGATCGCCGAAGCTTTCCCCGACCGGTCGGTAAGAAGGGCGTTTACGGCACAGATAATAATCAATCATATACAGGCAAGGGACGGCGAGAAGATCGACAATATGCAGCAGGCACTTGAGCGCGCCGTAAATAATGGGGTTAAAAACCTCCTGATACAGCCGACACATCTGATGCACGGTGCTGAGTACGATGAGCTGAAGGCCGCTGTTGACGAATACTCCGGCAGTTTTGACAGTGTCGTGATCGCAGAGCCCCTTCTCGGTGAGGTCGGAGAGGATGCATCCGTAATAAACGACGACAAAAAGGCAGTTGCCAAAGCAGTAGTGGCTGAAGCGGTAAAGGAAGCCGGATTCGGATCCGCAGAGGATGCCGGAAATGACGGCACGGCATTTGTATTCATGGGTCACGGAACCGCCCACACGGCCAAAGTCACATACAGTCAGATGGCAACCCAGATGAAGGAACTCGGCTTTGATAACGTGTTTATCGGAACGGTAGAGGGCGAGCCCGAGGAGACAGCATGCGAGAACATTATTGAAGAAGTGAGCGCTGCCGGATATAAAAAGGTCATCCTTCGCCCGCTTATGGTCGTTGCGGGAGATCATGCAAACAATGACATGGCCGGAGATGACGATGACAGCTGGGTAAGTCAGTTCAAGGCATCGGGCAATTTTGATTCCGTAACTTGTCAGATAGAAGGCCTCGGAAGGATCGGGGAAATACAGGATCTGTATGTTGAGCATACAAAAGCCGCCCTTGACGGGACAGAAGGTACCAAAGAAGACAAGCAGGATAATGAAAAGGCAGATACAAAGAATCCGGCTGACGGAATATATTCTGCAGAATTTAAGACTGACAGCTCGATGTTCAAGGTCAATGAGGAAAAGGACGGTAAGGGTGAGCTTACCGTAAAAGACGGGAAGATGACGATACACATCTCCCTGGAATCAAAAAACATATGTAATTTATTCCTGGGAACCGCAGAAGATGCGCAAAAAGACGGTGCCAAGCTCATCGAGCCCACAACAGATGTTATTGAATATTCGGACGGTACGACCGAAGAAGTGAACGGATTTGATGTTCCGGTACCGGCTCTTGATGAGGAATTTGATCTCGCCCTGATCGGAAAAAAGGGTGTATGGTATGACCACAAAGTTTCTGTTTCAAACCCTGAATAAGGCTTCACGGACGTGCATTCTTCTGTTTGCTGTCCTGATAAGTGCTTTATTTGTAACCTCCTGCGCTATGCAGGGGGTTACTTCTGATATTAACACCGGGAAGGAACAGCCAAAAGAGGTTGACATAACACTCGAAGGCGGAAGCGGTAAGGCATATATCAACTCACCGGTCCATGTGGAGGAGAAAGACGGGATATCTTATGCCACTTTGGTATGGAGCAGCAGTAATTACGACTATATCATAGTAGACGGGATTAGATACGATAATGAGAATCCCGGCGGAAGTTCGACATTCACGATACCGGTAAAAACCTTTTCCGAGCCGCTCGATCTTATCGGTGATACGGTAGCGATGAGTACGCCGCATGAGATCGAATACCGGATCATATGGAATGAGACTGAAAGTACTGATGCCGCTGCAGATGATAAGAAGGAGATTTCGGATGCAGAAGCAGGATTCGGGATCAGGGATGGATCGGCGCTGCTGCCTGTAATAGACGGGATCGAAAGCCCCGGCAGGATGCCGCTGTCATACGCACAGGGATTTGATATATATGAATACGGGAAGTACCGGCTCGTAAGGATATACGGTGTGGGCGATTATCTGCTGATACCCGAAGGAGAAAGTGCTCCGCCGGATATTTTGCCGGAGATCACATACATTAACAGGCCGTGTGACCGGACGTATCTTGTTTCCACATCGGTTGCCGATCTGATAAGGCAGATCGACGCGCTTGATATGGTAAAACTTTGCGGCCTTGCCGAAAAGGACTGGAGGATCAAAGAGGTTTCCGATCTTATGCGTGAAGGTAAGATTGTGTATGCGGGAAAGTACCGGTCACCGGATTATGAACTGATACTTTCTCATGAGTGCAATCTCGCCATTGAGAACACAATGATCTACCATGATCCGGAAGTTAAGGAGAAACTTGAAGAGCTCGGGATCCCCGTGATCGTCGAAACTTCAAGCTACGAAAAGAATGTGCTCGGGCGCCTGGAATGGATAAAACTGTACGGAGTGCTTTTTGACAGGGAAGATGAGGCGGAAGAATTCTTTGCGATGCAGGCTGAAAAGATCGGGAGTCTGCCGGAAAATCCCGAATATGATAAGAAAGTATCGATATTTTATGTCTCGTCAAATAAAATGATAAATGTACGGTCCCCCCTTGATTATCTGGCGCAGATGGTCGAAACCGCGGGAGGTACATATGTGCCTTCCGACTCATCGGCATTTTCGCAGAGCAAAATGGGAACGATAAGCATACAGATGGAGGATTTTTACGCGCAGGCGGGTGATGCCGACATACTGATCTATAATTCCACCATAGACGGAGAGATTGATAGTATTGATGACCTTACGGCAAAAGATCCGCTGTTTGCTGATTTTAAAGCCGTAAAAGAAAACAGCGTATACTGTCTGAAGGGTGATTTTTTCCAGAAAACAACCGGAATGGCCGATCTTTTATCGGATCTTTACAGACTGATCTCGGGATCGGCAAAGACATATACGTTTATTGAAAAACTTGAATAGGATCTGATATGAACAGAAGATGTACCGTCGCTTTTGCCGCAGTCATTGTCTTGCTGGCAATATCGGTGTATATCAATTTGATAACGGGTACCGTGAGAATATCGCCATCAGAGGTTTTTGGGATCCTTCGGGGTGCGGATGCGTCCGATATGGGAAAAAACGTTGTTCTCGCCATCCGTCTTCCGCGGACGGCGGCTGCGCTTATCCTCGGGGGAGCGCTCGCTCTGTCGGGTTACCTGCTCCAGACATTTTTTGATAATCCGATCGTCGGACCTTTTGTACTCGGTATATCATCAGGTGCAAAGCTTACGGTTGCCATCTCACTCATATTCTTCATGGACCGTGGGATAAAGGCGGGATCGGCATTCCTGGTCGTATCGGCGTTTATAGGCGCTATGGCTGCCATGGGATTCGTTCTGGCCCTGTCAGTCCGTGTCAGGAGCATGGCGATCCTTGTGGTGTGCGGTATCATGACAGGTTATATATGCTCGGCAGTGACCGATCTCGTGGTGACTTTTGCGGATGATGCGAACATCGCAAATCTTCATAACTGGTCAATGGGAAGTCTTTCGGGCATGAACCTCTCCGATATCGCGGTAATGTCTGTCATAGTCGGAGCGTGTGTGATCGCTGTGATCATGCTCATCAAGCCTATAGGAGCGTACAGACTCGGGGAAGCCTATGCCGGATCGGTCGGGGTTAACATAACTATACTGAGAATTTTGCTGATAGTCATATCAAGTCTTCTGGCAGCCTGCGTTACGGCGTTTGCCGGGCCTATATCTTTTGTGGGAATTGCCGTGCCTCATCTTGTACGCGGGATGACAAAAACATCCTCCCCGGCTGTTATGATACCGGGATGCTTTTTGACGGGAGCGCTTGTGACATCCTTGTGTGACTGCCTGGCAAGAAATGTCTTTGCGCCCACCGAAGTCTCGATAAGTTCCGTCACGGCCGTACTTCTCGTGCCGGTAGTGATATTTGTGATGATAAAAAGGAGAAAAGGATCCGAATGAGCCTTGAAACCGCCAATCTGAGCGTGGGATACGATCATGATATCGTGACCGCCATATCGCTTAAAGTTGTTCCGGGAAAGATCGTGACGCTGATCGGACCGAACGGGAGCGGAAAATCGACCCTCTTAAAGACGATCACCGGTCAGCTTATGCCCCGGGGAGGCGTGATATATCTTGACGGGGCAGACAGGTCGCAGCTGTCCGGTAAAGAGATCGCAAAAAGCGTTTCAATGGTTATGACCACTTCGGTCAAACCGGAGCTCATGACGTGCCGGGAAGTGATAGAGAGCGGAAGATATCCTTATACGGGTATGTTCGGCCGGCTCAATGAAGAAGATGCCGCAAAAGTCAGTGAAGCCATGGAGGCTACCGAAACCGCAGAGATTGCAGACAGGCTGTTTACAAACATAAGCGACGGGCAAAGACAGCGTGTGATGCTCGCCCGTTCCATCTGCCAGGAACCGAAAGTACTTGTCTTAGATGAGCCGACATCATTTCTTGATATACGGTATCGGATCGATATTCTCTCAAAGATAAGGGATCTTGCGGTAAAGCATGACATTGCGGTCATTATGTCGGTTCACGAACCGGAGACTGCCATGAAACTGTCCGATCACGTTATAGCGGTCGGTGACGGACGCGTTATGAGATCCGGAACGGTTCAGGAGGTGTTCGAAGAGTCTTTTATCAGAAAGCTGTACAAGCTTGGCGATATGGATGTCGGAATGCTTGCATCATCCCCCTGGCTGACCTCATCGGTTAATAACAGTACGGCAAGTACCCGCCCCGGTGTGATAATGGTGATGGGTACGATGTCAAATGTCGGAAAAAGCGTGATAACAGCCGGGCTGTGCAGGATATTTACACAGGACGGTTATTCGGTCGCACCTTTTAAATCACAGAACATGGCAAACAATTCGTATGTTACTCCCGACGGTCTTGAGATCGGGCGTGCACAGGCCATGCAGGCCCTGGCCTGTAATAAGCTGCCCGATGTACGTATGAACCCGGTGCTCTTAAAACCGATGTCCGATATCGGATCCCAGGTCATCGTAAACGGTGTTCCCGTCGGTAATATGGACGCGGGGGAATACTTCCGGTACAAGAAGGAGCTTGTACCTGTAATAAAGGAAGCTTTTGAAAGCCTTAAAAGTGAGAATGACATAGTCGTCATCGAGGGGGCGGGTTCTCCGGCGGAGATCAACTTAAAGGAAAACGATATTGTCAATATGGGTCTTGCCGAAATGATCAATGCTCCTGTCATACTTGTCGGAGATATAGACAGGGGCGGAGTGTTTGCCCAGCTGACAGGTACACTCGATCTTCTGACCCAAAGTGAGCGGGCCAGAGTCAAAGGACTTGTCATCAACAAGTTCAGAGGAGATCTAAAACTGTTGGAACCCGGTATCAAAATGCTTGAAAATAAGTGCGGATGTATGGTTACCGGAGTAGTACCCTTCACACAGATGCAGCTTGATGATGAGGATTCTCTATCGGAGATCTTTACTCATAAAGAAAGAAAGGCTTTTGACATAGCGGTGATCGCTCTTCCGCATATCGCAAACTTTACGGATTTTGCGGTATTTGAACGGGCAGATGACGTTTCGGTAAGATATGTATCATCCCCGGAACAGCTGTCGGGAACTGATCTTGTGATCATCCCGGGAACGAAGAACACGATCGCGGATATGAAGTGGCTGGCCGGCAACAGGCTTGCGGATGCGATAAGAGAGCTTCCCGAAGATACTGCCGTCATCGGAATATGCGGGGGATTCCAGATGCTGGGCCGTCTCATCAGCGATCCGGATAATGTTGAGGGCGGAAAGACTGCAGAAGGCCTCGGATTGTTAAATATGGAAACTGTTCTTAGTACTGAAAAGACGCGAAGGGTATTTGAAGGCAGTATTACATGTCCGACGGGCATTTTAAGTGATCTGAAAGACACACATGTGAAGGGATATGAGATCCATATGGGTCATACCCGTCCTCTTACAGAACTGGATGAGTTCACTTCGGGCGGAACAGGCTATTGCAGCGGTAATGTATACGGAACGTACGTACACGGACTGTTTGATACAAAAGAATGTGCCGTAAAGGTGCTCGAGTCGGCAGCATCAGCAAGAGGAAAGAGCGTGGATACATCCCGGGTATCAGACAGGGATGATATACTTGAAGAACAGCTTGATCTTCTGGCAGATGTTCTTCGGAAAAGTATGGATATAAAGAAGACATACGAAATGATATGACAAAGACACAACTGTTTGAACTAAAGCCTGACGGGCCTGACATGGATATATATAATGAAGCAAAAAAACGCTTTGACAGTCTGGCAAAGCCCATCGACGGCTTCGGATATTTTGAGGATCTGATATGCAGAGTGGCAGCCATACAGGGCCGGCTCATCCCTGACATCAAAAAACGTGCCGTGATCGTCATGTGCTCCGATAACGGTGTCACCCGTGAGGGCATCTCACAGACAGACAGCAAAGTTACACTGCAGGTGGCAAGGCTGCTCGGTAAAAAAGAGAGTACTCTCGGAATATTGACCAGGGGTCAGGGCATTGATATAGTCCCCGTCGATATTGGAATAGACACGGATGAGAAGATTTCCGGTGTGATCGATAAGAAGATCGCAAGGGGAAGTGCGGATATGCTCGAAGGCCCTGCAATGACGGAAGATCAGTGTATTCTGGCGATACAGGCGGGCATTGATACCGTTAAGATGTGTGTGGATAAGGGATATACCATCCTGGCAACGGGAGAGATGGGGATCGGTAATACCACAACTTCGACAGCGCTCTTATGTGCCCTTACGGGAGATGATCCAAAAGAGCACACGGGCAGGGGTGCAGGTCTTTCCGATGAAGGTCTAGCGAGGAAGATCTCAGTCATAAATAAAGCATTAAAAATGCACGGACTGGAAGGAAATCCGAAAAAAGAACCTTCCGGGGATCATGCGCTCTTTGCGCTTGGTGCGGTAGGCGGGTTTGATATCGCAGCTCTTTGCGGAGTATTTATCGGCTGCAGTATGTTCCGCATTCCGGTTGTGATAGACGGGCTGATAAGTGCTGTTGCCGCACTTACCGCACAGTATCTCGTCCCGGGCTGTGCCGGATCTATGCTTGCGTCGCATAACGGCAGGGAAAAGGGGACAGACCGTATATTACAGCTGTTAAACCTTAAGGGAATAATAAACGCAGACATGGCCCTTGGCGAGGGAACAGGCTCTGTTATGCTCTTTCCGCTCATTGATATGGTCATGAACGTGTACGCTGACGGGCACAGTTTCGAAGAGACCGGGATCAGGGAATATGAGAGGTTTTCGAAATGATCAGTCTCGTCATGGGGAAAAGCAGCAGCGGGAAAAGCGGTTTTGCCGAGGATCTTGCGCTAAAGAGCGGTTCGTTTCGGACATATTATATCGCAACGATGAAGATCATGGACGAAGAAGCGGCAAAGCGCCGTGACAGACACAGGAAGATGCGTCGCGGAAAAGGCTTTGTAACGCTTGAGATACCGTGTCATATAGACACTGCGCCTTCTCTTATGACCGGCCCTGAAAACTGTACGGTCTTACTTGAATGCATAGCCAATCTTGTCGGCAATGTCATGCATGAGCCGGAATATGAGCAGGCGTTGGTGCATACGGGTGGCGGCTGTACGGGTGGCGGCGATCAGTGTGAAATGTATCTCAGCGATCTGACAGGCACAGTTATATCGCTGGTAACAAAACTTGCCTCGAAAGTCCGGCATCTCATAGTCGTAACAAGCATTTTTGAAAAAGAGGGCTGTGAAAAAACCGATGATGAGACGCAGACCTATATCCGGCTTATGGATATGGTGAACGACAGACTTACGGACATGGCGGACGAAGTGTATAAGATAGTAGATATAAGATACTAGATATCAGATATAAATAATACACACGTGAGAAGATTTATGAAGATCATAAGATGGTTTGCGGCAGCATTTTCAATGTATTCGCGAATACCCATGCCGCATTTTGAACTTGACGGTAAAGACTTTGAAAGAGCTATATTGTTCCTGCCTGCGGTGGGCGCGGTTATCGGCACATGCGTGTACTTTGGAGACGTTTTTCTATGCCGATTTAATGCACCGGTATTTGTAAGGACATCGGCAGCTGTATTGATACCTGTATTGGTGACCGGCGGTTTTCATCTGGACGGATTCCTGGATACTGTTGATTCACTTCGCTCATACAGGAGCCGGGAGGAAAAACTGGCCATACTGAAGGATCCGCATATCGGATCTTTTGCACTTATAGAAGCGGGAGCGGCCCTGCTCCTCATGATGTCGGGTTTCTGCATTATCCTTTCATCTGACGCACATGACAAGGGACTTGCGGCTGCGGCGGCGATATTTGTGATCTCAAGAGCACTTACGGGGATCACATCGCTTTTCATGAAAAAGGCCTCCGATGAGGATATGCTTGTTTCGGAGACATTAAAAGCGGACAGGGCATCACTTGTCGTCCTTGTCTTATGGCTTGTGCTCTCGCTCGTTTTTACGTCGTTTATATCGATTTTATATACGCTCGCGATCGCAGCCGCATTTGGCATATTTACCGCGGTATACGTACATAGAATGAACAAGGAGCTTGGCGGCGTTGTCGGAGATACAGCGGGATATTTTGTTACAGCCGGACAGATCACGGCTGTGTGTACCCTTGCTCTGATAATGCTCGTATCCGGATCATGAAACAATACGTGATAATACATGCATTGGCCTTTGCTGCCGGAGCCTTGATCGACTGTATCATTCCGGACCCTCATACGGCCTTTCACCCCATACGTATCATAGGAACTTTAATAAACACGCTTGAGAAGGCACTGTATGGGAAGAGCCGGGGAAAGGATCAGATATTGAGAGGTGCGGTCCTGTTTTTCGGTGTGATCTTTATCACGGGAGCCGTGACGGCGGTCATAACAATAGGAGCATATTATATCAATCCCTGTCTTGGAGGATTGACGGAAGCCATAGAGACATATTTCATACTCGCATGCGCAAGTCTTCGCCATGAGAGTATGAAAGTGTACAGGGCAGTTGATGAGAATGCCTCATCCCTTGATGAAGCCAGGCGGTGTCTTTCGATGATAGTCGGAAGAGATACCGATAGTCTTGATGAAGCCGGGATATTTAGAGCAACAGTTGAGACTGTTGCCGAAAACACATCGGACGGCGTTATCGCTCCTATGCTGTATACCGCGCTTTTTGGCCCTTTCGGAGGCTTTGTATACAAGGCTGTCAACACCATGGATTCAATGCTCGGATATCATAACGAGCGTTATAAATACTTCGGAAAAGTACCTGCAGTAGCTGATGATGTGTTAAACTTCATTCCTTCGAGGGTAAGTGCTTTTCTAATGATGTTTTCAGCCTTTGTTCTCGGATTTTTTTCAAAAGATTATGACGCAAAAAGAGGTTTTTACACGTGGAAACGTGACAGAAGAAAGCATAAAAGTCCGAATTCGGCTCAGACCGAGAGCGCCTGTGCCGGAATACTCGGCATAAGGCTCGGCGGCAAGGCCGCTTACGCCGGAAGGATCGTAGAAAGACCTTATCTGGGAGATGAGATAAGGCCTATAGAGAAAAAAGACATAGTAAGAACTGTCATACTCATGTACGGCGGCGCCCTGACAGCTGTCGCCGCTATGCTGGTCGTACTGTTTACCGTCGTTTAAGGCGGTATTTTGACCGGATGGGAGAAAACCTTTGTCACACGGCGGAGATATATACTCAAATAAAGTAAATATTGACTTTTCGGTCAGCCTGAATCCGGCAAAGCCGGATAAAGAGGATGATATTGCCTTAAAGAATGCGTTTCTTGCCGGGATAGATGATGCAGGCAACTATCCCGATCCTGATCAAAGAGAAGTAAGATCGGCCGTAGCGGCCGCAGAGGGGCTGGCAGAGGATAATATACTGGCAGGTGCAGGGGCTTCCGAACTCATTATGACGCTTGTACGGATGATCTGTCCTAAAAATGTCCTTCTTATCGAACCGGGTTATTCGGGATACCGTTATGCACTGTCAACGGCTGTGGGATGCAAAGTGATGCCGCATGTTCTGAGAGAGGAGGATGCCTTTGCAGTCGGCAGGGACATACTTGATAAAATAACACCCAATACAGACCTTCTGATAATCCAGGATCCGATCAACCCGACCGGGAAAAAACTTGATACTACGCTGTTGTCAGACATCCTGGAAAAAGCTGACAGATGTTATATAACAGTCCTGTATGACAGGAGTTTTTTTAAACTTTCTGATATGTATATACCGGAAAAGGATGATGATGGCAGGTGTATGCGCCCGAAAGATCTTATAGCCAGATCCGGTTCTTTGTATATCATCAGTTCTTATACAAAGACATTTGCTCTTCCGGGGATCAGGATGGGATATGTTATGTCAACCGCAGACAATATATCGAAGCTGAAACCTTTTCTTCCGGAATGGAATATCTCATCCGTGGCAGCATCGTTAATGAAGACCTGTGCGAAGATCGACGGGGACGGAAGCTTTATCCGCCACTCACTTTCATATATAGCCGGGGAAAGGCAGTATCTTTTGTCATCCCTTTCACAGCTCGGATTTACCGTTTTTGACAGTGATACGGTATTTATCCTGTTTAAGGATACAAGAGGCATTAACATTTATGAAGAGCTTCTAAAGCGCCGTATACTCATAAGAGACTGCAGCGACATAGAAGGCCTGTCGGCCGGATTTTACCGTATCGGAATAAGAAATCACGAAGACAACGAAACGATTATAAAGGAATTAGGACATATAATTGATGGAAAACAGGCTATATAATCCCGATGAGATACAGAAGAAAAGCTTTTCGATCATAAAAGATGAGCTTGAAAAGAGAGGTTTTTTGCCGGACGGACATATCACATCCCTGCAGCTTGATGTGATCATAAGATGCATTCACACGACGGCTGATTTTGACTATGCGGATAATCTGGTGTTCTCCGACGGAGCACTTGACGAGATAGAGCGTCTCATAAAGGCAGGGGCTACAATCGTGACCGACACTAACATGGCCCTTGCGGGGATAAGTGCGAAGAGCGCTGAAAGCTTTGGCTGTGAGCTGAAATGCTTCATGGCGGAACCTGATGTCGGGATCGAGGCGAAAGAGCGGGGGATCACCCGTGCGAGTGTATCGATGGAAAAAGCATCGGCACTTAAAGGAGATGTGATATATGCCGTCGGAAATGCGCCGACCGCGCTTATGACCCTGCGGGATCTGCATGACAGAGGATATCGGCCCGCATTTGTGATCGGAGTACCGGTAGGGTTTGTAAATGTAGTGGAAGCCAAAGAGATGATCATAAACAGTGACATCCCTCATATAGTCGCACGCGGGAACAAGGGTGGCAGCACTGTGGCTGCTGCCATCGTCAATGCGGTATTTGCCTGGATAAGGGGTAAATGATGAGAAGCGGGTTCACGACCGGAAGCTGTGCTGCCGCGGCGGCAAAAGCGGCATGCCTTATGATATTTGAAAAAAGCAGGATCGAAAGCATAAGTATCATGACCCCTGCAGGTGTTTCGTATCATGCCGAAACCGAAGATGCAAGGTTTGATCAGAACGGTGCGCGTGCAAGCTGTGCGGTCAGGAAAGATTCGGGTGATGATCCCGATGTTACGGACGGTATGCTGATATATGCCGAAGTATCTCTTGAAGATGACGGCAAAAGATGCGTGATCATCGAAGGAGGAGAAGGCATCGGAACCGTGACAAGACCCGGCCTTGACAGAAGCGTCGGAGAAGCGGCCATCAACTCAGTGCCCCGCCGGATGATAGAAGACGAGGTTCGCGCCATAACGGAGGAATATGAGTACGGCGGAACGGTGAGAGTCGTGATATCGGCTCCCGAGGGCCGCAGGATCGCACAGAAGACGTTTAATCAGAGGTTTGGGATAGAAGGCGGAATATCGATAATAGGAACTACCGGGGTAGTGGAGCCTATGAGCACAAAGGCTGTTTTGGACACGATCGCTCTTGAGCTTCGTCAGCACCGCTCGGTGGGTGAAAAAGAAATATTTGTCTCTCCCGGTAATTACGGCCTTACATTTATGAAAGAACACTTCGGTTATGACCTTGATAAAGCCGTGAAGTGCTCGAACTACATAGGTAAGACGATAGACATAGCCAGTTCTCTCGGGTTTGAGAGGATGCTGCTCATAGGACACGCCGGAAAGCTCGTAAAACTGTCCGGCGGCATTATGAACACGCACTCATCGGAGGGAGACTGCAGGATGGAACTGATGGCGGCGGCCGCAGCACGAAGCGGGGCAGCCCCTGATGTGATAAACAGGATCCTTAGCTGCATATCGACCGATGAGGCATACGGATGCATGAAGGAAGCGGGGATAGAGAAAAAGAGCTTTTCATATATAATGGAGCGCATAATGTACTATCTGAACAAGAGGTCACCGGATATGAAGATTGACTGTATCGTATTCTCCAACAGATACGGTGTTCTTGGAAGTACTGTAGATATAAAGGAAGGAATCAGCTGAGATGGTATACTTTGTCGGAGCCGGTCCCGGAGCGGTTGATCTGATAACCGTCAGGGGCATGAGACTCCTTGAAAAAGCAGACGTTATTATATACACCGGGAGTCTCGTCGATTCCGCAATGCTTGAATATACGCGGCCTGAAGCGATTGTATACAATAGCGCGGTGATGACATTGGAAGAAGTTACAGATGTTATCATAACAGCCCATTCAGAACAGAGATCGGTAGTCCGGCTTCATACAGGAGAACCTTCACTGTACGGGGCCGTAAGAGAGCAGATGGATGTGCTTGATAAGAGGGGGATCCCTTATGAATCCTGCCCCGGAGTAAGTGCGTGTTTCGGAGCCGCGGCATCTCTTAATATGGAATATACGCTTCCCGGCATCTCTCAGTCTCTGATCATAACGAGAATGGAAGGAAGAACACCCGTTCCGGAAAAGGAAAGTATAGAGAGTTTTGCCTCACATGGATCGTCTATGGCCATATACCTGTCGGCCGGCATGATGGAGGAATTGTCGAAACGTCTGGTTGATGGAGGATACGATAAGAACACTCCGGCAGCGATTGTATACAAAGCCACACACCCTGACGAGAAGACCGTGATATGCACTGTGGGAAGTCTCGCAGAGGCTGCAGGATCGGGCAATATTACAAAAACGGCTGTTGTGCTGATAGGGGAAGCCATAACCCATGCATCGTTTGACAGATCGAAACTTTATGATCCGGACTTTGCTACAGGCTACAGAAACAGCAGCCTGGAAAAGATTGTATACAAAAAGGCGATATGCTTTAACGAAAGTGGCAGGGGTGTTATTAAAAGGTTAAACAGCGCAGCCGAAGATGCCGGTATTGAACCGGCACAGATCATCATGTGTGATAGGGCTTCCATGAACAAAACGGTTGAAGAGTCTTTTCGTGCCGGAAATGCCCTGATATTTGTCGGCGCCGTCGGAATAGCGGTACGTGCCATAAGCCCCTTTGTAAAAGATAAGCTTACCGACAGCCCTGTTATAGTGATAGACGATAGGGGGGAATATGTGATCCCGATACTGTCGGGGCATGCGGGAGGCGCCAACAAGCTGGCGGCATCAACAGCGCAGCTTTTAGGCGCTGTTGCGGTCATAACTACATCAACGGATGTAAACGGAGCTTTTTCACCCGATGTTTTTGCCGCGGAAAACCGCCTTGCGATACGTAACCGCGACGGGATCAAAAAAGTGTCCGCAAAGGCACTCGAAGGAAAGAGCATCACGCTTTCCGTGAAGGATTATCCGCCCAAAGAGCCTGTTGACATCATTATCGCAGATGAGACCGACAGAGAATATACGCTTTTGCTCACACCCAAAAGATATATCGTGGGGATCGGCATGAGACGGGATAAAGATCCCGAAGAGGCCGAGGAATTCATCCTGTCGGTCCTAAAAGAGCACGATATCGCGATAAACGACGTATATGCGCTCTCTACGATCGATATAAAGGAAGATGAAAGGGCGATACGTTCATTTTCTTACAAATACCGTATTCCCGTCATAGGATTTGAAGCTTCGCTCTTAAATAAGGCAGAAGGGGATTTTACTTCTTCGGACTTTGTATCGGAAAAGGTCGGAACGGATAATGTGTGTGAGCGCGCAGCGGTACTTGCCGCAGGCCCCCGTGCAAAGCTGATCTGCCGGAAAACAAAAGGGGTCGGGATCACCGCTGCCATTGCTTCGATCGGCGAAATATGAAAGAAGGACATGAGTATGGGTAAGATAAGTGTTGTGGGTATAGGCCCCGGTGATGAGAGCATGATGACAATACAGGCAAGAAGTGTTCTGACGAAGTGCGATACGATAGTAGGCTATAAGGCATACATCGATCTGGTGAGGTCGCTCTTTCCCGGTAAGGAGATGATCGAATCATCCATGGGACAGGAGAGGGAGCGGTGCCGCCTGTGCATAAGCCTTGCAAGATCCGATAAGAGCGTGGCCCTCATATGCAGCGGCGATGCCGGCATATACGGGATGGCGTCCCCGATGCTTGAAGAATGCGCAGCGGCTGATTTTGACGAAGTTGAGATTGTACCCGGAGTGACATCCGCCCTTTCGGGGGCGGCAATGCTCGGAGCGCCCGTGGGGCATGATCTGTGCATCATAAGCCTCAGCGACATATTGACGCCCTGGGAGGTAATAGAAAAGCGCCTCAGATGCGCCGCCGAAGGCGACTACTGCATAGCCATATACAATCCCGCAAGTCACTCAAGGCCCGATCACCTGAAACGCGCCTGCAATATACTGATGGAGATCCTGCCGCCTGACAGGGTGTGCGGATATGCAAGAAATGTCGGAAGAGAAGGAAGCGAGTCGAAGATCTGCACACTTTCGGAACTTTCCGGTATCGATGCAGATATGTTCACGACGGTATTTATCGGCAACCGGGATACCATGCAGGCAGGCGGGCGGATGATAACAAAGAGGATATACGGGTGAGCCGGCGATGAAGATCATGATCTTTTCCGGGACAACCGAAGGAAGAAAGCTTTCCGAAATGCTGACGGAAAGGGGAATACGGCACTTTGTATGCGTGGCTTCGAAGTACGGCAATGAAGTTATGTCAACCGATCCCGGAGATATCCATATAGGCAGGATGGATGCGGATATGATGATTCGGCATATGAGGTCAAAAGGCTTTTCGGCCGGAGATGTTGCGGTTGATGCGACACATCCTTACGCCGACGAAGCCCGGAGGAACATAAGAGGGGCAGCCGGGGAGTTAAAATGTACTCTCATCCGCATAAAAAGGCCCTCCGGTGTTGTGATGACTGCGGGAGGCGGACAGATCGCATACTCATCCATGACCGAGCTTGCGATGAGTATGGATGATACGGACGGCAACATACTGCTAACTACCGGAAGCAGCGAACTTGAAACGTATTCGAGTCATGTTTCTTCCGATACACTTAAAAGGACTTATGTGCGCGTTATAGCGACGGTTGAGAGCCTTGAAAAATGCACGGCTGCAGGGGTCGAAGGATCGCATATCATAGCCATGCAGGGGCCTTTTTCGTATGAGATGAACAGGGCAATGATGATTCAGTACGGCATCAGGCATGTTATCACCAAAGAGAGCGGGGCAAACGGAGGATATCTGCAAAAATCGGAAGCGGCAAAAGACGTTGGTGCGGTATGTCATGTTATAACGCGCCCCGACGCATCGGATGAGGGAGTGGACATCTTTGAGGCGTTTCGGATGATCACGGGATGCGTCTATGAGCCGAAAAGAAGCATAGTGATCGCCGGAGGCGGTATGGGAGGAGAAAGAGGCCTTACCAAAGAGGCGGAAGAAGCGATAAGGTCGGCAGATGCTCTGTTTGGAGCCGCCGGCGTTACAGGGGATATAAGCCATCCGAGAAAATACGATATGTATCTTGCCGGGGACATCATAAACGTACTGGACAAAGAGCGTGATATACATAAAGCCGTGATACTGTTCTCCGGTGACAGCGGATTTTACAGCGGGGCTAAAAACGCATACAAACTGCTGAAAGACCGGTATAAGGATGCACAGATCTTAGTGCTGCCGGGTGTATCAAGCGTTTCATATCTTGCGGCAAAGCTTGGGATATCGTGGGACGATGCGCTGTTAAGAAGTGTTCACGGCAGGGATGACGGACCGGCCATAGACAGCCTCGTGCAAGATATTATGAGAAGCCGAAAGACGTTTGTACTTTTGTCGGGAGGGCGCGATCTGCCTCTCATTGCCGGGCGGCTTAACGGCTGTAAAGAGGATATCACGATATATGCGGGGCGAAATCTGTCGCGCGAAGATGAGAGCATGGATGTGATGACGCCGGAAGAAGCCCTGAACTATGATAAGGACGGAAAAATAACAGCGTTATTTATTAACGAGCAGGAAAAAGATGACTGATAAAGATATCGCAAAACCGAGGTTCATGATCGCGGGAGCGGGAAGCGGCAGCGGAAAGACGACCGTTACGATGGGCCTTATGGAAGCATTTAGACAGGAAGGCGAAGTCCCTGTTTCGTTCAAGTGCGGTCCTGATTACATAGATCCGATGTTTCACCGTGCGGCCCTTTGTGTTGACAGCTTCAATCTTGATTCGTATTTTTCGCCGGATGAGGATCTGGTCCGGTCGGTCGGAAGCTGCAACGGGACCGTAGCTGTCATTGAAGGCGTCATGGGGATCTATGACGGTATCCATCCTGACAGCATCAAAGGATCGAGCTATGAGATCGCGAAGATAACAGGTACCCCCGTGATCCTTACGGTAAACGCAAAAGGTGTGGGGCGTACCGTGATCGCGCTCATAAAAGGAATCCTGGCGGATGATGAGGCAAAGCTTATAAAGGGTATCATCCTCAACAGAATGTCCGACGGTTTCTTTGAAAAGATCAAGCCGGTACTGATGAAGGAACTTTCGGCGGTAAGGCCGGATGTCCGGATGATCGGGAATATTCCCGACACGGCAGAGGCACGTATCGACAGCAGACATCTGGGTCTTGTGCTTCCGCAGGAACTTCCCGGTATACGCGATAAGATAGAAAGCCTGGCAAAGGTCATTGAGCACAACCTGAATATTGATACGGTCATGGAGATCGCCGAAGATCCGGTCCATTCGGCACATCCGGCCCCGGTGACACAGCAAACGGGCGGGAGGCAATACAGACATAGCTTTCTGCCGGATGATGCCGCAGTCACCCTTGCTGTTGCACGCGACGAGGCCTTCAGCTTTTATTACCGGGAAAACCTTGACCTGTTCGAGGAAATGGGCGTTTCCATAGAGTATTTTTCTCCCCTGCATGACGAAAAGCTGCCGGATAATATATCAGGGCTTCTCATCGGAGGAGGATATCCGGAACTGCACCTTAAAACCCTGTCTTCAAACAAAAAGATGCTCGGATCCATCCGGTCGTCTATAGCGGACGGGATGCCTTCGCTTGCCGAATGCGGAGGATTCATGTACCTTCATGATGTGATAGAATCAATGGAGAAAAAGGAGTATCCGATGGCCGGGGTCATAAAAGGAGTATGCCGGTATACGGGACGTCCTGCAGGATTCGGATACGTCGAGATAAGGGGCGCGGATGATACGGAAAATGACGGCCTCCTCTCATCCCTTGCCGGACTGCGGGGGCATGAATTTCACTACTATGACAGCGATGCTGCCTGTTCGGATATCCGCCTTTACAAGCCGTCTTCAGATAAAGAGTATGAAGGGATGATGGCGGGCTCTGATCATGTGTGGGGATTCACACATTTTTATTACCGTTCTAATCCGGGCGTGATAGAGGCTTTTATTCGTAAAATGAGGGAATATGGAAGATAAGAAGATCAAAAGAGTCGAAAACTCCACCGTTTTTTTCGCAAACAGGGACTGCCGGTTCTATCCGTGCCATGAGTGCGAAGAGGACATAAACTGCCTGTTCTGTTACTGTCCGCTCTACAACATGGACTGTCCGGGAGATTATACGATGACCTCCTCGGGGGGCAGACCGGTCAAAAACTGCAGCAGCTGCACGTATCCGCATCTTGCATGTAATTACGCAAATGTCATAAAACTTCTGAAAAACGGATCAGTTTCTGACCAGATAGATACATGAGTACAGATCGTTAACCTGCGTATATTCCGGATGATCTTCCGCGAATCTGTACGCGAAGTCTTCGTTCTCATCTGTCAGGAAAAATGCGACCTTGTCGCCAAAATCATTACTTCCCGCCAGCTGACTGAATTCATCGTATGATGACGCTTCTACGAACATGACTGTTTTAAAATCACGTATCCGCTGAAAATACGGGTATATCTTACATGGCCTTGTGTATACACAGACCGCATTTGCATCTTTCCCGAATTCGCTTGAATATGTGACGATATCCGCATGATCCCTGTAAAGATACGGCAGCGGATCATCGGAGTCATCCGATATGTTTGAATATCCCGTGATCAGTATGAGCCCCACGAGGACCGCAAATACCGACAGACAGTTGACTTTTTTCGAAAGGATGGACGTGATGCATTTATAGAACAGACTCATAAGTCCTGCAAGCAGTAACGGGAAAACCGGGGAGATATATCTTTCGACCAGATATGGTGAAGTTTTGACGATGAGGATGAAAAAGCATAAAGATGGGATCAGAATGCAAATATATCTTCTGCGGAGCAGAGGCTCCATGTTAATGATCGGGTCCTCGCCCTCGTCTTTGTTAAGAAAGCTCGTCATGAGTATAAAAGCGATGACCGTAAGGATGATGGTGAGCCATCCCCCGAACATATTGTTGTTCAGCACTTTATAGAGCACTTTCAGCCGCTCGGCCAGATCGGACTGCGCAAGGTTTTCAAAAGATTCGGTTCCTCTTCCGGATTCCATTATATGCGCTCTCATAGCGGGGAAGATCAGGTAGGCCAGGGCAAGTCCCACAAAAAAAGATATACTGTATAAAGCGGTCTCCTTCCATCTTTTTGCCATGAGCATTATGATGACTGTCGTTGCGGAGATGAAAAACGCGAATACGATGTAATAATAATGCGTAAGAGCGCCGCATAGAGTAAGTATACAAAGATACACATAGTCGCGCAGCGTAAAGCGGTCGATATGCCTGATGATCACGTATGCCAGCGCGGTAACAAAGAAGAAGAGCATAACATACATACGCAAAAAGGTGGCCATGGACAGTATCCCCGCCGTCAGTACGAACATGACGGACAGGATGAAAACGGCAGCATCGTCTTTTATAAGCAGTTCCAGTATCCTTCTGTAGACAAAAAGCGTCATAAGGACAAATACTATGTTTACTATCCCGGCATACATGTTTGAGAACGTATGAGGAAACATGGCACATATCAGGTGCACAAAGATATAGTAGAGGGGCGGATGAACGTCATCGGCCTGATTTTTCCAGACGATCCCCATATCGATCTTCCCGGAGGATGTCATATCATCATAAAAAGGCGCCGAAGCAGGCGTATAAACCACTCCGGTCTCGGGGTGGATCCAGCCGTCCGTGTTGGCGAGCGTATAAGTGTAAAGTTCATCCCAGAAGTAATCCGCCTTTTTCTGGATCAGAATACAGGACAGAACAGCCAGGGCAAAATACAGAAATATGACAGGAAGCCGCCTCCTGAGCATTCCCGCAAGATTGTTTGTTTTCATTGATTTTTCCTTATCTACGGGCACCGGAAGTGTCCGTTTTGTTTTTTTCGTTCAGTAAAATAAGATATCACAATCATGCCGAAAGGACAAATGGGATTTTCAGGATTATTTTTATTTCCTTTTATTTCCTATGCTTATATGGTATAATGCCGTTTTAGGGTCAAAAATCAGAGACTCTCACGTATTTTTCGGAGGAAATGAGAATGAGCATGCAGGTTGAAAAACTGGAAAAAAACATGGCAAAACTTACGATAGAGGTAGGGTCGGAGAAGTTTAACGATGCCATAAAGAAAGCCTACAACAAGAACAAGAGTAAAATGAGCGTTCCGGGCTTCAGAAAGGGCAAGGTTCCCCAGGCCATGATCGAGAAGATGTACGGTCCCGAGGTGTTTTATGAGGACGCTGCAAACTTTGTGATCCCGGATGCATATGCCGAGGAGCTTGATGCCAACAAGGATCTTGAAGTTGTTTCCCAGCCCAAGATAGACGTCGTGCAGATGGAAAAGGGCAAGAATTTCATCTTTACCGCAGAGGTTGCATTAAAGCCTCCGGTAGAGCTTGGAAAGTACAAGGGCGTTAAGATCGAAAAGATCAGCACCGAAGTTACGGAAGAAGACATTGATAACGAGGTGAAGCGCGAACAGGAAGCAAACGCAAGAACGATAACCGTTTCCGACCGCCCCGTAAAAGACGGCGATACGGCAGTCATAGACTTTGAAGGTTTTGTTGATGACGTTGCGTTTGAAGGCGGAAAGGGAGAGAATTATCCGCTTGTAATAGGCTCCGGTTCTTTCATCCCCGGATTCGAGGAGCAGCTTATCGGTAAGAACACGGGAGATGAGACTGACGTGAAGGTGACTTTCCCTGAAGACTACAATGCAAAAGATCTGGCCGGAAAAGATGCTCTCTTCAAAGTAAAGATCAACGAGATCAAGGAAAAAGAGCTTCCCGAGCTTGACGATGAATTCGCATCGGAAGTATCGGAATTCGATACGATGAAGGAGTACCGGGAGGACATTAAGAAAAACCTTGCCGAGAAGAAGGAAAAAGAAGCAAAGGACAAGAAGGAAGATGCAGTCATAGAAGCCATCGTCAAGGATTCCAAGATGGATATCCCCGAAGCCATGATCGACACCAGCGTAAAGAACATGGTCAATGATTATGCGAGAAGACTGCAGAGTCAGGGCCTGTCGCTCGAACAGTATTTTATGTTCACGGGACTTGACATGGATAAGTTCTCGGAACAGATGAGACCTCAGGCGATAAAGCGCATTGAGTCAAGGCTTATTCTTGAGGCCATAGTCAAGGCGGAAAATTTCGAGGTATCGGATGACGAATACGAGAAGGAACTTTCGCGCATAGCCGAAGAATCAGGCATGGAAGTCGACAAGCTCAAAGAGTACATCGGAGACGATGCTGAAGGAAAAGATCAGATAAAAGAGGATGTTAAGATTCAGAAAGCGATCGATCTGATCGTTGAAAATGCAAAGGAGAAATAACAAATGAGTTTAGTGCCATACGTTATCGAACAGACAAGCCGCGGTGAGCGCAGTTATGACATATATTCAAGACTGCTCAAGGAAAGGATCGTTTTTCTCGGAGAAGAAGTAAATGACACGACTGCCAATCTCATCGTCGCACAGATGATGTTCCTCGAGGCTGAAGATCCCGAGAAGGATATACATTTTTATATAAACAGCCCCGGCGGATCTGTCACGGACGGTTTTGCGATATATGACACGATGCACTATGTAAAGTGCGATGTTGCGACGTACTGTATCGGAATGGCCGCCTCCATGGGCGCTTTTCTTCTCGCCGGCGGAACGAAAGGCAAGAGGTTCGTGCTTCCCAACTCGGAGATCATGATCCACCAGCCTTCGGGAGGTGCAAAAGGCCAGGCGACCGAAATAGAGATCGTTGCCAAGCAGATCATCCGCACGAAAGAGCGCCTGAACAGGATACTGGCTGAAAATACCGGCCAGCCTTTTGAGAAAATAGCGGAAGATACCGAAAGAGATAACTGGATGAGTGCTGAGGAAGCGCTCGAATACGGTATAGTTGATAAGATAATATCAGACAGGAAGGACCAGTAAAGGGGATGGCAAAGAAAGACATAAGATGTTCGTTTTGCGGTAAGAGCCAGGATCAGGTCAAAAAACTGATCGCAGGCCCCGAGGGCGTGTTCATCTGCGACGAATGCATAGAAGTATGTATGGAGATAGTTGAAGATGAGCTGTATGACCGTGATGAGGTCCCCGCGCAGGAAAACGATCTTGAGATAAAGCTCGTAAAGCCGAGAGAGATGAAGGCTTTCCTTGATGAGAACGTCATAGGACAGGAGGAAGCCAAAAAAGTTCTGTCCGTGGCTGTTTACAATCATTACAAGAGGATCCTTTTCCAAAAGGAAGAAGGCGACGTGGAGCTGCAAAAATCAAACGTCATAATGCTCGGCCCTACGGGATCGGGTAAGACGCTTTTAGCGCAGACTCTTGCCAAGATCATCAACGTTCCGTTCGCGATAGCCGATGCCACGGCTCTCACCGAGGCCGGTTATGTGGGTGAGGATGTTGAAAACATCCTGCTCAAAGTCATCCAGGCCGCGGATTATAACGTTTCCCGGGCCGAATACGGGATAATCTACATCGATGAGATAGATAAGATCACGAAAAAGTCGGAGAACGTCTCCATAACAAGGGATGTATCGGGTGAAGGCGTGCAGCAGGCGCTTCTTAAGATCATCGAAGGGACCAATGCTTCGGTGCCTCCGCAGGGAGGAAGAAAGCACCCGCATCAGGAGCTTATCCCCATCAATACCACGAATATACTGTTCATCTGCGGAGGCGCTTTTGACGGTCTCGACAAGATTGTGGAAAATCGTCTTGACCGCAAATCCATCGGATTTAATGCGGAGATCGCCACAAAGACCGAACATGAGACGGGACAGCTCTTTGCACAGGTTCAGCCCGAGGATCTTATCAAATACGGACTGATCCCCGAGTTCGTGGGCCGTGTTCCCATATGCGTAAGCCTTGAAGGACTCGATGAAGATGCGCTCGTAAGAGTGCTGAAAGAGCCGAAAAACGCCATCTTAAAACAGTATAAAAAGCTCTTTGAGATAGACGGCGTCGAGCTCGAATTCGAAGATGATGCCATACGTGAGATAGCACATAAGGCATATGAGAAGAAGACCGGTGCGAGAGGTCTGCGTTCCATACTCGAAGGACTCATGAACGATCTCATGTTTGAGATCCCGTCCGATGAATCCATCACAAAATGTGTGATAACTAAAGGTGCGGTAACGGGAGAAGGTGCTCCCCTGATCGTACGAAACAACGAAAACGTAAAGAAGAGTCTTAAGAAGGCAGAATAGTTTTGCGAAGGATCACTAAGAAGAAGTATCCCTGCGTCGTTGTTAACAATCTGGCGGTGCTTCCGGGCATGGTCATTCATTTCGATATAAACACGGCCGCAGGAGTCATAGCCGTTGAACGGGCGATGATAAAGGAGAGGAAGCTTTTTGCGGTTGCCGAGAGGGAATGCGTCGCGGATGATAAGGCAGAGGCCGATAAGGTTGATGTTTTCGACTGCGGATGCGTATGCTCGATCAAGCAGGTCGTAAAGCTTCCCGGAAACATACTGCGCGTTCTCGTGGAAGGCGAGCTTCGCGCCAAGCTTATTGACATTGAAAAAGATGAATGCCTCATAGCGGTCACGAAGGAGATCGCAGCCGTTGACGATTGGTATATCGGCAAGACCGTCGCTCCCGTCAATCCCGAGATCTATGCGGAAAACGACGAAATAAAACTTCAGATCATGGCTAAGATCAATATCTTAAAGGAACTGCTCACAGCCATGATCGGCTACAATCCCCAGATCGGAAAAACCCTGACAAAACAGTTCGAGGAAGCCCAGACGCTGTCGGAGCTTCTTGATTTTGTTGCCATGAACGTTCCGATGCATTTTATTGACAGACAGCGGCTGCTCGGGTCGGAAACGATAGAAGACCGCTTTATGGCGCTTATGACCATACTCCAGCGTGAGGTCAATGTCCTTGATATCAAGACGAACATTGCCAGACAGATCAAAGAGAGGGTCGATAAAAATCAGCGCGAGTACGTTCTGCGTGAACAGCTGCGTGTTATCAAGGAAGAACTCGGTGAGGGCAGCACTGCGACCGAAGAGGAAAAATACAAGGAGCAGGTATCAAAGCTCAAAGCCGGAAAAGAGATAAAAGAGAAGATACTGAAGGAAATTGACCGCTTCAGTCACCTTCATGACGGCTCATCCGAGGCTGAAGTATCAAGGGGTTATATAGAAACTCTTCTGGCCATGCCGTGGGATCGCGCATCAAAGGACAATCGTGATATAGACAGGGCACAGATGATACTCGACAGGGATCATTACGGTCTCGACAAGGTTAAAGAGAGAATGCTCGAGTTCCTTGCGGTAAGGAATCTCACAAAGAAGGGCAATTCACCGATAATATGTCTCGTGGGACCTCCGGGTACCGGTAAAACGAGCATAGCAAAATCGGTTGCCGCGGCTCTTGATAAAAAATATGTACGTATATGTCTTGGCGGCGTCAGGGACGAGGCCGAGATAAGAGGGCACAGAAGGACGTATGTGGGAGCCATGCCCGGGCGCATTGCCGTCGGCCTTAAGAACTGTTCCGTCAAAAATCCTCTCATGCTTCTTGATGAGATAGATAAGATGAGCAATGATTTTAAGGGAGATCCTTCGGCCGCGCTTCTGGAAGTTCTTGACAGCGAGCAGAATTCAAGGTTTTCGGACCATTACATAGAATTACCCATAGACCTTTCGGAAGTGCTCTTCATCGCGACCGCAAATTCTCTGGCGGGCATTCCGAGACCGCTCCTTGACAGGATGGAGGTCATAGAGGTCAGCAGTTACACCGAAAATGAGAAGATCCATATCGCCACGGAGCATCTGTTCCCCAAACAGCTGAAAAATCACGGGCTGAAGGAGGATCAGCTGATCATCGCAAAAACCGCATGGGGCGATATCGTAAGCGGCTATACGAGGGAAGCCGGAGTGCGGTCCCTGGAGCGTAAGATATCTGCCATCTGCCGCAAAGCGGCCAGAATGATATATCAGGACGGCAAAAAGACCGTACGGGTCAATAAAGGGAACCTGTATGATTTTCTCGGAGTACGCAAGTACGAAGAGGACAGGAAGAACGAGCAGGATGAGGTCGGTATCGTTCGCGGACTCGCATGGACGAGTGTCGGCGGTGATACGCTTTCTATAGAAGTCAATGTTATGCCGGGCAAGGGAGAGATACTGCTTACCGGACAGCTCGGGGATGTTATGAAGGAAAGCGCCCGGGCGGGTATGAGCTATATACGTTCCATCGCGTCAAAGCACAGGATCAGGGCCGAATATTTCAGAAAACATGATTTTCACCTGCATATTCCCGAGGGCAGCGTTCCGAAGGACGGTCCTTCTGCCGGCATCACCATGGCAACTGCACTGTATTCCGCTATCACAGGCAAAAAGGTCCGGGCGGATGTGGCCATGACGGGAGAGATCACACTCCGCGGGCGGGTACTTCCCATAGGAGGCCTCAAGGAGAAGATACTTGCCGCGAAGAATGCCGGGATCAAAAAAGTGCTCGTTCCGAAGAAGAACGTTAAGGACATAGAAGAACTCGATGCGGAGATCAGACAGGGGCTTACGATCGTATTTGTGGAACATATGGACGAAGTGTTGAGGCATGCTGTTATATGATCATAAAGAGCGTTAACCTTGAAACCGTATGCGGAGTCACGAGCACTCTGCCGTCAAATAAGATGCCCGAGGTTGCATTCGCAGGCAAGTCAAACGTGGGAAAATCATCGCTGATCAATGCGCTGATGAACCGCAAGAGTTACGCACGCACGAGCGCGCAGCCGGGCAAGACGCAGACCATCAATTTCTACAATATAAACGATGCGCTGTATTTTGTAGACCTTCCCGGATACGGCTATGCGAAGGCGTCAAAGACCGAGGTGGAAAAATGGGGGAAGATGATCGAAAAGTATCTTCGCACCTCAAAGCAGCTTAAATGCATTTTTCTTCTGATCGATATAAGACATGAGCCGGGCGCCAATGATAAGATGATGTATGACTGGGTATGTGCCGCCGGATTTACGCCGGTGATCATAGCCACAAAGCTCGACAAGATCAAGAGAAGCCAGATCGATAAACAGATCAAGCTCATCCGCACGACACTGAATACGGATGCTGTCATCGTACCTTTTTCCGCGACAAGCAAGCAGGGAAGACAGGAGATATATGAGATCATCGACAAAATACTTGAAAATACTCTTTAACTATATATTCGCGATAATCGTAACGGTAGTGATACTGTTCGTACTGCCGAGGCTTTTGGCGTTCTTCTGGCCGTTCGTGGTCGCAGCCGTTATTGCGGCGATATCGAACCCTCTCGTGAGATTCCTTGAGAGAAAGATGAATATACGACGCAAGGCCGGGTCGGTATTTGTTATCATTCTGACTCTTGCGGCTGTCGCAGGCGCCTGTTACGGGCTGTTATATATCCTTATCACCCAGGTGGTCGGATTTTTTACGAGTGCTCCGGATATGTGGGTGAAAGTCAGCGCGTCCATAAGGGATCTTTTCGTCGAGGTGAGCCACAGATATGCGCTTCTGCCCAAAGGAACAAGACTGTTCTTTGAAAACCTCGGACAGAACATATATGTTTATCTGCAGTCGATCGGATCGACCATCGGAGAGAGAGCGGCCGAGTCTGCCGGAAACGGTGTGAAAAACGCACCTACAGTCCTTGTCGGCGTGATCATGTGCGTGCTTGCAAGCTACCTGTTCGTGGCCGAGCGCGATCATATCGGAAAGTACGTTTCCGCGTTTGTACCCGAACATATAAGAGAGCGTTACATTATCGTGACACAGACCATGAAATCGGCTGTCGGAGGGTATTTCAAGGCACAGTTCAAGATCATGGTATTTGTGTACATAGTCCTTCTCATAGGATTTGTTGTCCTTGGGATCGATTATGCTTTTCTGATAGCCCTCCTGGTCGCATTTCTGGATTTCCTGCCGTTCTTCGGTACAGGTGCGGTCATGTGGCCGTGGGCGCTGTATGCGGTCATTCAGAAGGATTATAAATTCGCGATCGGGATGATGGTTGTATGGGGACTGTCACAGCTTGTCAGACAGCTGGTACAGCCCAAGCTCGTCGGTGATTCCATCGGTATGCCGGCCATTCCCACGCTTATACTGCTATACGTCGGATTCCGTGTGGGGAACGCTTTCGGACTGATCATCGCGGTTCCCGTCGGAATGATCGTGTATAATCTTTATAAAGCGGGCCTGTTCTCGAACTTTATATACAGTACGAGAATGCTGCTGAATGATTTTCGCAGGATGCGGACATATACGGATGAGGAACTGCAGGCCGAGGGTATAGAGGTGACGCGTACCGGCGCTGCAGGGCCGGCAGCATCCGGAGACAGCAAAGAGGTACCGAAAGAATAAGAGGTAGGATATGATCACTTTACTTGCAAGGGTTTTTATCAACGATCATAAGAACATAAAGGATACGCGCGTCCGGCACGCATACGGAGTGCTTTGCGGCGCCTTCGGGGTGTTTTTGAACCTGATCCTTTTCGGGATCAAACTGGCTGCAGGAGCACTGTCCGGATCAGTTGCGATAACCGCCGACGCGTTCAACAACTTAAGTGATGCGGGATCATCCGTGGTATCGATGATCGGGTTCAAAATGGCCGGACAGAAGGCCGATCCCGAGCATCCGTTCGGACACGGCCGCATAGAATACGTGACGGGCCTCGTGGTATCGATGATCATCATACTGATGGGTTTTGAACTGTTAAAATCATCCGTCGACAAGATCATCAATCCGTCGCTTCCGCTGCTGACGCCCGTGGTCGCCTCCATACTGGTCGTATCCGTGATCGTAAAACTGTATATGTTTTTGTATAACAGGAGGATAGCAGTCCTTACGGGATCGGGAGCCCTAAAGGCAGCGGCTCTTGACTCTTTTACCGACTCGATTTCGACTCTTGTGGTCCTTGCCTGCGCACTTATAGGATATTACACGAATGTGTGCATAGACGGATGGTGCGGTCTTGCCGTATCGCTGTTTGTTCTGTATGCCGGAATACGTTCCGCCAAAGATACGATAGATCCGCTTCTCGGAAGCAAACCGTCAAAGGAGTATGTTGAGAGGATCGAAAGGTTCATCGCCTCATATGACGAAGTTATAGGCATACATGACCTCGTCGTTCACGATTACGGCCCGGGCCGCAGCATGATATCACTTCATGCCGAGGTCGATGCCGGAAGCAACATACTTGAAGTGCATGATGCCATTGACAATATAGAGCGCCGCATCAGGGAGACTCTCGGATGCAATTGTGTCATTCACATGGATCCCGTTGTTGTCAATGATCCCGGCACGGACAGGATGAAAAGGCTGTGTATGCTCATAGCCAAAAGTGTTGATGAACGGTTTACCATACATGATTTTCGTATGGTCAAGGGACCTTCACACACCAATCTTATTTTTGACGTTGTGGCGCCTTTTGACTGCAGACTGACCGAGGAAGAGATCAGGAATACGATATGCGCCAAGATTGAGAGTCTTCCGGGTAATCACTACGCCGTTATCGACGTTGACAGGCCTTATGTGTAAAGATGTTTTCAGAAAAAGCGCCTTACAGGAGGGCATAAATGAAGAGTACGAGAAAAAGCGGAGTTTTGATGCCTATAGCCTCACTTCCCGGAAAATACGGGATAGGTACATTGGGACAGGAAGCTTATGATTTTGTGAACAGGCTCAAAGAGGCGGGTCAGAGCTATTGGCAGATCCTGCCGCTCGGACCCACGAGTTACGGGGATTCACCGTATCAGTCTTTTTCGACTTTTGCGGGTAATCCGTACTTTATAGATCCGGATAAGCTGATAGAGGAAGGGCTTCTGACGAGAAAAGAAGCCGATGCGTATGATTTTGGCCGCAAGGCCGATGAGACGGATTACGGAAAGATATACGAGTCGCGGTTCAAGATGCTCAGGAAGGCCTTTAAGCGGTTCAATCGCGAAAAAGCGCACGGATATGCGTCCTTTTGTAAAAAGAACAGATTCTGGCTCGATGACTATGCGCTCTATATGGCTGTCAAGAACTCGTTCGGAGGAGTCAGTTTTATTGAGTGGGATGAGCCGATAAGGAAACGGGAAAAAAAGGCGCTTGAAGCCTATGGCAAAAAGTATGCCAAAGACGTGGAGTTTTATAAATTCCTGCAATATAAGTTCATAGAGCAGTGGAAGGCCCTTAAGGATTACGCCAACAAAAATGACATTAAGATGATCGGCGATATTCCGATCTATGTTGCATTTGACAGTGCGGATACCTGGAGCTGTTCCGAGATGTTCCGGTTTGATGAAAAAGGGTATCCGACGGCGGTTGCCGGATGTCCCCCCGATGCCTTTACCGCAGCGGGACAGTTGTGGGGTAATCCGCTGTATGACTGGGAATACCATAAGAAGACGGGATATAAATGGTGGATCAGGAGGATCAGGCACTGTTTTGAACTGTATGATACCGTAAGGGTCGATCATTTCAGAGGCTTTGATTCGTATTATGCGATCCCTTACGGCGATCCGGATGCAAGAGGCGGCAAATGGGAAAAGGGACCGGGATTTGAACTGTTTACGGCCGTAAAAGAAGCACTCGGCGAAGTCGACATGATAGCGGAGGATCTGGGATTCCTGACTCCTTCCGTGCGAAGGCTTGTAAAAAGGACCGGATATCCCGGAATGAAGGTGCTTCAGTTCGCTTTTGATTCGAGGGAGGATTCGGATTATCTGCCTCACAACTATGACAGTAATTCGGTCGTTTACACAGGAACACACGACAACGATACGACAGTGGGATGGTTTTCGACATTGAAACCTGCCGATAAGAAGATGGCACTGTCATACATAAACAGAGAGCGGTTTTCATCCGATGAGGATCTTGCCGATTCATTTATCAAACTTGCCATGGGTTCGGTCTCAAAGCTCTGTATCATCCCGATGCAGGACTGGCTGGCGCTTGACGGCAGTGCCAGGATCAATATGCCGTCAACTCTCGGCGGCAACTGGGTCTGGAGGATGAAAAGAGGGGCTTTCACAAAAAAACTGGCAAAGAAGATGTACGGGATCACGAAACTGTATGCAAGATTGTAAGGAGATGTCAGAATAATGGGATCAGTCAAAGTATTTATAGACGGAAGCGAAGGGACTACCGGACTTCGCATAAATGAAAGATTTGAAAGCCGGGATGATATAGAGATACTGCATATAGATCCCGAGCTCAGAAAAGATGCGGCGGAGCGGAGCAGGCTTATCAATTCGTCGGACTATACATTTTTATGCCTGCCGGATACGGCAGCGATCGAGGCTGTAAGTCTTGTCGAAAATCCCGATACTGTGATAATCGATGCTTCGACCGCTCACAGGGTCAAAAGTGACTGGGCATACGGACTTCCCGAACTGTCGGACGAACACTTTGAAAAGGTCAGGACTTCAAAGCGCATAGCCGTTCCCGGCTGCTACGCTTCGGGCTTTATTATGATGGCATATCCCCTTGTGAGAGAAGGGATACTCGGACCGGATTATCCTTTTACGGTACCGGCTCTTTCGGGTTATTCGGGAGCAGGCAAGAAAGCCATCGCTCTTTATGAGGCCGAGGACAAGGCCCGGGAGCTTTTTTCACCGCGTGAATACGCACTCTCACAGATGCATAAGCACCTGCCGGAGATGAAGACCATCACGGGGATAGATACAGAGCCCGTGTTCCTGCCTGTTGTGGATGATTATTACTGCGGGATGATCGTTAATCTGCCTGTACATGCGTCTCTTATGAAAAAGAGGATGTCACCTGAGCAGGTGAGGGATATGTATGCACGTTACTACGAGGGCCAAATCTTTATAAGGGTGTGCGAATACGGAGCAGAATCGGATACGAACGGATTCCTCAGTGCAAACGCCATGGCAGGTAAGGATTACGCGAACATACTTGTCACCGGAAACGAAGACAGGATCGTTGTGAGCGCTGTGTTTGATAACCTCGGTAAAGGTGCGAGCGGAGCCGCCATAGAGTGCCTTAACATCTCGATGGGTATAGATCCGGCAACGGGTCTTGTTGTGTGATCTCTAAACGATATCCGATACTTTGCAACGTGCGATACTTATGAGGTCGTCAGGCTTAAGCTCTATCTGATGACCGACTTTCCCGGCGCTGACAAATATCCTGTCGTAATCTGCGGCAGACTCGTGTATGAATGTCAAAAACTGCTTTTTCATCCCGACCGGCGAACATCCTCCGTGGATGTAGCCGGTAAGCGGGAGCAGGTCTTTTTGCTTTATCATCTCTACAGACTTCTCACCACAGGCTTTGGCGGCTTTCTTCAGGTTGAGTTCCTCCTCTACCGGAACGACAAACACATAGTAAGCACCGCTCTTTCCCTGTGTTACAAGCGTTTTGAATACCATGCCCGGATCTTCCCCGAGGATTTCGGCGATCTGCTCACCTGTTAGCGTCGGATCCGGTTCGTATGTATGGCTCTTATACGGGATCTTCTTCCCGTCAAGGACTCTCATGACGTTTGTTTTTTCTTCTTTCTTCATATCGTATGCAATGCTCCTGTTCTTTCCGTTTATATTAACATACAACAGGGTTTATCGCATCTCCCGTGATAATAAGGATCAACTGAACATCGGCAGGGGTCACATGGGTTGAAAAATATGACAGTTTGATTTATAATATTTGCTTGTGGTCTTTGTTAATCAACTGTACAAGAGAGGAGCCTGATCCGAAAATGAACTTAAAGAGAGTAATGACCAAACTGTTTGCCGTCACGTTATCTGTACTTGTTCTTACACAGTCCGTGATGGTTGATATTGCATACGGAGCTGTTATTGACTACGGTAACGGGATCAGGTTTGACCCTGAGTATTATTCCCAAACGTATGCGGATGTGCTTGCTGCATACGGTACGGATGTAAACGGTATGCTCCAGCATTATCTTACCGTGGGAATACCTGAGGGACGCATGGCTTATGCAGATCAGACTCCGGAGGAGGCAGCCTATCTGAAGAGCGTGCTGGCTCCTGCGGCAGAGGCTCCGGCAGTTCAGCAGGCTGATGCTGCTGCTCTGACGACTGATACGGCTGCTCTGACGGCTGCCAAGGATCTTACTGCAGCAGAGGAAGAGGCTGACAGGAAAGCCAGATGGCTTTCGCTCCCGCCGGAGCCGTTGAATCCGGCGGCACCGGCGGTTCCGGCGGCAGCTGTTGCAAGTCCGGTACAGACGTCTAACGGTCTGGTTCTCGTATATCTGAATGGTACCGATCTTGAAAGCAACAGCGGCGCGGCAACCAGACTGGTCAACCAGGCGATAAATGCATCTGCTTCGGGTAATACGAGATTTGTGATCATGGCCGGCGGAACACAGAAATGGCAGCATCCCCTGATGCAGAGTGCAAATAATGGAAACACCGTGTCATATGTTGTTGAAAACGGGACGATAAGGGAACTTAAGCAGTACGGCACCCAAAAGGAATACATGTCTTCCGAGATGGTGACGACATTCATAAATGATACGAAAGCATTGTATACATCAGACCATACTTCGCTTGTTTTCTGGGATCACGGCGGCGGAGCAGCCGGCGGATACGGGAAAAATGAGGTGAGCGGACGTAAAATGTCGGCTTCGGCAGTTGCTGCAGGCGTAAAGAATTCAGGCACTGTTTTTGAATCGGTCGGATTTGACACATGCCTTATGGGTTCTCTTGATGTGGCCAGCAATTTTGCCGGTACGGCAAAATACTTTCTCGGGTCACAGGAAAATGAAGGAAATTACGGCTGGGATTTTAACAGCTTCTCAACATACGGAACTACTGATTTTGTAACTTTCGGAAAAAAACTCATAAATGATTATGATGTATATACTAAAGCAAACGACAGAAAAGAATCGATAAGGACACTTGCGTTGTATGACCTGAACAGCGTTAATATCGCCCAGGCACAGTGGAATGATCTGGTGGCAAAACTCGGAGAATCAAAAGGCGGTATCGAACTCATGGCGCTTGCAAGAGATTTTGCCAGGGAGTATGACGATTCCGGAACAGCGGATAACCGTAACGGCCAGATCGATCTGGTCGGATTTCTCGGTACACTGGCAAATACACAGGTAGGCGCCGAAAGTGCAGCACTGCTGAATACACTTAAAAGTACGGTGGTGTATAAGAACGGAAATACCATGGACGGCGTTAGCGGGATATCCATATATATGCCCGGTGAGAATACATACATGTATAATGAGAAGTATGATGATATAAAGGCAAATAACATCTCGGATGCCACGATGAAAGCTTACGACAAGCTTGCAAGCATTTACATCGGGCAGCGCGAAAATACACTGTTTCAGCAAACGTCCTACGACCAGAATCACAACGAAAGAAACCTGAATCACTATAAGAATAAAAAGTGGTTTGATAATGAATATGCATCCCTTGGAACAGAGATCACCTGTCATTACAGAAATGTTCAAAACGGCGGATTTGCTATTGAGTCCGAGACAGGACTGACACCGGCGATGATAAAGTCGGCGGAACTTAGGGTTGTTCTTCGAAATGACAGCCAGGGATATGTTTCCCTCGGGAGAACCGATACTTTCTGTACAACGGCAAGCAAGACAAGCCCTGTTTATAATTTTAACGGCCAGTGGCTGCATATAAACGGTATGCCGGTTGCCGTATATCAGTATGATGATTTTGTGTCCAGCAGAACGGGCGATCATCTGATCTATATGTACACCACGGCAGAAGTTAACGGGAAGGATTCAAAGATCGACATTGCATGGAATGCTACCCAAAAAAAGTGGGAGTATTACGGATATGTGGATATAGATACAAATATAACCAGTAAGACCGCTTCAAAGCGGTTTATGGTAGGCGATACGGTTCGGTTCCTTTACGATAAAACAAAAACAGGTTCTTCGGATCTTACAGCGACATACCTTTTCGATCCCATAACGATTACGGAATCGGGCTTAAATCTTGAGACCAGGCTTATTTCACAGCCCGGCAGTGAGGTCCTGTTCTACGGAACGATCACCGACACTTATGGCAAAACTATCTCAACGCCGTGCTTTAAAGCCGATCCGGGTTCACAAAGCGTTACCGAGGAGCAGGTACCGGGAGTGAAGCCTGAGGTAACACCTTCAAAGAACTTCGCCGCAAGCGAGAAATGGGTATTTACGGATGACGGTGAGGACAGTTTCCTTTCATACTATTACGATCCGGCAACCGGCACTTACGAAAGCTACAGCGAAGATACCGGAGCATATAACATGATATTTGAGACTTCGGGAGATGTCGTTCATTATAATGAGACCCTCAAGGTGGGATTTTATTATAATGACGATGAAGGTCTGTACTATCTGTTGGACAGTAACGGCAACATCGACATAACAAGTGCGATGGATGAGGAGACTTTTGTCCTGCTGTTCGGCTCCGACGCGGATGATTTTGAGAACTTTGATGCTGTGATCGCTTCGCTCGATGACGGTGATGATGTCAGCGTTGAAGGTAACGTTTATGATGCGGGCGAAGCTCCCGTTTCAACGGATGCCGGAAGCGTCAGTGCGGATGCTTATGTAAATGACGCTATAGTTGATACCGGCAGCGGTTATGATTTCGGCGATTACGATTTCGGTGATAACGATTCCGATTATGGCGATTTCGATGATAGCGATCCCGATGATGATGCCTTCGATGATGATACTCCTTGAGGTGAGTGATCGGTTCAAAGAGAAAGGATGAAAGGATAATATCAAGCCGGAATCAGATACGCGAAAGTATAATGTGTGCCGGGGAAATGAAAAACGCTTTGGGACTATATGGTCTTAAAGCGTTTTTTTACGGAAAACTTGACTGGGGGAGTTATCGCGGGCATCGGAAATGGCAGAAATGAAAAAATCGATGCCAGGAAGCCGGAGCAAGTGGACGGAGAGGCATCGGAAAAGGAAAAAACTGGCAAATCGATGCCAAGGAGCCGGATTAGGAGATGGAATGGGCATCGGAAAAGGCAGAAATGAAAAAATCGATGCCAAGAAGTCTTCCGTAGGAATGGTTAAGAGAGCTGGAGCATATCGATGATCATAAGAACTGCGGATAAGATCAGCATTCTTCGCAGAACAGTTCAAGTTTTGCTATAAGATCCTCAAGAATGTATCTGCTGTCGACATCTGTATAAAGCCTGATATCCGGTGCGTCAGGATCCTCGACTGATGAAGTGTCATCAGCGACAGTCGGAGCTTTTATCATCTTATAATGTCCGCAGCCGGGATTGACAGCGATGGCTGTTGCAGGAGAGTCTCCGAGTGACCAGCTCTCACCCTGAGTCCATCCGGCACCATCCGAGAAATTATATGCCATCAGATTTTCAAAAAGATGCCTGCCTATGGCCCCGAGAGGACTGATGCGCCGTTTTATCTCGGCGATACCGATGGTTATTGTTGTATAGACCTGTGACGGTACGAGCCAAAGATCGATACCGCTTTTTAAGACGAGATTTGCCGCCTCTATATCATTTCCCGCATTAAACTCACGAAATGGGGCAGGACATGGGGCTTCTCCGTGCGTTCCGATCCAAATAACGATCATTTTTCCGATGATAGCGTGATCTGTCTTTATTGCCATGGCAACGTTTGTGATCGCACCCTGACAGAGGACGAAAAGAGGATAGGGACTGTCTGATAATGCCTCATTGATGATGAGATCGACGCCCTCGGATACGAAGGAGTCGGACGCCAAGGGACCCGTTTGTCCCATAAATGACGGGAAATCAGTGGACATTGCCTGCTTAATGGCCAGGATCTCGGCGAGACTGTCTTCCATGGAATGAGGCACATTAAAATGTTCCGCTATAACGCCTTTGACGATCAGCTTTGGAGACAGCAGTGCATGAACTATTGCGAAAGGATCATCAGCTTCGCAGGCGGCATCCGTATCAACGATAACGCGGATTTTCTTACAGTCCGGAATATCAAATCCGATATTTTTCATTTCCCAAGGCTCCTCCCGGACAGTTTACTGTGGAATAATGATACCGCCGAAATATTCCGGATTGCCGTCTTTATCGCTTAACACAAACCCTCTGGTCGTAAGGAGGACATATTCTCCTTTTGCATTTTTTGCACGATAATATATGAGGCGCAGTTCGGCATCTCCGCGCAGAACCGCTTCAACAGCGTCCTTGTATACTTCTGTATCGTCGGGATGAACATAATCCAGCCAGATACTGTCGGCATGGTACATATATTCCGATTTCAATCCGAAGTCATTTATCAATGAAAGAGCCCATCTTGAATAATCATATTTCATATCATTCAGGTATACATAGCCTCCTCCGGATACAGTCAGTAAAGCTCCGAACATTGCGTCGAGCAACCGCTTTCGTTCGTCAGGGATAGGTTCATCTATCGTTTCCATCTGGTTGAAACCTTCAACGGCATCCCCTGTTTTGAGCTCTTTTTTATTTTGGTACATTAATGCGTCAGCACGTTCAAATACCTCAGAAAACTCACTGTCGCTGCCGGGATCATATACTGCCATGCCACAGGCAACATAGGGACCCGAACGCGAACGTTTATTGGCAACGGATTCTTTTTTTAACTTTTCGATCAGTGCTTCTTTGCGCCTAAAGTCACTGCCTGTCAATATTACGACAAACTCATCCCCGCCTATTCTGAATACCGGGCTGTGTTTATAGATCTCGCAGATCATATGGCTTGTCCGCTGTATGGCTTCATCACCGAAGCTGTGACCTCTCGTGTCGTTTATCCGTTTTAGATCATTTATATCGCACATTACAACGGCGAAATCCGGCATTTTTACGCCTGAACTTATCTTTTCATTTATCGTACGGGTTTCTTCCACGAAAGCATTATGATTTTTGACCCCGGTCAGTTCATCCAATCGTGCCATATGCTCGGCATTTCTCAGATCCTCTTTTTGTTTTTCCGCTTCTTTGATCTCGGCATCAACATTTTCCATACAGAAAAGGAAATGCTTTTTATCCTCGCACATGATATTGATATGCCGCACATGTACGATTTTCCCGTTTATTATCAATCGACATCCGACCGTATATGTATGATTCTCGGAGAGTATTTTCAGGATCGTTTCTTTATCGTGTATCTTGAGTACAAGTTCAAGGTCATCCGGGTGAACAACTCTGGGAGCATTATTTCCGGCAAAAGCGAAGAAGTCTTTGCCCTGTTTGGGAATATTCAGTCCTTTCAGCAGTTTTGCAGGCATAAATTCGCAGTAATTCCCCGTTTCGATCTCGATATAATATATACTGTCAAAATGTCTTGCAAGAGTTGTTGCAACCTGACTTAAAGCTTTTTGATCGATATTCATATTCAAATCACCTCTACCTGCTTGAGAATCGCTGAGTGTTACAATGGACTTCGCTTTTTTCGAACTGATAAAAGATGAAAACATTTTATCATAAAAGTCACAATGCAGAAATACCGAGTCTGCAAAATTGAGATACCGGCGAACACCGGACATCACACTATTACTTTTGATCGACTTGAGATATTTTATTATATTTATTATCATTACAGGGAAAACCCCATTTATATTTTTTTGTAAGGATAAGGACCTGAATGAATATCTGGATTCTTTATATTATTATTGTCATATTGCTGTGGGCTATGACCGGCCTGATCTATAAGGCGGGCGTACATAAGGAAGAGGAGAAGCACACCGGCCTGAAGTTCTCCGTATCTGTAGGTGTGGTTTTCTTTGTCATATCACTGTTTTATCTCATTACAAGAGATGAACCCTTCACGATCATTGAAAGCGCCGTAAGATACTGGCCCATGACCGTTTTTGGCATTATCTACTTTGTGATCAACACCATATCTTTTAACGGATATATCTATAATGAGGTCACGGTGGAAGCTCCTGTTGAGGGGATAAGCGGTGGCACATCCACGATACTGTTGATCGCTGCTTATCTGATCCTCGGAAGGGTTGATTCGATCTCAAAACTGCTGACGCCGTTAAGAACGCTCGGGATCCTGATAATACTGTTCAGCATCATCCTGCTTGCGTCCGCAAGAAACAGGGAGACAAGAAGGGAGAAAGAGCGCGGGCCCGATTTTCAAAAGAAGTCATGGAAATGGCGGGGGCTTGGAACTTTGATCTTTCCGGTCATGTTTTCCATGGTTGATGCTCTTGAAACAGTAATAACCGGAGTATGCCTTGATTCTACGTACGGTTATTCCATGCCGGCAGGAGACAGCATAATAATCATCGGGATGGAATATTCAATATTGGCCTTTGGATCCTGGGTCTATATATTTGTCAAGGACAGGGAGTTCTATAATCCCTTCAAAAGAGAAAACGTGCCAAGACTGCTCGGATCTGTAACGGACAACGTGGGCATCGTATTTTACAGTTATGCAATGGCCATCGATTCCGTTTCAACCGATCCGGTCCTTGCGGTATATCCGGTATTTGCCATGATCGGAGGACGTATCTTCATGAAGGAAAAAGTCAGTACGATCCAGTATATTACCGTACTTTGCATAGTTGTGGGAAGCGTTTTGGTCGTTACCGATTCGATCATCTGAACAGCCGGAGAAACCGTACCTTTTGACGGCCGGGAAGAACCCTTCCTTTTGACAGCCGGAAAGAACCCTTACTTATGACGGCCGGGAAGCCGGCAGAAGAGGAGAAGCGGGCATCGAGAAGCAGGAAATATGAAAAATCGATGCTAGGAAGCCGATAGAAGAGGAGAAGCGGGCATCGGAAAGCGGGAAATATGAAGAATCGATGCCGTGAAGCCGGTAGAAGAGGAGAAGCGGGCATCGGAAAGCGGGAAAAATGAAAATCGATGCCGGGAAGCTTGGAAGACAGGCAGAGTGTTCCCGGATAATTGATTTTTTATCTTTTATCTGTCATACTTTGATCATCGGATTGTGAATATGAGGAGAATCGTATGGCTATTATACCTATTAAAGACATTCCCACAAATAAAGCATTAAACCCTTCGCAAAGGGATCTTATCCGCCAGGATATAAGATATGCGATAAAGCTCGGAGTGCCGAAATTTGAATTCGACGATGACCGGTACAAATACAGCACTCTCGCAAGAAGTGCCAAAGAAGCGTTTATATCACTGTTTACCAACGAGATCTACCATAACGCTGCCGTTAAAGCCGAAAAGCGCCTGAACAGGGAATTTCCCGGAAAAAATGTTGCGATCCCCGGGTCTTCCGGTTATTTTGCCCGCGCGGCAGTATTCACATCAAGAAAAATGGAAGACCGTATACACGTATACTGCTCACTCAATCTTAACCTGATAAACGGATTGGACGGATATCTGTATATAGACGCGTTAAAATCATTGTACAAGGATCTGCCAAAGTAGGTCTCATAAACAGTGCTTTCGGCAAAAAAAGAGTGGAAAGAAAAAAGAATTGAGCAATAAAGAAATGGAGCATACGGGACTGATTCGGATGCGTTACCAATGTCAAGGGTTCGAGAAAAAATTAAAGAGTGGAGCATACGGGACTAATTCGGATGCGTCACCAATGTCATGGGTTCAGTAAAATGGGCAAGAAAAAATGGAGCATACGGGACTCGAACCCGCAGGGTGCTTCGCAAACATTGATGAAAGGAGGGTCTGCGGCATCAGCATCACCCTGCAACACGTGTTGCAACACGTGGATTTAACCTGTTATTCCTTCTTCTTTTCAAATCCCTCTAAATTCAACTCGCGCCTAAGTTCATCTTTTGTTGGCATGTATGGAAGATATTTTGCTGC
>JAILIS010000011.1 GCA_024695145.1 Lachnospiraceae bacterium
ACTTCGGCGCTTACCTATCTAAAAAGATAAGTGAAGGCAAGCACTACAATGTTGCTGTCAGTCATTCAACGAAGAAACTGATACGCACCATCTACCGGATGGAACTTACAGGCGAAGCCTACCGAAAATAAAGAGTCTTTAGCTTACATCCTTTTCTGAGAGCACCTGTTCAGATGCTCTGTTTGTCATGCAGTTTTCAAGGTACTGATTGAGGCTTAAGCCTGCCTCCAGGCTATCTAAAACACCTAATGATGTTTTATTCAAAAATCTTCATTTTCTTGTTGACTTTTAATAGTTAGTCTTTCTTTTAGAGTGTTTGCAGGTTCGTGTCAACGTTCAAGTCCCACTTTCCGCATGACTTTTGAGGGTTCAGAAACGTTGATTTTTCAGTGGTTCTGGGCTTTCTTTTTTTGCGAAAAGGGGAAGATTTTAGGTGTCCCGAAGGTGTCCCTGAAAGGCAGCGAAGCTGCCGGCAGGTGTGATAATACATGATCAACAAAAGGAACCGGCAACGGTTCCTTCTTTATAGTAATATGCATGATCATGGAAATGCGCATCGAAAACGAGGAAAATCTTGAAATCGATGCATATTAACATGCACAGTTTATGGTTGGAGCACATGATGACTCGACATCGGATAATTACCGTATGTTCATACTAGATTAACAGAAGTAAGTAAAGTAGCATTATTGTATATTTATCTATATATAGTAAATATAATATTATTATTTCAAGAAATTGTACTTGCAATATGATAAATCATGGATTATAATTAAGTCACTTAGTTCGTCGGATGTGACGAACAGGTAGGGATCAAATTACTATATCACAGTCAAAGGGGGTAAAACTTATGACTAACACTATCAAAAAAATCCTTATCGCCGCTCTGATGGCGGCATCAATCGTAGTTGTTTTCAAGACAACCGATGTAGCAGCAGCACCCAAGACCCATACTGTTACATTCATTTATGGAACAAAGTGCTTTGCAGAGCCCGTTGCTCATGGCGGAATCGCAATAGCTCCTACAGATACTTATGTAGCAGGCTACAACTTCACCGGATGGGTTGGTAATCTCTTTAACGTAACGGAAGACAGGATGATCCTTGGCGCTTATGCACCTGTTCCCGCTCCCGTAGTTGTTTGCAACACTGTTAAGGAAAAGGATCACGACGATGATGAGTGCTGGTGTCACAGACACAGTTGCTGGTATCGTCATCACTGCCCTTGGTGCGATGACTGGTATGATTGGAAAGCAGCAGAGTGGAGAGAGCTTAACGAAGCTTACGAAGATTACTGGCATGATGTTCACAGGGCAGAGAAGGAAGCTTTAGAAGCAGAACGCGAAGCTTGGAGAGATTACAACAAGCACGGCGGCTGGTTCTGGGGTGATTGGGACTGATAAGCCATAAGCGATAAAACGTACATAATCTAAATTTCGGATATAGTACTCAGATCCCGGGCTGGCGGCAGCATTTAAAAGATGTCTGTCATCGGTCCGGGATTTGTTGTTGTTACAAAGCGATTATTTTGATATAATTGTCCCCGTCAGGGGGACAAGCAGATGGCGATTGAGTATCCACGTATCCTTCCTACCGGAGACAGGGCTCTTACGGTGGAACTGGGTAACGAGATCGATGAACATATCAATGCAAGGCTGATGGGTCTGATAAAGATCCTGTCTGCTGAGAGGATCAAGGGGATAGAGGAATTTGTCCCGTCTTTCTGTTCGGTTCTTATCCATTACAATCCGGCAATCTTATCATATACAAAGATGACCGAAATAGTGAACAGGGCGATCGCGACACCTGTACAGGAAGGTGCCCGTCACAAGAGAGTCGTAAAGATACCGGTCTGCTATGGAGGGCAGTTCGGCCCGGATATTGAAGATGTGGCGGAACATGCAGGAATAAGCGTTGAAGAAGTGATAAAGATACATACTTCGGAGCCTTATCTTGTTTATATGCTCGGATTTCAGCCGGGATTTCCGTATCTTGGCGGACTTGACGAGAGAATATATACGCCCAGGCTTGAGACGCCGAGGATTAGACTGGAGGCGGGCTCAGTCGGTATCGGGGGAGCACAGACCGGTCTGTACCCCATGGAATCTCCCGGAGGATGGCGTATCATAGGAGTTACTCCGGTGAGATGCTACAATCCGGATAAGGATGTTCCAATCCCTTATATGGCCGGAGATCACATCAAGTTTGAATCCATTACAAAAGAAGAGTTCGAAGAACTTCGAAAGCTCGATCTTGACGGCGGCTATAATTTTGAGGTAACGGAGTAAGGCCGGCAGATTACGTGATATGGGAATAGTATTTAACAAAGGCGGATTATTTACAACAGTACAGGATTACGGCCGGATGGGACACCAGAATCTCGGCTTTCATGTGTGCGGAGTCATGGACAGGCACTCTTACTGGGTTGCCAATCTGCTCGTGGACAATACGGACAGGGAGGCTGTGCTTGAGTTTACGATAAACGGACCGACGCTTTATTTTACTTCCGACACGGTGATATGCATAACGGGCGGTGATTTTGACCCGAAGATCAACGGTGAGAGTATTCCGATGTATACTGCCGTTGAGGCACACAAAGGTGATGAACTCGAAATGGGGTTCTGCCGGAGCGGTACGTGGGGTTATATAGCTTTCGCGGGCGGACTGGATGTTCCCGTTGTTATGGGAAGCCGTTCGACAGATATCAAGTGTAAGCTCGGAGGTGTCGAGGGAAGGCCGATAAAAGACGGCGACGAGATCGCTTTTCTGAGCAACGTCAAAAGTCTCCACCTTATGAAAGAAAGAAAGCTCGAAAGTCCCGATTACGGCAGTGACGTGGTTGATATCCGTGTAACGATGGGACCGCAGGATGATCACTTTACAGAGGAAGGGATCGATACTTTTTTGAACAGCGAGTTTTCGGTCACATCCCAATGCGACAGGATGGGTTACCGTCTCGAAGGCCCTGTGATAGAACACAATGAGCTCGGGGCTGATATCATTTCGGACGGGATAGCAAAGGGCGCGATACAGGTGCCGAATTCCGGGCAGCCCATTATAATGATGTCCGACCGTCAGACGCTTGGAGGTTATACGAAGATAGCAAATGTTATCTCGGTCGATATCCCTAAGGTCGCACAGTGCAGATACCCGCAGAAGATCAGGTTCTCGCGTGTGAGTGTTGAGGAAGCCCAGAGGATATACGGTATGGAGCGCGAACGTCTGCGCCTCCTCAACAGACGCTTCATCAAGAAGAGCATATGGCACCGTCTCTTTAACAGATGGAATATGTAGTAAGGAGGGACCCGTCGAAGGCGGGAGGATGACTTACTGCACGTGGAGCGCTATTTCGCGAGGGACGAGCGAAATTCAGGATAGCGCGACACTCATTTGAATATGTAGTAAGGAGGGAGAAAGTAAACCCATGATCGATCTTAACAGCGACCTTGGCGAGAGCTTCGGCGCGTACACAATAGGAATGGATGACGAGGTTATCAAGCTCGTCTCAAGTGCGAACATAGCATGCGGATTTCACGCATCGGATCCGGTTGTCATGAGACGTACGGTCAGGATGGCTGCCGAAGCGGGGATTGGTATAGGCGCACATCCCGGATTCTATGATCTTATGGGATTCGGACGCAGGAACATGAATATTTCACCGAAAGAGGCTTATGCCTATGTGACATACCAGTTGGGCGCTCTCAGTGCGTTTTGCAAACAGCAGGGAGTGAAGATAGCTCATGTCAAACCGCACGGTGCTCTTTATAACATGGCAGGAAAAGATTTTGAACTGGCGCTTGGCATATGCAATGCCATATATGATTTTGATCAGGATATAATCCTTCTCGGTCTTTCGGGATCAAAGATGATCGAAGCCGGAGAACATACGGGACTTCGTTGTGCCAGAGAGTTCTTCTCCGACAGGGCATATGAGGATGACGGATCTCTTCGTGCCAGAACGAAAGAAGGAGCCATGATAGAAAACGAGAATGAGGCTATAGACCGTGTCGTCAGAATTATTAAGGAAGGCAAGGTCAGAGCCTATTCCGGAAACGATATAGAACTGAAGATCGATTCGATTTGCGTGCACGGGGACAATGCCCATGCTCTTGATTTTGTCAGGATCATCAGAAAGCGCCTTTCGGAAGAAGGCATTGAGATAGCACCGTTGTCACACATTATACATACATCTTAAGGAGGGCTTTATGGGAAATTTTAAGACACGGATTAAGAACATCGGTCCCGGTGCGCTTGTAGCAGCGGCGTTCATCGGACCCGGAACGGTAACAAGCTGTTCCAAATCTGGAGCGAGCTACGGCTACACATTGCTGTGGGCCATGCTTCTGTCGGTGATCTCGGTAATCATCATGCAGTCAATGGCAGCAAGGCTCGGTATTGTCTCCAAGATGGGACTGGGACAGGCACTTCGGACTAAATTCACGAGCGGTGTTGCCCGCATACTTCTGGCTATTCTTGTAATAGCAGCGGTGTTTGTAGGTAATATCGCATACGAGACAGGTAACATCACAGGTTCCGTTCTCGGCGTACAGTCGGCGTTCCCCGCTCTTGACGGGAATACGGGCAAGATGATACTCGTTATTGTCATAGCGGTCATTGCGGCTATACTGCTGTGGTCCGGAAGTTATGTTTATATCGAGAAGTTCCTGACGGCACTTGTTGTTATCATGGGAGTGGTGTTCTTTGTTACGGCATTTGCAGCCAAGCCTGACTGGGGTGCTGTTTTTGCGGGACTGTTCGGATTCAAGGCACCTCAGGAGGAGAACGCCTGGATGACGGTTGCTGCCCTTATGGGAACGACGGTTGTTCCTTACAACATTTACCTTCATGCATCAAGTGCTTCAAAGAAGTGGGGAGCTGATTCTGATGTGAGTGAAGGCCTGGCCAATTCCAGACTTGATTCGATCATCTCTATCGGACTCGGCGGACTGATCTCCATGGCGATCATAATCTGTGCGGGAGCTACGATCAATGTTACCGGCGGAGAGATCGCAAGCGGCGGAGATATGGCAAAATCACTCGAGCCGCTTCTCGGCTCATGGGCAACGGTATTCTTCGGTATAGGACTGTTTGCGGCAGGTATTTCATCGACCATTACGGCTCCTCTTGCTGCAGCATTTGCTTCAACCGGAATACTCGGATGGGATGAAGACTTAAAGAACATGCGCTTCAAGGTATTCTGGATCATCGTTGTTGCCTTCGGCCTTTTTGCATCATTGTTCCTCGGCGCTTCACCTACAGAGATCATCCTCTTTGCACAGGCAGCGAACGCATTCCTTCTTCCGATCACCGGTATATTGCTTTTGATCGTGGCAAACGACAGGAAGATAATGAAGGAATATGCCAACAAGATGTGGTTCAATGTTCTCGTTGTTCTTGTTATCGGTATATTCATATTCATAGCAACGAGAAATATGAATGCGTTTATCGATGGACTGAAGAAGCTTATCGCAGGCTGATCGGTACAAGGTAAAGAAATGTCACAGATCATACGGACCGTACTGTTTGTCATAATACAGTTCTTTGCAAACTTTGTTCAGGCCGTCACCGGTTTCGGTGGCGGCCCGATATCCATGCCGCCTTCAATGCCGCTTGTCGGTGTCGGAGAGGCAAAGGCAGCGGTCACGTGCATTTTGTGGCTTACATGCATCGTGGTTTCCGTACGCGAGATAAAGAATATTGATTATAAACAGCTCGGGATCATACTTGCATGCATGGCTCCGGGCGTTTTGTTCGGAATGTGGCTGTTTTCGGTGCTTCCTTTGCATATACTGATGCTTATATACGGCATCATCGTCATTTTGATCGGGGCAAGGCGGCTCTTTTTCCCGTCAGGAAAGGAATTACCGAAAATACTCAGATTTACGGCGCTGATCCTGGCCGGACTGATGCAGGGCATGTTCACATCGGGCGGTCCTTTTCTTGTCATCTATTCGGTATCGGCCATTCCGGACAAGACAAGATTTAGGGCCACGATGTCCACGGTCTGGACTGTTATCAATACATATATGGTCATCAGCATGTTTCGAAAGGGTATGTATGCAAACGGAGCAGGATGGCTTGTAGTGTATTCGATGGTTCCCGTGGCGCTTGCCATACTGCTCGGAAAGAAGGTTGCGGACCGCCTCAACCACGAATTGTTCCTGAAAGTTATTTATGCACTTCTGATGGTAAGCGGAGCGCTGCTGGTGTATAATTATTTCAATATAGCATGATCTTTTCATCATATGTTATAAGGGGATGACAGGATGGAAATCGTAGTTCTTGTTCTGGGGATAGTAGGCTTTGTAATGTCTCCGGTCATAGTAGGTGCAGTACCGGCGGCACTGGCAATACTCTTCGGCAGCGGCCGTCTTCTTGTCAAAAAAAAGCGTCTCAGAAAGCTTGGAAAAGCCGAGATCATTATCGGTATGATTTTTGCTTTTCTGGCCGTCATAATCAGTCTGTATGTATATTACGCCGGTGTCATGGAGATCGACTTTGTAAAGATAGTGAGGCAGGAGATACAGAAAATCACCGGATTTTTCAAGTAAAATACAGTCGTGTTATCTTTTGGTGAAATGTGACAGATACCTTGATTATATGAATAAAAGGGTCTATAATGATTAATGCGGTGCACAGCATCAGTAATAATCTAAGGAGAGGGTTGTTATGGCTACTACTAGTACCAAGAGAAACACGGCGTACTCGGCGAAGAGTCCGGCCGGAACAGCAAAGAGGAAAGGAGCAAACGGCGGCGCACAGTCACGTCTTAACATGCGTGTGACGCTTATTTTATTTGCGCTGATCCCGCTTGTGGTATCGTCTGTTATTATAAGCATATTTCTTTATAACGGGGCTGCCAAAGAGACCAAGAGGTTAACGCATAACGCACTTGTTCAGGTTATTGAAGGAGTGGGCAATTCGTTTGATTCCATGGTCAATAAGAACAAGGAGATCCTGAAAGCATATTCATCGGCTCCCATCGTCAAAGAAGCTCTTGAGAATCCGAATGATCCCAAGATCTCCGAAGAACTTCAGAAGTATACGGAGGATTATTTCGGAAAGCTTGACGGATGGGAAGGTATATATGTTGCAGACTGGGATACCGTTGTACTTTCACATCCCACAGCGCCTCCGCTTATAGGGAAACCGCTTCGCGAAGGGAATTCTTTGAAACAGCTTCAAAGTGACATGCTTTCCGCACCTGACGGAGTATACAATACCGGGATCATGACTTCTCCCGGATCCGGGGAACTTATAATGTCCATGTATTACCCTGTTGAGATTAACGGCGAGCCAAAGGGATATGTTGGATGCGGATTTTATATAAACAGTATCGCTTCAGCCATTTCGGATGTATCCGGACTGAATCTGTCAAGCGCATATGTTTACTATGTGGATAATCAGGGAACCATGCTCTATCATCCGGATGAGTCCAAGATCGGTAATCCCGTTGAGAATGCGGCTGTAAAGGGTCTTTTAGCACAACTTTCCGCAGGTCAGCATCCTCAGCCCGACATAGTTGAATATGATTACAAGGGCAAGACAAAATACGCAGGATACTATGTGGGAGCACAGGATCATTACATAGCGGTCCTTACAGCCGACGAAGATGATGTGCTGTCGGGACTGGACTCCATCAGGCTCAATTCGATCATAATATGCATAGTATGCGTACTTATATTTACTGTAATCGCACTGCTGATAGAGCGCATTATATCCGTTCCGCTCATCACCATTTCCAAGTCACTTGAAAAGCTTGCAACCGGTGATGTTACCGTGCAGTGTAATGCAAAATCACATATCAAGGAGACTGTCAGCATCATTCAGGCATTCAAGGATCTTCGGGATGCGCTGTCAACCTCAATGAAATCGGTAAAAGATTCCGCATTTGTTCTTAACAATGCGATAGTCAGTGTTGACGGCAAGACCGGAGACAATGTTGAATCCGTATCGCAGATCAATACGGCTATCAACGAGGTTGCCGAGACATCTCAGAGCGTTGCGGAGAATGCACAGACGATGGCTGAGAAGGCTGCAGAGCTCGGTAATGATATCGAACTTCTCAATGACAACGTTCACAATCTCTTTGATGCGTCACAGACGATCAAGAATGCCAACAATGAGGCTACGGAATGCATGAAGAGCGTATATGCCGGAGCGAATGAGTCTGTTGATGCAATGCGCAATATCACGGACAAGATCAACGAGACCAACTCCGCCATCGCCGAGATCGGAAGCGCTGTTCAGGCGATCGAGTCCATTGCTGCACAGACGAACCTGCTGTCACTTAACGCTTCGATCGAGGCTGCAAGAGCAGGAGAGGCGGGACGCGGATTTGCGGTTGTTGCGGATGAGATCAGAAGCCTTGCCGATTCCTCGGCTCAGTCAGCCAAGGAGATCAAACAGATCATCGAGAATGTCATCGTTCTGTCAAACGGCACAGTTGATATCAGTAATCGTGTGTTTGATGTTATTAATAAAGAACAGGCCGATATCGAGATGGCACAGAACAAGTTCAACGTGCTGTCGGATTCTGTGGAAGCATCGATTTCAGAGATAGATACCATCAGACAGATGACGGCCAAACTGGACAGCATCAAGGTGGATCTTTCAAATGCGACAACGGAGCTTGGAGCCATTTCCGAAGAGCTCGGTGCTTCTGCCGAAGAAGTTGCTGCTTCATGTCAGACGGTTACCGATGCATGCAGTGATACGCAGTCATCCACGGCAGAGATGCGCAATATCAATGATGACATGAGCGCTGCTATTGAATTCTTTAAACTTTCAGACTGATGATCCTGACATAGGATACTGGTTTTACGATACCGGCTGCATCGAAAGGTGCAGCCGGTGTCATGTCATATGATAATATACCGACAAACGAAACGGAGCCTGTCATGCTCAAAGACAAGGACATACGCGAACCGTTGTTTTTCTTCCTGGAGGAAATGTACGGTAAGGTCCGGATACTTGAAGAAAAGAATATAGGAAGATCACGGGCGGATGCTGTCATGGTCACGGATGATGCCATATTCGGTATAGAGATAAAAAGCGATGCCGACACTTATGCGAGACTTGCACGGCAGGTTGAAGACTACGACAGTTATTATGACATGAATTACGTCGTTGTAGGGTCTACACATGCACTGCATATAAGGGAGCATGTACCGGAACACTGGGGTGTCATAACCGTTGAGACCGAAGAGGAGGGACTTGATTTTTACGTACTCAGAAAGCCCCAAGTCAATACGGCAGTCACGTTCAGGAAAAAACTTGAATTCCTGTGGAGACCGGAGCTCGTGAAGATACAGCGCAGTCATGAAATGCCGGCTTACAAGGAAAAAAGCAAGTCATTTGTGGTAGATAAGATAGCCGTGTGGGAAGAGGAAGGAAAGATCGCCTCAAAAGATCTGCAGAGCGAAATATGTGAGTTGCTTTTTGAACGTGATTATAATACTATATTTGATGAGATAAACGAGTACAGACAGGCTAACGGAGTCCATAAGAGAAGGAGACTCAAAAAGAGAAAAAAACGAAGCAGATAGTCTGGGGAAAGGGGTCAGAAATGGAAAAGGAAAACAAAGTAACAGGAATACTGAGATCGGTCACAATGTTGGTGTGTGTATTTGTCATAGCTGCTGCAGCTGTGGCCTGCACATTTATCTTCACGAAGGGCTTTGTGACATACAAGTCGGCTCAAAGCGGCGGCCTTTCGGCCACAGGTTCGGCTAGCGTTGATTTTGAAGCGGATCTTATTGTGTGGCGCGGAACATACTCGGCATTTGCCGGTACCACATCCGAAGCATACAGAAGTCTTGAACGCGATGCCGACAAGATCAGGGATTATCTCAGCGAATACGGTATCAGCGAGGACGACATTGTGTTCTCGGCCATAGATATCAATAAAAGGTACGCATCCAAATACAATGAGGAAGGCAATTATATCGGTGAGTCATTTGACGGATATGAGCTTTATCAGACCGTCACGGTTTCATCCGAGGACGTGGACGGCGTGGAAGAGGTATCGCGTGATATCACGGAGCTTATAGAGGACGGGGTGGAGTTCACGTCCAATTCACCCGAATACTATTATAAAGATCTTGATTCGCTCAAGCTTGAGCTTGTCGAGGCTGCCACAGAGAATGCAAAACAGCGTATCGATCTTATGGCGAAGGGCAGCGGGTGCAAGGTCGGAAAACTCACATCATCCAATCTCGGGGTATTTCAGATAACTGCCAAGAACTCCGCTGACGATGAATACAGCTACGGAGGCACTTACAACACTTCTTCAAGGCAGAAGACAGCCTCGATCACCGTGAAACTTAATTATATGGCCGAGTAGGAGCCGTAAGGGAGAGTCAAATGGAACAGAACTATATCATAGCTACAGCATCTACATGTGATCTGACAAGAGAATATCTTGAAGAACATCATATTCCGTTTATCAGCTATTCATATGTTGTGGACGGAGAGGAGCACGAGGACGACTGCCGCGAGGAGACGAGAACACAGACGTATAAACTGATGAGAGAGGGAAAGTACCTTACAACCTCAGCCATCAATATGTATACGTACCGTGAGTTTTTTGAGGGACTCATAAAGGACGGCAACAAGCCCGTGATCTTTCTTGATATGACGAGACCCCTGTCATCCTCATATAAATATTGCGATGAGGCCATCGAGGACCTCAAGGAGGATTACCCCGACAGCAGGATCATAAACGTGGACACACGGTGTGTTTCAGGGGGGCTCGGGATGCTTGTAATGAACGTGTGCAGGCTGTACGAAGAAGGAGAATCCTTTGATACGGTGCTGTCATGGATCGAGCACAATAAACTTCGGATAGCGCACCGCTTCACGGTTGATGATCTCAACTGGTTGAAGCGCGGGGGTAGGGTATCCAATGCATCCGCTCTTGTCGGAACGCTGCTGTCCATCAAGCCGGTCCTGTATGTTCCGGATGAAGGAACGCTTGTTGCATCAAACAAAGTCAGAGGGCGCAAGACAGCACTCAATACGATCGTGGAATCGATCAGATCGGATCTTAAGGATGCTGTTTCCGAACCCGAATTCCTGATCAATCATGCCGACTGTATGGATGATGCGGAATATGTCAGGGACAGGATACTTGAGACTTATCCGGATGCGAAGATAACGATATCGGGTCTCGGTGTTGTCATCGGTGCACATTGCGGCCCGGGACTGTTCACGGTATTTTACATGACCGGTGCAAGAAGACCATGAGGATAGATATCCTTGCTGCCGGAAAGATAAAGGATAAGTTTTACAGGGACGCTATTGAAGAGTATTCGAAGCGCCTTTCGGGATATGTCAAACTGAATATCATCGAAGTGAAGGATGAGAAGACGAATGAGAGTGCGAGCGACCATGAGATCGACCTGATAAAGGCCGCAGAGGGCAAGCGCTTTATGCAGCATATCGATGCTGATTCCGTTCTCATCCCTCTTTGTATAGAAGGCGAAGAGATGTCATCTGAAGAGCTGGCGGGGATGATCGGCGAATTTGAGAACAGAGGCAGGAGCCATCTGCAGTTCGTCATAGGCGGATCGTTGGGATTGTCCGATGATATCAAGCAAAAAGGCACGTTAAAGCTTTCTTTTTCGCGAATGACTTTTCCTCACCAGCTGATTAGGGTGATCCTGCTTGAACAGATCTACAGAGCATACCGTATCAAAAACAATGAACCTTATCATAAATAATGGCAGTGCTGATATTTACAAGAAAAGTTCATTATGATACCATACTAAAGTGATTTTCAGGATGTTTTTTCGATTGTTAAAGGAGAGTGAACGATGAAAAAATCAATTGCCGTCATAACGGCTGTAACTGTTCTGTTTTCATTCTGTCTGGGTGCGTGTGCACAGATCAATGTAAACACACAGGTCAGCGAAAGCACCGAAGATGCGGAGGATGAGGAGGATATTGATATTTCCGAATCCGGTAAGAGAGTGTTCAAGCACGGATTTGACCTTGATTATCCTCCCTATTCGTACATAAACGAAGATGGCAGCATGGGCGGATTTGACGTTGAACTTGCTCAGGCTGTGTGCGATCATCTCGGATGGGAATACGTTGCCGTTCCGTTCAACTGGGATGCAAAGGATGCCGAGCTGAACGCGGGAAGCTGCGACTGTATCTGGTCCGGATTTACCATCAACGGACGTGAGGATGATTATGCATGGTCTGTTCCTTATTCTGACAACACTCAGATGATCATGGTCAAGACTGATTCCGGGATCAAGACGCTTGCGGATCTTGCCGGCAAGACTGTCGGTGTACAGACAGCTACGAGCGCTTATGATCTTTTGAACGACGAAGAAGGACAGAAAGAGCTTTGCGATACATTCGCATCTCTTGAAGTTTACGAGACATATACGATAGCGTTCAATGATCTTAAAGCAGGTGCCATTGATGCGATCGCGATCGACGTCACCAGCGGACAGTTCCTGATGAAGGATTCAGATGAATACGGATTCCTTGATGAGAAGCTTGGAAGCGAACAGTATGCGATAGGCTTCCGCAAAGATGATACGGAGCTTCGCGACACGATAAACGAAGCACTCGAAGATCTGGTCGAGGACGGAACTTATGCCAAGATAGGAGAAAAGTACCCCGAGATTAAAGATTACCTGTGCCTCGGAAAATGATCCTACAGCAAGTGTGTCAGGGTTGCCTTGCGTGATCCTGACACTTTTTGTTTAATGAAAAGGAGCATATATGAGTTTTTCAACAATGCTGGCTACAATGGGCGAGGGAATGCTTCGTACGATAGGCATTTTTCTGCTGACACTGGCCGGAGCACTTCCTCTCGGCATGCTGATCATGTTCGGGAGAAAATCAAAACACAAGGTTCTGAGTGCTGCTATGAAAGGACTGATATCCATCATCCGCGGTACACCTTTAATGCTGCAGCTGCTGGTGTGGTATTTCGGTCCTTATTACCTGTTCGGCCTGTCGATCAAGGGCTACCGATATCCCGCGATCATAATCGGATTTGTTGTCAATTATGCGTGTTATTTTGCGGAGATATACAGAGGCGGTATCGAGTCGATGGATAAAGGTCAGTATGAGGCATCGGAGATACTCGGGTATTCCAGGCGTCAGACTTTTTTCAGGATAATACTGCCGCAGGTGATCAAGACCATTCTTCCGAGCGTGACCAACGAAGTGATCACCCTTGTAAAGGATACATCGCTTGCGTTTACCCTTGCTTATCAGGAGGTTTTCTCTCTCGCAAAGCAGATATCGGCATCCGATACCAGCTTTACTCCGTTTGTGATAGCAGGTGTGTTCTACTTCGTGGCAAACTATGTAGTGGCTTATATCATGGAACGGATCGAAAAGTCCATGGCATATTATTCTTAAGAGGTATCTGATAATGATTCTTGAAATGAAAAACATCAAAAAGCATTTTGATGACTGCGGTGTGATTCATGACATATCCTTCAGTGTTGACAGCGGAGAGGTCGTATCCATAATAGGTCCTTCGGGCTCCGGAAAATCAACATTGCTAAGGTGCGCCACGTTTCTTGAGAAGATCGATGGCGGCTCCATCCTCTACAAGGATCTTTGTGTCGCCAGGACAGCCGATGACGGATCTGTCGTCTATGCACCCAAAAAAGATATCGCCAGAGCCAAGAACTATTTCGGCCTTGTCTTCCAGAACTTCAATCTGTTCCCGCACTTTTCCGTCATGAAAAATGTTTGCGATGCCCCGATCAACGTGCAGAAAAGAGATGCGGAAGAGGTCAGAAAAGAAGCCGAAGAGCTCCTTGAGAAAATGGGACTGGCCGATAAGGCCGATGCGTACCCATGCCAGCTTTCCGGCGGACAGAAGCAGCGTGTTGCTATAGCAAGAGCTCTTGCACTCAATCCCGATATACTCTTCTTTGACGAGCCGACAAGTGCTCTTGATCCCGAGCTTACCGGTGAAGTACTCAAGATAATCCGTGCTCTCGCAGAAGAGAAGATGACAATGGTGATAGTAACCCATGAGATGAATTTTGCCAGAGTCGTCTCCAACCGTGTGATCTTCATGGATGGCGGAGTGATCGTTGAGGAGGGAGATCCCGAGATCGTATTCGGTAACCCCAATCAGGAACGCACCAGGCAGTTCTTACAACACTATGAACAGTAGGATATGAAGAAGGAATACAATTCACTCAAGTATAATTATATAGATCCGTCCGGGAACATAACCATACTCGTTGAATCCGAGATCGCTACCACCTCGCAGAGTGCTGTTTCCCGCAAACTTATGGAATATGAGCCGAGCTGTGAACAGGTCGGTTTTATCCGCAAGGGCAAAGACCGTATAAGGCTTCGGATGGCCGGCGGAGAATTCTGCGGAAATGCCGTGATGTCCGCGGCTGCGCTGTTATGTGACGATACCGGGATGAAGACCGGTGATAAGCAACGGGTGACTGTTGATTTTTCGGGGACAGACGACCCGGCTATGGTTGACATAACTAGGAATCAGGATAACGAAGACCGACATTATTATACAGCCACTCTGGATATGCCGATTCCCCGACGTATTATAAACAAAACCCTTTCGTGGAAGGGAGTGGATTATGATCTTCCGGCAGTTGAATTTGAGGGTATATCACATATGATCTGCCTTCCGGGAGTAATGGATCTTCCGGATGAAGAGATCGAGGCGGCACTCAGATCGTGGATCAACAGCTTTAATACCGAATGTATCGGTATCATGCTCATAAGATCGGAAGACCCTATGAATGCGGAACAAAAGGAAGGGACGGATATCTCGGTCGTAATGCGCCCTCTCGTATATGTTCCCGCTGTTGATACGTGCGTGTGGGAGAGCGCCTGTGCCAGCGGTACAGCTGCTGCGGCAGCATACTACAGTCACCGGAAAGGTTCAAAACCTGTCAGCCTGACAGCAAAAGAGCCCGGTGGAGTTCTTGGCGTCTCTGTATCTGACGGACATCTGTATCTGGAAGGGAATGTGATTATATAAGGAGTATCCATGGAAAATTACGTAATGGCGATAGATGCCGGAACCACAAGCAACAGAGCTATACTGTTTAACAGGCAGGGCGAGATATGTTCGGTCGCACAGAAAGAATTTACACAGATATTCCCGAATCCGGGATGGGTTGAACATGATGCCAATGAGATATGGGCAAGTGCGCTCGGCGTGTGCGTGGAAGCCATGAGCAAGATCGGTGCCACAGCACAGCAGATAAAGGCTATAGGTATCACGAACCAGAGAGAGACGACCGTCGTATGGGACAAAGAGACCGGAGAGCCCGTGTATAATGCCATAGTGTGGCAGTGCCGCAGGACAAGCGAGTACTGCGACTCTCTCGCAGCAAAAGGGCTTGCAGAAACGTTCCGTAAGAAAACCGGACTTATGATAGACGCCTATTTTTCAGCTACGAAGCTAAGGTGGATACTTGAAAACGTAGAAGGGGCAAAAGAGCGTGCCCGCCGCGGAGAACTGTTATTCGGAACCATCGAGACATGGCTGATATGGAAGCTCACAAAGGGCAGGGTATTTGTAACCGATTATTCGAATGCCAGCCGCACGATGCTGTTTAATATCAATACACTGCAGTGGGATGATGACATACTGGCAGAACTTGACATACCGAAATGCATGCTGCCCGAGCCTGTTTGCAACAGCAGCATATACGGATATACCGATGATTCGTTTTTCGGAGGCGCTATCCCGATAGCGGGAGCTGCGGGAGACCAGCAGGCGGCTCTGTTCGGACAGACTTGTTTTACAAAGGGAGAAGCCAAGAATACTTACGGTACAGGTTGTTTCCTGCTGATGAATACCGGAGACAGCCCGATCTATTCGAAAAACGGTCTCGTAACAACGATAGCATGGGGTATCGACAACAAGGTCACATATGCGCTCGAAGGATCGATCTTTGTTGCCGGAGCTGCGATACAGTGGCTGCGCGATGAGATGCGGCTGATCGATTCCGCTGCTGATTCGGACTACATGGCAAGAAAAGTTCCAAACACCAACGGATGTTATGTTGTTCCCGCATTTACGGGTCTTGGAGCACCGTACTGGGATCAGTATGCCAGAGGTGCCATAGTCGGCCTTACCAGAGGTGTCAACAAATATCATATCATCAGGGCAACGCTCGAGTCGATTGCATATTCGGCATTTGAGGTTATCGGTGCAATGGAGGCCGATTCGGGGATCATCCTTTCCTCACTGAAGGTTGACGGCGGAGCCAGCGCCAATGATTTTCTCATGCAGACGCAGGCGGATATAGCACAGGCTCCGGTCAGGCGTCCGGCATGCATAGAGACGACGGCAATGGGAGCTGCTTATCTTGCAGGTCTTGCAGTCGGATACTGGAAGGATACGGATGACGTTATAGCCAACTGGAAGGTGGACAGACAGTTTTCACCGGACCTTTCAAAAGAAGAGCGGGATGAGAGGATAAAAGGCTGGCGAAAAGCCGTTAAGAGAGCAAATGACTGGGCAAGGGAATAGAGAGACAAATATGCACACAGAAGAATTAAGAGCGGATGTTGTGATCATAGGAGCCGGCGTAGTTGGCTCTGCCATAGCGAGGGAACTGGCGAGGTACAGGCTCAAAACAGTTGTCCTTGACAGGAACTCCGATATAGGAGAGGGTACGTCCAAGGCAAACAGCGGGATAGTTCACGCGGGATTTGACGCAGAGCCCGGTACACTCAAGGCAAAGCTCAATATCAGAGGATCCGAGATGATGCCTGAACTGGCACAGACACTCGGTATACCGTTCATGAGAAACGGGTCGCTTGTTGTAGCGCTTAGTGATGAAGATATCCCGCATATGAAAGAACTGTATGAGCGGGGAGTACAAAACGGTGTAAAGGGACTGAGAATCCTTTCACGCGAAGAAGCGCTGGAAATGGAGCCCAATCTTTCCGATGATACGAAAGGTGCTCTTTTTGCACCGACGGGAGGTATAATATGCCCTTTCCGCCTGACAAGCGCCATGGCGGAGAGCGCATGCATGAACGGTGTTGATTTTCACCTTCTTACGGAGGTCAATTCGATACAGAAAACTTCTGACGGGTTTACGGTGGACGCAACAAAATATGATGAGTTTGATCCGGCAAAAGATAACACTGTTATTTATCGTTCAAAGACAGTTGTCAATGCGGCAGGAGTGTATGCGGATAAATTCCATAATATGATGACGGATGATACTCTTACTATCACTCCGAGAAAGGGAGAATACTGTCTGCTCGATGTCACTGCGGGGCAGCATGTGGGACGAACCGTATTTCGTATGCCCTCGGCGCTCGGCAAGGGTATACTTGTCAGTCCCACCATACACGGCAATCTGCTTGTGGGACCTACAGCGACGGATATAGACGACAGGGAAGGAACATTTACGACAGCAGAAGGACTGGCGGCTGTCAATAAAGAAGGAGCGTCAGCTGTCAAAAATCTTCCGATGGGAGAAGTGATCACCAGTTTTGCAGGGCTGCGGCCACACGGCGACAGGGGTGATTTTGTCATAGGAGAACTTCCGGACTGCCCTGGATTTGTTGATGCGGCTGCGATTGAATCCCCCGGTCTGTCTGCTTCTCCGGCTATAGGAGAGATGGTGGCACATATTGTTACCGGTATTCTCAATCCTAAAGTGAACGAAGAGTTTGTTGAGGAATTGAAACCTCTTACATATATGAAACTGCTTCCGCCCGAAGAGCAGAAAAAGCTCATCGAGAAGGACAGAAAATACGGAAATATCATATGCCGGTGTGCACATGTTTCCGAAGGAGAGATTCTTGAGACCATACACAGACCGCTCGGAGCCCGCACGCTCGATGCCGTAAAGAGAAGGACCGGAGCCAACATGGGAAGATGCCAGGGAGGATTCTGTTATCCGAAGGTCATGGAGATACTCAGCCGGGAACTTAATATCCCGATCGGACTCATTTCCAAAAAGGGCAGAAGATCGGATATTCTCGAAGGCAGGATCAAAGAAGAGTTTTCCGACAGTCTCAGGACCGCATCCGGGGAGAATCTGCTTCCTGCGGAAGATGTTTCAGGCAGTGAACAGATAACGCTTAATGAGACAGATGATCATATATATGATGCCATAGTTGTCGGAGGCGGACCCGCCGGAATGGCCGCCGCACTGTCACTTTCGCGTAAAGGTGTAAAAGATATACTGATACTCGAGCGTGACAACAGACTCGGCGGAATACTGAACCAGTGCATACACAACGGATTCGGGCTGCACACGTTTAATGAAGAGCTTACCGGACCGGAATATGCCGGGCGTTATATCGATATGATAAAAGAAGCCGGTTCGTCCGTGTCATACAGACTCGATACCATGGTCATGAATATACAACCTCTGAACATAGACGGAAGGGTATATAAAGAAGTCAGATCATATAGCAGCAGATACGGACTGCAGATGCAGAAGACCCGGGCCGTTATACTTGCCATGGGATGCCGTGAGAGAGCAAGAGGCTCGATGAACATTCCGGGATTTCGACCGGCAGGTATTTATTCCGCGGGAACGGCACAGAAATTTGTCAATATCGACGGCCTGATGCCGGGACGCGAAGTGGTGATACTCGGCTCCGGAGATATAGGACTTATCATGGCAAGAAGACTGACGCTCGAAGGTGCCAGGGTCAAAATGGTTGTAGAGATAATGCCGCATTCGGGAGGCCTTAAGAGGAATATCGTACAGTGCCTCGATGATTACGGCATACCGCTTCTGCTCAGTCATACCGTAACACGCATAAACGGAAAAGACAGGGTAGAATCCGTTGTGATCTCACAGGTGGATGAGAAGCTTTTGCCGATAGAAGGGACTGAACAGGAAGTAAAATGCGATACGCTTCTGCTTTCTGTTGGGCTCATTCCGGAAAATGAGCTTTCGAGGAACATGGGAATAGAAATGTCGAAGTCAACACGGGGCGCTGTTGTCAGTGACAGGCTCGAGACGAGCTGTCCCGGAGTATTTGCCTGCGGGAACGTTCTTCACGTACACGATCTTGTTGACAATGTTTCAAAGGAAGCGCACGAGGCGGGAGAATATGCCGCACAGTATATTCAGTCGTTTGAAAAAGGAACGGCGGAGGAAAGACTTCATCCGGATCCCGACTCACCGCTCATGAAAAGATTTGCGGCAAAGAATACGACAAAAAACGGTATCAGTCCGAATGATGTGACAGATAATCCGGACGGGAGCGTGACACACACGCTGCCTTGTATAGTCTGTCCTGCGGGCTGTATCATCAAGGTGACCGAGAAGAACGGCAGCATACTGTCGGTTAAGGGAAACAGCTGTGTAAGAGGAGAAGCGTATGCAAAGAGCGAAGTGATCGCTCCTGTTCGCATACTGACTACAAGTGTAAGGGTGGAAGGCGGAAGTGAAAGCGTGGTTTCCGTCAGAACGGTATCGTCGATTCCCAAGGACAGGATAAAAGACTGTCTGCACCTTATGAAAAATATAACCGTATCTGCACCGATAAAGGCCGGAGATGTTATAATAAATGATATTTCGGGGACGGGTATCGATCTGGTTGCAACGTCGTCGGTAGCTGAGGGATAGGAAAGGCACAGATCAGATGGTAAAGGTTACACAGTATTCATTTTTATCCGCAGATGATACACATACTCCGATTCATGCCATGAAGTGGGAAAAGGAGGGAGTCGATCCCGTTGCCATACTTCAGATAGTTCACGGCATGGAAGAGTATATCGAAAGATATGAAGAGTTTGCCGAATATCTTGCTGAGCGGGGCTTTGCCGTATACGGACATGATCATATCGGACACGGTGAATCGGTTACATCAAGGGAGGAGCTTGGAGTGATGCACTGCAGATATCCCGATCGTGTCATGGTTGAGGATATGTTTTCCAATTACGGTGTCATCAGGAAAGAGTATCCCGACAAGCCATATTTTATCCTCGGACACAGCATGGGTTCGTATCTTCTCCGCGAATACCTGTCCGCAAAATCAGCATTTCTGCCTGATGTCAACGGGGCGATCATAATGGGTACGGGCAGTGAGAAAGACGGTCCCCTTATGTTCGGAAGAATATTATGTAAACTGATAATGCTTTTCCGCGGACCGGACAAAAAGTCTGATTTTATAAACAGCCTGATGTTTGGAAGTGCATACGGCGACAAAGACAAACCGGATGATGATTACTCCGACAGCTGGCTGTCGAAAAATGAAGAGAACGTCAGGAAATTTCTGGATCCGTCAAACACCAAGAGAGGAAACGGCTTCTCGCTTAACGGTTATATGATCCTGTTTCGCGCCATATGGTTTGACAACAGGATGAAAAACATAAAAAAAATGAACATGAATATCCCTGTACTTTTTACATCGGGAGACCGTGATCCCGTCGGAGGATTCGGCGCAGGCGTACGCAAGGCATATGAACAGTTTAAGGCAGCGGGCGTCAAAGACCTTTCGATAAAACTGTATGAGGGTGACCGCCACGAAATACTCAATGAACTTGATCGCAGTACGGTATATTCTGACCTGCATGAGTGGATGACTAAGAGAATTGTTTGATATCGGTACGGTCGAAAACATCATAATGCTTCTGTCAGTCGTAGCAGCACTTCTGATATGTCTGTTCAGATTCATCGATGTTCCGAGAAGGGGCTTTCTGCTCCTTTGCGTTTATTTCCTTGCGCACATCTTAAGCGATTACTATTGGACTGTGTATTCGCTGGTCATGTACAACTATCCCAATGTTTCCGAAGTGATCGCATATTTCGGGTGGAATCTGGGATATGTGGTACTTCTAATCACCGTTTTGCATATGAGGGATCCGGATTCCAAGAGGTATTTTAATCCTCTGATGTTTATACCGATCCCGCTTAATATTTATCAGTTCTTTCTGTATATCCGTTTCGGAGGATTTTTCAATAATCTGTGGTCCGGCGTCTTTGTTACGTCCGTTATCGTTGTCTGTCTTCAGAGCCTGCTCTGGTATTATAAGAAGAGGCATGTAGGTGCGCATTTTCCGTATTTTCATCTGTTTGTCCTTATATATTCCGCACTCGGATACGGTATGTGGACGGCATCATGCTTTGACTGGCCGTCGCCTTCACGGGATCCGTATTATTACTGTGCGTTCATATCATATGCATTCTTTGTTGCACTTCCCTGGGCGATGGGAAAAGATTATGAGCTCCGCGGTCTTGTGAGTGCAGAGAAAAGCACCGAGGAGATCAGATTCCAGGGGCGTATAGAAGCCGCAGTCTCGTTAATACTGCTCGGTGTTTGTACGGGAGGATACTTCTTTGCAGCCTGGATGAAAAGATCACTCAATGTGGCAGAAGGTGGCGATGAAGTTTATGACATGATCGCCATAATGCTGTTCGTTCTTTCGTGCTTCCTTGACATCCTGATATTATCGATCCTGTATGTGGTTGCTCTCAGATACAGGACAATGAAACTGGATATTCAGACATCCGGCAGTAACAGGCGCAGGAGACTCAATCTTGCCATTACCCTTCTGATAACTCTCGCACTTATGATCTTTGCGGTAGTATATAATTCCAGCCTGTACTATGACGTTTCCGTTAACCGTATAATCGAGACAGCAGATGAAAAGGTCGCGGAGACAGCAGCCGAGCTGACAAATTACCTGACCATGGCCGAGTCTACGCTGAAGGTTACATCGGATACGGTTGACATCATGATCCGTGAGAATGAGCCTCCGGATAAGATCGAAAAATTCATTGTCTGTGAGACCGAAAATCAGAAGAGTGAGTTTGATGAAAACTTCACGGGAATATATGCCCTGATCAACGGAAGGTATATGGATGGTCTGGGATGGGTTCCCGAGGATGATTACGACCCTACTGAAAGAGACTGGTACAAAGAAGCTGTAGATGCCGGAGGCAGGACGGTAATTGTATCACCTTATGTTGATGCACAGACCAACTCTGTCGTTATAACGATATGCAGAATGCTTTCAGATTCCGTAGAAGGCAACCGCAATATCGTTGCGCTCGATGTTATCGTCAATCATATCCAGGAATCCACTTCAAATACCGATATCGGAGGAAAGGGTTATGCAATAGTCGTTAACGAAGACGGATTTATCATCGCCCACGGGCATCCCGAAAATAACGGTAAAAACATAGAAGATATTTTCGGTAAAGGTATTTTTGAAAGGGTCAGGGAAGAAGGCGATGTCAGTGATGTTGAAATAGACGGTATTGAGTATAATCTGTTCTCTTCCCGTGTGATGGATCAGTGGTATGTGATTTTTGCGGTCAGCAGATCCGAACTTCTCGGCGATGTCTATTCACAGATAATGGTCAATATCATCGTATCATTCGTGATCTTTGCATTGATATTTGTTTTCTATTATCTCGGCTACAAGAATGAACAGGCATACAGCAAAAAGATGGAGGAGATGACTGTCAGCAGACAGAAACAGGATTATGAAGCACAGGTTCTTCGCCTTGAAAAAGTCGCAGCGGATGAGGCGAACAAAGCAAAAAGTGATTTTCTCGCGGATATGTCGCATGAGATCAGAACACCGATAAATGCCATTCTTGGCATGAATGAGATGATACTCCGTGAAACGGAAGAGGAGGGAACTGCAGAATACGCCAAAAATATCAGGACATCCGGAAGAAATCTTCTGTCGCTTATAAACAGTATACTTGATTTCTCAAAGATCGAGGACGGAAAAATGGAGATATCTCCTGTCAGGTACAGTATCAGGAATGTGATAACGTATCTGATCAATTCCATACGGGAGAGGATCGATTCGAAGGGGCTGGAACTTGTCTGCAGGATCGACCCGGAAATTCCGGCTGAGCTGTACGGAGATGATGTCCGTATAGAGCAGATAATACTGAACCTTCTGACAAACGCTGTTAAGTATACCGATGAGGGTACGGTCACGCTGACTGTATCGGAAAAAAGCAGGGAAAACGGTAAAGTTCTCATATACGTTGAGGTAAGAGATACCGGTATCGGAATAAAAGACAGTGATATGGGACGCCTCTTTGAATCCTTTGAGAGACTGGATCTGGGCCGTAACAGGACTATAGAAGGAACAGGCCTCGGAATACCGATAACGACAAAACTCCTTGATCTGATGCACAGTGAGCTGCAGGTTGAAAGTGAGTATGGCATAGGATCCGCATTTTCATTCGAACTGTGGCAAAAGATCGAAAAAGACATTCCCGTCGGGGAGTTTAAAATATCAGAATCCAATGAGGCATTTGACAGAGAGTATACGGAGGCATTTCAAGCGGAAGATGCCAGGATACTTGTTGTTGACGACATGAATCTGAACCTTATGGTTGTGAAAAACCTTCTTAAGAAGACGCACATCAAAACCGATACGGCGCTTTCGGGGAAAGAGGCGGTTAGAATGTGTGAAGAAAATCCATATGATGTCATACTGCTCGATCAGCGTATGCCGGAGATGGACGGTACACAGACGCTTGCCGCCATACGTGCTATCGGTAACAAAAAGAATGCGGATACACCGGTCATCTGTCTGACTGCGGATGCCATAAGAGGCGCGAGGGAAAGATATATGGCCGAGGGCTTCACGGATTATCTTACCAAGCCGGTAGAGGGCCCGGAACTTGAGCGGATGCTCCTGGAATATCTGCCTGAGGAAAAGATCACGAAGAAAGATGAGATAAAGGATGATCCGGCGACGGATGATCCGGCATTTGATGAACTGAAAAAAGCCGGCTTTGATACGGCATCCGGCATCAGGTTCTGCAACAGCGATCCTGAGTTCTATAAAGAGGTGTTGGGTGAATTCGCACTCGAACACGATAGTAAGATCAAAAAGCTAAACGATTTCTATGACAATAATAACTGGGAAGAGTATTCGATACTCATTCATTCGGTAAAGAGCGCGGCAAAGACCATAGGAGCGGATAAACTGTCAGGGATGGCTGC
>JAILIS010000027.1 GCA_024695145.1 Lachnospiraceae bacterium
TTGAAGTTGACAAGATTGACATAGACTATCGCATAGGCCGTCGTATCGTTTTCGGAAAGGCACTGTTTATTTAAGCCCGTAGCATATCTGTCAAACTTTCTCTTGCCGAGAAGTCCGGTCACAACATCGTAATCGTTTGCAACATTATCAAGCCTGTGTATGAATATCGTCGCATAAAAAACATCCCCCGTCTCTTCTTCATGGACAAGCGTCCAGTGATTGACAACCCGGAGGACATTCTTTTTCTTCGTCATTATATTGTAGAACACATACCCTGACCCGTTTATGAAATGCTTCAGCTGATCTTCGATCTCCTTACGTACAAGACCCGCATCGGGATCATGGATCATGCCGTCAAACGTCCCGCCCGTATACTCCATGAGATCATCTGCATCATCGCATTCAAACAGACTGACAAGATTGTCATTCACGCTTAACAGACGTTGTTCTTCATCAGCACGAAAAACAAAGGCACCGCCTTCCATTTTGTTCGTAAACGATCCTTTTGAGCCCAGACCGTAATCTGTGAAATTATCCATAATCATCACCGTTTGTATACTGCGGAGATACTATTATATGATACCACACATGCGCTGCCTTTCACCGTGAAAATTCAGTGAAAATTCTGTGAACACAAGCAGGCCGTCCCCATATCCGCGCTGATTTTCTTTATAGCGTAATGTCGCCATTTGAGTATCATTTTGCTATTGTGAAATGTTTTTTGTATAATATACTTGACAGTTGTCATGTTGTGTGTTACCATGCAGTTGTTGCCGGAAAACAACCGGAAAAAACACGTTTTCATATACAAGGAGGAATGAATTATGAATGCTACATCATACGGTTTTGCTGTCGGTCTTATAATTGGATTGATCGCGATCATACTGCTGTTCAAATATGCGAACAGGGATGGAAAGATTAAGACGGAGTATGATGAGAGACAGAAAGCGGTACGCGGAAAGGCCTACAAATACGCCTTCTACACGGTGGTATTCGCGCAGGCGATCCTCATGTGGTTCAACATGACAGGGCTGGATCTTCCCGTAGCCGATTACGTTCTTCAGTTCATAGTGATCATCGCCGGATGCACGGTTCTGGCTACATACACCATCTGGAATGATGTATACTGGGGTCTCAACAACGATCACAAAAAGTATCAGATAATATTCGCGATAGCATTTGTCCTGAATATACTCCCTCTGGTAATGAATATTATTCACGGCAGTATGTACGAGGACGGCAAGCTCGGGATGCCGATGCTGAACGCTGTCGTTATAATCATGATGGTGATCGTCTTCGCGGAACTGCTGATCAAGAGATTTGCCGACAAATACACGGACGAGGAGGCCTGATATTATGAAGAACCTTCGATTAAAGTCAGCCCGGGCGGCACTCGATCTCTCCCAGGAAGAACTGGCCAAAAAATGCGGGGTATCCCGTCAGACAATGAGTGCCATCGAAAAGGGCGATTACAATCCGACTATCAATCTGTGCATAGCCATATGCCGGGTGCTCGGGAAAACACTTAACGATCTGTTCTGGGAGGAGGAAAGCAATGACTGACGCGGTCAAAAAGGCTGAGGAAATGCTTCAGCGGGGCGATTTTATACAGGAACTGGGGATCGAGCTTACAGAGCTTACGAAAGACAGTGCTATAGGACGCATACCTTTTGATGAGAAGAAGCGTAATCCGGGCGGGACAATGCACGGCGGATGTCTGTTCGCACTGGCGGACACGATAGCGGGAACCCTGGCTTTTAACAACGCAGGATACGTTGTCACCGTAGAGGGCAGTCTCCATTTTCTGGCAGCGGCTGCCGGTACGCGGTACGTGTACTGTAAGGCCGCGTTAAAACGCTGCGGAAAGAGCATCATTACCGTCAGCGTCGATCTGACGGATGATGAAGGGATGCTGCTTGATACGGGCTGTTTTACATATTACAGGGTGCAATGAACCGTCATACCGAGTTCAGCTGTAATATCATATACGCTGTCTCGGTAAGGGTTCTTCCCATATCCATACTGTTCTTTTGAAGATATCTGTATGCCTCGGGCTCGGTCATGTTGTTCCTGTCCATCAGCAGCATCTTGGCCTTGTCTATAACCTGCTTGTCACTGCCCGATCTGTAAGCAGGCTTCTTTCTGACAGCGCTGTATCCGTACGGCATGAGCATGCTGATGCTGCTTACAAGATCCGATCTTTTAAAAGGCATCTGCAGGACTATGATGTTGCCGGAAAACAGACGGATGTTGACATCGCCGGTCAGAAGAAGGAGGTTCACGCCGGCGGGAAGGTAATCATACAGTTCTTCGTATCCCATATCACGAAGCTTTTTGGTACATATGACGAGACTGATATCCATGTCCTCGATCTTCCTCAGGATCTCGGAGCCGGTTTCACAGATATAAGTATCCTCAAAGATCCCGCTCTGTCTGATCGCATCACAGATCTTGCGGGCATCTTCATGTCTGGGCATCGCTACGAGTATTGCGCCCATAGTATCTCCTTACAGTCTTGTAAGATAGTTGTCGATCTCCCACTGTGTGACATTGCTCATGAAATCTCTCCACTCCGTACGCTTGATCTTTGAATAGATCGAGGAGAACTCCTCTCCGAGCGATCCGGTCACCGTTTCATCCTTTTCAAACTCTTCCACCGCTTCACGAAGGTCTACGGGAAGCCGTCCGGCCTGCGACAGATCTGTTTCACGGTATGACTTTCCCGGATCGGTCCTGTTCTTTATCCCGTCAAAGCCGGCTTCCATGCATGCCGCAAACAGCAGATACGGGTTTGCCGAGCCGTCGGGAAAGCGCAGCTCGATCTTGACGTCATCAGCCTCTTTGTTCAGTACGACGAGCGCTTTCTCGCCTTTCGTATCCCAGGTGATCGTATCGGGTGCACTGTATCCCGACAGTATCCTCTTGTATGAATTGACCGAAGGGTTCGACACGGCACAGAGCGCACGCGCATGAGCCATTATGCCGCCGATGAACCACCTGGCTTCATCCGTCTCATCTCCGTTTTGGGATCTGAAAACGTTACGACCGTCCTTTTCGAGCTTTAAGTTGATATGCATTCCCGATCCGGCAACGTCCTGGCGCGGCTTGGGCATGAATGTCGCATAGAGTCCGAATCTCTTTGCTATCGATCTTACGGCGAATTTGAAAGTCTGTATAGAATCGGCCATCGTAAGTGCATCATCTTCCTTGAAGTCGATCTCATGCTGCGCCGGTGCATATTCATGATGAGAGCTTTCAATATCAAACCCCATCTCTTCGAGCATGAGCACGATATCCCTTCTGGCGTTCTCGCCAAAATCAGACGGGCCGACATCAAGGTACTCCGCCATCTCGTGACTCGTGGTCGTGGGGAGTCCGTTCTCGTCCGTATGGAAAAGGAAGAATTCGCACTCCGGATCGACGATAAGTGAATACCCTTCATCTGATGCACGCCGGCAGGCTTCCTTCAAAATGTGTCTCGGACTGTAAGCAAACAGTGTCCCGTCCGGAAGGCATATATCGCATACTATCTTCGCTACTTTGCCCTGCTGAGGTCTCCAGGGAAGGATGCTGAAGGTGTCAAGATCGGGATACAGGTACAGTTTGTCATCATAGTCGTACTTGTTTCCGAAGATGGCGGAACCGTAGAATGAATATCTGTTGGCGAAAACCTTTTCCATCTGCGGTGCAGTCACGGCAATATTCTTCAGTCTCCCGAAAATATCGGTAAACTGGAGTCTGACGAACTCCACTCCCTCCTCCTCTATCATCCGCATGATATCTTCTTTACGCATTTTTAATCCTCCGCTTTATTAATGATATTGTCAGCATGAATTTAAAAAACGGCGTCATGAAACAGATCACGGCGCCTTTACCTTAGGCGATTATATCATCTGCACAATAATACATCAAGCATCATCAGTGACATTATCATTGTTTTTCCCTATAACAGATATTATACTGATCATATGTGATCATATGTAAGGGAGGCGTCTCATTCTATGAAAAAAATCAGGTCATTGGGCATCATTGCGCTCTCACTGTTGATTATGTTTGTTTTCGTCAGTCCCGTCAGTGCCAAAGAAGATAAAAAACAAACGCCGCGTCCGTCACAGAACGGGACGCTTTCGGTAAGAGCCGCCAATCTCGTCGACCAAAACGGTAACATAGTGGTCCTCAAAGGTGTGAGCCTTCACGGACTGACATGGTTCCCCGATTTTATCAACGAAGATCTGTTTATACGGATATCAAAAGAATGGGATGCCAATCTCGTGCGTCTGCCCGTTTATCCCGAGGCTTACATCGAGGATCCAGAAACGGTCATGGCCCTCGTGGACCGCGGTGTCAAAGCCGCCATAGCAGCGGATATGTACGTGATCGTAGACTGGCATGTTATGGAAGATCCCAACCCGAATGACCAGATGGATCAGGGACTCGAATTCTTTGATGTGATAACATCCAAGTACGGCTCAACTCCCAATGTGCTCTACGAAATATGTAACGAGCCCAACGGCGAGACAACGTGGTCGGATATACGTAATTACGCTTATAAGATGATCCCCGCCATCAGGGAAAAGAGCCCTGACAGCGTGATCTTCATCGGTACTCCCAACTACAGCAAAAACCTGATCTCCGCTTCCAGGAACTCCGTCAAGGCCGACAACATTATGTACAGTCTGCATTTCTATGCCGGTACACACAAGGATGACCTGCGACGCGAGTATGATAATGCAAGAACCACCGGCCTGCCGATTTTTGTTACCGAGTGCGGACTGTCCGAAGCCAGCGGTTCGGGAACTGTCGATTACTCATCAGCGGCCTCATGGTTTTCAATGCTCGAAGATAACAATACGAGCTTTGCCGTATGGAGTCTTTCGAATAAAAACGAAAGTTCCGCGCTCTTCAAACCGTTTTACGATCCGTCGGTTCCTTTTACCGACGATGACCTCTCAGGCACGGGACAATGGGTTCGCGATCTTTTAAAGGGCGACGATCCGAGAAACATACCTGTTCCGCAAACAGGCGAAGGACTGTCGGCAATATCACTGCTGGTACTGAAAATACTTGAGACCGAAGATGTTAATGTAGCCAAAGCATGGCCGCGTATAGCACTTATTGTCCTCGGCGTCCTGATAGTCGGTATCCTTGTGGCACTGCAGCTCAGCATACGCCAGCACAAGAAATTCAAGACATATGATGATCTGTATCCGGACAAAGATAAAATGTCAAAATCAGATCTTCTGAAGTTTCGCATGCGCCGGGTAGCACTTATAATCAGTGCATTTCTGACACTTGTATATATCGGATGGAGGATCATGTTCTCGGTTCCCGTGAAGGCAGGACCTATTGCCATTACCGGTAATCTCCTGTTGCTCGTGATCGAGATCTTCGGTTTCTTCGAGTCAGTTATCCTCTACTATCATCTCATGGGAATGAAAGATCACCCGGTTCCCAAGATAGAGGATGATGAGTATCCCGACGTGGATATTTTTATCGCTTCATATAATGAGCCCGAAGAACTTCTGCGCAAGACAATAAACGGATGTAATCACCTCATATATCCGGACAAGAGCAAAGTCCATATCTGGCTGTGCGATGACAACAGACGTCCTCACATGCGTAAGCTTGCCGAGGAAATGAACATAGGTTATTTTGACCGCCCGGACAACGAAGGCGCTAAAGCGGGTAATCTGAACCATGCCATGGGACTGACAAGCGCCCCGTACATCGTAACTCTCGATGCGGACATGATCCCAAGAAGCAATTTCCTGCTCAGGACCATCCCGTACTTTGTTGATACGAAAAAAAGATCCGAGAAACTTCCCGACGGCCAGAAGATCCGTCTCGGACTGCTACAGACACCCCAGTGTTTCTATACACCGGATGTGTTCCAGTATGCTCTGTATTCGGAGAAAAACGCACCCAACGAGCAGGATTTCTTCTATCGTACGATCGAAGTTGCCAAGACCGTTTCCAATTCTGTAATATACGGCGGCTCAAACACAGTTCTTGCAAGGGAAGCTCTTGATGAGATCGGCGGATTTTTCACAGGTTCGATAACCGAAGACTTCGCTACGGGAATGCTCATAGAAGAACACGGATTCGTAAGCCTTGCAACACCCGAACCTCTGGCTTCGGGAATGACACCGAGCACATACAAGGAGCACATCCAGCAGCGCAGGCGCTGGGGCCGGGGCGTCATAAGCACGGCAAAGCAGTTGAAGCTACTGCGCCAGCCAAACCTTTCATTCGTCCAGAAACTGTCCTATATGAGCTCGGTTGTATACTGGTACTCTCCTATCAAGAACCTGATCTATCTGATTTCGCCGCTGCTCTTTGCATGCTTTGCCATCCCGGTGTTCAAATGCGGATGGCTGGATCTGGTCATATACTGGCTGCCGATGTTCATAATGCAGGATGCGGTGCTGCGTATCCTTTCCGGTAACAAGGTCTCTCTGAAGTGGAGCGGAATCTATGAGACGAGCGTCATGCCTCATCTTCTGATCCCGATAATCAAGGAAACGTTCGGTATCACGACCACGGTTTTTGAGGTCACGGACAAGTCCAAGAAACGCGCGGGACGCAAGGTTGATACAAGAACAATGGTGCCGTTCATAGTACTCCTCGTGCTGTGCGTATTCGGCATTATCAGATCAATATATGTTCTGTCGGTCATCAAGGCTGCCGGCGTTCTGGTGCTGCTCTTCTGGCTGTTCAGAAACACCTATTTCCTTATCATGTCGTTATTCCTGATCGACGGAAGAGACGGAAATACGGATGACGTATCAGTTGTGGATGCGGAGAGTGTATCCATCAAAGTGGATGGAGAAGATGAAGAACGCTTCGGTGTTACAACCCACATGACGATCCACAGTCTGAAGATATTCATGGACGAATCCGAAGGGTTCAGGATCGGCGAGAAAGCAAATGTATCATTCATGACAGCGGATGGAGAACTCAGTATGGAATGTATCATCACTTCCATAACTTATTCGCGTTTCAGGGATTCATGCGTATTGGGAGTCGAGCTCATCGGCTCGTCAGTAGTGCTTGAAGAATACATGCAGATACTGTATGACAGAATACCTTCTCTGCCTCAGTCACTGACGCGTGATTACGGTATCGTAACACACATGCTCAGAAACATCGCCTACAGGATCCTGCGCTGATGCGCGGGGTCCTGTTTCATATATCCTATCCGAGTGCGACATCAAGTGCCATCATAAGTGTAAATCCGACCGCAAACATGACGACTCCGATATTGGAATGCTCACCTGCGGACATCTCGGGGATCAGTTCCTCAACCACAACATACATCATGGCTCCGGCCGCAAAACTGAGCAGATAGGGCATTGCCGGGATCACAAGGCCGGCCGCGACTATGGTAAGAACAGCTCCTATCGGCTCAACCGCGCCGGATAAGACACCGTATAAAAAGGCTTTTCCCCTGCCCGTCCCTTCCGAACACAGAGGCATAGAAATGATGGCGCCTTCAGGGAAGTTCTGGATCGCTATACCAAGAGCGAGCGCGAGCGCTCCTCCCGCGGTTATCATAGTGTCATGTGACAGAAGTCCCGCAAATACAACACCTACAGCCATTCCCTCGGGAATGTTGTGAAGCGTGACCGCAAGGACCATCATCGTGCTCCTCTTAAGGGCGGCTCTCGGTCCTTCCGCATTGTCAGCATTCATATGCAGATGCGGGATAACATTATCGAGCAGGAGCAGAAACAGTATTCCCAGCCAGAAGCCCACGCATGCCGGAAGCGGCGATCCTGACGACTGCTCCAGTGCCGGAACGATAAGGCTCCATATCGAAGCTGCAACCATCACTCCGCCGGCAAATCCCGTCAGTGCCCGCTGCACTCCGCGTCCCAGCTCCTTCTTCATGAAAAATACACACGCACTTCCAAGTGCCGTTCCTGCAAACGGGATCATGATCCCAAGTATCGTTTCGCTTGTCATAATCATACCTCCGCGACTATTGTAACAAATCCGGTTTCAAACATGCAATTGTCTCATTTCGTATATCATCCCAGTTGAAACACCGGAAATAATTATCGCCGGGAAGAGGATATTCATGGTTCCAGGGGCGGTCATAGACGAGTACTTTTAATTCGGGAAGGTGGTCGAAGAACCTAAACGCATGCGGAGAATCTTCTATCGCATAATCAAACTTCATTTTGCGGTAATCCTCAGGCGAAAGGTTGAAAGCGCCGTTCTTTATATAGTTATCGCGGCCGTATTTGTCGAAGCAGTACAGCTTGACATCAGCCAGCCCGTGGTCATCGAGCCATTTTCTTGACGGTTCAAAAGAGCTGTACGGTCTGCCGGTGATCACCGATACATTATGACCGCAGGCTATCCAGTCTCTTATCGTATCCGACGCTCCGGGAGTCTCCTTCAGGGACAGTATCTCTTCCGCCGTGTGGGATCTGATCATCATCTTCTCGTACTCCTCGTCCGTCAGCTCAAATGTTTTCTGCAGATTGAAAAAGCGTACATTCTCGTACGGAACATTCTTTTTGAAAAGCTCAGCCACCAGACCGGTGAAGTTCCTGGCCGTCTCACACAGGCAGTCATCATAATCAACGTAAATATTCAAATCTCTAACCTCTTTTCCGTATCAGGATAAGTTCTATTATACAGAAATTACAGCCGTGAACAATTCCGCGTAAATAAATGTTATAATATAATATTATTGACATAAAAGAAAGCGTTAACGGGATTGAAGTTAAAAGATCTTATCAATAAAACAATGCATTTTCTGGTCCATAACGGATTTTCGTTTACCGTGGCCGTTATGTGTCTCGTGCATGCCACTTTGCTGCTCATTATGTGGGCCGATGGTATCACGCCCCTGGTCAGGCTGAATATCTTAAGCGTTGTGGTATATGCCTTATGCTTTCTGCTCATCAGGCGCGGGCACGTCATGCCGGTATATCTGAGCATCATTTTGGAAGTCACCGTATATACGATAATCTCAACCCACTATATAGGGTTCCGGTGTGCCACATACTGCTTCCTCTTTTCCATAGTTCCGATAATCATATACTTCGGATGTTTCCTTTTCAAGGGCATGAGCAGGTGGAACATTGCCTTGATGCTCGCTTTAAACTTCGCGATATTTGTTAATCTCTATATCAGATATTCCGATACCCCGCCTGTCATCGAGATGACTCCCGATGCCCGAACAATACTTGTTATCTTTTCTTCGTTCGTGATGGTGTTTGCTACGATCTTCTACAGCGCGATCTACATCTATGCGAGTGAAATAGAAGTTGTCAGCCTCGAAGAGCGCAACAAGCAGCTGTCGGTTGACGCGAGCGAGGACGCTCTTACCGCGCTTCTGAACAGACGCGGTTTTCTCCCCCTGATCACCCCCTTGATGAGAAGTGAGGTGCCCAGTCATTTTTGTATCGCTTTTTGCGATATTGATGATTTCAAGAAAATAAATGACTCTTACGGTCATGATGCAGGCGATGAAGTGCTCCGGCATATCACACGGCTGATAAAGAGGGAAATGCAGGGCTGCGAGTTATGCAGGTGGGGCGGAGAAGAGATCGTCATTCTGATGCGCGACTATGACAAGGCGGTTGCAAGGGTCAAGATGGAATATCTCAGGAAGATCATAGAATCCAATCCCACTATCTTCTTTAATAAACGTATCCCCGCGACCATCACGATAGGGCTTGCGGAAAACAGCGTTAAATACAGGGATCCCGATGATATCATCAAGTCCGCGGATGACAGGATGTATTATGGCAAACAGCACGGTAAGAACATACTTGTTTATGAATAAAAAGGATACACTGATCTGATGAGCAGTTTTTATCTTTGTACTTTCATAGCCGCGACCGTTTTATCGGTCATATATACGTTCATATGGCAGAAGAGATTTGACACCAACATAACCTTCGCCTTTTTCATGGTGCCGTTTATCAATCTGGCATATTACCTCATGTATACGGTCAAAAACGCCGACACCGTGATTTTCGCCCTTAAGATCACGTACCTGGGAGGCGTGTTCCTGACCTGGTTTATCATGCTGTGCGTTCTCAATCTGTGCAAGATAAGCGTAGGCAGATCAGTCCGTCTGATATCATTTGTGATAAACATCTTTTTGTATCTGTCAGTACTCTCGATCGGCATCTATCCGATCTTCTACAAGGGAATACGCATCAGAAAAGCCGGCAGGACATGGGAGATCCTCAAGGAGTATTCTTTCATGCACACGGTATTCTACATTGTCATCGTTACGGAAATGCTCATCAGTTTTGCAGCTCTTATATACAGCCGTGTCCGCAAAAAAGATGTTTCAAAGACTGTCCTCAACCTGCTGTTTATACCTCTTCTCGTGTGTGTTACCGGATATCTGCTCAACCACGCGCTCTTTAAGAAGATCGACATCATGCCGCTCATGTACGTCGTATCAGAGATGGTCTATATCCTAATCGTCAGACGTATGGTGCTGTATGAACTGTCCGATATGGTAATAGAAACAATGGTCCAGGCCGGTAACACGGGCTTTATAAACGTTGGGCTTGATCAGGAATACCTCGGAAGCAATGAGACCGCCAAGGCAATACTACCGGGGCTTAAGGATCTGACTGTAGATGACCGGATCAGGCCAAACGGGTATTTTGACAATAACATCCTTCAATGGATCGCAAGTTTTGAGGACAAAGACCAAACAGACAGGATACTTTATTCAAAAGAAGATTCGGATGGCGACGGAAGTGATGAGATATACAACGTTGTCGTTAACTATCTGTACGACGGTACAAAAAAGAGAGGCTATCAGATATTTCTCGCTGACGACACGCAAAATCAGAAGTATATCAGACTTCTCGACCAGTACAATTCGGAACTCGAAGAAGAAGTTGCTGCCAAGACCGAGAGCATAACGAATATTCAAAATAAGATGGTCATGGGAATGGCTACGATGGTTGAAGGCCGAGACAACTCCACCGGCGGTCACATAAAGCGGACAAGCGAAGTTGTCCGGATACTTGTCGAGGAAATGAGAACGGATCCGTCAGTGGGACTGTCTGCCAAATTCTGTGAGGATCTTATCAAAGCAGCGCCCATGCACGACCTTGGCAAGATCACCGTAGATGACGATATACTTCGCAAACCGGGCCGCTTCGTTCCGGAAGAATATGAGATCATGAAGACCCACGCCGAAAAAGGTGCTCTCATAGTCCGCGAGATCTTGAATGATATCGATGATGAATCATTTACGCAGCTGGCTGAAAATGTGGCTCATTATCACCATGAGCGCTGGGACGGGAACGGATACCCCAAAGGTCTCAAAGGAGACGATATTCCGCTTGAAGCGAGGATCATGGCTATTGCCGATGTATACGACGCTCTGGTCAGCAAAAGAGTATACAAGGAAAAAATGTCATTTGCCGAAGCCGACCGGATTATCAAGGAAAACATGGGTACGCAGTTCGATCCCGGGCTGTACAGGTATTATTTGGCCGCGCGTCCTCTGCTTGAAGAATACTACAGTCATATAGACTGAAATTCAAGTGAGTCGATTATTCCTGCAAGCGCATCCGATACTGCCATATCCTCTTCATCGTTTCCGCTGTTGTGTCCGGTCAGTTCAAACATAAGATAACCGTCCATATAGTCCCTTGCCATGGCGGTACTGTAAAGACCCGAGGAGTCATTTTCCGGAGGAAGTGTGGCCCAGTATCCCTTAGCATCTTCCGTTCCGGGGAATATCCCGTCAGTCACCGTTGCTTTATCGCCCCACTCTTTTGCAAGATCTTCTATTGCCGTCCTTGCATCCCTGCCGTCAACATTATATGATGCGGTGATCATGTTCGTCCCTGCCGATTCACCCGTATATACGAAGCTGACCGAAGGGCCGCCGCCGTTGACCGTAAACAGTTTCGGATCATACCTTACGGTCCAGCCGTTCGCATCCTTGTAGATAATACTCTCTCCGGCCGCCTCCCTCATATAATTCTCAGCGTCAAAATCAGCCGGATCGACATCTTCAACGGGAATGAATACGAGCTCCACCCCGTCATCAAAATGACCCGTAACAGTCCCTTCTTCCACGCTGTCCACTGTCAGGACTACCGGCTCCTCACCTTCCCCACCGAAAGTAAATGATACGGTCGAATCTTTCTGCTCACATGCGAACGGCAGACCCATGCCGACACTTCCGTCATCAGTATGCCCCGTCGTCTCGCTGTCAAACACGTAATAGTAATCCAGCGTGGGATTTTCAGCCTCTTTGGCATAGTTCACATAGACACCTTTTGTGAAGTACGGTTCCGTTATTTTCGCACTCATGTCTTCCTTTTGCTCCTGCGCTTCAGGTGCGGATGCAGGTTCCTGTGCAGCTGCAGTTTCTGCTGCAGGTGCCGCGGTTGATACTGCTCCTGTGCAGCCTGTCAGTGTTATCGACAGTACCGCTGTCATTATGGCAGCCATGATCCCCGATGTATTCTTTATTCTGTTCATAGACTGTAATCTCCTTTTCTATGATTTAATACGTACATATATCCGTTAAGATAGCCCGGCACGGTGCTCCATCGGCACCGCCGAGATTGATGGGCGCGGCGTTCAGCATATACACTCCTTCAGGGACCGCCTGAAGCCTTATTCCTTCCAACAGGACTATCTCTTTGGAGAGCATTATGAGATGTACGGCCCGCGGAGCATCTTCCGGCCCTACCGTCTGGGATTCATTTCCGAACAGTTTGATATTCTCATCGGCAAATACCCTGGCTGCCTCCTCCGATACGACGGCTTTTCCCTTTACAAGTATTCTGCAGGATGCTTTATCATCCGGGAACGGGAGATCTTTGTCGGCTTCTTTGGCCATGCAGATGATGCGCTTTGCATCCTCTGCCGTTACCGTGCCGTTATGCTCGGCAACAAATGCGGGTCCTATGAATCTGCCAAGGTCGACCTCATCGATCGTTTTCCCGCCGTCTATGAAATGATACGGTGCATCCACATGCGTCCCGTTATGAGCGCACATATTTATCCCGGTCAGATTACAGATATCACCGTTTTCGATCCTCTGCATCAGGATCCTTTCCGGCTGCGGATCTCCCGGAAATACGGTACAGTTAAATACTTCCTGCGAGATATCATAGATTTTCATGCGTATTCCCCCATGTTTTTCTGATCATCATAAGCAGTCTTCTCTGCTCGACGGGTTTGGACAGATAGTCCTCAAACCCCTCTTCGAGATATTTTCCCTTCGCACCCACCAAGGCATTGGCTGTCAGTACGATCACGGGTGTATCCCGGTTCGGATTGTCCTGATCGTCCCTGATCCGTCGGAACGCTTCTATTCCGTCCATTCCCGGCATCAGATGATCCATGAAGATCATATCGTATTTTGTTTCTTTTGTCTTGTCGATGCCCTCCTGCCCCGAAAGCGCAAATTCAATATCCGCACCGGTTCCACGTAGCAGTCCCTTGAACACCAGTATGTTCATCTTGACGTCATCTATGATCAGTACCTTGCAGTCCGGTACTTCGAGTGAATTATCACCGTCGGCAGTTCCGGATACACTCTCTTTCATCCTGTCTTCAAAGACGCCGATCTTCCTGTCGCTGACGGAATTCTGAGGGATCCTGACGGTAAATACGGAGCCTTTGCCGTATTCGCTTTTCACGTCGATCGTACCGTTCATCAGTCTTACAAGCCTGTCGGTAATGGAAAGGCCGAGTCCCGTTCCCTCGATATTGCGGTTTTTGTTCTCTTCCAGTCGCTTAAAGCTCTCAAACAGCTTGTCTATATCTTCCTCTTTGATCCCGATACCGGTATCCTCCACGGCCATAACAAGGTCACCGTCTTCGTATGAAACATTTACCCTGACATAACCTTCCTTCGTATATTTGATAGCGTTTGAGATAATGTTGTTGAGTATCTGTCTGATCCTCACCTTATCCCCGAAATACTCCGCAGGCATCCCTGGATCTGTTGCGAACATGAATTCCAGCCCGCTCTCGGAAGCTCTCATGCGGTTCATCTGATAGCATTCATTGAGTACCGAGAACAGATCATAATCTGCACTCAGCAGTTCCATCCGGCCAGATTCGATCTTGGACAGATCGAGGATGTCATTGATTATGGACAGCAGCCCGTCTCCGGCGATCCTGATATTTTCCGCATACTCCTTGATCTGCGGATCATCGCTGTCGCGCAGTATCATCGTATCCATGCCGAGTATCCCGTTGAGAGGCGTTCTGATCTCATGGGACATACTCGCAAGAAAATCACTCTTGGCGCTGTTGGCAACGTTCGCTTCTTCCTTGGCTATCTCCAGTTCGCTCATGGTCTTCATTAGATTACGGTAATCGGGCGTCTCAAGCGCAAACATCATGACGAATGCCGCAAGAGCCGCTCCGAATGAGCTGATGAGAACATCCCCGACAAGCATCTGTGTGACCGCAAATATGACCGGCATGAGCAGCGAGAGGATGACCGTCAGTGAGATCGATCTCGGCCTCTCATTGCGGTAGATAACCACAACGATTATGGCATGAACTATGATCGCAAGCGAAAACAGATATGTCGCAAAGAAGATCGGCCCGTGAACGTATTTGCCGTTCTCAAAGTGAAACGCAACCCCGGTAAAGAGGTTGACCGTGAGATATACAACGAGGATCGCACGAAGTACCCTGTTAATGACAGTGTTTATCGCATCTATCCCCGGATAATAATTGAAAACTATATGCATTGCGGTGATCACACTGAATGCCGATGCGAACTGATACGCGGTATTCAGTATCTGGTTGAGCAAATCGGGGATATGCGAGGGATAACTGATGGTCACGGCAGTCACTATATCTAGGATCGTTCCGAGCATAACAAAATACACATACTTCCTCACCAGCCTGAATCCGTATGTATCCGTATACAGCACCGTATTCATACCGCCTATGAGAACGATCAGCATCAATATGGCTGCTATGTCAAATGAAATGTTATATATCATATCCGTCTTTTGTGATCGATCCGGTCCGCCTAGTATGTAATACGATTCGTGGTTGAAAATTCACCCAGTACTCCTGCGCCCGCACCTAAAACAATAAGTATCGCCAGGATTATAAGCACTATTATCAGATAGCAGAAATATGATCTCGCAAAATTTTTAAGATTAACGTTTTTCGCCGAGATCGCAAATACGATCAGAAAGATCAGCCCTATAAAAGGGATCGTGAACAGAAGTTCATATCCGAAATATCCCCACATTGATATAGGCGTGTATTCCGCCGGAATATTTTCCGGCATGTGATGATTTTTACCGTTACTCATAATTTTCTCCTTTATCACATGAACTTAAAACTACTGAAATAATAACAGCCAAACAGGCAAGGCCCTTAACGGGCCCTTGCTTTTATCTGATCGATCTTATCAACTTTTGTTTTTTCGATGTTTAAGACATCGACTATCCTGGCGCGTTTGGTGTTTTTATCATAAACCATTCTTCCGGCTTCCCATTCGCTGTCGGTCATATACTCGATGATCTCACCTTCAAGCACCGGGACATCATAAATATAAACCTTGCCGTCCGTCTTCTGCTGCATGATGCCTTCAATCTTAACGGGCTTTGTAATATAATCCTGTACCATCTTTACCCGTTCCATCTCTGTTATGATCATCATAAGTGTCTTTGCCTTGAAACGGCTGTCAGGATCATTCGCGGAAATAAGTATATCCGCGAGTTTCTTTTCTCCGTCGGTTTCTTTGATCATCTTCTCAAATTCTGAGGAGAGATCGTTGATCACTTTAAGCAGTTCATCAATGTTCCTTGGTTCTTTCATCTTAGCTCCTTTATGTCACGATTCCTTTAGTGCTGCAATGTCAGTGCTGATCCGTACGGATGATTTTTTCGGAAGGGATATAATTCATGAGCATATTCTCAAGAGCCTCCGGATTTATGGGCTTGGACAGAATATCGCTGTAACCCTTCCTTTTGTATTCCTTGCGTTCATCCGAAAAATCATTTGCCGACATCGATATCACAGGCGTACCGGCCGATTTGTTATCCTTCATCTCTTTCATCTTTTTAAGTGTCTGAAGGCCGTCCATTCCCGGCATGACATGATCAAGGAGAATGACATCATATTTGTTCTCCTTAACCAGACCAAGCGCCTCCTCACCGGATGTAGCAGTGTCGATCTTTATCTTCGTATTTCTGAGGAGCCTGGTTGCGACCACAAGATTAACATGTACGTCATCAACAATAAGGATATGTGCTGACTCCGCAGTAAATCTGTTCCTGCGCTTTTTGCGGACAGGCTTTTTAAACCTTTCGTTTATATCTCCGACAACAGCGTCTGAAGCTATCCCCTGTTCGATCTCAAAAGAGAACTCGGAGCCTTCGCCATAAATGCTCTTTACATCCAAATGGCTTCCCATCATCTCCAGCAGTTCCCTTGCAATGGATAACCCCAGACCGGTCCCTTCTATCGTACGATTCCGTTTTTCGTCAAAACGGCTGTACTCATCAAAGAGCCTTTCCCTATCCTCAGGCCGGATGCCGATCCCGGTATCTTTTACGGATACGCGCAGACGTACTTTCTTTTTGCCGGTCCCGGCTTTTTTGACCGCGAATGTGACTGACCCTTTTTCGGTATACTTTACCGCATTGGTCAGAAGATTTGATATTATCTGTTTGATCCTGGTATCATCTCCGACAAGCTGAGACGGAATGTCGGGATCTATATCAGTGATAAACGCCAGCGCCTTGTCATCCGCTCTCAGCCTGATGGTGTTATACATATCATTTATCATCGATCCGAATCCGTATTCAACCGGGACAATGCCCATCTTTCCCGCTTCGATCTTGGAGAAGTCAAGGATATCATTGACGAGGCTTAACAGATTGCTTCCCGAAGAACGTATTCCATCAGCGTAACCCAGGATCTCTTCATCATCGCTGTCCTGCAGGATCATCTCATCCATGCCGAGAATAGCGTTTATCGGTGTACGTATCTCATGCGACATGTGCGAAAGGAATGCGGACTTGGCATTGTTCGCATCTCTTGCTTCCTGAGCCATATCCAGCAGCTCATTTGTTATCTTGCTTAAGAATACGGACATTCTGTCCGAAAGAGACAGTAACCGTCCGTGGCGTATTTCTTCAACCTCGGGATGACTTTTTACGGGATTGACTGCCACGTTATCACCCTCGCGCATTCCCACCGCCACGTGAGCACTGTTAAGTATTCCACCCTTTTTGTTATGATAATACAGTTCACATGCGCCATGCATCAGCACATTATCGGGAGCTATCGCGGCAAATGAATCCCATTCTATATGAGCATCTTCCTTAAGGAAATTGATCCGGTTTCCACACAGGACAAGGAAAACAGCCTCCGGAGCGAACCTGTCCATTTTTTCCAGAGATCTGAATCCTGCTCTTAACACTTCATCATGAGATGCAAAGGTAAGCCTGAGCTTTTCGTCAGGTTTCAGTGACATCATAAAGTAAAGCTCGCCGTCCCTGCCGCAGTCCAGGGGTATGAGGCAGATATTGATCCCTTCGCGTTCAACGACAAGCGGAAATTCGCAGATATTGCCGATAAGAAATGAATCAGGATAGACACCGAGGTACTCTTTGTAAATATCAACTGCCGGAAAACCGTTGATCTTGGTGATCACGGTCTCTCCCTTGGAAGGATTCTTACTCAGCTCAATCGAAAGCTTCCGGCCAACAGGGTTCCATCCAAGTGCATAATCCGCCTGCACGTTCAGGTCCTTACCCGAAAAAATGACGGCAGTAAAACCATCCCGCAGTATATCGCTGCCGATAACAAACTCATCCGAAACGAAATCTTCGGGATTGCTTTCAATTTCAAGTGCGTTCTCGTTCTCCTCAAAAGACAGTTTGGTAGGAAGGTTGCGAATGGTGGAAGTTCCGAAGAGTACGGCATCTTCGTGCCCCTCCATGGATTCTTCCATAATACGTGTAGTATTCAATGACATGTTGCTCACAAAAAGCTCCACAGCCCTGACGTTTTCGATCCCGTCAAGCCGCCTGCGGAGTTTACCTGCCGCCACTCTTTCATCTCCCGGAGAGCACGCGGCGGAAAATACTTCAATATCCGCATTCTCGGTAAGGATCAGGTTTAAGAGTATACCGGTTCCTTCAGGCATCAGCTCGGCTACGAGAGTGGCCGATATGCCGGCAATGAGCAGATCGTCTCCTCCACAGTCCTTAAGCATACCTACCAATGACCTGACCTGTTCAATGCTGAAGCCCTTTTCGTAGAAAGTGACGAGCGCGGCCTTATGCGGAGTCGCTGATATCAGCTCCCCGATCCGGCTGACTGCTTCTTTCGTTTCCGAAACATCCCTGCAAAGAAATTTTTTCTGTATCATACTCTTACCTTTCCGATCATCATAAGTATTGTTATCAGGATGTATGTACTATCATATCACAGGTGAGCCAACTGATAAAGGGGCTGTACAGCCCTATTATCTGTAATATGCCTTATAATTGGTTCTGCAACACTGCATCAAAAGGTAGTCCTCTTACCTGCTTACTCTTTTTCAAATACATAATAATACACTGATTCCGATTACGGAAAGAGCAAGTAATGATCCATATATAATTATCAGAACCAGGCTGAACCTGTTTTTATACTTAAAAATTCCTCAGAAACTTATTGTGTAATCCTTTTTCATACCCAACCAAAATATTCCCCGATAATGGTGAACAGTTCCGGCACATGCCGTATATCTTCACAACATCATTCGGCCTGATGAACTCTTATAATATAAAAAAGCCTTATGACTATATGGTCTTAAGGCTTTCAGACTGTAGACAAAGCGGGAGCGGAACTTCGAGTTCTGCTCCCGTTTTTCTGTTTTGAAGGTTTGTTCTTTTATGCAGCCATCAGGCAACCGGATGATCGGTCATATGAAGGTCCTATTATCCCCTTCCTTTGGAG
>JAILIS010000002.1 GCA_024695145.1 Lachnospiraceae bacterium
CTAAATCTGAAAAAGTTAGCAAAGATGCTCCAAAGGAAGGGGATAATAGGACCTTCATATGACCGATCATCCGGTTGCCTGATGGCTGCATAAAAGAACAAACCTTCAAAACAGAAAAACGGGAGCAGAACTCGAAGTTCCGCTCCCGCTTTGTCTACAGTCTGGCAGCGGGTACGACGTACCCGCTGTTTTTGAGCGTACAGTACAGATTTTCTCCTTCGTAATATGTGTCAAACGTACCTGTCACACAGATCTCCTGTCCCTCCTCAGGATAGTCTTCGGGATACTTATACTCGTCAGACAGTTCAAACTCCATACCCTGTGAACAGCAGGCTGTCGCGTCGGAAATAACGCACGCATGATAAACTTTGTCCGTACCCTCGTCGGTAAATACCGTATACATTCCTCTCATTTTTACCGTTTTTCCCACATAATCATCCGGATAGAACATCATGTTATAAACTTCGGAATATACCATTGTGGAAGACAATACGGTAAGGTCAACATCTACTCCTTCCGCCTTATTTGCAGGTGTTTTTGTCTGTTCGATCTCCTGCTCCGGCACGCTCGGAATATCAGTTGAAACATCCGTCGAAACATCCGTCAGAACGCCCGGATCCGTATCTTCAATAATCCTGTCTGTATTTTCGGCTTTCCCGCAGCCTGCGCCAAGTATGACGGCTGACATACAAAGCATAAGGATCACAGCTCTTTTTATCTTCATCTTCCGGCTCCTTTCACTGCGATCCCCGTGATGTAACAGATCACAAATGCCGCTACATCTACAGCTACTATCGTTGAACCTACAGGAGTTCCGGCAAGAATGGAAATGATGATCCCGCCAAGAGCGCATATTACCGACAGTATGGCGGAACAGACCGTAACAGCCCTGAAAGTATTAAAGATCCGCATTGCCGACAGTGCGGGAAATATAACGAGTGCGGATATCAAAAGAGACCCGACCAGGTTCATTGCAAGGACTATGATCACAGCTATTACAACAGCTATCATCAGATTATAACTATCTGCTTTTGTGCCTGTTGCCCTTGCGAAATCCTCATCGAATGTTACGGCAAAGATCTTGTTGTAAAAGAGGATAAATATCAGCATGACCGCTACGGACAAAGCCGTACACAGCCACACTTCCCCGGGTGTCAGCGTCAGGATCGATGTGGATCCGAACAGAGTGGAACACACATCTCCCGACAGATTTGATGATGTGGAAAATACATTCATGATAAGATATCCGAACGCAAGAGCGCCCACAGATATCATCGCTATCGCGGCATCTCCCTTGATCTTCGCGTTCTGTCCTGTTCTAAGGAGCAATACGGCACTGATAACGGTGACCGGCAGTACTATCACCATTTCATTTGTTAACTGAAGTACAGCCGCAATGGCCATGGCTCCAAACGCCACATGAGACAGCCCGTCTCCGATAAACGAAAACCGTTTCAATACAAGTGTCACCCCGAGAAGCGATGAACACAAAGCAATAAGGATACCGACTATCAACGCATATCTGACAAACGGAAATGTAAGATACAGCACCAGTTTATCCATTACAATATTCACCACCTTTCTGTAAGGCAAAGAACATTCTTCCCGCATCGCTTTCAAGATATTCTGCCGTTGTACCGAAGAACAACGTATCCCCGATGTGAAGTATATGACTCACATACTTTACGGCAGCTGCTATATCATGGGATATCATGATGATCGTGATACCTTCTTTATTAAGCTCCGTTATCAGTTCGTACATCTGTGTTGTTACGACAGGGTCAAGACCCGCCACAGGTTCATCTAACAGCAGTACTTTCCTTGTTGCGCACAAAGCTCTCGCCAAAAGCACCCTTTGCTGCTGGCCTCCCGACAATTCCCTGTAGCAGCGTCCGGAAAGCTCGTTGATCTTCATCCGTTCCATGTTCTTTGCGGCAAGTGTCTTTTCTTCTTTACTGTAGAACGGCCGTAGGCCGCAGCGGTTCTGACATCCCGAAAGGACGATCTCCCTGACGGATGCCGGAAAATCTTTCTGGACGTCTGTCTGCTGGGGAAGGTATCCGATCTCATTCGGCCGAAGGCCTTCACCGTTTTGGATCTGTCCTCCAAGCGGCTGTTTCAGATGTAACAGTGTCTTCATCAGTGTTGTTTTTCCGGAACCGTTTTCTCCAACGATGCACAGATAGTCTCCCTTGTCCACTTGAAAATTCAGACCGGAAACTATTACCTGTGAATCATATCCGAGTGACAGATCCCGTACGGTAATATATGCCATAATCCTTCTCCTATTTTAATTCAGAGCCTCTTTAAGAACTTCCAGATTATTCTGCATGACAGACATGTAGGTCGTTCCGTTTTTCACATCATTTGATGTAGTTGACTGCATGGAATCCATGGTCAGTATCTTCTGATCCTTGCTCTTCGTGTTCTCTACTATCGTTTCTGCGATCTTGTGATCCGTTCCTTCTATTGTCATCACAGCGGGCAGGGACAGTTCATCAGCTTTTTCGGCCAGGAACATGATAGTCTCAAAACTTGCTTCCGTTTCGGCAGAACATCCGACAAATGCGGCATAATATGAAAGACCGTAATCATCCGTCAGGTACCTGAAGGGGAATCTGTCGCCAAAGAGCAGCGTTTTAACGGAGGCAGCGGATACCGCATCCGTGTATTCCTTATCAAGTGCTTTCAGTCCCGCAACATATTCGGATGTATTCTCCTGATACGTTTTTGCATTCTTTTCATCTATTGTCTGAAGCTCTTTTGAAATATGCTCGGTAAGAGTCACTGCATTTCGAAGTGACAGCCATACATGCTCGTCGTACTCGACCTCACCTTCATCGTGTTCATGTTCGTGTTCTTCTTCGCCTTCGTGCTCTTCTCCTTCTTCGTGCTCCTCTCCTTCTTCGTGTTCTTCTCCGTCTTCATGCTCCTCGTCATGTTCTTCCCCATGCTCATGTTCTTCTTCCTGCATGCCTTCCACAACTTCTTCCTCTTTGACGGCATCACCGAGAACATCGAGAAGATTTATTACAATCATGTCTTTATTCACGGCTTCTTTTAAGGCGTCCTCCACCCATTCATCGGACTCGCCGCCGACATATATAAACATGTCGCAGCTTGATATCTTAACGATGTCATCAGCCGTAGGCTGGTAGCTGTGAAGATCCACACCGTTATCGAGAAGCATGGTAACCTCTGCACCGGCGGGATTACTTCCGAGTATGTTCATGACCCAGTCATATTCGGGGAAAATAGTTGTAACGATCTGAATATCATCTTTTGCGGGTGCATCCGAAGCAACGTTTGCTCCGCTGCACGCCGAAAGACAGCCTGCCATTAAAATGGCGGCAATAACAGCAATAATACTCTTATTCACGATTAAACCTCCATATAAGCTAAATTAATAACAGCCAAAATAGTGGAGGTTCTCAATTGTTCAGGCGGACTTTCTCTGATACAGGCGTGCTCATTGTATAAGAACCTGCCTGTGATGAAATGATAATAAAGATCAGCACTAAAGGTACATATACGCTCACAGCATCCGGTACGGTGCTTCCGAAACCGCGCAGTGTTCTTTCACACTGCTGCATGCATGCGCAGATCGGGCAGTCATCACCCGAGCAGTTATGATGTACATGTACAACGATAAAGGTAGTTGAAAACAGCACAATAACAAGCATCATTGCTGCCAAGATGCCTGCCATGCTTCTGTTCGTTTTGTTATAATAACGATCGTGCATTGCTCTTATACGGCATTCCTTTGGGACTGTTCTCAAAACTGTTCCCAATTATAAGAGCGAACTTATCTTTCGTCAAGTAGCGGAGATAGTCATTCCGACATGAAACTGCTCGATCTTATCGCCGAGCTCTTCCTTCATAACGGCAAATGCACGTTCTTTGGTGCAGTGTCCCGTACATATATAGTCCAATCCGCTCTCTCCGATGGATCTTGCAACACTTCTTATCTCTTCTTCACTTTTATTGAACAGGTGCATACCACCGATATAACCGTATATGTGCCTGTCATCAAATGCAGTTCTGACCTCGTTTATGATATTGATCACTCCCGCATGAGAACAGCTGTTGATTATGACAAGCCCCTTATCTGTATCAAGAACAAGGCTCTGCTCATGTGCAAAATCATCCGGCCTGTATCTGTGGCCCGACCGGACATACATAAGCTCCCTTCGTCCTATCATGTCAAGTCCCGGTGTCTTATGAGAGATCAGATATGCGCCTTCACACAGCTTGTAATCACCTGATACATACTCAATACGGTCACTGTGATCTTTAATAACGTTTTTAGGGATACCGATATACTTTCTGAATATGAACTTTTTTGCATAGCAGTTCGGTGCAGCAGCTTCCTGAAGATAGAACCGGGCTTTGTGATTTTCGCTGAAAAAATACGGCATCCCGTTTCCATGGTCATAATGTGCATGGCTGAGTACCGCATAGTCAACGTCTTCAACGGCAAGCCCGAGCTTTTTCATGTTCTCCAGAAACAGAGCGGAAGAACCGGTATCAACCAGGATGTTGTTGTTTCCGTGCTGCGCAAGGATGCACAGCCCCCATTCGCCCGACATCCCGTTGTACGGTGTATTGTCTACTATGACAGTCAGTTTCGTTTCCATCAATCGTTCTCTTTCCTGCTAAAAAACATCCCCCAGGTATATCTCATACGATCAATACCCGGGGGATCGTTTATTCATAAATGACTACGCTGCAATCGTCAGGAACAGTTTCTTTTTAATTCTGCCTGCGCCCACGGAGAAATCTCCTTGCGCATTCTCATATAGATGATCTCGATATCCTCATATGGGAACTGGACGAAGGCATCGCACAGATCATCAAAACACATGCCGGTGCGAGCCATGTTTTCGACTGCTCTAACATCTCTTTCTGACATTGCTATCTCCCCTCCCTATGAAATTATATGTGTTGATAATATCATCTTGTATTGACCCCCTGTATCATCAACAATATGTAGTATACAACAACAGGAACGAAGTATCAAGAGAATTTTGGAAAAAAGGGCGGAAAAATGACGATTTTTTTACTATATGTTGTGTAAAATCTACAAATCAGGGCTCGGAAATGCAAAATATGCGCCTGTTATATGGAGTTGATATCAATATCCTCGTGCTCCACTTCGTGCATCATCTCGTCGAGCACCTCACTCTTCGTGTCCTCGACGGCTTCATCATAGCCGGTAAGTGCCGCAAACGGCGAAAACTGAGCCGCACGGTTGACCATTGACATATGCGGTCTCGTCTTGGACTGATAATGAGGATGATCCATTATATGACTGTAATCACTCATGCCTTGTGTCCTCCCACCTGCATGTTGCGCTCTCTCATTGTGGCGCCTTCGAGGAAATTGGTACCTTTCAGGATGGCATTCTTGCCGTATTTGTCCTTGATATCCAGTGTGGCAAGCTGAAGAGCTTTCTCTTTGGCAAGACGCTCTTCCTCCTCTTTACGCGCAGTTGCCGCCTCTTCGTAATCGGTGAACAGATCGAGCTGCTCGTATTCATCGCCGGCGGTCACATCCCTTTCGGGAATGACTCTGCAGGCACAAACAGTTACTCTTCTGACAAACAGTTCAGGATCTACTATCCTCTCATACAGTTCCATTACCGCATCGGTTATAAGCCTTGTGGAAGATGTCTGTCTGCCCAGATTGGCCGTCCCGTGAGCGTGCTTCGGCGCGAGTCTTCCATACCAGTCAGTCTTGACCTCTCCCTTGTAGTTCGCTGCGGATTCCTCATCGTTCAGATGCTCGTAATTGATCGTAAGTACCATCTGATCCGTGACCAGCCCCTTCCTCACAAGATCAAGCGTCAAAATATCCGTCATCTCACGAACTATGACAGCCGCCTCATCGTATGAGTAAGGCCTCATCAGAACCTGTCCGGAACTGATACTGTTGTTCTCGGGCTTGTATTTTCTCGTATCCTCTATCGTGCACGGCTCCCAGCCCCAGGCATGATCTATGATAAGCTCTGCATTGACACCGAATGTCCTGTAGAGGACGTCCTCATATTCCTCGGAATATGCCGCAACATCGCCCATCGTATACAGCCCGAGCTTTGCTAGTCTGCGCGCGGTTCCGGGCCCTATCCGCCAAAAATCGGTTATCGGGGTATGTGACCACAAAGTCCTGCGGTAACTCATCTCGTCAAGCTCCGCTATCCTGACCCCGTCGTTATCTGCCGGCATATGCTTTGCGACTATATCCATGGCAACTTTGCACAGGAACATATTCGTGCCTATCCCGACGGTCGCCGTGATACCCGTATCCGCCAGTACATCACGGATCATGGTAAGTGCAAGCTCATGTGCGCTCATCCTGTATATCCCGAGATAAGACGTGGCATCTATGAACACCTCGTCACACGAGTACACAAGGATGTCCTCAGGCGCTATATACCGAAGATATATCCTGTAAATATCCGTACTGTACTTCATATACAGAGACATGCGCGGTGTCGCGACTATATATTCAAGCTCCAGCGAAGGATCCGCGCTAAGCTCCTCAATATCATACGAGCTTCCCGAAAACTGCCTGTGAGGTGCCCTGCTCTTCCTCGACGCATTTACAAGCTTTGCCGCCTGTACAACCTCAAACAGCCTCGGCCTGCCCGGAATGCCGAAGCTTTTGAGTCCCGGAGAGACCGCCAGGCAGATGGTCTTGTCTGTGCGCGAACTGTCCGCGACCACAAGGTTGGTGGTAAGCGGATCAAGCCCCCGCTCCACGCATTCCACGGACGCATAAAAGCTCTTAAGATCTATTGCAATGTATACCTTGTCCATGTTATCATTATCGAACAGATGTTCTTAAATGTCAAGCGGATTTATTTTGACAAACCCTCCCCGTTCATATAAACTAAACTCTGTAATTAACGATTTTTGGGGCTGTGGTTCAGTTGGGAGAACGCTTGCTTCGCATGTAAGAGGTCGCCGGTTCAAGTCCGGTCAGCTCCATAATATGCCGGTAGGGGGGCCCACGTAGTGGGAAGGAGGGACATGAGCTCAATATCTATCAGGAAGATCAGTATCACAAAGCTTTCCGCGGATGCCGTAGTCAATGCAGCCAATTCTTCTCTGCTCCAGGGCGGCGGTGTGTGCGGCTATATCTTTTCCGATGCCGGAGAAGAGCAGATGCGCTCTGCCTGCAACAGTATCGGACATTGCGACGTGGGATCCGCTGTTATCACTCCCGGATTCAATCTTCCCGCAAAGTATGTAATCCACGCTGTCGGACCGCAGTACATCGACGGCAGTCACAACGAGCCGAAGCTCCTTTACAGCGCCTACAAGCAGTCACTTCTTCTTGCAATGGAAAACGGCATTCACTCGATAGGTTTTCCTCTGATATCTGCCGGGATCTTCGGATATCCCGTTGAAAAGGCCTGGCGTAAGGCGATCCAGGCATGCCGTGATTTTATCGGACATAATCCCGACTATGATATCGATATAATATTTGCGGTGCTCGATGACAAGATCAAAGCCATCGGTGAGGGCACACTCAAGGTTACGACATAAAACAAAAATCCCGACAGCCCATGCGGCGTCGGGATTTATCTTGATGATTTAATTTTCATACTCTGGTTTCGAAGAAGCAGCCCATCGTATCGAACTCTTCTTTTACCTCCTTTTCCAACAGATCTTTAAATGCCGATTTCTTCTTAGAGGATTCTTCCTTCCTGCGGTCGCGGTTTCGACCCAGTCCCTTTTTGGACCTTACCGATGCAACTGCCGGAATGTCCGGTGCGATCTGCGGCGGGGGTAATACATATTCTGCTGCTGCATATATATTGAACATAGGATCACCTCCTTGTGACTTCATTCCTATCTTCCTTACATATATATTATCGGCAGATTATGTAAATTAGTTTAGTCATTTCGTGACGGTTTTAATTGGCAAGCTTCTTGAGTTCCTCAAGCATCACCTTGGCATCCTCATATGATGCAAACTGGCAGGTGCCGACTTTCTCGTGTCCGCCTCCGCCGTACTTGAGGCACAGGCTTCCGACATCGAGTGTTGCGGTCTTGTTGAGGATACTGTAGCCTATCGCACAGGCAAGACCTTCACCGCCTTTACCGGGTGTCATCCAGACAGAGATGTTCTGATCGGGATACATGCTGTATATCATGAATCTGTTGCCGGTGTAGATCGTCTCCACCCCGCGAAGATCCGTCACGATAAGGTTACCGAATATCTCGGTATTTTCAGTGACCATCTCCTTGAACTTCCTTGTCTGATCCTCATAAAGCTCTATCCTCTCGGCAACATCCGGAAGGGCAAGTATCTCTTCAGTCGTATTCTTTGCACAGGCTACAAGGAGTTCTTCCATCAGTTGATAATTACTGATCCTGAAATTCCTGAATCTGCCGAGACCCGTTCTCGGATCCATCAAAAAGCCTACAAGGATCCAACCCTTCGGGTTTTGTATCTCATCTATCGTAAGATTCCCCGAATCAACCTTGTCCACTGCTTCCATCAGGTCGTCAAACATGGGGAACTTCTCCTTGCCGCCGTAATAATCATATATGACTCTGGCGCAGCTCGGAGCGGAGCTGTCACACTTTCCCTTGTATCTTCCCTCAAGCTGGTTGCGCTCCTCCTCACTTGAATGATGATCGAACCACAGTCCGCAGCCTTCGGCAAAAGGAACATTTGCAAGACAGTCGTCTGATGTGATCTCCACCTTACCATCCTGAATATCCTTCGGATGTGCGAATTTCCAATGATCCACTATGCCGGCCTCCAACAGGAGTGCTCCGCATGCCAGTCCGTCAAAATCAGATCTTGTCACTAATCTCATAGCCTTTCTCCTTCATCCTCATTTTGTGTTCATACATTGCAGAATCTGCTCTTGAAAAGACTTCTGCTACCTTATTGTCACTGCCACGTTCATATACACCGATGCCGCCCGCTACCCAGACACGCTCTTCGGGAGGCGGATCGGTCCGTGCGATCTCAGCCATTTTTCTGTCGGCCTCATCCAACAGTTTTTCCCTGTTCTCGTAATCATCGCCGGTCAAAAGTATCGCAAACTCATCACCGCCGATACGGTACACGGGACTGTTACGAAATACCCTGCATAAAAGCCTGCAGCAGTTGACGATATAAGCGTCTCCAGCTTCGTGCCCGTATTCGTCATTGATCGTTTTTAAGAAGTTTATGTCAAATACACCTATCGCAAATTCGATACGGGCTCCCGATCGTATGATCGAGTTGAGCTCCGATTCTTTTGCCGCATATGCCTGCCGGTTTTTGACCTTGGTCAGGGCATCGGTTTCCGTAAGCTCCACAAGCTTCTTGTTTAGTATCCTCAGGCTGATGTTCTGCCGTACCTTTGATAATATGACATCTATTCGGGTTATGAACTCGTACAGATGATTTCCGTTTCCTATTATATCGACGTTATCGCCAAAGACCATGTATCCGTAATTCTTTGTGACCTCATGTATCGGCACGAACACAAATACCCTGTTCCTTAAGGACGGATCGATGGACGGTATCAGCTTTCGCGATTCAAACTCCGGATCGCTTGTAATATTGCCGTTTTCCATTGAAAATACAGCATCCATCACTCTGCTGTAACCGTGGGTACGGAATTTGGTATCCAGGTTTGTCAGCGATTTACGAAACGAAGGCTCAAGTATCAGATGGAACGTCTCTCCGATAAACGACTTGTTTGACTTGAAGGCCCTGCGGAGATTCGTTTCGAACTCCTCATAACTCATGCCCTTCATGGCCTCACCTTCAATCATCGTAACATTACGTTCGAAGAGTGTGGTCATCATGCGGTCATAGAACACCCGCTTTCCATGCTCACGGCGAAGATAATCAAGATCTCTCAGACACGCACAGCCACAGCTTTCACTCGCGAACAGTTCGGATCCTATATATACTTCCTTGTTGCGTTTGTTGCCGTCGATGACATCCAGCAATATCCGCAGAGCGTAAGCACCGAGATCATCATATCTTTGGTCAACACTCGTTATGGACGGATTGAATATCTCGGCTGAGTAATCATTGTCATATCCGGTAACGATCGTATCGCTTGGGACTTCGTATCCTATCTCCTCAAGAGCCAGACATGTTGCGATCGCAAGAGTATCGTTTGCGCATATGATGGCATCAGGAAGCGGAACATTTCTGTCACCATACTTCTCATGCAGATAATCAATCGTCAGTTTGGGTTCCCACATGGTGTAAAATACTTCAACTGCCGAGTCATCAAGACCGTGATCTCTCATGACCTCGCACAGTGTCTCATACCTCATGTTGGAATCTTCATTATTCTCGTTTCCCGCGATGAATAACGGATTACAGACACCATGTTCCTCGATAACATGCGTGTACAGGGCTTTTGCCCCGTCATAATTGTCAGAACCGACAAAATACGCATACTCATCTCTGCGTCCGGTTGATATTACCGGAATATGTGCTTCTTTACACCTTTTGATTATTTCGTCATAAACGCCTACATGATCTATGGCGTTTCCGAGGATCAGGACTCCGTCAAAATCCTCCATGAACGGCAGGTTGAATATGTTAAGTTCGCCGATTTTTAAAGATTCGCTTTCCACATAAAGGGGGTAGCATACAAATATATACAGGTCTACGTCAAGCCCCTGCATGCGCTTCACGACTCCTCTCGCGTAGTCATGCAGCAGGTCGAAGGCCCATCCACACGAAAAGAGTGCAATCTTCTTGGGCATTCCGTTGTCTCCTCGTGACATAAATCTTACACTAACAGCGTTGGTATTATAGCAGATTAGGGGGGCTGTATCAAGAAGACCGGGTGATGAGATACTCTATCAGATCTTTCAGAAATACTCCGCTTTTGCTGTTACTCCCGGGAAGGTTCTGCAGACGCATCACGGCATTTTGCGACAGCCTGTTTACATCTTCTCTTGCCTTGTCGATCCCCTTCATGGAGACATAGGTCACCTTATTGTTTTTCTCGTCACTTCCGGTAGGTTTTCCGAGAACATCCTCGTCTCCCGTGATATCGAGTATGTCATCCATTATCTGGAAAGCAAGGCCCACATCCGATCCGACTTCTTCCAAAGTCTCGATCTGTTCACGTGCTGCCCCCGCAAGAGTTGCACCGATCATCATTGAAGACTCTATCATGGCAGCGGTCTTGTGCTCATGGATATACATGATCGTGTCCATCGTCACTTCACCGGCAGGCTTGTCCTCCGTTTCAATATCGACGACCTGGCCGCCGATCATTCCGAAGATCCCGGCTTTGTCCGCAAGTATGCGAAGCGCTTTCATGATCCTGTATGACAGCTCAAGACTGCCTATCTCATCCAGTCCGTCCTGTTCAAGAATATCAAATGATCCCATGGCGGTCTCAAAAGCATAATTAAGCAGTCCGTCTCCCGCAAGTATTCCCATTGCCTCGCCGAACTTTGCAAAAGTGCTGAGCTTGCCGCGACGATACATATCATTGTCCATAGCGGGAAGATCGTCATGACACAGTGAGTAGGTGTGGATCATTTCAATGGCCGCCATGAACGGATTGATGATGCCCTCGACACAGCCGCCGAACATCTCACAGCTTTCCATCATCAGCATGGGGCGCAGACGCTTTCCCCCTGCATGAATGCTGTAGTTCATTGCACAGATGACGTTTCGGGCCAATCCTTCTTCCGCCGGCAGATACTGATCTATCACGGAATCGATATAACGGGCTTTTTCGGCTATCAGATCTTCTATCAATCTGCTTTCTCCTCTTTGATGTCAAGAGCTTTTGCAAGCGCTGACAGTTTCAGATCCGTATTGTAAAAATCCTTGGTGGTACATCCGGCTCTTCCGCCGCCGGCACAGGCGCATGCACACGCACATGCACAGGAGCTGTGTGCACATGAACTGTGACCGCCGCGTCCGCCGGAGCCGCTTGTTATTATCGGAGCATGGTAGTGCGGATTGGGAACCCTTACGGAGTTGACGCGAATGAAAACATTCGGCGAAGGACCGTACTGATATTCTCCGTTTTTGGAGAAAGACAGCGCCGCTTTTTCTTCCTTCTTAAGCTGTTCGTCGGTAATGGTCTCCTCACTTTTTACAAGTGATTTTCCGCAGTATTCACAGAATTTATTGCCTTCCTTGCGCGGCGCTCCGCAGCCCGGACAGGCGTCATAATATGTGACTTTTACTCTTGTCGTCTTGTTAATGGTCGGACTGTTGCCCTTAAATCCGCGGTTGAACAGATATCCGATGATAACGGGAAAAGCAATAAATCCGCCGGTAAAGAGCAGGCACATCAGACTTCCTATAATTTCGGCTATCGTATCTCCTATCCCGCCACCGTCATTCACTTCCTCACTTTTGGACAGATCGAATGCAAACGCATCATTTGGATAGGTCATGGTCACGGTAAAGCGCTCTCCCTTTCCGAGAGAAGTCTCCCAAACGTTATGATCGCCGTCTATCACGCATTCGGGTGTGAAGGCCACAGCCTTGTCATTCTTCCAGGCGATCATAAGCTTATCGACCTTTATGTCATCAAACCATCCGGGTGTGAAAGAATAGACCGTCTCTCCCTCCTTGAGCTTGTCGACCTGATACATATAGTCCTGAACAACCATAAAATCAGCACTGATAAGTTCGTCCTCATAGTACGGCCTGTCAAGATAGACCTCAACGTAATTGCCGGATCTGTTGATATGATCCACCGAATCGCTCATGGGGTTCGTTGATATGACATGGCTGTTGGGCACACCGATCTTGAGCCACGTAACAGGCCCCAGATCACCGCTTGAATCCAGTACTTTCCATTCTATATGATAGTGAAGGTTTAATGTCGCATCATCATTGACCTCCACAAATATGCTGTACCTCTGTATCTCGTCGGTGTCAGCGGATACCGGGACCGCAAACATCATGATCCCGACAAAGAGGCTTATGATAAATCCCGTGATCTTATTTCTCATCCTGACTCCTTTTTGCAAGCGGACACAGCCCGGTCATCATTGCGGAATAGTATCTTCTGTTCCCGCACTTGCCGCTGTTCCATATTTTCTCCCAGTCATCCGTAAGGAAGTTTCCGAGGTTTCCGTCAGTCAGCCAGCTCTGACAGGGCACAACATTGCCGCCCGGAGTGATCGCCATATTTGAAAGGCAAGCTCCGCACGTCGGTGTTGACAGACCGTTTTCGGCAAAGAAATCTTCCTCGATCCAGCCCGGTGAAGTAAAACTTATTTCCATGCCGTTTGCATATGCATAGTCAACCGCCTCTTTCAGGATCGATCTTATTTCTTCCTTTGTCAGCTGCAGACTCTCCGACTCGCTTCCGGATGCCTTGCCGGTCATGATCAGTCCCGAACACGTGACATATGTCACACCCTTTTCATGGAGGAATTCGAGCGTTTTGACATAGTCCCTGTTCTTCGTACAAAGCGGAGTATTGATCGAAAGATTGAGCCCGGCTTCAAGAGCGTTTTCGATACCCGAAAGAGTACTGTCATACATCGGTGCTCCGACAAGAGCATTATGTACTTCGGGATCGTGGGAATAAAAAGTGATCTGCACACTGTCAAGCGATGCTTTGAACAGGTTCTCGCAGTATTCCTTTGTAAGTTTGATGCCGTTGGTGTTCAGTCTTGTCACAAACCATCTCGCATGATTGATCAGATCGATCAGATCATCGCGCATTGTAGGCTCACCGCCGGTAAAAGTCACCTGCGGAATGCAAACTTTCCGGCACTTATCTATTATCTTCTTCCACTCTTCGGTGGACAGCTCCTCTTCTTCCGCCTGCTGCTGTCCTGCGGCATAACAGTGAACACAGTTCTGGTTGCAGTGCCACCTGTCGTCCTTGACCATGGCAGATACCATAAGATCCATCCTGTGCGGTGCTCTCATGTTTTCCGAATACTCGCCGATATTGATATACTCTATCTTCTCATCCGGTTTTTCGCCGTAGGCGATCTGTTTGAATGTGTTCATGATCCTGTAGATGTCTTTCTTCAGAACGAACTTCGGAATGAATCTGTATACGTTTCTTGCGGATATGAGCACACTGTCAACTATTTTGGCCGTATCTTCATCGGTTATGGGCCTTCCGTGATATTCGTTGATGGCATCGATGAGCATGGATAAAATGACTGCCCATGAAACATTGATCGGAACGATATCCTGACCGTTTAATATCACTACACTTCCTGCAGGTTCCGGACCGTCATATTTCGGCGGCACCATATGGATACGTACAACGCCCGGTCCTTCAGGATTCAATGTCGTATGCTTAACCTCACACAGATTTTCCTTTATGTAATTGACGACACGTTTAGGATTCTTCATCTTCAGTCCTTTCTTCGGGCCTCTCTTCAGGCTCTTCTATCGAAAGATTGCTTCCCGGCCTTCCTTTGCATTTATACATCTGGGCATCTGCACGTCTGTATATCTCGTCGTAATTGTCGCTGATCGTTCCGTTCTTCGTCTCAACGAGCGCCGCTCCGAGACTGATGGTAACGGAACCTTTCGGAATGTTCGGAAGTTCGATCCTGGCTATGTTTTCAAAAAGCCTTGCTATCCTTATCTTTGCAAGATCCCGTGTGCCCACGCCTCTCATGTAGATTGCAAATTCGTCTCCTCCGAGTCTCATGAATATATCATCCGATCGAAAGCTTGCCTTTATGGCGCCGGCTACCGCCACAAGTGTATCGTCGCCCGTCTGATGGCCGAAAGTATCATTGATCTTCTTGAATTCGTCAACATCGAATAGACAGAATATTCCGCCTATCCCTTCATTCATCAGGAGCTTTATCTGAGATTCGCCGCATCTTCTGTTGGCTATGCCGGTAAGCGCATCAGTCTCGGACAGGGTGCGGAGCCTGTCCTCAAGAAGCTTGCCCTGTGTGATATCGGTAAAGCAGGTTATCATGGCAGTGGTTCCGTCCAGAAGATCGACCCTCTTGACCTCGGCCATGAGATACCGCATATCTTCCTCATTTCCCTCCGTATACGATACGGTCTGATAATCGAATGATCCGCCGTTTTTCTCTACTTCGAGAAATCTCTTCTTAACATCCTCCGATGTTTTGATCGGTGTATTTTTCCAGAAATCGAACACTTCCATCCCTATGGGATCCATACCCTGATGGTTGAACATCTCAAGTGCCACATCATTGGCGATTATGATCTTACGCTCACGGGATGCGACAACGCCGGTTGACTGCATCTTGATGAGCTCACCAAGCACGGCGTTCTCATCCCTGTACGCCCTCGACAGGGCCTCTTCATATTCAAGTTCCTTCTTCTTCCTGGTATCTATCGACTGAATCGCAAGAATGACTTTCTTCAGCATATGTGTGGCGTCGCGTTCAGCAGCGATGAAGCTTAAGGTACACCATCCCAGTCCTTTGGAACGGTACTGGATACTTACCATATTTTCGTCCTTCATCTTTTCATCAAGGAGCTCTATATCCGCAAAGTCCATCATATCATCAAGATACTCAGGTTCAACGCTTTGGGAAAGAACCTTCAGGATCTTCTCACGTATGGGCATGTTCGGCTCCATCAGATCGTTGGCAAACGTTGTTGACTTGACGGGAATGTCCCGCCCGGTCTCAAGATCTATCAGGACCACCGATACATAGCTTCGGGAGAGTGCTTCAAATCCCATATACGTATCTTTTGAAACTGTCTCAAACCTTTCCGCATTCCTTATCTTGACTATTATCATCATTCCGTCAAATACTATGACTGCCGATACCATCATTGATACGGAATAATAGGGGTAACTGATGTCATAATACCGGAGTATAACAAATACCACGGGGACCAGAGCGCACCCGAGAACCGCCATCTTGAACCGGAGACTGCGTCCATGCCGGTTTCTGATCACAAAATAGACTATCTTGATAAACGCAGCTGCGAAATAGAAAAACTGTATCGCAAACAGCCATGATCTGTACGGCCCCGGGATGTATGTTCCGTTATCGTCGATCCTGAATACGGAATTCCCGAAAGTCTGGGTACAAAGCAGTGCCAGTCCGAGAACAAGCGGGATACACTGAGCCAGCGTGAACATGACGGACTCCCTGTATCCGAAGTAACTTGTGAGGAATATACACCAGAAAGTCACCGCGAACAGGACCAGGAGATTGATAAGGAACAGTACCATCCAGCATACCCCTGTTCCGACGACTATGGTCTTCGTACTGATCAGGCCCCAGAACGATTCCAGCATACAGTACGCAATGAACATGACGAGAAGAACAGAAAAATATTTCCTGTTCCTGTCATCATGATCCGATGTCATATTGTTGCATATGAGAATAGCAGTGCACACCAGTGCGCTGACAAGACTTGTTATCGCAAAATAATTGCCTTCAAGCATTTTTATGATTCCTTATTAATACTTTATCGTTTTCTCAGCTATAATAATACCATATCCGTCGGCTGTTAGATAGATTTGTTCTGCGTGTGGCAAATACGGATCACCTGCAAAGATCACGAAACCAGGAAGGAACATCCGCCGAAAAATCCTGGCCTCTTGACTCGATCTGCCGTCCGCGTATCCATTTTTTTACCGGGACGGGAAAATGGTCGAGCACAAACTGTTTCAGCCTGAGCACCCTCTCGGTCCGCCGCAGCTGCTCCTTCGTATCACGGAGTACACCGTGAGCTTCCCGTATCCGTGTTGTTTCCATTATCGTGTCATGATATTTTACGCTCGATACACCGTCCGCCGTTGTGATGCACACAACAACACCCGCATCGGCAAAAAGAAGTCCCAGATCGTGTACCGTCAGCAGAAAATCATAATCCGCGCAGAACCGGTATCCGGTGACAAACGGATGCTCGCGCAGGATATCCGTTCTTGCAAATACCGACTGATGTGAAAACGGCATCATTTCTTCTATCCGCTCGGGTGATTTCTGATACCTGAAAAACCGGCCGTATTCATATACCGCACAATCACCGTAGATGATCGCGGGCGATCCCGTCATCTTTTGAGAAACAGCGTCAACAACCGAGGAACTGTAAAAGCAGTCTCCGGCATTCATGAAATTGACATAACCGCCTTCGGCGTAAGCCACAGCTTTGTTCATGGCATCGTAAATGCCGCTGTCCGGTTCGCTGTGATATTTAAAAGGGATGTTCTTCGATCTGAACTTTTCCCTGTAGGACTCTATGATCTTATGCGTTTCATCGGTTGAGCCGCCGTCCTCTATAATGTACTCCATATCCGCATTATCCTGCGCGAGTACCGATTCCATCGTGACCGGCAGCAGAGCGGCTGCGTTATAACAAACTGTGATCACACTGATTTTGCATTTCATGTCTGACACTCTTTCGTAACAGTACCTGCGGATCAGATAAGGTCAAGCGCCTGCTTCAGATCGGCGATCAGATCATCGGCATTTTCAAGGCCGACCGAATAACGGATAAGGTCGGGTGATATGCCGGCTTCCGTAAGCTGTTCGTCCGAAAGCTGGCGGTGTGTATGGCTGGCCGGGTGCAACAGGCATGTACGCGCATCCGCCACATGAGTGGCAATGGTCGCAAGCTTAAGTGAATCCATGAATTCGATGCATCGGCTGCGGCCTCCCTTTACCGCAAAGCACATAACACCGCACGAACCGTTCGGAAGGTATTTCTTTGCAAGCTCATGATAATCATCTTCCGGAAGATCGGGATAATGTACCCATGCAACCTTCTCGTGGGCATTCAGGAATGAGGCGATCTTAAGCGCATTCTCGCAATGACGCTGTATGCGGACATGAAGTGATTCAAGTCCCGCATTTACGTAAAAAGCATTTTGCGGAGACTGGATACATCCGAAATCCCTCATGAGCTGGGCGGTTGCTTTTGTTATGTATGCACCCTTTCCGAACCTTTCGGCATATACGATACCGTGATAGCTTTCGTCGGGTGTGGTAAGCCCGGGGAACTTATCGGCATGCGCCATCCAGTCGAAATTGCCGCTGTCAACTATCGCTCCGCCGACACTGATGGCGTGACCGTCTATGTATTTCGTTGTCGAATGTGTAACGATATCCGCGCCCCATTCGATCGGCCTGCAGTTGACGGGCGTGGCAAATGTATTGTCGACAATGAGCGGAACACCATGACTGTGAGCAAGACGGGCAAATTTCTCTATGTCGAGAACCGAGCATACAGGATTGGTGATCGTCTCGCCGAACACTGCTTTGGTATTCGGTCTGAAAAATCCGGCAAGCTCTTCTTCCGAAAGATTCTGATCCACAAAGGTACATTCGATACCCATCTTCGCCATGGTCACGCAGAACAGATTATAGGTGCCGCCGTAGATCGAACTTGATGCTATAAAATGATCTCCCGCCTCGCAGACGTTAAATATCGCAAAGAAATTTGCAGCCTGTCCGGAAGACGTGAGCATACCCGCGTATCCGCCCTCAAGCGCCGTAAGCTTTTTTGCGGCCAGATCGTTTGTGGGATTTTGCAGACGTGTGTAGAAATACCCTTCCGTCTCAAGGTCAAAAAGTGCCCCCATATCGTCGCTCGATGCGTATTTCCACGTTGTGCTTTGCCAGATCGGAAGCTGCCGCGGCTCTCCGTTTTTCGGCTCGTATCCTTCATGAAGACATTTGGTCTCTATGCTTGTGCTCATACTTATTCATTCTCCTTTTATCGAAATTGTTGTTTACGATCTTTCTAGCGCACGAACAGATAGTACATCCGCGCAAACGGGCGCAGCATATGGGTGCGCAGAAGTTTTACAAACAGCCATACGCCGGCACGGTGACGGAGCTGCAGCTCGCGGCAGCGGAATATCCCCACATAGGGATTACGATAGTATCCGGGAAGCTTTTCCGGAACAAGCCGCTGGGCATAAGCGCACAGTTCATCTATCAGTTCATTGCTGTACTTACAGCCGCTGTATTTGTTAAGAGCCGCCTGCATGTGCTCGCGGTTCCCCAGGAATATGAAATATGTCAGAAAGCTCAGCACCGTGAATTCGTATACATCATGATCGTTTACTTCATCGCGGTGTTCGTTGATGTATGTAAGTGCCTCCTCAAGTCCTTCATACGGAACCTTTTGCGATACTACGGCGCATGACATCGAACTTCCGCCGTGAACAACCTGAAAATGTCCGGTATACGGAAGTATCACGAGATTGCGGCACAGAAACAACGCCTTCAGGTTAAACGGATTATCCTCATAAAGCTTGCCGTCCACAAACCGGATATTATGTCTGTTCAGAAAACTGCGGCTGTATATCTTGCCGTGAGGAGACAGCCTTCTGAGCGGATAGTCGGGAAAACGGTCCACGGGATAATTGAGATTTTCTATGACCACGCCGTTCTCATCAATGTAGTGGGAACCGGTCAGGACAACCTCGCTGTTATTTGCCCTGGCAGTTTCGATAAGCGTTTCAAGATAGTCGACCGATGCATAATCGTCACTGTCCCAGAAAACGATATACTCACCCTTAGCATGGGAAAGTGCCAGATTCCTGGCTGTTGACTGCCCGCCGTTCTCCTTATGAAAGACGGTGATGATGTCGGGATATTCGGCGCAGTATTTGTCAAGAAGCGCCGGGGTACCGTCAGTACTGCCGTCATCGACCATGATGATCTCGTAGTCGGAAAAGGTCTGGGCGAAGATGGAACTCATCGTCTTTCTCAGATATTTTTCTGTATTGTAGCACGGCATCACGATCGAGATCGCCGGCTGCGAATTGTTTTCACTCATATTGTCTGTGATCCTTTATATCCCGGATGTTTTCCTCACTGCCTCTGTAATCTTGCATATACACTGTAGAACATCGCGAGCAGCGTAAACATCCCGTGTCTGATCAGAAAGAGCGGGATCCTCCTTGCAAATGTCAGGTGCTGCGTTCTCAGATTCGAAAACGCTTCGGCATAAGGCTCGGTGTGCGATGCCCTGCCAAGCGAACGTATGCGTTCTTTAAACGGCAGAGGGTTGGCCGGATTGAGATAATCCATATCCATGCTCTCAAGAAAGAAGAACATACATCTCATATAGAAAACCTGCATATACAGATCTGATTTTCCGGCCGCCGTAAGATGATCCTTCATCGCATTAAGGGATGCCGTAAATACATCGATCCCTCCCGGTCTGTATACATACGTTGCGGATGTAGTGATCTGTCTGTAGAAATAATAAAATCCGTTAAGGTTTCCTATATGCTCGGCCCTGTCAAATACCCTGAGATTAAACTCCATATCCTCGGCACGCTTAAGGCCCTGTATATAGCGAAGAGAATTCTTCTCAAGAAAGCTTCTCAGATAAAGCTTGGCACAGGCGGATCCCGCTGCATCCGCACTTGCCGGCGGACACTTAAAGAACGGCAGTATACCGACCATCACTTTCAGCTGAACTTCTTCCTTCTGCTCTTTTGAAAAGTGCCCGATATCTTCGGTATACGGCAGGAACTGTACCCTGCGGCTTCCCGTCACCCTGTACAGCCCGAACATAAGAACCTCCAGGGAATTCTTTTCGGCAAAATCCGTTATCTTCTCAAAACAGTCCGGCGTGATCGTATCGTCAGAGTCTACAAACGTCACATATTTTCCGCTGCATGCGTCAAGAGCGCGGTTTCTCGCCCCGGCAACACCGGTGTTTTCCTGATGTATGATCTTAACTTCCGCTTCGCGAAAATCATAATCATCGATATATTTTCCGATGCCGGCATCAGCACCGTCATCGACTATGATCAGCTCATAATCGGTCATGCTCTGGCCGAGAATACTCTCAAAGCATTCCGAAAGATACGCTTTATCGACATTGTATACCGGAACCACAACCGACAACAGCATGGGATCAGTCCTCTTCCCTTGCGATGAAGATAGGTCTGTTCTTGGTCTCAAGATAAGTCTTGCCAAGATATGCGCCGACTATTCCGGTACACAAAAGCTGAGTCCCGGAAAAGAAAACAATGATACAGATCATAGAAGGCCAGCCGCTTGTCGGGTCTCCGAACAGAAGTGTCTTGATGACTATGAATACGATCAGTAAAAATGCAAAAGCGGTCACGATAAATCCGAGAGTGATGACAAAAGAAAGCGGCGCAGTGGAAAATCCGAGGATCGCTTCAAAAGAATACCGAAGCAGTCCGAAGAATGACCATTTGGTCTCACCCGCGATCCTTTCAACATTTTCAAACTCTATCCATTTAGTCCGGAATCCGACCCAGCTGTATATACCTTTTGTAAATCTGTTGCTTTCTCCGAGTTCCAAAATAGCATCAACCATTTTGCGGGACATGATCCTGTAATCCCTTGCTCCGTCCACAAACTCCACGTCGCTTATATTGTTCATGAGCTTGTAGAAAAGTCTTGCAAAGAAAGACCTTATCTTAGGCTCTCCTTTTCTTGTCACGCGTCTTGTGGCGGCGGAATCATACCCTTCCTTTACCACAGCTTCATACATCTGAGGAAGAAGATGCGGCGGATCCTGGAGATCCGCGTCCATGCACACTACATGGTCGCCGGCTGATTTTTGCAGGCCGGCATACAACGCCGCTTCCTTGCCGAAGTTTCTCGAGAACGACAGATAACGTACTCTGCTGTCCTGTCCGCGAAGCTTTTTGACAACGTCCATTGTCCCATCCGAAGATCCGTCATCAATAAAAATGTACTCAAATGAAAGATCAGGGTAACTGCGCGTAAGCTCATCAGATACCTTTGTGATCTCTTGATAAAAGAAGGGGATGGCCTTCTCCTCGTTATAACATGGAACTACTACCGAAAGCAGACTCATTTTTTCTCCTTGCCGGCATCTGTCCTTAATATATCGCCGGCTTCACAGCGCGTGCCCTGTCCGTTATCCAGTGTCACATAGATAACCTGACACGCATGATTGGCGCTCTCCTGGCAGATTCCGTCTTCGCTCTCTATCCTGCTTACCGAAACGGAAATATCCGATCCGTCCGGTTTCATTATCTCTATCGTATCGCCCACACAGAACTTGTTCTTCTGGGTAAGCTTTATCCTGCCGCCATCCGTGACTGCCTCCACCGTCCCGAGAAATACGCTCTCCACAACATACGTGCTGTTATCGTATATCTGGGCACTCTCTTTCGGATCTCCGAAATAAAATCCCGTGGTAAACTGTCTGTAGGTACATTTTCCTATCTCACTTCTGTACCATGGCAGATTGTTGTTGTACAGCTCCTCAGATTCGAACCAGTCATCTATGGCTCTGCGGTATGTTCTTGCAACCGTCGCCACATACAGTGCGGTCTTCATCCTTCCCTCTATCTTGAAGCTGTCGATACCGGCAGCGGCAAGTTCTGGAATGTGCTCGATCATATTCAGGTCTTTGGAATTGAATATGAAAGTCCCGCGGTCATTTTCCACTACGGGCATATACTCACCGGGACGCATCTCTTCCACGACCGCATATTTCCATCTGCACGGATGCGTGCACTCACCGAGATTGGCGCTCCTTCCGGTCATGTACGCAGACAGAAGACATCTTCCGGAATACGAAATACACATCGCACCATGTACAAAGCATTCTATCTCCATATCCTCGGGGATATTCCTGCGTATACCGGCTATCTCATCAAGAGTCAGTTCCCTCGCGCACACGACCCTTTTCGCGCCCTGATCATGCCAGAACTTAAAAGTCATGTGATTGCAGTTGTTGGCCTGCGTGCTTATGTGTGCCGGTATGTCTTTGCATATTTCCCTGTGAAGCATGAACATGCCCGGGTCGGCAATGATCACTCCGTCCGGGCGAAGATCTCTGAGTTCACGGAAATATTCACGTGCACTGTCCATATCCGGATCATGTGCCAGAATGTTAGCTGTGACATACACCTTCACTCCGTTCGCATGAGCCCACTCTATACCCTCCCGCATATCTTCCCGGGAAAAATTCTTGGCTTTCGCCCGAAGGGAAAAGGCTTCGCCTCCGATATATACAGCGTCGGCTCCGTACCTGACCGCCGTTTTGAGTACATCGAGACTGCCGGCCGGAACAAGCAGTTCGGGTTTTTTAACTGTGATCACCTGCATTTTACGGACAGTGTCATGCCGTCTCCTATCGGAAGTATCGTGGTAGTAAATTCCTCATCTTCCGAAAGGGTCCTCAAAAACTGCCTCATCCTCTCGTGAATGGTTCTGTCGCGCCTTCTGACCGCAAATCTTGAACTGACTATATCTCCGTCAAACAAAACGTTATCGGCTACAAGCACACCGCCCGGTACCAGAAGTTTTCTGCACGGCGTAAGATATGCCGGATACTGGCCCTTGGCTGCGTCAATAAAGATCATGTCGTATGATCTTTGCTCATCCGCAAATCTCTCAAGTATTTCCTGCGCATCTCCGGTTATCAGGCTGATCCGGTCATCCATGCCCGCACTCTTTATATTTTCACGTGCGGCTTCTATGCGCTTTTCATAATTCTCTATCGTATCGATGAAGACATCCCCGCCGTATGTGGCCATAAAGATGGCGGAAAATCCAACTGCCGTGCCTATCTCAAGTATCCGTGACGGCTGCCTGTCGGCAAGGACAAATTTCAAAAGGCTCTGGGCCGGACGTCTGATGACAGGGATGCCCTGCTGCTTCGCATTGTTTTCCAGCTCAGTCAGAAAAGGAGTGTTATCGCTTTGAAGCGAATCGATATATGCGGCAGTCCTTTCGTCGGTAATCACTCACCGCCACCGCCTTCTTCTCCTGCAGCTTCACTCTCGCTTCCCTCTTCGAAAGGATCATGCACCTCTTCGTCTTCACCCTCGGTACCTTCCCATTCTCCGGAAACTTTATCGAGAGCAGACTCTCCTTCGATCACACCGTCTGTAGGTGCACTGTCACCGCCGGCTTCATCCATGGTCTCTTCCGTTTCGCCTTCTTCACCTTCTTCACCTTCTTCATCTTTTCTGCCGGCGATGATCGCAAACATATCATCCGCCGTCATCGATGTATTAAGGGTGTAAAATCCGGGCTTGATATCGGCATCATATACCGAGCATTTCTTCTGTACATAGAACAGCTTGTAATCCCTGATCAGGCCCTTTTCCTCGAACATCTTCGCCACGTCCATCGTCGAATCTCCCTGTACGATGGTGACCGCAACTTCACGTCCGGGCTCGGGGCTCATGGCTTCCTCGGTATATATCCTGAACCCGAAATCATATGCCTCTTCTCCGGCTCTTACTATTATCAATATCGCTACGGCGAGGATCGCCGATCTTACGACGAAGCTCATAAAGCCGAGAGCAATGCTCTTAATGTTCATCTGCATAGTCCTTTATATATCAATGTCAACATTTTCTATTATCCTGCCGAGGACTTCCTGGATCATGGTCATATACAGTGCCTCGGCTCTTGAATACTCATAAACGGCCGTGTTTTCAGCCACTTCCTCATATTCTTCCTGGAGGCGTTCCGCATGATCGCTGTTTCGCTCCTCCTCAGGTATCTCCATCAGCCTTGTCTGAAGATCCCTCGCCCTGTCTATAAGCGCTTTTGTCTCCGGATCCAGATTGGCCAGTTTTTTTCTCTCGGTAAATCCTCTGTACTCGGGTGTCTGCTTTATTGCCTCAGATACCGTATCAGCCGCTTTTGCCAGTTCATCGCTTATCATCTTATGACCCCTTTTATATTATATTTATGATTCCGGTTCCATGATTATCGGAAGTATCATGGGACTTCGTTTGATCCTCTTCCAGATGAAGCCCGAAAGCGCGTCCTTTATTATATCCCTTATCCTGTTCCTGCTGGTGATGTTCTTGTCGCGTATCTTGTCCATGGCTTCCATGACAACTTCGCGGGCCTCGTCCATGAACTCGTCGGATTCCTTGATATATACGAACCCCCTCGACATGACCATGGGACCCGATATCAGAATGTTGGTCATCGGCTCGAGCGTCATGCACACGATCACTATGCCGTCTTCGGCAAGTCTTTGTCTGTCGCGAAGCACCACGTTTCCGACATCACCGACACCCAGGCCGTCCACAAACACCGCACCGGTTACAACATCCTCCGTGATCTGTGCCGTTTCACCGTCAAGTTCGAGCACGGAACCGTTCGAAAGGATGAAAATGTTCTCCTTCGGTACTCCGACCTCACGTGCGATACTGCGCTGGGCCATAAGATGGCGGTGCTCACCGTGCACGGGTATGGCATACTTCGGTTTGGTAAGTGTATATATGAGCTTGATCTCTTCCTGGCAGGCATGTCCGCTGACATGAGTATCCTGGAATATGACCTCGGCGCCTTTCATGCTCAGTTCGTTTATCACCTTGAATACAGCCTTCTCATTTCCCGGGATGGGATTGGATGAGAAGACCACGAGATCTCCGGGCTTGATGGACACACTCTTGTGCATGTTCGTGGCGATGCGTGACAGTGCCGCCATCGATTCTCCCTGACTGCCCGTGGTGATGATCACGGTCTTTTCGTCCGGAAGCTCTCCGATCCGGGCGATATCAACGAGTATCCCCTCCGGGATCTTGACATATCCTATCTCTATGGCTGTCCTTATAATGTTCAGCATGCTACGGCCTTCAAGAATGACTTTTCTGCCGTAGCGCTCTGCGGAATTGATGATCTGCTGGACCCTGTCGATATTGGACGAGAATGTGGCAACTATTATCCTTGATCTTGCGTGATCCGCAAACAGATTATCAAGAGCGCGTCCCACGGTCTTCTCGGAATTGGTGAACCCGCTCCTCTCGGCATTTGTCGAATCACACAGAAGCGCCAGCACTCCCTGCTGTCCCAGCGCCGCAAACCTTGCAAGATCTATCGGATCTCCGAATACCGGAGTGTAGTCGACTTTAAAATCACCCGTATGTACAACAACACCAACAGGGGTAGTTATCGCAAGCGCACAGGAGTCGCTTATGCTGTGATTGGTCCTGATAAACTCCACGTTAAAACTGCCGAAGGTTACCGTTTCCCCCGCTGTGACAACATGCCTGTCAACGTCGTTCTGCATCCTGTGCTCTTCGAGCTTGTTCTCGATAAGTGCCATCGTGAGCTTGGTGCCGTATAGCGGTACGGAAAGCTTCTGCAGCACATAAGGTATGGCGCCTATGTGATCCTCATGTCCGTGAGTGATCACAAGTGCCCTGACCCTGTCGGCATTGTCCTCAAGATACGTTGTGTCAGGAATCACAAGGTCGATTCCGAGCATGTCGTCCTCGGGGAACGCCAAGCCGCAATCGACCACAATAATATCATTATCAAATTCAAACGCAGTGATGTTCATACCGATCTGGTCCAGACCTCCGAGCGGTATGATGCGCAGTTTTCCGTTACTCAAAATCTATATCTCCAAGATTCTCGGCAAAAACACCGGCAACAGCGTCAAGTTCAACCTCGTCCTCAACGGGGACATACACTGCCTCAGTGTCTGTTTCTGCCGATATATCCTTAAGTATCATCGCCTCCGAGCCGTCTTCGATTGCATCCGATACCAGTATGTAATCTCTGCCGCTGATGCGTGTGGAGTCCATAACATAGAACTCGGCGACGCCGTCATCGGTTTCAAAAGTAATCTTATCCATACTCCTCCGGCAGGCGTTCACTTCTGCCTGCAATTGTCCAGATATCCCTGCAGGATCAGCATCGCGGCTATCTCATCCACATACTCCCTGCGCTTTTCACGTCTGATACCGGACTCTGTCATAGCTTTATCGGCAGCGACCGTCGTAAGCCTCTCATCCCACAATATCACGGGAAGCCCGCATCTTCTCTCAAGCGCCGCCTTAAATTCCTCGGTCTTACCCGCACGTTCTCCGAGGGTATTGTTCATATTCTTCGGATATCCGAGAACGATCCTGTCGACATCACCGTATCCGGCAATTATCTCCTCGATCCTGGCATAAGTCCTCCGAAGCTTGTTCTCACGCTCACGCCTGATTATCTCAACACCCTGAGCCGTCAAAAGAAGCGGATCGCTTATGGCAACACCTACCGTCCGGCTGCCGAAATCAAGTCCGAGCACGCGCATATCAATGCCAACCGTTACTCTTGATGTATGATGTCAGAAGCTCATCAACGAGTTCGTCTCTTTCAACCTTCATGATCATACTCCTGGCTCCGTTATGGCTGGTGATGTATGTCGGATCGCCTGACATGATGTAACCGACGATCTGGTTGACGGGGTTGTAGCCCTTTTCATTAAGAGCATCGTAAACCGTCTCCAGCACAACTTTCACGCCTGTTTCCGGTTCTGTCTGAACATTAAAAAACTGAGTGTTTCCCAAATTTTGCATAGCTGTCCCTCTTTCCTGTGACTGAGTCGCACGGCAAACCAATGCCTACCAACATATTATTCTATCGCATCCGCAGTCAAAACACAAGATTTCGCTTATCTGACCGCTTCCGGTAACCGGTATGGATGCCTTGACATATTCGGGTGTATATCCGACCGAGCATTCTCTGCCGTCGATGACTTCAGTATCTTCTGCCAGGACCCGCACCTTCTTTCCGACGTAATACCGCATAAATTCAACCTTCCTGGCCTGCGCCTCTTCTATGAGAACGGCGGATCTGGCTGATTTTACGGCATCCGTAAGGTGTCCCTCCATCCTGTCGGCCACGGTCCCGCCGCGCCTTGAATACTTGAACACATGGCACTCATATGGCCGGACCTGTTGCAGAAACCGGCGCGTATCCTCAAATTCGTCTTCCGTCTCCTGCGGAAATCCGACTATTATGTCCGTCGTTATCGCGGGATGTTCGAATGTATCACGCAGTTTTTCGACTCTTTTTGCAAAATCCGCGGCCGTATAGTGCCTGTTCATCCTCTTCAGGACCGTATCGGAACCGCTCTGCAAAGACATGTGAAAATGAGGGCAGAGTTTGGGTATAAGGGACAAAGCTTCGATAAAATCATCCGTCAGGAGTTGCGGTTCTATCGAAGACAGACGCAGACGCTCTATCCCGTCAACAGATGCAACTCTTTTCATGATATCGATAAGCGCATCATTTACACTGCCTTCTCTTATAAATCTGTTATATTCACCATCCAGCCCGTATGAGCTTATATGTATTCCGGTGAGGACGACCTCTTTATAGCCGTTTCGGGCAAGTCTTTCGGCCTCCGCGATGATATCCCCGGCCGGACGGCTCCTTGCCGCGCCTCTTGCCAAAGGTATCGCGCAGTAGCTGCAGAACTGGTTGCATCCGTCCTGTATCTTGATATAGGCGCGCGTATGACCGGATGTTGCCGATATCGGAAGCTCCTCATACGGGCAGTCATTTCGAAGATCGTTGACCACAGGCCCCGTATCCGCGATATATCTCTCCACGATATCGACGAGTTCCGATTTGTGATTATTCCCGACCGCGATATCAACGATATCCAGCGCGGCCACTCCTTCGGGATCGTTTTGAACATAACAACCCGCTGCAACAACTATCGCATCGGGATTTTGCGCCCTGGCGCGCCCTAACATCTGGCGGCTCTTATGATCGGCGATATTTGTTACGGTGCATGTATTTACAATATATACATCCGCTTTTTGTGCAAAATCAACAATTTCGTAGCCTCGTTTTTGGAACATCTGTGAAATTCCATCCAATTCATACGAATTGACTTTACAACCGAGGTTGTGAAATGCTACCTTTTTCATTAAGAAACTCCGTATTTTTGGTGTTTTTTCGGAATTGACTTTTATTCCTTCGGGTTTTATATTAATCTCGTAAACGAAGAGAATAGGTTAAAGTAAAAGTGAAAAGGAGGTATTTTCATGAAAACAGTACAGATTTCATTAAACTCCATCGATAAGGTTAAATCATTCGTTAACGACGTAACAAAGTTCGATTACGATTTCGACCTCGTATCAGGCAGATACGTTATCGATGCCAAGTCGATCATGGGTATTTTCAGTCTGGACCTTTCAAAGCCCATCGACCTGAACATCCATACGGAAGGAAACGCTGACGATGTAATGTCTGTTATCTCACAGTACACCGTATAAACGTTTAATATCAGATCATTCAAAGATCACGGGAGACCGTGATCTTTTTTTATCTCTTCACGAATATGACATGATCGAACATCTGCGTCATATCAACGTCGAGGCGGTCTATAAGATCCCTCGCGTTTTCATAGTCCTCCATCCTCATGACGTATACCGCATCATTCCTTACGATGCCCTCCGAAAGTTCCGTGTAGTACTTTTCTATCCCTTCGCGGACCTTCTCCTCTATGTCCCGCGCAAAATAATAGTTATTCTGCTTCATGTCATGAAAATAGCCGTAATATGCCGTCGGCATCGTAAGATCGTTGTCAGTGTAGAGGAAGATGAACTCGCTCTTTCCGTCGGTATATCCCGCAAGTAGCGGATCGTCCCAAGGAGTATATGTCGGATGATCTGCCGTGTACAGTTCATGTCTTTGGGCAAACGCATCCGAAAAATCAGTGATCTGCAGCATCAGCGCACCGGCAAGGACTATGACTCCGACGTAAACATATCGCCTGAAAGTATAGGCGGTAAAGCTTATGGCTGCCGTCATGAGAATATACATCGCAGGCCAGATAAGGCGTCCGTTTGAACGGAATATCCCCAGGATCTTCTCAACGATCTGAGGATACGGGATCCACAGTATCTGAACATCATTAAATGATATGTTCGGAAGCACCGCAAAGACAAAGGAAAATACCACAAGTGCGGCCGTCACGCGGCCTATGACCGCATCCTGATGAAAAGCTTCCTCGGGAACCTTTCGTACCATTCGAAATACCATTCCCAGCGCCACGACGACAAACAGCAGGAGAATGCCCGCACCCAGATAAGCCATGCCTTCATACTGGAAATAGTTGGACAGGGGAAGCCGCGGCAGTAACTTTCCGATCTCCCACGGATTGATAAAAGTGTTCAGGTTGCTGTTAAACGTGCCCAGACCGAATCCCGTGGGACTGGTACCTCCGGTAAATGCGCCGAGGATAAACAGGTTAAAAAGCCCCGCAGCCGAAAAGGATACAAATTCAAATATGCCGGTAAGGATGATCTTTTTTCTGAAGTATTGCATCAGCACCGAAGCCGCCAGTATCATCCCCGCCATGGGCAGGAAATAGGAATGGATACCCACACATATGAATCCCATGAGGCCCCAGTATATTATCCTTCTCCTGTCGGAGGCGATCAGGTCGTCATATACCCAGAGTACGAGCGCGGCTATCACTATCCACTGGGCGGCCAGAGCCGTGTGGTAATACATCCTGTGGATTATGGTCGAACTTATGATATAAAATACCGAACCGATCATGCACGAAATATCCGATGATACGAATCTGCGAAGCAGGATCGCGGCAAATCCTCCGGTGAGCATGAACGATACAAGACCGAAGAGTCCGAAATACTGGAATGTCTTTGGAAGAGCAGGGCCGAGGATCTTGAATATCACGGCAAAGACAGGGATCGAGTCCGTATATATCACGGACATTTTGTTCGGCCAGGAAAGAGACTCGATAAGACCTATGGGAAATGTCCACGGATCGCTCCTGTAGCGACACCAGGCTATGAAATGCTGGCGCAGGTCATGGTCGTTGTCAAACAGCCATCCGACATTTGTAAAATCAAGAACTTTTACGCCGTAAATACCAATAAAGCACAGCATTCCGATTGCTGCACAGATCAAAAACAACAGTCCTGCCGGTATTCGTTTTGAAGTGCTCGTATCAAACATCTGCGGTACCTATATGACGTTTATGACTTCATCCGTATCAAGAGCCGTTTTCACGAGAGCGTCTATACAGTCTGCCAGTCTTTCTTCGGATCTTTTGATCATCTTAAGGTTCGGTTTCGTCACGGGATGCTTTGCCACAAAGATGGTGCAGCAGTCCTCATACGGCAGTATGGATGTCTCAAACGTGCCTATTTTCTCCGACACTTCTATTATCTCCTGCTTATCAAACCCGATAAGCGGACGCAGTACCGGAAGAGAACATACCTCATTTGTTACCGCCAGGGAATGCATCGTCTGGCTGGCAACCTGTCCGATGCTCTCGCCCGTTATCAGCCCGAGACACTCATTCTCCTTTGCGATATGTTCCGCGATCCTCATCATGTATCTGCGCATGATGATCGTCAGCTCCTCATGGGGACACTTTTCATATATCGCAAGCTGTATATCGGTGAAGTTTATAACGTGAAGACATATCGTTCCGGTGTATTTCGCAACCTGTTTTGCAAGATCGATAACCTTCTGTTTCGCCCTCTCACTCGTATACGGCGGAGCATGAAAATATACCGCATCGATCTTGACTCCGCGCTTTGCGACCATATATCCGGCAACCGGGGAATCTATCCCTCCGGACAGTAAGAGCATTGCCTTTCCGTTCGTTCCTACAGGCATACCGCCGGGACCCTTGATCTGCTTCGAATATATGAATATGCTTTCCCTGACCTCAACGTTAAGTTCGATCTCGGGGTTGTGAACATCTACTCTCATACCCGGACATGCATCAAGTATCGCTCCTCCGAGTTCGCTGTTCATCTCGGTGGAATGTACCGGAAACGCCTTGTTGGCCCTCCTTGCGAACACCTTAAATGTTGCGGTGCTGTCGGGATATTCCTCGCGGACATAATCAACCACATCCGCACTCAGCTTGTCAAAATCCTCATATTCGACTTTCACAACAGGACATATCGCATTGATACCGAACACGCGTGAAAGCGCAGCGATCACTTCATCATAATCGTATTCGGAATTGCAGTCCACATATACTCTTCCCTGAGCCTTGGATACCGCAAAATCACCTTCGGCCTGTTTTAAAGCCAGCTTCATCCTGTGCATAAGAGCATCCTCAAAGACATAACGGTTTTTGCCTTTGATGGCTATCTCGGCATATTTTATCAGGAATGTGGAATACTTCATTGACTGTACTGCCTTTCTAATATCTTGAATATCTGCGAAGTTTCGGTAATTCCTCACTCAGGACGGTGAGCGTTTCGTTTATCTCATCCTGTGTCGTGAACGTTGAAAACGAAAAACGTAACGTGGAATCAAGTAAAGACGCGGGAAGGTTTATCGCGAGAAGCGTCGCGCTCTTTGAAGGTTTATTTGTCGAGCAGGCACTTCCGGCGGAGACATATATACCCTTGGCCTCAAGTGCATGAAGCAGGACTTCCGCACGAACGTTTGAAAAAGATGCACTGACGATATGCGGTGCACTCTGCCGTACGGCATCGGAAATATCTTCCGGATCATGCTCCGGTATCCCGTTCACACTTACATCCTGAAGCTTTAAGAGCTCTCTTACAAAATATGTCTTGAGAGAATACATCCTCTCAATGTCGCTGTCAAAGTCCTTGTATATAAGCTTTGCCGCAAGGGCGATGCCTGCGATGCCGGGAACGTTCTCTGTGCCAGATCGCATACCCTTTTGCTGTCCCCCTCCGAAGACTGTCGGCCTGAGCTTTGCCTTTTCATTTGCGTACAGAAATCCGATGCCTTTCGGACCGTGTATCTTATGTCCGCTCACAGACATCAGATCTATCTTCATCTTTGAGGGGTGTATGCGCATCTTGCCGAAAGACTGGACCGCATCGGTGTGAAAGAGCGCAGCAGGTCTGTATGACTTTACCGTATCCGCAAGTGATCGTATATCATTTATGGATCCGATCTCATTGTTCACATGCATTATCGATACAAGTACGGTTTCCTCGCTAAGAGCCTGTGCGAGTACATCGGGTGATATCCGTCCGCTTCGGTCCACCTCAAGATATGTGATGCGAAAACCCTGCTCTTCAAGATATTTCATCGTCTGTGCTACGGCAGGATGTTCGGTCTTCGAAGTGATTATATGCATGCCGGCCCTTTTGTTTGCCATGGCAGCGCCTATAAGGGCAAGATTGTCGGACTCTGTCCCGCCGGAGGTAAATATGATCTCCTTCGGATCGACTTTCAGAATATCGGCCAGGGCTTTCCCTGCATTCTTGACCTCTGTCTCGGCCTCCACTCCGGCCATGTGCATACTCGAAGGGTTGCCGTAAATATCCTTCATGACATGCATCATATATTCGGTTACTTCGTCAAAAGGGCGCGTGGTTGCGCTGTTATCAAGATAGATCATAGGTTTTCCAAATTATACATTATCCATGAAAGCACCACAAGGCCTGCAGTCTCGGTGCGAAGTATCCTGCGGCCCAGAGTGACCGGTGTAAATCCGGCAGATTCCGCCATCGCTATCTCCTCTTCCGTGTAACCGCCCTCAGGCCCGATAAAGATCGCGATCCTGCTGCCTGGCTTTATGCTTTCGATGATCCTCCGGGTCTCATCCATCGAGCCGGGATCCGACAGTTCATACGGTATTATCTTAACGTCAAAGGAACGGCACTCATCAAGTGCTTCCCTGATCGTCATCACATCCGACACTTCAGGGATAACGGCCCGTTTCGACTGTTTTGCGGCGGTCTCCGAAATGGCGTTCCATCTGGCTGTTTTCTTTATAGCCCTATCAGCGGTAAGCTTTACTACCGACCGCTCGGTTGCCACGGGAACAACCCTCGATACACCGAGTTCCACAGCTTTCGTTATGATCAGCTCCATCTTGTCGGCTTTGGGAAGCGCCTGGTACAAAACACTCTCGCACGGAAGCTCCACATTGTTCTCCTTGATGAACAAAAGATCAAGCACTGCCGTATCCTTTTCAAGATCCCTTATGCTGCAGCGGTACTCCCTGTCATCTCCGCTGACCGCAACAGAAACCTCTTCACCCTTTCGCATACGCAGAACGTTCCTGATGTGGTTAACGTCTTCCCCGGTGATCGTAACCTTTTTTTCCGGAATATCTATTTGATCTTCATCTACAAAAAATCTGTACATCAGTTAACACCGATCCGTTTACGGCTTCTTTTTTGCCGTTACTCCGACCCATTCACCGAGATGCTTTGTTTCTATGATCTCAAGCCCGTTCTCGCTGCACGCTCTTACGATGTCATCTTCCTTTTCATCGATTATGCCCGACATGATACATATGCCGCCCGGCTTTAAAGCCCTGACAGCATGCGGCATGATAGGTATCAGAACCTGAGCGATGATATTGGCAGCCACAATGTCATAACCGTCTCCGACTTCTTTTTGGATGTTCTCATCACTTATTATGTTTCCGATCAGCAGTTTAAATCCCGCATCGGCAAGTCCGTTTGCAGCCATATTATCGGCAGTCGCGGCCTTAGCGCAAATATCGATATCCGTTCCGACAACGCGCCCGGCTCCGAACTTGTATGAAAGGATCGCAAGAATGCCGCTTCCGGTTCCGAGATCCAGAACACTGCATCCGGGCGATACATGCTTTCGAAGTGCCCTTATGCACAGCTCGGTCGTCTCGTGCTTGCCGGTTCCGAATGCCGTTCCGGGATCGATATGGATCGTCAGTCCGCGGTGATCCTTATTCTCATTTTCTTCCCAAGAGGGAATAAAGAGTATGTCATCAATATAGAACTGATGGAAGTACTGTTTCCAATTGTTCAGATAATCCTCATCCTCCGTTTCGGATGAAGTTATCACGCAGCTTCCGTTATCTACGTAACTCTTCATGTCGGAAAGCTCTGCTTTTATCTCTGATATGAGAGAACCGTGATCCTCGCCCCACGGCAGGTAGAAAGAGATATATGCTCTTCCGTCATCCTCGCCGACAGGTTCTATGATATCCACAAACATCCCGGCAAGCTCCTCCTCGGTGAGAGGGATCTTGTCTTCTATCTGCGCGCCCTCAACTCCGAGATCGTCGAGCATGCTGATAATGATATCTTCCGCCTCTGTTGTTGTTTCTATTGTAAATTTGTCGTATTTCATGATTTCCTCATAATAAATCAGGGCCTTTTTGAGGCCCTGTGCTGTCTGAACAGTAAGAACATTTTTTACTTGACGACCACATCTTCGACCTCGTCGTTCTGGATGACGCATACGAACGTCTTGCCGTTATTGATCTCGATCTCGTTGCCGTCCATATCGTAATATCTGATCGCGGACATATCGTAATTATCCGCATTGATATCGCGTTTCCACGTGCCCGGAACGGCTTTTCCTTTTGTGCAGTACTGGATCGCACCGCCGCTGTGGCAGTCAAATGCCAGATAATCCTTCTGGTCGAGCTGAACCCAGAAATTGTACTGCAGGATCACGTTATCGTATGAAAGCTGCTCTCCGTTCATCTCATCGATCTGAGGGCCGTCATACTGATACCTGTCATACTTGCCGGTCTCTTCATTGTAATCGAACCAGGGCTTGTTGATCTTGTACTTGGGTTCTATGTGCTTTGCGGAATATCCGCCTTCATTCGTAACTTCACTGTTAAGGTCACAGAACTTGAACTTGCCGTTGTAACCTTCATAATGATCACGACGGTATCCGAGCATGTCTATTCCCGCATTGATGCCGTTGGCACTTGTATATACATTATGGGGAGCCTGACGGTCGGTAGTCCTGTAATAAGTCACATCCCCGGCGGGACCGAGTCCGTTTATATTATCCACATAATCCTGATCGAGAAGCTCAACGGCGTATGAAGCCTGCCCGAAATGCATATAGATCGCATCAAATTCAAGTGCCGTATATACAAAATATTCACGGCAGCTCCTGACGGAACCGATCTTTTCAAGATCATCGTAGTTCTCAAACAGTCCCATCAGACGTGTGATGCCGCCTTCAACAACATACTCATACACAACATCCGCACGGCTCACACCGCACATGGGCTGTGCAGCCTTTAAGTTGTTGAGCATAATGGCCACAGGGCGCCTGTTACCTATCTTTTCATCCACGGGAAGCCCTGACAGAAAGCTTCGCATCTGTCCTTCGGGAAGAGCATTCGGATCCTCCTCGGGTTCCGGCTCCTCGGTTTCATCTGCCGGCTTATCTGCAGTTGCCGCCGGAGTCGGAGTGGCCGCCGGAGCGGGTTCTGCGGGTGCCGGAGCCGGCCTCATCGCAAACACCGAAGCTGCTATGACAACAGCCAAAACAACGACACCTGCAACGGTGCCGATCACGATCTTTTTATTCTTAAGAAGTTCCTGTATCTTTTCTTTCATAACTTTCCGATAAGCATATTTGACGTAAACAAATGTCATTATACGTTATCCATGTCCATTATTCAAGTTCTGACTTTCGGGCACATAAAAACAGCCCGTTCCGTCGGAACAGGCTGTAAATTTATATATGTCAGGATTTCTTAAATCCGTGTTTTTTTCTGCCGGTGCCTTCGTTATCGCCCCCTGCCTTGGATGCTTTGTAACGCTCAACCGCAGTAAGGGAATCATCGGTCGCCGTATCAAATTCTTTCAGAAGCTTTTTGGCATCATTCGAAAGTTTTACGGGTGTCTGTACGACCAGTGTCACATAGTGGTCGCCGCGGATATTTGAAGAACGCACGGACGGTACTCCCTTGCCTTTCAGTCTTACCTTGGTATCTGTCTGTGTTCCGGGCTTGACCGTATATGAGACTTTTCCGTCCACCGTGTCTATCAGTATCTCTCCGCCAAGAGCCGCAACCGCAAACGATATCGGTGCCGTAGAGAATATATCCATATCCTGTCTCTGGAAGATCGGATGAGGTGCTATCATAACCTCGACCAGAAGATCTCCCCTCGGTCCGCCGTTCGTACCGGGTTCACCTTTATCACGAAGCCGTACGCACTGTCCGTTATCAATGCCGGCAGGTATCGTAACAGCCAGCTTTTTGCGTGATGAGATATATCCGAGCCCTCTGCAGTCAGGACACTTGTCCTTGATCATCTTTCCGGTTCCGTTACAGTCGGGACACGTCTGAACGTTTCGTACCGTGCCGAAAAGCGACTGGGACGTGAACACCACCTGACCTTTTCCGCCGCACTTGCTGCATGTGATCGGGCTCGAGCCGGGCTTTGCACCCGTTCCGTGACAGGTCTTACACTCATCTTTCTGGAGAGGCTCGATCTCTTTTTCACATCCGAAAACAGCTTCCTCAAATGTGATCCGAACGCTCGCTCTCAGATTGGCTCCCTTCATCGGACCGTTATATGACCTGCCGCCCCGGGACCGGCCGCCGCCGAACAGATCGCCGAATATATCTCCGAATATATCTCCGAAATCCATGGAGCCGAAGTCAAATCCGCCGAATCCGCCGGGACCTCCCTGTTCAAATGCGGCATGACCGAACTGATCGTAAGATCTTCTCTTATCGGGATCAGACAAAACGGCATATGCCTCGGATGCCTCTTTGAACTTGGCCTCTGCGGTTTTATCGCCCGGATTCATGTCCGGATGATACTTTTTGGCAAGCTTCCTGTATGCGCTTTTAATAGCCGAGTCATCGGCGTTCTTCGGAACGCCGAGGACCTCGTAGTAATCTCTTTTGCTCTCTGCCATAACTGCTGTCCGTTATACTTCCTTGAAATCTCCGTCCACTACATCATCAGCTGCCGGGCCGTCTGTTGCAGAAGATGCTCCCATGTCGGGACCTGCACCTGTGAACTGGCTCATATCAGGGCCTGCACCTTGAGCACCTGCTCCCTGAGCCTGTTCATACATCTTCTCAAAGAGCTTCTGTGCTGCCGACATGGCCTTTTCCTGCTGTGCCTTCAGTTCGGCAACCTGATCTTCTGTCATGTTCTCGGGATCGGCCTTTTCAGCGAGCTCCTTAAGTGTCTTCAGCTCAGCTTCAACATTTTCCTTATCGGAAGCATCAAGTTTGTCACCGACCTCTTCCATTGCCTTTTCGGTCTGGAATACGAAGGAATCAGCGTCATTCTTGGCGTCTACCGCTTCCTTACGCTTCTTGTCCTCGGCCTCGTACTGTGCCGCTTCCTTGACAGCCTTCTCTATCTCATCATCACTCATTGATGTTCCGGAAGTGATGGTGATATGCTGCTCCTTGCCTGTTCCGAGATCTTTCGCGGAAACATTTACGATACCGTTCGCATCGATATCAAACGTAACCTCTATCTGAGGAACGCCGCGGCGTGCCGGAGGTATACCGTCAAGACGGAACTGGCCGAGTGATTTATTGTCTCTTGCGAACTGTCTCTCACCCTGAACGACGTTGATGTCAACCGCTGTCTGGTTGTCTGCCGCCGTTGAGAAGATCTGGCTCTTCTTCGTGGGTATGGTCGTATTTCTCTCGATAAGGTGTGTTGCAACACCGCCCATCGTTTCGATGGAAAGCGTAAGAGGTGTTACATCGAGAAGAAGTATCTCACCCGCACCCGCATCGCCTGCAAGTTTTCCGCCCTGGATGGAAGCACCGAGTGCCACGCACTCATCGGGGTTAAGAGACTTGCTCGGCTCTTTGCCGGTGAGCTGTTTTACCTTATCCTGAACTGCCGGGATCCTTGTTGAACCGCCGACAAGAAGTACCTGACCAAGATCGGATGCCGTGATACCTGCATCTTTTAATGCGGTACGTACAGGCTCTGCCGTCATCTCAACAAGATCATGTGTGAGCTCATCGAATTTGGCTCTTGTAAGGTTCATGTCAAAGTGCTTGGGCCCTTCGTTTGTAGCCGTGATGAAAGGCAGGTTGATATTTGTCGTTGTTGCGCTCGAGAGCTCCTTCTTGGCCTTTTCGGCTGCTTCTTTCAGTCTCTGCATAGCCATCTTGTCGTTTGACAGATCTACGCCTTCGGCCTTCTTGAATTCATCGAGCATCCACTGTGTTACGCGGTTATCAAAATCATCTCCGCCGAGTCTGTTATTTCCGCTTGTTGCAAGAACTTCGATAACTCCGTCTCCGATCTCGATAACGGATACATCAAACGTACCGCCGCCGAGGTCGTATACCATGATCTTCTGTTCTTTTTCATTGTCAAGTCCGTATGCGAGCGCTGCTGCCGTAGGCTCGTTGATGATACGCTTAACATCGAGTCCCGCGATCTTTCCGGCATCTTTTGTTGCCTGACGCTGAGCATCATTAAAATAAGCGGGTACGGTGATAACTGCTTCAGTGACTTTCTCTCCTATATATCCTTCGGCATCGGCTTTAAGCTTCTGCAGGATCATTGCGGAAATCTCCTGAGGGCTGTACTTCTTGTCATCAATGTTGACTTTGTAGTCACTGCCCATTTCCCTCTTGATAGAGGAAACAGTATGATCGGCATTTGTAACTGCCTGACGCTTTGCGGACTCTCCCACGAGTCTCTCGCCGGTCTTTGTGAACGCAACGATCGAAGGTGTTGTCCTTGATCCTTCCGTGTTTGTGATGACGGTAGGCTTACCGCCTTCCATTACTGCCACGCAGCTGTTTGTTGTTCCCAGATCGATTCCTATTATTTTACTCATAATACTTTCCTCCTGTTCTATATACTGATTATTATGGATTTATCAAGATCATTTTGTTTATCTATGACACTACAGAGACCATTGACGGCCGGACCAGTGTGTCATGATACATATATCCCTTCTGAAGCTCCTGTGCGACCGTACCGCTTTCGTATTCATCACTCTCAGTCTGCATCACCGCGTTGTGAAAGTTCGGATCGAACGGCTGTCCGACCGCTTCTATCGGCTTGACCCCGAGCTTTTCAAACTCATCGGTCATCTGCTTGTAGATCATCTGCATTCCGCTCACGAAAGCCTCATCACAGCCTTCCGGAACATTCTCAAGACCTCTCTCGAAATTGTCTATCACCGGCAGGATCTTTTCTATAACGCTTTTTGCACCCATGTCGAACATCTGGGATTTTTCCTTGTCGGTACGCTTTCTGAAGTTTTCAAATTCAGCCATCTGTCGTTTTACGCGATCCTCAAGCTGCTCGATCTTCTCGTCTCTCGAATCCTTTTTGTTCTTCTTTCCGAAGTGCTTCTTCTTACCTTCTTTTTCGGGCTCGTCCTGCGCTTCTTTTTCAGCCCCGTCTCCCGCTTCCTTTTCGGCATTATCGGATGGAGCGTCCTCTTTTACCGTATCGTCTTCACAAGCTTTTGCTTCCTTGTTCTCCTTTGTATCATCGCCTGCTTTCTCTTCAGGGATGTCTTTGTTTTCCTCCTTTTCGGATCCTTCGTCTTCTCCGGATTCGATATTGATCTTTACTGCTTCTTCCTTACTCAATTTCTTCTCCTTCTGCCTTCCCAAAAACCACGCTGTTTTTAAACGCTTTGCACTGTCGCGGCCTAGGTCTGTGTTTTCTTAAACATCGTATCGAGCTCGGTCGTCAGCTTCTTTATCGTTGACAGTACTTTGTCGTAGTTCATACGCTTGGGGCCGATGATACCGATAGTCCCGTGAATACCTTCATCAAGCTCGTACGTTGCAGTGACTACACTGCAGTCCTTCATATTTTCTACCGGAGATTCCTCTCCGATGTATACCTGGATACCTTTTTCGTCCGAATGGGACAGCGTCTCATATACAAGATCCGTAAGCTGTTTCTTTTCTTCAAAGGCGGTGATGATCTCACTGGCTTTCTGATTGTCCGCAAGTTCGGGATACTTGAAGATGTTATTGGCACCGCTCGTGTATATCTCGAGCTCCTCATCGGCTTTGATCGATTCGGCAACCGCATCTATCACTTCGGCGATGATGCCTGCCTGGTCACCGGCCTGCCGCTTCATCTTTGCGATTATCGAAAGGCTGATGTCTTCGATCGCCATTCCGTTAAGCGTTGTGTTCAGCAGCATGTTTAGCTTGAGCAGCGTCTCATCGTCAATGGGCTCGTCGATGTCGATGATCTGATTTTTGATCATATTGCCTTCGACCACGATGACTGCAACTATGCGGCGCTCTTCCATTCGGGAGAGCTGTATGAACTTAAGTCTGTTCACATTGTACCGGGGCGCCGATATCATCGCAGCGTAGTTCGTGTTCACGGACAGGCTTCTTGCCACCTGTTTGAGGAGCCGTTCCATCTTGTCGGCTTTCTCGATAAGAAGGCCTTTCATCTCATCGGTCTCACGCTCCCGCTCTTCGATCTCCTGTTCCTTCTCAGCCATAAGCTGGTCAACATAGAATCTGTACCCCTTGTCGGACGGGATACGTCCTGCGGAAGTATGAGGCTGCAGGATATAACCCATATCCACCAGATCGGCCATCTCATTGCGGATGGTTGCCGAGCTCAGGGACAGGCCCTCGATCTTGGAGATCGTTCTCGAACCCACCGGCTCTCCGGTTTCAAGATAAGTCTTGATTATGGCAAGTAATATCTTTTTCTTTCTGTCATCAAGTTCCAAATGAAGGATCCTCTCGAGCCTTTTTAGTTTTGTTAGCACTCAACTCATTAGAGTGCTAACATCTGTACTTAATGTACCACCGAGATCCATACTTGTCAATATATAATTTAAAGTGCTTCAGTTTCGTGTGATTCCGTGTTGTCTGTCGAATCGCTTTCTGACTATGAGATAGCATATGATATGCGCAAGAAACGTGACAGCCCAGGAAGCCGGGTATGTCAGATACAGATATTTGATCTCGTGAAAACGGGGAGTCCTGAAAAATGTAAATATCCAGATAAGCCGGAGTCCGCAGGCGCCTATAAGGGATACGATCATCGGAAGTATCGCATAGCCTATACCTCTCAGGCATCCGACCATAACATCCATCATCCCGCACAGGAAATACGGCTGACAGATATACATCATCCTGATGATCCCGACGTCGACGACCGCCTCCGAATTGGTATAGATCGACAGCAGTTCATGCCCGAACATGTATGCCGTGCCTCCGAGTATCAGGCCGGTCAGGAACACGCACACCTGTGCCCTGATCACTATCTTATTGATCCGCTCAAACGTGCGTGCGCCGACATTTGCGCTTACGAATGATATGGTGGCCTGATAGAAGGAGTTCATGGACATGTACACAAATCCCTCTATGTTCATTGCCGCGGAATTGCCGGCTACAACTGTTGCTCCGAAACTGTTTACCGATGACTGGATTATTACATTGGAAAATGAGAACAGCATTCCCTGCAGACCGGCGGGAAATCCGATACCTATAATACGCAGAGCAGTATAACGGTCTATCGAAAGCTTCTTTATCACAAGTCTGAGCGCGCCGCTCTCCGACATGAGACAGCGGATAACAAGAATAGCGGATATGACCTGCGAAACCACGGTGGCTGTTGCTACTCCGGCCACATCCATCTTCAGTACTATGACGAAAAACAGGTTTAACAAAACATTTACAACCCCTGCAATGCTTAAGTACACCATCGGACGCCTTGTGTCACCCACCGCACGCAGCAGTGCGCTTCCGAAATTGTACAGCATCGATGCCGGCATGCCGAGGGAATAGATCCGAAGGTACAGGCTCGCAAGAGACAGCGTTTCTTCGGGGGAACTCATCCATGTGAGTATCTGTTTTGAACATACAAAACCGATGACGGCGAGCCCTACCCCGGAAATTAAGCTGATAAGAACCGAAGTATGAACCGTCTTTGTCATCATCTCATCGTTCCGGCTCCCGTAATACCGGGACGCAAGCACATTGCTTCCTACGGACAGTCCCACGAAAGTGCTTATCATAAGATTGACGAGAGGAACCACCGAGCCCACTGCAGCGAGGGAATTGTCGCCGGCGTATTTTCCCACGACGATTATATCAGCCGCATTGAACAGGAGCTGAAGCACGGAGGATAATGCTAAAGGCCCTGTAAACAGAAGCAGTCTGCTTACTATGGGCCCTGAACACATATCGATTTTATAAGATCCCTTGCTTTTACCGGACAACATTTGTTTCGTGTTCCATCCTCCAGTCGATGCATCGTTTGAGATACTGCACATACTCTTCACTCTTGCACATGCTCTTTCCTTCCACGTCCGATATCTTGGCAACATCGCATCCGTTGCAGGCGGTCGTTTTCATTACTATATTAAGAGGCTCGACATTTGTATCGTTTGCCAGATAGGTTCCTATCCCGAATGCGGTATTCACCCTGTCCTTGTATTTCCTGTTTATCGCAGTGGCCTTCTCAAAGTTCAGGCTGTCCGAAAACAGCAGTGTCTTTGTCTTCGGGTCAATACCGAGCTTTTCATAATGTTCGATCATCTTGTCGGCCCATTCATACGGACTGCCGCTGTCATGCCGCACTCCCGAGAAAAGAGTCGCATATGTCAGCTGGAAATCCTCAAGGAAACAGTCTGTTGTTATCGCATCCGTCAGAGCGGTCCCGTTCAGAACTCCGTACTCTTTTACCCATGCATCAAGTGCATACCAGTTCGAATAGGCGGGATTGTGTTTGTGATTTCCCTGTCCGACGCACATTATCCACTCATGCGCCATCGTGCCTACGGGAACAAGATCATGCTTTTTGGCCAGATAAACGTTACTCGTTCCCACAAACCTGTTCCCGGCAGGAAGCTCTGCATCTGCAAGGGCTGTCACCGCAAGTTCCTGGGCCTCTCCGGACAGTCTTCTTCTGGCTCCGAACTCCGAGAACACTCCAAGCTCGTATGTACCGTCCATTATCCCTTTTATCTTTTCGGCAAGCTTTTCCCTGAAACTTTCAAGCAGCACGTCATAATCGTACGCCATCCTGAAGTATACTTCATTGACTATGGCAAGAGTCGGGATCTCGTACATCGACGTGTTAAGCCACGTCCCCTTTGTTTCGATCGTAAGCCCGCTCTCTCCGTCCGAAGAAAACTCAAAATCATCATATCTGGGCTTCCAGAGCCTCAGAAAATCAACATACGAGCCTTTGATCCATTTGATATTATTGAGATAGGAAAGCTCATCATCGGAAAACCGGAGGTCACAGTACATCCTGATCTGCCGTTTTATCTCCTCGACCATCTCCGGTGTGAAGTGTACATCCTTGTTCCGGCATTTGAACGACCATGTCGTCTTGTAATCCGAAAACTGGTGATAGATCGCCTGCCCCATGGAAAACTTGTAAGCATCGGTTTCAAGAAGGCTTGTGATTATCTGCTGCATATGATTTTCCCTCCTGCCTGTATTATACAGACCCCTCCTATTTGCATACGGGTGACCAGTATTGCTGCTGGTACATATCCGTAAAGACATAAGTTGCTTTTGCCTTTCCCGCATCGACGTCAAGTTTCATGTTCATGATCTCGACATCGGGCGAATCAAGCACGAGCGGATCACCGAGATAGAATGTATTATTGTATTTTCCGTTGTAATCATAGTACCTGCATATGAATCTCAGCTCATCCCCCGCCGCAAGAGCGATCGTATTCTTTGCCACGGTTTCCGTTGCTTCATCGTCATCATAGATAAATCTTGCTCCGGTGATGGTCCCGTCCGGGAATTCATCGGTAAACGCCAGAAGCAGTTCCGCTCTCTGGCCGTTGAGATATGCCGGAACATATCCGTTTATGCTGTAATTCTTTCCGTTATCTTCCGTATCGGTATGATAATACGCAACAAGATGTCCGTTTATCGTCATCCATGTATTGTCAAAATCAGCTATCAGATTGTTATCCTGATCGAATTCAAACGTGTTGTCGAGTCCGAGATCGATGAATCCCTCTCCGTCATCGACAAATACGTTCAGGTCGACGGATGACACCTCCTTCCACTGCTCCTCGGACAGCTTGAAGACCTTTTGGCCTTTTGCGTTATCCACCGGTGTCAGGACGCCTGTTTCAAGACTTCCTGCTGCACCGCTCCTTCCCGTAAGAAGCGAAGCCATAAGACCCCCGAGCATGTCGTTGTATCCGCCGTAGCTCTCACCGCCGGAGCCCGCATAATCACTTCCGTACATACTGCCGAAAAGCGATCCGAGAGGAGATCCTGCACCGTCACTGCCGATCTGTCCGCTCTGCTCGTTCGACGCAAATGCCCTGATACAGTCCGCATATGCACTGTCCATTCCGATCTGCTCATAAGTCTTCACCATCGCACCGGCCTTTGATGCCTTCTTGTAGGGGAAATAAACCGACAGGCCGTTGGCGTTCGTTATGGACCGCTGGGTTCTGTTGTACTTGACACACGCAGAGAGAGTTTCGGCAAGTTCATTACTTTGAGGCGTATCAAGAAGCTTTGCAAAATGTATGAAATCGATCTGGTCGATCTTTGAAGACTGCGCAAATTCCTTGGCCCTGTTTCTGGCATCGGAAACGGTCATGTATCCGTTCACATCGGATATAAGCTTACTCGTACTTGTGGAGAAACTGTTGAGCTTATCCGGTACCTTCGCGGCGATCTCGGCGAGATCCGTAACCGACAGGGTTGATTTTTGCCCCGGGCACTTTCTGTCGCAGACACTGACAAAATCATCAACGATGTTCTTACCTATCTGTGTCGTGGGCATGCTCGTATCTTTAGACAGCTCGGTCAGCCAGTTGGTGTAATACCAGCCCACACCGGGTTCCGTCTCTTCGGAAGCGATCATGTAATCGGCGTAATCCGACAGCATCAGCGCGGTCTCAACGGTTGCCATAAGGCACGCATCGAATCCGACAAAATCAAACTTCACTCCGGAATCCGATATTGCCTTCTTGATCCCGGTAAGGCTCATGGAACCGCTCTGCGGAAACTTTTCGTCATAAGCGTAACCGGACAGGGATCCGCTGCCGTGATCCCACAGTATCAGCTCATTACGGTTGGCCGGAAAGTTGCTGCTGCAGTATTTAATGAAAGAAGTAAGTGTTGCCGGATCGGACATGGATACATTGCCCATATCTTCTTCAAGCAGTTTGACTCCGCCCCCTTTGACCTGATAGATCTGATTGCGGCTCGAGCTCACGATGTTGTTCTTCCACTTCTTACAACCGCCAGTGTACACGATCAAGTTTACGTTTTCCGAAATCGTGGCCGATGCCATTTCCTGAAGATCCGCCGTTCCCATTCCACTGCGGGATTCAAGATCGGTACCGCACAGGTAGACCATTATCGTGACCATGTCCGCTCCCTGTCCGACGATCGAAGTGAATTTCGCTCTTGCCGAAGGATCTACACTAGTATCAAGCTGCGGCAAAGTCTCCTGCGATGCCGCGGATTCCTGTTCGTATGATGAATAGTCACTTGCGGATGTCGTATATCCTCCGAGAAGTGTGGCGAAGATATCGCTCATACCCGGAACTTCGCTTCCGCTACCCTGCGACTGGGCCGGGGCCTGAGTCTGTGACTGGGACTGAGTCTGTGACTGGTCCTGTCCCGAAAGCTGTCCGGAAGATCCCGCATCCTCGGATCCGCCAAACATCCCTTTTGCCACAAAAAAGATGACGATTATAACAAGAAACGGCAGAAGTTTGCCCGGTCCGAATCCTCCTCCGGTGCGCATACCGCCTGACGAGCCTGAGCCGGATGAAGCGCTGTTTACAGGCCTCGGATCGAGCCCGCTGCCCTTCTTTTCCACGCCTACCTTTCCTTCTCCTACTCTCTTGTCTCTGCTTCTTGGTCTGTTGTCGGGTGCCATTTTATCTCTTCCTTTCCTGGTACGTGATCTTCTATACGGAGCAGTTAAGTATCATGACCGGTTTATGCTCCATCAGGAACTGCGTCGCGTACTCGGACGCCTCCCCGTAATATGCATCGATGTCATTTATGCATGTCTCTTTGGTGCCTTCGCCAAAATCACACTCCGAGTATTTTTCATACAGGCCGGGATATATGGATGCAAGATTTTCCTTAAGTCCTTCCTGCGTCTTATATATGACCTCAATCCTGTCACTGTTCTCTTTAAATATGCCGAATACGTTCTTTATCTTTTCAACGGCTCTGTCGCCGTATTGTGCGAACATACCGAGTCCGACATAAAACATTATCCTGCGTTTTGCAGTCATCCCGTCTGCGGGATCATATGCACTGGCAGGGCCGCGGCAGTTGCCGGTCACGGTTATCTTGTCTTCCCACACATCCCGTAATTCCCCGCCGGAAAAAGCGGTAAGACATTCGACGTATCTTTCTTTCATCTCGCTGCTGTGAAGCACTATCTCGTCACATCCCGCCGCCATCGGCGTGCACACATAGGACGGCATGAGCTTTATGGCACGCTCATCATCCGGTCCCACCGACTGTGCTTCATATGCCGGTACATAGACAAGCTTCCCGCAGCATCTTTTAAGATTCTTCGTGTAAAACACCTTGTCCACGGCGGTTATCATGTTGTATTCATCATAAGGATAGTTTGTGATAATGACGTCAGGATGGCTGTCAAGTATACTCACGTCATGTGTTACACACGCTCCCTCAAGATCTTTCGTATAATATCCGTCGGGTACACTGTCAGCGGAAGGCACGATCCCGGTCATGTCAGGTGCTATGTCATACTTTGCCGCAGGAAGAATAGTAACATCCCATCCGTCGTCAATGTATTTTCCCACCAGGCCGGACATGTTTTTAAAAGCATCGGCACTGTACGTAATAAACAGCGCTCTCCCACCGCTTTGAGTATCCCGCTCTATATCGCTTTGCGGGCGCAACGTCATGTCTTTCTTATCGAACCTGTATGAAGGCCATTCGAATCCGAAATGCTCCTTCAGCACCTTTACATGCATCTCATAATACGGGTACTCATGAGCCCCACCGCTTTTTACCGGCATCATGTAGGAACTGCCGTAGTTCACACCAAGCACCGCATCATAACATGCGGGAACGGGAACGGAGACCGTCTCAAACGGCAGTCTCAACCCTTCTTTATAGTATTCGACCGGAAATTTATATGCATGATTTCCCATCCACAGCGGATAGAGAGTTATGTATTTTGCATCCTTCTCGCCAACCTCTCCGAAGAGCTTCTCAAGAAGGCTTCTGAGCTGTGTCAGCACATCGCCCTTTACATCGATGCTGACCCGGCATTTTTTCTCGATCAGTCTGATATCCTGTTCAAAATCAGATGCCGACATACCGAGGTTTGCCATATCGTTGACAACACCGTATACAAGGCTGACCCTGTCCTCACGATCTTTCTCGTATTCATCATCGCCGCTTAAGAAGTCAAGGGGAAAGATGTCGATCCCGAGGGCAAACGGAAGACCGGAATACTTTTTCATATACTCGGGATCGAATCGGTAGTGATCACTCGATACAACACGGCAGAGCATCTGTTTAAAGTCCCGGTTCGACCTGTAACTGACAATGGAATAATTATCCGGAAGTATATGGGATACATTATCTATCAGATACATGTAGTCTTTGCGCTTCATGCATATGTCAACGTCATCATCCCAGGGGATGAATCCCGCATGCCGCACAGCCCCGAGCAGTGTTCCCCACTCGGCAAAATATGAAAGGCCGCACTTTGAAAACGCCCTGTCAAGATCGTCGAGTATGGCAAGCTGGGCCGCCCAGGTCCGCTTCACCATCGAAGGGATCAGGTAATCACATCTTATCTCTTCTTCATAAAATCTATGGGAAAACATTTAAAAAGACCGACGGGCCCCTCCTTACAACATTACTTGAAAAAAGTACCCATGATGCTTCTGCCGAGCTGGGCAAGAATGTTTCCTCCAAGAGTCTTGCCAAAAGATCCTCCGACTTTGCCGCCAATGCTCTTACCGACTTCACGGCCGACGGTCCCTGCCGCGGAACTTGCGATCGATCCTGCCGCACTCTTTACTTTGCGTTTCCTTGCGGCTTCTTCACGCTCGGCCGCTTTTCTCTCACGCTCTTTTTCTTTCTCGGCTTCTTTCTCTGCTTTTGCGGCTTCCTTAGCCTCAGCCGCCGCCTTCTTCTCCGCCTCTTCTTTTTCTTCCTGCTGGCTCTTCAAGCGCTCAAGGAATTCGTATGCGGAATCGGTCTCTATCGCATCCTTGTATTTTTTATACAGACTGCTGTCAATATAAGACTTCTCTTTTTCACGCTCCGATACAGGGCCCATGTACGACTGCGGAGGAAGTACTTTGCACCGCTCTACTATTGTCGGGATGCCTTCCTCATCGAGCACCGAGATCAGCGCTTCGCCGACTCCGAGTTCCATGATCGCGGTCTTTGTATCAAATTCGGGATTGGTCCTGAAAGAGTCCGCAGCCGTCTTGACCGCACGCTCCTCTGAGGGTGTATATGCGTGAAGTGCGTGCTGGATCTTATTGCCGAGCTGGGCAAGGACCTCATCCGGGATATCCCTCGGATTCTGTGTGCAGAAATAAATACCCACGCCTTTACTTCTGATCAGTTTTACGATCTGTTCTATCTTCTGCCGCAGTGCCTTTGAAATATCATCAAAGAGAAGATGCGCTTCGTCAAAGAAGAAGATCATCTTCGGACGGTCGGGATCTCCGATCTCGGGAAGAGATTCGAATAATTCCGAAAGCAGATACAGAAGGAAAGCCGTATAGAGTTTCGGATCGGAGGCGAGCATGCTTCCGTCAAGAACATTGATCACGCCCCTGCCGTCACGGTCTTTCCTTATAAAATCATCAATATTAAACGCGGGCTCGGTAAAGAACTTATCTCCGCCCGATGCCTCAAGCGCCACAACGCCCCTGATGATAGCTGCAACGCTTTGTTTTGTAACGTTTCCGTAGCTCTTCGATATCTCGGATGCGTTGTCGGATGCATACTGCAGCATAGATTTGAGATCCTTGATATCGACAAGCAGCAGATCCTCATCATCCGCCATCTTGAAAAGGCATGTAAGTATATCGGCCTGAGTATCGTTAAGGTTCATGAGCTTTGCAAGGAGGATCGGTCCCATCTCTGATACCGTTGTGCGAAGAGGTATACCGTCTTTGCAATATATATCCCAGAAGACGGTCGGATAATCCGTATATGAAAATCCCGCCTCGTCAAGCGCAAATTTCCTGATGCGGTCACGCATATCATCATTATCTTCTCCCGGTGCGCACAGTCCCGACAGGTCACCCTTTATATCGGCGAGAAAAACAGGAACGCCGGCATCGGAAAAGCTCTCTGCCAGAACTTTCAGCGATGTTGTTTTACCGGTTCCCGTTGCTCCCGCAATGAGACCGTGCCTGTTCGCCATCTTCGGCAGTATGGAGATCTTCCTGTCCCCGGCGTTTCCGATCCATATCTTATCCTCATAAAACATATCAGACCCTCCTTACATATTCATGCATTTTACTAAAACAGCATTATCGTTTATTATATCATACAGGCAGCAAAAAGTTGTCAAAAGAAGGAGAATTGCAGATGAGATATCCCGAATTTCTTAAAGACGGCGGCAGGATCGGTTTTATCGCACCCAGCTTCGGATGTGCGATCGAACCGTACAGCACTGATTTTGAAAAATCATTAAATTGGTTTAAAGATAAAGGATACACAACCGTGACCGGTCCAAACTGCTTTCTTGACGAGGGGATCGGCATCAGCAATACACCGGAAAAATGTGCAGAAGAGGCAAATGACTTTTTTTGTAACGATAAAAGTGACGTGATCATATCATGCGGCGGAGGAGAGCTTATGTGCACGATACTGCCGTATGTTGATTTTGACGCGATAAAAAAAGCCTCCCCGAAATGGTTCATGGGATACTCCGACAACACCAACCTGACATTTACACTGAACACGATCTGTGACACGGCATCGATCTATTCCGTCTGCGCATCGAAGTTTTCCGGCGAACACCATCAGTGTGTCGACGATGCATTCGACGTGCTTCGCGGAAGAAAGCTTTTTGTTGCCAATTATGATGAATGGTACAAAGATGTATGGGGAGCCGATGCACCGGAAGATGAAGATACGGTTGAAATATGTGAATACAGACAGTTTATTTATAACGGTGCCAAACCTTCCGACAGTGTTTCGTTTTCGGGGAGACTTGTCGGCGGATGCATGGACTGTCTCGTAACGCTTGTCGGAACAAAGTTTGATAAAGCTGCGGAGTTTGCAGAACGCTACAGGGGCGACGGCATAATATGGTTTATTGAAAGCTGTGATCTGTCGGTGATGTCAATGACAAGGGCTCTGTGGCAGATGGAAAATGCGGGATGGTTCGCCAATACCGCGGGATTTCTGATCGGCCGCCCGCTCAGGTTTGATGATACGTTCGGGGACTTCGATCATTATCAGGCCGTTCTGTCGATCCTCGGAAAATACAATGTACCTGTTGTCATGGATGTGGACATAGGTCATCAGTTTCCGCAGATGCCCGTGATATCGGGCGCATGTGCAAATGTAAATGCCGCCGGTAACACTCTTGCGATAGATTACTGCCTGTTGTAATACTTTATTCCCGAATCCGGCAGAAAATACGTACGGATATAGCCGTCTGTCGATACAACGACGAATTCGTTCGTGTCCTCGACATAGTATACATCATCGCCGTCTTCGGCTTCTGTTTTGTGAAGAGCTGCGGGATTGGATACTGCAGCCGCCGCGGCGGCTTCATACTCTTTCGCGGTCTCAAATCCCATATCCCTCCCGTGCTTTTCATAATGCTGCATCAGAAGTTTATCATTCCTGAACCTGAGAGTGATACTGTTATCCGCCGCTTCTTCCTCCGGCTCCGGACTGCTCTCACTGTCAGATGCCGGCTCGGCTTCGGGCTCGGATTCAGGCTCAGACCCGGCTTCGGGCTCCGCAGTTTCCTGTATAAGTGTGATATCGGAAGATGCGAGCGCACCGGTATGGTCATCCGGGCCATGGAAGATCTCCGGATACCGGATCGCAAATATAACAATGACAAGCACCAAAGCAGCCGCTGCCGCGATCATGCTCTTCTTTGTTCCGTTCATCTTATCTCCTCCAAATAAGGCTCCCTTACACGATCCCGAAACCTTTCCTCACAGGCATTGAACTTCCTGTAGTTTTCCCGGCACTCGTTAAGGCTTGGCTCATTTGCTCCGCCGCACAGATCCGGATCATCCTCCTGCACGGGATCATCCTCCCAGAAGCATACCGGGCATATCTCATAAGCTCCGGGGCTTTGAAGCGTATAATATCCGCAGCACGGACATCTGAACCTTTCATCCGTATTCCGGTCATTATCCCGAGAAACCGTATCCATCAGTTTATCATCTCCCTCTTAGTAAAAACGGGTATTTTCACACTCCGTATTATAACAGCATTATCAAAACGGTGGAATCTGTCTTTCATAAGTTTTATAATACTGACCATGGGAACAACACAAAGTGACAAAGTCAGCATACTGCGTCTCCGCCTCTCACCCACGCAGCTGATACCGTTAAGCTTCATGCTCGTTATACTTTTAGGGGCGATCCTGCTTCTCCTTCCCGTATCAAGCGCTCCCGGGCAGGAGACGGACTTTACGACCGCACTTTTTACGGCGACAACATCCGTTTGTGTGACAGGACTTGTCGTCGTGGATACTTATGCGCACTGGAGTCTTTTCGGACAGTTTGTCATTCTCGTCCTCATACAGATCGGAGGTCTCGGAGTAGTCGCCGTAGGCTCGATGCTCATGATGCTCTGGCGCAAGAAGTTCTTTCTCTGGGACCGGATGCTTCTCGGCGATTCCCTTAATATCGACAAGAGCAAAGGGATACTGCGCATTCTCGTGCGTATTTTCAGAGGCGCAGCCATAGTTGAAGGTGCGGGGGCACTCATATATGCTACAAGGTTCGTACCGCTCCTCGGTTTCGGAAAAGGTCTGTGGGCATCCCTGTTCCAGTCGGTATCCGCTTTCTGTAACGCCGGAATGGATGTCATAGGAGCGAACAGCATGGCTGATTTTAACGATTCGTTCCTCCTGATGGGCACCACAATGCTGTTGATAATACTCGGAGGTATAGGATTCGTTGTGTGGTTTGACGTATTTGACGGGATACGTGCCGCCATCAGGAACAGGTACGGGGGAGCTCGTTTCATCAGCCATCTTTCCGAGCACACAAAGCTGGTCTTTCTTATGACGGCAACTCTGATAGTAGCCGGTGCGGCATGTATCTTTTTCGCTGAATACAACAACCCACATACTATCGGAAATATGGGACTTTCAGACAAGATACTGAACAGTTTTTTCCAGTCCGTAACATTCCGTACTGCAGGCTTTGCATCTTTTCCTCAGGAGAAGCTTACCGAGACATCATGCATCATGGGATTCATACAGATGTTCATCGGCGGATCTCCCGTGGGAACGGCAGGCGGCATCAAGACCGTCACCGCTTTCCTGTTTTTCATGAATGCCTTTTCATATATTACAAACAAAAAGGAAAGCGTGGTCTTCAGGCGCAGTGTTTCCGGTGAAATGATGCAGAAAGCATCCGCTGTGATCTTTGTAAGTACCGTGACACTTATCGTTATGACGACCGCGCTCATTGCCGAAAGCAGCTTGAACTTAACGGATGCCCTGTTTGAAGTTACAAGTGCTCTCGGAACCGTCGGCCTGTCGAGAGCCGTTACTCCGACTCTTGACACTTTGGGACGGATCATCATCATATTATCCATGTATCTCGGAAGGATAGGACCGATATCAATGGCGGTATTCTTTGTGAGATCCGGCAGATCCGCAAATGAGATAAAACACGCGGAAGGAACATTTTACGTAGGATAGACAGTTTAACAGGAGGCTTGCTATGAAAAAATCAATCGCGGTTTTGGGACTCGGAAGATACGGACGGAGCATTTCGGAAAACCTGTATGAAATGGGTGCCGACGTACTGGTCGTGGATCAGGATGAAAAACTGGTCTCTGAATTCTCTTCCAAATGTACGTCTGCGTTAGTTGCGGATCTTACCGTTGAAGATGAGGTCGCTTCTCTCGGGCTGAAGGACATGGACATAGTAGTGGTATCAATGGCTGATAATCTCTCCGCAAGTATAATGTCGATCGCCGTGGCCAAGGAGCAGAACGTACCGCTTGTGGTAGCCAAAGCTTCCTCCGACCGCATGGCTTCGATCCTGTTAAAAGTCGGCGCGGACAAGATCCTCGACCCGGAAGGCGAGGGCGGATTCCGTTCGGCACGGATACTGTTGTCATCATCGTTCAATGATTTCTTTAAGATAGATGACAACATGTACATGGTGGAAATGAAGCCCAAAAAAGAGTGGGTAGGCAAAAGCCTCGTGGAACTTGATCTTCGCGGACGTGCCAACCTGAACGTCGTAGCCGCAAGATCAAAAGGTGAGATGTGGCATTTCATCGACCCCAAAAAAACGATATCCGAAAACACCATTCTGCTGATCGTCATGGAAAGAAAAGACATGGGTAAGTGGCATTAGGATTTTGCATGAAAGAACATATACTGCTGCATAATGCCGGCATATTTTCCGTAGCGCGGGAACGGATCGATGCCGTTGTATTGTTTTTCGATCACTTTTGCTATCCAGGTGTCCACCGGTGCACGTTCTGTCCTGTGATAAGCAAAAAGAGCAACACAATTGGCCACCTTGTCCCCAACCCCCGCAAATGATTTTAACACGTCAAACAGTTCATCGCCGGAAAGATCACCAAGCTTCTCAAGATCGATCCCGCCTGTCGCGACACGCTCTGCCGCAGCTCTGACATAGGGTATGCGGTATCCAATTCCGCAGGACGAAAGCTCTTCATCCGTCGCACCCAGCATATCCTCACTTTTCGGAAAGAATCCGTCTCTGCCGTACAGAGCCACGATCTTCTCAACACAGTTACGGATCGCGGGGATACTCTTTCTTTGCGAAATGATGAACGAGATAAGCATCTCAAACTTATCCTGGCGAAGGATACGGATACCTGCACCGGCCGAAGCGGCTTCTTTGAGATATATATCATCTTCGGGTATGCTCTGCCTTATACTCCTGTAATCGGTATCAAGATCAAAATAGTGATGCCATACCTCATCCCATTCTTTACGGGTGCATGAGACCGAAAGCTTTGTTGACCCCTCCGTATCCTTTTTACCGGCGCGAAGAGTCTCATCAGTTACCGTAACCCTGTGCTCCCCCGTTACAAACATAAACGTACCGTCGCCCGTTTTTGACGGGCGGAAGCACTGGCCGGAATCTATTATTTTTTCGAGATCAAGGTCGTCATCAACCGTAATTTTCAGCATCACTTATTATCGATCGTAACAACATTCAGAAATCCTATGGTATCAAACAGTTCCACGATGCTGCTGTTTACGTTTGTAAGCGTGAGGCTTCCCTGCCGGTCCATTGTCTGTTGCAGGAGCAGTATCGCGCGTACCCCGGCAGATGATATGTAAGGTACTTTTTCAAGATCAAGGATAAGTCTGCTCACACCGGTAAGCTGCCCTTCAAGCTCAGACGTAAGATTTGGTGATGACTGGGTATCAAGACTCCCTTCTATCCGGACAGTCAGTGTGTCTTTGTCTGCTATCTTCTGTATCATAGTTAATCCTCCTGTCTTTTCCTGATTTTACCATATGTTTATCAGCTTGTCCTTATATTTCCGTAATACTTCAGGCACAGCATGGTCATATCATCAAACTGTACCGCATCACGGATATGATCATCTATATAACCCGTCAAAGACTCTGTCATAAGTTCCGGAGATACATCTCCAAGACCGTTTATATCTGCGATCATACGTTCCTCACCGTAAAAACTGCCCGAAGGATCTTTTGCTTCGATAACCCCGTCGGTATATAGGAAAACCGATCCCGTTTCGTCGAGCTTTATCTCATAATCTTTATATGAAAAGCCGGGAACAATGCCTATGGCCGGACCATGAACATCATTGCCGATGAATGTGAACACACCTTTTCCGTCGGATACCGCCGGATGCTCATGTCCGGCATTTGCGCATTTGATAACGCCGGTATCGGGATCGAGTATACCTATCCAGACGGTGGCAAACATCCGTGATGTGTTGTTCCTGCACAACTGATCGTTTACCGATGAAAGTATCCCGGCCGGTGTTCCTCCCTCCCGCGCACGGTAATTTATCAGGCCCTTCGCGGACATCATGAACAGTGCAGCCTGAACCCCTTTATCCGAAACATCGGCTATAAGAAACACAAACTGTCCGCTGTCAGTCATAAAAAAGTCATAGAAGTCTCCGCCGACTTCCTTGGCGGGTCTCATGTATGCAAAAACATCAAATGTGCTTTTCGAAGGAAGAGCATCACTGACACGCGGAAGAGCACTGACCTGAATGTCCGCAGCCATTTGAAGTTCGGTTGCAACACGCTCTCTCTCCCCCGCAAGATGTGCCACTTCCTCCGTGTAACGGTTCATTTCCGATGTAAGATCCGTGAAATCTTTGGCAAAAGCTCCTATCTCGTCTTTCTGAACGATCTTTTCCATATCGCGTTCAACGATATCCGCATCTTTGTCAGTCCGGTATCTTTTCATTGTATTGCTCATAAATGCCATCGGACGAAGTATCATCATGTACAGTGTAAAAAGTATGACCGCGGCAACAGCCGCCAGATAGCCCATCGCCTCTGTCCGAAACGCAGACATATAATCCATATGAGCATATATCTCGCTGCGTTTAAACGAATTACACAAAAGTGCCGTATTTCCCTTCCGGCTTGCGTCGATCGTCCTGAAAAATCCGAAATCATCACTTCTGGAGTACTTGTCCCATGTCCAGTGCGTATCGCTCCCGGTTTCGGCATTGTAATTATCCCATTCCCGGCGTTTCTTCCGGATATCAAAATCATCTCCCAGAGCGTATGAGCCGTCCGGATGTTTTTCGGCATCAAACAGTTTTACCGCCTGATCATTCCCGTAGGGAACTATCAGGAACAGATCGTCAAGATTATGGATCTCGTATTGATTGTCAAATTCTTTGTCTATACTTTTGTAACAGGCCGAAGCAAACAAAAGCTGCATCTCATCCGTCATGGTTTCCGCTTCCGTTATGCCTGTTGCGTACAGTTCGGATTCGGAAAAACCGGACGGATCTTTCGACTCCAGACACTCTTTTACACGAACTGCATTATCCGTCCAATAGTCTATCAGCCACGGAAGCGCCTCAAAACGTTCCATGTACTTCTCAACTTCCTTAAGGTGTTCATCGTTCCTGTCATGGAGAGTCACGAGATATGATGTAAATGCCGCTGATGTGACTTCATTTCCGATAACGGCGATGATCAGAACAAACAGTGCCACCATTATGCCCCCGATCCTGATCAACAGACTCCGCCGAAGCTCAGACACATAAATATACAGGATCCCCAAAGCGATCATGAGCGCTTTGGATACGACAGCATCCGAAGTGATCTCAAAATAGAGCGTTACGGCAGCGATCAGTACCGGAAGCACGGTAAGTATCCTGTCTCTTTTCCATAACACGAAAACGGAAACCATGACATAGCCGTAAGCGATCACATAAGAAACAGCCGACAGTACGACAGTGACCGTGACCCCGCCCGTTGCCAGCAGGCTCGGAGTCAGAAAAAGAAATATATATATGATCGTGATCACAAGATCCGCGACTATCGGGATGCAGAACAGTACGGGCCACCTGTCTGACGGTATGCTGTGCTCTTCCGGTGCAAGCATATATGCCGCCGTCAGAAAGCAGGAAAAATGGAGAAGAAATGATAAGCAGAAAAAATATCCTGTCCCTGGCGGTCTTTTTATTATTATGTGCAAAAAAGATCCCGACACACAGCATTATGACCACAGCCATAATGTCCATTATCACGATTCCCGTAAAATAATCAGATATGAGTATATACGTCAATAATCCTCGAAGTTAAGGTCATCAAGCTCAGACCGGAAAAATTCCGACCAGCTGTACTGACTCATATATTCACCTGTGTATGTATATCTTGAATGATTTTTGCTTTCCAGCCAGTCATAAAGGTCACAGTCAATCCGGTCTTTTGCTATCGCGAGACTGCCTCTGATCATATATACCGTCATGACCAATATCAGTATCCGATCTTCTCGAGGATCATATCGAGCAGTTTCGCATTCCTGATCGAAAAATCAGCCGATATGTGTGCACTCTCCCCGTTTTCGATGCATCTTCCGAGCTGTTCGATCTCAAGTGCATAATTCTGTCTGGCTTGGATCTTTCTTTCCGTCTTCTTTCCGTCTGATACAACACAATAGCAAAGATCTCCTGCCTGGTTGTATTCAACATCCGAACTGATGGTGCCCTTTGATCCGTGGATATACAGCCTGTCATGTCTGGCATCCGTTCCGGCAGGGAAGATCATACCGACGTTAAACGCAGCCCTTAATCCGTTTTTGAACTTAAGGAGTGCGGACGTAAACACATCTACACCTTTATCGTTAAATTCGGCATCGGCCAGTACCATATCCGGTTCCGAGTCCGTAAGTGACAGGATCATCGTCGTACAATAGCAGCCGAGATCATAAAGGGCTCCTCCTCCCGTTTCCTTGCGGATCCTTATATCGTCATGGTAACCCTGAGTGAGAAAAGCGGTTTCGATATAATCCACATCCCCGATCACGCCGCTTTGTATGTCGGATCGTAATGACGAGATATACGGGGTGTGCAGATATGCATATGCTTCCATCAGGATCACACCGTTCCTGTCAGCTTCCGCAAACATCTCTCTTTCTTCATCGGCATTAAGAGCCAGCGGTTTTTCACACAGTACGTGCTTTTTGGCTATCAGCGCTTTTATCACCCATTCCTTATGAAGGTTGTTCGGAAGGGGTATATATACAGCCTGAACATCCGGATCTTCAAGAAGAGCATCATATCCTGTGTACGCCTTTTCAAATCCGAACTCACTCCGGAAGCTTTCTGCCTTTGCCTCGTCTCTTCCGGCAACCGCATAGAGTATACAGTTGTCAGCCTCTTTCATTCCGGGTATGGTGCAGCCCCTTGCTATGTTTGCGGTTCCGAGAACGCCCCATTTTACTGCCATAAGAAACACCTCCTGTCAATGATCACGATTACATGTAACATGATGATTATACATGTTTATTATACCGATATATACTTTTTTTTGGTAAAATATGGTATTGGATATCCGACAGTTTCCAAATATTCGGTTAAAGGAGAAAGATCATGAACATAGACGCGATCTACGCGGAAATAGACAGACTGTATACAGCAGGCGACAATGAGGGCTGCGAAAAATACATACTTGAAAACATAGAAGAAGCAGCCCGGAACAAAGAAGAGAACATTATGATACAGCTTTTGAACGAGCTGATCGGACATTACCGTGAAACGGGTGATTTTGAAAATCTGAAGCTTTTTTCCGGGAAACTCCTCGATATTCTTGATAACAGTTCCGTCAAGGGTTCCATGGCGCATGCAACGTCTCTTCTCAATATCGCAAATGCATACCGTGCAGCGGGACTTCTGAAGGAATCAAACAGACTCTATCAGGAGGTAAAATCATACTACGATGCCAACGTCTCTCCTGATTCCATGCTTTATGCATCACTCCTCAACAATATGGCCCTGCTCTTTCAGGAAATGAACGATCACGAAAGCGCGGCGGACTGCCTGGAGCGTGCGCTCGGAATAGCCCGTTCACACAGTGATAGCCGCATAGAAGAAGCAAGCACCTGCGCAAACCTTGCTGCAACCCTCATAAAACTTGACCGCCTGGATGAAGCCGAAGAACATCTGACAAGAGCTTTTGAGCTGTTCGAGAAGGATGAGGTTCCGGACTATCATTACAGTGCCGCACTTTCGGCAATGGGCGAGATCAAATTCATCAAAAAAGAATACGGCAAGAGTGTTGAGTATTACGAAAAAGCTCTTAATGAGATAGAAAGATGCGTTGGCAAGTCTCATGCCTACGAGATCACAAAACAGAACATGGAGGCAGCGAAGCAGATGCTGGAACAGCTCCCGGCCGGCGACTCGGAAAAGGAATCTATAAACGACATACCTGTAAGCGGTCTGGAACTATCACGCATGTATTATGAAAAGTTCGGAAAACAGATGATACACGAAAAGTTCCCGAAATATGAGGACCGCATAGCTGTGGGTCTTGTAGGTGAGGGAAGCGAATGTTTCGGATTTGATGACGAGCTCAGCACGGATCACGATTTCGGCCCGGGATTTTGCATGTGGCTTGCAAAAGAGGACTTTAAGAAGATAGGAAAAGAACTTCAGAAAGAATACGAAAAGCTTCCGAAGGAATTCATGGGATACAGCAGGCTTGAAACCGCCAAAGCCGGACAAAGGACCGGAGTATTTTCCATCGACAGGTTTTATAAGAAATTCACAGGCATCAAGAGAGCACCGAAAAAAGAGGAGGAATGGTTTTTATCCGATGATGCCGGTTATGCCCATGTAGTAAACGGAGATGTATTTGAAGATCCTCTCGGAGGCTTTACATGGATCCGAAACAAAATAAAAGAATACTATCCGGACAGTGTATGGAAATGCAGGATCGCGCAGGCAGCTGCACTGATGTCGCAGAGCGGTCAGTATAATTACCCGAGGATGCTAAAGCGCGGCGACAGTGTAACGGCATCCGTGTATCTGGCTGATTTTATGCGAAGCACCATGCAGATGATGTATCTTCTGAACAGGCAGTTTGCCCCTTATCAGAAATGGATGTATAAAGGCCTTGAAAAACTGGAAAATGCCGGAACTGTCCGCTCATTACTCGAAAAGCTTCCGGATGCCTCCGCTGACGACCGTTTGCTCATCATAGAGGACATCTGTACCGAAATTCTCGGGACCCTTCATAACATGGGCTTTACAGGCGATACGGATAACTATCTCGATCACCACACGTCGGAGATAATATACGGCGTCTCAAAAGCCGGAAAAACTCCTGGCGCAGTAACCAAACCGACGAAAGACGAACTTATTGACAGGATAGTATCTCTTGAATGGAAAGCGTTTGACAAGGTGGAAAATCAGGGCGGCCGGGCAAGCTGTCAGGATGATTATGCCACCTTCTCCGTAATGCGAAAAAGTCAGTACATGCTCTGGGATGAGGAAATGCTCGAAAGCTTCATAGCGGACTTTGAAACGGCAAACGCAAGAGGCTGGAACCTCATCACCGAAAAATACGGACGCATGGAAGAGACGAGCGCTCCCGAAGAATATGAGAAGATAAAGGATTCACTTCCGATGATCCCGGAAGATAAGAAACAGATCATAGAAGCGATAGTTGCGATCCAGGTACAGATGATGGAGGACTTCGCTAAAGAATATCCGAAGGCAGCCTCGGAAGCAAGATCGATCCACACGTCGGAAGACACTTTGTACAACACCTCATACGAAACATATCTGCGTGGAGAGATATCAACATACTCCGATCTGACACTGTCGCTCTACGGACGTTTTGTGGCGCGCATGGCAGGCGAAGGAAAAAATATCGCCAAGGAGACGATAGCAAATTCAGCTTTATGCTACGGCTACGCCTCTCTTGACGATATGGAATCAAAGCTCTGATCTTACAGATATTTCTTTAATGCATCGACTTTGTCAAGTGCCTCCCAGGGCAGATCAAGGTCATTACGGCCGAAGTGTCCGTAAGCTGCCGTCTGCCTGTAGATAGGCCGGCGAAGGTTCAGCATCTTGATTATGCCTGCGGGACGAAGGTCAAAGTTTTCGCGGACGACTTCCACAAGCTTCTCATCGGAGATCTTGCCGGTACCGAACGTGTCGACCATGATGGATGTGGGCTGCGCAACACCGATCGCGTATGACAGCTGGATCTCACACTTGTCTGCAAGACCTGCCGCAACGATATTCTTGGCAACGTATCTGGCTGCATAAGCGCCCGAACGGTCAACCTTTGTGCAGTCTTTTCCGGAAAAAGCTCCGCCGCCGTGACGTGCATATCCGCCGTATGTATCAACAATGATCTTCCTGCCGGTAAGACCTGCATCGCCGTGAGGACCGCCGATTACAAAACGTCCCGTGGGATTGATGAAAAACTTTGTCTTGTCATCGATAAGTTCTTTGGGAAGTACGGGATCGAAAACGCATTCCCTGATGTCCTTATGGATCTGTTCCTGAGTGACATCCTCATCATGCTGTGTAGACAGAACAACCGCCTCAAGCCTTACGGGTTTGCCGTTCTCATCATACTCTACCGAAACCTGACTCTTTCCATCGGGACGAAGGTAAGGAAGTGTTCCGTCCTTTCTGACCTTTGTAAGCTGAAGAGCAAGCTTGTGTGCGAGCGAGATCGGATAAGGCATATATTCAGGTGTTTCGTTTGTGGCATATCCGAACATCATACCCTGATCACCGGCACCGGTATCAAGATCATCTTTGATATCACCTTTCTTTGCTTCAAGGGCTTTGTCAACACCCATTGCGATATCTGCCGACTGTTCGTCAATGGCAACAAGAACCGCACATGTGTTTCCGTCAAATCCGTATTCGCTCTTGGTATAACCGATATCCTTTACGGTATCTCTTACGATCTTCTGCATATCAACGTATGCATTTGTCGTGATCTCACCGGTGATGAGAACGAACCCCGTGCAGCATGCAGTCTCGCAGGCAACACGGCTCATGGGATCCTGCTCCATGCACGCATCAAGGATCGCGTCTGAGATCGCATCGCATACTTTGTCGGGATGTCCTTCAGTAACAGACTCGGATGTAAATAAACGTTTTTCCATCTGTATTTCTCCTTTCTTCAGGAAAACTGTGTGAAATAAAAAACCCGCTCATCATAGGAATAAGCGGACTCAAATTTCGATCAAGTCCTCTTATTGTTCGATCACTCGCTCAGGTTGGCACCTTCCTTCCGGGGTTGCCGTGGCTTCACAGATCCTATGTATCTCCACCACTCTGAATAAGAGAACAGTTATTCAATTCCCATATAGCATAAACCAGACCGGACATTTCGTCAAGATGGTTTTGTAATGTAACAGTTTATCAACTTTTTCTTGGAAAATCGTCTTCATTTTCGTAAAATACTATGGTGACGACTGTGTCAAAGTGACAAGGAGGAAACAAAGATGGGAACTTTTGCAACACTTGAGGAAGCTCGGGAACACTTTAAAAATGACAGATTTGCAACCGATGCGGGAATGGTGATCGATGAGATTGCAGAAGACAGTGCACAGTGCAGCGTAACACTTAACGACTGTCACAGGAACGCATACGGCGGTGTTATGGGAGGTGCCATCTTCACTCTTGCTGATTTTGCATTTGCGGTATGTGCCAACAATATCCACGCACTGACCGTGGCGCAGCAGATCAGCATCAACTATCTGTCCGCCCCGAAAGGAGAACGGCTCATCGCAAAAGCCAAATGTTTAAAGAGCGGAAAGACATCGATCGTGATAACGGTTAAAGTATCCGATGATACGGGAAGGGATATCGCGCTGTTTACCGGCACGGGATTCAAGCTGTAGTACAGATCACTTTTATATAATCTTCTTTCCGGTCGCGCATCAGCTCAAAGCCGCTTAAGATATCCTCCGGAGAAAACCTGTGGGTAATAAGTTTCGCAGGATCTATACAGCCGCGCTCAAGTCTGGAAATAACATAGTGCCAGTCATCATCCGGATTATCACGGTTTCCCGAAAATGATGAATTCCATGTTCCGAAGATCTTAAGCTGATTACGCAGTATCTTCCAGTAGACCTGTTTTTCAAAGGTCATATCGGAGCGGGGATTGCCGACAAAGCAAACGGATCCGCCGGGTGCGGCGGCGCTTACCGCAAGAGATGCCACTGCGCTGCTTCCGACACATTCGAAGAATATATCAGCACCTTTCCCGTTTGTCTTTTTCATTATAAAATCATATGAGTCTTCTTTGCTGCTGTCGCAGTAATACTCCTCTATAATGCCAAGTCCCGTGACCGTCTCTTTCTGGAACTGTTTGTTACCTATAACTATCAGCTCCTTATATCCGGCGTCCGAAAGCAGCATGACAAGGAGTGTTCCGATTGTCCCAAGACCGCATACAGCTATCACAGGGCGCGATATAGCCGGCTCCTGACTGCCAGGTAAAAGAGGAAGAACGGTTCTTGCGGAATGGCAGGCTACAGCCATCGGCTCGAGCATCGCGGCCTCTTCGTATGTAACTTCCTCCGGCAGTTCTATAAGATTCCATTCGGGAACGGTCACATATTCCGCAAATCCACCGTTGCATCTTGATCCGAGATAATCATAATCCCTGCACATCTCATACCGGCCGCTTTGACACGGCAGACATTTTCCGCACGGTATGAGCGGAAATATACCGACACGTTTCCCGATCAGACCGGAAGATACTCCGTCTCCGGTCTGTTCCACACAGCCCGAGAATTCATGCCCGATGATAAGCGGCATGTTGTGCGCACCTTCCCTGTATGCCCTCGGAATATCAGAACCGCAGATCCCGCAGGCCTTAACTGCCACAAGCACCTCTCCTTTGCCCGGAGAAGGCTTTGGAACATCCTTGTATTCAAGTTTTCCGATATCTTCCAGTACAAGTGCTTTCATGAAATATATTTCCTCATATACCGACTGTCCGCTCACATAAACCGGTTTGAAAACCGGTCCATGTCTTCCTTTGTCGTAACCTTATAATTGTTCTCATCGCCCGGGATCATGGCGACCTTCAGCCCCGCCATGACCGCAGGTTCGGTCGATCCGTTGATCTTTAGTATCTCATCGGGAAGAAGCTTTTCATTTGCCGAAAGATATGAATGCAGACGGTAGACCTCGGGAGCCTGTCCGGCGTATATCCGGCTCCTGTCAAGAAGACTTGAAACCTTTCTTCCGTCTTCACTGTAATAAACCGTATCCTTCATCGGTATGACCGGCATCACTCCGTCATATCCATCCATGGCATCAAGACATCTGTCGACAAATACGGCCGTAAGATTCGGCCTTGCCGCATCATGTATGATGATCATGGGATCTTCATCCGGCCCAACGTTTGATCTTACGTATGCATCAATATCCCTAAGTCCGTTCAGTATGGACAGCTGCCTCGTTTTACCGGGAAGAGAAAATCCCATGACAGCGTTCTTACCGATCCCTATACGTTTGCACTCACTCAGTATCTCTTCTTTCCATTCGGGTGCAGATACGATCCATATCCCGTCAACCCTGTCATGTCCCGCAAACATTTCAAGGCAGTATGCGATCAGCATTCTGCCTTGAACTTTTATGTATTGTTTGGGAAGACTGCTCCCAAGTCTTGTTCCGGTACCTCCGGATAATATCAGCGCAACAGTCATTCTAATCACCAAGTATCATATCGACCACTTCACGGATAACGCCTTCTCCGCCCTTTGCTTTCGTAACATACCCGGCAGCCTGTCTGACCTTTGCTATGGCATCCGCCGGACAGCATCCGAGTCCCACAAATCCCAAGGCCTCTATATCAAGTACGTCATCACCTATGTACACAACCTCTTCAGGCCTGATCCCGTACGTGGCACACAGCTTGTTTATCGTCGATACCTTGTCGGTACATCCCTGTGCGAGAACATCTATCTTCAGTTTTTCACATCTGCGTTTATTGAGAGCCACATCCTCACCTGTGACCACCCCTGTTACTATCCCTTTCTCTCGAAGATGTCTGAAGCCGACCCCGTCCTTGGTGTTGAACTTCTTGAGCTCATCTCCCTTTTCGGAATAGTACATACCACCATCCGTAAGACATCCGTCACAGTCTGTCAGGAACATTTTATATTTAATGCCTTCATCCGCATTTTCTTCCGGACCGTCATCCCGGGGTGCGGTATCTTCACCGCTGTTCTTCTGTTTTTCCTCTTCAAGCAGATCGCGTTTTGCCATGAGAGCTTCGGTAACAACCCAGTCTGACGGTTCGTCGATCTCATAATACGTATCTTCATTCATCAGGGATATCCTGATATTGCCCGAAAGACGGTTGCCGCTCTGCAGCAGATCCTTTCTCGAGGTTATGTAGAAAGCACCGTTTTCAACATAATACTCTTCAAAATCCTGACGCCGCGGCCGGTTTTGATAATCGTAATTAGCAGGCGATGCGTTTCCCTCATTGTCCACACCCCATATAAATCTCTTCTGAGGCACCACGGACAGTACGCTGTCTGTTCCTTCCGAAGCAAAAACATCAAATCCGTTGTCAAGATCCGCACCGGTGAGCATCGGGCTTGTCGCCTGGATCAGTACTATGTTGTCAAAGCGGTGCTTCTTGGCAAACTCTATCATGGCACTCTCGGTAGATGCCGTATCCGTGGCTGTGGCTGCAGATCTGCCTATCAGATTCACCTTTCCGAACCTTTTGTAATCTTCGGCGCAGATACGTTCCACGCACATCTTGATATCACTGCTGTCCGTGGCAACATATACTTTATCGATCGCACGACAGTCACAGGCCGCTGCTATGGTCCAATATACCAGCGGTCTGCCATGAAGTTCCTTGATGTTTTTAAGAGGGATCGACTTGCTCCCGCCTCTTACCGGAATGAAAGCAACGTTCATTTTATCTTTTCCTGTATTTAAGCTTGTCTCTTTGCACCTGTTCGATGGGAAGTATCTCTTCGGATTTGTATGTAAGTGCATCCCTTGTATTCTCAAGGTTTCTCTTGAGTCTTCTGATGCCGTCAGGCTCAAGGGATGCGGCATGATCCGTGCCCTTAAATGTACGGTCAAGAGTATAGTGTCTCTCAAATATCGTTGCTCCGAGTGTATATGCGGCAACATCTATGGCTATACCGAGATGATGTCCAGAAAGGCCTATGGCTTTAACCCTGTCCTCATACGCTTCACGCATCCTCGTGATCTCAAGCAGGCAAACGTCCTTAAAGGGAACAGGATATCCCGATGTGCAGTTAAAGAGCACCAGATCTTTTGCTCGTCCCCTCTCTTCGAAGAACTTAACAATGCTGTCCTCTTCTTCGCGTGTGGTCATTCCGAACGACAGCTGGATCTCGCCGCCATAGTTGTCACAGATATATCCGAGCATATCAAAGTTGGTATTGCAGGCGCTCGGGATCTTGATGAACACCGGATTGATGGAAACGATCTCTTTGGCACTCGTCATATCCCAAACGGACGTAGAATATGTAATCCCCGCCTCTTCACACCACTTCTTGAGCTGTTTGTGCTTATCAAGATCGAACTCCAGAAACTCTCTGTGGGCTCCGTATGTATCCCCGTACGAGTTGTACGGAACTGGATGCGGAGCGTTGTACTGCTCGGGAGTCAGAAGCTCTTTCGGGCAACGTTTCTGAAACTTGATCGCATCAGCTTTACAGAACATCGCCGCTGTAACGATGAGCTCGTGCGCAATGTCCATGCTGCCCATGTGATTACATCCGGCCTCAGCTATAACATAGGGTTCTTTGTAAGTCATACAAGCCTCCTTATCTCATTAAGTGTATCCCCGTAAGGTGCCTTCTTTCCGAACAGGAGCGTGGTTCCGAGAACAAAACCCTTCACTCCCTTCGGTGCAAATTCAATGATCTTATCCGCCGAGCAGGCTCCGTCCCAGTATACATCAAATCCCATCTCCCTTTGCAGCGGAAGAAGTTTGTCATACTTTTTGGAAACATAAGGCAGATACATCTGTCCGGCATTTCCGGGATTAACGCTCATCACCAGAACTTTTTTGACGATCTGGAGCATCTCAACAACGGTCTCAACGCTCGTTCCGGGATTGATCGCGATCCCCGGGACCATGTCCGCATTTATTATCTTTTGAAGTGTTGTGGAAGGATGATACTCCGCTTCGGGATGTATGTATACCGTATCGCCCGGGCGAAGCTTTTCCAGGAACAGATGAACGTTATTGTTCGGATGTTCAAGCATCAGATGGACATCAAGAGGCTTTCTTGTAGCCGATGCGATATAAGCCATATCATTTAATGACATGGCAAAGTTCGGAACATAACGTCCGTCCATTATATCGATATGAAAGGAATCGATCCCTCCTTCTTCTAGATCTCTTACTTCCTTTTCCAGATTGCCGTAATTGGCACACATCATCGATGCGCACAGTTCAATGTTCATAGAAAAGCCTTATCCTCCGCTTATACCCTCTTACCTACAACTGCATTATACCAAAACAGGGATTGTTAAGAAAGCGTTCTGTTATGATTTTCATATTCATATATTTTAAAAAAAGTGATAAACTGATGATCATGAAAATCCTGTATCTCATTGATTCAAAAAAATACAACTACCACAAACGCCTGGCAGATGATTTTATAAGTGTTACAGGCGGCAATGTTATAGATACGGCCGGAGCTGATCCGGGAAAACAGTATTATGATATTGCAGAAGAAGATCCCGATGTCGTGATCACGTTTGATCTGGCAGGTCACGAGTTTCGTACCGGAAATGACACCCTGTCTCTGAACAATATATACACAAGGTTTGCTCATATACTGTTTCACAGATCTTCGCACTACGGACGGGAACTTAAAGCCCGCCAGAACCTTTCGATGTTTACATTCATCCCCTCGGGCGAAGACGCCGGAATCTGCAGGAGGGATCTTCCGGAAGTCCCTAATATAGATAACTTTGTAAACATCAGTTACAAGCCTGAAAGCGACAGCGAGCAAAAAGAGAATCTTGCAAACATCGCGCTCTGGTGGAGTGATTTTAAAAGGAAAGCCATGTTATGAAATTACTGATATTCGAATGGGCCGCAGGGACATTCACATACAATGACTTAGTCTCCTCCTTTGATGAAAAGGGTATTTCTTACAGGACCGTTTCATATCAGTTTGATGACAAGAACGAGGATGAGTTCTTTGAATGGCGTTTTTCCAAAGTCCTTGATGAAGATGATTATGATGCGGTATTTTCGGTCAACTATTTTCCTTTGGTCGCAAAATGCTGTCACAGTAAAGGGCTTAAATACATATCATGGAGTTACGATAATCCTCTTGATGTGCCTGATATAGAGAGAACTCTCGGCTACGCCGAAAATCATGTATTCGTCTTCGATCGCATCCAGGCGGAAGGCTACCGCAAAAAAGGATTTTCAAATGTTTACCACATGCCTCTTGCCGTCAACTGTAAGAGACTTGATGCCGTAAAGCTTACGAAGCAGGAGCAGCAACTATATTCATCGGATGTATCGTTTGTCGGCAAGATGTATGATTCCATGTTCAGTCAGTACTTAAGCCTAATGGACGAATACTGCAGAGGATATATCGATGCACTTGTAAACACACAGTCGAAGATCTACGGGTACTGGTTTGTGAACGAAATGCTGACAGATGACCTGACAGCCAGGATAAACAGGCACTTTAAAGAACTTGATCCTGCTACCGAGTTTGTGCTTCCAAAAGAAGCCCTGTCATATGCCATTGGGGCTCAGATCACCCGGAATGACCGGCTTATACTTCTGAATCTTCTTGCAAAGCGTATGAAAGTAAATATCTATTCATGGGAAAAATGTGATCTCCTTCGAAACGTAAACTACATGGGCTCATGCAATTATTATGATCAAATGCCAAAAGTGTTCAAGGCAAGCTCCATAAACCTAAATATCACCCTCAAGATACTGCAATCGGGCATCCCTCTTCGGGTCATGGACATTCTCGGTTCAGGAGGCTTCCTTCTGTCCAATTTCCAACCGGAACTTGCTGAGAACTTCATTGACGGACAGGATGTCGTGATGTATGAAAGTATCGAAGATGCATATGATAAAACTCTCTACTACATTCAGCACGATGACCTTCGCAGGCAGATCGCTGCATCCGGACATAAGAAGATCTCCGAGCAGTTCTCATATGAAAAACAGCTCTCCGGTATATTTGAGATCGCAAAGCTGTAACTGATATAATCCATTGGTATTGTTTTAAAGGTTCTGTTTCTCTTAGTTCCAGGTTCGGAGGTTTATGTGTATAAACTTATAATCATTGGAAACGCCTGTGATATTCCTTATGTAGTTGATAATCTTAAGACCAGCTGTGAGGTTATTGAGACTATTTCATTTGATAATGATACATATGTAAATATATCGTTATCTCAAGATACCGTTTCTATTGCAGATTATATAATCATCGCCTGTGACAGCGAAGCGTCAGAGGACATTTTCAATAAACTTGTCAGTATAGAACAGATTAAGGATAAGGTTCTTGATTTTTATAGAATTGCACATGCATCGCTTCCAAGAATGACCGCGGACAGAATCATGATGAACCAGTCAGTTTCACATTATGAGACAGTTGCCCTTGGTCTTTCACATGCAGAGGTAGGTATTATTCCTGACAAGATGACGAGTCCCGTTGCAAATCTTGCTGTGGGTGGTCAGGACATTTTCTATAATTATGAAGTACTTAAATATTGCATAACAGAACACCCTGAAAAACTTACTGATCTGAAGAACGTGATCTTTGATATGTTCGATTACACATATTTTAACTACGACACTTCTCTTTCCCGAAATGCTATTACATATTTTGTTAAATCCGGTGGTATTCTGCTTGCACATCATTTTGATTCAAATAAAAACATGACCATTGATTTCAAATCTGTTTTGAATTCTATTGATTCCTATCATTATAGAAGAGTTACGGAGAATCAAGTACTGATCTGGGACAAGATAATTGTTCCGGATATATTTGGTGCACCCTTATATAAAGGTTATACAACCATGCCATTTTTAGCGAATCGCACCGGTAAGTATATTCCGAACGAAGACAATACTTTATCATTTTTGAACACGTCACTGATCCATAAGAAACATCCAAAGACACTAAAAGAGAACGAAACACTTTTTCTCTCTATGTTGAAATATATATATGCTTTGAATCCGGAGATGAGGATCCATCTTGTTTTGTTTCCTCAACACATTTCCTCATGCAAAGATGATGACACTATGATGGAACAGTGGAAAGAGTATTTTTATAATAAAATCGCTGAATATAAGTCATTATTCGACAACATTTCATTTCACGATTTTAAGTACTGTGACATATCATGCGACTCAGATTTGTTTGCGGATATAGATCATCTGAATTATGAAGGAGCCATCCTGTTTACCCAAATGCTGAACAGGCTTATCTAGTAAGCGTTATCATATCCGTTTCCGTGACCGGCTCCTTCGCTGATCTTGTTTGCTCACTTAAATCCCAATGCGTTTATCGATTCTTTTATATATTCTTCGTCCTCTGTACCTTTACTGAAGCTGACAGCATTGTCTATCGCTTCCGAAGCACCTTCCATATCAAGGCCGGATAGAGCTCGTGCTTTGATCAGATATGCTTCATAGTTTTTTGGATTCATATCAAGCAGCTTATTCATAATGTACACTGCAGTCTGATCCTCGCCCAGGCCAAGTCGTGTATATCCTTCGAGGATCATGATCACTTCATCGATCACATATTTTTTGATCCTGTATATGGTGATAAGGTATAGTGATCTTCTGTAATCCTCTTTTGTTACCGCATCCAACAGATCCTCTCTTAAATCCTTTTCACTTCTATCCGTATCATGCTCGGTTTTTTCCGTTATTTCGTTAAAAACACTCAGAACATCCGCTTCAAACGAATGAAACTCCTCAGAGATCTTATTCTTGTATTCCGTATATAATTCTTCTGTTTTGTCATAGTTTTGTAAAAGAGCGCATATAAGGTCCAGGATCTTATCGTCAGCGGCATCATCAGATACCTTCAACTCTTCAGGTATTGGGATATCTTTATCATTCGCTGCAGCACCTCTTCTTCCGGTAATGATCCTGCAGCCGCAGGAAACCGCCTCTCGCGGAAACCTGTCTTTGCCGGGATGGTTTCCAAAGTCAATATATACCTTGGCTTTTTTCAATACCATAGGGATATCTTCCGGTGCAAGGCCTTCAAGTGCCTGCCACTTTATCCTGTAATCACTGTATCTGATCAATCCCGAGGTCCGTTCAAAACCTTTTCTCGGATTAAACAGAACAATGTCGTCCCTTTTATCATCTGAATGTATATTCAGGAAATCCGTATTGAGATAATCGGACAGATAGTATAACCTTTCATCCGGAACAAGCAGAACACTTTTTACATAATCAAGTGCATAATAGGACTGTACAAAATGGATCAGGTCTTTCTCATCTGATACGATCTTTATCAATTCGGGAGTCATCCCTGCATTATCAACGCTGAGCCACCATAATACATGCTTTGACAGCGGAAGCTGTCGTTTTATATCTATCAGGGATGATACCATCATCTCTGGATATATAAAAACATTATCTGCCTGATCTGAGACCGATTCTGCTATCGGAACACCGTATCCTTTAAACCGCGGATGCAAGACCGGCAAACCGTTATCATCCCCATAATAATACATACAGACTTCAAAACCGAAAAGATTCAGTTTATACCCAAGCTGATGCAGTAACTCCGTTCCTCCGGTGGCATTGCCGCGTGGACAAAAAATGAAGATCATTCTGCCTTCTCCTGACGTTTACTCTGTTATTGTTATTTCTTTTATAAGTGTATCATCACACCCCTCCGTATACGAATATTCTCTTACCTTCGCATTCGGATTAAGATTTTTGATTCCGTAATACAGAGGATGTCTTGTAGTATCTATCTCACATTTCCCCCAGAAACGAGACTCAATATCAGGTGTGATAACATCAGTTTTCACATCATCCCGCAGTGCGAGTACATCAAATATACCCCCGCGTATGCCGATAATCTTTGTAAACTGATCACTGTATGCCAACAATTCCGGGACGGAAAGACTCAATCCCTCGGTCCCCTCGATGGCATGATCGGCGGGATTACCGATATTTGTATATATCTCCCTGACCCCATGCTCTTTGTAATAACTGATCAAACCATTCCAGAGATCATCGCTGCATCTCCACTTCCCCTGACAGAAAGGCATCAGTAAAACAGTATTTGTGAACCTGTCCCGATCTTCTTCATTTATTTGTGGGATTCTTATATTATCTATAACGGAATCCAGCGGTATATCAAGTATCAGTGATTTATACTCATCAACAAAATTCGTCAGTTTTGCATTTGATGTTTCCCATAACCGATCGTCCTTCATGGAAAAATATCCATACAGGACATTGTTGTCTTTTTCCTTTTTAAATACCGTAAGATAATACCTCAAGCTGACCATTTCATCATTTGTCAATGCAAAGCACTGATCAGCCCCGGGAAATATCCCGGCAAGCGGAACCTGATGTTCTTTTACGACAAGTATCACCTTTTTTACATTGTGGATCTTCTTGTATGTTGTAAGGAATGCGCCTACATTTACCGTATCCCCGAGACTTGCCGGGCACACGATAAACTGTATATCCTCATGCCTGCATAGTTCCGAGTATATTCCCTGTCCCTGACCGAGAACCTCCTCAAGCGTTTCCATCTCAGCCATTTATCTCTCCTCCGGTCAGGCGTTTTACAAACTTTAAAGCTTCATACATGGATACATCCGCATTCTGATACTCATGTTGTCCCCATCGTCCGCATCCGTAGAGGTGCATCGGTTCGTAATAGTCAAGAATGTTATGGATGGCGTTTGTATGACCGACTACCGGGATCGGATAAGCGGCATCGGTTTCATAGTTCGCGATCGGCCGTTTTCCTTCAAATTCCGCAGTATTCTCATCAAATCGCTTTGTACCGGTTTCAAGATAGATTCCGTCAGCTCTGCTGTCCTTTGCAAAATTGCCTATATAGAATTCTCTGTGATGAACCACTGCATTATCCGGAACATATCGCCAATGCCAGTCATGTTCGTAAGCGTGTTCATAAAGCGATACAACTATCCGATTGTATCGTATCTTACTAATATCTTTTTCAATCTCCTGAGGTTTTCCCAATGCCTCATACAGATCATTCCAAGGTGTTGTATTAATAACATTTCTCGCTTCGTAAGTATCGTTTATTATCCAGGATATACCTGTATGGAACATCTTCGTCACGGCTTCGTTCAGTCTGATATTTACCATCTCATCTCTGGCTATAGCATGGATTATGCTCTCAAACCCACCCTTTTTCGGATAATAGAAATGTATATGCGCGGGAAACTTTGTCACATCCTGCTTTCTTTCAAGGCAATACCGGAGAACCTCGTCAACGTTGACCCTCGGTATCTTATACAGCCAGTCCACGTCCATTTCAGAAGGAGATACTCCCCATAGTTTTTCATTATACGGGATCATATACTCATCACATATCTTGTTTCCGAGTTTCCATCTGATCCATTCCTCATAATTATGAGGCTCTCCCATTCCAAGTGCCTCTCCGTTGCGGACAACAGAGATGAGGTATTCTATCTGATCATCTATAGGCATTTGCCATATGTTTGATTCGATAGGATAATCGATCGTCACATCCCCGATCCTGATTTTTGATACTCGTTCAAAATAATTGAACTCATTTTCCGGAAGAAATGAGAATATATAATCAAATATCTCTTGATGTTTTGTATGAAAAAAATGACCGCCGCCAATATCAAGCGTGTGTCCGTTTATCATCTCTGTCCTGCACAATCCGCCCGGACGATCTTCTTTTTCCAGAACAAGAACACTGTCTATCCCGGCTTTTCTTAAAAACTTGGACAGCGTGATGCCAGTAACTCCCGCCCCTATGATCAGATAGTCAAACATTCTCTTTCTCCTTCTTTGCTTATAGCATTTCCGTTTTGATCATCTGTGCACAAATCTGCAGATAGTCAAGCATTGCCTCATTAACAGCAGCTATACCGCACCTTGACACGACCTCAAGTATCCTGTTACCGGATGATTCACATACCTGCGGCCAGTCCATTCCTTTGAGAACATACGCTTCTTTTACAAGAGCTATAAGGTTTACCGTTCTCCACACGGCAACACGAAACATCATATCCGTTGTTTTACGGTCCGGCTGCAGATCCCTGATAAGCCGCAGGTATCCTTCAAGCTGTGCAACCCTGCTTTCCCATGACGACCACGCGGGCAGGGTGTCTATAGTCTGTGATAACGGCTGATTTTTCTCGGGTTCTCCTTCTATTATGAAACATCTGTCATAATAATAAAAATCAGACAGATTCAAAACAAACCCTTCTACAAACAGGTGCGGATAGTGAAAATATCCCTCATTTCCCTCATATAATCCACACAGTCCGTCAATGAGTTCATTCGTTACATATTTCCTGTTATATATCGTACCGGATATATAATTTCCCATTAAAAAAAACGATCTGAGAGCGTCATATCCGGCCGAGCCATGGCATCCCTCAGGCATGGTGTAGTTCGCATACTGCTTTGATGTTTTGGCTTTTATCACGCCACATTCAGACTTACTTTCAAGTAACTCGAGCACATTTTCAAATTCTGACTCATCGACGGTGTCTTCATCGCTGAGCAGCATACACCACTGTCCCCGTGACATCTTTACTACTGTATTAAAATTACCGTAAAAGTTCCTGTTCGTTTCAAACCTGTTATATACAAGAGTATCATCTGTCATCGACCTGATCTCATCATATTCAGCAGTATGTTCCGTACTCCCGTTATCCGAAACAATGATCTCAATGTTCGAATTCTGCCGAATACAGTCCATACCCTGAAGTCTTATTACCAGATCAAGGGCTCTGTGTCCTCTGTTATATGAAGGAATGCATATGCTGATAAGTTTTGAAACGTTATTATTATGCATTATCGAAATCTACGCACCAAAATCCTTTCTGATCACATCCATGAACGGCTCCAGTTCCGTAATGGCATTATCCATATCTCTCAGATACTGCTCTCCTATGTCACATACCGTAAGAAGTTCCTGTTTCTCATCCTTTTCGAGTTTATTGACCGTATCAAGCAGCTCACTGGATTTCTCCTGCATCTGATTGTGAACGTACTCGATCACAGGATTATCCTCGATCATCTTTGTCTGCTTCTGACAGTCGTCATACAGCTTTCTCATGCGGGAATTACGGTAGTCATCACTTTGGACCATTTTTCTCATGGAAATATAATCGGCAAGTGTTTTCCCTATCAGTCTTCGAAGATCACTCATCTGCTTTGGAACTGCTTTTACGTAATCATCAAACTCTTTCTTTTTGATCTCGTCAAACAGGGGAACCGCTTTAGAGATCACCTCATTAAAGTCAAAGTCAGCCGTACAGTATTTTTCTATCGCCGAACTTGCCGTCATCAGCTGCGTTCCGGCGATCCTTACTCCGCCTTCAGTTGCATCTATAACCGTAACATCCGGATTCTCAGCTATCTTCTGCTCATACCATTCCCTGTACAGTTTAAATTCAGCCGAGGATCTTATCGGATCTCCGTTTATATCAACATCCATGACAACATGTTCAAGATCTTTCACCTCTGTCTTTACCGACCCCCTTACGGTAACGCCGGAATGAGTCTTATCTCCCGTGTACGCAAGATCCTGTCCCATCAGGATCACTTTTTTGCAATGAAACAGCATTGCCAGAGAGAAACTCGAATTCGCAACAGATCCGCCTGTCTCAAGATTAAACAGTTTACCGCCATGATCCTGTAAAAAATTATTAATATGATCGCAAAAATCATTTGTAAAAAATTTTATTCCGGTATGAAGATGCAGAAATTCTGTTCCGCTTCTCGGTGTACATACCATGGGTACCTGCCGGGAGTCCTCCTCCGACAGATATCTTTCATCCTTTTTTCCATCCATGATAAGAGCTATGTCGGGAACTATACCTGCAAGGGATAACGGCTTAAGAGCAGTGTCGGTTGAAATGATAAGACTTTTCCCCTTCGCCTTTGCGATCTCTTTGATATTCTTGTCAAGAGACGGCCCGGCTGCCACTATAACAGCAGGAATATCTTTCGGCATATGCTGCGAAAGCTTTACAAGATCCATAGACTCCTTCAGGAACAGCATATTGTTGAATGTGTTTTTATTGTAATCTCCTCCGAACCGGTCATGAACGATCTGATTGGCCGTTGCGTAGTCCCTTACCCGTTCCAATCCTTCAAAAAATGCCGTGCAGTCCCTGCCGAACAATTCGGGATAGTTCAGATAACATGCATTTTTAAATGACTTGATATCCGTATATGACATTATATCCTCATATACGGATTTGACGGAATTTCCTATATACAGCGGCCAGAAAACAAACCGCACCCGCAGATCGGTAAATATATCCGACAGATCAAAATTCTCCAATACCGTTTTGAATATTTTATAGGACGGTTCCTGAACCACAATGGAGCAGTCAGGTCTTGCTGATCTTAAAAACTTTCTCACAAACATCCCGTTTCCGAGACCATACATGAACAGTTTTGAATTCAGGTCCCATTCATCTCCAAGACTCTTGAACCATACATCAAGCATCTCCCCGCTTTCATACAGACTGTCCAGGCGGTAAACAGCATCATTTTTATGTGCCAGCAAAACTGTTTTCCCGTCTATCTCTGTAATATCAGCAGTTATTGCCGACTCCTCGTCAATCATTTTCACCTGTTCTTCAGGTTTTTCGATCAGAGCTACGATGTCCGCAAAACGCTCTCTCATTGCATCAATATTGTTCTGATATACTGAATCCGGCATCATATCAATCCCCTTTGTGTCAGAATAGCTTTTAATTCCATAAGATTAGCCCGGGTTTCATTGTACAGAACATCTGTCACCTCAAAAGCATCTCCCCTGTCAAAAGCAGCCAGTATACGCTCGAGCTGTCCCGGCCAGTACATGGCATCTTCTCTTTTATCCTGCATCAGCGGGTCATTATAGCAGTCTATGATCGCCGGAAATATTACCATCATTTTATTTGCAAGCTCCTGTGCCTGTTTCGGGTATTCGTTCAGATCGTAGCGCATAAGCGAGATAATCGTACTCTCTATTCCCTCGATAAGTTCATCCATGTTATACGAGATCCTCTCTGATAAAATCGGCCGTGACCTCAAGGTACGGTTCCATATTATTATTAATCACTTCTATACCGCACTTTCTGACTTCATCAAGGATTGCATTCCCCGATGTGACATAAATACTGTTCCAGTCTTCTCCCGCACTTATATACCTATCCTTTACGAGCGCAATAAGTGATATTGTCTTACAAACCGCCATCATAAACATAAGCTGTTTTCTGTCGTCATCTATACCCAGATCCTTTATAAGCTTAAAATATCCGCCAAGTTGTTTTACCCTTGTCTGCCACGATGCAAAAACAGGTACCGAAACACTCTCTGCCCTGGGAATATCACCCTCATCTTCGCCTTCTATGACCAGGATCTTATCGTAAAAGCAAAAATCGGCAATGTTGAGAACATATGCCTCCACAAACAGATGCGGATAGTAGTAATATCCCTCATCTCCTTCATACAGTTTTTTCAATCCATCGATCAGGTCATCCGTAACATATTCCCTGTTGTATACGGTTCCGGATATATAATTTCCGGTAAGGTAGAAAGCCTTAAGGGCTTCATCACCGGCTTTCGCGTATACGGAAGGAAAATCTCTGTACTGCACGGATGTCCCGGTTTTGATCATACCGGTGCCGGGTAATGTATCGAGATAATTTATGAAATCATTAAGCACATTCTCATCCAGACTGTCTTCATCACTCACCAGAAGAACCCAGTGAGCTTCAGACATTTTAATAATCTCGTTATAGTTTCTCCAATACAGGATGTTTTCCTCAAAACGGTTATATTTAAGTCTTTCGTCTGATATTGATTCGATCTCATCGTATTCTTCCGTGTGAAGGCTGCTTCCGTTATTTGAAAGGATTATCTCGATATCGTCTCTTTCTGAAATGCATTTCATTGCAAGAATACTTCTGACAAGAGTCAGTGCCCTGTGGCCTCTGTTATATGAAGGTATGCATATGCTTAGAAGTTTTGTATACGCTTTGTTTTCCATGATTCTATTATATTCGATTCAAAAATGATTACAAAGTCTTTTTTCAATTGAAAAGAGGCCGGTAAAACCGACCTCTTTTCTATAGTAGCGACCTGTTGTCTGTAGACTGTTAGGAAGCTATTAGCCGAGCAGTGACAGAACATTCTGTGTAGACTGGTTAGCCTGTGCAAGCATTGCTGTACCTGCCTGTGAGAGAATGTTGTTCTTCGTGTACTCAACCATGGTCTTAGCCATATCTGTATCACGAATCTGGCTCTCAGCTGCTGTTGTGTTCTCAACTACGTTGTCAAGGTTAGCGATCGTGTGCTCAAGTCTGTTCTGGATAGCACCGAGATCAGATCTCTGCTTGGAAACCTTAGCGATAGCCTTTGTGATCGATGCGATTGCATTCTGTGCTCCGGCACTTGTCTTAACATCAACACTCTTAACTTCAAGACTTGTTGCGCTCATGCCAGCTATGCTGATGCTGATCCTCTGCTCGTTCCTGTTGGCTGCACCAACCTGAATGGCCTTCTTGAAGGTACCCTTAAGGAGACTAAGTGTGTTGAACTCTGTTGATTCAGCAACACGTGAGATCTCGCTTGTAAGAGCAGAAATTTCAGACTGGATAGCTGTTCTGTCAGCTGTGGTGTTGGTTCCGTTAGCTGCCTTAACTGCCAGCTCATTCATTCTCTGAAGCATTGAGTGAACTTCTGTAAGAGCACCTTCTGCTGTCTGAACTACGGAAACACCGTCCTGAGCATTTGCGGAAGCCTGTGTAAGACCACGGATCTGGCTTCTCATCTTCTCACTGATCGTAAGGCCTGCTGCATCATCTGCTGCGCGGTTAACTTTGTAACCGGATGAGAGCTTTTCTGTAACCTTCTTCTGAGAATCTGTCGTTACTCCTAACTGTCTGTTGGCGTTCATCGCCTGCATGTTGTGTTGTACTACCATATTTCATTCCTCCTTGAATTGTTGTATTACAGCATCCTTGCTGTAAGTTGATAGTTGTGTAAAGGTTTTAGTTCCTTTACTTGTAATATATATCGGACTGCTTTTTAAAAACTTAACCCCCTTTTTTAAAAAATATAAAATTTTTTTCAATCCGGGGCAAAGCCCCTAAAACAGCCGATTTCTACTACATAAATGATTATATCATTATGTGATTTTAATTTATATGGATACATTTACCAAAAAACATGCCCGGTTTTTGAGCATAATAATGTCACATACCGGTATGAATGTTACTGAATGTCAATATTCGCTATCATCACAGGTCGTCCGGTATCAGCAAAATTATGCATTATCGCGTCTCTGTCACCATAATAGGCATCAGCTATGGCAACAGACCTTCCATGATCTTCCCGGTCGTCGTATATCCCGTAATCATCCGTCAGATAACCCTGCAGTACTCTCACATAATCCTCCCAAAGCTTTGGGTACCACGTCTCAAGAACAGTCTGGGTCTGCGGATGAGCCTGCCATATGACGGTCATTGTATCCTTATGGGATCTGAATATTTCCAGTACACTTGATATCTTATCGATCGCTTTCTTTCCGTACGTTACAAGATCGCTTACACCCGTATGATAGAGGATAACCTTTTTTCCTTCACCTTTATCATCAAGCAGATACCTCCACCACTCACCGGGAATGTCCTCTTCCCTTATTCCGCTCTCCCTGTCGGGCCTTATATCCGATACGGTTATTCGTTCATCCCATACGGTTCTGGTGTCTTCGCCGGCAAATGCACAGAGCTTTTCAATATACAATTCCCTGATCTTTTCTGACTCTACAAGCACTTTATCAGCTCTTGTAACCCCCGGAACCTTTATGAACATATCCGCCGTATATCTTGCCTTCATATCATCAGGGCCGGGGTCTTCTATGCTAAAATAAGGGATATATACCAGTTCTGATGTAACCGCAAGAAGATTTTCGGTATAAAATCTCGGATGAACGGTAATGGCGTTGTCATATTCGTCATACGGATTCTGTATCACTATCCTATCCGGAATACGTCGGTCAAAATCATATTTATCGAACGGTATGACATTAACATAGTCCGGAAACAGATCGGCTTCATAATGAATATCTTCGGATATACCGTAAATTCCTTTATCATAATACGGTATAGGGATAACAAATACATCCGTATCTTCCTCACTCAGCATTCTTTCCCATTCTTTCTCCATATAAGGCCAGTATTTTGCCCTAAAAGGAAGAAATACCACTTCTTTTTTCGATCTTTCGGGTTGATCGGGATACGACCTTGCAATATCCGTCCTGCTGAAAGAATACTCTTTATAATAATTCGTTCCCGTTGTTTCAAACAAAAGCTTTTTCTGTCCACCGTACAAAGGATAATCGTGCATTCCTCCGCCTTTATACGGCGTCATATAATTAACGCCATAGCATTCAGCCAGTTTTGCGTCGTATCCTATGGGCGCACTTATGTCAAAATACTCAAAAGGAAGTCTGACTGTATTTTCAAAGTATTCCTTTTTATATACCTGATTCCCGTTCTCAACCCAGAAAAACATGTTGGTAAGGAACGGAGCACTATCATCATATACAGCACAGACTCTTTCTATCAAGATATATATCTGTTGTCTTACAGGCTTTCCTTCTTCGAGCGGAATACCGCACATATCACAAAACCGGATGATATGTTCTTTTGCAGTCTCATCGATCTCATTGATATCCGTAACATCAGGATCAAGCAATGCAACTATAGTCTGAGCCGACAGCAAAATATCCTTTATCAGCTTGTTTTCTTTATCATCATATTGGAAATGATCAAGCGGAAATATATCGATCCCGACAGCAAAAGGAAAATTATGATTTACTTTTAGAAAATCCTCTTCCAAAGATATGAAGTCTCTGTTGACGACTCTGGAGAGAAAATTATCATATTTATGATTGTTATATACCGAAAGCAGCTGATAGTCCTTTGGCAATTCATCACGGGCAGCCTTTAGAAACAACAGATAGTCTTCCCTTTTCATGGATATGTCAAAATCATCATCCCAGGGAATAAAACCGCCATGGCGTACCGCGCCGAGAAGTGTCCCGTATTCGGCAAAATACTTAAGACCGTGCCTTTTGCATATCCGATCTATAACTTCAAGGACACCTATCGTAGCTGCCCAGCACCTTTTCATTTCGGAGGGGACATAGAATCCGTCTCTTACCTCTGCCTGGTAATAATCGCTCGGTACTTTCATATCAGAATACGATCTGGTCTCTGCCGTTTTCCTTGCCGATATAAAGCTTTCCGTCAGCTTCCTTAACAACAGCTTCGGCATCTCCGTCAAACCCGTATTCGGCAAGACCGTATGTTATCGTTATACCAAATTTCTTTGTTCCCGTATCAAACTCAGTCTTCTTGATCCTGGTCTTGATGGTCTCGAGTATCACTCTTGCCTCATCACCGTTCATATTTGGAAATACGATGAGGAATTCCTCACCGCCCCATCTCGATACAAGGCATTCTTCGGTAACATTGTCAACCAGAGTCTGAGCCACACCCGCAAGGACCTTATCGCCAATATCATGTCCGTAGGAATCATTGACTTTCTTGAAAAAGTCTATATCGCACATGCACACGCAGAAGCCTTTTTCATCCTTTCTTTTGATAAGCTTCTCTATAAACTCATTGGCACTGCGTCTGTTATGAAGTCCCGTAAGCGTATCCGTGCTGGCCTGCTGCTGAAGTATCTTGTTATAGTCAATGAGCTTCCCTTCCAGGTGCTGCGAATCCTTACTGTATACATAGCAGACAATGGCCACACACCAGAATGAGACACACAGGTTGAGAAACTGCAGGAATCTCTGTCCGGGTATTGAAAAAGGAATAGTTGCGGCAATCTTTCCAAAGATCCCCTGAAGAACAAAATACAGGATAAAAACAAAGACAGTGTATAAGCCTTTAACCTTGTAATGCCCGTATCCCGAAAAGTAGCATGCCACTATGACTACGATAAAGAAATTCTGTATTGAAACAAGTGGGCCGAACATCACGTATCCGCTGACAATAACGATCACGGAAATGATATTGCCCGCGACCACCAGCGTAACCGTTCTGGCAAAATAGCTGAAATAGAACATCAAAGCGTATATCACAAGAATAGCACCAAAGCAGAGCGCACCGTCAAAATATCCCGTGCACAGGCAATATGCCAAGCCCACGATCCCGTATACTATAATGCTGGCAAAAAGGATGCGAAGAACTATAAGAAGTTTGGATGACTCGCCTTCCGCCGTGGTATCCTTTATAAAAAATGTCTTGATGTTTTCAACAAAACTTTTCATAGTTCAATATTATAACATATTTCAACGGTCTGTTAAATATAAGAAAAGGGTCGAAAATCCGACCCTTTTCTCTGTATATATCATTCAGAGCTTTTTTACTGGAGTAGTGAGAGCACATTCTGTGTTGACTGGTTAGCCTGTGCGAGCATTGAGGTTCCTGCCTGTGCAAGAATGTTGTTCTTCGTGTACTCAACCATGGTCTTAGCCATATCTGTGTCACGAATCTGGCTCTCAGCTGCTGTTGTGTTCTCAACAATGTTATCAAGGTTAGCGATCGTATGCTCAAGTCTGTTCTGGATAGCACCGAGATCAGATCTCTGCTTGGAAACCTTTGCGATAGCCTTTGTGATCGCTGCGATTGCATTCTGTGCTCCGGCACTCGTCTTAACATCAACGGTGTTAACTTCAAGAGTTGTTGCGCTCATGCCGGCTATGCTGATGCTGATCCTCTGCTCATTCCTGTTGGCTGCACCGACCTGAATGGCTTTCTTGAATGTACCCTTAAGGAGACTGAGTGTATTGAATTCTGTTGACTCTGCAACACGTGATATTTCTGCTGTAAGTGCCGATATCTCTGACTGGATGGCTGTTCTGTCGGCTGTGGTGTTGGTTCCGTTAGCTGCCTTAACTGCCAGCTCATTCATTCTCTGAAGCATTGAGTGAACTTCCGTAAGAGCACCTTCTGCTGTCTGAACTACCGAAATACCATCCTGTGCATTTGCGGAGCCCTGTGTAAGTCCACGGATCTGGCTCCTCATCTTTTCGCTTATCGTAAGGCCTGCTGCATCATCTGCTGCACGGTTTACTTTAAATCCTGATGAAAGCTTTTCAGTAACTTTCTTCTGGGTATCTGTCGTAACTCCTAACTGTCTGTTAGCGTTCATTGCCTGCATATTGTGCTGTACTACCATAGTGTTCTCCTCCTTGATATCAGTGACTGTCTGTCACGATCATTTCCTTTACCTGTACTATATATCGGAGCAGGTTTAAAAAACTTAACCCCTTTTTTAAAAAAAATGCCTCCGGATCGTTTTTTCTATAAATGATCGAATATATCTCCTCCGTGGTCCATGATCCTCATGATCCTGTAAGTACACTCAACTAAAGCATCCTCATCAATGTCCTTTTTTCTGTTCATTTTGTATTCAAGGCTCATCAAAAGCAGGATCCAGATATTCAGGCCCTGGCGGATCACCTCTTTATTGTCAGGTGTATCACTGAGACTGTTCAGCATCAGATGCTCAAACAGCCACATCCTGTTTACATTGCACGAATAAGTATAACATATTTCACTTAATCTTGTTTCAAGCTCTGTCAGAATACCGTCTTCTTCGAGTGCAGAGCTGTCATTGATATCATCCGTATGATCGCCGTCAAACAATTCCCTGAAATATCTTTCGGACGGTGTGTTATATGTCTTTTCTTTTAATATAGCCAGCAGTTCATGTTTTTTCTTTATCTGTACTCCACAGCCTCCCGAAAGCTCCCTGTACAGTCTTTTGTAAGTTGCGATCATGCACTCCCCGGGCTTAAACTCCGATATGATATTTCTTGAACAGATCTCATTTTCTTTTCTGTCCGGTATGATCCCCACTTCGTTCTGATCTTCATAATATATCTTCTCGGGAAAAATAACAGGTTTTTTCAATTTCAAAATAATCTGTACCGTTGCCGGGCACGACATTCCCAGAGTCTCCAGATATACATCACCATACGTACTGACAAACCGGGGATAGGATCTGCATGTGTTTGATAAGTATTCTTCCCCGTAATCGCGATGAAACAGGCATAATCCCTCCGGAGTTATGAAAGGACATTTATGATCGTGTTTTATAAGCCTGTGTGGCTCATCCCGTGTAATCTTGGTATAAAGATCTGGAACACCGAGCTTTTCATATTTTTCAATCGTTTCTTCATCGATGTAGATATCCCAGTCCTCATCACAGCAATTATCATTGCAGTCAGACATAAGACAGGAAAAATCATCATAAAAATCAACTTTTATCAGTTTAAACATATTTCATCCCTTAGTCATCTATAAGTTCAATTATTGCATCCTTGAACGGCTGAATATCTTCAGGCGATGCATCTGTCGCCACTTTCAGTAATTTCAGCATATACTGAAATACCATCGGAACTGCGCTGTCATCATAAACAGCTTCCCAATCAGGAAAAAACCCATATATGGTATCCCTGATCCTTCTGTAGACATCAGGAATACTGTCCATATTTACAAAAAACAGATAGTAACTGTTGAAAAAGTACGTCTCCATCGTATCTTTCATTATCTCATTATAAAACGATCCCAAAAATCCCGTGTTTTTACATTTTGCAAGATACATTTCGTACGAAGTCAGCCTGTCGATCTGATGCGGAGCATTTCTCTTGTTTATTGTCGACTCGCTGTGAATATAGTGATGGAGAGTTACGTGATCTATCACCAGAGTACCTTTAGCATAAAACTTGATCATCCGTTGCCAGTATATATCCTCATATGCCAGGTGCTCCGGGAACCATACATCGTTTTCAAGTATCATGGTTCTCCTGTATACAGCTGTGCATACATATCCGAGATCCGACCCGATCAGTTTGCATTTATCCTCCGGAGTAAATTCCATGCCGACCGGATAACTGTCTTCTTTCCGGTCTTCATAAGTCAGACTGTATTCATAATTCTCTTCGCTTTTGGCAGATACAATATCATAGTCTCCGCTCTTTATCCCGAATTCATATGCCTGAAGTGCATCCTTTTCCAGCCAGTCATCAGCGTCAAGAAAACAAACATATTCGCCTGTCGCCTGTTTTATGGCAATATTCCTGGCCCCGCCCTGCCTGAGATTTGTTTCATACGTGATCACTTTAACAGTATCGGGATACGCAGTCTCCCATTTCCTAAGGCAGTTAAGCGTATCATCGGTTGATGCATCATCAACTGCGATCACTTCATACAGCGAAGGATCAACAGTCTGGCCCATCACCGAATCCATCGCTCTGTCTATGTATTTCACGGCATTATAACACGGTATGATTATGCTAAACAGTTTATCCATACAGTCTCTCTTGATCATCCTTTATTTCCATAGTTTAACACAGTTTTTGCAAAAAGAAAAAAGGAGACTGACTCTGTCTCCTTTTGCGAACACCATTTATATATAGCCTATTGTTTGATATCCTGTTCGGAAAAATCCATTCCGAAGTCGCTGCTCATCGTCTGAGCATAACTGCTCGCCACCTTCAGACTGTTTCTTGTCCGTTTGATCTCTTTCTTTCTGGTGCCGAATATCTTCTCGATGATCTTTTTGTTTCTTTCCTCTCCGGTAGTGATCTTCGCCCCCTGATCCGTGATTCTGATTATCAGTCTCTGTATCTCCCTGATCTTATCGGCATATTTGTCCCTGTCATCATTAAGCTGTTCCCTGACCCTGTCATACAGGCTCTGGAAACCCTCATCCATTTTGACTATCCGGTCAATGGAGGCCTGTTTCTGTTCAACTATCAGATTGAATGAATCCCAGTCGACTTCTTCATAAGTCTTTCCCGAAACACACTCATTCTGTTCTTCATTCTTACGGATCAGTTTGTCAAGGAGCTCTGATTTCTTGGTAAGGCTCTCTATCATTATCTGGATATAATCATCAACCGGCATATATATTTCCTCAATAACTTAAGCCTTATTATTAAGCCTCATTACCTCTTTCCATGTGTCCCTCATCGTATGAAGATGTTCAAGAACCTCTTCCAGGATGGCCTTGTCTTTGGTCATATTTGCCTCACGAAGCCTCTTCATAAGATAGTTATACACGTTGTTAAAATCATTGGCTATCTCATATTTGAAGTTCAATGTTATCTGGAACTCCTCTATGATCTTTTGAACCTTCATGATATTGGTATGAGCTTTCTGGATGTCTTTCTGTTCAATGCCCATGATAGCTATATTACAGAACTTGATGGCACCGTCATAGAGCATAAGGGTAAGTTCAGCGGGAGATGCCGTCAATATCTTGTTCTGATTGTACTGTGCATACGGATTGCCGGTCATGACTGCCATACAGGAAACCTCCTTGTTACTTCAAGTAATCCTTACATATATTCTATCACAGATTATCAGCACATCCAACCGGATGCGCTGATAATCTGTTTATACTGTTTGCCGGTCATCTATCGGCATCATCCTGCGAACAGCTGTGAGATATACTGCTGCTGTGAATTGAGTGAGGACATTGCAGATTCCATCGCCGTAAACTGTCTGTAATACTTGTCCTCCTGATCCGCAACATATTTCTCCCACTTGTCAACCTGCTTCTGTTTATCGACGTAATCATTCTGAAGCTTCTTGTCAGAGAAGAAGTTACCGTAGGATGTATAGTTGTCGGAAGTGCTCTGGATCTTGTTCATCGCATCATAGAGCTTTCCGGCAAGCTGCTGGAAGAACTGAGACGTAACTTCGGGATTGGATGCTATCATTGCCTTAAGCTTATCCTCATTTCCCGACGTGTCCGGATCATCCGGATTACCGTCAATGTGGTAAGCATTCTTCTCGTTATCTGCTGCATTGAAATATCCGAGTGTATTGATACCGAATGATGACAGAGAATATGTCTTGCCGTCAATGTTAAAAGAGGAAAGCATCGCATTTCTCATCGCTGATGCGACTGTATCAAGCTCGGAGTCATCCTTAAGCAGCGCATCCTTGATCTTTGTCTCCCACTGCTTGACCTCATCATCCGTCATGGCATCTTTCTCTTCTGCGGTCAGAGGTTCATAACCCTTGGCTGACTTTGCATTATAGAGTTTATCCATCTCATTCATGAGACTGTTATACTCTTTGAAGAAGTTCTTAACGGTATCATAGATGTCCTCATAGTCCGTATCCGTAACGATGGAAACAGCTTCCGACGTAACATCCTTCGCTGTGATGGTAAGTCCGTTAATTGAGAAATTATTCGTTGCGGACTTGAACTTTGCACCGTTAAGTTCTATCTCGGCATCATCGCCATCGATCTTATGCGCACCGCCTTCGCTGCCGGTCACAGTCAGTCCCAGGAATCTCAAAGCATCGGAACTGTCTGTGTTTGCGGGAGAAGTCTCCGTTGCGGCGGTATCCGTTGCAACAAACCCAAAGTTGTTTACAACGCCGGAATTTTTGCTGCTGATGAAAAACCTGCCGGTTGATTCGTCAAAGTTTGCATTATAGCCTGCTGCGGAAACCTGTTTGGCGAACTGATCAAGCGTCATTGACCCGCTTATCTCAAGGTCGGGAGTAACATACTCTTTATAACTGCCGTCAGTATTCTGCTTACCTTTGCCGATCCTGACCGTAGTCTCTCCACCGGTATATCCGAGATCCGCAAGCGTAGTATCCTTCGTGACGGCATTTCCGTTCTTGTCCTTCAGCTCGGCACCCGTAAGATATGCAGTCTTTGCAAGTGCATTGATCTTAAGCGACTGACTGCCGTTAACCGCACCCGAACTGGTAACAACGCTTGCCTTTGAAGAATCGGAAACCGTTGTCTTCTTCTTTGCATATGCTGAAGAAAACCGCATGTTGCTGGCCTGTTTACTGAAGAAATTCTTGATCTTTCCATTCAGTGTCATCCAGGCTTCCTGTTTCCACTCGGTCTTGGTCTTGGCCTTTGTATACTTTTCGCCCTGCTTCTCGTATGCATTAACGAGTTCTCTGACCATGGCATCGGTATCAAGGCCCGAGTTCATTCCTGTTATTCTGATCTTGCCCATATGCTGTCCTCCTTACCTCTTTTCATCCACGAGGAGTCCGGCCATTTCCCAAACCTTGGCGATCATATCCAGGGTTTTTTCGGGAGGAAGCTCTTTGATGACCTTTCTGGTTTCTTTATCAACGATCTTAATGGTCAGATGATTGGTCTCTTCATGAATTCCGAACTGAGCAACGGAATTCGCCATCTTTTTGTTCATCTCGTCAACAGCCTTCTTTACAGCTTCTGCTGTGGGACTGGGCTGCTGCTCCTGCTGACCGTTCTGCTGATTACCTGATTCGCCATCCTTGGCCTGTGCCGCATTTACGGACAATGTAACATTATCCACAGGTGTTGCGGCATTTTGCAAAGACCCTTCCGTGAACTCATCTGCGTTCTTTTCCGGCGGTTTCGGAGCAGATATCTGCTGTGCTACCGGTTGTGCAGTGAATGTCATCGCACTGCTGATTGGTTCTATTGCCATTCTTATCACCTCCATGTGATTCTTACAGCCACGACTTCCACAGCCGTGGCTAAAACAAATACATCAAAACCCGCTAATTATGGTTTCTTGTGCTTTATATCGGCACAGTAGGTAAAATAGTTAACCTTTTTTTAAAAAATTTTTTTAAGAGCCTCAAGTCCTTCTGTCTCAAGAGACTGTTTATTGGCTTCCTGGATCTGAAGATATACTTCCTTGCGGTATATCGGAACCTCTTTAGGTGCGGATATACCGACTTTCACCTGGTCCCCTTTTATCTCAAGGATCGTCACTTCAATCTTGTTATCTATGATAAGTGCTTCGTTCTTTTTTCTCGATAATGCCAACATGATTATTCACCGCCCCTTTCCATATTATCCTTTAATAACTGATAGATCGGGAACTTGACGGGATATTTATCATCATCGGTAATGATCTGATTGGCTTTGCGGTTATCCCCGTTTATGATTATGGGGCCTTTAAGATTGACTGTCATCTTCTCTATCTCGTGCGGTACTGTAATGGTCACAAGCACAAGAGTATTCTCCTCGGTAACATTCCCAAGAGGACCTAACAGATCATCTTCTATGCGGGGATTATAATCCGGCATTACGATGAGAGGATCTATGACCGGCATGGCAAATGCCGGCTCCTGTACCGACTGCATCCATCTGATGCCTCCCTCGGATTCGCTGTCATGAATGAGGAGAAAATCGGTAAGATCCGGGAATCCTATGATCCCCTGTGGAAATTTGATGAGCTTATCCTCATCTACTTCGATATCTCCGAATAGTTTCGTTGTGATCTTCATGCTGCCTGTAACCTCCTTGTTTTACATCTTTTTAAAGATAATTGAGCAGTGTCTGCTGTGCTATCTTGCCGGCTGCAAGCTGTGCGGCCTCAAGAGCAAGCTTTGCACTTGAAAAGTCTATGGATGACTCTGTGAGCTCTGCATTGATATTCGCATCGGCAAGTTCCTTAAAACTCTGGAGCTGATCCGCAACCCTCTCTTTTGTTATCGACAGTCTTGACTGGATACTTCCGATGTTGGATATGGCAAGATTGTTCCTGTCGGCATAGAGGCCGAACGTATCAAGGGCAGATGCAAACATCTTCTGCATCTTGTCTTTCCTGAAAGCGCTCTCTTTATTTGCGGCATCAAGTTCCTTTTGAACATCCTCACCGGCAGCGAGCCTTTTTGAAAGAGCCGTCACCCGGTCATCGGCATCCACAACGTCCTGCGTTGCCTTTATGAGTTCATCGATACTCCTGCCTATATCATGAGTATACACTTCATTTGCGTGCGTGTTAATAGTAATTTTCTGATTGAAGCTGATCTCAACTTCCATATTCTTATTCTGGAAGTTCGGTTTCGTAGGATCGGGAACAAGTTTTCCTGTCGAATCCGTCTTCGTATCATAATTGTAATAGTCCTTTTCTCCCGTGATCTGATTATCCTGATAGCAGGCAAAATAATGCTCGGGGCGAAGATCTCCGGTTTTCCATCTGTTCTTGTTATATTCAAGGTATGCCGGCTTTGAATCAGGTTTGTTTGCTCCATCCTGAATGGTCTTGGCGATCGTCTTTCCAAGCAGAAGTTCGCCTGTTTCCGGTATAAGGACCGCAGCATCCGGATCCGTAACAACAGTCTTATATATGGCATCTATCTGCTCCTGTGTCTTGCCGGCTGTCGACATTATGGCAACGGACTGTGTCTGTTCGGTTGCTCCGTCATAGTATTTAAAGTCTATGGAAGTTCCGGTCTCATTGATGTTATCATATGACAGTCTGATCCTCTTGATCTCATTCTGTTCAACAGTTCCTTCTGGATAAGCATCGGAACTGTCATAGGTGGAGATATAATTTATCGATCCGATCTCCTTTACATCGAATGTCTCATGGATCATGTAATTCCAGCCAGTATCCTTATCAGTCTCAAGGAACGTCAGTGACTTCTGTGTCCTGTAATCGGTAAACACGGTCCTTTCCGCATAATCTGCATTACCGGCTGAATACAGCTCATTGCGAAGATTTTTGAGATCTTCAAGGATCTTCTGCCGGTCAGTTGCCGTATGCTGATCACTGGCACCGGCCGTAAGGTTTTCCCTGATGTTCGTAAACAGCTGATTGGTCTGTTTGAGAGCTGTCTCGGTTACCTTGAGCCATGCTTCCGAATCCGGTATATTTTTCTTGTAATACTGGGTAAGCTGTGAAAGATTGGTATTAAGGCGAAGAGCACGGATTGCTACTACCGGATCCTCCGAAGGACGGGATATGACCTGGCCTGTTGAAATCTGAGTGTTGAGCCGGTCTTCGTTGAGCTTGTTGATGTTGATATTATTCTTGGTGTTTGACGTCATCATGGCGTTGGTGATCCGCATCATAACCTTATCCTCCGTAAAACAATAAAAAAACCGTCACAAACGGCGGATCTCCTTATCCTGCCTTCTGCGAATATATCAAGGGCGAATTCCGTTTCACCATAGTATTTAATTATATATCGTCAGATATCCCCTGTTTCTTAAGGACGATCGCTCATTTTATTCGACTATCGACTGCGTCTCGAACCCTTCCTTCCTGCATTATACTCCTGTCTGCAGTATCAGCCGGTCGTATATCTCCGTCATGACCTGTATCATCTTCGATGAAAGGTTATACATTTCCTGGAATTTAACAAGATTGAGCGCCTCTTCATCATTGTCGACACCCGAAACACTGGTGCGTTGTGCCACTATAGCCTGGCTTATCCTGTCATAATTGGTATAAAAGTTATTGGCTGATTTTGCCCCAAGGGCAACATCGCTCGTTACACATTGCAGGAATTCTTCGGATGAACATCCTCTGTAGGTCATCTTGGATTTGTCTGTCCTTACCTCCAGCAGGAGCTGCGTTATATCCTGTGCATCCTGGCCCTGTGTGATATCCTTTGTCGTACCGAACAGGTTCACGTCCTTTACCATATCGCTATTGATATTAAAGCTTCCCGCCGTAAGCTGAAGATAGTTATCTATTCCCGGCATAAAGCTCGTTGTTTTATTCGAGACAGGAAGATCGTAACCGGTCTCATAATCATAACTGATGAATTTATTCTCATCACTGCCGCTTGTAAACAGCACCTGAGCCTGGTTGCCATACTCATCCTGCGCCGATATCTCTATCCTGTTCATGGCCTGGGCAAAGCTTCTGACCCATTCATTCATTTGGGCCTGATAATACGGAATTCCCTGGTAGTCGATATTGACGCCTATATAACAGTCCTTGTGTGCAAGGCTTGTTAAATCCGGCATCCCGGGCTTTGCTGAAAATGTGTAAGTCTTATTGACATGGTCGTAAGACCATTGATCATATTTCACTTCCACGTTTCCGACGACGATCGTACCTTCCATATTCATGGTGACTTTATTCATATCCGTCAGGAAATCATAGTTCGGATTAGATGGGTCTATGGTCACCGTTACTGAACTCGCTGTTGTATCAACATACGCGCCTTTTGCCGAGAAGTTCTCACCGTTATTTCCGTCCCTTATCTCTATAAGGCCCTTGAGCTGCCCGCCCAGATTGCCTCCGTACAGATTAAGGGGAAGTCCGTTAATATAAATATCGTACAACCCGTCGGCATCCGACTGGTTGACCTTTTCATCCCCGGATCTGGCGACACAGTCAAGAGTCGAGTATTCATAACCGTTTACAAGATTCTGTCCGCCGCCGATATCAACGATATACCTGTATATACCGGATTCTTCGGTTCCGCCTTCGGTCGTGTAGATGGGAACCTCTGTAACTTTAACGTCAACAATTTCCGACAGCTCATCGATGAGAAGATTTCTCTTATCGCGAAGTTCATTGGCCCTGACCTTGTTGATTTCTATCGTATTGATCTGCTTATTGAGCGTAGCTATCTCAGATGCAAGGGAATTGACCCTTTCAGACCTGTTTTTGATCTCATTGTTTGCATCTATCTGGATCTTCTGCAGGGATGTACTCATGCTGTTAAAGTATTCCGTAAGGCTCTTGCACTGCGACAGGAATGCGGCTTTCTTCGTATCGTCTCCCGCACTTTTGTATACCTCGTCAAGCGCATCGAACATATCGGAAAATATCTTGTTGAAGCCCTGTACGTCATCCGTGTCGGTAAAATAGTCCTCTATCTGGCGGTAATACTGCTGCTTGATATCAAATATACCCTTGCTGGCATTGTTCTGCCAGTATTTGAGATCGTAGTATTCATTCCTGATCTGCTCGACCGACTTCGTATCAACTCCGGCACCGGCCATGCCGTATGAGGTATTCGTACGCAGAGCATCAGCAGCGACCTGATTGGCTTCCTGTCTGGTGTAACCCTTTGTCTCAACGTTGCTTATGTTATTACCGGTCACGTTAAGAGCCGCATTTGCCGCCTGTAATCCTGTATAGCCGATATTCAGACCGAAAAACTGAGAAGTACCCATGATGACCTCCTATTCAGATCAGCCCAGAGAGGAGAGCAGCCTGTCAAGCATATCATTACATGTCGTTATATATCTCGAAGCCGCATTATATGCATTCTGGTATTTGATCATATTCGTAAGCTCCTCGTTTGAGGATACGCCCATTACCTGATCCCTGCTGTCGGACAGATTGTGCGTTGCGATCTGCTGGGCGGAAACAATGCTCGAATAAACGGAACCTTCCGTTGCAAGCTGTCCGACAAGAGCCGAATAGTAATCCCTGTAATCATACTTTGTCGTAAGATCGGGTGAAAGGCTTGAAAACGCCGTAGTAAACGCATTGGCAAGCCTGTCGGCCTTATTGTGATCGACTTCGCCCTGGTCTGTCAAAAACGATTCGCCGAGCAGTGCAGGGGTTTTTTGCAGATCCGGATTGATCTTCATGTTGGATATCGTATAAAGCCTGTCTATATTTGCATGCGTCGGATAATCATCTTCGGGAACATAACGGTAATAGGCTGTTCCACCCTCATCGATCTTTTCATATCTTGATGTTCCGAGACGAACGAAAAGCTCCTCGGGCAAAGTGGCGTCCTCTTCATATTTCGGAAGGATGTCCTTATTATGATAGTACGGATCGGAAGGATCGTTGTACCTGTCGATCAGATCCTTCTCCCCCGTAAGTATGTTGTTCACTTCCGTCATAAGGCTATGAACCATCTGATCCAGCTCAGCCTCGATCTTCATGACTACGGAACCGGATGTCGGGATCAGATTTTCCGAAGCATTCGGAGGTGTCCCCGGTTTGGAAGGATCATAATACTTGTAAATACCGTTCATGTACGTATCATAGTCCATGTCGGTATAGTTTGCGCGCCTGTCACCCCTTGCCAGTATGATCGACTTGAGCTGTCCTATATCCGTATTGAATTCGGTCGCGATCTCCTCATTTCTTGCAAACACTTCCGCATTCATGTTCTGAGGCCAGACAGGTGTATAAAACCCTGTTCCGCTTTCAACGACCGTATCCATATGAAATACCCTGTCTCTTGCAACAAGGGTTACACCTTCAAACTCAACCTCTATACCGCCGTCAGCATTGGTCGAATAGGAGATATTGCCGAGTCCTGACAGTTCATCTAGTGCTTTGTTCCTGCGGTCACGAAGGTCATTTGCCTCCTGTACGCCTATCTCTTCCTTATGTATCGCTTCATTGAGGGCGTGTATCTCATCACCGAGATCGTTTA
>JAILIS010000001.1 GCA_024695145.1 Lachnospiraceae bacterium
CACTCTACCACACATACCCCGGAAGCACCTCTTACGAACCCGTCAACGCAGCCCTCGAGGCCGCCATCGCGGAAATCGAAAAACAGAACAAATAACACACAAAAGGAGCCCGCTTTTATGGGCTCCTTTTTGATGCACCGGGAAGGTCCTTGCCGGCTCTCCATAAATGTTGCCTCAAAAGGCGTGAACACATAAATATTTTTCTGCGATTTTGAACGAGTTTAGCTGTTCTTGGGGATGTATCACGGCAAGCACAATTTTGCCCGGATGGCAAAATTAGCAGGCATGAGACATGGATGTCGAACGCCTGCGGTGCGAAGTCATTGCTGTACATACATCCCCTAGAACAGCTTAACGAAGTGATCATGAGCTGAAAAATATTTATGTGTTTATGCCTTTGAGAGAAATATGCCAACGAGCCGGCAAGGACCTTCCCCGGATTGGAGAAAAAAAGGAGCCCCTAAGAACGGGCTCCTTAACCTTATTCTTCGATATGGTCGATACCTGTCGAAAGGATGGTACCGATGTGGTCATCAGCAAGGGAATAGTATATTGTCTTACCGTCACGCCTTGCTTTTACAAGGTCCTGCTGCTTCAAAACCTTAAGCTGGTGAGATATGGCTGACTGCGTCATGGAAAGAGATTCCGCAATGTCCATTACGCAAAGCTCACTCTGCTGAAGTGCCAGCATTATCTTAAGTCTCGTTATATCCCCGAACATCTTAAAGAAATCCGCAACAGAATCCAGTTCCTCATCAGGCGGTGTCGCATCGGATATCTTTTTAAATACCTCTTTGTCCATTTGTATTCCCCTTACTTAAGCCTGAATATCAATCTGTCTTCATCTGAAGCTATTATACCATCCGAAGTTAAATACGTGCCATCATTCATGATATAGATCACTTCAGCTCCGTATTTTGCCGCATATCCTATACCCATACCCGGTCCCATTACAAAACATGCGGTAGACAAGGCGTCAGACAAAAAACCATCATCCGCGATAACGGTCACGGAAACAGGATATACATCATCGTAAGGGTAAGGAGAAGATATTTCAGTTGCAGGAATGGTCTTCCTTCTTTCAATATCCTCGGGAGTCCATGCCGGATACCCGGTCATAGGATCAAGTATGTGATGATACCTGACTCCATCCGTTTCAAAAAATCTTTCGTAGCTTCCCGATGTAGAAACAAAATGACATTCTTTTAATTCGATAATCCCGAAAGGTACATCGGATGTCCCGAAGGGATCTTTGATCCCTACTTTAAAAGGTGAACCGTCATCCTTGGAGCCGTATGCGAGAACACTTCCGCCGGCGCTTATAACAGCTCCGCTCACTCCCTTGTCATTAAGAATCTCTTTTACCAGATCCAGATAAATACCTTTCCCCACACTTCCAAGGTCGGTAATGCTTCTGTCGTTTATCAATTCAGAGATCCGGTCTTGCGAAGGGATCACGAATTCGCTCTCCCCTTTAACCGCTCCTTCAATGTTCCATGCATCACATAAAGCCCCGATATGAATATCAAATGCCCCTGATGAGGATACGTTCATCTCATCGCATCTGCCTATATACGAGTTAAGATCTATTGTATGACCTTCGAGATCGTAAGTAAGATCCGCAACAGCGTCATTCATATACTGACTTAGCAGTGATTTTTCGGAATAACGCGAAAGAACATTTTCATCCAAAGTCAAACCCGCATCCAAAAGCTCTGCGGGATCTATTTCTTTTCCGTACACGGTCACCGTAAAAACAGTGTCCATAATTATTCCGGAACTTGTCTGAACGGATGCCTGCCCGCAACCGGAAAGAATTCCAGCCATCAGGATACCGCTTAAAAATGTAGCTATATATTTTTTTGTTTCTTTAAAAAGCACCGAATGTATCATTTTATATAAACGTGATAAAATGCCCTTATGTCGAAAATGATTTCAAAAAAGAACACCGCTCCGGTGATCATGACCGTGACACTGCTGATACTCATACTCGTATCCGTAGCATGGATCTTATATGCCGAAAAAAACAAAGGTGAAACCGTCACCATCGTATCAGACGGTATTACTGTATGGACCGGTAATCTTTCTTCGATCAGCGAAGAACTTATCCTAACTGTCACATGCGACCCTTCGGATGATAAAAACCCTTGTGTCATCGAAGGTTATTCGCCCAGTGGCAGTCACTACAATGTGGTCAGGATAACACGTGAAGGGGTCAGTATTATCGATTCCGATTGTGCCACCCACATATGCATCCATGAAGGAATCACGAATTCCCCGGCAAAACCTATCGTATGCCTTCCCAACAGACTCCTTATAACAGTAACAGGTGAAGTACAAGACACCGATGCAATAACATATTAAGCATGAAAAAAGACACTCGTAAAATCGTTACATTGGGGCTTATGGCTGCACTCTCCCTTGCCGTCTATGCATTCGAGAGTATTCTTCCGCCTATCATTCCCGTTCCCGGAATAAAGCCGGGACTGTCCAATATCATAATCCTGTTTTCCTTAAAGAAGTTCGGAAAAAAAGAAGCAGGATCAGTCCTGCTTGTGCGCCTGCTTCTGTCCGCATTCCTGTTCGGCAATGCGACGTCTCTTATCTATTCCGCTGCAGGAGGTTTTTTGGCACTCCTCATGGAGATCATCTCTGATAAGATCCTGTCCGGAGATCATCTCTATCTCACGGGATCATTCGGCGGATTTTTTCACAATATCGCCCAGCTCATTGTAGCAATGCTTATCATGCAAAGCACACTGATCATCTTTTATGTTCCCTACCTGTGCATATCGGGAATAGTTACGGGACTCTTTACCGGATTTGCAACCCATTTCCTGCTTAAGATAAAGATTCCCGAAACCTGATCAGTTTTCTTTTTCCCT
>JAILIS010000016.1 GCA_024695145.1 Lachnospiraceae bacterium
TACATATCATAATTCACCTCTTCTTCGACGTCGTCTTTGAATTCGTTGGCGTTGCGGTTGTATTTGGACTTGTCATACTGGAGGAATCCGATCTTGACCTCGGTACGGATCTGTTTGTCAGAAACACCCTCGAACCACTTGGGATCGTCCAGTTTCTTTCTAAGTCTTCCTTCCACTATACGTGTGCCTTCCCTGTCACATGTAAGGATGATGCCGAAGCCGCCGTTCTCATCAAGGGAGTATACCCTGTCCTCCAGACGGACCGTATCGACCAGGAGGAGTGACAGCTGCTTCACGACTTTTTCGTACTGGGACGGCTTAAGGACCTTTCTCATCTCGGCGGGATATCTAAGTCTTATTATCATCAGGGATATAGGACTGTTATTCCTCTCCGAGTATGATATCTGGGTCTGGATGTCCATGAACATGCTTCTCATATTGTAGAGCCCCGTTACGGGATCTATCATGACAAGTTCGGCGATCTGCTTTTTGAGAAGGGCATTTTCAAGTGTCAGGGGGGTATAGCGTTTGACGTAGAGGGCTATCCCGACAACACATGCTGCGGGGAGCAGGATCCATAGGAAAGAGATCGGGGGGAAGTCGCGTCCCAGGGTGATTATCGAATATATCTTCAGGCCGGCAAATACGACAGTCGCAAAGGCGGAAACTATGACCGCTATTGTAAGGTATCCGGACACGGTAATAATAACGGCGGCCGCCATTGCGATCGTCATTATTATGTTTTCCGTAAAATACTCGGATCCCGCCGTATTTGTCACGACAACAGCCAAAATAAATGCAAGGAGCATGAGGCCCAGTCCGACGTACGAAATGACCCTGCTGTCTCCTTTTATACCGTTACCTGTCTTTACATTATCCATAACACACTCCCGGCCAATATGAACACTCGGATATTTTACCATTTTATTGCTGTTTGGTCAAAGGCTGCCCGCCCATCCTGCAGGTATACATGCCATGATCGTATCCGGATATCAGTGTATAGCCTGTGCAGGTAAAGCCCAGACTTGTAAGAAGTCCTACTGCCGCCTTGTTCTGCGGTCTGGTAAATGCCATGTATTCATCAAAGCCGAGCTCAGCCCTGCCATATTCCATTATGGCCTTTACGGCCTCTTTTGCATAACCCATCCTTCTGTAAGGACTCCCTATAATAAATCCTATCTCCGGAAGGTCATATCCCTTGCGCAGGCTTATGCCGGCCCGCCCTATGAAGGTTCCGTCCTTTTTCAGGGTAAGTGCCCATATCCCGTATTCATAGAAACGATACTGGTTATCTATATACTGTCTTAAGTATTCTTCCTCCTGAAGGCGGTCCTCGTAAAGGTCCTCCGTGTATCTGGCCGCTTCACTGTCGGAATACACATCATACAGGGCGTCGATATCATCAAGGGTCTGTTCCCGGATCACCAGACGGTCTGTGGCCGTTATGGTCCAGGGGATATTGTGATAACGCATCCACATACGTTCTATCCTTGCAAGATCCATAAAGCCTATGTCTTCTATGCAGTATAAAACCTGCCCGAAACTCCTGTCCCTGTTATTATCCGTAAGAAGGGCGGCGGATGCCACACAGTACTTTCCGGCCTGCATAACAGCCTCTTCGGAATCGGAAATGAGAAAAACAGAGCTGCCATCTTCTTTAAAGAGCTGTAAGTATTTATCAAAAAGCGGTCCCGTTTCATTTCCTGACAGGTTGTCATAACATAGGTGATCGCTTCTTATTTCCGGGTTTTCGCATGTGACATTTGTGCAAAATGCCCAAACCCCCTCTTGCGGCAGGTTTTTGTCCGCATATATTAATATATGTGACAGTTTTTTTGTCTCTTTCTTTAAATTCATTGTGTTTTTAAACTATTTGGAATATGAAATTATATGCAACTTGCCGAAGGGTCTTGTTCATAATTCGTTCATATTTATTTTAAAATCTTTTCATTTGTGGAACATTTTTTATACATTTATGTGAACTATACTAGGACCATAGAAAGAGAGAAATAACATTGCAAATACTTTTTCATAATAAATGCCAAGCAGCAAAGCTGCTTGGCATCCTCCCTTTTATAGGGGTTATTCTCCTGCAAGATATGTGACCACCGCATCAGCAGCCGCTTCCTCATCAGACCCGTCCGCCGAAACTGTTACCTTATCTCCCGCCACAAGAACAAGTGTCATCATTCCCATTATGCTTTTGGCATTCACCCTCTTGTCGCCGTACTCGATGTAAACGGAACTGTCATACTGGCTTGCCACCTGTACCAGCAGGGCGATGGGCCTTGCCTCCAGTCCGTTCTCAAGACGGATAACCGTTTCCTTTTTTGTCATAATTCTCCTCCTTTGCTGAACATCAGCCCATCAGTTTTCCTGCACTGCACACTCCCTGGCGGTCTGTGACAGCTTGCGGAGCCTGTGGTTTACTCCCGATTTGCCAAGTGCCGGCGTGCTGAGCCGTCCCAGTTCCTCAAGTGTCGCTTCAGGATATGCCAGACGAAGATCAGCTATCTCCTTAAGGGAATCCGGAAGGGCTTTATATGCGTCGGTCTTCATCAGCTGTTTTATCTCATCGATCTGTCTCTGTGCAGCTGTTACCGTTTTTCCTATGTTGGCCGTTTCGCAATTGACTTTACGGTTGACACGGTTTCGCATCTCCTTCAGGATCCTCATGTTCTCAAAATCCATCAGGGCAACATGTGCTCCCATCACATTAAGCGTCTCAACGATCAGGGTTCCGTCCTTTACATAGAGGACGTGATATTTCTTGCGCAGTATGGTCTTTGCTTCTATCTCAAAGCTTGTAAGTAATTCAGTTAAAAAATGTGCCTCGCTCTCTCCCTGGCACACTATCTCCAAATGATATGACTTTTCGGGATCGCTCACCGATCCGGCTGCTAAGAATGCTCCGCGTATATAAGCGCGTCTGCAGCACGATCTCATCGTATTAGCCGTAAGCCTGATGGCCGACCGGACCTTTTCCGCTTCCTTTTCATCTTCTATCACCAGGCGGTGGTAAGCTCCGGATTTACCGTAAACAGGCCTTATCGTACGGCAATCTTCATTCATATTAAATGTTTTCTCAACTAATGTAAAGCATTTTCTGACCGCCAATTCATTTTCGGAAGAAATGACCATTTTTCCTCCCGTTTCCTCTGTATCTTTACCGCAAAAATCATAAATAGCGGCAATCTCTGCCAGGCGGCAGTGCCGCGAGGGGGCTATCTGACGTTCGAGTTCTTCTTTGATCTTACCGGAAAATGACATATTATTTTCCTCTTGCCGCATCTTTGCCCAGATCCCTGTGATCGAGCTTGAAGCCGTAATCTTCGTATTTGATCATCCTGTCATACAGAGCCTTTGCAAGGGTGATGCTCCTGTGCTTTCCGCCGGTACAGCCTATGGCAACGACCAGCTGGTTCTTTCCTTCTGAGATATAGTTGGGGATCAGGAACGTAAGCATATCCTCCAGCTTATCAAGAAAAGCATCAGCCTCGGGAAAAGACAGGACAAATCCCGACACGGCCTCATCCATTCCCGTAAGCGGGCGGAGTTCTTCATGATAATAGGGATTGGGAAGGAATCTCACGTCAAATACCAGATCCGCGTCTGTAGGGATCCCGTATTTAAACCCGAATGATAAAATGGTGACATAGAGATTCTTGTAATTCCTGTCACTGACAAATATCTTATCGATCTCGGCCTTCAGTTCTCTTGTGAGCATCTGGGAAGTATCTATGATGTGAGCTGACTTTTTCTTGATATTGGCAAGCTTCTTGCGTTCCCTGGATATGCCGACTTCTATCCGGTCCCCGAAGGATAAGGGATGCAGCCTTCTCGTTTCCTTATATCTCTTTACCAGGACCGCATCATCCGACTCGAGGAAAAGTATCTCGTAAGCTATCCCCATCTCCTTAAGGGCCGCAAGAGCGTTCTCAAGTTCATCAAAGCCCGGACCCGTTCTGACGTCGATACCGAGTGCCGCTCTTTCGATCTCGTCATTTTCATTGATCAGGCGGGCAAACTCGGATATGAGCTGGACAGGCAGATTATCCACACAGTAATATCCGCTGTCTTCAAGAAAATCAAGTGTAGTACTCTTTCCGGCTCCGGAGAGGCCGGTAACGATAACAAATCTCATAACTAAATCTCTTCTCCGAGAATTATGACTTCAGGCTCGAGCAGGACATTAAACTGCCCGTACACCCGTCTCCTTACGGTCCTAATAAGCTCTATGATGTCATCCGCACTCGCACCGCCTTTATTTATCACAAAACCGCAGTGCTTTTCGGAAACCTGGGCTCCTCCCACGCAGCAGCCTTTAAGGCCGGCATCCTCGATGAGCTTTCCGGCATAATAGCCTTCCGGCCGCTTAAAGGTGCTTCCGGCGCTGGGATATTCAAGAGGCTGTTTGGTCCTTCTGGCCTCGGCAAGCTCATCCATCCTGGATCTTATGGCTTCCCTGTTACCGTGCACAAGTTCCAATTCCGCCTCAAGGACGATATAGGGCTGATGCTTTATAATACTGGTCCTGTAGCCAAATCCCATCTCATCCGCCGACAGGGTGACCACAGACATGGACACCGCGTCAAATACTTTCACGGTCTTTACCACATCCTTCATCTCGCCGCCGTATGCACCTGCATTCATTACAAGTGCACCTCCCAATGATCCGGGGATGCCGGATGCAAACTCAAGGCCTGTAAGCCCCTCCTCGTATGCCGCACGGGCGACCTTGGACAGAGGAGCTCCCGCGCCTGCTCCTATACGGGTACCGGAAACATCTATATGGTCCATGCCCTGTCCGAGCTTTACAATACAGCCTCTGTAGCCTTTGCCGGACACCAGCAGGTTGGATCCGTTCCCCATGATGGTATAAGGAATGTTTTCCGTTAAAAGAAGGCGTACTATATCAGTCGCCTCCTTTATATCCGACGGTGTGACGAATATGTCCGCACGCCCGCCTGCCCTGAAAGTCGTATGAGGGCCCATATCCTCATTCAAAAACACATTGGCCCTGCCGGTGACTTTCTCCAACTCTTTAGCGATCCTTACATTCAAGACCTTTCCACTCCGTCAAGTACAAGCTTTGCCGATCCGTATATCCCGGCATCATTTCCAAGTGTCGCGAGAGCAAACCTTGTGTCCCTGCTTCCGTGAAATACATACCTGGTATAGTATTTCTCGATGTAATCAAGAACAACCTTTCCGGCCTTGCTGACACCGCCGCCTATAACGAACACTTCAGGATTCGTTACATCGGCTATTATGGAAAGTCCCTTTCCCAGGATCTCGCCGAATTCCTCCGCTACTTCACAGGCCAGTCTGTCACCTTCTTTAACGGCATCAAACACGACCTTTGCATTTATCGATGAAACTCCTCTTATAGAAGAAGGCATGTTGTCTTTTTCAAGCCTTCTTCTTGCAAGCCTTGCGATCCCGGTTGCCGATGCATACTGTTCAAGGCAGCCCCTGTTTCCGCAGCCGCATTCTTCGCTTTCATCGTCAAACATATGAATATGTCCGATCTCTCCGCCGGCACCGATCGATCCCGTAAGCACCTTGCCGTTGACTATTATTCCACCGCCCACTCCGGTTCCGAGAGTGACAACGACTACGTCCCTGCAGCCTTTGCCGCCGCCTTTCCACACTTCACCCAGAGCCGCCGCATTAGCATCATTACCCGCAAATACGGGAACGTCAATGTGTTTTCTCATCTCTTTGTCGATATCAAAAACACCCCATCCGAGATTGACGCATTTGTGTATGACACCCTGTGCATCCACAGGTCCGGGGACACTTATCCCGATCCCGGCCACATCTTCTTCTGCCAGACCGGCCGCATCCATCCTGCTTTTGATCGAAGCGGCTATATCCGGAAGGATATTGTTTCCGTTATCTTCCGTCCTTGTCGGGATCTCCCACTTTTCGAGAAGCTCTCCTTCTTCGGTAAACAGTCCCATCTTGACACTGGTTCCGCCGACATCAACTCCGAATACCTTCTTACCCATCTTTATTCCTCTTCTTCTCTCGTTTTCAGCGAATTCTGGAATCTCGAATAGAGCTCCTGTGCGGCATTGTATCCCATCTTCTTCTGCCTGAAGTTAACGGCCGCGGACTCGCATATGATGGCCAGGTTTCGTCCGGGTCTTATGGGTATGCTGTGACATACGACCTTGTTTCCGAGATATTCCGTATATTCTTCCTCAAGTCCTATCCTGTCGTAATCCTTATCCTTGTCCCACTCTTCAAGTCTTATGACAAGGTCTATGCTCTGGGTCTCCCTTACGGAAGATACACCGAAGAGCATCTTGACATCTACAATTCCGATACCGCGAAGTTCTATAAGATGCCGCGTTATATCAGGGGCCGTTCCGATAAGGGTGTCGTCGCTGACTTTCCTGATCTCAACAACATCATCACTTACAAGTCTGTGTCCGCGCTTTACAAGCTCAAGTGCGGCCTCCGACTTACCTATGCCGCTCTCGCCCGTGATCAGCACACCTTCACCGTATACATCCACAAGCACGCCGTGGACCGAAATGCAGGGAGCTAGCTTGACATTGAGCCACCTGATTATCTCCGCCATGAGATTGGAAGTGCTCTTATGGGACATGAGCACAGCAACATTGTGTGCCTTTGCTATCTCAAGGAAGAGGTCCGAAGGCTGGAGATCACGGCAGAATACATAACAGGGTGTATCATCACAGAGGATATTCTCGTAACGTTCCCTCTTTACCGTATCATCAAGCTTGTTCATATAGGTATATTCAACAAAACCTATGATCTGTACACGTCCGGTCTCAAAGTGCTCGAGGAAGCCCGCCATCTGCAGGGCGGGACGGTTAATATCAGGCTGTGTTATCCTGATCTCCTCCACCTTGATCTCCGGTGTCAGATTCACAAGTCTCATTTTATCGATCAATTCACTTACAGATACTGATGGCATATCATACCTCCTAATCCGAAATTCCGGCCCGTCCGGTTTCCCCTTTTACCTAATGATATAGTATATCACATACTCTTCCGATTAACTATACCGGTATATGCATCATTTTGCCCGGTCACTTGCGGAAAAATTCATACACGGACTTTGCCGCAGCCCTGTTAAAGCCTTCCACACCGGCAAGGTCTTCTTCGGATGCCGCTCTGATATCTTCGATAGATTCAAAGGCTTTCATCAGGGCCCTCCGCCTCTTGGGCCCGATCCCGGGGATATCATCAAGTACTGAATGGACCTGCTCCCTGCCCCGAAGCTTCCTGTGAAATGTTATGGCAAACCTGTGAGCCTCATCCTGTATCCTTGTTATGAGCCGAAAACCCTCTGATGAATGTGATATCTTAACTTCCCTGTTTTTGTAATACAGGCCTCTTGTTCTGTGGTTATCATCCTTGACCATACCGCATACAGGTATGTCAAGACCCAGCCTTTCAAGGACTTCTTCGCATATGCCGACCTGTCCCTTTCCGCCGTCCATAAGTATAAGGTCAGGGAACTTGGAGAATTTTCCGGTTCCTTCATCTGATCCTCTTTCCGTAAGGCCGTGCTCAAACCGTCTTGTCAGCACCTCTTCCATGCTGGCATAATCATTTGGTCCCATAACGGATCTTATCTTGAATTTTCTGTATTCATTGTTCTTGGGTCTGCCGTCCTCATATACGACCATGGATCCCACGGATTCAAAGCCGCTGATGTTTGATATGTCATAGGCTTCCATACGGTGGATGTCTTTAAGTCCCAGCAGCTTTTCAATCTCCCCGACGGCTCCTTCTGTCCTCTCTCTCTTCCTTCTGATCTTGTCCAGATCCTGATCCAGTTTTATCCTGGCATTCTCCCCGGCAAGCTTTACCAGCTTATCCTTGCGCCCCTTCTGCGGGACTGTAAGAGCAACCTTCGATCCCTTCTGGTTGCCAAGACACTCCTCTATAAGGTCCGCCTCCGAAGGAAGACAGGGCAGGAGTATCTCCTTTGGCACAAAAGGAGCTCCTGTATAAAACTGCATCAGAAAAGCGGACAGTATGTCCTCCGTTGTGTCCTCCTGTGCATGCTTCATGTAGTAGTTCTCTTTTCCTACCACCTTGCCGCCGCGTTCAAAAAACATCTGTATTATGACAGAATCATCGCTTCTGGCAAATGCGATGACGTCCCTGTCATCACCGCCCGTATCTGTGATCTTCTGTTTTTGCGAAACCTTCCTGACACTCTCTATCAGGTCCCGGTATTCCATGGCTCTTTCGAATTCCATCTCATCGGAAGCCGCCTTCATCTTACCCGTCAGTTCATCTATTACCTGCCTGTGGTCACCATTCAGGAATTCCAGGACTTTCGTGATATTTTGTCCGTATTCTTCTCTCCCGACAAGACCCTCGCAGGGCGCCTCACACTGTCCCAGATGATAATAGAGACACTTCTTTTTATCATACCGGTCAGGACCTTCCGCCTCATCTATCTTCATCCCGCAGCCTCTTATCTTATATATCCTCCTCAGAAGATCTATGGTCTCCCTTACGGCCTCTCCGGAAGTAAAAGGCCCGAAGTACCTGGCATTGTCCTTTAACACCTTGCGGCACATGAGTATCCGGGGAAAATCCTCGGCTATGGTCACCTTGATATAAGGATATGTCTTGTCATCCTTGAGCATGGTGTTGTACTTGGGCTGGTTTTCCTTGATCAGATTATTCTCGAGGACAAGGGCTTCCATCTCCGAATCCGTGACTATATACTCAAACCAGGCAATATGCTTTACCATCTGCTGTATCTTCACGGTCTTCTTTGTGCTTGCACGAAAATAGGACCGCACACGGTTACGAAGGATCACGGCTTTACCGACATATATGATCTCATCATCCCTGTCATGCATCAGATATACCCCGGGCTTTACCGGCAGCTTATTCAGTTCCTCTTCTATATCAAAATCTTTTCTTTCCATATCTTTGCAAAGCACCTTATGCATTACCACCCCATCCAATGATACAGTATGGCAGAGTTTTTCTCAATCATAAGAGAAAAAGAGCCCTCCGGTCCCGCTTGCGCGAAGAAGGAAGGGCTCCCCTTTATAATAATGGATTTATTAAGGGCAAAATATCATGCATGAAAGACTGTTCATGACTTTGTCTTGGGACGGTTGTTAACGATCTCAAATACTACCGCCGCAAGGAGTACGACACCTTTAACGACCTTCTGCCAGTTGGGGTCGATACTCATGATTGACATACCAAGGTTGATGACACCTATAAGCGCAGCACCGACAACCATTCCGAATACTGATCCGGATCCGCCGTATGCACTGACACCGCCGACGATACAGGCTGAAATGGCATCAAGCTCGTAGTTCTGTCCCATATAACCGTTTGCTGTCGAAAGCTTTGCAAGGCTTGTCCATCCTGCAATAACTGACAGGAACTGCATGTTAAGGTATGCAAAGAAGAGAACAAGCTTTGTATCGATACCGGAAAGCCTCGTTGCTTCCATGTTACCGCCCATTGCATAGAAATAACGTCCGAGAACGGTCTTGTCGGCAATGAAGTTGTAGACAAGGAGAACTACCACAACCCATATCAGAACTGTCGGGATACCGAGAGCGGTTTCCTGCAAAGCTCCGGAATACTTGACTGCAAACAGCATGATGACCGCTGAAATGATCACGCATCTTGCGATAAGAGCAGCCATTGACTCTGCCTCATATCCCTTCTTGATCTTTGTCGCCCTGCTCCTTACCTGGAGGAAGACAAAGATGACACAGCACACGATACCTATAGGGATACACAGTGCCTTTGGAATATGACTGTTAAAGAGGTTCTTGAAACCTTCGATATCATTGATGGAGATAGATGATGTCGATGAAGCTATGGTAACTATCTTGGTACCAAGTCCGCGGAATGCAAGGAATCCGCCAAGTGTTGCGATCCAGGGCGGGATGTTGAGATAAGCTATGAGCCATCCCAGGATCGCGCCGATGATACATCCGATCAGGATCATGGCGATCATGGCAACAGGAACCGATATTCCCATGTTAACGAGCATATAAGCACCGATCGCATCAACAAGGCACACAGTCGCACCTACGGAAAGGTCGATGTTACCTTTGATGAGCATGCACATGAACATTCCGGTAGCCAGAATGAAAACGTATGCGTTCTGCGTGATAAGTGCTTCAAAATTCATTGCAGAAAGGATCTGTCCTTTTGTTGTGATAGCGAAGAAAATAACAACGAGGACCAGAATTATCTGCATAGTATGTTCTTTAAAAATCTTACCTACTTTTTCCATATCCTTATCCTTCCTTTGTTATTTTTTCTCTTTCTTTGATACAACATCAAAGATCACGGCGCCCAGCAGAACCAGACCCTTGACGGCTTTCTGAAGGTTTGCATCAACACCGCATATTGACATGCCCTGGTTGATGACACCCATGAGAAGAGCACCGATGATAACACCGGGTACTGTTCCGATACCGCCGTATGCACTGGCACCACCAATGAAGCAGGCACCGATGGCATCCATTTCGTATCCCTGTCCGTATGTGGGCTGTGCCGATGCCGCTCTCGCGATGGTAAGCGTTCCGGCAAGACCTGACAGAAGACCCATGAAGGAATAAGCGAAGAAATAAACCTTTTTGACATTTACACCCGACAGCTGGGCAGCTTTCTTGTTTCCGCCGACAGCGTAGAGGTCACGTCCTATGGTCGTCTTCTGTGTAACATAACCGAATGCTATGACTACAAGGAGAACCCATACGAGTGATGTCGGGATACCCTGATAAGCCGCAAGCTTATATGTAAGATAGAATACCACCAATGATATGATGACCATCTTTACTGCATCACCCGCAAGAGGAGGGGTCTCATATCCACGCTTCTTGGTATTGATACGTCCTCTTATGGTCATTATAAGATATATGGCTATACCGATAAGGCCTGCGAGCATACAGGTTACATTAACGTCATTTCCGAAAAGGCTCATGGTAGAACCCGGAATGTAACAGTCTGCGCCGCCACCGAAGGTCTTAAGGAAACCATCCATCTTGGAAAGGTTTAATGCCTGTCCTCCGAGAACTACGTTTGACAGACCCCTGAAAGCATACATGCCTGCCAGGGTCGCGATAAAAGGCGGAACATTTACAAATGCTATCCAGAAGCCCTGCCACATACCGATGGCAAGTCCTATGAGCATCATGATAAGGAATGCCACGATGAAGTTCATGTCTTTGTCAAGCACGACACCGCCGACAGCACCGACAAAACATACTACGCTACCTACGGCAAGGTCGATGTTACCACCTGTCAATATACACAGGAGCATACCGGTCGCAAGAACGAACACGTATGCGTTCTGTGAAAGAAGATTGTTGATATTCTGCGGCAGCAGGATCGCTTTCTTGGTCAGCGCATAGAAGAGGAGAATGACAAGAACAAGAACGATCGCCATCGCGTATTTCTTTAATACTGCTGAAAAATTAGTTTTCGCCATCGTTACTCACCCCTTCCCGATCTCATGATGCAAGCCATAATGGATTCCTGACTGGCTTCTTCCTGCTTAAGTTCTCCGACGAACTTTCCTTCGTTCATGACATAGATCCTGTCGCTCATACCTATGGTCTCGGGAAGCTCGGATGAGATCATGACAACTGATTTACCTGCTTTTACAAGATCATTGATGATACAGTAGATCTCATACTTGGCACCGACATCGATACCACGTGTCGGTTCGTCAAGAAGCAGTACATCGGGTTCTGCGAACATCCATTTTGCAAGCAGGACCTTCTGCTGGTTTCCACCTGAAAGGTTACCGACATTCTGCTCGACCGAAGGGGTTTTGGTCCTAAGCTTATCCTTGTATTCAACCGCAACCTGATATTCCTTATCCTTATCTATGATGCTCCTGTCGCTGACAGCATCAAGGTTGGCAAGCGTGGTGTTGATCTTGATGGGATTGTTGAGAACAAGTCCGTTACCCTTACGATCCTCGGTAACATAGGCGATCTTGTTCTTGATGGCTTCCTTGGCGTTCTTAAGGTTGATCCCCCTGCCGTTAAGAGCCATCACACCTGTGATGCCCGTTCCGTATGATTTGCCGAATATGCTCATTGCAAGCTCCGTACGTCCGGCTCCCATAAGGCCGTATATTCCGACAACCTCACCCTTTCTTACATAGAATGAAACGTTGTCCACAACCTTCTTTTCGGGATAAAGGGGATGATATACGCTCCAGTTCTTGACCTCGAGCATTGTGTCGCCGATCGTGACATCATGTCTCTTGGGGAAACGGTCCGTTATCTCACGGCCAACCATGCCCTTTATTATTCTATCTTCAGAAATCTCTTCAGTAGCTTTATCAAGGGTTTCGATCGTAGATCCGTCACGCACTACCGTGATCTTGTCAGCTACATATGAAACCTCGTTAAGCTTATGAGATATGATTATCGATGTTAACCCGTTCTCTTTCTTAAATCTGAGAAGAAGATCAAGAAGAGCTCTTGAATCTTTCTCGTTAAGAGATGATGTAGGCTCGTCAAGGATAAGGAGCTTTGCGTTCTTTGCAAGTGCCTTTGCGATCTCGACCAGCTGCTGTTTACCTGTACCCAGTTCCTTGACAAGTGTTCTGGAGCTGTCGGAAAGTCCTACCATCTTCAGGTATTTATCAGCCTCACCGTATGTCTCGTTCCAGTCAATGGCAGCTGCCTTTCCTCTTTCGTTTCCGAGGAACATGTTCTCGCCTATGGACATGTAAGGAATGAGTGCCAGCTCCTGATGTATGATAACGATCCCTTTTTCTTCGGAATCCTTTATCTTGTTGAACTTACAAACCTCTCCTTTGTAAATGATATCACCCTCGTATGTTCCGTAAGGATATATACCGCTCAGGACATTCATAAGGGTGGATTTCCCTGCACCGTTCTCACCGACCAGTGCATGGATCTCTCCTTCCTCTACCTGTAAATTTACGTTATCAAGTGCCTTTACGCCGGGGAAGGTTTTGGTTATGTTTTTCATTTCAAGAATTACTTTAGCCAAAATGTATCCCTCCTAAAACCCATTATTATAATCGTGATGTATCTTACCTAATAAACAGGCGGGTTAACCCCGCCTGTCTATTAACCTGTGTTACTGTCTGGGCAATGATTACTGAAGATCTGCCTCTGTGTAGTAACCGCTGTCGATAAGGAGCTCTTTGTAGTTGTTGATGTCAGCGAATACAGGCTCGCAAAGGAATGAAGGAACAACACCCTTGCCGTTGTCATATGTTGTTGTATCGTTAACTTCAACTTCTTCGCCCTTAAGGATCTGACCAACCATCTTAACAACCTGAGCTGCAAGTGTACGTGTATCCTTGAAGATTGACATTGACTGCTTGCCATCGATCATGTTCTTAACGTTAGCTACGTCACAGTCCTGACCGGTGATGATGGGATAGTTACCCTTGTAGTTTGCTGCAAGTGCGTTCTCAACACCGAGTGCTGTAGAGTCGTTTGAGCAAAGGCAGATGTCAAGGTTTGTGCCGTCAGCATAGTTTGAAGAAAGGATGTTCTCCATTCTTGACTGAGCGTTCTCTGTAGCCCATGAAGCTGTTGCAACCTGCTCGAAATCAACCTGACCGGACTTAACTTCGATCTTGCCGCTCTCGATGAAGGGCTTAAGAAGATCCATAGCACCATTGTAGAAGAACTTAGCGTTGTTATCGCCCGGATCACCTGCTGTTACTTCCATTGTGAAAGGTCCCTCAGCATTGTTGAGGTCAAGTGTGTCGATGATGTACTGGCCCTGCTTTGTACCAACCATGTAGTTATCAAATGTAGCATAGTAGCTGACTGCATCTGTCTGCATGATAAGACGGTCATAAGCGATAACAGGGATACCTGCTGCCTTAGCTGTCTCAAGAACGGTACCAAGTGACTCACCATCGATAGAAGCGATAACGAGTACGTTACATCCGCCGTTGATCATGTTCTCGATCTGAGAAACCTGAGTCTGAACGTCGTTTGATGCATACTGAAGGTCTACTTCATAGCCTGCTGCCTTGAGCTGCTCTTCCATGTTGGCACCATCCTGGTTCCATCTCTGAAGATCCTTGGTAGGCATTGCAACGCCAACCTTCTGACCGGCGCCGGCATCAGCTGCGGGTGCTTCTTCTGCGGGAGCTGCTTCCTCAGCGGGAGCTGCTTCTTCTGCAGGTGCTGCTTCTTCTGTTGCTGCAGGAGCTGCTGCGTCAGCTGCGGGAGCTGCTGCTCCGGCACATCCTACAAGAAGAGAAGCTGTCATTGCTGTTGCAAGTAATACAGATAATACTTTTTTAGACATTTTTTGTCCTCCCTTGATTATTTTGGGGTAACACCATGTCACCCGACAGTAATCACGATATCACTTCGTTATCTAGAAAGACTTGCTGATTTCTTCAAAATTTTTACATGAATATTCCGGACAGAATAAAACTAGCACGATTTTGTTGCTATATTGACAAAATCGTGCTAGTGGTAATTATCTTGCCTGTTTACGGGACATTCAGATAGATCTCATTCTTCTGATGATACTTGCCCGTGATGACATCATCCATATTTTCCTTTGTGACCGCCACCGGTTTGAGTTTTTCATAAGGCACATCATAAGTCCCGTCAAAAAATGTATCCCTGAGCCCGAGAGGAACTCCGTTTGCCATATCGACAGAGCGTTCCGCGGCCTTGATGGCCAGTTTTTCCACCGGCTTGTATACTGTCATGTACTGAGTGCCTTCCACTATCCTCTGGCAGGCTTCAAGATCGGCATCCTGCCCTACAACACATACTTTTCCACCCAGCCGGTGTTCGATAAGCGCTCTGATGGCGTGTGCTGCAAGGTTATCATTACCGCACATGATCGCATCCGGCACTTTTCCGGTCTTCAGATACTCATCCGTAACGGTGAAACCGTTCTCTGCAACCCATCCTTCCGAAAACTCGGCATAATCGATCCTGATATGGGTCGTAGACAGTATCCTTTCAAATCCGTCCTGTACCATCTGGACATTATAATCCGTGGGAGACCCTTTAACCTGGATTATACTGCCCTCGTTTCCGATATAATCCCGGATATATTCAGCCATCAGCTCTCCTACTTTTTCATTATCCACCGACAGATAAAGATCCACATTGGCATTTCTGATGGGACGGTCATATGCTATAACCTTTATACCTTCCTTTTTGGCGGCGGCGATGGTGTCTTTAAGAGCGATATCGTCAATGGCGATCACCACGATCACATCTACTCCCTTATCTATAAAATACTGTATCTGCTTTATCTGTTCCTCAACAACACCGTTCGCATTCTGTACGTTAACTTCCGCCCCGAGCTCCTGGGCTTTTGAGACAAACAGATCTCTTTCCCTGGACCACCTTTCTATAAGAAGAGAATCTATTGACAGACCTATCTGTATACTGTCGGTTTCCTGGGCGGGCTTTTCCACATTATTCGGCGCAGAGGATCCGCATCCCGTAAGAGTGATGATAACCGCTGCCATGACGAATGCAATAGTCTTTTTATATTCCACTTCCTGCTCTCTCCCTGTATTCTGTGGGTGTCATTCCGGTTGCTTTCTTAAATATCCTGGAAAAATAATTCGGATCCGAGTATCCGCATACACTTCCGATCTCTTTTATGCTCTTCGACTGGTCTTTGAGCATTTCTTTGGCCTTTTCGACTCTTCGTTTGGTCAGATATTCAACAAAGCCCTCGTTTGTTTCTTCTTTAAACAGTTTACTGAAATAATATGAGCTGATATTGAGCTTTTCGGATATCTCGTTAAGTGATATATCCTTCCCGGCATTGTTTTCAATATACTCGAGTGCCTGTCTGATCAGATAATGCGTATGATCCAGACTGCCTGTTGTCATGTTGACAACTGCGTTTTTCATCTTTTCTATGAACCATGTCTTTATCTCGTCAGTTGCTGTCATACTGATTATCCTCGAAAGATAATCTTTGCGGCTTTCAAATTCGTACAGGTGACCTCCGCTCCTGTACATCTCGCCCTCCGCACGAAGAACAAACTCGAGTGATTTTAACTTGATGCTCATTATATCATCGTTGTGCTTATCGCACATCCAATCAAAGAACTCCGCGCTCCTGAGAAGACACCTGTCAACATCCCCGTCGGCGAGCATTTCAAAAATCTCGTTTTCCAGATCGGCCGGGTAGCTCTCCTCGTATGATACCGCTATCGGAAGGTCATCAACATGGGCGACACTTCCCTTGGTGGCAAACAGCGCCTTCATGGCCTCCTCATACGATTCATAGCAGTTTTTCAGTTTTTTGATCCCTCCGATGCCGATACGATACTGTATATCCGTAGCGGAACGCATTTCTCTTGCCGCAACTCTGGATTTTTCGATCAGATCAGACCTCTCACCGTATTCCATGGAAATATCATTCCTCGGAACAAAAACAGGAATCTTATTGGAACTGATGGCGCCTACTACCGCACCCGGAAAAGTATCCTTGATGATGTCCCTGACCTTTGTATAGTAGACGGTCTGCGCCTTCACCGCCGAACCGACCGCATTTGTAAGGTAATTGCCCTGCTGCACCTCACCGAACATCACAGCGATCATATATCCGTAATCAGCGTTAAGACTGAGAAGGTTCTTATAGTTTTCAATATCCTCGGGAAAAGGCTCCTGAAAGATTATGCTTGATATAAAACCGTTCTCTATTATCGGTACTACAGTCTCAAGCCTCTCTTTGGTCTGCAGATCCTGTCTTCTCTTTTCCCTTCTCTTATCAAGTTCGCCTATCGCCCTGTCTATCGCCGAGACAATGGATTTCTGGTTGTACGGCTTGTTCAGGTAATCTATGACTCCGAGACCTATCGCTTCTTTTGCGTAATCAAACTTATCGTACGCGGTAAGTACGACAAATATCACCGAAGGAAGGATGGATCTGATCTCTTTCATCGCTTCAATGCCGTTAATACCCGGCATCTGAATATCCATAAAGATGATATCCGGCCTGAACCTCTCGGCAGTCTCTATGGCCATGCGCCCGGATTTGGCACTCTCGATCTCGAACTGTCCCTCGTAATTTTTATTTATGATCATTGAAAGAGAATTGATGACTATACCCTCGTCATCAGCAAGTAAAATACGGTACATTACTATCCTTCCTGCCTATACGTGCATTGGTACTTTTATGACAAATTCTGTTCCCTTGTTCTCTCCTTCACTGAATATCTCCATAACATCTCTGTGGCCGGTGAATATCTGAAGTCTTTCTATAACGTTTCCGAGCCCGATACCGTTTGAGGCGGCATGATCCGCCGAAACCTCTCCTACGGCCTCACCCGACAGGATCCTTTCTATCTGCTCTTTACTCATTCCGATGCCGTTGTCCTTAACGGACAGTAACACCATTCCGTTATCCTTAAAGATCTTAAGATCGATATGTCCCTCCCAGTCTATATCTCTGATACCGTAATTGACGGCATTTTCCACAAGGGGCTGGAGGATCATGGACGGAACCCTTACTTCCGTCACTTCCTCATCAATATCTTTTGAATAGTGGATCTCCCCTGTAAACCTGACGTTGAGAATATAAACATATTTATCGACCAGAGCGATCTCTTCCGCAATGGAGGCGTCATTATCTATCTTCTTAATATTATATCTGAAAAAGTCAGCCATGTTCTCGATGAATTCCGTTGTCTTATCAGCACCCTCCATCATGGCTAGCTGTTCTCCCGCATTCAGAGTATTGAACAGAAAATGCGGATTTATCTGAGCCTGAAGAGACCGCAACTGGACTTCCTTCATACGGTTTTCCATGACAAGTTCATGTTCCTTGAGCTGACTTTCACGAAGAACACTTTCCTTGATCTCCGAGATATATCGCTGTATACTGGCGAGCATCTGTTTAAACGCCTTGGAAACAACGCTTATCTCATCTTCTCCCTCAGTATCTTCTATGTCCACATCAAAATTTCCGCCGGCCACTTCATTGGCTGCCCGGGAAAGATCAACAAGGGGCATGGTCATACTCTGCGTGATAAGGAATACGACGACCACGTTCACTATACTGATGAAAGCCAGTATCATGATCGTTATCATCTCCATTGATCTGAGTGACGAAAGCAGTATGCTGTAGTCAGCGGTATTTTTCTTGAACAGGCTGTTATTCAGTGAGTATATACTGGTCTGAAGATCGGAATACATCTTCACGGCCTCCTCATATGAGGCCTTATATTTCTCAACGTTACGTCCTCTTTTTGCGGTTATTGTCTCACCGGCCACTTTCAGATAATTCTCCGACTGATTGATGATGTTTTCCCGCATGGCGATAACCGGGGTGGCGGATCTTCCCGGATCAAGAGCCGCAAGACCGTTCCTGTAATCCTGCTCCGCCCGGTAATAATCATTAAGAGCGCTCGTACCCTTGCTTTCCAGATATTCCTTCATGGAATTCTGAAGCAGAGTCAGGTCATCGGAAAGATTGTTAAGACTTACGTTGACCACATAGATCTCATCCACTCTGGCCGTCATCGTATTGATACTTATATACATGTATATATTTACTACGAGTATCAGGATTACCGGGATGATAAACGCAACGAGCATCTTCTGTCTGACCGAAGCATTGTTCCATTTTCTTCTGACTGCCCCGATCATTTTGTCTGTCCCCTGTTCGTTTTTTCATCTATCAACTGATGTGCCTTCGCCTGATCGACGATCTCTATTCCGACCGGAAGATAAGAATTGGTATAGCCCATATTATTATACTCATAAAGAGCCTGGATACAGGATTTTCCCATTTCATTCGTATCGACGGAAATAGTAGAGAAGATAACCTGTTTATCCACGGCATCAAGAATGGTATCATTCGCGAAATATCCAACGATCTGGATCTGTCCGACGAGGTTGTAATCTACAACCGCCTGATATGCACAACGGGTATACACGCTGTTGACACACAGCATGATATTGGGAAGAGTATCTTTCTCAAGAAATATATTTCTGATACTCTCTTCGGCGCTGAAAATATCCTCGGCTTCGATCCTTACAACTTTTATCTCCGGAAGAGCGGCCTCTTCGTCTTCACCGCTCTTTTCGCGAAAGGAATCCTCTATAGCCATTACTATCAGATTGGATGCACCTTCGGACATATCACTGTCGACCAGGATATCTATTGAAGGCAGTTCTTCGCCTCCCGCCTCTGTCAGCCTTTCGATCTGCAGTGCATACATCTGTCCGAGCTCATAATAGTTGAGTCCGACAAAACACTGCCTTCTGGATCTTTCCACATCATTTTGCAGGACGACAACTCCGATCCCGTCATCAACAGCTTTGTTGATAAGAGATGCAACCTTGTCGCTCGATCCTCCCGAGAACACGATGCCGTCCATTTTCGAATTGACGGCTATCCTGAGAAGATCCTCTGCCGAATACTCTCTTCCGAGATCCGATCCTATATCTTCGAGATAAATATTGTATTCCTTTGCCTGCTCATCGGCAGCGTTAAATACCTCCTGCCAGAAATCGCTTTCGGAATCCTCCGCGACAAAAGCGTAATGCCTGTCATAATCCATGACCTCTTCATGCTCGACATTATCAAGCGACAGGGTAATGGTCTTAAAGATTATCCCGGTGATAACGGCGGCAATTATCATGATCATGGTACCGACGATCATGAAACGGAAGGATTTATTGGAATACTCAGACTTTCGCATCTACTATCGTGCCCTTGTCCGCATCTTCGGGTGAAGTCACGGAACCGATCTCTTCGTCAGGATCTGTCTGTGCATCCGGGTCTTTTTCCTCATCAGAATCTTTATCCTCATCGGAGTCTTTATCCTCATCCGGATACTTCGTCCTGAATATTTCCATGAACTGCTTTCCGGTGATGCTTTCTTTTTCGAGAAGATATTCAGCCAGTCTGTCCAGCAGATCCCTGTTCTCATCAAGAAGCCTCTTCGCCTCCTCATAAGCCCCTGACAGGATCCTCATAACTTCCTCGTCGACACCTGCAGCAGTCTCGTCAGCACATTCCATGACCATTCGGCCGCTCAGATATCTGTCCTCAACGCTCTCAAGCTTTATCAGTCCGAACTTTTCAGACATTCCGAACCGGGTGACCATGGCTCTTGCAAGAGAAGTTGCCTTTTCTATATCATTGCTGGCACCGTTGGTCACCGAAGCAAATATCAGTTCCTCGGCTGCGCGGCCCGCAAGTGCGGTAACAATCTGCTCATACAGTTCATCCTTGGATTCCAGGTGCTTTTCTTCTTCCGGAACATACCATGCGTATCCGAGAGCACCCATGGTCCTCGGCACTATTGTTATCTTCTGTATCGGATCGGTATTCTTCTGAAGTGCGGATGCAAGAGCATGTCCTATCTCGTGATATGCCACGATCCTGCGTTCCTTCTTGGTCATTATGCGATCCTTTTTCTCTTTACCCATCATAACTACTTCGATGGCTTCAAGAAGATCCTTCTGGTTGACGGCTTCCCGGCCGCTCTTTACCGCATTGATCGCAGCTTCATTTACCATATTGGCAAGATCGGATCCAACCGCTCCAGCAGTCGCAAGGGCGATCTCGTCAAAATCAACCGAGTCGTCAAGCAGAACATCCTTGGAATGAACTTTGAGTGTCTCCTTACGGCCCTTCAGATCCGGCTTGTCCACGATGATCCTTCTGTCAAACCTTCCGGGACGAAGGAGTGCTTTATCAAGTATCTCCGGTCTGTTTGTAGCCGCAAGGATCATGATACCTTTTGCGCTGTCAAAACCGTCCATCTCCGAAAGAAGCTGGTTCAGTGTCTGCTCACGCTCATCATTACCGCCGCCGTAACGGCTGTCTCTTGATTTTCCTATGGCATCTATCTCATCTATAAAGATAATGCAGGGGGCATTCTTCTGTGCATCCTTAAAAAGGTCTCTTACTCTGGAAGCTCCGACACCTACATACATTTCAACAAAATCCGAACCGGCAAGCGAAAAAAACGGTACATGCGCTTCACCCGCGACCGCCCTTGCAAGCAATGTCTTACCCGTTCCGGGAGGTCCGACAAGAAGTGCGCCTTTGGGCAGTTTGGCGCCGATCTTGACATATTTGCCCGGATTGTGAAGAAAATCAACAACCTCCTGAAGGGACTCCTTTGCCTCATCCTGGCCCGCAACATCCTTGAATGTAACTCCCGTCTCTTTCTGGACGTACATCTTGGCATTGCTCTTTCCGACACCCATGATGCCGCCGCCTCCCATCCTTCTCATAAACAGGCTGATGATGAGCCAGAAAAGAAGGATCGGCAGGATATACGAGAGAACAAATGAAAGGATCATGGATGACGAATCCGATTCCTTCTGTTCGAATTTCACTCCCGCTTTCAGCAGTCTGTCGGCAAGGGTCGCATCATACACGGGGATCGTGTAGTACTTCATGGGTACATATGCATTTTCCTGACCCTTCGGTACTATCGTTATCTCATCACTGCTGATGACAACGCTCTCCACTTCACCGTTATCGATCTTCTCAATGAATGCATCATATGTGATCTTCTGATTGGTCGCGCTTGAAAACATTGATCTCATATATGAAAGGATCACAAAAAGAACAACCGATACGACCACTATGATGAGGAGCATCTGCTGATTCTGCTTTTTATTCTTGTTATTGTTGTTATTGTTATTGCCCGGATCATTCTGTTGATTATCCATAGATTCTCCTTAAGAAACCGCCTTTTTGGTTTATCGGTTTATTATAGTGTAAGTACATGCGTAAAATCAACTTTTTGATGTGAATTTTCTGTGATTATGTTATAATTTGGCAATGGCCATCACTTCATATTTTTTTATTTTTATATTCTTTCCGATAATAACGGTCCTTTACTGGATCGTTAATTCGCGTAAACTGTATTCGGCAGGCAAGATCATACTGCTTGTTTCATCACTTTTATTCTACGGACTGCTTACACCGGGGATCAAAGGACTGATCGCCCTTCTCCTTATCATCTCGGTATGCTATCTGCTGTCGACATTCGGCATGAGATCATCCTTTTCTCCCGCTTTGCGTAAATCCGTTCTTGCTTTCGGGATAGTGCTTAACATCCTGTTTCTCATTTACTGCAGATACCTGGCATATATACAAAGCCTTCTTCCGGCAGATACCGGAAACTCTTTCGTGTTTGAAGCCATAGTCGTTCCGATAGGTATCAGTTATTTTACCTTTTCGCAGATAGCCTACATGGTCGATTCATACCGGGATCCGGATATCAGATACAGTTTTTTGGATTACGTACTTTTTGTTTCCTTTTTTCCGAAGATAACAGTCGGTCCCATAGCGCTGACGACCGAGATGATCCCCCAGTTCAATGACATTGTGCGCAAACAGCTTAATTACGACAACATGGCCAGGGGCTTTTACCGGTTTTCACTCGGACTTGCCAAGAAGCTCCTGATCGCAGATAATCTGGGCCCCTTTGTGGATATCGGATACAAGAATATTCCGAATCTGTCTTCGGGCGATGCGCTGCTTGTGACACTTTCATATACGCTGCAGTTATATTTCGACTTTTCGGGATACTGTGATCTTGCTTCGGGAATGTGTCTGATGCTCGGTATGGATCTGTGTGAGAATTTTGACGGGCCCTACCACAGCCTGTCGATCTACGAATTCTGGAAAAGATGGCATATCTCGCTTACGCGATTTTTCAGGAACTATCTGTATATTCCGCTTGGAGGTAACAGAAAGGGCAAGGTCAGGACATATGTCAATAACATGATCATCTTCCTTGTGAGCGGACTGTGGCACGGAGCAGCCAATCACTTTATCATATGGGGCGCACTGCACGGTGTCGGCGTGATCATAAGCAGACTGGTACGGCCCGTTACACAAAAGCTCCCCAAGATCATACGATGGCTCCTCACTTTTTCTTTCGTCAATTTTGCATGGGTATTCTTTCGTGCGGATGACACGGCAATGGCGCTCGATATGCTCAAACAGGTTTTTACAGGAGGGCTTGGTGCGCTGAATTCCGGAATAGTCGGAGCCTCGATACCGGCTGAATTTCAGCTGTTCCAGTGGTTTGTATTAAAGCTTGCCCCCGGTCTTACGTTTTATACCGGATGCGGGATATGGATACTGCTCGTAGCCGTTGCACTGTATTTTGCAGCCCTCTCCAAACCGTCGGGACAAAGGTGTGCTTCATTTGCTCCTTCCCGTAAAGCATTACTGGTGACCGTTATCCTGTTTGTATGGTCGGTATTATCCCTTTCCGATGTGGCCGAATTCATATACGTTAATTTTTAAGACATGACAGACAAACAGTTTTTTGTAAGATCAATCACATATTCTCTGATCGCTTTGCTGTTCATTGCGGTGCTTACCGCAGTGACGGATCCGTTCGTTCATTTTCATAAACCGTTTTTCGGCCTCGCAGCCACGGAAACAGAGGAGCGCGGACAACAGATAGGTGTTGCCAAGAACATGGATTACGATACTGCGATCATAGGTTCATCAATGGCTGAGAACTTTGAAGCCGGATGGTTCAATGACGGAGTGATCGGCAACAAGACGGTAAAGCTGTCCATGCAGGGTGCCCACTTTGACGATTATTCAAGGCTTCTTAACGTTGTTCTGAAAAATCCCGAAGTAAAGACCGTGATATTTTCACTGGACAACTATATCCTGCTTCATAATCCCGACGAATTCCCGACTACGATACCGGAATATCTTGAGAACGACAAACTTTCGGACGATATTTACTATCTGTGGAACAAATCGGTCTTCTTTGTATTTATCCCGCAGTTCCTGATCAATAACATAACCGAGGGATTTTCAGCCGATACCGCATATTGCTGGGCGAACAGATACACCTTCGATAAGTACGTGGCAAGAGCCACCTATCTTCCTTTCAGGCTGATGACTCCCGATCCGGAGCAGCCGTTCAATTCGTATTACGAATACGTGGATGAATTTCTTGCAGGGATAACACCTTACATCGAGTCGAGACCTGACGTGACTTTCTACTTCTATTCTTCACCTTACAGCATACTGTACTGGGATGACTGTATATTGCGGGGACGGCTCACGGCCGAGATCTGCGCCATAAACGAAGTGTATTCGAAACTGCTCGAATACGATAATGTCCGGATATTCTATTTCCAGGACGACTGGGAAGTGATCACGGATCTGAACAACTATAAAGACTACTCCCACTTCAGCCAGGAGATAAGTCACTATCTGTATGAATGCATGAGAGACGGAAAACACGAACTTACAAAGGATACGTCATTTGACACCCTGCTGAAGTTTTCGGAAGACGTGGCCGACTACGACCACGAATCATCCTTCCACTGATGCCGATACAGGCTGCTTCCACAGATCACGGGGATATACTCCCGCTTCTTTGAGTGCCTTGATACTCTCCTTCACATACTCCCTGTCTTCTTTGTATGTAACACCGAACCATCTGTCGGATGACGTGAGTACTTTGACCTTTGCACGATCCGACTTGATCATGTCATCCACAACAAAGGGAAGATAACATTCCGCCTTTTCGGGATTCTTCGGAAGATCCTCCCGGTAAAACCTTGTAAACTCTTTATCAAGCTCATCGAGAAAATCAACGGTAAATCCCCATATGTTCATACTGACGGTACTGTCTTTCGAAATACTCTCATAATCCGTTCCGTTCTCAGTATACTTCGGACCTTCAGCGGTACTGATAATGCTGGTCCTCTCGGTTATCCCGGCAAGATTGCCGCTCTCATCGACCGAGCATACTCCCCGGCTGACGGACCCGTTCTCGGTAAGCGTATTTCCGAGCCTGTATCCGACCATACAGTAATTACCTGTCTCATCTTTTGCCGATTCAAGATGTTCATATATCTTGCAGAAGGCTTCACGTCCGTAAAAATCATCCGCATTGATGACTGCGAAAGGACCCGTCAGTGCACTCCTTGCGGCTCTTACCGCGTGGGCCGTGCCGTAAGGTTTGGTCCGCTGAGGGTAAACGGTTTCCCCTTCAGGTATATCCGTAAGTTCCTGAAATACATATTCAACCTCTACGAAAGACGATACCCTGTCACCCACGGCCTCTTTGAACACTTCAAGATTTTCCTTTTTGATTATGAATATGACTTTTTCAAATCCGGCTTTTATCGCGTCATAAATAGAAAAGTCTATGATCTTGTCATTTTCATCATCAACCGTATCGATCTGCTTGAGTCCGCCGTACCGGGATCCCATACCGGCCGCCATTATCACGAGTGCCGGCTTGTTCTCCTTCTTTTTCACCACTCTGACGGGCTCGCTTGTAACGTCTATGCCGAGTCTTTTAAACGTTCTGATATCCGCAGGAGAAAGCATGACCGATGTATGGGCCTGAAGACCCTTTAGTTTGGGTATCTGTGACAGAGCTATCTTTGCGTTGTCATCGGAAATGGAAGCTATCGAAAGAGCGATCAGAACCTCATCCGTATGGAGTCTCGGATTCTTTCCGCCGAGGAATTTGACTTTCAGCTCGGCGATCGGCTCTATGGCTTCCGGAGATATCAGATGAGTGTCATGATCAATACCGCCGAGATATTTGAGGGCGTTCAACAGCAGCGCTGCGGAAGCACCCAGAAGATCCGTGGTCTTGCTGGTAATTATCTCACCGTTTTCAAGTTCAATGGCGGCTGTAGGTACGCCGAGCTTTTGAGCGCGGTTGTTGCAGGCAACGGTAACTTTTCTGTCATCCGTTGTGATCCCGGCCTGTTTGAGAAGGAATTCGATCTTGAGTACCTCGCTCTCATTTGCCTTTTCTTCGACCACCCTGTTGAGAGTTGAGTAATATCTCCTGATGATCTCCTGCTTTGACGCCTCACAGCAGACTTCATCATCGATGATACAGTTGCCGACCATATTGACGCCCATATCGGTCGGAGATTTGTACGGACTGTCTCCGTAAATCTGACCGAACATGGCGTTTAATACGGGGAATATCTCTATATCCCTGTTGTAATTGACTGTAGTCTCTTTATATGCCTCCAGATGGAACGGGTCGATCATATTAACGTCATCAAGATCTGCCGTCGCAGCCTCATACGCAAGATTGATCGGATGCTTGAGCGGTATGTTCCAGATGGGAAAGGTCTCGAACTTTGCGTATCCGGCCTTGATACCGCGTTTGTTTTCCTGATAAAGCTGGGACAGACATGTTGCCATCTTGCCGCTTCCGGGACCCGGTGCGGTAACGATCACGAGAGGTCTTGTGGTCTCAACATATTCATTCTTACCGAACCCTTCATCACTCATGATGAGCGGGATATTGGATGGATATCCCTCGATATAATAATGCATGTAGACATTGATATTCCTTTTCTGCATTCGCTGTCTGAACTTCTTTGCCGTCTCCTGCCCGGTAAAATGAGTTACAACAACAGAGGAAACATACAGCCCCTTATCCTCAAATAACTGCTTCAGCCGCAGTACATCCTCATCATAAGTGATACCGATATCTCCTCTTATCTTTTTACGGTCTATATCCATTGCCGAAATCACGATGATGATCTCCGCCTGATCCGCCAGCTGCATGAGCATTCTCAGTTTACTGTCGGGTTCGAATCCAGGAAGGACCCTCGATGCATGGTAGTCATCATACAGCTTGCCACCGAACTCGAGATACAACTTGTCCCCGAACTTTCCGATACGCTCCCGGATATGCTCCGACTGCATTTTCAGATATTTTTCATTGTCAAATCCTGTTTTCATATCCACCTCTGTGATCTTCCGTAAATATTATGATTAAATATAGCATACCGGATCGTCTGTATACAAGTTATCAGTCACACTCCCTTATCTTTTTTCTAAGAGTAAGGACCTTATTCGGTGCGACGGAAAGTGCATCGATACCGAGATTGATATAATCCTGTGTATGTGTAAGATCCGCCGCTGCCTCTCCGCATATATCAACCGGAATACCCGCCTTGTGCGCATTTGTGACCGTGATCTCTATCATTTTCAAGACTGCAGGATGAAGAGTATAAAAGTATTCCTCAAGTTTGGGATTCTGCCTGTCTATGGCCAGTGTATACTGTGTCAGGTCATTGGTCCCAATACTGAAGAAATCAACCTGTTTGGCAAGTTTATCACTTATCATCACAGCGGCCGGTGTCTCGATCATGATACCGATCCTCATTTCCTTTCTGTAAGGAATGTTTTCGGCATCAAGTTCATCCGTCACCTCTTTGATGATCTTTTTGATACGCATCACTTCATCTACGGATATTATAAGCGGAAACAGTATGTCGAGATTTCCATAGGCGGACGCACGGTAGAGTGCCCGAAGCTGCGTCTTGAATATCTGGGGCTGGGCAAGGCTTACCCTTATCGCCCTGTACCCGAGGGCAGGATTGTTCTCTTTTTCAGGCCTGAAATATGCCGCCTGTTTGTCCGTTCCGAGATCCAGAGTGCGGATGATCACCTTCCTTCCCCTCATTTTCTCCACTACTTCCCTGTATATCAGAAACTGTTCCTCTTCAGAGGGATATGTCTGGGATTCCATATAGACGAATTCGCTCCTGAACAGTCCTATGCCTCCGGCGTCATATGCCAGTGCTGTCTCAACGCCTTCCGCACTTCCGATATTGGCGTATACGTTTATATATGCTCCGCTCTTTGTTACGTTATTTTTACCCTTAAGCAAAAGGAGCATTCTCTGCTGCTCCTCGTATTCTTTCTGCTTTCTCCTCATGCGCTCAAGAGTCCGCTTATCGGGATCTATTATCAGTTCTCCCTTGATACCGTCAAGGACCGCACATTTGCCGTCGTAGATCGATAACATCTCCTGTCCGATACCTACGATCGAAGGAAGCCCGATAGTCGCGGCAAGAATGGAAGCATGGCTGACAGGCGATCCGAACATCGTTGCCAGGCCCAGTACTTTTTCCCTGTCAAACTGGACAATATCTCCCGCGTTAAAATCATCCGATACAAAAATACACGGTTCCTGAGGTTCTTTCAGCTCAATCTCCGCTCCGCACAGTATCCTCAGCATCCTCTCCGATACATCCCTGACATCCGCTACATGGCTTTGCATGTACGTATCCTCGATCGATGTTAAGATACGTGAAAACTCATCCGACGCAAGAACTATGGCATAAGCCGCATTATACTTTGATTCCTTTATCTGTCTCTCAACAAATCCTATATACTGATCATCCTCAAGAAGCATCTCCTGGGCAACAAAAATCGAAGCATTGGTCTCCCCTAGAAATGAAAGAGTCGAATCATACAAAGTCTCCAGCTGCTCAATGGCCCTGCGACGTACCTCATGAAAAGCCGCAAGCTGGGCATCGGTATCATCTGCCGTAGCCCTTGTTATATGCCTGTCAGGATGCATATACACAAACAGTTTTCCTATAACGATCCCCGATACGACCTTTGTCCCTTTAAAAGTGACCATAAAAACCTCCTGATCAATTACTCTATCAATTCTACCACATTTTGTAGTATAATGTTTTTGTTATGTCTGAATGCAGAAAGATGACGGTAAAACTTATAATCTCCACCCTGCTTACACTGGCCGTCACAGCAGTGTCTTCTGCCCGCATTTTTGTGGGAGTGGTAATCGTCCTGTCTCTTTTGGTGATCATCATCAACCGCGATATATTCATCAGCGGCCTTTTCTCTCTCATTCGAAGATCTCCGAACGCGGATACTCTGGTCAGTCTCGGTGCCTTTGCCGCCTTTTTATACAGTACCGCCACCTCGGTGATCAATACGATATATTACAAAGGTTCCTCCGAATATTTGGGTGATAATGATCTGTATTTCACAACATGCTGTGTTATCCTTACCCTTATCCGGCTCGGAAAACTGCTTGAAGAACTGGCGCGCGGCAAAACATCCGATTCTCTGAAAAACCTCTCTGACCTGTCTCCGAAAAGTGCGGTCATACTGGAAAACGGTCAGGAAAAAGAAATCCCCATCGAAGATATCCGGGTGGGAGATATTTTTGTGTTAAAGCCCGGAATGAGCATTCCCGCCGACGGCATCGTCGAGACCGGAATAAGTGCCGTAAACGAAGCAGCTCTTACGGGAGAAGCAATGCCTGTAGACAAAGAGCCCGGCATGAACGTCTGTGCATCAACCATAAATGTATCCGGTCATCTGACCTGTCGTGCGACCGGTGTGGGAAATGACACGACATTTTCCAGGATAGTACGCATGGTGGGCGACTCAGCCGCGGGGCAGGCTGCGATCGCCAAGGCTGCCGATAAAGCGGCATCTGTATTCATCCCGATAGTGATCCTCATCTCTGTCATTACCTTCGTTCTGTGGATGCTGACCGGTCGCGGATTCGGATTTGCACTGTCAAGAGCGGTTTCCGTTCTTATCGTGAGCTGTCCGGCCGCCCTCGGACTCGCAGCTCCGATAGCAATGATCGTTGGATCAAATGTCGGTGCCGGACACGGTATATTGTTTAAAACTGCTCAGTCCATGGAAAATACCGGAAAGACCCAGATAGTTGTGGTCGATAAAACAGGTACTCTCACAACCGGACAGCCGGCAGTGACTGACATACTCAGTACCCGCGGTGATATAGAACACAGAGATCTTCTGTTATCTGTAGCATATGCTCTTGAAAGCAAGAGTGAACATCCGATGGCAAAAGCCATATGTTCCTTTGCTCAAAAACGTTTTGTTCCCGTAATGGAAACGGAAGAATTTGAAGCCGTTCCGGGAAAAGGTATACGGGCCGTACTTCCGGTCGGCGGGATCAGACGCACAATATATGCCGGAAGTGAAGCTTTTATCAGCGAATCCATTCTCGGGCCCGGAGCAGACGGCTCGCCTTCTGATTTTGACAATGAATTTTCCGCACGTATCAACAAGCTTGTGGCCGAAGGGAAAACTCCGACATTGTTTGCGTCGGAGTCCGGTATGCTCGGAGTGATAGCGGTTGCAGATGAGATCAGGGATGGAAGCAGCGAAGCAATTGAAGCCCTCCATCGTGAAGGCATTCATGTCTGTATGGTGACAGGTGACAGGCTGGCTACTTCCGAGGCTGTCGGAGCCGCAGTGGGTATAGAACCGGATGACGTGATCTCCGAGGTAATGCCTGACGAGAAGGCCGTCATTGTTGAAAAACTGAAAGAAACCGGAAAAGTTGCCATGATAGGTGACGGAATAAACGATGCTCCCGCTCTTTCGGCCTCTGATGTCGGAATAGCCATAGGTGCCGGTACGGACATTGCAATAGACGCCGCTGACGTGGTCCTTGTTCAGGACAGCCTGCTGACTGCCGTTGACGCCATACTGCTTTCAAGGGATACTCTCAGGATTATCCGGCAAAATCTGTTCTGGGCTTTCTTCTATAATATCATCGGGATCCCGCTCTCTGCCGGATGCTTTTATAAAGCTTTCGGGTGGCTCCTCGATCCCATGTTCTGTGCTCTGGCAATGATCATCTCATGTATCATCGTCATTGCCAACTCCTTAAGACTGTTCGCATTTTCCTCTGTAAAACCTGCGGAATATTCTGTTGAGGAAGACATGGGAGATGATCCGGAGGAAGAGCTATGGGAATCTTAAGATCTTTAAGGAGCTTTTTCAGAAGGCTGCGCAGAAGGATCATCCGGCTGTCATCCGGACCTGCAGCAAAGATATTTTTTGTACTCCTGGCAGCAGCTGCCACGGTCATACTTACAGCTGCCGTTATATTTATACTAAAGAACAGCTCCAAAAGGGATGCGGCATCAGACGCCGACTCGCCGGAGATCATAGTCGTGAACAACCGGGGAGACTCTGATGAAGCCGTCCCGGGCCCGGGGGAATCCCCTATCGAAACCGCCTCCGCACAGACAAAAACCGAGAGCACAAGCGACACAACAATTCTGTCATATAAGGAAAATGCCCAAAAAGGTTATCTTAACAGATGCGTTTTTCTGGGAGATTCAAGAACAGTTGCAATGGTCAATTACGGATTCTTTAATGATGACGCTGCCCTTGCACAGATCGGTATTTCACATCCGTCTTTTGCATCCAACACTTTCATTAATAATGCCGGTAAACAATATACGTTAAGCTCATATCTTGCCTCACATCAGGCTCCTGTCATCTATATCGCTCTTGGGGTAAACGGCATAAACGACCCCAGTGAAGAGCACTATAAATCAACCTTTATAGATCTTATCGATAAAGTGATGAACGCATCTTCCAATTCGAATATCGTTCTGATGTCCATAGGACCCGTTGACGATAACGGCGCATACAAAAAAAGCGTTCAGAATTCATGGATAAACAAATACAATGATTTTCTGCTTGAGACGGCAAAGCAGAAGCACATATTCTACCTCAACATATCGGAGGTCCTGACCGGACAGAACGGACAGGTTAAAAGTGAGTATAACGGCGGCGACGGGCTGCATTATTCCAAAAGCGGCTGCGAAGAGATATTCAACTATATCGTTGATCATCCCGTACCCGGTATTCCCGATGACGGGGAATATGTCGTCCACTACATCAAACCCAATCCGAATACGACAAAAGTAACCATGGATGACGGTTCTGGAATAGACGAAGAAAAGCTTAAAGAACTCATGGATATGATGATGGAAGGAGCCGTTCCGACTCCCGAGGTAACGGTTACCCCCACTCCCGAAGAGGCTCAGCAGAGCGGCGAAGAATATCATGATGTCTCAGAGGAAGAGCAGAGGGCGAGAGAAGAGGAAGAACAACGAGCCCGGGAAGAGGAAGAACAGAGGGCCCGGGAAGAAGAAGAGCAAAGAGAGCGGGAAAAGGAAGAACAAAGGGCACAGGAAGAGGAAGAGCATTCGGATGAACACTCATACGAGGAGCATCCATCCGGTGGAAACCCGTACGAACAATGGATGCAACCGGGATTTTCGGAAGGATGGCCGGGACACCATGACAGTGATGAGAGCGAGGATGAATAATGATCACTCGCTCACATAAACATCGACAGTATATTTACAGTCTTCACTCGTTACAGTGATAACGGCGCTTCCGGCACCTATCGGAGTAAGTGTTCCGTCAGCGGAAATACTGCACACGGACGTGTCTGAAGATCTGAATGTGATCTCATATGCGCTCCTCTCATATCCCGACAGTTCGTGTATGCTGTAGTCTTCAAATACCGCCATCGGTCTGACTTTTAAAATGATAGGTTCCCCAACCGACAGATCACACCGTTTACATGCGGGGTAGAATCTCCTTATCTGTGAACTGTCATACCCATCCGGCATGACACGGATACGGATATCTCTGCGAAGTCCTTCGTATTCCACTCTGACTGTTGATATTCCCTCACAGACAGGTATGAGCTTCCCGTCATCGGAAAGCTTCAGCATCCGGGGATCATACTTTTCAATATTAATCTCTCCCGCGCTGATACCGGTCTTGCCCCTGTACGGATTCATAATGAAATACCTGATATTTACGGGATTATCTATGGATGCCGTATATGTAAGCTGATCCGTCAGAAGCATTATCGGACCGGATCCGAGAAGCGACTCATCGACCTTTATCGGCTGCTTCAGGTTTTCCTTACCGTCCTCGGAACGGTCAGGCTCATCCGTATAATCGATCACAAGGGGCGCAAACCGCGTTGCCCAGAAGCCCCATTTATCGTTTCCGTGACCCGAATATGCATATCCTATAAGTGTCTTGTCTCCTTTTTTTATATGCCCGCTTCCGTCTGCCATCAGCCCGCAGTTGTGACATCCGGAGATAACGTCGGTATTGAGCTCCGATACGCGTTCAAAGACTATACCGTCATGCGATTCGTAATACAGCAGACAGCTGTCATCCTTGAACCGGCGGTTGGTCGTAAACGCTATGAATCTCCGGCTTTCCTCCAGATATGCCACATCCCACGAATCGGAATCCGCATATGTATATCCGTTATGATCGGTACAATCGTTCCTGTAGGTACAGGTCCCCTCCTGCGAAAGAGCACCGGGCCATTTCGGATCATTCAAATCGGCAGTTGCCACTCTTGTAGCCCTGACCCATCCCAAAGCATCGGAAAAAGTGTCAACGGTATAATACAGGTAGAGTTTGTCATTCACAATAACAAAACTGGGCTCTCCTATCCCCCAACCGATATCGACTCCGCTGTAGTACACGATCGGTACGGGATCTCCTTCCCATCCGTTTCCGTCCCATTTATCATAAGGACCGTCGGGAAATCTCGATCTGGCCAGAAACAGATTGTTGCACAGTCCGTCCCTGTTTATCGTTCCCGTATAACCCATATAATAGTATCCGTCATAATAAAACACATCCGGATCGCACACGGATTTAAAATCAGCCGTATTCGGAGTCGGTGCAAGAACTACCTTTTCGTCGCCCCATGTTACTCCTCCGTTATCGGAATGTCTGTATGTTATCCAGTCATATTCCTTTTTGCTGTCACCGGGAGATGCAAACCACGCATCGACGCTCCCGTTCTTACCAAGCATTATGGAAGGACCGTAGCGATAATCGCATTTTCCGTTGCCGCGAAGAGCAAATACATCCTCACCGCTGTCACTAAGACGTATCCGCACATGTTTATCTTCAAGGTCAGGGTTATAATCGTCTTCTTCCAAACCGGATAAATCTTCCTCTTCGTGCTCCTCTGTTACGGTATCCGAAGGTACGCTTTCGTTATCGATCTCCTTTATTTGATCGTTTGAAGCACTGCTTTTTGCGGCAGATGTGCTCTGTTCGGGAACAAAACAGGCCGCAAGAAATAACAGCGTCATTCCCAACAACAGCATTACGGTTAATATGAGTGTTTTTTTTATTTTAATCGGTTTTTTCGTCTTCATCTTTTCCGCAATACACTTTTATACTGTCCGGATAAGCGGTCCCTATGATCAGAAGACCGTATTTGTGCGCAAGATCGAGAGCCTGTGCTGTCGGGTCCGATTTTGACGCAACGATCGGTATTCCGGCAGCGATCGCCTTACGGGCCATATCGGAAGGGACTCTTCCGGACAGATACAACAGGCACGAGGACAGTTGTATTCCCGATATTAATCCGAAACCTATAGCCTTGTCAATAGCATTGTGTCTTCCGATATCCTCACACGTAAAAAGAACCTCACCTTCTTTTGCAAGCATACAGGAATGGGTACTGGATGTCAGTTCATGAAGTACGGTTCCTTTTTCAAACCGGTGAGCCAGTGTGAATATCCACTCCGGTCTGTAGTCGGCCGGAGGCATTTTTTCGAGTTTCAGATCACCTGATCTTGCACATCCCGGTCTGCCGCTTACAGTCACAAAAGCTTTATTTTCGTCGCCGCTTAATCTGAAATCCGATATATCTTCCGCGCTTTCAATATACCCTTCCGTCAGAAGTCTCCCGTAAACAAGCTCTTTAAGATCCTGTTTTGTGCACATTATTTTCATAACCTGTTTATCACCTATCAGGATCTCAAGTTCGTGCTCTTTTAATAGAATGATCCCTTCTTCGGATATACTCCCGTTCGCATCGATAACGGATGCAGTCCGGGCCATATACAGATTCCGTTCATCATTCATGTCTTATTCCTCTCATAATCACCGTGGATACCGCCGGATTTGCTCAGGAGACAGATGTCCGTCAGCACAATATCCCTCTGTACGGCTTTACACATATCATATACCGTCATGGCGGCCACCGAACAGGCCGTTATGGCTTCCATCTCGACACCGGTCCTGCCTGTACATGTTATCTGTGCTTCGATCTCTACCGCCTTATCTTCTTCATTCAGCCGCAGTCTTACATCAGCCCCGTCTATGATCAGAGGATGACACATCGGAATCAGATCGGGAGTTCTTTTGGCACCCATTATCCCTGCCACCTGTGCCACTGTAAGAACATCACCCTTTTTTATTTTTCCCTGTTTTATCAGTTCAAAAGTATGGTCATTAACCAGTACTCTTGCTCCGGCTTTTGCCGTGCGTCTCGTTATACCCTTATCCGCAACCGTAACCATCCGCGCATTTCCTTCATCGTCAAAATGCGTAAAACCGGGAGCGATCCATTTTGAAACAGCATCCACATCGTTTCTGTCAAATACGGGAACACCGGATGATAAGGTAAATCCGGACACATTGTCCGTAACTATCGCCGAATAGCTTTCAACAGGACCCGGAAGTTCGTATCCGGTACTTTTTGCGGTAACGCCTATTTTTGTTATGGATGAGTCTCTGTACCCTTCCACAAGGACTATATCCGCATCCCGGCATTCCTCTAGCAGTTCGTCCAAAGTGCTGGCACCTTTACTCATGGTTGCACTCTTTGATGCCGACGATATACAGACACAGTCAGCTCCGGCTTCCCTGAACCGGTAAGTATCCTTGCCTTCCCTGTCTATCTCAAAGTCATGGGCATCATGTTTGATTACGGCAACTTTAAATCCGCTGCTTTTAAAGACAGGTATCAGCTTTTCAATAAGTGTTGTCTTTCCGCTTCCCGAAAACCCGGAGAAGCCGATTATCGTTCTTTTATCATCTGTCATAATATGTCGTCCTCAATAACGTCCGAAGGTACAGTTCGGATAATGACATTCACTGCACATCCGGCACAGGCCTCCTTCTCCCAGCCTGACAAGATCCCTTTTGGTAAACTTTTGTCCTGTATATATCTGCGGCAGCAGAACATCAAAAACCGTGGTCGGAAGATGTATCGCCGCTCCCGGCACGCCGAGAACCGGTATATCGCCAATATATGCGACAAGGGTCATATTCCCTGGCTGTGAAGGTACTCCGTAGCTTACGATATCAGCTCCGAGCCTCTTAATGGCTCCGGGCGTCAGATCATCCGGATCCACGGACATTCCGCCGGAGAATACGAGAAGATCCGCCCCCCGGTCCATCAGTTCTCTTGCAGCCGCAATGATCATATCCGTATCATCATCACATATCTTTGCTTCCAGGACCTTGCCCGGAAAATAAGAAAGCTTTTGCCGGGCAACATTTTCAAACCTGTCCTTGATCCTCCCGCTGTATATCTCAGACCCGGTAATGATGATCCCGGCTGTTTTTTCCAGGTATGGCAGAAGCTTTATAAGCAATGTTTCACTGCAGAGTTTTTCCGCTTCCGCGATCTGTATCTCCTTCGTAAAGAGCGGTACTATCCGCATCGACGCAAGTCTGTCACCTTCCTCGATACGACTGTGATCTGGCATTGCAGCAATAGTTATATCTCCTATCAGGTTGATCCTTTCAAGAAGACCGGTGTCAACCCTCAGCATCCCACGTGTGTCACTTATCAAAAGCACCTTTCCTTCGGAAGGTCCCTCATAGTGCGCCCCGGATACGGGAACAGCGGCGGCAAGCCGTATGGCACAATCCTCCTCATGCACAAGATCCGGACCGATCTCTCCCACGTAAACATGTCTTTTTCCTATATCGAGCAGTTTCTCAATATCCTCATCGGCGATCACATGCCCCCTTTTAAAAAGAGGTCCCTTAAATCCGGGAGTCATTGCAGTGATATCATGACAAAGGCTTAAGCCGACCGCTTCCTCTACTCTGACTTTTTCCATGATCAAATCCCCTCAAACGAAAAATCCGCTGACTATCGTTCCTTTCTTTACCGGTGCACTCATTCCGGTAAGGATACCATATGCATCGCACCCGACTGCGCTGCTTATGACGATGTTTCCCTGTGCACCCGGAACATCGAGACATAACTCTCCGTCGCAGAATCTGCTGTGTCCTCTTGCAAAGCGTTCGGCTCCTCCACCGGCTTTTTGAACATCTTCCGCCAGTTTGAAATGTGCGATACTGTGATCAAATGATCTGTGTCCCATTATTTTTCTGAGTGCCGGGTAACAGACACACTGCAGATTGGTAAGAGCTGATGCTGGGTTTCCGGACAGACCGAGCATGAGCCTGCCATCCTTTACGCCGTAAGCACACGCCATTCCGGGTTTCATGGCAACTCCTCTTACAATTATATCATAGCCGCTCTTTTCCATCGCATCCGGAACAAGATCATAATCCCCCACCGACACACCGCCTGTGGATATGATCACATCGCAGGACTGTTCCCCTTTTTTGATAAGATCACATATACTGTCGATCTCATCTTTCGCATGTCCGAGATACACCGCTTTCATACCGATATGTTCAAGTGCAGCCGCAATGGAATAGCGGTTTGAATTTCTTATCTTACCGAAAGGAAGATCACCTTCCTCTTCGGTTATCTCATCACCGGTGGTGATGATACCCGCAACAGGTATTTTGTACACCGTGACCGAGCGCTGTCCGAGTGAGGCAAGTACTCCGGCCATGCCGGCGTCTACCGGAAATCCCGAATTTGCGACCGGTGCTGATCTTTTGATATCTTCTCCTGCTCTAACTATGTTTTGACCCGGACGAAAACTCTGTCTGAGAGTGACATATTCATCGGTAAAATCAGTATCTTCATATTTACAGACAGCATCAGCACCTTCAGGAACAGGAGCTCCCGTCATAAGGCGGATGGCTGTACCGCTCGTCACTTTCCGGGCCGGTGCCTGACCTGCCCTGATGTTTTCGATGACCTTCAGAGTCACCGGATATTTCTCTGTTGCATCTTTTGTATCCTCTGCCCTGAAAGCATAGCCGTCATAAGGGGATCTCTCAAAAGAAGGCACATCCTCTTTTGCGGTAATATCTGTCGCAAGTATTCTTCCGAAGGATTCTTTAAGATCAACCTCTTCCGTCCCTGCGGTACACGCCCTATCAGCAAGAAGTTCCAATGCTTCCCTGTATTTAACACTCATGATCCGTGCTCCTTTTTCCCGTTCCCTTTGTTCTTTCCTTCAACTACATTGATCACCAGAAGAACAACTGCAGATATCGCGATGTTGATCAGTACCCATTTTACTGCAAGAACATCCCGGTCGGTACGCCACATCTGATATACCGTTGTTGATATGGTCGCAGTCCTCTTAGGTGTATATCCGGATATCATCATTGTTGCCCCGTATTCACCAAGTGCTCTCGCAAAAGAAAGAACCACTCCCGCTATGATCCCGGTCCTGCAACACGGAAGAATGATCCGGAAAAATATATAAAGCCTGCCAAGCCCCAGTGTCTGACCCGCCTGCTCGTATGTTCTGTCAAATGCTTCAAATGCACCGCGAGACGTCCTGTACATAAGAGGAAAGATTACAACGGAAGTGGCAAAGACTGCCGACCACCAGTTCATCGTAAGTTTTAACCCAAACACGTTTAAAAACCATGCCCCTATCGGTCTCTTCGGTCCTAAGATAAGCAACAGAAGATATCCGACAACAGTGGGCGGAAGTACAAGCGGTAATGTGAACAGGCTGTCAAGTATGCCTTTTATGACACGAGGAAGACGTATGACCGCATAAGCTGCCGCAATACCCAGAATGAGAACTGCGGCAGTGCTTATCAGGGCTATCCTCAGAGAATTATAAAGAGGAAAAAGATCCATATATTCTGTTCCTTACTTCAGGCACGTAAATCCTACACTTTCAAAAACAGCGCAGCTGCTGTCCGAGGAAAGTTCGTCAAGAAACAGCCCGGCCTCTTTAGGGCATTTCGTCTGTTTCAGAACTGCCGCGGGATATGTAACACGACCGCACATCTCCTCCGTTGCGGTATCTACCGCGTCAAGCCCGGCAGAATACGCATCGGTGGAGTATACTATACCACAGTCAACCGCCGCTTCCGAGACCTGAGTGGTGACTTCCTTGACGTTACTTCCGTAAGTCAGCAATCCCTCATCCGCAAGCGTGTTCTCATCCAGTCCGTAATATTCAAATATCTTCTGTGTATACTGTCCCACCGGAACATCCTCATTCCCCATAGCCAGTAATACATCTTTGTCTTTAAGACGCTGCACAAGATCATCAAATGATGTGATCCCTTTCGGATTGCCTTCCGGTACGGCAAGGACCACTTTGTTCTCAAGAATATCACGCCGTGTTGCCGTATCCGTAAGATCGGCCAGCTGGTCCATCTGCTTCTGAGCGGCAGATATAAAGATGTCACATTCGGCGCCTTCTTCTATCTGTGTCTTAAGCGTACCCGAGGAATCAAAATTGAAGATGATCTTTGTACCCGGATTTTCCCGTTCATATTCTTTCCCAATCTGTTCGAGAGTCTCCGTAAGCGATGCCGCGGCAAAAACCGTAAGAACACTCTTTTCATCGGATTCCGGGGTGCTGACCTCTTTCGGTTTTACGCTGACCGTCATATTGCATCCGGCAAGTAAACTCATGATGATCAGTGCTGCCGACGCTATGGCTGTTTTTTTTCTCATGATATCAGTTCTCCTTTTTCTCCCGCTTCCTGATTGTACAAAAGTCTGTACTGCTCACATGTTTTAAGAAGCTCCTCGTGCGTTCCCTCTGCCAGAATCTTTCCGTTCGACATATACAGTATCCTGTCCGCATGTAACACGGTCGACAGGCGGTGTGCTATCAGTATGACAGTCCTGTCCTTTCTGATCGCATCGATAGCTTTCTGGATCTTTGCCTGTGTAACGTTATCAAGAGCCGATGTGGCTTCATCAAAAAGAATGACCCGGTAATCCTTAAGCATACTTCTGGCAATGGCAAGCCGCTGCCTCTGTCCTCCGGACAGATTGACTCCGCCCTCACCGATCACGGTTTCATACCCGTCCGGCATCTTTTCGATGTCGTCATCAATACATGCAAGATTACAGACATACTTCATCTCTTCATCGGTCATGTTCTCCTTGGACAGACGAAGATTGTCCTTTACGGACATGTTGAAGATATACGGAACCTGATTGACAACAGTCATCGATCCGCGCAGTGATTCTTTTGTCAGTTCCATAATGTCTTCTCCGTCGAGAAGTATCCTTCCCTTCTGAGGATCATATAAGCGTCCCAAAAGGTTCAGTATGGTTGTCTTTCCGCATCCGCTCTTTCCGACAAAAGCCACCATCTCACCTGGATGGATCGTAAAACTCAGACCGTCGAGAACTTTCAGCCCATGGCGGTACAGATCCCTTTCGTTATATCCGAAAGTCACATTCTCAAACCGTATCTCACCGTGTACAGTCGCAAGCTGCGTGTTCCCGAAATGTTCTTTGGGAAACTCCGGACTGTTCATCACAGCGCATATTCTTTCAACCGAGAGATTAAAATCCTTCACATATTCCATAAACTCTCCGGCAAGAGTTACTGCCCGTGCATCAAGGCTTGTGAAATAGTTGTATAAAACTACCGCCGTCGGAAGGACTATCCACCCGTGGCCCACAAACAGTGCCATAAGCGCTATAAAGCTAAATGTGCCGAGTTCCGAGAACTCCCATCTGATCAGCTTCATCCTCCATGAATTACTCTGCATAATGAGTCGTTTTTCATTTGCGTTAAAAACTCGTTCCGATGCTTCCCTGCCAAACGATTCTTCACTGCTGAGCTGCTTAACGTCTCTTGCCCCGCGGACCATCTCTCCGATAAATCCCGAAAACTTCTCATTGGCATTTCTGAACACCCGGTCATCCTTATACAGCCTGCGGGTCCTGTATATCTCCAACACGGATTCAATTGCCAGAAGAGACAGTGCCAAAAGGAATATCCAGATATTTAAATACAGCATGGCAAGAAGTATACCGATATAATTGATGGCCTGTGCGGTCATGTCGGCTATTCTGCTGAATCCGACAGCCATACGGGTCGTATCTCCCGTAAGACGCTGAATAAACAGCCCGCTGCCTTTTTCCTCCATGCATTGATTCCTGATCTTTAAAGCTTCCATCACAAGATCGCCCTCGAGAGCTGAGAGCATACTGCAGTATATCCTGTTATATCCTCTGTTACTCAGAACAAGGAGCAGGTTTTTTAATATCTTGACAATAAACAGGATTGCGGCAACGATCACCGTTAAGATCACCTGATCATTCATCAGTCTCATTATGATCCTGGCAGACAGGATCGGTGCGATAACACCGAACGCAACACTTATAAGCTGGATAAACAGAGACAGGAACAGTGTTTTTTTGTATTTTCTCAGGTACTTCCATGCAAAAGCATAATTTCTGTATGTTGAATTGTAGAGATTAAATCTGAAAGTGATCGTATTGGTGTTATCACGGTATTCCCAGACCGGTTTTTCTTCCATTCTTTCAATAAAATGTCCGAGAAAAGGGCTTTCCATCCCGAAAGGATCTGCCGCCTTCCCGTCAACCGTAAGGATAATATCGAGATTTCCCTTTCTCTTCCGTGTCTTTACCTTAAAGGGTACCCCTTCCTGCGACGCTTCCAAATACAGTATCAGTATCTCTTCAAGCGAAAGCCGCAGCAACAGACTCTTATCCCTGGCCACACCGGCTTTCTCAAGTTCCGGTGACAATTGTGCAACAGCTTTTTCGATCTCTTTCCTACCAAGTTTTGTGCTAATCTTCATTTGGTTCCTCCGTACTCTGTCCCATCAGCAGAATCTTTTCCGGATCTATACTGATATATTGCGGCACGTTATCACACATATCATCATCATTCAGAGCTTTCGGTATCTTCCACCACAGCCCGTTTTCCGTAATGACATACCATTCAAACGGGAGTCTGCTGATCCTTGTGCTGCCGGTAGGGATGACATTTTCACCCCTGTTACCTGCACAAAAATCATGAGCTCTTATTCCCGCGTATTTAATATTTTCTTCGATCTTCCGTGCGGTCACAAGTTCCACCCCTTGCCAGTCAAGTGCACGGAACCTGTGATCGTCGATCCTCTCTATACGGCTGATATTTTTACATCCCGTAAGCTTCGCGGCTGCCGGTGTTTCAGGGTGAGAAAAAATCTCATCCGTGGGACCGTGTGCTATCACGCGCCCTCTGTCCATCAACAGAAGATAGTCGCACATCTGATATATCTCATCCCGGTCATGACTCACCATGATCACCGTTTTATCAAATTTATCAAGGATACCGATCAGTTCAAGCCTTAAAGCTTCACGCATAAACGAATCCAGCGCCGAAAAAGGCTCATCTAAAAGTAAAAGCTGCGGATCACAAGCAAGCATCCTTGCGATGGCAGTCCTTTGCTGCTGCCCGCCGGACAGCTCCTGCGGCAGATGTGAGCGGATATCGAACAGGCCGAATGTATCAAGTATATTTTCAACAGGTGTCTTTGCATATCCCCCGGAGTCTTTTGCAGCACCATGCAATGCCGCCTTAATATTTTCCTCCACGGTCATATTCGGAAAGAGTGCATAATCCTGAAACAGATATCCGATCTTTCTCTTCCCCGGCCGTATATCCGTACCGCTTTTCGAGTCAAACAGGACTTTTTCATCCAAAGAGATATATCCTCTGTCGGGCTTTAAAAGCCCCGCCAGCGATTTTAAAGTCATTGTCTTGCCGCAGCCGGATGCGCCGAGGATCCCTATCCTCTTACTGTCGCACTTTAATGAAACATCAAGTGAAAAATCCCTGTATTTCTTTCTTATCTCAAATTCGATCCCCATGATACATCAAAATGCCGGCCCCCGGTCTGCGGCACATTCGGACACGCCGCCACGCAGCACTTTTATGCCATGCTCAAGAGCGTTCATTATAAACCCGAGACATTCTTTTACCGCCTTCGGGCTTCCCGGAAGATTCACTATGACAGTCCGGCCGCGGATCACCGACACACCTCTTGAGAGCATTGCCCTGTCCGTTATCCCACCTGATCTGTATCTCATATACTCGGCTATCCCGGGGGCATTTCTGTCTGCCACATCCATCGTCACTTCCGGAGTGATGTCGCGAAGAGAAAATCCGGTTCCGCCGCTTGTTATGATAAGATCTGCTTCACGTCCGTCGCTTAACCTGATCAGTTCCATCTTCAAACGCTTGGCATCATCCGGGAGCACAAGGGTTTCGATGACCTCATATCCGTTTTCCTTTAAGATCTCTGATGCCGCAGGTCCGCTCAGATCCTCACGAGCGCCCTGTGATGCCTTGTCACTTAGAACGATCACGGCAGCCTGAAAGGGTCTGTTCACATCCGGATAGGTTACGGATACACCGTCTCCTTTTTTTATCGTACCTCCCGTGACAACTTCCGTAAAAATCCCCTGATGCGGCATGATGCATTCGCCCATTCTCTTGTATATCCGGCAGTGCGTATGACATTCCTTTCCTTTCTGGGTAACGCGCAGCTGTACACTCTGATCGCCGTCTCCGATCGACAGGATCGTTCCTACGGGAAGATCGACACAGTCAATACCGTCTACCACAAGATTCTCTCCGAAGTCTCCGTTTTTGACACCCGCACCTTTTCTGTTAAATTCGTCAATACGTTTTCCAGACAAGATGCTTACCTGTCTGTGCCAGTTGCCCGCATGTGCATCTCCCCGTATTCCTTCTCCTGCCACAAACACGGCAGAATCCACCTCTTTTTTTTCTACGCCCCGTTCATCACTTGTACATATGGCTCTGATCTTTCCTTCTGCTTTTTCCATTTAATAAACCTCCATTTTATTGAATTCATCCTCCGATCGCTGACATAGTCAGCTTTTCGGTTATTTTCTCCTCCTGTGAGAAAGAGTGCGAATCCGGCTTGGACAGTATGCTTTTTTCCAATCCGTCAATTATCCTCTCTTCTCTCTGACTGCCGGATGATCCGTCTCTTAATACATGTTTCAGATCATATCCCGTATCATAACATAAACAGCTTTTCAGATAACCTCTTGAAGTCAGCCTCAGCCGGTTACATTTATCACAGAATTTCCCGTGCACGGCGCTGATAAAACCGATCCTGCCGGTGTATCCCGGAATGCGGTAATACACTGCGGGGCCGTTGCCGTGGTGAGAGTCCTTTTCCATTCCCGCAAAATGATCCTGTATCATCGGGATCATAAGATCATGCGGGATTCCCGGATAATCCTTTCCGGCTCCTATGGGCATAAGTTCTATGAAACGCACATCCACAGGTTTTTTTTCGCAAAGCCCGATAAGATCCATGATATCTTTTGAAATGCCGGTATCTCCTTCCGGACCGGGAACTTTGAAATACCTGTCCCAGTTAACGGATACCGCATTGATCTTTACCGGGATCGCAAGATCGATCGCCGATTCCAGGCCTTTTTGAACCGCTTCAAGTTTGTCATATCCGGTAATACACCTGTATCTGTCACGATCAAGGGTGTCAAGGCTGATATTGATACTGTCTGTACCCGCCCCGGCCAGTTCCCGTATCATCTCCTCCAGAAGCAGTCCGTTGGTTGTCAGTGTAACCTGACTGATACCCGGAATATCCTTGATCATCCGGATGAGATGACATACATTCCTCCTGACAAGAGGTTCACCGCCCGTTATCTTGATCCTTGATATCCCCAGTTTAACGGCACACTTTACAACATCGATGATCTCCTCAAACGTCAGGATCTCCTTCATCGGAACCGTTTCTATGTCTTCAGGCATGCAGTAAAGGCATCTTAAATTACACCTGTCCGTGACCGATATCCTTAAATAATCTATTTCTCTTCCGAATCTGTCTTTCATTTTATCTCGGCTCTCCAGCTTTGTATTAAACTGTCAAGTGACCAAGCGGCATTTGCAGGACTGGTGGACGGCAGGCATACAGCCGCCCGGCCGATAGCCGGCTCGGTATACTTCACATAGTACTTATAAGCGGTTTTTCCGTTCACGAAAATGCCTTTGATATCAGCCTGTTCAAGGATGATACTCAGATCATTCACCGAAACGTTTTTGATGCTTGAGTCTGATGAACCTTCTATTTCACACGACCCGATAACATCCCAAAGAGCAATGTGATTATACAGAAGAAACGATTTTTTTTCATCTGTATTTCGGGGTACTTTCGAATCAAAAACCGCTGCCATGACTTTCCAGAAACGATTTTGCGGATGACCGTAAAAAAATCCTTCCTCTCTTGATCTGACCGAAGGAAAGCTGCCAAGTATCAGAATTTCGGAGTTTTTATCATACAACGGCGGTATCGGATGAACGATCATTTAATAATACCTCCGCATCCCCTGCGTTGTTGTCCTTATCGGTAATATCAACGAACATTCCCACATAAGAAAGGGGAACCCCGTTTTCGCGCCTAAGCAGTCTACCGATCGCATGAAACCGTCTCCACTGCCCACTTTTGATCTTAAGACGGTATTCCACATCATAGTTTTTCCTGCCGGTATAATCGGACACTGTATCATTGAACTCTTTTAAGACAGCATCTTTATCATCCGGATGCAAAAGATCGGACCACGACTCAAGCTTATTCGGAAAATCATTCTCATCAGTATATCCTATCATCTTTCTGAATTCGGGGCTCCAGTCAACAGATATCATTTTTCCCGATTCGTCAAACTCCATACCCCACATTCCCGAGCCGAGTGCCTCATGCATGACGCGTATGGTGGCTTCCCTGTGAGCTGCGATCCGCCGCTCATCGCTGTCTTTCAGTTTTGCTTTGTTTGAATACATTTCCTGATCAGCCAGACGCATTGCTTCATGGATATCGTGTTCCTTTTCGTTTACCATTTCATATCCGAAAGCACATACATATTTGGTCTGTGACAGGTAAGCCCGCATGTCTTCTATGTCTTTTCTGACAACATCCTCGGTTTTGTTCAGATAAAATACAGCATACTCATCACCGCCGATGCGGTAGACTTTTTTATTCTTCAGGCCGCTTTTCGTCAGACAATCAGCCACTGTTTTCAGTGCCGCATCTCCGGCATCATGTCCCTGATTATCATTGATTTTCTTCAGATCATTCATATCCACTGATACTACCGCCGTGATCTGATCTTTCAGTTTTTTTGAATCAGAATAATAACACTGCCTGTTCAGAAGATGAGTAAGAGTATCCTCTTTGGCAGTCAATATAGACAGGGATAAATAGTAGATAAGCAGGAGGGAAGCAAAAAGAGTGCTGTAGTCCTCGTCGATCTCAAAAACAATATGAAGGGCTACCCCGATGGTCGCAGCGATAACGCTGACCAGAATGCCTTTTCTTTCTGCTGTACCGTAACGGGCATAACGATACATAAATGCACCGACAAACAAAACAACATACAGTATAAAAAGAATGTAGGGATAATATCTCAGGATACTGTCAGCCCCGATATACAGATTATTATCGTCAAACCAGTAAATAAGATGTGTCCACTGGGACGTATATATAAGCGGTGCACTTATTATGACCGGCAGATAATAAAGTAATCTGTTTTTCTCCACAAATTCCGCCATCTCCATGATCCCCAGCAGGATTACGGGATGTAACAGATATATGGTGGGGGTCAGAAAGATCCTGATGCCCGTCAGATAACCTATCTCTCTTGTCCATCGTTCAATTGCCCATAATACGGCTTCCGTGAAAATGAGTATGATCACTATTCGCGTAACGTTTATAGTCCTTTTTTTCAGATGAACGTTGGAATCCAGCATTACCCATAATCCCACCAGTTCCGCCACCACAATATAATTGTTCAGTGCCAGTGAAACAATGTTCATTTCAGTGATCCTTTCCTCCCTGACATACTGCCGGACAACATACAGTCTATTATAACAGTATACCTTGAGCATGTAAAAAATGAGCGCTCTGTGTACATCTTTTCGTCATTGACATTTACACCGGGTCCTGTATCCAATGCCTATCTTTCCGAACAAGCAGGTCGGATATATTGCTGCGTCATGTGACTCTATTCTTGAGGGTATGGCTTCTGTTGTTGAAAACCGTTATAACAATACCGGCGGACACATAAAACGTATAAGCGAAGTGGTCAGACTCCTGAATACTCTTTTCCTTACATTCCTGCATCCTTTTCTTCAAAAAGTTCATTCCGCCTGCCGGAATGTCCCCATTTTACTCATCTATCAATAAATGTTACAATATCAGTCTTGACAACATGACTGAACGAACCGGATGGGAAGAAGTTTATCTCAAGCCCGTATTTAAGCATTTTGAAATTGTTGGGTATGTGATATGAGAAATAAGATCAAAGTGTTAATAGTAATGTCAGCACTCTTTACTGCCATATGTTTTACAGGATGTGGTAAACAGGATAAATATGGAATTAACAACTATTCTGTCGTGTATTCGAATAATGGGATTGTTGAATATCAAAACAGCGGAGCCGGGACTGACGTGCAGACTGTGTATGAGCTCGGGTCAAACGGCAAGACTGTGGCTGCATATGTTGCGTTAAGGATGGTCGATGAAGGTATGTTGGATTTAGAGGATAAGATATATCCATATTTGGATGAAAATCTTCGTACTGATGATCCTAGGCTTCAAGAGATAACACTAAAAGAGCTTCTTTGCCACACTGCAGGCTTCTCCCCCAGTTATGAACTGGGGATAGACAAAAAGATCTATAGTGATCCCGGAACAGAATTCCGCTACTCCGGAGTTGGTTATATCTATTTGCAGAATGTCATTGAGAATGCAGGCGGTGTGACGATGGATCAAGCCGCGTCGAAATATGTTTTCGAGCCGATGGGCATGAAGAACAGCACATTTGAAAGTGCGCGGACGATAACACCTTATATGAATCTGAGCAACGCAGTGCTTTATTCAATGCTGATCTTTATAATCTCTTTTATTTTGCTGCTGGGGATCGTGTCGATAATCGGAAAAATCACGAAACATAAACTGTATTCGTTCAAAACAGGATTTGCCGGAAGTTTTATTGCATCAGGCGTTATTAATGCGGTCTTTCTCCTGTTCTTTTTTGTTTCTAAGGTGTTCTTACTCTTCCTTGCGGTTTTTGCGGCAGCAGGGCTTGTGCTCATACTGACACGGAAAACCAAAAGACTTTACTATGTCGGCGCACCTGTAGTCCTGGCAATGACACTGATCCTGGGGTTTACACTGCCGGTAAGTGTTCCGGTCACCAATGATCTGATCGCGAAAAAAGCAAATTGTGCATACTCGTTCAAATCGACACCCGAAGATATGGCATTGTTCTGCGATTCCCTTTTGGCAAGCTATAACGATCCTGATGATATATACAAAATGATGTTTGATCCTGCCGTAGTAATTGATGAGAAAAACATGTGGGGGCTTGGAATTGCTATTGAGACTGATGCTGAAGGAGATGTTACATACTGGCATTCGGGTATCAATCCGGGATTTCAAAGTCTATACGTTTTATATCCGGCAGAGAACAAGTATATTGTTGTTCTGACCAACAGCGATAATGGTTTGGACTACGCGGCAGATGCTGCCAGAACATTTCTCGGATTCGAAGGACAATGGCAGATAAAGAGAAAAGAATAAAGGTTAACCGGATTCAGATAAGCTTTCTCTTCATCCTTCCATGCCTCCAAGTATCTTTTTCGCTCTCGCCAGCTTTAGGAACTTCTTATCATTCATCTGCTCATTTGTAACATACTCACCATCATGAAACAGCGCATAATTCGTGATCGGAGTCGGAGCATTCTGCGCTTCATCCCTGCTCTCTATATGAATCGCAAATAAATGCAATAAATGCAGATTGTAGATCATCAGAAAAGACCGCTGACGGACTGAAAAGCCCCATCAGCGGTCTTCATCATTGCCGGCTCCTATCCGAATATCTGTCCCGGCAGCTTCAGTTTCTCTTTGGGCGGAAACTCTTTATCAAACTCATCTACATCTTCATCATTCACATAGTACCCCTGCGGAGTCTGATATATCCCTGTCAAATCATCCAGATATCCCGGAATCAGTTCCTTACAGAGAAAGAAGGATGAATCCGCATCCTCCGGCAGGTCATGGTACCGGATGCCAAACTCTCTGGCATAGGTAAAACCACTTTTGCCATAGAAGTCAATGTTTCCTTCAAACAAAACCGCCCCGAAGCCCATTCCGGCAGCTTTTTCCAAAGAGTAATCCAGCAAAGCCTTTCCGTAACCCTTGCGCTTCAGCTCCGGGGTGATGCCGATCGGTCCCATTGTAAGTACAGGTACATCTCTTCCATCATCCGCCTCGATAACTGTCTTCATGAATATATTCTGCCCGATAAGGTGTCCTTCCTTTTCCATTACAAAATCCAGTTCCTTCACGAATGCAGGGTCATCGCGGAGCACATGCATCACGTAATGCTCGGAGCACCCCGGTTTGTAAACGTTCCAGAATGATTCTCTTATCAGATTCTCAACAGCTCTGTGATCTTTTTCATTTTCCAATCGTATCGTATAATCGTTTATATTCATCTCATTTCCTCCTGCGTTCATTTTTGGTCATCATAAACTTTTCCCTTTTCCAATCAGCAAACCCTTCACGACCAGAATAGCCAGACAGACGATGCCTGCATAGGGCTGTCTTGTCAGGATAAATACCGCCGCACATGCTATGGAGAGCACCATTCCCGTCACAAGCCGATGTCGATTCCAGACCGGCTTTCCAAAATGGCTGATGATAACTCCACAGATACCGTTCAGAACAGCAACGCCAGTCAAGGCAGCAAATACTATTTTGATCCATGCACTTATGCCCGTGATCGCATACAGCGATACCGAAGCCGGACTATCTGTTCCGTTCCCGAATACAGGCAGGAACAGCAGCAATACCAAAAAGATATCCAGTGTATTGCAGATCAGGGACATGTACTTATCCATGCACTCTTTCTTCTCGTCTGCCGCCGCAGAAATGATCTCTTCCGAGCAGATAAGATCATCAATCGACACCGAAAAGAACTTCGATATTTCCTTAAGCGAATCAAGGCTTGGATAGCCGCGGCCCTGCTCCCATTTTGAAATCGCAGTCCTTGAAACAAACAGGGCCTCCGCAAGCTCTTCCTGCGTCATTGATCTGGATTTTCTTAATTCCTGTAGTTTTTCATTGAACTCCATCTTTGCTCCTGTCGGCTCTCTTTGCCTTGTCCGTATACAAAACAGCAGACCGGTACAGCATATACAGTCCCGCACTTAATAATATGGAACCAATAATATCTGTCGCCCAGTGTACACCTGAGACCAGCCTTCCGATCATCATAAACACTGAAAAGGTTACTACAAACACCGCAACCGCTTTTCTGATCATCGCATTTGAAACTCTCCTGTTTGCCTGAAACCAGAGTGTCGGCATTACGGATAGTACCAGTAATGT
>JAILIS010000034.1 GCA_024695145.1 Lachnospiraceae bacterium
GTATTCAGCAGAAGATGTATTGAAACTAACAAAGAACATCTATCGGGTTGATACTGGTGACGGTCAGGAATGCAAAGTATCTGCAATTCAAAAGAAGACACAAGTGCTACTGGACACCCTCGGCGTCAATCTATTACGTATAAACTGAGATTTTAGTGTTAAGAAATATAAAGATGAAACTTGAAAATTAAATAAAGGTTCAGCGGTTTTGTTCGATGGAATTATAAACGGAATTGTTAGACAATTGTTAGACAAGGGATAAAAAATCGGGGATTCCGGTTTTCCAGAATCCCCGTAAATACTGAATCGGAGTGACAAGATTCGAACTTGCGGCCTCTACCTCCCTAAGATAGCGCTCTAGCCAAACTGAGCCACACCCCGATCACTGTAACGTGCAAATGATATTCTAGCGAAAACCAACAATGATGTCAAGGGATTTTTGACAATATTGACATTACTAACGCGGAATGCGTCATGCTATAATACACGTATGGGAATCAATTCTTACGGGCTGTTTAGCAGCGGACAACCGGGTGGTTCCTATGGTGACAGGAACTACGAACTTCAAAGGCAGCTTCAGGCAAGGCAGCAGCAGCTTTCCGACCTTGAAAGGATGCCTGTATTAAGTGCGGCCCAGCAGGAAAAGCGGCAACAGCTCCTTAATGCGGTAGATACGCTTTCCGGCAAGCTTGATACCAAACCTTCAACATCTGTTTCAAAAGCATCCCCTGTACAGCCCGGCGCCAAAGATACCGCTGCAGGTCTTAACAGCATCGGCCGTCGAGACACCGAAGACGGCATCGTCATTCCCAAGAACAAGATGGATGTTACGGCAGCATACTCCAAAATGACAGGGCGCACCAACAGGCGGCCCAATCCTGGATATGCCGATAACGAATACTCCAATTCCGACAAGATCACATATAAAAATCCCGGCCGTTATGACGGAAGTGCCACAACGCCGGGAGATACATATCTCAAAGGTTTCTTTGTCGATATCAAACTTTAATTTGGATTATCTTATTCGATAAACAGTACACCCAGTGTACCCGGTCCGCAGTGTGAGCTTATTACGCCGCCTGCCCGGGTTTCAAGTACATCATCAAAATAATTAAGATCCTCAAGATACTTTCTTACTTCTTCAACTATCTCTCGGTCTTTGCATGTATGAGTGATAAACACTCTCTGACGCCTTGCCTCCAGAAGAACATAGTGCATATCCTTAACATAATCCATAACGGCATTTTTGATCTGTCCGCGGTATTTCTTGGACACTTCCATTGCGCCGTTCTTCACTATGATCTTGGGATGTATCCGAAGCACACCGCCTGTAAGGGCAACTACACTTGAACATCTGCCGCCCCTTGCAAGATACGTCAGCGTATCTATGACAAAACTTGCCCTGACCTTAGGTCTGAGCCGTTCCATCTCCTTGACTATATCTTCGGCACTGTACCCTTCCTTAGCCATGACAGCCGCTTCAACAACCAGCAACCCGATACCTGTGGAAAGGTTCATTGAATCCACCACATGCACGCGATCCGTCGCATTCAGATCCTCAGCCACCATGTTGAAAACATTGTAGGTGGTTGACATCATGGACGATATGGTAAAGATGATAAGTTCATCCCCGGCATCAAGCATCGGCTTGATCACTTCGGTCGCATCAGGTACCGAAACTGCCGAAGTCTTCGGGGTTTTCCTGTTTCTGTCCGCCCACTCGAATATCTCTTCCTGAGTGATCTCCACACGATCACGATACTCCCTGTCATCCAGAAGGATATGAAGCGGGATTATCGTTATACCGTACTTTCTGACAATCTCATCGGAAAGATCGCATGTGCTGTCTGAACATACGCGTACCATGATCAGGCTATTTTGCTCTTGGCAAGTTCAGCAAGAGTAGCAAAGCCCTCTGCATCATTAACTGCCATCTCAGCAAGCATCTTACGGTTGATATCAACTTCCGCAAGTTTCAGTCCGTACATAAGTCTGCTGTAGCTGATACCGTTCATCCTTGCAGCAGCATTGATACGGGCGATCCAAAGCTGTCTGAACTGGCGCTTGCGCTCTTTACGGCCTGCAAATGACGTATTGAGAGCACGCATGACCGACTGCTTTGCAATACGATACTGGTTTGAACGGGCTCCTCTGTAGCCCTTTGCAAGTTTTAATACTTTATTGTGTTTTCTCTTGGCGTTCATTCCGCCTTTGATTCTTGCCATTTTCTATTCCTCCTAAGTCTATATCCTGCTCCTGTAGGTCGCTCGGCCGTTCAGATCCCCTTTCGGAAGACAGGCCTCGCGGTGCAGACAGGTTCTTTCCCTCATATTTACATATAAGGTGTGATCTTCTTCATGTTCTTTACGTTAGTCTCATCCGTGATCACTGCATGTCTTAAGTTTCTCTTGTTCTTAGTCGTCTTCTTTGTAAGAATATGGCGTCTGTAGGCTTTGTTTCTCTTTAACTTACCCGTACCCGTAACTTTGAAACGCTTTGCAGCGGATCTGTTTGTTTTGATCTTTGGCATAACCTTTTCCTCCTGATTCTTCTTTATTTCAACTTACATCAGCGCTCAGCGCTTTTCAGTCAAAAACATTGTTAATGTTCTGCCCTCAACTTTGGGCGCCTTCTCAACGACAGCTACATCGGCAAGAGCCTCTGCAAAATCATCGAGAATGTATCTGCTGTTATTCATATGAGCCATCTCACGGCCGCGGAAACGGAGAGTGATCTTCACTCTGTCTCCCTTTGACAGGAACTTCCTTGCTGCAGCTATCTTCGTGTTAAGATCGTTGGTGTCAATATTCGGAGACATCCTGATCTCCTTGATCTCAATGACACGCTGCTTCTTCCGGGCTTCCTTTTCCTTGCGCGACTGTTCGTAACGGAACTTGCCGTAATCGATCAGCCTGCATACCGGAGGTTTTGCATTAGGTGCGATCTTCACCAGATCAACTCCCGCCTCTTCGGCAAGTTGTCTTGCCTCATTAATGCCCATGATACCGAGCTGCTCATTGTTCTGACCGATCACGCGAACCTCCGTGTCGCGTATCTGTTCATTGATCATTAATTCTGCTATTGTTTTGTCCTCCCTTTGTGTAACACATGATCAACCGACAAAAAATCCTGCTCATACAAGTATAAGCAGGATAATAGATCAAAAATCACAGGACTTACCGGTCCTAATCTTTATTAACGCCCGCTAAGCTCTACATAAATTACAAATGCCGCGGGGTGAGATCTCTCTGCTTTCCTGTATGTGTGACTGTTGTCACCTTGGCAAGGTTATCATAAAACCGTACTATTGTCAACGGATATTTGTATTATCACGAATCACCTGCGCTAAAATACATATATTCGTGTCCGTTGCTGTCATATGTTGGTAATTCGTCTATTGTATGCGTCACGGAAAAATCAGTGTCATTGTACAGTCTCGTGAGCTCATAATCCGAATAACCCATTTGGAATACGGCTCCGTCATACCAGACGGGACATGTCAGCGTAATTGTCGCTGTCAGGATGTTCTCTCTGTCCCCGTTTCCGACCGCAAAATCGGCCTTAACGTCATACCGGTCATCCCTGTTCTGTATCCTGACGAAACCTTCCTTAAGATCCGGCTGACCGGCCTGGGACAAAATATAATCATCACCAAACTCAAACGAAGTCCCCGTATATCTGTCAAAAACACTGACCGATGCGAGCTCTTTTCCACCCTTGTCCTCTGCTTCACTGATGTCGTACACAAAGAATGCGGTCACTTTTTTGTATCCCTCTTCGATACCGTCAGTAGTCTGTGTGACCGTAACATTTGCGGGAACATCGATCTCCTCCGTGTCAACATTACCGTCGTTTGCCATTGTCTCAAATGTAAAATCACCCTGCGGCGTTATCTTAAGCCCCGATTTTTCAAACCACGTTCCGTAACTGACCGTGGAGATAAAATCATTGAGAAAACCTGAAAGGCACCTGCCCACATGTTCTTCTTCGCTGCAGCCGAATGAGTAGCAGCACTTATCCGGTGTAACGACGATATAACTGATATTCTCAAAAGGGTGTTCATAGCCGTCATAGGTAATAGATGCATGGTAAAGCCTTGCTTCCTGCCCCGCAACTTCCGTTTTCTCCTCGGATATTATCCTGCCGTCGGCAAAAAACTGCGTGGCGATCGCATCAAAGATCTCATCTTCATCCAGCCCGTCAAGAGAATCGGGAAGCTTTTCTCTTGTGATAAAAAACCCTGCTTCCACGCTGTCAGCCGGATCGTAAATAAGCTCCTGATAGGAGTCACCCCATCCGGTGTATTTGTCCCGAAGCTTGTTTTCCCACGAAGAAGGGATCTTCCATGACATGTTTCCGAGCCCGCCGTCCTTATCAAGCGAAACATCCTCCCAGACAGCATCCAGTATTGTAGACTCTATGCCGGAAGTCTCGATAAGTTTGGTCTCTGAAGATGCAGCTCTCAATATGATTATAAGAGATACGATCAGTATGAGCGCCAGAAGTGCGACAATACCGATAACTATCCCGACTACGGCTCCCGTCCCCAGTCCCTTTTCCGACGGACGCTTTCCTTCAGGGATCTGCGTCCCGGCAGACTGTGCGATCTCATATCCGCATTCGGTACAAAAAGACGCACTGTCCTGTATAACTGCTCCGCATTTCGGACATACCATTTATATGACCCCTCTCTTTCGGGTTAGTATACGTTTACCGGTCATTTGCAGCCCAGCCGCATAAGAACGTTATGGCAAGAGCAAACAGCGCCGTTATCGGAAATGTTATCCATGCTATGTCCGGCTTGGGGCCGTAATAGCGGAGACAGTACCACAGGCATATCGAAAACGGCACAGCAAATGACACAATGTTCATAAGAGCTTTATTCGGTTTGATATCATAATGCAGATCATGGGTCTCGTTAAGGAGCGCACGATAACACGATATCCTGTCAATACACGGGTACGCGATGATAATTGCAAGTGCCGCAAGAACACAGCACACGATCCTTCCGTATACCACGGCCAGAGTCTGATCTTCCATAAAAGTCAGCAGCATTATGTTAACTAAACCCGCTGCTGTCATGATCACCAGACTGCATGTAATCTTGTAGATGAGCACCGGCCTTGCAGTGTTATATGCCTCTCTGACAACATCTGCACCATCTCTTAACGCTATGCTATCTGGCCTTGTTATGTAAACTTTATTATATTTTATGACAGTCAGCATATTGAGGATGATGATCAATACCGCCAATATACAGGCCGTCACTATGATGACGACCCTGCCGGGTTTTTCGGAAAGCGAATAAAAAACGCCTCCCGCGATCAACGCGTAGAGGCAAAAATAGATCGCCAGACCGAACAGCTGCACTGCTATGACACAAGCCACCGTTCTGGCCTGTTCATGGCGTGCCTTCATGTAATTTACTATCCTGTCATCAGCCTGCAATTATGAAAAATGCTCCGTTTACTGACCGTCAGAGTTTGTCCTCTCCCCGGCCTTCTTCTATCTTTTTAACGTACGTTTCGGGATCGGCCTTCATGTCGACCATCATCCTGAAAGCGTTTAATACCATTCGCTCTTTGTTGCACTCTGCCGGGTTCTTGCCGATCTCCCTTATGAGATTGTATTTGTTCATCTGGAACACATACAGATCCGTAAGACTGTAGCCGTACACACTCTCGCTGTCCTTTAACGTATGATTGGACAGATAGTATACGAGCTCATCAAAAAGGGCATCGTCCTTTACTATGTCGCCCCAGAGCCTGTCAGTCCAGTCCCTGTCATATCCGCACCAGTCGCACAGCTCATAAAAGAGTTCACATGCTTTCAGTTTAGTCGTTGCTATTATTATGTTGCTGCTCATCCGTTTCTTCCCGGAGGACTCTGCCGTCGATCTCTTCTCTTACTTCCCTGATGAAAACATCAAGATCCTTTGCTCCCTCATCACCGAGGAACCGGCTTCTGACCGCAATATTTCCGGCCTCCTCCTCCTTCTGTCCGAGGATGAGCATATAGGGAACTCTCTGAAGTCTGGCTTCTCTTATCTTGTATCCGATCTTTTCTGAACGGGTATCTATCTCGGCACGTATGCCGGCGGCTTTGAGTTTTTCCAAAACCTTTTCGGAATAATCAAAATACTTGTCGGATATGGGAAGTACTTTGACCTGTACGGGTGAAAGCCATGTGGGGAACTTTCCGGCACAGTTCTCCGTAAGCACACCGATAAATCTTTCAACCGAACCGAATACAACCCTGTGTATCATAACAGGCATGTGTTCCGCTCCGTCCGAACCCGTATATGTGAGTTCAAAGTTCTGCGGAAGCTGGAAGTCAAGCTGGATGGTACCGCACTGCCATGTCCTCTTGAGACAGTCTTCAACATGGAAGTCTATCTTGGGCCCGTAGAATGCACCGTCGCCCTCATTGATCTCATACGGAAGATTCATTTTCTCTAGGGCCGATTTTAACCCGTTTGTAGCCTTCTCCCAGTCCTCATCGGAACCCATATGATCTTCGGGCATCGTTGAAAGTTCGATCTTGTATTTGAAATTCAGCTTTTCGTATACTTCGTTTATAAGCTTTACAATGTGCTCAACCTCTTCTCCTATCTGATCTATTGAGATGAACTCATGTGCATCGTCCTGATGGAATGCACGCACCCTCATGAGTCCGTGAAGAGCGCCTGATTTTTCATGCCTGTGTACCAGTCCGACCTCAGCATATCTGATGGGAAGTTCCCTGTATGATCTCGGCTGGTTTTTGTATACGAGTATGGAACCCGGGCAGTTCATCGGTTTGATACAGAACATCTCTTCATCGATCATCGAAGTGTACATGTTCTCACTGTAGTGATCCCAGTGACCGGATGTTATCCACAGCTGCTGATTGAGCATCACAGGGGTCTCGATCTCCTGATAGCCGTTGCGGTAGTGCACTTCCCTCCAGTACTTCATGAGCTCGTTGCGAAGAATCATGCCGTTCGGAAGGAAGAACGGGAATCCCGGGCCTTCATCGGCCATCATGAACAGTCCCATCTCCTTGCCTATCTTACGGTGATCACGCTTCTTGGCCTCCTCGAACATGTGAAGGTATTCCTCAAGTTCCGCAGCCTTCGTATATGATGTGCCGTATATCCTCGTGAGCATCTTATTTTTCTCATTGCCGCGCCAGTAAGCTCCCGCGACCTTCATGAGCTTTACGGCCTTTACGGGTTTGGTTGACATAAGATGGGGACCTGCACACAGATCCGTAAAATCACCCTGCCTGTAGAATGATATTACGGCATCTTCCGGAAGATCGCGGATCAGCTCAACCTTGTAAGGTTCTTTGGCATCTTCCATCATCTTGATGGCATCTTCTCTCTTGAGTTCGAATCTCTCGAGCGGGATATCCTCCTTGACGATCTTCTTCATCTCGGCTTCGATCGCCGGAAAATCCTCTTCCGTTATCGGCCTGTCGCTGTCAATGTCATAGTAGAATCCGTCATCTATGGAAGGTCCTATCGCAAGTTTGACGTCGGGCCACAGACGCTTTATCGCCTGAGCCATTATGTGAGACGTCGTGTGTCTGAACGCATCACATCCTCCCTTATCGGCGAAAGTCAGAATGTTCAAGTTGCAATCCTTATCCACGACATAGCGAAGATCTACTCGTTCTCCATCAACTTCGCCCGCACATGCAACTCTTGCAAGGCCTTCCGAGATATCCTTTGCGATATCTATTACCGGCATAGCCGATGCGTATTCTTTTGATGAACCGTCTTTGAGTGTGATTTTCATAATAATCTCCTTAAATCCCCACTTCGTGGGTCCCTCCTACCTGCCTTTTAATCAGTGTGTCGCGCCATCCTGAATTGCCTTCGGCAATGGCGCTCCACGTGCAGCCAGGTTCCTCCCACTTCGTGGGTCCCTCCTACCTGCCTTTACCACAGCATTTTTTGTATTTTTTTCCGCTGCCGCAAGGACAGGGATCGTTCCTGCCGATCTTCGGACCGGCGTTTCGTACGGTCTGGCTCTGTTTCTGCTCTTTGTAAAGTTCTTTCTGCTTCTCGGGATCGAAGATGTCATTCCACTCTTCGAGTCCGTAGAGCCAGTCGGCGCCTGCTGCCACCATATTTTTGTAGAGGCGCTCCTTGTCAAATCCGAGCGCAACCTCAGTCTCTTCCGTCATTGTATCGATCGGATTGGGTGTGACAAGGCTCTCATTGATACCATCGAGGAATCCCGTCATCGTCATGATATCGGTCTCATACTTTTTCGCAAGTTCCTCGACAGTTCCCTTAACGACGTTGTCAGGATCTGAAAGTAACTGCCTGTATATTCCCTTTTCTACTTCAAAATAATCAGCCCACAGCTTCTGGAGCTTGTTCTTGTCCTCCTGCTCGTTATAGGCCATCTTTGTCCATTTTTCAAGTAATGCCATAAATTCACCACCGTTTCTGTCTGTTCATTAGTCTGTGACTGTTTCGTCCATCGTTTTACTATACCACAACGTCTGCCGCAATTCCATATCAATACTGACTGATCTTGTCGTTTGCGTCGTCCGTCGATTTGTCTATATCATTTATGATAACGTCATATGACACATTGTCGTTGACCCTGACCGTCACGCGGTCTCCCACCTTGTGTCCCATAAGTGCTTTACCCATCGGTGACTCTATGCTGATGTAACCGATGAGGGAGTTGCTCCTGATCGTCGTAACGATCTTGTACTGCTCGATCTGCCCGTCATCGACCACCTCAACAGTTACGGTATTGTTGATGCCGACCTCGTCATCTGCCGAAGTATCGTCAATGATATTGGCGGTCCTTACCATCCTGTCAAGATAACGTATCCTTGACTCGTTCATGTTCTTCTCACGCTTTGCGGCATAATACTCGAAGTTTTCCGACAAATCCCCGTGTGCACGGGCGATCTTCACATCCTCAATGAGCTTGGGGCGCAGCGTCAGCTTCCTGTACTCTATCTCTTTTTCCATCTTGTCGATATCCGACTGTGTCAGGTTGTCCTGCATTTTAGTGATTTCCTTTCATATAGTTCCTGCCGGGTGCGGTCAGCCTTCCCGGCTTTCGTTTTCCCACTCCTCCATAGTTTCGAGGAGCTCTTCCTCTGCTGTATCTATCTCCTCCTGTATCTGTGCCAGTTTCGGATAATCGCTGGCAAACTCAGGTTTACATAACTCCTCTTTGAGCTCTTCTATCCTGTTCTCAAGTTCCTCTATCTTCTCCTCAAGCCTTTTTATACGTCTCTGCCGCCTCTCCTCTTCTTTTCCGGCAAGCCGCTCTGCCTGCGATGATGAAAACCCGGTGCTTTGATCTTTCTGTACCTGATCCGGAGCCTGCCCCGCCTTCGGTTCCGCATTATCGTCAGCGGCTGATTTTTCGATGTAATAGTCCCATCCGTACGGATACAGCACGGCTCCCCGGGATGTGATGTCAAGTATCTGGGTCGCAACCTTTTTGACGAAATACCTGTCGTGGGATACGAAGATGACTGTACCGGCAAAGCCGGAAAGCATCGCCTCAAGCGTTTCCTTTCCGATCATGTCCATGTGGTTTGTCGGCTCATCAAGTATGAGTACGTTCGGCAGTGTGTGAAATATCTTTGCAAGACACAGCCGCACTCTCTCGCCCCCGGACAGATCAGACACGTTCTTAAAAACCTCATCCTGAGTGAATAAAAACGCTCCGAGCTGATTCCTGACCTGTGTATTTGTCAGCGTCGGATAAGTATCCCAATAGTCGTCGATGACCGTTTTGTCGGAAGTATACTGCGCCATACGCTGGTCAAAGTAACCGATCTGAACGTTGGTGCCGAACTTCATCTCCCCTGAAACCGGCTCAAGCTCTCCGACAAGTGTTTTGAGCAGGGTTGATTTTCCGATGCCGTTCTCTCCGATGACGGCGAGTCTTGTGCCCTTCTTAACGTCAAGACTGACTTTTACCAGGGTGTCTCCGTTATATCCGACACACAGATCGCGGACATAAAGCACGTCCTTTCCCGTCTCAAGCTTTGGCGTGAACCGTGCGGAAAAACTCTTTGTATCAAGATCCGCCGGGCGCGCAACAAGCTCCATATGCTCGATCTGCTTGAGCTTCGAACGGGTCATGGCAACCTTTGAAGGCTTGTTCTTGAACCGCTCCACAAGCTCCGTAAGGCGCTTTATCTCCTTCTGCTGCGCGATATGATCTTTGAGCTGCTTCTCATATCGCTCGTGCTTCTGTCTGACATATTCGGTATAGTTGCCGGAAAACCGGGTGACGTTTCCGTAGGTTATCTCATATACGACATTTACTATGTGATCAAGGAACATCCTGTCATGACTGACTATGACAACGGCACGGCTGTAATTTTTCAGATAACTTTCCAGCCACGTTATCGTCTGCATGTCCAGGTGGTTCGTAGGCTCATCGAGAAGAAGGATGTCAGGCTTTGACAGCAGCAGTTTTATGAAAGCAAGCTTTGTCAGCTGCCCTCCCGAAAATTCCGAAAGAGCGCGTCCCTTATCCGCCGTCTCGAATCCGAAGGATGTGAGCATCGCGTCATATTCCTTCTCGTAATAGTATCCGCCCCTGTCGCGAAAATCATCCATCAGGAGTATATACTCGGCTGCAAGAGCTTCCGCTTCGCTTCCGGATGCCTTATCCATAAGTCCCACCAGCTCGTCTATCCTCTCCTTCTGCCGTATGACTGCGGCAAACACCTTCTGTATCTCCTCATCCAGTGTGAGTGAAAGATCCTCGAAGGTTATCTGTTTCAGATACCCGATAACAGGATTTCCCGGAGCACTTACGGACGGCTCTTCTCCGTCAAGAGCGGTAAGTGAGACCTCGCCGGTAATGACTTTTAAAAGTGTTGTCTTTCCGGCACCGTTACGGCCGACGACAGCGATCTTTTCGTTTTTACTCCTGATCTCAAAATCAAACTTTTCTAATATAGTATCGGCCGCGAACATTACGCGGCCGTCTTTGATCTGAAATAGCATTTTATCTGATGAACGATCCTAACATCTTGAATCCGTATTTGACATAGTTGCCGAAGATCGACGGATGCTTTACGCACTCTCCCATCTTTCCGAGTATATAGCCGGGCCGCAGATAGAACCCGAGCAGTATCTTCTTCCGGAGTTTTTCAACCTCTTCCTGCGACAGATACTTGGTACCCCGAAGTGCCGAATGGAAAAAATCACTTCCGAGGGGTGACTCCGCAAGAAGATCCATCTCCTTCGCCGCCTTGTAAAGTTCTGTTCCGTAAAACGGCAGTGCCATTTTGACTTCGATAAAATCGGGCTTCTGCTGCATGATCATCTTCTTCGTCGCGAGGATATGCTCCTTTGTCTCCCACGGGAATCCTATGACATAAAATCCCCAGAACGGCAGGCCGACTTCATGACACCACTTGGCTGCACGAAGGTTCATCTCGACCGTAGTGCCTTTCTTGAGCGTCTTGAGCATCTCATCCGATCCGCTCTCGAATCCGAAAGCCACCATAAAGCATCCGGCTTCCTTCATGAGCTCGAGCGTTTCCTTGGTAAGCGGGTTGACTCTTGAATTGGCTGTAAAAGCGATCTTGCCGTGAAGCGGAGAATTGATCATAAGAGTACACATCTCCTTGACCCATGCCGCATTTATCGTAAAAGTATCCGCTTTGAAAAAGAAATTCCTGATCCCGTGAACGTTGTAACATTCCGTCAGTTCATCCATGACATTCTGTGGGCTCCGAAAGCGTACGCATTTTCCCGAGATGACCGGTGTCAGGCAGAACACACACGCCGAAGGACATCCTCTCGATGTCTGTATCGTTGCCATCGGCTCATTTGTATCGGGACGCACATAAAGCGCGTTGTTCATAAGTTCTCTTGCCGGGAACGGTCTCGAATCAAGATCTTCGTTCCACTCATGAAACTTCGTGCGCACAAATTTACCGTCACTGCCCCGATAGAGGACCGACAGGATATCGTCAACGTTGCCCTCACCTCTTAGCGCCACATCGGCGATCTCACCGATCGCAAAATCAACCTCACCGCCGATCATATAATCAACGCATTCAAGATCGAGCATGTCAAGCATCTCCCGCTCGGGATCATAGAACAGCGCACCTTTTATCACTACGACCGGGCCGTATTTTTCCTTGATGCTCTTAAGCAGTTTCAGGTCGTCAAAGATCGTCGTATTGGTGATGCTCATCATGATAAGATCCGGCCTGAAATCTGCCATGTCCCTTTCAAGGTCTTCCATGGAAGCCCCCTCGGTCTGGTAATCCCGAAGCTTTACTTCGTAGCCCTTTCGCAGGAGTATGGCGGCGCCGTATCCGAGATCGTTACATGCGCGCATTGCCTCGGCCGAGGCATCCTTGATATTCTGCTGGCATCTGTCCTCTCCGCGCTGGAACAGAAATCCGGGCGGATAAAAGAGCAGCACCTTGTTCTTATTCTCACTCATCTTCTTTTTTTCTCCGTGATGATCTCTTTTTATGCTTTTTGTATCGTTCCTTAATAAATCCGTATGACATTGCGAGCGCTCTTTCGACAGCCTTTTTTCTGATCTGTTCTCTGTCGCCCGAAAGATCACATCTTGCGATCCTGACTTTTCCTTTTGCAAAGCACGCTATATATACGAGACCGACAGGTTTTTCAACGGTTCCGCCGTCAGGTCCGGCGATACCGGTCGTGGCGATCCCGACATCGGCTCCTGTCTGCGCGCATATCCCTCTTGCCATCTGAGATGCGCACTTACTGCTGACGGCTCCATGTTTTTTGAGTGTCGACCTTTTGACTCCGAGATATTTTCTCTTGGCATCATTTGAATATGTTACGATACCGGTCCCGATAACTTCACTCGCACCGGGCACGTTTATGATACTTCCGCTAAGCAGTCCGCCGGTACACGATTCCGCCGTTGCGACCGTAAGATCGTACTTCTTCAGAATATCAACAAGCTTTTCCTCTTTTGTCCTGTCTTCTTTGCTCATTTATACGTTTCCCCGATGTGCTATGCTCTATGACTTGATGTCCTTTAAAAGTCCGATATTTTTGGCGATGTAGTCAACCATCGATATGATAGTAAGAGCAAGCGCGATCCACATAAGTACCTGCGTCAGTAAATTGAATACAGGCAGGTTACCGATCATGAAGCCCACCATTATCATCTGAAATACCGTCTTGATCTTTCCCCATTTACTCGCGGCTATAACGGTGCCGTCATCAGCGGCGATCAGCCTTATCCCGCTTATGACGAATTCCCGGCCGATTATGATGATCACAACCCACGCGGGGATCCGCTCAAGTTCAACCAGGCATATAAGTGCCGAGCACACAAGAAGCTTGTCCGCAAGAGGATCCATAAATTTTCCGAAGTTTGTCACAAGCTGGTATTTTCTGGCGATCTTTCCGTCAAAAAGATCCGTAAAAGCCGCTATGATAAATACGGCAAGAGCAGTCCATTTGCACCAGCCTTCACATGCCTTCCCGCTTATCGGAACAAGCATCAGCACGACGAAGATCGGTACAGCCAAAGCTCTCATTATTGTCAGTCTGTTAGGCAGATTCATCTGTCAGTTCTCCTTCCAGATCATATTCCGTCGCATCTTCTATACGAACCGTTACCATATCTCCCGTCATCAGTTCACGCCGGGAATGAATAAAGACAAAACCGTCTATATCAGGCGCATCCCTGTAGCTTCTCGCCACATACACTTCATCTTCCGGCAGGTATCCGTCTACCGTCACAGTCATCTTTCTGCCTATAAGCCTGTGGGACACTTCATATGATACCGCCTGCTGCAGTACATAAAGCTCATCCCTTCTGGCTGCCTTCATTTCTTCACTTATCTGACCGTCAAAATCACAGGCCGGGGTTCCCTCCTCCGCGGAATACGTAAATACTCCGAGGCGGTCAAATTCCATCTCATTTACAAATCTGTATGTATCCTCATGATCGGCCTGCGTCTCACCGGGAAAGCCCGTGATCAGCGTCGTTCTGATACATATGTCATCCATCCTGTCGCGAAGTTTCTTTACAACTTCCCGGATACTGCCGGTGTCGGTATGTCTTCCCATCCTGCGAAGAACATCATCACTCCCGCTCTGAACCGGCATGTCGATGTAATGGCATATCTTCGGATTGGTTGACATAACCTCTATAAGCTCGTCCGTGATGTCTTCAGGATATGCGTACAATAGTCTTATCCACTGAATCCCTTCTATATCAGAAAGTTTACATAACAATTCGGGCAGCGCTCTTCTGCCGTATATATCCGTACCGTACATCGTAGTATGCTGGGCAACGAGTATAAGCTCTTTGACACCGGCATCAGCAAGCTCTTCGGCCTCCCGTATCAGTTCCTCCATCGGTACGGATCTGTAAGGTCCGCGCAGTTTCGGGATCACGCAGTAAGTACAGTTCTTATCGCATCCTTCGGCGATCTTCAGATATTCGTAATGTCCCGGTGTCGTTATGAACCGGCGCGGCCTTTTGGTATCTTCTGATCTTTGTTGCGATATGTTATGTAAACTATTGACGGCTTCCGCTATATCATCGGTCTCAAGCGACCCCACCACCGCATCGACTTCGGGTATCTCCTGCAATATCTCGTCTTTGTAGCGTTTTGCAAGGCATCCGCAGACTATGAGGCTCTTGAGCCGGCCCCTCTCTTTTTGCCGGGCCATCTCCAGTATGGTGTCGATACTCTCCTGCTTCGCGTCATGAATAAAGCAGCACGTGTTTATCACTATCACGTCTGCTTCATTCTCATCATCGGTAAGTGTATAGCCGTAATCGGACAGCTTTGCGATCATATGCTCGCTGTCCACAGTATTCTTATCGCATCCAAGCGATACGAAAAACAGCTTCATATCGGTCCTTTACTCATCGGCCAGTATTTTGATATCACCTTTTTCAAGTTCTTCGATAGCCACAGAAAGAGGATTTCTGTTCTCCGAATCCTTCACCGTGGTAGGACGGCCGTTAACAAGCTGGCGCGCTCTTTTGGAAGTGGCCATAACGATCGAGTAACGGCTGTTGACAACGGGATGCTCTCCCTCTTCAACCTCGCTGTTTGCTACTTTCATAAGATCACTGTAAGACGGATGTAACATTTTAATTCTCCTTCTTTCTGTTAAGATATTCTTCGAATTCTTTCTTCTTGTCGTTTATGTAATCACGATTCCTTGAAACGGACATCTGCTGGCTCGTGACGATGGCATTGAACAGCTCAACGCTTTCCGACAGAACATCATTTATCATAAGATAATCATATCTGTCAACCACTGTTATCTCGAAACCGGCCTTTTTCATTCTCTTTTCGATGACCTCATCGGTCTCGGTCCCGCGATTGACAAGGCGGTTGTGTATCTCTTCAACGCTGGGCGGCATAACAAATACCAGCACCGCTTCCGGATATTCGCGCTTGATGTTGAGCGCTCCCTCGGTCTCTATCTCAAGTATCACATTCTTGCCCTGCTCGAGCATTTCCTTGACATAGCGCCTCGGTGTTCCGTAATAATTCCCGACATAGTTGGCATATTCAAGGAGTTCGCCTCCCGCGATCATCTCCTTGAACTCTTCCTCACTTTTGAAGAAGTAATGAACCCCGTCAACTTCACCCTTGCGGGGTGCGCGTGTGGTCGCCGATACAGACAACGCATAATTGTCGTACCTGCCAAGCACTTCATGGATGATAGTGCCTTTTCCCGAACCGGCAAAGCCGGAAAGAACGATGAGAATGCCTTTCTTGTTCAAGAACGGATCCCTCCTTGCGGTATTTGCAATGACTTATTCTATATTCTGTATCTGTTCGCGGACTTTTTCGATGTCCGTTTTCAGATTGATCGCGATATCGCTTGTCGCAAGATCGTTGGCCTTGCTCAGGATCGTATTGGCTTCCCTGTTCATCTCCTGAGCGATAAAATCAAGCTTGCGCCCGACGCCTCCGCCTTCTTCGAGTATATCCTTTGTTGTATTGATATGGCTGCGAAGCCTTACTATCTCCTCATCAACACAGATCTTGTCGGCATAAAGCGTTACCTCTCCGAGAACCCTTGATTCATCTATCTTGGAATCGGCAAGAAGTTCTGCTACCTTATCCATCAGATCCTTCTTGTACTCTTCTATTATATGAGGTGCACGCTTTTCAATATCATCGACATACGTAAGCATAGTATCGAGTTTGTCCGTAAGATCGTGCTTTAAGTTGTCTCCTTCTTTGACTCTCGCGTCAACAAAATGACCCGCGGCTTCCCTTATTACCTTTTCAAGATCCGACCATATCTCATCTTCATCGACGTTCGCCTCTTCAAGGGAGAACACTTCGGGATATCTCGAAAGAGTCGACACGCGGATGTCTTCCTCTATACCGAACTCCTCTGCCATCTCTTTGAGATACGACATATACGCCCTGGCCATATCCCTGTTGTATTTCAGGTTAAAGTTCTCTTCCTTGTAATCCTCGTATGTGATATAAACATCAACCTTGCCGCGCTGTATGTAATCCTTCAGGAGTGTCCTGATCGAAGCTTCGAAAAATCCGAGCTTCTTCGGCATCTTTATGTTGCAGTCAAGATACCTGTGATTAACGGCCTTGATCTCTGCCGTTATCTTGCACTTTTCATCCGTATATTCCGCACGGCCGAAGCCGGTCATACTCTTGATCATCTCGTTCCTCACCGCACTCAGATAGTGCTCACAAAAAACAAAATCGCTCTATACATTATAGTGAAAGCGCATCTTTACGTCAATATTTTTGCACCTTCTTAATCATTATATATTGTGCTAAAATACGTTCATGGCACTTGACGGCATAACAATAAGAGCTTTGACGCGTGAACTGGGCCGCCGCCTTATCGGAGGGCGTATTGCCAAGATCGCTCAGCCCGAGGCGGATGAACTCCTGCTCACGATAAAAGCAAACGGAACTAACGAGCGGCTTCTCATATCTGCGGGAGCCACTCTTCCTTTCGTATACCTTACCGACGAAAACAAGCCCTCCCCTTTGACCGCTCCTTCATTCTGCATGCTTCTGCGAAAGCATATCACAGGAGGCAGATTGGTTGACATAAGTCAGCCGGGGCTGGAGCGGATAATTGAATTTGAGATCGAACACCTCGACGAACTCGGAGATACAAAACGCAAGATCCTGACCGTGGAGCTGATGGGAAAGCACTCCAACATCATATTCAGACAGACGGACGGCACGATTATCGACAGCATCAAACATGTAAGCGCCGCCGTATCGTCGGTCAGGGAAGTCCTGCCGGGAAGAGCGTATTTCATCCCGAAGACAGAGGATAAGCTTGATTTACATAACTATATTTTATGTTGCCATGATAAGGGCGCTTGTGATCAGAGCTTATGTAAACCGATGCCTTTGTCGAAAGCTCTCTATACAACCCTCACCGGCTTCTCGCCTGTGCTGGCAGAAAGCATATGTGAGCAGACAGGCCTCGACAGTTCGCGAGGAGCCAACACTTACGAAGAAAATGAGTTATGTGAACTATACGAGTCTTTGAAAAATCTCGACGATACAGTCGAAGTGGCTGATTTTCACCCTGCTGTTATCACCGATGACGAAGGAAAACCGGTTGAGTTCGAAGTCATAACTCTTTCGCAGTACAGTCAGATGCAGCGAACAAAGTTTGACACCGTATCGCAGATGCTCATTTCCTACTACAGGGATCGTGAGATATATACGAGGATCAGGCAGAAAAGCTCGGATCTTCGCAGGATCGTGACCACGGCACTTGAGCGCAACGTAAAGAAGTACGACATTCAATGTAAGCAACTCAAAGATACCGATAAGATGGACAGATTCAGAGTATACGGGGAGCTGCTCCAGACGTACGGATATAATGCTGCTGAAGGTGATAAGAGCATAACATGCGATAATTATTATACGAATGAACCGGTCACGATACCTCTTGATCCGACAATGAACGCGATGGCCAATTCCGTAAGGTATTTTGACCGCTACAACAAGTTGAAGCGCACAAAAGAAGCCGTTACCGTTCAGCTCAAAGAGACCGAAGAAAACATCACCCACCTTCAGAGTATCCTGTCAAGCCTTGATATCGCATCCGGCGAAGATGACCTTTCCCAGATAAGGGACGAACTGGCTGACTGCGGTTACATCAAACATAAAGCACGTGATAAGAGGAAGGCTTCCTCAAAGAGCAGGCCATATCATTATGTTTCATCCGACGGATTCCATATATTTGTAGGAAAGAACAATTACCAGAATGACGAGCTGACTTTCAGGATCGCCGGCAACGGGGACTGGTGGTTTCATGCGAAAAAGATGCCGGGCAGCCATGTGATCGTGCGGACTGAAGGCAGAGAACTCCCGGACCATATATACGAAGATGCGGCAAGCCTTGCCGCATACTATTCAAGCGGCCGCAGCATGGGCAAAACAGAGATCGACTATGCCCCCCGCAAGGAAATTAAAAAACCCGGAGGTGCAAAACCCGGGTTTGTAATATACTACACTAACTATTCAATGACCGCCGTACCAATGATCCCTAAAGATCTGACTCTCGTGCAGGACTGACGCACCGGCCGTTCAGGGGAGACGCAGCTTGTCAAGAAGCAGGTTCAGTTTGACCTCGTTTCCTTCGTATTTGATCAGTCCTCCCTGCCATGCCTCTCTCAAATGGATCTTCTTGGCCGCAAGCTTCATGATCACATCTGCCGTGGCTATTATCCTTCCGTCATGATTATAGTAATTGTACGGTTCAACGAGGCATGCACGTTCGGCGACCTCAAAATAGAATGCTCCGGCTCCTTCTCCAACGATATCGACTTCGATCGCAACGTGCTCAAATATCTCACGCGCGTCTGCATTTTCAAATGTTTTTCGGACCTTCTCAACTATCTGTTCATATGTTACGGTCTTCTTTGCTGCCAATCTAAATATCTCCCGTGATTCATAAAAACATCTAAATTGATTATATCATAAAAATCAGCAACTTTCATCATTGCCGGAAAACTATCTCTCCGGTCTCGTCATTCATGGCATCGATTATCGCAAGTGACTCCACTCTCACGCCACGTCCTCTGAGTCTTTTTCCGCCCTCCTGGAAACCTTTCTCGATAGCGATCCCAACGCCCTGAAGCTGCGCACCGCTCTCTTCGATCAGGTCGATCAGTCCGTCGACTGCGCATCCGTTTGCGAGAAAATCATCCACAACGAGGATCTTATCTTCCGCTGACAGATATTTCTTCGATACGATCACATCATATATTCTCTTATGAGTGAACGATTCTATCTTGGTGGAGTACACGGAGCCGTCAATGTTTATCGATACACTCTTTTTGGCGAACACTACAGGCACTTCAAAATACTGTGCCGCGATCGCAGCAATGGCGATACCGGATGCCTCTATGGTCAGTATCTTTGTAACCTCCACATCAGAAAATACCCGTTTTAATTCCTTTCCCATCTCATTGAGCAGTTTGATGTCGATCTGATGATTCAGGAAGCTGTCGACCTTAAGAACGTTACCCGCCTTTATGTTCCCGTCTTTTCTGATCCTGTCTTCCAGAAGTTTCATGAATATCATCCTCCATTATCATATGCTGTCATCCGGATTTCAGCCTTAAAAACCGGATAGCTAACGTTCCTCGCGGAAATAGTTGAGTCCCAGGCTCTGCGGCGGCTGATCCTCACGGCGGTTTCTCATGCTGGTAAATATGAGCACTATCATCGTGACGACATAAGGGATCATCTTGTACAGTTCCTTCAGCTCCATATGTTCCATTCCCGTCGGAATATAGAGATGAAGTATGTACAATCCTCCGAACAGGATAGATGCGAATATTCCGAGATCCGATTTCCAGAGCGTGAATATGACAAGAGCGATCGCCAGCCATCCTCTGTCGCCGAAAGCATCATTTGACCAGATACCGCATGCATAGTCCATTACATAATACAGTCCGCCGAGTCCCGCTATGACACAGCCTATGCACGTGGAAATGTATTTGTACTTCGACACGTTGATACCGGCCGCATCTGCGGTCGCAGGATTCTCACCGACTGCACGAAGGTTCAGCCCAACGCGTGTCTTCTTTAAAACATATGCCACAACGATTGCGATGATAATGGCTGTATATGCGAGAAATCCGTATGAGAAGATCAGTTGTCCGATAACGCCGAGATCATCCGCAAAAGGAAGCTGCATCCTGAAACATGCACTTGTCTTGGACAGTGAGATCGACGGGATATCTGCTTTGTACAGTTTTATGAGCGATCCGCCGAAGAAATTTCCGAATCCGACACCGAAGGTCGTCATTGCAAGTCCCGTGACATTCTGATTGGCACGAAGCGTTACAACAAGGAAAGAGTATATAAGACCCATCACAAGCGAGCCTGCCATGGAACAAAGCAGCGGTATGAGTATCGCAAGAGCCGTGTTAACGTCACCCGTTCCGACAGAGTTCTCATAGAAGAATGAACCTATAACACCGCTTATGGCACCGACATACATTACACCGGGCAGTCCCAGATTAAGATTGCCTGATTTTTCGGTAACGATCTCTCCTGTACATCCGAAGAGCAGCGGTATGCCCTGAGCTACGGCTCTCGGTATAAATGCAAGAAATCCCAACATGTTATGCCTCCCGGTGACCCTTTTTACGCAAACGGATCTGGTAATTGATGAAGAATTCGCAGCCTATTATGAAGAACAGAATTATCCCTGTCAGTATGTCCCCGAATGACTGGTTAAGATCAAACTGTGTCGCTATCTCGCCCGCCCCGCGATCCATAAATACGATCACAAAGCTGGTCAGGATCATCGCGAACGGATTGAACTGTGCCATCCAGGAAACGAGAACGGCAGTAAACCCACGGCCGTCGGAGATCGTAGCGGTAAGTGTATGATTGATCCCGCCGACAAGTATCAGTCCCACAAGACCGCATATCGCACCGGATACTATCATCGTGCGTATGATGACCTTCTTGACGTTGATACCGACATATATGCTTGTCCTCGGAGATTCTCCGACTACCCTTATCTCATATCCGTGCTTCGTATACTTGATGTATATATACACAAATACCGTGATCGCCGTCGCAATGATTATGGGTAGCAGATATTTCGATCCGAAGATCTGAGGCAGCCACCCGGCATGGGAATCCTGATTGATGATGCCTATCTTGCCCGAGCCTTTCGGAACCTCCCACAGTATCGTGAAAAAGAGCACGATCTGTGTGGCGATATAGTTCATCATCAGAGTGGACAGTGTTTCGTTCGTATTCCAGACCGCCTTGCACACAGCGGGAATGAGTCCCCACAGTGCACCGAGTGTCAGACTTGATATGAGCATGAGCAGTATGAGAACAGGTGCGGGTAAACGGTCACCTATGCAGATCATACACGCTGCCGCACCGAGACCTCCCATAAGTACCTGGCCCTCACCGCCTATATTCCAAAATCTCATGCGGAACGCCAGCGTGAGTGCAAGAGAGATCGTGAGCAGTATCGAGACATCCTGAAGTGTTATCCATGTCTTTCTGGCGGTGCCGAATGCACCGGAGATTATCGATGTATATACTGCTATGGGATCGATACCGGTTGTAAGCCCCGTGATCACCGCACAGACGATCAGCGCCAGTACGACCGCAAGCGCCCTTATGATCATCGCTTTATAGACAGGCATGGCGCCGCGCTTTGTCAGATGAATGAGCGGCTCTTTTTGTGCTTTAGTGTTCATTTCAGCTCCTTTGTCGACGTCATGAGCATTCCTATCTCGTTCTTGGTGATCTTCTTGGCATCAACGATATCGCTTACCTCGCCGTCGCGAAGCACCATGATCTTGTCGCTGATCTGCATCAGGACATCCAGATCCTCTCCGACAAAGAGTACCGCCACGCCCCTCTTCTTCTGCTCATTGATCAGATCGTATATCTTGAAAGAACTGTTTATGTCCAATCCTCTCACGGCGTAAGCTGTCAGAAGCACCTTGGGATTTGAAGATATCTCCCTGCCCACAAGTATCTTCTGAATATTACCTCCGGAAAGTCGTCTGACCGGAAAATCAAGCCCCGGCGTAGATACCTCGAGCACATCCACCACGTCCTGCGCTACCTTTCTTGGCTTATCGCGGTCCGTGAACCATTTATGGCTCTCTCCGAAAGTACGGAGCATCATATTCTCCGGGATGCTCATGTTTCCGACAAGCCCCATTCCGAGTCTGTCCTCCGGAACAAATGAGAGGGCCACTCCCATCTCCCTTATATCTCTCGGATGCATACCGATAAGTTCTGTAGTGTTGCCGTCCTCATCAATATATGTAACAGACCCTTCGTCAACCTTCTGTATGCCGGCGATCGCCTCCAGAAGCTCCTTCTGGCCGCTGCCGGATATTCCTGCGATACCAAGTATCTCTCCGGAGTTCATATAAAAGCTCACATCTTTGACTTTCTTAACTCCTTCAATATCGGTCACGGAGATGTTCTTTATCTCAAGACGCTTTTTGGGATTGACGGGCTCGGGACGCTCAATGTCAAGAGTCACGCTATGGCCGACCATCATTGCAGTCATCTGCTGCGGATTCGTCTTCGCCGTCTCAAGCTGGCCGACATATTCACCACGCCGGAGTACGACAACACGGTCGGATATTTCCATTACTTCATTAAGTTTGTGAGTGATGATAACGATGGATTTGCCATCGGATCTCATGTTGCGCATAACGTCAAACAGACGCTCGCACTCCTGAGGTGTAAGAACAGCCGTGGGCTCATCGAGTATGAGAATATCCGCTCCACGGTATAAGACTTTTATTATCTCAACGGTCTGCTTTTCGGAAACCGTCATGTTGTATATCTTCTTGTCGGGATCGATCACAAAGCCGTATCTGTCGCATATCTTTCTGATCTTCTCCCTGGCGGCCTGAACATCATAATCTTTTCCCCCGAGTATGATGTTCTCCCATGCCGTGAACACATCTACCAGTTTAAAGTGCTGGTGCACCATTCCTATCCCGAGAGCGGCGGCCATAGCCGGCGAGCTGATACTCACCGCCCGGCCGCCTACCTGAATCTCCCCCTCATCGGGATAGTAAAGACCTGCGAGCATGTTCATAAGAGTGGTCTTGCCGCTGCCATTTTCCCCCAGCAGCGACACGATCTCACCTTTATAAAGCTCAAAATCAACGCAGGTATTTGCCTGTTTCAGATCGAATCTTTTACTGATACCGCGCATTCTGACCGCGATGTCACCGTGTTCCAAGAAAATATCCCCCTTCTTGCCTGTATAAGGTCACTCACTTAAAAAGCAGTATCAAGCAGTGTGATGCCGTCGATCTGGAGATCGAAGTAAGGAGCGCTTCGAAGTCCGTCACCCGACTCGTTGAAGTAACCGTCCTTGATGACCTCGTGATCGCCCTGATACTCGGCATCCGTATCAACATCGGCATTGTAGGATGTAAGTTCCTTGCCTTCTACGGTAAATGTCTTCGTATCAAATACATGAACCTTGCCGGCGATAAGATCGGCTTTTGCAGCTTCCACTGCTTCTTCGGTACCCTTTGCCGCATTCTTGCCGAAATGGTCTATGATAACCGATCCTGTCTCAAGTGTTCCGACATAGTCAACAGGGATCGCTTCACCTTTTGCTGCCTTGGTGATGGAATCCTCAAAATACGGGCTCCAGTCTATCTTACAGTATGAAATGAATGTTTCGGGGCAGGCTTTGTCTGTAGGTCCGTTATATGAACTGTTGGGAACATTTGCGTTCTCACAGGCCGTAGGTGCTCCCATTGAATCGGCGTGCTGTGATACAAATACACAGCCGTCGGAGATGAGCTTTGTAGCGCCTTCCTTTTCTGCCGTCTCGTCATACCATGAGCCCGTGAAAGTTACTTCCATTGTAGCTGTGGGACATACCGAACGTGCACCGAGGAAATAAGATGTGTAACCGGAAATAACTTCGGCGTATGTAAATGCTCCGACGTATCCGATCTTGGCCTGATCAGCAGTGATCTTTCCTTCCTCGATCATCTCGTTAAGCTTCATGCCTGCTGCGATACCCGAAAGATAACGTCCCTGGTAGATCGAAGCAAAGGCGTTATGGAAATTCGATAAACCTTCCGTATGAGCCTTGGTTCCGGTCGCATGGCAGAACTGGATATCGGGATATTCCTTGGCTGCCTCTATCATATAATCCTCATGTCCGAAAGAATCGGCGAAGATATATCCGCATCCCTCATCGGCAAGTTCACATGCCGCATCATAACATTCCTGTCCTTCCGGAATGTTCGTCTTGATCACGCATTCAATACCAAGCTTGGTGCAGGCCTCCTTGGCGCCGTTGATAAAGTTGAGATCATAGGTTGAGTTCTCATCGTGAAGGCATATAAAACCGGCCTTGATATCAAGACTGTCGCCTGATGCTTCCGCTGTCTCTTCCGTGCCACCCGCGTCAGCGGATGCCGTGCCGGCTGCGCTCGATCCGCACGCCGTAAGCGTAAATGCCATCGCCGAACATAATAACAGTGCTACTAACTTCTTCATAGCTGTCCTCCCAAAATACATCACAAGATATATAATTTTTTTGATACCTATATACAATATATTGTTAATCCCGTTTCGTCAATGGCAAATTAATAATACTGTATGTTATTTTATTGTTCGTCATGAAGTACAATTTTTGCTGTCAAAAATTGTTGACTTTTACTAAAAACATGATAGTATACTGATGTGGACTCTGTCATAGATGTTGTGTATCGGCCGCCACGGCAGGGGGAAAATGCACAAGATATGTTGAGGAGCGTATCTGTCGCGACGCAGTCCGCACCCTTTTGGAGGAGATAAAGAAAGGAAGGGATCAGGATGAGAGACTTTTACATCAGTCAGAGAGGTAAGGAGACGCTGTTTTTCGCTTCGTTCGATGAAATGATGGAATACTTTAATAATATGGATGAATGCGATAAACATTTTTGCACCGTTCACGATGACGACACCGGGAGGTATGCGCCCGGATACGATCTGGTGTGGGCGTGCGGTAATGTTTCACATGCCTTTAAGCACATCGCGTAAGAAAAAAAGGGCTCCGGAACTTCCGGAGTCTTTTTTGTTGACAGGAGAAAGAAAGGGGGGTATTATAAGGTCGCTCATGAGCAGAGTCACTTATCTATGCAAAAGGCACAACATCGACTTCGTCGATGTCGCCGTTAACAAAGTCGCTCGGCCATCAGAATCGGCTACGCCGATAGGCCTCGCGGTGTAGGCAGGATCCTCCCACTTCGTGGGTCCCTCCTACCAACATACTTCAAGGCAGGGTGAGATTCCCGACCGGCGGTGAAAGTCCGCAACCCGTACAAAGTACGGCTGATCCGGTTAGATCCCGGAACCGACGGTACAGTCCGGATGAAAGAAGGAGAGAAAAAATGAATAAGAATTATCTAAGTAACCCGCGTCACATCGCTGTTCTCGGAATGTTTTCCGCGTTGTCACTTGTCGTCGTTATCTTGTCGGAATCGATCCCGAAAGTCGAAGGATTTTTAAGCTACGAGCCCAAAGATGCCATCATCGTCATCTCCGGACTTCTGTTTGGTCCGCTTTCAAGCGTCATCATATCGTTTCTCGTTTCGTTTATCGAAATGGTGACGTTCAGTTCCACGGGACCGATCGGATTCCTTATGAACGTCATATCAACATGCGCTTTTGCGCTCCCGCCGGCACTCATGTACAGAAAGAGCAGGACCAAAAAATCGGCAGTCATCGGTCTTGTCCTCGGAGTCCTGTTCATGACCGTTGCAATGCTCCTGTGGAACTATATAATCACTCCGTTTTATATGCATGTTGACAGAGCAACGGTAACAAAGATGCTCATCCCGGTATTTTTGCCGTTCAACCTGACAAAAGGCGGCATCAACGCGGGTCTTAACATGCTTTTGTACAAGCCCGTTGTCACGGCCTTAAGGTCCTCGGGACTTGTTTCTTCGACGGGCTCCGAAACCGACACTCCCAAATTTTCAGTCGGTTTCTTCATTATCTCACTCGCCGTACTCATAACGTTCGTACTTGCTTTTCTGGCACTTATCGGGGTACTCGGATGAGACTTCCCGTTACGCTTTCCGGAACAGTATCTTCAGGCAGCCGCACGGGCAGAAAATTTGACATGCCCACGGCAAACATCACTCCGTCTGAGGATGTATCGGACCTGCCGTACGGTGTCTATTTTTCAACCATATGTATAGACGGGGAAATTTATCCCGGAATAACGGATCTCGGCGTGCGCCCCACCGTCTCTGATGACGGAGGGCTTCGCGCCGAGACATTTATTTACGATTATGACGGTGACCTCTACACGAAGAAAGTGACTGTCACGCTTCTTGAATTTCGCAGAAAAGAGATGAAGTTCGACTCTCTTGACGATCTGTATCGGACCGTCAGGGATGATTTTCGCGCGGGCGCGCTCTTTCACGATATCAGCGTTTAATGTCCTCGGATATGTTCGTTAAGCTTATCCATTGCGATCAGATATCCTTCAAGGCCATGCCCCGATACGGTATCAATGACAGCCTGCCGGATATAGCTTGTCTTTCTGAAATCCTCACGTGAATCAACATCCGATATATGTACTTCAACCGCCGGTATCCCTACGGTCTTAAGCGCATCGAGCAGTGCGACCGATGTATGAGTATAGGCACCTGGATTGATGACAATGCCGTCGGTGACACCGTATGCCTGCTGAATTATGTCAATCAGATCCCCTTCGTGATTACTCTGGAAAAATCGTACATCCGCATCGAGTTCCTTCCCTTTTTCTGAACACATCCTCATCAGATCCTCATACGTTTCGTGCCCGTATATATCGGGTTCGCGGATCCCGAGCATGTTCAGGTTCGGACCGTTTATGACAAGCAGGTTCATCTTTTTATTTCTCCCTTTGATCAATCCGGTTACGATATCTTCCGCCACACTCGCACCGTTTCCGGCGACGTTCACCGCCATGTCGCAGCATGACAGATAGATCGGCAGTCTTTTGTAGTACAGCGCTTTAAGGTTTTCAGCACCTTTAGAGAGCGGCCGGCCTTTTGTGGCAAGATCCTTCAGTTTCCTGTGAAGATATATGACCGTACCGTTAAGGCAGAGCAACTCGATATTTTCCGGGTCGAGGACCACGCCTCCGCCGGTAGCTATAACTCTTCCGCCCTTTTGTGCGGCATTGTATACGGCCTTTTTCTCAAGTTCCCTGAATGCTTTTTCTCCGGATTCTTTTATGCATGTTTCGGCGCTGATCCCGTTCTGTTTGCTGAACACTTCATCGGTATCGATAAATTCGAGTCCGAGCTTTTGTGCGACAAGTTTTCCCACGGTTGATTTTCCGCTTCCCGGCATACCTGTCAGAACGACATTCGCACACTGCTGTCTGATGCTTTCGATCGCTTCCTCGATCATTTCCTTCTCGTCCCCGGCAAGATCTCCTACGGGATCTTTCGAAAGAACTGCGCCCGCAAAGAGCCTTGACGCAAAATACCCCTGTGCGATGAGCATGGGAAGTCCGCCGGTTGACTTTATCCCCCTTTTCTTCGCACTGTATATGAGTCTTGTATTGAGCGGATTGTAGATAACATCGATAACCGCTTCAAGATTTACATAACCAAGATTTATGTCGACGGGTCTTTTGTCGATATCGGGATACATCCCGACCGGAGTCGTATTGACAAGAACATTGCAGTCATCAAACACGTCATCATACGACACATATCTTATGGGACACGGGATATCGATATCAAGATCCTTCGGATGTCTTGATACTATCGTGATCATCGACGCGCCGAGCCTTGCTGCCGTAACGGCTGCGGTCCTGCACGTTCCCCCGCTCCCGAGGATCGTGACTTTCTTTTGAGAAAAATCTATGAGCGCACGGGCGGCCATATACTCAAAACCGTATGTATCGGTATTGTAACCGCAAAGCGATCCGTCCGGCATCTTTACAAGAGTATTGACACACCCGATGGACGCTGCAGTCCCATCCGCCGTGCAGTATCCCATGGCCGTCTCCTTGTAAGGGATCGTCACGTTCACTCCGCGAAAATCGGCCTTTCGGAAATATTCGTCTATATCGTTTTTTGCCACCTCAAACAGTTTGTATCCGTAATCTCCGAACTTCTCATGAAGAAGCGGCGAGAAACTGTGTCCGAGTCTTTCCCCTACAAGACCGTACTCCTCATTTGATCTCAATGATATCTCCTCTCCCGGTTCATATACCGTCCGGCATGCTCATCAGATCCATAAGCGTAAGCGCACACATCGCTTCCACCACGGGCACCACTCTCGGCACTATACATGCATCGTGCCGTCCTTCGATCACAAGAGTACACTCTTCCATCTTCTCAAGATCGACCGACTGCTGCGGTTTGTATATCGACGGAGTCGGCTTTACGGCCACGCGGAAGATCACCGGCATGCCGTTTGTGATACCGCCCTGGATCCCTCCGGAATTGTTGGTGACGCAACTGACTTTGCCGTCTTTTATACAAAAAGCGTCATTGCTTACCGATCCCCTGTCGCTGCACACTTTGAATCCTTCCCCGAACTCGATGCCCTTTACGGCGGGGATCGAAAACATCGCGTGCGACATCACCGATTCAACGCTGTCATATATCGGATCTCCTATCCCTGCGGGAAGGTTGATCACTTTACATTCGATGCACCCTCCCACGGAATCGCCGTCAGCAGCGGTCTTCTCCATGATCGAGAGCATCTTGTCTCCCGCATCTTTTGATATGACTGGAAGTACATGGCCGGCAGGTTCCGGAAATTCCTGTGTTACGGGATCAAATGCCTCGTCGAATGCGTCCGCCACCGACAGGATATGTGCCCTGATGTCTATCCCGCGGCTTTTTAGTATCTGCATACATACGGCTCCCGCAAAGCACACCGGAAGTGTCATCCTTCCGGAGAAAAATCCGCCGCCGGACATATCAAGCTTTCCGTTGTACTTTACATACGCCGTATAGTCGGCGTGTGAAGGCCTCGGGATCGTACGCATCTTTGCATAATCGGTGCTTTTTGCATTCTCATTGACAAAGTATGCCGAAAGAGGCTCTCCGGTAAGGATGTTTTGGGAGATACCGCCTGTGATCACCGGCTCATCCTTTTCCTTTCGCGCCGTTGTATACGACGCACCGCCGCCACGGCGTCTTTGTAAGAACGCATTCACCTCGTCAGGATCGATCTTTGCGCCTTCAGGAAGGCCTTCGATCTTTATCTCTATCTTCTGCGAATGCGACGCTCCCGCTACGGTTATCTTAACGTTTTCTCCGAGTGTAAATGACATTTTTGCATCTCCTGTTTTATCCCGGCTGTCACAGATATTTCGCATCGATACCGAGTTTTCCTACAGTTTCGTAGAACCCCGGATATGATTTTCTGACAGCCTGCGCTCCTCTTATCACAACAAACGCATCTTCCGCCGCGGCAAGAGCCGTTGCCGCCATCGCGATCCTGTGATCATTGAAGCTGTTTATCTCTATCTCTTTTTTACAAAAGCCTGCTTTGCCCCGGCCGTGTACGATCATATCCTCCCGGTCGTTATGAGATATTATGTCAACCTTAACCGAAACGGCCCCAAGCATATCCTTTACGGCTTCAACCCTGTCGCATTCCTTGATCCGCAGCCGCCCGACATTTTCAAATACGCTGTCTCCGTCAGCGTATGCGGCCAGAACTGAAAGTGCAGGTACAAGATCGGGGATCTGCGTGCAGTCGGCCGTAACGGCACTCTCGGGACGCCCCTTTACGGTATATCCGCACAGCCCTTTTCCGTCGTCTCTTATGCTGACTTTGACGCCGAAGCGTCCGAGTATATCCGCAAACGCCCTGTCGCCCTGAATGCTGTTCGGATCAAGACCTTCTATCGTGGCTCCGTCCGGAAAGTTTTCCGGCATAAGAGCGATGATCGCCATCACATAAGCCGCATTTGACCAGTCGCCTTCCGCGTCTATGACTTCTGCGGCGCCGCGATGACTTTCAAACGCATATTCCTGTCTGTTAGTACGGTAGATGTTCCCTTCACGATCGTAATCGACAGAAAATCTACCCAGAACGTCTTTTGTCATTTCAACATATGCGGCCGATTCAAGATCTCCAGTGATCTTAAGGGATGACGGACCGTCAAGGAGCGGCAGCAAAAACATCAGTCCCGTAATGAACTGTGAAGACACATTTCCCGCTATCTCATAATCTCCCGCGCAAGGCCTTCCTTCCGTTGTTACGGGCAGAAAATCATTCTCCACGCGGCTTCCGGCAGCGCGCAGAACATCGCACAGCGGCCCCATGGGACGCTGCGGAAGCTTTCCCGTGCCGGTAAGAACCGCTCTGTCCGCAAAATATGCTGCCAGCGGCAGGATAAACCTCGCCGTGGATCCGCTCTCACCGCAGTCTATCACGGCATTTTCCACTCTCTGAAGCGGTCTGTTTACACAAAGAACAGCCCCCCCGTCATCTCTGTTTTCAATGCTGATATGTGCGCCGAGCGCATTAAGAGAACGGACGGTAGCTTCCATATCCATGGAGAGGATATTTGTTCCTATACACACGGGATCCCGGCTAAGAGCTGATGCGATAAGCAGCCTGTGAACGTATGATTTTGAAGATATGGCTCTTACGGTCGTAACAGTTGACGTACCCTTTTTCAGTCTGATATCCATAGATCCTGTTCTTTCCTGATGCGGCCGTTGCGAAGCAGTTCGACTAACTTATCCCTGTCTTCCGATACAAGACAGTCCGCATACTCTTCAAGATGCTCCGAGAGTCTGTTTATCTCGAACAGCAGCGCGTCTTTATTTGCAAGGAACAGATCGGCCCACATCTCTTCATTCAGTTTGGCGACTCTTGTCATGTCCTTGAATGAACCTGCAGAAAAACCGTAGCGTTTTTCAAGAGTGGGGCTTTTGATGTATGAGGATGAGACCACATGGGCCAGCTGGGACGTATAGGCGATTACGCTGTCATGCTCTTCGGCCGTTGTGATCTTAACCTGCGCAAACCCGAGCTTCGGGAAAAAATCACACGCCTCCTCAAGCGCTTTTTCATCGGTGTATTCATCCCGGCACAGGATCATGGATGCTCCCTCAAAAAGATCGGCGGTCGAGCTCACATATCCCGACACTTCCCTGCCTGCCATCGGATGGCCGCCGATAAAGCGCACACCGGCCATTTCTTCCCTGCCCGAAAGGGCACTGCATATGATCTTCTTTACTCCCGTACAGTCAATAACGATACAGCCTTTTGAAAGTTTCGGAACCGTGTCCAATATTATGTCAACCACATCCATCGGATAAAGCGCCACGAGAAGCAGTTCTATATCACCGTAATGATCCTGAAGTTCTCCGGCGAGAACACCTTCCGAAACGGCTTCTTTTACAACCGATGCGTCGGTATCATATCCGTATACGCTGTACCCGGCACGCGAGACAGCCTTTGCCATTGAGCCGCCGATAAGACCCAGTCCGATTACTCCGACCGTTTTCATAAGGATATGACAACCTCCCTGAATTTATCGATCCCCTTTGATATCTCATCAAAAGCTTCGGGTGTGATCGACTGCTGTCCGTCGGACCATGCATTTTCCGGATCGTTGTGTACTTCGATGATCAGTCCGTCGGCTCCGGCAGCGGTTGCCCCGTATGAAACCGATTTGACGTACCTTGAGTGGCCCGTCGAATGCGAAGGATCGATTATCACGGGCAGGTGTGTCTTCTCTTTGAGAACGGGGATAACGGCCAGATCGAGTGTATTTCTCGTTGAGGTTTCAAATGTTCGGATACCGCGTTCACACAGTATCACCTTCTCGTTCCCGCCGGACATTATGTATTCCGCACTCATCAACAGTTCGGCCACGGTATTGGCAAGGCCTCTCTTTAACAGGATCGGCTTGTCGGTCGTCCCGAGTTCCTTGAGCAGCCTGAAGTTCTGCATGTTCCTGGCTCCGACCTGTATGACATCAACATCGGCAAACAGATCCAGATCGGTCAGCTCCATGATCTCCGTTACTATCGGAAGGCCGGTTTCCTTTTTGGCTTCGAGAAGATAGTCGATACCGGTCTTGCCCAGTCCCTGGAATGCATAGGGTGAAGTCCTGGGTTTGAACGCACCGCCGCGCAGCATATGCGCGCCGGATGCCTTTACCGATTTTGCTATCCCGATTATCTGTTCGGGTGTTTCGACCGAGCACGGACCTGCGATCTTTGCAAAGTGTCCGCCTCCGATCTTTACGTCTCCGACCGTGATAACGGAATCCATCGGATGAAACTTTCTGTTGGCTGCCTTGTAAGGTTCCTGAATACGTGTGACGCTCTCTACTATATCAAGAGCACTTACCGCATCGATATCGACTTTACTCGTGTCTCCCACAAGACCGAGGATGGTTGATTTTTCACCGCGGCTGTAATGGATATCAAGGCCGAGGTCACCTTTGATAAAGGCTTCGAGTTTTTTATACTTTTGTTCGTCGGCATTGGGCTTTAATACAATGATCATAACTGACAGTTCCTCTCTTCTTTATAATAGCTTGTTCTCTTCGCCGGGAATTACGGCCTCGCCGGTATTGTACGGCGATCTCGGATCCGTATCGGTAGGATCCCATCCCCTGACGGATACATCATTCTCATCGATCCGGATGATCGGACTCGTAAGTTCATACACAAGATCCGAATCCTTAATGACTTTTACCGTGGTCCCCGGTCTTGTATTATCATATATCCACTTCGCATTTGCAACAGATAACCTGCAACATCCTGCCGATGCCGGAGTTCCCAGTTTGTTAAACTGTCTGTACTCGAGTGAATCGGGCGAGTGCCGGTAGTAGGGCACTGAGTGCATCAGTTCATGCTGATTGAATCTGACGGCGTATCTTGAATAGACTCCGCCGTTCATCAAATGCCAGTCATAATAATCCGATGTGACAAATGTTCCCGTCACGGTATTTCCGTATTTGCCTGTTGAACAGGCAAATGCCTCGAGCAGTTCATCATCTTTGTCAAATGCCAGGACCTGCTCGGTAGCCGTGTTGATGACCACGTAACTTACGAGAGCCGGCAAAAGCGATGTCAGTATCCCGTGATTCGGGACTTTATGACCGGTTCTTGCCGACACCTCAACAGGCATTAAACATATGCTTATTATTACCGCAAAACTTACCGTGATGATACGTTTGACCTTTCCCCTCATTATTCACCTCCCGTTACAGCGCTTTGTACAGTTTGCTCCTCTTTTCGCTCCAGTATCACCTGCCCCGCCTCGCCGGGGATTATTGCCACGCTGTCCTCGACGGACGCGGTCACATTATCGTAAATGACGATATTGATAAATCCGTCGCGGACCTTACAGTCCCTGTTATCTGCGATAATCCGGTTGCCTTCTTCGTCGTCCTCATCAGCCTTTTTCAAATGTATGGATGAGAAAGGAAGATCCTGATAGTGATCCCTGTCATCTCCGGCTGCGCCCCAGACAACCTTACCGTTCCTTATATGCCATACACCGGCAGTTTCAACACTTCCGGCATCAAATCCGTCAAGCACGTTTTTTGCGACCTGTCCGTAATCCCCTTCGGCATTCTCTATGGAAAGGAATACTTCATAGCCGTCAAAAGATTCACTCGAGATGATGTCAAGATATTCCCCCACATCCGTACATTCCCGCAGTTTCTGATCGCTGATCATCCTCCGGATGTAATCGGCATGCCTTTGCCACGATTCGTAGCCTGCCTCCCCTCTGCGGTCCGGAATGTCGTAGTTCTCGCTGATATGTCTGCCTATAAAACTTGAGAACTTACTGCTGCCCCTGTAATTGAGGTGAACGGGATCCGCCATGTCAACGGAATAATCGAGTCCCATCTCTTCCGTCATGAGCACACAGTTCATAAACGGAACGCCCTTTTCCTCGGCGATCTGGCGCGTCCTGTTAAATGCCTTCATCTCATCCTCATAACAGTCGGAATACGGAGCGATCACTATCTCAATGGGTATTCCTTCCTGCTGTGCCAGCTCGATTATATGATTGTAATACCACTCGCTCTTTTCAGAAAGATAACCGACTTCAGTGATACCGGATAGATCCTTTCCCTCTGTGGGATAAGTCATGAAATTGCACGCAAATCCCTTCCAGTCACGGTATAAGGGGTTTCCCTGATCTTTGACAAAATCAGCCTTTTCCACATCAGTATATCTGTAATGATATCTGAGCCACTCGGGGATATATGTGAACCTCGCTTCTTTTCTGATGCTTGCAAGAAGAGAATCCACCTTGTTGCGCGACCACTTCAGCCCGAAATTGTTCTTTACTATATACTGCTGCGCACTGTAGTCTTCATACTGTTTCGTATTTGACGCTTCCATAACTATCAGCTTCGGATGCTGGGTCTTGAGTGCCTCCTTCAGATAATGATATGTGTTCCAAGGCGGCTGGTTGGAACCGCCCAGATCAAAGGCCGCTATCCCGTATTCATCCCACAATGTGCCTGTACTAAAGTTTTCAAAGCATCTGCTGTTTCCGAGAAACAGGACATCCACCGTGTTGTCTTCAAGCTCATAGAACTTTTTAAGATCATAAATACCGTCCCCGTATTTAGGGAACAGGATACTGTTACAGTACAGAAGTACAGCAGCAAGGAGAAGTATGAAGATTGTGATCCTGATGACCGTTCTTTTCATGATCTCACACTCTAAAACTGGAAATACACAAACTGCTGCGCATCAAACCCGAAACCGTACTCTCCGAACACAAAGATCGCGGCGATGAGGGCAATGATCACGAGCCACTCAAACCACACATTCTGTGTCAGAAGCCATTTATCGATCATCATGTCCTTATTGTATCTGATCAGTTCCACGAGGAGCAGCACGACAAGGCTGACGATCAGAATGCTCATCTCTGTCCGTGACAGACCGAGTTCGTATACGGTCCCGTCAAAAAGTGCCCACGGATCCGGATTTGCAAATATCCTTTTTATATAGTTTGCTCCGTCAACAACAGACACCGCTCTGTAAAATATGATCGCGAACACAAAGAGTATGTTCGTGACAATGACTTTGAGAAATGTCCAGCTGAAGCAGCCGGTGTTGATCTTAAGCTTTTCAGCCGTATCGGATCTTATCTTCTGCGTCATGTCATTAAGGATCAGATACAGTCCGTTGATACCGCCCCAGATTATATAGCCCCAGGATGCTCCGTGCCAAAGGCCGCTGAGCAGGAATACGATCATCAGATTGATCCGTTTTCTGCCCATACCCTTTCTGCTGCCCCCAAGCGGGATATACACATAATCACGGAACCATGTCGTAAGGGATATATGCCATCTTCTCCAGAATTCCTTCGTATCTCTTGCAAGTATCGGCGCATTGAAGTTCTCCATCAGGACAAAACCCATGATCCTGGCAGCGCCCATCGCGATGAGTGAATAGCTCAGAAAATCGCAGTACACCTGAGCTTCGAAACCGAACCCGGCAAGTATCAGTTCGGTACTCCCGTACATCCTGTAATCCGCAAAGACGTTGTTGACAAGTATCGCGGCTCTGTCCGCGATCACCATCTTCAAAAAGAATCCCCACACCATCAGTATGGCGCCGCTTGCGATCCTTCCGGCGTCCCAGACATTTATTTTTGAGACATCACGTATCTGCGTAAGGAGACTTTTGGACCGTTCAATGGGGCCGGCTACAAGTTGCGGAAAAAAAGACACAAACAGCGCGTATTTTATAAGATTCTTTTCCGCCGCAATGTCACCCCTGTATACATCAATAAAGTATCCTATGGCTTGGAATGTGTAAAAAGAAATGCCGACCGGAAGCAGAAGGTCGATCCCGAATCCCGTCGGAGCCTGACCAAGCGCCTCGAGCAGACCGTCAACGGTCCTGATGGCAAAAGAAGCATATTTAAACACCGCCAGTATGCCGAGGTTTGAGCATATGCACAAAACACTGATGAGCTTTTTTATACCGGAACGGTCACTGTACTTTTCAAGAAGTATCGCACATCCGTAAGTGATGAGTGTGGATGTGCCTATGAGAACGGCATATTTCGCATTCCAGCTCATATAGAAATAATAGCTGGAAACAAGGAGCCAGACGGCGCGGCATTTGCGGGGTATCACAAAATAGGCTGCCACCACAACCGGAAAAAATATCATAAAACTGGTCGAATTAAACTGCATCCTCTGACTCCGGGCCCGAAACAAAAGCAATTTCCAATGATTTTACTAATTTCATATGATAAATGAAAACAAGCGTATCTGTCTATAAAAAATTGAATATTTGCCGTAAAGTGGTATAATTAACGCGTCCGACGCATCGGATGTGGTTATGATTCAGGCGGAGGAAACAACTATGAAAACGTCTAAAAGGAAGTCGCTGAAGAAAACCCTTCTCAGCAGGATTATCATCTATGTCGCTATCATGATCGTGATCATCACTCAGATCAGCATCAAGATCGCTGTTGACAACATCCAGTCTCTTACCAACCGTATCCTAGCAAGAGAATCAGTGACATATGCGGAAGAAGTCAATAACTGGTGGAGCAGCATAGAAGGAAGGGTAAGTCAGACAGCTGACGTTCTTCGGAACACACCCGATCTTTCCTATGATGATGCTCTTAATATGCTTTTGGAACTGACAAAGCTCGATCCCGACTCTCAGGATATCTACATGGCTTACGGGGATACCTCAAAGTTCCTCGACGGTTCCGGCTGGGTTCCCGATGAAACATTCGAGTTCACCGACAGGGCATGGTACAAGGGCGCGATCGACAAGAAAGGTGATATTTATTCATCCGAACCGTATCTGGATGCTTCTACCGGCAAGACCTGTCTTGCATGCTCGATCATGATAAAGGACAATACCGTTCTTTCAAGTGATATCAACTTTGACAAGGTGTCCGAGAAAGTCAGCGGTTTCAAGTCAATTTCCGATGAGGCAAAATACTATATCATCAACAAGGAGACGAAAGATATCCTTGTCAGCAACAATCCATCAAGTGTGGGACAGACACTCTCCGACACTACCGATCCCGTTGCAAAGGGTCTTTCATCAATAATAGGTTCCATGAATACGAGCTCTTCCGCTGATGAGTCCAAAGTCGTTACCGCCGGTACCGATGCGGGTTCAATGATGTACACCGCGACCGATATCGAGGATACTTCATGGGTAGTTGTCAGTGCCGTTCCTTCAACGATACTGAGTAATACGATATGGAAGGTTATGTTCTATACGTTTGCGAGCGCTATCATCCTCCTTGCGATCCTTTCGGCTCTCATGTACCACCTGATAAGCAGGGCCATCAATCCCGTTACTACAGTTACGGAGCGCATTACGGACATCAGTAAGGGTGACTTTACTGTTACCATCGTACCTGAAGGAAACAACGAGATCACAACGCTTTCGGAGAGCCTGAACGACTATATCGAAAAGATGAGAACAACACTCAACAGCCTTTCGGATATCTCCGGTGACATGAACAGCAGAGCCGGCGAATGTTTTGATATTTCACATACCCTCTCCGATGCGAACCGTAATCAGGGCGAATCCATAGAGAAACTGAACATGACTCTTACCGATATGAACAGTTCGATCGAAGATATCGCAAATGCGGCTTCCGAACTCGCCGCCACATCGGGCCAGCTCGCAAGAAATGCCGAAGATGTAAGAGCTCTTTGTGATGAAACGCTTGCCGCTTCAGGCAAAGGTAAGGATGAGATGGACAGCATGACAAGGAATGTGTCCACTCTGAACACGACTATCAGCGAACTTACGGACCTTATCAGATCCACAGCAAGATCGATCGAAGAGATCACAGGCATAACCGATACGATCAATGCCATTTCGGAGCAGACCAATCTTCTGTCGCTTAACGCTTCCATCGAAGCTGCAAGGGCCGGTGAGATGGGTAAAGGATTTGCGGTTGTCGCAACAGAGGTCGGAACACTTGCCAACCAGTCATCCGAAGCTACGGAGACCATTCGCAAGCTTATCGATGATGTTACAAAGAATATTGCGGATATAAACAGAAAAGCCGATACATGTGTCAAAGACATGGAAGCATGTATGGAAGGTGTTAACGGTGCCAACGAATCATTCGGCCTGATCTATACGGATGTTGCCAAGGCAACCGACGGTATCATCCAGATCGCCAACGGAATAGAGCGTATCAACGATGTTGCATCCAACAACGAAGCGACTACCAAGGAGCAGGCTTCAAACATCACAGAAGTCCTCGGACTCAGCGATCTTATCGTTTCCGAGAGCAACAAGCTTCGTTCTGAGACGGACAACATCACCACTATCTCGGAAAACCTTAACCGCTATTCGGATGAGATCAATTCCGACCTGTCACAGTACACGGTCTGATATAAGATCTTCTATTTCAGCGGCTGTAGGCATTACCCGTAAAGCGCCCCTTCTTGTTGTTATGATAGAGGCGGCCGCATTGGCAAATGAGAGCATCTCGCGGAGGTTATCTTCCGCGAGATCTTTTATTCCCTTTTCGCAAATAAAGTGAAGTATACATCCGTTAAAAGTATCACCGGCTCCGGTAGTCTCTATGGTATCGTTTGTCAGATACGGATCGCTTTTTGCCCATATATACTCCGCACGCGACGGATCTTTTCTATAAAATGCCATACTGCCGCACTTTCCGAGCGACAGAGTGATGAGCCCTATCCGGTATCTGTCGAATATCCACTCTATTCCCGCGGTATAGTCTTCTTCTCCGGTCAGCCACTGTATCTCATTATCCGATATCTTCAAAATATCACAGTATGAAAGTCCCGTAAGGACCTGCTTTCGCGCATCCTCCATGCTGTCCCACAGAGGCTCCCTGATATTCGGATCAAATGATATGAGCGCACCCGCATCCTTAGCGGTATCAAGTGCGAACAAAGTTGCCTCTCTTACCTGACTGTGCGTCATTGATAACGTCCCGAAATGAAATATCTTCGCGCTCTCTATCATATCTTTTCTTACTTCCGAGCGCTTCAGCATCATATCCGCACCGGGATTTCTGTAAAATGAAAAATCACGGTCTCCGCCCTCGAACGTCTTTACAAAAGCCAGTGTGGTGCGGACATCTTTGTCCGTGACAAGACCTTCCGCGGATATACCGAGTTCAGTCAGTACAGACCTCAGTTCATTTCCGAATATATCATCTCCGACCTTTCCGATAAATCCGACCTCATGACCGAGATTTTTCAGCATCGCCAGGACATTGCACGGCGCTCCTCCGGGGTTCGCCTCGTAAAGAACATTCCCCTGTCCGGACATCCCGTTATTTGTCATATCGATCAAAAGCTCTCCGAGCGCGACCACATCATATTTATAATTCATCACACATCCTCCCGCTCTTAACGGCTACAGCAACCGATATGCCGGGGTCTTTGACATACGGTATCAGTGTTGCCTGTACGGCATGATACAGGTCCGGTTTTCCGGGCCATACGGTAGAGGTCACATGATTTTTGCTGTCAAGCTGATGAAACCATGAGCCATTATCGTGATCGACAACATATCCGTCCAGATACTCCATGAACATGGCATAGTCGGACGCATATTTTGCATCTTTCGTTATCCTGTACAGGACCGCCGATGTATTGATCGCTTCGGCAAGTGTCCAGTGCATTCTGTCATGAACCACGCTCTTTCCCGTCCAGTCCGTGGTATAGCACAGGCCCGGAGCACCGTCGCAGGACCACGCGTCTTTAACCGCGCGCGCATACAGCTCTTTTGCCGCCGAAATATACTTTTCTGCCTCTTTACTGCCGGAGGCAAATGTGGAAAGTGTCCACTGTACTATCAGTCTTGCCCATTCGATCCCATGTCCGGGGGTTGCTCCGAACGGCTTGAACGGGTCATCGGGTCTGTCCTTGTTAAGATCAAGGCATGCCGACCAGCTGTCGGTAAAATGCTCGGGTATTCTCCAGCTGTTTTCTTCTGCCCAGCCGATCACACGCTCTATTATCCTTCCGGCTCTGATCCTGTATGTCTCGTCATGCGAAACATCACTTGCCGCAAGGAACGCCTCGACCGTATGCATGTTGGCGTTCAGTCCTCTGTACCCGGATAACTCCGTAAAATCGGTATTCCACGTATCTGCCGCAAGTCCTTCGGCTTCGTTCCAGAAATACCTGTCATAGACGCTCACGGCATCCTCATACAGTTCCCGGGCTCCGCTGATGCCGGCAAGCATTGCGGATGTCGCTGCCAGAATGACGAATGCGTGTGCATAACACTGCTTATCGGGAAGGTATTTGCCGTCGGCACATATTCCCGCATACCATCCCCCGTTTTTGTCATCATGAAGTTCGCCCCGAAGCCCCTTTACGGCTGCCTCGGCCTTCTGCAAAGAGCCTTCGTATCCGAGCAGTGCTCCCATGCTGTAAACGTGAGCCATCCTCGATGTTATCCATGTCTCGCGCGGGCGGTCTTTACACGGAGTCCCGTCATCACCGAGATAATACGAACCTCCGCCCGGAGACGGAAAACGCTCCCCGAACCAGATAAGATCTTCTCTCAGTGATCTTTGAAAACCCCTGTTCTCTTTAGTGTCGATAATATACTTGTTCATAGCTTTGAAAATGATAATAGCATCAAAAGTTATGATTATCAAGGGAATGAAGACCCGCAGGGACTGTATCGGTTTTCGTGGTATAATACAAAAGCATCGGCAGGAACATATTTAAGCGGAGGGCAGAAAATGGATATTATATCGGTGATCGCTGAAGAGATCGCTGCAAGACCGTCGCAGGTAGGTGCGACAGTAAAACTGATCGACGAGGGAAATACCATCCCCTTTATCGCAAGATACAGAAAAGAAGCAACCGGAAGCCTTGACGATGAAAAACTTCGTCTGCTTTTTACAAAGCTTACATATCTTCGTGATCTCGAGGCACGCAAGCAGGAAGTGATCACTCTCATAGATGAACAGGGAAAGCTGACTGAGGAATTACGCGCTTTCATTCTGGCCGCTGAAAAAAAAGTGATCGTCGAAGATCTGTACAGGCCCTATAAGCAAAAGAAAAAAACGCGGGCCGAGGCCGCAAGAAAACGCGGTCTGGCTCCTCTTGCGAAGTTCATCATAAGTCAAAATACCGACAGTCCTATTGAGGAAGAGGCAAAAAAATACGTAACCGGAAAAACAGAGTCCGAAAAGGAAGTCGCAGATACGGCTGCCGCAATAGCCGGGGCCGGCGATATCATAGCCGAGGAGATATCGGATAATGCGACATACCGCGAATACATCCGCAGGATCACGAAAGATGAAGGAAAGCTTTGCTGCGTGGCAAAGGATCCCGAAGCGGAATCCGTCTATCAGAACTATTATGAGTACGAAGAGAGGATCAGCCGGATCGCCGGCCACAGGATCCTTGCCATCAACCGCGGTGAAGCGGAAAAGTATCTTACCGTAACGGTAGATGCTCCCGTTGACAAGATCACTGCGTACCTGGAGAAACAGACACTTATATCGGATAATCCTTATACTACCCCGATCATCAAAGCGGCGATCGCCGATTCATACAAAAGACTCATATCTCCCTCAATAGAGCGTGAGATCAGAAACATGTTAACCGATAAGGCGGAAGACGGTGCGATCGAGGTCTTCGGCAGGAACTTAAAACAGCTCCTGATGCAGCCGCCCATCTCGGGGCAGACTGTCCTCGGCTGGGATCCCGCTTTTCGAACGGGTTGTAAGCTTGCAATCGTCGATCCGACGGGGAAGGTCCTTGATACAAAAGTCATATACCCAACCGCCCCTCACAACAAGATCGAGGAGTCCAAGCAGATCCTCAAAGAACTCATTGAGAAGTACAATGTCAGCCTTATCTCCATCGGCAACGGAACAGCCTCAAGGGAATCTGAGCAGATAGTCTCGGACCTCTTAAAAGAACTCCACAGCAGTGTCCGTTATATGATCACCAACGAAGCCGGAGCCAGCGTTTATTCGGCCAGCAAACTTGCAAGTGAAGAGTTTCCGGAATTTGACGTAGGACAGCGGAGCGCCGCTTCAATAGCAAGGCGCGTACAGGATCCTCTGGCCGAGCTTGTAAAGATAGAGCCCCGCTCCATCGGGGTCGGTCAGTATCAGCATGATATGGATCAGAAGAAGCTTGCCGAAACACTTACGGGTGTAGTCGAAGGAGCTGTTAACAGTGTCGGCGTCGACCTTAACACTGCTTCGTTCTCTCTTCTGTCCTACATTTCCGGGATCACTCCCGCCGTTGCAAAAAACATCGTCGCATACAGGGAGAAAAACGGAAGATTCTGCTCCCGTGGGGAGCTTCTGAAAGTTTCGAAACTCGGTCCAAAGGCATATGAACAGTGTGCGGGTTTCTGCCGGATCACGGGAGGCGACGAACCTCTTGATGCCACTGCGGTCCACCCCGAATCATATAAACAGGCAAGAGCACTTCTTAAAAAGATCGGCTGCGGCATAAACGACGAAGAGGCCATACGGACATTTCGCAAAGGCCTCAAAGACCCCTCCGTCCTTGCATCCGAACTTGGCTGCGGACAGATCACGCTCACCGACATCCTTGCCGAACTCGAGAAGCCCGCAAGAGATCCGAGAGACGAAATGCCCAAACCCGTTCTTCTGTCGGATGTACTGGAAATGAAAGATTTAAAGCCCGGGATGAAACTCAAAGGCACAGTCAGAAACGTAGTTGATTTCGGTGCCTTTGTTGATATCGGTGTACACGAAGACGGGCTCGTACATATCTCAAAAATGGCCGACAGATTCATCCGGCATCCTTTGGAAGTCGTATCCGTCGGGGATGTTGTTGAAGTCACCGTACTTAACATCGATGAGAAAAAGGGCCGGATCAGTCTGTCCATGATCTGATTTTCTGTGTTGACATATTTTAAGGATTGTATTATTATGCTATTGTATTAGTGTTCTAATACAATATATCAATAGGGATCAGAATATATAAGGGAAGGAGAATGGCAATGTCATGGAGTCTGGATTCTGACCGCCCGATCTTTGTGCAGATCATAGAACACATGGAATATGACATAGTATCAGGTGCACTCGCTCCGGGAGCCAAGATCCCAAGTGTAAGGGAACTTGCATCCGAAGCTGCTGTCAATCCTAATACGATGCAACGGGCACTGAGCGAAATGGAGAGACGCCGGCTGATGTACACGGAACGCACAAGCGGCCGATATGTAACGGATGATGAAAGCGTTATCGCCGAGCTCAAGAAAAACATCGCAGCTGCCGCAGTTGACGGTTTTGTTGCGCAAATGAAGAAACTCGGGCTTGATAAAGAAGAGGTTTTGGATCTTTTAAGGGAAAACTATTAAGGAGGAGTCATGAGTTCATTACTACAGGTAAGTTCACTTACAAAGAAATACGGAAATTTCACCGCTCTTAACGATCTGAACTTCGAGCTTGAGAGCGGACATATCACAGGTCTGTTAGGGCCTAACGGCAGCGGCAAGACAACGCTGATCAAGATCATCTGCGGTCTTCTGCAGCCCACCAAAGGTGTTGTCAGTGTAAACGGCAACCCTGTCGGTGTAAACAGCAAGAAAGTAATATCATATCTGCCTGATACTACGTATCTGGGTAATTCCTCATCGGTAAAGGAGATCATTAACTACTTCTGTGATTTTTATGAGGATTTCGATATGCAGCGTGCATACGATATGCTTGCAACTCTCGGGATCAATCCGAATGCACGCCTTCGGACACTGTCCAAGGGAACAAAGGAAAAAGTTCAACTGATCCTTGTCATGAGCCGCAGGGCCGATCTGTATATTCTCGATGAGCCCATAGCCGGTGTCGATCCGGCGGCAAGAGACTATATACTGAATACGATAATCTCTAATTATGATGAGAACGCCTCTATTCTCATATCCACCCATCTGATCTCGGATGTCGAGAATATCCTTGATGAGGTTATCTTCCTGCGACAGGGGAATATCGTCCGCCATAGTGCTGTCGATGATATCCGCAGTAATGAAGGCAAGTCTGTAGACGCTTTGTTCAGGGAGGTGTTCAAATGTTAGGGAAACTTTTAAAACATGATTTTATTGCGACCTGGAAAGTGATGGTCTGCATCGATGTACTGCTGGTCGTATTGGGGGTCCTGACAGCTCTTGTGATACGGACCATTCCTCATGTTGATGATTCATTCGGTATGAGTATGTTCATGTTTTCATTTGTCGGGGTCTTCTATATCGGGATCATAGCTGCCAATATTGTCTCTCTTATATATCTTGTGATGCGCTATTATAAAAATCTGTACACGTCCGAAGGCTACCTTACTTTTACGCTGCCGGTCAAAACGGATATGATCATCCACTCAAAAGTAATAACCGGATCCGTGTGGATGTTTCTGTCATACCTGTTTACACTTATATCCATTCTCATCGCGGGCGCGGGTTTTTTCAGTACTGTTGACGTGAGCCGCGAAAAGCTTCACGAAGCCATGATGGAAATGTTTGATTTCCTCGGATTTGGCGACCCCGTATTTGTGGCGACCTTACTGTTTACGATCCTTATCACCCCGGTCGCCGCTGTGGTGTGTATGTATTTTTGCGTCAGCATCGGACAGCTCTGGCAGAATCATAAGGTCCTCGGAAGCGTCTTGTGTATCATAGGCCTTTACATGTTCAATCAGGTCGTGTCACAGCTTGTATTCATAGTATCGGGATTCTGGAATATAATGTCCCAGACGGGTGCGGATATCGATGCATCCTTCGCGCTCCTCTACAGAAATATCCTGTTGCTGCTCAGTATAGTAACATTTATCCAGGCTGTGATCTTCTATGTTGTGTGCATCATCATAGCCAGAAAGAAGATCAATCTGGATTGATAATGTCATAAGAGAGTTTTTCTTTCAGTGTATTGAGCACTCTTTTCTTGTCAGTGCTCCACAACGGAGCGATAAGATCGCGGCGGGCTCCGTCCCCAGTCATTCTGTGAATCACTATATGCTCGGGTAGAAGTTTGATACAGTCTCTTACAAGGTCGACGTACTCTTCCATCGTAAGACACTTAAACTTCCCCCGGGCATATTCATCTGCAAGGTCTGTACCCGCAAGCACATGCAGAAGCTGTATCTTTATGCCCGAGACCGGCCCCGCACCGACATACGCCGCTGTTTGAAGCATCTCTTCCCTTGTCTCATACGGAAGTCCGAGAATGATATGAGTCACCGTCTCGATACCCCGTTCCGACAGTCTTTTTACCGCATCATCATATACACTGAGCGCATATCCGCGTCTGATGTATTCTGCGGTACTGTCATGTATGGTCTGCAGTCCCAGTTCGATCCATACCGGTTTTCTTTTGTTGATCCGCTCAATAAGATCGAGCACATCATCCGGCAGACAGTCCGGCCTTGTTGCGATCGCAACGGCAACGATATCCGGATGACCGGCCGCTTCTTCATATATGCACCTCAGTTTATCAACGGGCGCATACGTCCCGGTAAATGCCTGAAAATATGCTATATATTTACCGGATCCTTCAGGCATTTTTCTCTTTACAAGATCCTTCCCCCGCTCTATCTGCTCGGTTACAGAATATGCCCTGTTTCCGGAAAACTCTCCGGATCCGTATCCCGAACAGAATATACATCCCCTCGTGTCTATCGATCCGTCCCGGTTTGGACATGTAAATCCGCCGTCAAGAGCGATCCTGTAAACCTTGCATCCGAAACGCTGTCTGAAATACTGATTGGCCGTTCTGTTTCTCATGCCCTTTCATGCTCCGTTATCATGGCATTATCCTGCCACTTACCGCTCAGATAATATGTCCAAGTGATAAGGCAGCCCACCCCGAAGCCGAACAGTCCGTTCCACCAGATTATCGTATGACCAAAGACCGGACTGTGCTGAAAAAGGTACGTTACAAGAACTCTCGTGCCGAGCGCTCCCGTTGCCACGACCGTCGGTACACCGCTGTGATTGGATCCCTGAAACGCACCGAACAGCGGCACATATGCCGCAAGGATGATATTGATAAATGCAACCGTTCTCAAATGCGACATACAGTAAACAGCTGCCCGGTCCGATAGTGCAAAGAGTGTGATGATACGGTCAGCGAAGATCCAGACCGCTCCCGAAATGCAAAGCGTCATCAGAAGCGAGATCATTACCGTCTGCCTGACGCCCGTCCGTACCCGCCTGATCTTCCCGGCACCGATATTCTGTCCCGTGTATGTTGCAAGAGTTGTCTGGAATGCATTACACGGAAGATTTAAATACATCTCGATCCTCTGACCGACCGTGAATGAAGCAGTCATGGCCTGTCCGAATCCGTTTACGGCTCTTTGGATAAAAGTAAGACCGAACGATACAACGATGAGCTGCAGAGCTATCGGAAATCCGATTTTTACCGTCTTTTTCGCATGATCCGTGTTCCATCTGTATTCAGAGAGTCTGAAGCGGAATAACGGATACTTCCGCGTCATATAAAGATATGCAGCCACAAAACAGGCAGCCTGTGAGATGACAGTCGCTATGGCAGCCCCCGCTACCCCCATGTGAAGCATCGCAACAAACAACATATCCAGCCCGATGTTTATCGCAGACGCAGTCAGCAGAAAATACAGCGTCGCCGCGCTGTCTCCGATCGCCCTTAAAATAGACGAGAAAATATTGTATCCGAACTGGAAGATCAGTCCGACAGAATATATCCGGAAGTAAATAACGGTAAGGTCGAGAAAATCATCAGGCACACCCACAAGGTGCGTATATGCCGGTCTTGCGATCAGTATTCCTACTGCCATGGATACAACACCCATCCCGATGATCATCAGGATACCGGTGGACGCATTTTCCCTGACAAGCTTCGTATTCCCCGCACCGTAGTGCTGTGCGACAACCACTCCGTTTCCCGAGGAAAATCCGATAGCTATGGCAAGAAATAAAAAGGCAAAGCTTCCTGTCGTGCCGACAGCAGACAGTGCATCCTCGCCGGAAAAATTACCGACGATAATGGCATCGACAGTATTATACAATTGTTGAAGAAGGGACCCCGCCAGAACCGGCATCGCGAACCGCAGAATATGCTTCCACGGTGTTCCCTCCGTCATAGATCTACCATGCATTTATTCAAAACACCCGTCAGTTCAGTCTTCTAAGGACATGATCTAATCCTCGATCAGGATCCTGCCTTGTCCGTACGGATCACTGTACTCGCTGCCGATTGTACCGCCGAGATCTTCCACTATGTAATCGATAAGAACCTCGTTATCAAGACCAGCATCCTCATCAACGATCGTGGCATTGTCAAACGCCGTATACCCGCTTCCGTTTTTCAGCAGTATGAATTCGTTTCCGGCTATGGTATATTTTGCTTTCGGATCGAGCGGTTTATCACCGATCATGATGTCGTAAACGCGGCGCTCTCCGCTTATCCCTTTCATCATATTGTTTTCATCCCTAATACATCCGCTTTTAACTGATGTGTCGACTTTAAAAGTCATCCCGGAAACCTGAAGAAATCCTCCTTCATCATTCGGAGTGGATCTGCAGCTCCATTCAAGAGCATCCTCTATCTGCTGTCCCGTAACTTCTATCACCACATTCTTGTTTCCGTACGGATGAACATTCATGATATCTCCGTATGTGATGTCACCCTTGTCTATATCCTCTCTTACACCTCCGCCGTTTACAATGCCTATATCGGCACCGGAGCGGATCCGTACCGCATCCGCACACAGATCGCCCAGATTTGTCTCACGGTGTCTGACAATACGGAGCGGATAACCGAGTTCATCCTTCTGAACGGGATCATCGATCATAAGTGAAACATCACTTTCTGCTACAACACGTTTTGTCTCTTCCGCTATACGCTTCTGAGCATCTTCTAGAACTTCCGTGATGCCATTGCTGATATTGAGAAGTTCGGGAACGCTTTCCTGATTTTCCCACACCCATACCCCTGTGTCTGTTGTTCCGTCTTTGGCTTTGATATGGCTGTATCCTATTGTATTGAACTTATATCCGCATGCGATCCGCGTAACATCCATGCCTTCCTTGTTCTTTATCACCATCTTTTCATTGTCATGACTGTGGCCGTCAAGAACCACATCTATTCCCGAGGTGTTTTTTATGAGATCCATGCAGTTGTATGGAGACTGAGCTTTTTCATTTCCGATATGTGTCATCAAATATACATAATCGGCGTCTTCAGCGGTTGCCGCATCAACGGCATCCTGAACGGCCGAATACAACTGACTGCCGTCTCCCTGTTTGAATCCGTATATATATTTTCCGTTCTCATCCTGAAAAGTCTTCGGTGCATTTGATGTAAATGTCTTCGGAGTCGTCACTCCAACAAATGCGATCTTTTTTCCGCCCGCCTCTTTTATAAGATACGGCTCAAAGACCGGCTTGCCGTCTTTTGTAATATTACAGCTGATGTATGGAAATTCAGCAAGTTCATCATATTTTAAAAACTCATCGATACCGTAATCAAACTCATGATTTCCCGGGATCGCGATATCGTATCCTACTGCGTTCATTATCGGTATGATGGCTTCACCTTTTGTAACGGTTCCTATAGGTTCTCCCTGAACATGATCTCCGTTATCAACGAGTATGACATCGCATCCCTGTGCCCTGAGATTTTCCACTACCTGAACTAGTCCGACATATCCGAATCCCCGGTCAATACCACAGTGAACATCTGATGTGCATATGATGTATATATCCTTCTCCGGAAGCGCCGGGGCATCATCATTTGCGTTATCTTCACTCTTCTCGGCCGCGGCAGTTTTGCCATCTTCTTTCCCGGTCGCACTGTCATTTTCGGCCGCAGCTTCGCCCTCGCTCTTCCCGGTCGCGCTGTCATTTTCGGCCGTCGCTTCGCCCTCGCTCTTCCCGGTCGCATTGTCATTTTCGGCCGCAGCAGGCTCCTGCACGATCTCCTGCGTCTTCTGCGGATTCTCAGCCATCGCCCCTACAAGCTGTGCGATCTGCTGCGGATCTGCATTACAGCCAGAAAGCACAGTAGCCATGAGCAGAATAACCGCACATACTACAGTACTAATTCTTGCTTTTCTTGTTTTTCTTGTTTTTCTTGTTTTTCCCGTCTTTTGTTTCATTTCATGCCCTGCCTATATATTATTGATCATATGCTTCTTGCTCATACCCTCTCTTTTCCGTATTTCTGATGTTCCTATAGTATCACAATTCTTCAGTATTGCTAAACACTTTTTCCCTGACTGTGAATTCCCGATGCCTTATCAGTCTCTGCAGCGCGCTTCCCGGCATCGATTTCTTAATTATTGCAATTTCCGATGCTCTGCTCACCTCTGCAGCTTCCCTCCAGGCATCGATTTCTTGATTTTTGCAATTCCCGATGCCCTGCTTGTATCTGCAGCACGCCTCCCGGCATCGATTTCTTAATTATTGCAATTTCCGATGCCTTATCCGTCTCTACACCACGCCTCCAGGCATCGATTTCTTAATTATTGCAATTTCCGATGCCTTATCCGTCTCTACACCACGCCTTCCGGCATCGATTTCTTAATTAACGCAATTCCCGATGCTCAGCTCACCTCTACAGCTTCCCTCCAGGCATCGATTTATCAATTAATTCAGGCAAAAATCGCCTGCCTATAACAGATGTCTTTTTATAACACTTTCAATTTCATCTGTACCTAGTGGGTCTGTCGAGGTCTCTTCGGTAATAATCAGATTATCACCAGGTATTATTCCGTTTTTTCTGTATTGTTTTGCTTTGTATACAGCCTGTCTGGCATAATCCTTGTCGTCCATCATTCCGCGATGTTCCCAATAAAGAGCCTTCCTTTTTCTTACATTAAGAACGGTAAAATCCGGATAGACAGTTCTGCTGCCGATTTTCAGAGTTATCGGACATTCGTATTTATATGGCACTCCATATTGATCCAACATATTAGCTATAGCAAGCTCTGATTTTGACCTGACCCGTTCCTTTCTCTTTGTCTCATAATAGGGGAGATATTCAGCAACAGGTTTACCGACATATTCGACTTGCTGCCATTGTGTCTTATAATCTTCATCGGAAATATCTATCGGATTTATCATTCTTTTGATCTCGGCAGGATTATCAGAATACATCTTGCGGATACGCTCAATGATATTATCCGATTTGCATAACAGGAATTCCAGATTATGCAGTTCCGAGTTCAGTGCTTTGACTACCTTTTCATCATATGCTTTCTGAGTATACTTTATGATTTTCCCGGTTTCTTTTTTAGAAATATAAACACCACTTTTATCAGACTTATTTTTCCTTAGATAGAATTGAACTCTTTTGCCGGCCTTAACAATATGTGTTTTCCCTTCAGGAGCACCAATCAGGGCCTGTTCCCGATCTTTCATTATCTTGAACAGTTCATCATACCTCCTTGCCGCTTCTTCATACATTTCAGTTGTTTTGATCAGTTTGTTGTTCTGGATCTCTGTCATTTCTTTCTCCTTCATATAATTGCGAGTTTTGGTTATTTTTCGATGCTCTGCTCGCTTCTACAGTTTGCTTCCCGGCATCGATTTCTTGATTTTGGGGATTCCCGATGCCCAGCTCGCTTCTGCAGCACGTCTTCCGGCATCGATTTCTTGATTTTGGGGATTCCCGATGCCCGCGGCGTCCCTGCAGCTTGCCTTCCGGCATCTATTTCTTGATTTTGGGGATTTCCGATGCCCGACCGGTCCCTACAGCTTGCCTTCCGGCATCTATTTCTTGATTTTGGGGATTTCCGATGCCCAGCTCGCTTCTGCAGCACGTCTTCCGGCATCGATTTCTTGATTTTGTAGATTCCCGATGCCCGACCGGTCCCTGCAGCTTGCTTCCCGGCATCTATTTCTTGATTTTGGGGATTTCCGATGCCCAGCTCGCTTCTGCAGCACGTCTTCAGGCATCGATTTTCTTGAATTTAGGGATTCCCGATGCCCGAAAATCATTCCCATTGCATCGGAAACAGATCAGATTATCAGATTGTCAGACCTCCGGATCTTCCCGGATCGGTGTCTTCTGCCCTCTTTCCCGATACCGTATAGGGGAAAGATTTTATACCGCGCCTTTTGCGTGTTTGCCATGTACGCGGCGGGACACCTGTCCTGACATTGATGGTTGTTTGTTTTTCGATATGACTGCAAATGAAAAACAAGTGACAATATTCTATCGTGAATTGTACAACTTTTCAAGCAAATAGAACTCAAAAAAGATATGGGGTTGATCACAAAGCAGAGAATACCGAACACGGTCATGGGACAGTATCTTATGGCACTTTTAAGGATTGTGAAGAGTGCATCTCTTGTAATGAGATAATACAGTGATATGACAAAGAAAATCACACCTACCGATACAGAGTATTTCAGGCCGGTGTGCTTCTCCTCTTTCTCATGGACGCCCGCCTTATAGATCAGGCCAGTCAGCACCCACAGCAATATAACAATAACAGCGACATATATTTAATATGGGGCGCTTTCTTCTTTACAAGTACCGTGCTTCCTCCTTTTTCCACCGGCTGCCCGATTAAGTGCTTCTGCATCAAGTTCCACATCCGCAAATTCGTCAAGGAATGCTTCTGCTTCCTCGGCAGTAACCTCGATCCCGTGTTCTTCGGCAAGCTTAATTATCTCCTATGCGTTCTTGCACTGCCCGGCTGCATCAAGCAACTCCTTTGTGATCTCTTTTCCTTTGTACTGCATATGTTTTCCTCCTTCCAGTCTTAACGTCGCGCCATTTTATGAACACTTCGTGTTAGCGTACCTGCGTAGAGACCCCACTTCCAGCGAACATCGCGTGATTTATTATACCATAACAAGACGTAATAATCGAACACTGACGCTGCAATACTTGATAAACCGACCGATCATTGCATGCTCCGGTCCGCGAAAAACGATGTATGACAAGGCCAGGGCGATCAGGACAACAGGCAGGGTAAACACGAAAGAGTACATTATTCGTACTCTATTGTTGCAGGGCCTTTTGTTGACAGGTCATAAAGCACGCGGTTGACACCTTTTACTTCAGCGAATATTCTGTCACGTATCTTCTTTAACAGCTCGTACGGGATCTCTTCAATTGTTGCGGCAGTTGCGTCAACGGAATTGACCGCCCGGATGATGACCATCCAGTCGTCTGTACGCCTGCCGTCCTTTATTCCCGTTGATGTGAACGGAGGTACAACGGTAAAGTACTGCCATACTTTTCCTTCAAGGCCTGCTGCCGCAAACTCCTCGCGAAGTATCGCATCCGATTCCCTGACGGCCTCAAGGCGGTCACGTGTTATGGCTCCCACGCATCGTACACCGAGCCCGGGACCCGGGAAAGGCTGACGATAAACCATGTTGTCCGGAAGGCCGAGCTGCTTTCCTACAACACGCACCTCGTCTTTGTATAAGTATTTAACGGGTTCAACAAGTTCAAAATCAAGCTCCTTCGGAAGTCCTCCGACATTATGATGAGCCTTGACCCCGTCTGATTCGAGTATGTCGGGATATATCGTTCCCTGAGCCAGGAATCTGATCCCCGAAAGCTTGTCAGCTTCTTCTGCAAACACATCAATGAATTCCTTGCCGATTATCTTGCGCTTCTGCTCGGGATCGGAAACACCTGCGAGTTTATCAAGAAATCTGTCGACAGCATCAACATATATCAGGTTTGCATCCATCTGATTTTTAAACACATCTATAACCTGCTCGGGTTCACCCTTTCTGAGCAGTCCGTGATTAACATGAACGCACACGAGATTCTTTCCTATCGCTTTTATCAGAAGAGCCGCAACTACAGATGAATCGACTCCTCCCGAAAGCGCGAGCAGTACTTTCGAATCTCCCACCTGCTCTTTAAGTGCCTTTATCTGATCATCGATAAAAGCCTGTGCTGCCGCAGCATCAGTTATTCTCTTGAGTGTTTCCGGACGCAGATCTGCCATGTCTTAATCTCCTTTTCCTGTTATCCGACCGTTCTTTTGATAACGGTCTGCTGTCTTTTCAATTCAGTTAAAAATCATAACATATTATATCCTATATTTCCATTGTCAAAACTATCGACACTGTCAAAACTTATGACCCTGTCCCGGTTCTTCTTGCACATCCCGAAAAAAGAGATATAATAATGCTCATGTCCAATGATTATTCCCTGAAACTTCCTGAAAACAGACGTGTATTGGCACAGGGCATGCGCGACGGCATTCCGATCGGCGCAGGTTACTTCGCCGTGGCATTTTCCCTTGGCATAACCGCAAAAGGTATAGGACTGCGGCCGATAACATGCATGATCACAAGCGTGCTCTGTCATGCATCTGCCGGAGAATATGCCGTCTATACCGTTATCGGAGATAACGCGGCATATATCACGATGGCCGTTATGGTACTTATCGCCAACGCACGGTATCTTCTGATGAGCTGTGCCATGAGTCAGCGTATGGCACCGTCACTGTCATTCTTTCACAGACTGTTTATGGGCTTCGGGATAACCGACGAACTTTTCGCGATCTCGATCGCGAGGCCCGGAATGCTCAATCCAAACTATATGTATGGCGGTATGTTTGTGTCTATACCCCTCTGGGCGCTCGGGTCGGGCCTCGGATGCTTTTCGGGGGAGGTTCTGCCGGAACGGATCGTCAGCGCGCTTTCGGTCGCTCTTTTCGGGATGTTCCTGGCTATAATCATTCCTCCGGCAAGGGATGATAAGATTATAAGAATGCTGATCATCATCAGTTTTGCGGTCAGTTTCGTCATGTCAAAGCTTCCGGGGGTTTCATCCGTTCCATCTGGCACAAGGATAATCATACTGACGGTCGTGATATCCGCGATAGCCGCGATCCTCTTTCCGGCCGATTCTTCCGCAAACGACAGTGCCCACGCCACGGACGGCAGTGCCAACGCCACGGACAGCAATTCCAATACCGCCGCAAACAGCAGTGCCGGCGCCGCAGACAGTATAGATAACAATAAAGGAGACTGACATGCAGCACAGCATTTTCATCTACATCCTCATAGCCGCGCTTGTCAGCCTGATCATAAGGGCCATACCTACAACGCTCCTGCGCAGGCAGATAGAGAACCCATTCATCAGGTCATTCCTGTACTACGTTCCGTATGTCACCCTTTCGGTAATGACATTCCCGGCAATAACAGAAGCCACGAAAAATCCCGTTGCCGGCTATGCGGCTCTTGTCGTCGGGATCATCGTGGCCTGGTTTCGTAAAAATCTGTTTGAGACAGCCATTATGTGCTGCCTGACTGTTCTTGTCACCGAGTTCTTTTTCTAGGTTCTTTGTCCGAACTCTTTTTCCAGTTTCTTTTCCGGATCTCTCTTTCGGTACTCCCTTTCGGATTTCTTTTCCCGGATCCCTTTTCCGGATCCTTTTGAGGCAGAGGAATGGTCTTTCTGTACTTTCTGCCGATAAGTTCACCTGCGATGACGGGAGTCTCTTTGCCCGCTGCCGAAGCTCTCAGTATCTTGTCATCCAGCACTGCTCTGTCCTTCTGAATGAGCAGTATGATCGTAGAGCCCCCGTACAGGAAGCACCCTTTCTCTTCGCCACGGGAAAATGCATATCTCCCGTGGTGGTTACTGATCTTCCCGACAAGCATAGCACCGACTTCCATCTGGATGACGGGTCCGAAATTATCGGTCTTCATAACGGTATATTCACGGCAGTTCTCAGTAAATACGGGTATGTCCTCAAGTGCCACCGGCTGAACGGTATGAAGCTTTCCCTCTATGAAATGATTTTCACCCTTGATACCGCTGTCAAAATAGCAGTAGCGGTGATAATTGTCCACACAAAGTCTGAAAACGAGACAGTATCCACCCTCAAAACGTGCCGCCGTCTTTCTGGAGTGAAGCAGCCGGGCAATACTGTACCTGGACTGTTTGACCGGAATGACCGTGCCGGAAGTTATCTCATAGACCGACAGGCGGCCGTCGCAGGGCGACAGAAAAGCGGTCGGATCCGTATCAAACGGACGAAGATACGGCTTGATCTTTCTGGCAAAACATTCATTAAAACTTCTGAAATGCGAGGAATAATACTGGGACAGATCTATCCCGTTCGCGCGGACAAACGGTCCTATCAGGATCTTTGATATCCGGCAGTCACAAAAAGCGCCGCACATCCTCGAGATCACGGGGTGTGTCAGCACTTTCAGAAATACTCTTCCTATAACCGTTTTATACAGAAAATTAAGCATGATCTTCACATCCTCCCATACGTACAGTCAGTAAAAATCATATGCGTCCTCTACTTCAGAGCCCGGAGGATAGCCATCACGATAAATTCGAGCGCACCTATCACGCACAGGATGATCACGCCCTTGATCCCCGGCTTTTGTACCTGTATCTTTGAGACAAACAGATAACCGACAAGGACCATGACGCAGTAGTATACGACAGTCATGTCAAGAGGAGTCATAAACTGAAGAAGCATAACAAAGGGAAAGATCAGCGAAGCACTGGTGACCGGAAGTCCGGTGTATGATTTTCTCTTGCCGCCCTCTTCTTTCTGGCGCTTATCCTCCATGACATTAAAATACGCAAGCCTGATCATCGCCATCAGAACATAAAGCATCATTATCAGGAAGCACAGAAGAGGCACAACAAAATCAAGCGGATTTCCCGTGTGAAGCTTGGGAACCATCGTGAACTCGGGATTCTGCCATACAAGGACCTCTCCTATGACCGCAGGAAGCACTCCGAATGCTACCAGATCCGATAGCGAATCTATCTGTACTCCGAACTTTATCTCCTCTTCGGTCCTGTTCTTCTTATGTCTGGCGACCTCTCCGTCAAATGCATCACACAGGCCGCAGAACAGCAGAAAGAAAGTTCCGAGGAACGGATGTCCTTCTCCCATAAGAGAGATCGTTATTCCCAGTCCTGCCGATACAAGCGAAAGATATGTCAGAACAACCGTATAATTATAATAACCTATCATCCTTCGTGATCCTCTCCTTCCGAAACGCTCTTCCTCCTGTTAATGGAAAAATGTCCCAGCGCAACTATGACAATACATAAAAGTACACATACATAAAACGAAATACCGCGGCTTGTAAGCTCAAGGCTGATCGCATCCTGATCGCTCATGAGGTTGTTCATACCGTCAAGGAGCAGGTAGTCAATTACACCCATAGCGCCCGGGACCGGGATGCAGTTCGATCCGATGACCGAAAACGCATGTGTGACCCATATGTCAACAGCCATTGAAGCTTTTCCCCCGTCCGCGAGGAATATCATAACGGATACGCATATCTGCAGGCTTCTTTGAAGGAAATTAAATATAAAACACTTTAAGAGCATGCCTCGCTGTCCGTCTATCATCTCGGCACAGTCCCTGTATTCCTGCGTGATCTTATCAAGTTTTTTCTCGAATCTGCCGGGGTTTCTTATGATCCTGATCCTGTCCGATACGCGTATGATAAAAGCACCGATCGCATGAACCCAGTCCTCCCGCTTGATGAGGAGGATGATAAAAGACATCAGTCCGCCGAGTATCACATAACCGATGATTATCAGAAACTTTGATAATGGAGTAAAATCAAGAAACAGATTCGGACGAAGGATCACGGCTATGATACCGATGACCATGATGGACGCCGTGTACATCACGAGATTGACCAGAAGAGCCACAGCGCTGACCGCTGCGGGAACGCCGTCAGCCATCATATAATAGGCACTTGCCGGCTGTCCTCCCGTTGCTGAAGGCGTGATGGCGGAAAAATATATATCTGCCGCGGAATATACTATTCCCTTGTTAACCGCCCTTTTGTATCCAAATGACTTTAAGACACCGAGAAGTGCCAGCCCCTCGAATACGATGAATCCGATCATACATATAACTGCCATCACTATCCAGAACGTATCGGCTTCATGGATATACTGTATAAAATCATTAAACGAATAGTCTTTTGTTGCCTGTGCAACTGCCCATATCGAAAGAGCAGCGAGCATAAGGGCAACAGCAGCCCATATCCTGTTTTTCTTCTTTTCCATCGGTTCCCTGTCTTTCCTGACCGAACTAATTATATTTTAAGACCACATATAGTGCAAGAGGATTTCATCCCTATCTGTCGGTCGTGACCGTGTATTTTTCCATTCTTTCCGGCACTTTCTGATTCTGCGAAGAGCCTTCCTCTTCTTCCGGAAAGATCCCGGAAACGGTAATGCTGCCACAGTCGGAACTGTTATAATACGGTATATCTCTGTCCTCCAAAATCAGCCTCACCTCATCTGCGATCTTCTTCTCGTCGCTGTCGGTGGCAAGTACGAGCCCGGGAGATACCGTATCAATAAGTTTACCTGTCAGCATATCTATCCTCCCATGATGAGGAAGCTTTAATATATCGCATTTAACGGAATCGGGAGTATGGTCAGCCATAAAGCATTCCATCTCCTCATCCTCCATGTCTCCGGTAAAAAGTGCCGACATGTCATGATAACGTACTGCGGCGGCAAGCGACATGTTGTCATCGTCATCAACGTGAAGTGCACTCGGATAGAGCATATACTGCGCATCTCCAAGTGTAAATGACTTGTCATTGCTCACATGCTCGTAAGGAATCTTTCTTTTCTGTATCCACTTCATCATATCCAGGTATCCTTCACGGTCTCCTTCATAATCCGGAAGGTACACGTAAGATACAGGGATCACTTTTATTATGTCTGCCGCTCCTCCGACATGATCCTTGTCATAATGTGAAATGATCATGGCGTCGATACGTTTTATCCCATGGCCGGCCAGCCATGCGACAACAGTATCTGAAGTTTTGTCATAACCCGTATCGATCAGCACCGTGTTTGGTCCGGTCTGTACGACTATGCAGTCCCCTTTTCCGACATCAACGGCTGTGATGTTAAATACATCCTTCTGTACACTGTTGCAGCCCGTAAAAAGAGCCATCGCCAGTATAAGTACTGCCGGCAGGCTCTTAATAAAACGCTTTAATATCCTCTCAGCCATGATCTTCACGCATCCGCTTCGCGGATGCTTTCTCCTATGAGTTCTTCAAGCGACTGATAGAGTCTCTCCGGCTCCACGGTTTTTGACAGATGAGCGTTCATTCCGACCTGAAGAGATCTTTGAACATCCTCATCAAACGCGTTGGCTGTCAATACTATTATCGGTATGGTCGCAGCATCCGCTCTGTTTACCGCTCTGATGGCAGCCGATGCTTCAAGGCCGTCCATTTCTGGCATGCGCACATCCATCAGGACCGCATCATAGTAGTGTTCAGCCGAAGCTTTAAACATCTCAAGCGCGATCTTTCCGTTTTTGGCATGCTCGACAACAGCCTCCTTGATCGAGAGCACTTCCTTCATTATTTCGGCATTTATCTCCATATCTTCGGCCAGGAGTATCCTTCTGCCTTTAAGAGATACACGTTTCTTTTCCTTTATCAGGCTCATGTTGTTCTTGCGGGCTATCCTCTCAAACTCGTCCACAACATTTGATGCAAAGAGAGGCTTTGCAAGGAAACTGTCAACGCCCGCATGAAGTGCCTCATCCATGATATCGTCCCAGTTAAATGAAGTCAGGATAATAACCGTTGTCTCATTGTCGTATCTCTTTCTGATCTCCTTAGCAACTTCAAGGCCGTCCATGTCAGGCATTTTCCAGTCAAGGAGTACGAGATTGTAATGCTCCTGTTTTGTATGTGCCACTTCGAGCATGTTAAGTGCATCGGGACCGGACAGAGCTATGTCGGCTTTGATGCCGGCTTCGTCAAGTACCAGTCTCGCATGCTCTGCGGCAACTTCCTCATCATCAACCACAAGTATCCTCAGATCCCGGAAATTGATGTAATTGCTGTCAATGTTTGCATGATCACAGTTCCTGAGCGTTATCACTACGGTAAACTGAGTGCCTACGCCCTTTTCGGACTCAACATGAATACTTCCGTTCATCAGTTCCACAATATTCTTCGTTATCGCCATTCCGAGTCCGGTGCTTCCGTACTTGTTGTTACGGCTGCTGTCCTCCTGCGTGAACGAATCGAATATCTTCGGTATGAACGACGCATCCATTCCGATACCGGTATCTTTAATATCAAATCTTATCGTACTCTGATCGTCATATACATTGATCCTCTCAACACCAAGCGTCACGCTGCCGGGAGCATCCGTGAATTTAATCGCATTGCTCAGTATATTTATGAGCACCTGCTTGAGCTTCATGTCGTCGCCGATATAATAGTCGGCAACTCCGCCGGTAACGTTACACTCGTATTTCAGGCCTTTCTCACTGCACTGAGACATGACCATGGTGTTGATCTGTTCAAGCATCGCGCGGAAAGAAAATTCCTCCTTGCGAAGAACTATCCTTCCCGATTCGATACGACTCATATCAAGGATATCGTTGATCAGTCCGAGAAGATGTCTTGCACTGTCTCCGATCTTTTCAAGATACTCTTTCGTATCAACAGCAAGTCCCTCTTTTCGAAGTGCAAGCGAATCAAGTCCGATTATCGCATTCATCGGTGTACGGATCTCATGACTCATATTCGACAGGAATGCTGTCTTGGCCCGGCTGGCTTCCTCCGCTGTCTTAAGTGCATCAGACAGCGCCTGATTTTTGGCAAGGGATTCACGCATCTCCGCATCGATATCGGTAAATCCGGCTCCGACCGCGTGTACGATATGATCCTCACGGATATACTGCGGATCAATGACTTTCAGGAAGGCTTCCCTGTATTCTTCGGTCACGTGTTTTTCGCCATACTCCGTAAACTCTTTTATAAAATCAAAAGAATCACCGGGAACGATGTTATCATCTGCAGTACCCAGATCATCTCTTCTGTAGCAGATCCCCTGGCCGCTGTCCAGATCGAGATAGTAAACACTTCGGTAATCGGAAGCAAGCGCCGTGATCATCTTGTCCTGCCGGCTTCTAGTCTTCTCCTGATCCAGAAGTTCGTCCTGCAGGGCAATACGCTCTTCGAGCTCCTGCTGCATCAATTCGGCTGTCTCCGCTTCGGATACGAGCCGGACGGCCTTTTTCGTCTGAATGATCATGAAGCCTGATATCCCAAGAAGAACGGCCGCCATGATCACTGAAAGTATAAGGCTCCTTTTGATGATCCCTTCGGATATGTCACTGATCTGTTCACTTATAACACTCTCACGGATCAGGTAAGCCAGCATCCAGTCCGTTCATTTTATGGGGGTATAACTCAGCGTCTCTTTGATCCCGCCGTATGTAAATGAAACGACTCCGCCGACACCCTCACTGAACTGTTCTTTTACGGTGTCATAATCATATCCGTCTTCGTACTCGGCTTTTTCAAGGGCCTTCAAAAGATTATCCTCGGCAGACAGACCGCCAAGAACGAGACCGGTGAACGGCACTCCGTCATACCGGTATATATTACAGAATGTCGTATTGTTATTTACTGACTGTATCGATACCGCCTCAAGGAAATTATCCATGCTCATCTCCATGAAGCACGCCACCAGCGTATCTCCGCACAGATCAAGCCTGTCCACCGGAACAGCTATGATGATGGATCCTTCCGAAGTTCCCGATCCCTTTATCGATACCTCGGGAGCGGAAATACTGCTGTAGTCAAAATTATACTGATCGATATCGGTCCTTGTACCGCGTGCCGTGTAGATAAGTCCGCCCTCATCAACAAAAGCGAACTTCTCAAGACCGTATATCTTCTTCATTCTTTCCTGATATTCCTGAAGACTCTCAACACTCTCGAGATCACTTTTTTCGATGAGCCCTACGGCAACATCCATATCGTTTATGTATTCATGTATCACAGAAGAGATGACCTGTTCGCGTCTTCCGGCAAGTTCATCAAGATACAGAAGGCTGACGTTTCTGACCGCCTGTTCGGCGTCGTGACTGGCACTTCTTCCCGTCCATATCGTGCCTACTATCAGAATGGCTGCGACGATAAGCGAACCCGCCACTGCCACCTGAAGGACCCCACCGCGCTTTATACTTTGAAACCAGTCCCCAATCTTTTTGATCACTGTTTTCTCCCCGGCCTTTACGGCTCCTCTGTAAGCTGACGGAATTCGTCGAGCATCTCCATCAGTTCATCAACCATCTCCTTGTAATTTGCGGATGCTTTGGAGCGTGCAGCCTCGGTAATATCGGAGATCTTGTCATAAAGGGGCGTGATGGAAAGATTCCCAAGTGCTCCTTTTATCGCATGCGCTGCCTCAAAAACCTTGTCCGTGTCACCGGCATGAGCAGCTTCCTTCAGTTTGCCGAAGTTCTCATCATTCGGAACAAGCCCCACCAGTTTTAAATACAGCGCCTCATTGTTCACACATCTTGCCAGACCCTCGTCTGTATTGGCACCGTACATCTTAAGTTTTTCCATCGTGATCATAATGAAGCTTTCTCCTTTTCTATCAGTTCTGCAAATTCTTCAGGCGGAAGGGGTTTTGAAAAATAGTACCCCTGGATAAGATCGCACCCCATACTCTTGAGTTTATCAAACTGTGCCTGTTCTTCAACACCTTCCGCAACGACCGGCACGCCGAGGAATTTTGAGATATCCATCACCAGTTCGCAAAGTTTAAGACTCTTATCATCATTCAGCATGTTTCTTACAAATTTCATGTCCATCTTCAGGACGTCTATAGGGATCGTAGTCAGCATATTGAGCGATGAATAGCCGGACCCGAAGTCGTCCATCTCGATCCTGAAGCCCTTATCTCTCAGGCTGTTCACAACTTCTATGAGACGGGCCGCATTATCGGAATAAGCACTCTCGGTTATCTCGAGCAGCATGTCATTTGTCGTAAGTCCGTTCTTTTCAAGTATGGCCAGAAGATTTTCCTCAAGTTTCGGATCGTATATATCGATCCTTGAAACATTTACCGACACCGGAACGGTCATATCGTATTTTTCCTTCCAGCGTGCGATCTGCGCACCGGCCTCCTCCCACACGAACCTGTCAAGTTTCTGAACAAGACCGTTTCCTTCGAACAGCGGTATAAAATCACCCGGGCTGATCATCCCCAGTTCCGGATGTTTCCATCTGATAAGTGCCTCCTCACTCTTAAGATGCGGCACGTCACCGGAGATACCGTACTTTGGCTGGAAATACACGACAAAATCATGATTTTTAATGGATGAATCCATATCCTGTATCAGCCGCTCGTGATACAGCTGTTCATCATGAAGCCTGCTGTCATAATAGGAGAGCGTCTTGGTATAATCCCTGCGCAGATCGTCACATGCGAGCTTCGCGTGATCGAACCATGTCTCCGGGGAATCCTTTTTATCAACATCTTTGTTGATACCGATACGAAGCCTGATCTTTGCAGGTGTGCTCAGCACCTTTTCAAGCTTGCCGGTGACTCTTTTTACGAGTCCGGTATAGTCATCGAGTCCCGTCTGGTATATGTAGAACGTATCTGCCGACATACGGCAAGCAATACCGAAGTTTTCGCCGAGCTCGTCCAAGATCGCCGACGCAACGCTCTTTAATACGGCGTCGCCTTCGCTGCGTCCGTATATCTCGTTTATAAGGTGAAAATGCTCGATATCGAGGACGATGGCATCCATCGGACCGGCGCCGAAATGCTCTATCTGCCTGATGTACTCGAAGAAAAAATCACCGGAGTAAAGTCCTGTCAGATGATCCGTTTCGGCGGAATCAATAAGGGTTTTCTTCTCATACAGATCGATGATCCTCTCACATCTGGCAAGGATGACCTCGGGCATGTTATAAGGCTTCTTGATAAAATCATCTGCCCCGGCCCTGATACTTGCGACCTCGGCTTCATTGTCCTGAGTCATGACTATTATCGGTATACCGGTCAGCCCCGGATCCGATCTGCAGGTCCTGAGCACTTCCTCACCGCTTTTAACCGGCATCAGAAGATCGAGGAGTACGAGTGAGAAACTTCCTGCCGACGCATAAAGCTGATCAAGTGCCTGCTGCCCGTTCTCGGCATATACAACATCCTATTCGCTCTGAAGGATATTACCCAGTATCTCCCGGTTGATAAGTTCGTCATCAACAACGAGAACCTTCCTTCTGACTCTTTTATCGTGCATTATCCGTTCCATGTTACACCACCCTGTCCAGTAAATCCGCAGCTTCATTCATCAGATCTATGATCGGCAGATGCTGGGGGCATACACCCTCGCACTGTCCGCATCTGATGCAGTCAGCAGCCTTTCCGCTCCTTTGAATGAGCGATCCGTAATAATTCTTTGCACGCCAGTCATCCGGATACCGCCTGAGCGTATTCACCGTCCTGAAAACATCCGGAATGCTGATCTTTGAAGGACAGCCTTCACAGCAGTATCTGCAGGCCGTACATCCTATCTGCGACATTGCAAGAAGTTTATTCGTAACCTCGTCGATTATTTGCAGCTCGTCATCGGCCATAGGTTCAAAATTGCTGAATGTTTTAATATTATCTTCCATCTGGGAGATATCGGACATTCCCGAAAGGACCGTCATGACCCCGGGAAGGGACGCAACAAATCTCAATGCCCATGAAGCAACGGATTTGTCCGGCCTGCGGGCTTTGAACACAGCCTCTATTTCAGGATCCATGTCCGCAAGCATACCGCCTCTTACAGGCTCCATTATGATGATGGGGATCCCTCTTTTATGCAGTATGTCATACAGCGCCTGTGAACGCACGACCGGATTGGTCCTGTCAAGATAATTGAGCTGGATCTGTACGAACTCGGTCTCGGGATGATCATCGAGAACCTTTTCCAGAAGCTCGGGACTGCCATGGAATGAAAATCCGAAATGCCTGATCTTTCCCTCGGCCTTTTTCTTCATACACCAGCCGAAGCTGTCGTATTTTTCATGAAGCTCATAATTGTTGCCCTCTTCTATGGAATGAAGAAGATAAAAATCGAAATATCCCGCTCCCGTGCGCTCGAGCTGATCATTGAATATCCGCTCGATATCCTCAGGTTTTCTCATCTCCCATGCCGGAAGCTTAGTGGCAAGCATAAAGCTGTCTCTCGGATACCTTTTGACTATGGCCTCTCTGGCAGCGACCTCTGATTTTCCCTCATGATATATATAGGCTGTATCGAAATAATTCATACCTGCCTGCATATACTTATCAACCATGTCACACAGCTGCGGATGGTCTATCACCCCGTCTTTTTCAGGCAAACGCATCAGCCCGAATCCAAGCTTGGGCATCGTCTTTGTGTCAATGCTCATAATCAGTCTCTCCTTTCGCTCAGTCGGTACTATCGGTAATCATTTTATTATAAGTGTTTTCGTCTGTTACCTCAAGCATCTTAAATTCATTTTTAAGTGCATTTCATATATCACAATACTGTTGACACAACTCATAACGAAAATGTAAAATTAGCATCACTATGAAAACAGGGTATGAATCAACGATAAAAGCCGCATATCTGGGATATGTTGTTCAGGCGACGGTTAATAATTTTGTACCGCTCCTGTTTGTTCAGATGCAGTCCGAGTTCGGTATCCCTCTTGGCAGGATCACCCTTCTTATCACGTTCAATTTTGCCCTTCAGCTGATAATAGATATGTTCTCGACTCCGCTGATAGAAAAAATGGGATACAGATTGTCTATGATACTGTCAAACGCTTTTGCCATTGCGGGATTTTTGCTGCTGACTGTTCTGCCTCAAAGAACAAGCGATCCGTTTACAGGAACGCTTGTCAGCGTATGTGTATACGCAATTGGCGGCGGACTGCAGGAGGTTCTTGTCAGTCCCATAGTTGAAGCGTGTCCTTCCAAAAACAAAGAGACCCAGATGAGTCTCCTTCACTCTGCATATTGCTGGGGCCACGTTGCGGTAGTTCTTGTTTCAACTGTTTTCTTCGCTGTATTTGGCATCTCCCGTTGGAGGATACTGGCAGTCATATGGTGCATCATCCCTCTTACCGATCTGATACTCTTTACGAAAGTACCGATAGCAAAGCTTTCGCCCAACACCGAAGACAAAGTCGGGATCGCAAAGCTTCTTTCCCAGGGAGTGTTCTGGCTGATGTTCCTGATGATGTTCTGTGCCGGAGCTTCCGAACAGGCTGTCAGCCAGTGGTCATCTGCCTTTGCCGAAAAGGGCCTCAAAGTCTCAAAGACGATGGGAGATCTGCTCGGTCCCATGCTTTTTGCCGTGTGTATGGGCATTTCCAGGACCATTTACGGTCTTAAAGGACATCGGATAAACCTGAAGATATTCATGGGCGGATCCGCGGCTCTTTGTATCGCAGCCTATCTGATCATCACATTCGTTCCCTATCCTGTGATAGCACTTGCCGGCTGCGGCCTGGCGGGATTTTCTGTCGGAATATTCTGGCCCGGAACATTCAGCACTGCATCCGCCAGCGTTTCAGGCAGGGGAACACTGTTATTTGCGCTGATGGCTCTTGCAGGAGATCTGGGCTGTTCCGGCGGACCTACTCTGGCCGGTGCCGTTGCCGATGCATTTGACGACAACATGCGTATCGGTATAGGCAGCGCCATAGTCTTCCCTCTGCTCATGGGTATCAGTCTCATTATCCTGACTTTGACACAACGGCGCCGCTCCTCTTCCGTCTCTTAAGCTGCTTCCACACAAGGAATATCCCCCGGTCCGTCTCATCCGGGAATAAGCGCAGCAGTATATCCTCCTGCTCACCGGAACTCATTATCTTATCATCAACTATCTCAAGAAACGGATCCTGTCCGAGGAAAAACTTTTCCGTCATCTGTCTTATCCGCTCTCCGCTCACTCCCTCCTCGGAAGCGATAGTGCTGCGGGGTTGACCGAGAACCGTCTTCATGACTATCTGTCCGCGTCTGCTGCCGATTTCTTCTTTCCATATTTCCGGTAGCCAGTTCTCAGGCTTTCTGCCAAGATTTTTTTCGATCACATAAAACCTCGGCATAAAACCGGATCCAACGATCTTTTCAAGTGTCGCTTCCGATATTCCCCTCAGATTCCCGACTTTCTTATAACCTTCATCAAGAAGTTTCCGGATGGGTTTACGGTCTTTGATAAGAAGGCTCAGTGCCCTTTGCGGCAGATCGGCGTATTCCGGAAGAGTATCGGCAAACATAAGTCTTCCGGGCGTCCCATCACCCGATGTAACACCTGCCGGCTGTCCCGACAGATCCGGCCTGTCTGTATATTCCATATCCTGTTCCCTCATATGCACTTACATGTTCTGTCATTATGATTTTACCACATGAAGTCGACAGGGTATGAAAAAAGACAGCCCCGTTTAAAAACGGAACTGTCTTCTTCATTCAAAGTTTTTTTTAATATCGATCAGGCCTGTCCGCGAAGTTGGAGAACCTGGTCCCATGTGACCTCAACATGATTCTCGTTCAATCCTCCGACAGCCATATATGCCTGATATCTGTCAGGGAACCTGGCTACCACATGACCGTCCTTGTCATCAAGAACTTCCCACGGATTGTTTTCATCTGATCCGATGATATCCGTTGCATCAAAGATCACTCCGCCGCTTATTTCCTCAAGTTTATTCTCATTGATCATATCTTTATCCGTCATGTCGCTCACCCCTTTCATACCGATGATCGCTTTATCATCTATCGTGTCTGTATTGTACCTCACGATCCGTCACAAAAGTATCACAGGCCTCAGGACATTCTGTATTCTGTTTATTCTGCTTATTCTGTTCTCTCTGCCTTCATGGCCGCCTTTCTTTCATACATCGCCATGTCAGCTTTCTTGAATACATCCTCCATGGTCTTATCAACGGTCTTATCGAATTTGTAATAACCTATAGCTGCCGATATCTGCTCCCAGGGCTTTAAAGTATCGTCTTTTTGAACTGCCTCAAGATGGTCATTGAAGCTTTTTACCAGTTCATCTGTACACCGGTAATCGTGATTTTTCAGGATCACTATGAACTCATCTCCGCCGATCCGGAAAACAGGCGAATGGTCGAATATCTCGCAGACAAGCATACACAGTCTTCTGATGGAGATATTTCCCTTTTCATGTCCGTAAGTATCATTTATCCTTTTCAGGAAATTGAGATCCACCATGGCAAGGCCAAACTCGTTAAATCCGTCTTCAATATCCTTTTCAAGTTTTTCCGCTTCGCGGTCATATGCCATCTTGTTACGTATGCCCGTCAGTGAATCCTTGACGGCCAGTTCCTGCATGGTATTGGCTTTTGCTTCCGTCTCCCTGAGCGCCACCTTTGTATCTATCAGTGTGTTGATGTTCGTGTTCATATCAGTTTCCATCTGCTTCATCGATGCCAGCAGCTGAGCGATCTCATCATGCGTATCTATTTTCAGTTTTTCAAATGAGTGATGAACAACTTCATTGCTCTGCGAACAGTAATTGGCAGCCGTATCGGAAAGCGTTTTGACCGGGTCGACCAGATTCCGGCTTGCATACATAAGCGCGAATGCCAGTACAAGTATAGTCAGGGCCAGTATTGCAAGGGCTGTGATTATAACATAGTTGTGCTCTTTTGCTTTGATCTCATTCATTGATATGTCAACACACAGAGTCGCAACGAAGCTGCCGTTATTATATATGGGATAACCTGCAGTCACGAGCCGGCCGTAGATCTCTTCATTTGTCAGCGTAGCCCTTATCGGTTCGCCGATATCGGGCCATATCCCGTCCTCGAACGAATCCACGCATCCGGGTGGGCATGCATCTTCATAATCACCGTCAACGATATAGATCGCGTGCCTTGCATCGTTTTTGTAGTTCATGATATATATACAGTCAACCTTGTATATATCCTGATACTCTCTGAACTGATCCACGAACTCCGTATATGCCGGCATTTTTTCAATATCCGCATATTTCGCAATATATGCATTCCACTCATCCGTTCCCCATTCCGTACTCGGAACAACGTTATCAATTCCGTTATATATTGATATGACTGCATCGTTTAATTCCTGTGCACTGTCAGTATCAAGCGTGCTGACAACAGCCTGAGCGATCTGCTCCGCTCTGTCGGAATATTCCTGATCGATGATAATGGTAGCTATCCTGTTTACCGCAAAGATCGCAAGAGCGCCTGTCAGGGCACATATGGCGATTACTCCGATCGTAATCTTAATCTTGAGTGAGATAAAATGTTCTTTATTCATAATATCCAAAATGTGTTAAATAGACAGAAAACCGTTGTTTGCCAATACGGCTTAATTTTAACGGTGATGCAAAAAACCGTCAAGAATAAATCCCTTCAAAACACCGTATTGTTTTATGTGGTATAGTATTATCATCCCCTATCAGGAGGTAATGATACGTCGACAGCAAAAGAAAAGAAAACATGGCAGGAGAACGAAGTACCGCTCACACGCTGGATCGGTGCGGTGGTATTCGCTTTGATATCCGGGCTTGTCATCGGATCCGTTTTTATTGCAGTGATCGGATTTATCCCATTTTTTGATGACGGTATGTTTTTGGAGCCTTTCGGAGCATTTTTTCTGGCGATCGCATCTTTTGCCGGATTATTTACAGGCTCTTTTCTGGCACTCAGATGGATCTGCCGTACATCGCTTCGCTCATTTCTGTTCGGAAGAGGCAGAAAACCCGACGTCAAAAGGGCAATTACTGCAGGCGCTTTTATGCTGGCCGGACTGTTTGTATCATCAATTCCCCTGTTAAAGAACTTTACACACGATAATGACAACATTACGCTTATCGTCGTCAATCTCATATTCTGTCTGTTATTCGTCTGGATCCAGACCACAACCGAAGAAATATTCTTCCGCGGTTTTTTCCTGCGAGTGCCTTACGGTAACGAGATCCCCGTACTTCCCCGGGGACTGCTGTTTGCCTTTATCAGTTCACTGTTTTTCATGGCGGTGCATCTTTTTAATCCCGAAATACAATCCCAACCTTTCGGAGCAGATGTCTTACTTGGAGCGGCTTCATATTTTGTCGGAGCATTTTGTACTTATATATGTAATCTCCTCATAGGCGGAATGGAGGCGGGTCTGGTATTCCATTTTTTTAATAATTTCTACTGTTTTTTCCTTGTAAGAGCGCAGGTGACCGTTCTGGAAACCCCGTCCATATTTATCGACACCACGCGGACGAATACAGGTACCACGGTATTTATACAGGAGCTGTTTATGTATATTCCTCCTCTCTTATACCTTTTATGGTCTAACCGCCGAAGATCCGTCCCGAAAGAAAATCCCTGACAGGAGGATATCTGTATGAATGCCGGAGAATTTGAATATCATTTAAAAAACCAGCTGTTACCTTTCTGGGATAAAATGGAGGATAAAGAAAACGGCGGATTTTACGGATATGCAGATGAGCACGGGATCCCGGATGATAAAAGTGTAAAAAGCTGTATATTAAACAGCCGCATATTATGGTTTTACTCTGCATCATACCGTTTACTCAATGACCGCGAACTGCTAAGAAAAGCCGGTCACGCATTCGATTTCCTGCGTGATCGCTTCTTTGACAGCACGTATCACGGAGTGTTCTGGTCGGTAAACGCTGACGGAACGCCTGCCGACACCACGAAGCATACATATAATCTGGCATTTGCCGTTTATGCTCTTTCGGAATACTATTTGGCCTCGGGCGATAAAGGATCTCTGCAGCTGGCTTATGATCTGTATCATACCATCGAAGGCAGATGCCTGGATAAAGCCGGCTATCTTGAGGCCTTTGGCCGGGATTATACACCTGCTTCAAATGAAAAACTGTCCGAGAACGGTGTTATGGCTCATCTTACAATGAATACCATCCTGCACGTCATGGAGGCATACACGGTTCTTTACGATGCTGACGGTTCCGAAAAAGTAAAGGATTCTCTTTTCGAGATCCTGAATATCATCGAAGCAAAGATCTATAACGCCCGAAAAGAAAGCTGTGAAGTATTCTTTGACATGGATTATCACTCACTTATCTCTTTGGAGTCATACGGTCATAACATTGAGGCGTCCTGGCTGATAGACAGGGCCTGTGAAGTACTGGGTGACCGAGAATATCGTGACAGAATGCTTCCCGTCATAGACGGACTGGCAAACGGCGCCTATAACAACGGATTGGATGAAAACACTCATGCTCTGAACAACGAATGTGAGAATGGAATAACGGATACCGGAAAAATATGGTGGGTACAGGCGGAAGCCGTAACGGGATTTTACAATGCTTATCAGCTGCATCCGGAAAAATCATATTATAAGGAACAGTCTGCCCTGGTATGGCAATATATTCAGGATCACATTATAGACAAAAACACCGGGGAATGGATCGAGTTGACAGAGGCCGACAACAGTATACGAAGAGGCCAGGCATTGGTCCATCCGTGGAAGTGTCCGTACCACAACGGAAGAATGTGTATCGAAATGATACGAAGACTCGGTATTCAGTAAACAATGTCGCATTGATTTCCACACTGATCTTCAAACACCTGTTGACCGTACCGGTCGCATATCTTTTTCTCTGTCAGGATCACTTGGTCTTCCCTGCCGGATGCTTATTTTTGCATTAATCATTTTTGACCGTAATGTACTCTCCGTGTCCCAAATAACCGTTTTGACATATATATTCCATTATGGTATGTTATTATTCTAACTTGGAATTATCCCGAAACGGAGGTTTGATATATGGAGAAGACTGTCAAAAAAGACAAGGAAGGCATTCAACTGACGATCATTGAGAAGATCGAGGCTCTGATGAAGAAGCACAGTGTCAATCAGGCTACTCTTGCAAGGGATCTCAATATAGGCCAGGCACAGCTGAGTAAATGTTTGAACCGCAAGGGCAACAACTACATCGGTATTGATATGCTCATGAAGATCTCCGATTATTTCCGTGTCCCTGTAGACAATCTTCTCGGGCGGACTACACTTGAAGTTGTTTCCAAGCCGTTGTCCAACCCGGATATATGTCGAAATCTTATCAATCTGATAGAGACCGATACGGTCAATATCGTTGTCCGTGAAATCGAACAGGACACTTTCCAAACCGACAGTAATAATCCATCGGATCAGACCGCTCCTATCGTGTATGAGAAAAAAAAGGGCGCATACAAATTGTTCTTTTTTTCAAACTATACTTTTGTGCCCGATATGAATGATATGAACGAATCGGAAAAAAAAGCCGCCGAATCAAAATTAAGATCGGCAGGTTTATACAATCCGAAGGGACTCGAGATCAATGCGTTCATCGAATACTATCTCAAGCTCCGAAATCTTTACAGGAATAATGAACTTCCAAAAGCATTTTTCGAACAGGCGGTTGAAGACCGTCTGAATCAGATGAGGTTTTAAATAATTAGTGTTATTGTTTTTTGACGTTCAATACCTGTGAGGTGTAATTTCGAATAACACTCGTCATTTTAGACTTTGTCAGATCAGTTCCCCGGATGATCAGTCTGCCAATCCTCTTGCGATCTGGCTGAGACTTTCCGCCATAGCGTTCAGTTCTTCGATACTCGCATTGATCTCCTCCATTGCCGAACCCTGTGACGTGATATTTTCATTGCCAATAATATCAAGGTATTTTACTATACTGATATATGAGAACACAACTGTTATTTAGCAGAATATATGACTATCTATGATACGATCCTGACGCACGATCTTTCTCCGTAAGCCTTGCAGTTATGAGGACAACCGCCATGACTGCGGCCGCCTGCGCCCTGAATGTGAAAAAGAAATGTATATATGAATGATTGTGAAGTACAAGATATCTCAGCCACGGGGCGAATGCGATCATCGCCGCAAGAGCGATAAAACCCCGATCTGTATGGTCCTGCCGGTATACAAATCCGCGATATAGCGCAAACAGTATGAGCGCCATAAAACCGATCACTCCGATCGCGCCATAGCCCAGCGGGAAGAGACATCCTATGTTCCTTGTTACAGCCCCCGCTATAAATTCCCCTTCTCCGACTCCGATCTCTCCTCCGAGACGCTCCGTAACATGCTCCGTTACATAAGGCAGTGCGTTTTCCTTCATTACGAGCGAGCACATGATCCACTTTGATACCCACATGCACACATAGCCCGCAAGCCATGACAGCGAACATTGCATCACCATGCCAAAATCCCTTCTCTTAATGAACGATCCGAGACCCGGTTTTCCCATCTCTTCGTATCTGCCACGTGTAAGCCACATTATCACAAGCAGAGGCATCAGAAGCGTTATCGTCTCAGTTGTAAGAAAATCAACAAAAGAGGTTGCCATTCCGGTGATCGCAAAAAAGACCGCATAGTATTCTCCGAGTTCTTTTTGGCACAGTATCGCTGCAATGATCGAGCAAATGAGCATGATCATGAACGTCCATGTATATTCGAGAGAGAGCGGTACATACCAGGCCCGCGATATTACAAGCGATACGATAAGCGCAATGATAAGTGTGTATTCCTTCCGCCGTGCCATCATAATGCAGAATGTTAAAAGAAGTGCCGCAAGAACGACAGCGTTCAGTATGTACATGTTCCGCACGTTAAGTATTGTCAGGAGCGGCCGCACAAATACAATCGACCCGTGCCAGTATCGCAGGTACTGGCGGTTAATACCGGGGTCATCCCTTACAGCCATAAGATAGTTTTCGTTTTCCTCATGATCCGGCGTAAAATAGTAGGCTGACAGTGCAACGCTTTCTATGGGGTATTCGCTGTCCAGATTATATGCGATATTAAGAAGGATCGCATCAGCGTATCTGTCGATCCGGCTTCCCTCAATGCCCTCTTTGACACATCCGAACAGTTCCCCGTCATAAAGATACTGCGCGGATTCGAGCGAGTGAGTTCTTATCGATCCCTTCGGTATAAGTGCCGTAAGCACAAGCGAGGCCGGCATTATCACTGCCGCTGCGATCACGATCAGGATCTTCTTTAATAACATTTGTCCGTGTACCATCAAACAGGATCTCCGTTAACTGAAATGTCATATTCATACGGCTGTCGACTTAACAGCCCGTCCCAGTTTATAATTGTATCATAATAGACAATATGTAATGACCTCCGGTTTTGTAGGTTCGTGGATTTACCTGTATACTACAGACCGTAACAAATCAAATGGTAACAGGGTTTACCGCATACAAAAGGAGGTCATCAAATGGATTATAACACAATTTATGTAGGAATGGATGTTCACAAGGACAGTTTCACTCTTTGCGCTTACACAGTCGATGCAGATAAGGGCTCTTATC
>JAILIS010000041.1 GCA_024695145.1 Lachnospiraceae bacterium
CAAAGAGGCTGTGGTTGGAGCCTTAATTTAACCGTCTAAGCGGTAGGAGGCAGAAACCAATCCACAGCATCTTCAACAGCATACCCGATATCTATAGAGAAGGTAAAGAATGGGTATGACTATATAATACGAGGAGGCAGGGAATGAGCAATCTTAATTCCAACATAACTTCTTTATTCAACAGTCTGAATACGAACAGTGCCGGTAATTCGGGATCTCTCGGAGGGATCGATCTGGCAGGTTATGCGGCTGTCAAAAACGGAAGCCTCGGTAAACTCACCAAAGCATACTATGCGGAGGGAACAGGCAGAACCGACAGTACTGCCAAATCCGAGATAACCTCGAAAACAGCTGTCAAAAAGGCAGCAGCCCGGGAAGAAGTCGACAGGAGCGGTCTTACGACGCTCAAAAAAGAAGCGAATGAATTAAAATCCTCGGCAGAGGCGCTCGGAAAAGATGATCTTTGGAAGGGTGCCGACGGCAAAGCCGATATGAACAAGGTTGCATCCGCAGTTAAGGATTTTGCAAACAACTACAACAAAGTGATCGATCAGGCGTCAAAGGTGAACTCGAAAGAGGTCGCACAGGATACGAAATTCATGACCGGCATGACCGATACCTTTTCAAAGGTTCTTGGAAAGATCGGCATTTCGGTAGGAGATGACGGCAAAATGACCGTTGATGAAGAAGTGCTGAAGAAAGCGGATGTTGCAACTGCAAAGTCATTGTTTAACGGAAATGCGACATACGGTTCCCAGATAGCCGATAAGGCAAATGCCATATCCAAAGATACGGAAATCAGCACCGGCCTTTACGGCAGTGACGCATCGGTATCAAGTGCATTGTCAAGTGTGTACAACCAGTTTATATAACTCCGAAAGGTCAGTGACCTTTCATCCTTTACCTTACCAAATAAAGATCCCGGCACCTTTGGCCGGGATCTTTCATTTGTATTGAAAATCATCTCTTTGTCGTTTATAATCATACACGTTAGTTGATACTAACAAACCTCTTGTACGGGAACGGGAAGAATATGAGAAAGTACAATGTTACGGGAATGAGCTGTGCGGCCTGTCAGGCACGTGTTGAAAAGTCAGTGTCCGGCCTTCCCGGAGTGACATCATGCACAGTGAGTCTTCTGACCAATTCCATGGGCGTGGAAGGCAGTGCTTCGGATGACGAGATAATCAGAGCGGTTGAAAAGGCCGGCTATGGCGCATCCGTTAAGGAAAATACACGGGACATTTTAGATGATAAAGAAACACCGGCAATGAAGAGACGGCTGGTATCTTCGGTGATACTGCTGCTTGTACTGCTGTATTTCTCGATGGGCGTGGGGATGTTTCACTTTCCTCTGCCTTCTTTTATCGGATCGGATCCGTTAAGGACCGGGATCATCCAGCTCGTTCTGACGGGACTGATCATGATGATCAACCGGAAGTTTTTCATAAGCGGGTTCAAAAGTATGATGCATCTGTCCCCGAATATGGACAGTCTCATAGCTCTCGGATCGGGAGCGGCTTTCATATATTCACTCGGAGTGATGCTTATGGGGAGCCGTGAATTGTATTTCGAGACCGCAGCCATGATCCTGACACTTGTTACAGTCGGAAAGACCCTTGAGTCATATTCAAAAGGGCGCACCACGGATGCACTAAAAAGCCTTATGAAGCTCGCTCCGAAGACGGCGAATGTCATAAGAGACGGCAGGGAGATCACTGTCGATATTGATGAAGTTACGGTTAACGATATTTTCCTGGTAAGGCCCGGAGAGAACATTCCCGCAGACGGCATTGTCATCGAGGGAAATTCTGCCGTAAACGAATCGGCTCTTACCGGAGAATCCGTTCCGGTTGACAAGGAGCCCGGGAGCAAAGTCAGTGCGGCCACGCTTAACAGTTCGGGATTTTTGAAATGCCGCGCTACACGCATCGGTGAGGACACCACATTCTCACAGATCATTGAGATGGTAAGCTCGGCAGTGGCAACGAAAGCTCCCGTGGCAAAACTGGCAGACAGGATATCTGGGATCTTTGTCCCGGCAGTTATCGCAACGGCATTGGCGGTAATGATCATATGGATGGCTCTCGGAAAAGATTCGGGCTATGCTCTTGCCAGGGGGATATCGGTGCTTGTGGTTTCCTGCCCGTGCGCACTCGGACTGGCGACACCTGTTGCGATCATGGTCGGAAACGGGGTTGGAGCCAGAAACGGGATCCTGTTTAAAACGGCACAGGCTCTTCAGGAAACGGGTTCGGTGCGAGTGATCGCTCTTGACAAGACCGGGACGATCACTACAGGAAGACCTTCGGTTACGGATGTGATCCCGGCAGAGGGAGAAAGCGGGGAGGATCTTATAAGAAAGGCGGCATCCCTCGAACAGGGATCGGAACATCCTCTGGCCGTTGCTGTCATGGAATATGCACAAAATGAGAATATAGAACCCGGCGAAGTAAATGGTTTCAACGCTCTGCCCGGAAACGGACTTGAAGGGGAAGTGTCCGGAATAAAAATGATCGGCGGAAGTCTTTCTTTTGTTTCCTCAAGGATTGAAATCCCTGCGAAGATCTGTCTTGAAGCGGAAAGACTGGCGGAATACGGCATTACTCCGGTACTGTTTGCACAGGAAGACAGGGTGCTTGGAGTGATAGGTATAGCAGATACGATAAGGGAGGATTCCGTCAGAGCGATAAACGAGCTGAAGAACATGGGTATCCGGACCGTGATGCTCACCGGCGATAACCAAAAGACTGCAGATGCCATAGGACATAAAGCAAAGGTCGATGAGGTGATAGCGGGAGTACTTCCCGATCAGAAAGCATCTGCCATAAGACGGCTTCAGGCCCAGGGAAAGACAGCGATGATCGGAGACGGTATTAATGATGCACCCGCTCTAGCCGGAGCCGATATAGGGATCGCTATCGGAGCCGGGACCGATGTGGCTATAGATGCAGCAGAGGTTGTACTGATGAGATCAAGTCTTTCGGATGCCGCCGCGGCGATAAGGCTTTCCCGGAAAACACTTACCAATATCAAGGAGAATCTGTTTTGGGCACTTGCCTATAACGTTCTGCTCATACCTCTTGCATGCGGGCTCTATTCACGGTGGGGACTGATGATGAGTCCCGCATGGGGAGCCCTTGCCATGAGCTGTTCAAGTATATTTGTTGTCACCAATGCATTAAGACTCAATCTTGTGGATATACGCGACGCAAAAAACGACAGACCCGTCAGGCGGATAAAAGAAAAAACAATATCAGTAAAGGAAGAGAAAAAAGGAGAAAGCATGATGAAAAAAACAGTAAAGATCGAGGGAATGATGTGTGCACACTGTGAGGCAAACGTAAAGAAAGCACTTGAGGCATTGGACGGGATAAAGGAAGCGGTTGTCAGTCATGAAAATAACGAGGCCGTGATAGAACTTGAAAAAGACGTGGAAGATGATGTCATCAAAAAAGCGATAGAAGACAAAGACTACCGTTTCATCTCCATTTCAGGTTGAAATATAAGGCAGTAAGTGTTAGATTTATTGATGGAAGGTGGATATATTTATGGCAATGTTTGAATCCGGTGAAGATTACATCGAGACAATCTACATATTGAAGAAGCAAAACGGAGTCGTTTATTCTATAGATGTGGCAAGATCTCTCGGCTTCTCCAGACCCAGTGTCAGCCGCGCCATGAGTATCTTAAGAGAAGAAGGATACATTATCATGGATGAGGTGAGCAAGGAGATCAATCTTACCGAAAAAGGCCGTAAAAAAGCTGTGGAGGTTTATGACAGACACAGGACACTTACATCTTTTTTACAGAAAACAGCCGGTGTTTCAGCCAAGATAGCTGAGGCCGATGCCTGCCGTATTGAACATATCATCAGTGCCTCCACCTTCAGAGGTATCAAGAATTACATGAAAAATAATTAAAGAGAAAAGGAGAACGCACTATGAAATGGGTATGTCAGGTATGCGGTTATGTTCATGAAGGCGATGAGCCCCCTGAGGCATGTCCCCAGTGTAAAGCGCCTGCTTCGAAGTTCACCAAGCAGGAAGGCGAGATGACATGGGCAGCAGAACATGTTGTCGGGGTTGCCAAGGGTGTTTCGGAAGATATCATAGAGGATCTTCGTGCAAACTTTAACGGTGAATGCAGTGAAGTCGGAATGTATCTGGCCATGGCAAGGGTTGCATTCAGGGAAGGATATCCTGAGATCGGGATGTATTATGAGAAGGCTGCATTTGAGGAAGCTGAGCATGCCGCAAAGTTTGCGGAGCTTTTAGGAGAGGTGGTTACCGATTCCACCAAGAAGAATCTTGAACTTCGTATAGAAGCGGAGAACGGTGCTACGGCAGGAAAGACCGATCTTGCAAAGCGCGCCAAGGCAGCAAATCTTGATGCCATTCATGACACCGTTCATGAAATGGCAAGGGATGAAGCCCGACACGGCAAGGCATTTAAAGGTCTTCACGACAGATATTTCAAGTAACACAGAGTATTTTGGTATCACATCAAAGAGAGCAGACGGGTTCTGCTCTCTTTTTATGATCAAAAAAATCATAATAGTGTATAATGTATCACATGAAAAATGAAAGAGCTGATCAAAACAAAACAATCCTGTTATATGAAACCGACGGACTTATGACGGAATTTGACGCTGTTGTGATCGAATCCGGAAAAGATGAAAAAAAGGGCAGTTATGTTGTTTTAGACCGCACTGCTTTTTTTCCGGGAGGGGGAGGACAGCAGGCAGATACCGGCAGGATACAGCTTCGGGACGAAAGCATCCATACCGTAGGGGATGTGTACATTGAAGGAGGAAATGTACGGCACTCGGTGGATACGGATATTCCCGCGGGTGAGAAAGTCAGGGGTATTCTCGATTCAAAGATCAGATTTTTAAGGATGCAGATCCACGGCGCGGAGCATCTCGTCAGCGGTCTGATCCACAGTACTTTCGGATACGATAATGCCGGATTTCACATGTCGGATGACAGCGCGGTATTTGATGTAAACGGTCCGCTCTCCGACGAGGATATACGGGAAATAGAGCAGCGGGCCAACATGATCGTTTTTGAAAACCGTCCCGTTACCGTGAGCTTTCCGACACCGGAGGAAGCAACATCGATCGAATACAGAAGTAAACTGGATACTTACGAGAACATCCGCCTTATAGAGATAGAAGGGATCGATGTATGTGCATGCTGTGCTCCTCATGTGGACAGTACCGGACGCCTGGGAGTGATCAAGATAACGGATCATGAGCCGCACAGGGGCGGAATGAGACTGACGCTTACAGCCGGGATGAGTGCATATGATGATTATGCCGCACTTCATGACAGAAATGCCAGGATAATGGAAATGCTCTCTTCAAAGCGGGAACTGACGGATGAATACGTAAAGGCCCTTTATGACAGGATGATGTCATTGAAAGAAGAGAACGGCGCGTTGAAAAAAACACTTACGGATACCCTGACGGAGAGTGTGATCGATCGTATCGGCAAAAGGGAAAGCGGTGATGTCTCTCCCGAGATCGTTTTCACCGACTGTCTTGATCCGGTGGGACTTCGAAATCTTGTAAATGAGTGTACAGGCGCATTTCCCGGGACAGTCTGCGCTTTTCTTTCAACAGAAGGAGGATTTAGGTATATATTTGCAGTGCGCCCGGAAAACGCCGGAACTGCTGATATTTTGTCGCTGACGGCTGATTTTAACAAGGCCTGTGCGGGAAAGGGCGGAGGCAGCGCTGTAATGACGCAGGGGACCACAACGGCAGACCGCAGGGACATAGAGGCATTCTTCTTATCGTTAAAAGCATAAAAAAGTGGAATAATGGTGAGAATTAGCGTAAAATATAAGAGTTAGACAATCTGAAAGAGGAGCGTTCATCATGGCAGAAAAAAAACAGGTTGAGCAGATCACTTCCATGGAGGAGGATTTTGCACAGTGGTATACGGATGTGGTCAAAAAGGCAGATCTTATAGACTACACGAGCGTTAAGGGATGTATGGTATTTAAGCCCGCGGGCTACGCCATCTGGGAGCTTATCCAAAAACAGATGGATGAAAGGTTCAAAGCATGCGGTGTGGAAAATGTATATCTTCCCATGTTCATTCCCGAGAGCCTTCTCGAGAAAGAGAAGGATCACGTGGAAGGCTTTGCGCCCGAAGTTGCATGGGTAACACAGGGAGGTCTTGCACCTCTTCAGGAAAGAATGTGCGTGCGGCCGACTTCCGAGACGCTGTTCTGTGATTTTTACAAGAATGAAGTCCATTCATACAGGGATCTTCCGAAAGTATACAATCAGTGGTGCTCGGTTGTACGGTGGGAGAAAGAGACAAGACCGTTTCTGAGGTCGAGGGAATTCCTGTGGCAGGAAGGGCATACCATCCATGCAACATTTGAGGAAGCGGAAGAGAGAACGGTTCAGATGCTTAATCTGTACGCCCGGTTCTGCGAAGAGATACTCGCGATCCCGGTTATAAAGGGACGCAAGACCGATAAGGAAAAGTTCGCCGGAGCCGAAGCGACATACACGATAGAAGCACTGATGCATGACGGAAAGGCACTTCAGTCCGGAACCAGCCATAATTTCGGCGACGGCTTTGCCAGAGCTTTTAATATACAGTTTACAGACAGGGATAATACATTGAAATATCCTTTCCAGACATCCTGGGGATCGACCACCAGACTGATCGGCGCCATCATCATGGTACACGGTGATGACAACGGACTGGTGCTCCCGCCGAAGGTTGCACCCACGCAAGTTGTGATAGTGCCCATCAGACAACAGCAGGAAGGAGTTCTCGAAACTGCTGTAAAGATAAAGGAAGAACTTGAGTCGAATGGGATCAGAGTGAAGGTTGATGATACCGAGAAGAGTCCCGGATGGAAATTTGCCGAAGCTGAGATGAGGGGCATTCCGGTAAGGATAGAGATAGGTCCGAAAGATATAGAAGCCGGAAAAGCCGTTCTTGCAAGAAGGGATACCGGTGAAAAGAGTGAATGTGCCATGGCGGATCTTTGCGATACCGTGAAAACGCTTCTTGACACGATACAGAAAGATATGCTCGACCGGGCCAGAGAGCGCCGCGATCGGCAGACATATACCGCAGCCACCCGTGAGGAATTCGAAGAGATCTTTGCCGAAAAATCCGGCTTCGTCAAAGCGATGTGGTGCGGCGACGTGGCCTGCGAGAATGAAATAAAGGAAAATATGGCGGTAACGAGCCGCTGCATACCTTTTGAGCAGGAAAAAGTATCGGATGTTTGTGTATGTTGTGGCAGAAGCGCCCAAAAACTGGTGTATTGGGGGCGCGCTTATTAAATGCACTCAGGAGGGATATTATGAACGTACTTGTTATCAATTGCGGAAGCAGTTCACTTAAGTATCAGCTTATAAACACAGACAGCGAGGAAGTGCTCGCAAAAGGACTGTGTGAACGAATAGGGATCGACGGTGGGATGCATACCTATCAGAAGGGCGGATCCGACAAGAAAAAAACCGATGTGGAAATGCCGGATCATACAAAGGCTGTATCACTCGTTCTCGAGGCCCTTACCGACCCCGATGACGGAGTTATAGATTCGCTTTCAAGTATAGACGCAGTGGGACACCGTATTGTGCATGGCGGAGAGAAGTTTTCGGCTTCGGTCCTGATCGATGATGAGGTGTTAAAAGCCATTGAGGAATGTAACGACCTTGCACCTCTTCATAATCCCGCAAACCTTATAGGTGTGAACTCATGCAGGGAACTCATGCCGGAAGTACCGATGGTTGCGGTGTTTGATACCGCGTTTCATCAGACAATGCCGCAGAAAGCATATCTGTACGGTATACCGTATAAGTATTACAGAAAATACAAAGTCCGCCGGTACGGTTTTCACGGAACGAGTCACGAATATGTGGCGAAACGCACAGCAGAATTTCTCGGAAAAGACATAAAGGACATGAAGATCATCGTCTGCCATCTCGGAAACGGTGCATCGGTAAGTGCCGTAAAGGAAGGCATATGTGTTGATACTTCGATGGGTCTGACTCCTCTCGAAGGACTCATTATGGGTACGAGGAGCGGAGATCTTGATCCCGCGATCCTTGATTATATCGCAGATAAAGAGAATCTGACATTAAAAGAGATACTTACGATCCTCAACAAAAAATCAGGCGTGCTCGGACTGTCAGACGGTACATCAAGTGATTTCAGAGATCTTAACGAGGCTGCGGCTGCCGGAAATGAATTAGCTGCCGGAGCGCTTGAGACATACGCATACCGCGTTGCAAAATATATCGGGGCTTATGCCGCGGCAATGAACGGCGTGGATGCCATAACGTTTACTGCAGGCGTCGGCGAGAACAACGTCGCAGCCCGCGAGCAGATATGTTCTTATCTGACATATCTCGGGACAGAACTGGACAAAGAGAAAAACAGCGTCCGCGGAGAGGAGACCGTTATTTCAAAGGACGGTTCAAAAGTCAGACTTCTTGTCATCCCCACGGATGAAGAGATGTCCATTGCCAGACAGACGGTAGCTTTATGCTGATCGACCTTCCGGAAAAAGTCAGGAGCATAATAACAAAACTTCAGGACAGGGGATTTGAGGCTTATGCGGTAGGCGGATGTGTCAGGGACTGCTGCCTTGGCCGTACTCCCGATGACTGGGATATAACAACAAATGCACTTCCGCAACAGGTAAAGTCCATCTTCAGGCGGACAGTGGATATCGGCATCAAACACGGTACCGTCAAGGTTATGATCGGAAATGACGGTTTTGAGATCACGACTTATCGTATAGACGGTATGTATGAGGACAGCAGGCATCCGAGTGAAGTCACATTCACAAAGGAACTGAAGGAGGATCTGTCCCGCCGTGATTTTACGATAAATGCAATGGCGTACAGTGACCGCGACGGGATAGTCGATCTGTTCGGCGGAATGGATGATCTGAAAGCGGGGATGATCCGCGCGGTGGGGGATCCGAAGCAGAGATTTTCCGAAGATGCCCTGCGGATACTCAGGGCTCTGCGATTTTCCGCAAAGTTCGGTTATGAACTCGAAGAGGAAACAAAGAAGGCGGTCACCATGCTTGCTCCGACGCTTGAGGCCATAAGCGCCGAGAGGATCCGGGAGGAGACCGAAAAGCTTATATGCTCCGATAATCCCGACAGGCTGATACAGGCCTACGAGCTCAAAGTGACCCGGGTGTTTTTTCCCGAATGGAATGCGATGATGGAGTGTGAACAGAATACACCGCATCATTTTGCGAACGTAGGTGTTCATACCGTATGTGCAATGAAATATGTTGTCGATCATTTCGCCCATATCCCTTCCGAAAACAAAAGGGTATTGATGATAGCGACTCTTCTTCATGATATCGCAAAACCGGTCATGAAGACCACGGGACCTGACGGTGTGGATCATTTCAAGGGGCATCCCGAGGAGGGAGTGAAAATGGCCGAGGCCTTCCTTCGAAGGCTCAAGTATGACAATGATACCATCACAAAAGTAAAAAAACTTGTCAGGTATCATGATGAAAGACCGCAGTTGTCTTTCCCGGCGGTAAGAAGATTTATAGCCGATGTGGGTGTATCGAACATGGACGATCTGATGAGACTGAAGGTTGCCGATCTGTACGCTCATGCGGAATATATGTTTGATGATAAACTGCATCATGTGAACACATTGCAGGAGATGTACGAAAAGATAATCCGTGACGGGGACTGCCTGAGCGTAAAGGATCTGGCAGTCAACGGTTATGACCTTATGCAGAACGGGATAGCCGCGGGCCCTGATATGGGAGCGGCTCTTGACCGCCTGCTGGCTCTGGTTCTTGAAGATCCCGCCATGAATGAAAAAGACAGGCTTCTGAAGGCTCTGAAAACACCGGTTTGATGAAAAATACGGAAAAAGTTATCATTCCCGTCATTATAATCGTTATCATCACGATGCTGGGAATATACTACATTTCAAAAGAATATGAAAAGCAGCAGGCCGAAAAGCGTGCCGAACAGATCAGCGAGACAGTTGACGGGGAACAGGAAGACCTTGTAGACAGTGAAGACCTTGTGTATGAGAGCGTGGCAGTTCTTGTAGGCAAGGATGAAGAAGAAAAAAAACTGAAATTTGTTTCGGTCGATAATGAAAAAATGTTTGAGCTGGAGTATACGGGAAAGACGCAGATCCTGGCGAGGCACGGTAATTCCCTTACTCTTGATGAGATCCCTCTCGGGGAGATCCTTGATATTACATACAGCATCCACAGCAAAGAACTGATCGAGCTTCGGATAAGCAAAGAGGCGTGGACGTTTACCGATGTGACCAAGTTTGAGATCGATGAGGCCTCGCACAGAATGGATATCGCAGGCAGCACCTACAGACTGGCGGACAGTGCCATAGTCTCTTACCGGGATGAACTTGCCTCCTTTATGGATGTAACGAATGTCGACACCCTTATCGTAAAAGGGTACGCAAGAAAGGTTTTTTCGATCATCGTCGACAAAGGCCACGGCTATGTGCGGCTGATGAACGATACATATTTTGAAGGCGGATGGATAGAGATCGGACAGGAAGTGATCAAAAAGATCACCGAGGAAATGCTGATCCCGGTTCCGGAAGGCAGTTACAAGGTCCGTTTTACAAACAAAGGGTATGCCGCCGAAGAAGATATAGTTGTGGAGCGTGACAGGGAAACCGTCATCGATCTGAGTAAAGCAGATATCAAAGAAGTTGCCATAGGACATGTAGAGTTTACGATCGATCCTGATTATGCGCAGCTTTATATCGACGGGGAGATAACCGATTACGTCGAAAGAGTTCCGCTGGAGTACGGTATTCACAAGATCCATGTCGAACTTGCGGGCTACAAAAATGTGGATACAAACATCCGTGTGTCCGATGAATTTGCCGATGTTGCGATTTCTCTGGAAAAGGACGGGGCTGACAGTACAACGACATCGTCGTCGACAACTACCGCGAAGAAGACAACGTCATCATCTTCAACGTCATCTTCGTCAACGTCCTATTTATCAACATCATCTACCGGAACATCCACGACATCGACGGTACTGGGACCTCTCACGCAGGCGGTACCTACCCCATGGCCTGTCGGCACTTCATCTTCATCTTCGTCGACGGGACTTACTTCAAGCAGCACCTCTTCCACAGGTGAGAGCAGCGGTATAACCGCGGTCGTAAGTGACAAACAGAAAATGTATATAGAGTCTCCGGAAGAAGCGGAGATATATATTGACGGAATATACGTCGGGATATCACCGGCACTTGTGCCCAAACCGGGTGCCGGCACCCATGTTATAACCCTGTCAAGGAACGGATACATAACAAAGAGCTATACCATTTCGGTTGCCGATGACGATAATGATGTTACACTTTCGTTCTCGGAACTGATCGAGGAATAAACGGATGAACAACAGGAAACGTGAAAACCGAATCACGCTCATTCTATTTGTGATCACCATGGTGGTCGCTACCGCTCCGCTTATATCCAGATACTGTATTAACGGTCATGATCTGGATTATCACCTTCTCCGGATAGAGAGCCTCAAAGAGGGTATTCTCATCGGCCGTCCGTTTCTGAAGGTCAATACGCTTTTCTTCGGAGATGCGGGATATGCCAGCAGTATGTTCTATTCGGATCTGTTCATGCATATTCCTGCACTTCTGCGGGTGTGTCATGTCAGTATAGCCAAGAGTTTTCACATATATACGGCGATGATCTTCATACTCACATATATATCGACGTTTTACTGTGTATGGAGGATGAGCCGTTCCAAATTTGCGGGCACGGCAGCGGCGGTACTGCTGACTCTATGTCCCTATCATATGGATGATATGCTTGTTCGGACCGCTTGCGGTGAATACACGGCATTCATGTTTATTCCGTTTGCCATATACGGTATATATAACGTGGTGTTTGAGGAGATGGACAAACCATATCTTCTCGGATTTGCATTTGCGGCGCTTGCCGTTGTACATCCCGCAACATGTGTTATGACAGCGTGCCTTTGCATCGCGGTGTTTGCGGTTTATATCAAGAGATTCATCAAAAACCCCAGGCTCATCGTGAAGGTTTGCGTTGTTATACTGCTGGCGGCGCTTGTGTCATCATATCAGTGGCTTCCGATGATGGAACAGTTTGCATCCGCCAGATTTTATGTTTCCGACAACTGGACAGACCTGCTCGATTCGGCGGTTCCGTTTTCACAGCTGGCATCATCGACTTTTCCGTGTGTGGGAACGGTCCTGTTTGCGCTTATTGTACCTAGATTCTTTTTATCCAAAAAAGAGCATCCGATACTCGGATTTACGGATCTGTTAACGGCGCTTGCCATTATTCTTGCCGTTGGTGCCACAAACATAATGCCGTGGGAGAGAGTGGCAAGATTCTTCGGTTTTTTGCAGTTTCCGTGGAGACTGTTCATATTGACATCAACCCTTCTGGCCGTGACGGATGCCATTGTTCTGAAACTGTTTGTGGACAGGTTCGGTGAAGAGCAGAGGATCCTAGCTGCCGATATAGCTCTTATCGTATTGACTGTAATATCATCGGGCCTTGCGATCACCCATCATAACGAGAACTCCATGGGGTACTATGATTACAGTGATGATTTTTTCAGCTACAAACCGTATACCGAAAATGTTGTGGCCGGAGAATGGCTTCCTTTTGAGGTCAAAGATCCGAAAGCCCTTGTCGGGCAAAGCGACACCATGCTGTTTGACGACGCCTCAAATTGTGATTTTACGCGTCACAGAGGAAAGGTGACGGCTCAGATAACCGGCAGACACGAATATGTGGATGTTCCTTTTGTATACTATAAAGGGTACAGCGCCACGATCAAGGACAGTTCCGGAAATATCACAGAGCTTTCCGTATCGGGAGAAGGCGAGAACGGTCTGTGCCGTGTTGAACTGGGACAGGCAACGGGCGAACTTACTGTCAACTATACGGGGACGATGCTCCAGCACATCTCACTCATAGTATCCGCACTGTTCCTGATCCTGATATTTGATCTTGTATATCTTAAAAATAAATATAAAAAGAAATTAAAACTCAGAGCGAGAGTGGCAGGAGCCAATCTCGGAAAGATAGCCTGTATCCTGATCTGCATGATCCCCGCTGTGTTTCTCAGTGCATGCGGCACATACAGTGTTCAGTCTTCCGATCTTTACAGCGATCCCGATGCCGTAATAGACTATCTCAAGGACAAAAACGGACAGGAAGATGCCCCGGAAGTAGTTGAAGGAAATCTTACACAGGTAAATCTCAGCAGGAAAGGATATGACAGCAGTGATCACGGATATGCCGTATTGATAGACGAATCTACCGGAGAACAGGTCATATCAGTTATCCCGGTAGAAGAAGCGCGTACGTATACCGATGAGGAGATATCAGTAACGGATGGTCTGTATGACCGGCTGCTGAGCGATAAGGTATCATCCGTTTCCGGAAAATACAGGACCGATGGCCTCGATGACCGTATAATGAATGAAACAGACGCGCTTTTGTGTATGGAATTCTTCCCTGAAACAGCCGCTAAAAAAGATGTAGATAAGCTTGCGGTTCAGATGGCGGACGATATACTGACCATCCCGCAGGAAAAAGTAAGCGATGTTCTCGACAGGTATAACTGCGCTGCGGTCCTGGCAAAAGCAGCGTATGTTATCAAGGACTGGGGCAAAACTCAGGAGGCACAGACTCTTGCAGAACAGTATTTTAAAGAAGCCGAGACCATGAGTGATGCGGATGATGAAAAGCCCGGACCGAGGTTATGGTCGGCAGCCGAACTGTACAGACTGACAGGACAGAAAACATACAGATCGGTCGTAGATGCCATAGCCATGGATATCATTCCGGAGGGGTTCAGTTACGGGGAGCCGGGTTACTTCGGTGTATTTGCCTACCTTATGTCTCCGTACCCCGTGAACTACAGTGTTTCTTCGGGCATGATGGAGAACGTGTTCTCAAAAGCAAATGCCCTGATAAAAGATCCCATTGACGTGGAATTTTACGATACAAGACTCGATGACGATACGACGGTCAGGGATGGAGAAACGGCAATACGCCTGCTCGAAGGATCGTACCTTGTGACCATGGCCGATTATATCAGCGTCAGTGTCGAGTATCTGGACTATGTCAGATCACGTCTCAATTATATATACGGAGCAAATCTTTCCGGAGTTGATTTTACGGAAGACGACAATATACTGAGTGAGGCACCGCAGTTGTTTATCTTATCAGGATTACAGAATACACAGGAGGGGATATGAATATAGTTGTTCTTGCAGGAGGATTGAGTACCGAGAGAGATGTTTCCTTGGTCAGCGGAAGATGTGTATATGAGGCCCTTCGCAGAAGGGGCCACAAAGTCGTTCTGCTGGATGTTTTTCTCGGATATGAAGGCGAAACAGACGATATTTTTGATGCCGAAACAGACTGGGCCGGAGAAGTTTCTTCAATATCGGAGTCGGCGCCGGATCCCGAAGCCGTTAAGGCTTTGCGAAAAGACGATGCAAAAGTATTCTTCGGACCGAACGTTATCAAAATATGCATGGCGGCAGACATAGTGTTCATGGCGCTGCACGGAGACTGCGGAGAGAACGGCAAGATACAGGCTGCTTTTGATCTGTTCGGGATCAGATATACGGGAGCGGGTTATTATTCTTCGGCGCTTGCCATGGATAAGGCGGTCGCAAAGCAGCTGTTTGACATGTACGGTGTTCCGACACCCCGGAGCTATATGTTAACAGGGCCGGATGACGAGCGTAAACCGGAGTTCCCGTGCGTTGTCAAGATATGTAACGGAGGTTCCTCGGTCGGAGTGTATCTGGTTAACAATGATGAGGAATACGCTGATGCGGTTAATGATGCGTATAAATATGAGTCAAAGGTAATGGTGGAAAGATATATCAAAGGCAGGGAGTTCACGTGCTGTGTCATAGAAGGAAAAGCACTTCCGCTTGTTGAGATAGCCCCCATATCGGGATTTTATGATTACAGGAACAAATATCAGGCAGGATCTACAATAGAAACGTGCCCTGCAGACCTGAGTGCGGAAGACACGGCAAGGATCCAGGCAGAGGCTGTCCGGGCATGTGATGCTCTCGGTATCGCAACATATGCAAGAATGGATTTCATAATGACCGATGACGGTAGGATATTCTGTCTTGAAGCAAATACGCTTCCGGGAATGACGCCTACCAGCCTGATACCCCAGGAAGCAGCAGCCATCGGAAAGTCATTTGATGATCTGTGTGAGTGGATCATTGATATATCCATGAGGAAGCGTGACTAAATGCGGAACATGACTCTTGAAGCGATAGCGGATGCTGTCGACGGGAAATTGGAGAACGTGGGACGCTTTGATCTTACAAAAGAAGCTACAAGCGTCGTGATAGATTCGAGACAGATCGAAGAGGGCGGCATATTTGTTGCGACGGTCGGCGAGCGTGTGGACGGTCACTCTTTTATAGATCAGGTTTTCAAAAAGGGCGCTTTGGGTGTTATATGTGAAAAGCTCCCTGCAAAACCCAAGGGTCCGTGCATCGTAGTGGACGATAGTTTTGCTGCGATCAGAAAACTTGCCCGGTATTACCGCAATCAGATCTCACTTAAAGTAGTCGGGATCGTGGGAAGCGTTGGAAAGACCAGCACCAAGGAACTTGTTGCATCCGTTCTTGCCGCTCATTATGAAGTTTTGAAAACGGAAGGAAACTTCAACAATGAGGTTGGTGTACCTCTTACTGTTTTCAAGATAAGAGACGGACATGAAGTTGCCGTCATAGAAATGGGCATCAGCAAATTCGGAGAGATGGAACGGCTGGGAGAGATAGTCCGCCCCGATGTTGTCGTATTTACGAATATCGGGCCCTGTCATCTGGAATATCTCGGAGACCTTGACGGAGTGTTTAAGGCCAAAACGGAAGTGATAGAAAAGATGTCTCCTTCAGGTACGCTTGTACTTAACGGACAGGACGAAAAACTGGGACTGATAGACAAAGAGCTTTCCGGCGGGCGGAACATTATAAGATACGGTAAAGAATCAAAAAGGGATGACGTATATGCTTCCAACATAGAAAACCTCGGACTGGACGGATCCAGATTTATTGCAAACTTTCCGGACGGGAGTCATTACGAGATGACTGTTCCCCTGCCCGGTTACCACATGGTCGACAATGCGGTTGCTGCGGCAGCGGTAGGATTTCTTCTCGGACTTAATCTTGAGGAGATCAGAAGAGGAATGCTGTCCGTTGAGGCTCTTTCGGGAAGAGGGCATATCATACGGACGGATAAATACACGATCGTTGATGACTGTTACAACGCCAATCCCAGATCCATGAATGCAGCCCTTGATACTTTGGGCTATGCTTTGACGAGGAAGGTGGCTATCCTCGGAGATATGTATGAACTGGGAGATGAGACTGAAAAGCTTCATGCGGATGTGGGTGATTATGCCGCATCAAGCGGCGTGGATTCGCTGATCTTTGTCGGCCCTCTTGCCAAGCATATGTACAAAGGCGCAATGCAGCATGAAGGAGTGGAGATCAGGTATTATCCGAACAGGGAACTGCTCCTGGCGGCCCTGTCGGATACGACAAAAGAAATACTGAAACCAGGAGATGCGATACTTGTGAAAGCGTCGCACGGAATGGGTTTTTCTGAAGTGGTGGAATTTCTCAAAAAGTAAAGGAGAGTATCATGGCATTCAAGATTATCACGGACACCGGAGCAAACATTACCGACAAGGTAAGAGATCATTACGGCATAATCGTTGTGCCTCTGACGCTGATCATGGATGGTGAGGAACTTCAGTTCACAAGTTCAGAGGGATTTGATTATGACGGGTATTATCAGAAGCTTCGGGAGGGAATGAGCGCCTCCACTTCTCAGGTCAATCCCGCTCAGTTTACACAGTGTTTTGAACCGTTGCTTGAAGCCGGAGAAGACATTCTGTATATAGGCCTTTCCGGAGGCGTCACGGGATCTGTGAATTCGGCAAAGATCGCAGCGTCGGATCTTCTTGAAGAGTTCCCCGACAGAAAGATCATGATAATTGATTCTCTCGGTGCATCTCTCGGTCAGGGCATACTGGTCGTTGAAGCGGCTCAGTGCCGGGATAAGGGAATGTCGCTGGAAGAGACGGCTGATCATATAGATTATGAAAAATACTGCATGTATCAGGTCTTTGTGGTTGATGATCTGAAACACCTTAAAAGGACGGGACGTATAAGCGGAGCCCTTGCCTCACTCGGAACGATGATGGATATCAAGCCGATCCTCAAAGGGAATACCGAAGGAAAGATAGTAGTCGAATGCAAGGCGAGAGGACGTAAGCAGGCCATCAGAGCCCTTGCCGAGAAATACAGGGATCTTGTAGTGCATCCCGAGGAGCAGCTTGTCGGGATATCATACGGAGGACAAAGAGAAGATGCAGTCCATCTGGCAAATCTGATATCCAAGATCGCTCCGCCCAGGAAGATATGGATGGTTGCGCATGAACCCGTGACGGGCTCACACGTCGGACCGGGAATGCTCGCACTGTATTTTAAAGGTGCCGATGATGTAAGAGCATTTTAAAGAAACGTCAGGGGAGTATGAGATAATGTTCAGATTTATTATATGTATGATCGTCGTGGTCATCGATTTTATCGTGGTCATTCCCATAGAGATCATCGCTTTCGTAATAGGGCTTTTTTCCAGGAAGGCGAGAACGGCTTTTATGAAAGTCATCATGAAGGCTGTTTTTTCAGTCATCAATTTCTGCTCGGGTGCAAAAGTTACGTATCTGGGATTTGATAAGATCCCTGTTGATACTCCGGTGCTCTATGTTGCAAATCATCAGAGTTTTTTTGATGTATTGCTGACACTTATGCGTCTTCCGGGAACTATCTGTTTTGTGGCAAAAAAACAGTTCAGGAAAATACCGATCTTTGCACAGGCACTCATGCTCTACAATACGCTGTTCATAGACAGGGATGATGTAAGACAGGGTCTTAAGACAATTCTTGAAGCTATTGAACGTGTGAAAAAAGGAATGTCGATATTCATCTTTCCGGAAGGGACCAGAAGCAGGGACGGCAGGATGAACGAGTTCAAAGAGGGCAGCATGAAGATCGCCGTAAAGAGCGGATGCCCCATTGTTCCGATCGCCATAAGCAACACTTCAGAGGTATTTGAAAATCATTTCCCGAAGTTAGTCGCTGCACCCGTGATAATAGAGATACTCGATCCGGTATTTCCGCAGGATTTCGATCAGAAAGAACAGAAACATCTCGGTAAACTGTGTAAAGACAGGATCGAAGAAGCGGTGAACCGGAACATGGAAACATTACGGGAACAATCTTAGTCTGACCGGACTATCCGGCCTCCGGCTATCGTGTATTTTATCTTCCCTTCAAAAGTCATGCCGAGAAAAGGTGTATTGCAGGATCTTGACAGGGATGTGTCATAGCATGTCTTCTCATCCGGACAGAAAATGACGATATCTGCCGCGGAACCTTCCGACAGAGTGCCTGTACTCAGCCCGTACAGTCTTGCCGGATTAAGGCTCATCAGTTCAAACAGTTTCAGATAATCAATGATCCCCTTTTTATACAATACGTTATAGGCTAACAGAAATGAGGTCTCAAGACCTGTTATTCCGCTTGGGGCCGAGGCGAAATCGCGTGATTTTTCCTCAATGGTGTGGGGAGCATGGTCTGTTGCGATCATATCGATCGTTCCGTCACACAGTCCCTCCCAGATCGCTTCACGGTCTTCTTCGCTCCTTAACGGAGGGTTCATCTTGGCCAGTGTATTGTATTTTTCAACCGCACTGTCCGTTAAGGTAAAGTGGTGGGGCGTGGCTTCGGCATGAATGTTTTTGCACGTTTTTTTGGCATCTCTTACAAGATCGACACCTTCGGCTGTACTGATATGCTGTATGTTGAGTATCACGCCGGTCGCCTCCGCGATCTTAAGATCACGCCTGATCATGGATATCTCGGCATTTCTGTCGGCGCCGGTAAGTCCGAGCGCTTTAGCGGCTTCTCCCGAATTGACCCCGTTTTCCGCGATATATTTCGGATCCTCTTCATGAAGTGATACCGGAACATGCAGTTTTGATATTTTCCGAAAAGCCTCTGTGAGGACTGTCTCATCCACTATAGGTTTTCCGTCATCGGTAAATCCGACCGCTCCCGCATCGATAAGAGCATTGTAATCGCAAAGTGAAGTGCCTTTCATTTCCTTAGTCACGGTGGCGCATGTGTATATATGTATCTTTTCTTTTTCGGCTCTTTCGAGAACCTGTCTGACAACAGCGGGGTCATCGATCGGCGGTACGGTATTCGCCATCATGACGACCGAGGTAAAGCCACCGGCTGCCGCAGCCATTGCACCTGTATGGATACACTCTTTTTCGGTCTGGCCGGGATCTCTGAAGTGAACGTGGACGTCCACAAGACCGGGGCCTGCGATCATTCCCGTACCGTCTATTACGATGTCGTCGGAACGGGTGCTTTTTGAAACGATTAGGCCTTCCTCGATGTAAATATCGGATATCTCGTCTCTGCCTGAGGCAGGATCGATCACACGGATGTTATTTATCTTCATAAAAAGTATTATAGTTAATACTTTGTTTTTTGTATACACTTGAAAAAAAGTCTCAAAAAGACTATACTTTTCTTAAATTGGTGAACTATTGCCAAAACAATGTAAGGTATGAAGATCAGGGAAACTGCAACTATAATTTCACAGGAATGCCTCTGTCCGGGGGTATACTCGATGTGGCTGTCAACAAATGCCGCTGCGGGTGCTATTGCGGGGCAGTTCCTGTCCGTGTTTCCGAACAGTGATTCAATGCAGCTGATGCGGCCCCTAAGTATCTGCGAGACGGACTCGTCGTCCGCACCGGGGAAGATCCGGCTCGTATACAGGGTCGTGGGCAAAGGTACCGAAGAGTTTTCGCACCTGTCGGAGCATGACAGTGTTGTTATCATCGGACCGAACGGAAACGGTTTTTTTGCACCGGTCAAAGAGAAGATCGGCCCGGATACGAGGGCATTGCTCATAGGGGGCGGCATAGGTATACCGCCCATGGTTGAACTGGCGAAACAGCTGAAGTGCAGTGTAGTCACGGTTGCAGGATACAGAAGCCGGAACGACATGTTTCTTACAAAGGAACTGGAACGGGAAGGAGAGCTTGTTATTGCGACCGATGACGGAAGTTTCGGACATTTAGGAACCGTTACGGATGCGATAGAACAAAATGATATCGATGCCGACATCATTTTTGCCTGCGGTCCGAAACCGATGCTGAAAGCTGTTGCAGCGCTTTCACAAAAGCGCGGGATCCCCGCATATATATCGATGGAAGAGAGAATGGCCTGCGGTATAGGCGCCTGCCTGTCCTGCGTTACTCCGTCATCGGATATTGATGATCATTCGAAAGTTAAGAATAAGAGAGTATGTGTTGACGGTCCGGTATTTCCGGCATCGGAGGTAAGACTGTGATTGATATGTCGGTAAATATCGCGCAGGTTGTGCTTAAGAACCCTGTTATGACCGCTTCCGGCACATTCGGTTCCGGTGTCGAGTACTCGGAATTTGTTGATCTTAATAAACTGGGAGCAGTTGTTACAAAAGGTGTAAGCCTTACGCCGTGGCCCGGTAACCCCACACCCAGGATAGCCGAAACCTACGGGGGAATGCTGAATGCCATAGGATTGCAGAATCCCGGTATAGATACCTTTATCGAAAGAGATCTGCGGTTTCTTTCTGATTTTGACACCGTGATCATTGTAAATGTGTGCGGTAAGACAGTCGAAGAATATGTGGAGGTTGTGGAACGACTGGCGGATACGAATGCCGACATGCTTGAGATCAATGTGAGTTGTCCTAATGTTAAGGAAGGCGCCATAGCTTTCGGGCAGGATCCGCAGGCGCTGGCCCATATAACCCGGGAGATCAGGAAAAAGGCAAGGCAGCCTGTCATCATGAAGCTGTCACCGAATGTTTCCGATATCGCCCTTATGGCGAAGGTGTGCGAGGACAACGGTGCAGATGCGGTATCACTGATCAATACGATCACCGGGATGAAGATCGATGTTAAGCGAAGGACTTTTGTGCTGGCAAACAAGACCGGAGGCCTGTCGGGAAGAGCTATAAAACCGGTAGCTGTCAGGATGGTATATCAGGCGGCAAATGCCGTTAAGATCCCTGTGATCGGAATGGGAGGGATAGCAACGGCGGAAGACGCACTTGAATTTATTATGGCAGGAGCTGCGGCGGTAGCCGTGGGAGCCGCCAATTTTACCGATCCGTATACAACACTTAAAGTTATAGACGGCATCGGACAATATATGACCGATAATAATGTGACCGACATTAAGGAACTGATTGGATGCGTTTGGAAGGAGGAATTTCTATGATGCAGATAGGAGGAATTGACAGTCAGGTCTTAAAGCAGGTAAAACTGCCGGCGGAAGAGAACGGGGAAGATAAGAAGATCCTGCAGCAGGATGAGGATATCAGGGCCGGAGAGACTGTATCACAGGCTCAGGAAGAGGAAAAAGAAGAAAAAGATGAAGAGGCGGCAAATGCCGTTTACGGAAATGTTGTGGGAAGATCCAGTGACGGAGACACAACAAGAGTCAGAGAAGATGCCAAAGAGGCTCTTGAAACCGGTATGGTATTCCAAAAGGAAGAGAAGGAAAACAACCTTATGGAATTCAACAGGGATCAGCTGACCATCATGAACGAAAAAGGTGATATAACCGATAATCAGTACAACCATGAGATCACCCGCCGTGATGAACTGATGGAGAAAGATGAAAAATCAGCATTTGCCAAAACCAATGCGGAAATGATCGAAAAGCAGGAGGAAGAGGCAAAGGAAAAAGCTCAGGAAAAAGCAAAAGAAAGACTTGATGAGATCCAGGGCAACGGTAAGGAAAACGCTGCGACCGAAGAAGAGCAGAAGCTTGAAAACGGTATGAACACTCTTGCTGCAAGTACCGGAAGACTCGAGATAGAAGAGGAAGCGGTCGAGGATGCGGCAGCAGCCGGCAGAAGCGAGATCATAGATCAGATACTGAATCCTGAAGACGGGATCATGAAGGTGGTCATCAGGTAATTTCATGATAATCAACGCTTATGCCAAGATAAATCTGGGGCTGGACGTACTGAGGCGCCGCGCGGACGGATACCATGAGGTCCGTATGATCATGCAGAGCATCGGTGTACATGATGAACTTACCGTGGAAAAGACACAGGATGCTTCGGTAAAGATCTCAACGGATCGGGAAGATCTTCCCGTGGGTGAAGATAATCTGATATACCGCGCCGCAAAACTGATGATGGATGAGTATCATCTGCCGGGCGGTATCAGGGCGGTACTTAAAAAAAGCATTCCGGTTGCGGCAGGACTGGCCGGTGGCAGCGCAGATGCCGCCGCAACTTTAAAGGCAGTGAATGCGCTGTATGAATTGGGGCTTGAAGACAGCGAACTTATGAAGCTCGGTGTCCGTATCGGTGCGGATGTTCCGTATTGCATACTGAACGGAACAGCACTTTCCGAAGGTATCGGTGAGATCCTGACCCCTTTGGATCCGTGTCCGGACTGTGGAGTGCTGCTGGCAAAACCCCCCATATCCGTGTCAACCGGTTATGTGTATTCCAATCTCATACCGGATGGGATCGTTCATCCTGATATAGATGCGATAATTTCCGGCATCGAAAAAGGAGACATATACGAGATAGCCCGTAATATGGGAAATGTTCTGGAAACGGTAACGATTCCCGCCAATCCTGTTATTGCCGATATAAAGAAGGTCATGTCGGATAACGGGAGTATCGGCTGCCTTATGAGCGGCAGCGGACCGACGGTTTTCGGTCTGTTTGGATCGGACGGGAGTATGCAAAAAGCATATGATGCTATACTTGCAACGGGATTTTCCGGTGAACTCTTTAAAACGGAGTTCTACCGTAAAGGGCAGGTATGATGATCGCCCGGAAAGATAAGGAGATTTCATGGGAGAGCTAAAACTTCAGATGAACATGGATGAATACCTTCCGCTTCGGGATGTTGTTTTCAATACACTGCGGCAGGGCATTCTGACCGGGGAACTCAAGCCCGGAGAAAGGCTGATGGAAATACATCTGGCAGACAGACTCGGAGTGTCGAGGACTCCGATAAGGGAAGCCATAAGAATGCTTGAACTTGAAGGCCTCGTAACTATGATCCCCAGACGGGGAGCGGAGGTGGCGAGGATCAGCAGACAGGACATAAGGGATGTCCTTGAGGTCAGGCTTGTTCTGGATTCTCTTGCAACAAAGCTTGCCTGTGAGAGGATCACTGAAGATCAGAAAGAAGAACTGAGATCTGCTGCGGCCGGGTTTGAAAGTGCCACCGGATCGGGAGATGTCACGCTGATAGCTCAGGCGGATGTACGGTTTCATGATGTTATTCTGGCAGCTTCCCACAACAGACGCCTTATTCAGATGGTCAACAATCTTGCCGAAAGGATATACAGATACAGACTGGAATACATAAAGGATTCGGCCAATTACCAAAGACTTATCGAGGAGCATTCCAAGATCATGGACTGCGTTATCAACGGTGATGAGGGCAGTGCATGCATCGCCGCCGAGATCCATATAGTCAACCAGGAAAAGGTAATGCTGAATATGTAGTAAGGAGCGGCCTTGTTTTATTTTTCATAATGGAAATACCGGTATGGACAAAGATGTTTGGGTCCTGGTGGAGGGTACTCAGTTCGGAGCAACTCCGGGAGAAGATAAAGTAGAGATACTGACACCGGGCAGTTATTACAAAAAAAAGGATCATCACTGCCTGCTGTATGATGAGGTGATGGAAGGTACGGACGAGATCACGAAGAATATCGTCAGATTTGATGATGATATGCTTTCCATCAGCAAAAAGGGCTTTACAAATGTTGAGATGGTCTTTGAGAAGAACAAGCGGAACATGACGAATTATGTCACGCCTTACGGATCGCTTCTGCTCGGTATAGATACCGACAGGATCGATATCAGGCATGATGAGGATTCAATTAATATAGATATAGATTATGCGCTTGATATCAATTACGAACATATGCTGAACTGTAAGATCAAGATGGAGATCAGGAACTCATTTCCGATGAACGGCAGTCTTCATCAGGAAACCCGGAGGAAGAGAACATGAAAGTCAGAAAAGCGATCATTCCCGCGGCGGGACTCGGTACAAGATTCCTTCCCGCAACAAAAGCACAGCCGAAGGAAATGCTCCCTATCGTTGACAAACCTACTATTCAGTACATAATAGAGGAGGCCATAGCGAGCGGCATCGAGGATATCATAATAGTTACCGGACGCAGCAAGCGGTCCATAGAAGATCATTTTGATAAATCCGTCGAGCTCGAACTTGAACTTGAAAAGAACGGCAAAGAGGATATGCTCAAAATGATCCGGGACATATCGGAGATGGCGAATATCCACACGATCCGTCAGAAGGAGCCGAGGGGACTGGGCCATGCGGTATATACTGCCCGTCATTTCATCGGGAATGAACCTTTTGCAGTTCTTCTCGGTGATGATGTTGTTGTATCAAAGAAACCCTGCCTGCTTCAGCTGATCGATGTCTATGATGAATACCGCACCTCCGTTCTCGGGGTTCAGAAAGTGCCTCATGAAGTGGTGAACAAGTACGGTATCGTTGACTGCACAGCGGTTGACAACAGGGTATATAGAGTTCGTGATCTTGTTGAAAAACCTCCGGTCGATGAGGCTCCGTCCGATATCGCGATCCTTGGGCGCTATGTATTGACACCGGAGATCTTCGGATATCTTGAGACGCAGGATGCGGGAAGCGGCGGAGAGATACAGCTGACCGATTCTCTTCGAAGACTTGCCGGTGATCAGGCCATGTACTGTTATGATTTTAAGGGACACAGGTATGATGTGGGCACGAAGATCGGCTTTCTTCAGGCCAACGTTGAATTTGCCCTTCGCAATCCGGAGATGGCTGACGGCATGAGGGATTATCTTTCGAGACTGGCATCTGACATGGACGGGATGCTTGAATACGAGTAAAAGGAGATTTTTATGAACGGAATATTTTTGATCTCTACGGCGACGATCGTTATGATCGTAGTGCTTGTCGTTCTGGCGGGTATTGCCGTGGCCCTATATTTCCTCGGCAAAAAGGCCCAGAAGAGAGAAGCGGAACAGAAAGAACAGATCGATGCCATGAAACAGACCGTTTCCATGCTCATCATCGACAAGAAACGGATGAAGATCAGAGATTCCGGACTTCCTCAGGCTGTTATACAACAGACCCCGAAGTTCATGAGATGGTCAAAGCTTCCGATAGTAAAGGCCAAAGTCGGCCCGCAGGTCATGTCACTTGTATGTGACGATAAGATATTTGACAACGTACCGGTAAAAAAAGAGGTCAAAGCCACGGTAAGCGGTATATATATAACCGGAGTCAAAGGTATTCACGGTTCAATAGATACGCAGGCCAACAAAAAACCGAAGAGCAAATTTAAGCAGTTTGTTGAGAAAATGCAGGAAAAGGCCGGAGCAAAACCGGTAAAATAAATTAAAAGGAAGCATATCAGATGGAACAACTTGTAACGATAAGGGAGATCTTTAAAAACAGGGATGAGTATTACGATAAAACGGTAAAGATCGGAGGATGGGTCAGATCGGTCCGTGATTCCAAGACCTTCGGATTCATCGTTTTGAACGACGGCACATTTTTTGAACCGATCCAGATAGTTTATTCGGATGCGCTCACTAATTTTTCCGAGATATCGTCGACAAACGTCGGGGCTGCTCTTATAGTGACAGGAACTCTTGTTGCGACCCCTTCCGCAAAGCAGCCTTTTGAGATACAGGCATCACAGATAATCGTTGAGGGTGCATCGACACCCGATTATCCGCTGCAGAAAAAACGGCACAGCATGGAGTACCTGCGGACCATTACGCATCTTCGTGCCAGAACAAATACTTTTTCGGCTGTATTCCGTGTTCGGTCTCTGGCCGCTTACGCGATCCACAGATTTTTCCAGGAAAGGGATTTTGTGTATGTACACACCCCCATCATTACCGGATCGGACTGTGAAGGAGCCGGTGAGATGTTCAGGGTTACGGTGCTTGATGCAGCCGATCCCGAAAAGCTTCCCGACGGAAGCGTGGATTATTCAAAGGACTTTTTCGGTAAAGAGACAAACCTGACGGTCAGCGGTCAGCTCAACGGTGAAACATATGCGATGGCGTTTAAGAACATCTATACGTTCGGGCCGACTTTTCGCGCAGAGAATTCAAACACCACGAGACATGCGGCTGAGTTCTGGATGATAGAACCGGAGATGGCATTCGCCGATCTTGATGATGATATGAATATCGCGGAGGACATGATCAAATACATCATCAATTACGTACTTGAAAATGCTCCCGAGGAAATGAGATTCTTCAACACTTTTGTTGACAAGGGACTGATCGAGAGGCTTAAACATGTGGCATCTTCCGAGTTCGGACGCGTGACCTATACCGATGCCATAAAAATACTCGAGAAGCATAATGACGAGTTCGAATACAAAGTCAGCTGGGGCTGCGATCTTCAGACGGAGCATGAGCGGTATCTTACCGAGAAGGAATTCAAAAAGCCGGTATTTGTTATCGATTATCCGAAGGAGATCAAGGCGTTTTACATGAAACAGAATGAGGACGGTAAAACCGTTGCCGCCATGGACTGCCTCGTTCCGGGTATAGGAGAGATAATAGGAGGCAGCCAGAGGGAAGATGATTTTGATGTTCTGCTCTCCCGTATAGAAGAACTCGGTCTTAAGAGGGAAGACTATGAGTTCTATCTGGATCTTCGCAAATACGGGACGGCCAGACATGCCGGGTTCGGACTCGGCTTTGAGAGATGCGTCATGTATCTTACGGGAATGGGGAATATAAGGGACGTTCTGCCTTTCCCGAGAACGGTAGGTAACTGTTCACTGTAGGGAGTAAGAAGGGAAGTATAAAAGATAAGGGGATGATAATATGGGGAAAAGATCTTTATTCAGGCGCAGTCTGACTTTGTTTGCAACGCTTCTGATATTGAGTGACGGACCTGTTTATGTAAGAGCGGCAACGACGCTCGATCAGATACGCAGTCAGAAGCAGGAGGCTGAGAAACAGAAAAACAAAGCCGAGAAGAATCTCGGTTCAGTTAACAGGGATATTGAAAACATTTCAGAGGAGCAGGAGGCCTTAGAGGCCGAGCTCGAAGAACTGGATGCGCAGCTTGTGGATCTGCTGTTGTCTGTGGACATACTCGAGTCCGATATTTCGGATAAGGAGCAGGATATCGAGGATACCAAGATTGAGCTGGAAAAAGCCAAAGATCAGGTAGCGGCACAGGAGAGCGCCATGGTCAGGCGCATCAAGTTCATGTACGAGCAGGGCAGCTCCACATATCTTGAGTTGTTCCTTGAGTCGAAGAGCATGGCTGAGGCCGTCAATAAGACCGAGTATTCCGAAAAACTATATAAATATGACCGCCTGATGCTGGAACGATACAGGATCGCCAGACAGGAAGTTGAGGATAAGGAGTTCCAGCTCGAAAGCGAACTCTCTGAACTTGAGGAGATAAAGGAAGACCTTGAATCTCAGAAAGAAGAGCTCAATGCACTTATAGAAGAAAAGCAGGAATCGGTGGAAAACTTTTCGGAACAGTTGTCAAAAGCAAGAACAAAAGCCGGGGAGTATAAAAATCAGATCAATGCCCAGACGGAAAACCTGAAGAAGCTAAACCGGGAGGAAGCGGATAAACTTGCCGAAGAGGCAAGAAAGAAAGCCGAGGAAGAGGCCAGGAGAAAAGCCGAGGAAGCAGCAAGGAAAAAGGCTGAGGGCGATACGAAGAAGAATAACGGAGAACTCGTTACGACAGACGGAAAATCATCCGATTCCGGCACTTCCGTAACTTCCGACACTCAGGATGGCACTGCTTCCGAAGGTAAGAGCACCACAACAGCTGTAACCGCAACAATCGAGGGCGAACAGACGACGTCCGAGACCAAGACGGAGACCAAGACCACCGGAACAACTGTTACCGCGACCGGTTCGGGAACGGGAACCGATATCGCGAATTACGCACTCCAGTTTGTCGGAGGACCGTATGTTGCCGGAGGCACATCCCTTACCAACGGTTGTGACTGTTCCGGATTCACTCAGAGTGTTTTTTCGAATTTCGGCATAAAACTGCCCAGGAATTCTTATGACCAGTCCCAGGGCGGTACCGAAGTTACGATCGACCAGGCACAGGCCGGTGACATTGTGTATTACGGCGGCCATGTGGCTATATATATCGGGAATGACCAGATAGTTCATGCCAGCACAACAGCCACCGGTATTAAGATCAGCAGCGTGTTCTACAGATCGATCATAACCATCAGAAGATATTATTAACAGATTGTACAGCCGGACAGGAAGGACCCGCAAGGCAATATGAAAAAAACGATAATAGTAATGCCCGTTGCAAACGAGGAAGCTACAATGGGCACGGTAATTGAAGAAATTCTGGCACTGCCGTACAACAATCTTTATCTGTATCCGGTTGTTGATGATTATTCAAAAGACAGGACTGCACAGATCATAAAAAGTTATGAGGATACAGGCAGAGTCAGATGCATATATTATCCGGAATCGAAAGGTGTTATCTCTTGTTATCTTGAGGGCTACAGGCAGGCTCTTCTCGACGGAGCCGAGTGTGTTCTTGAGATGGACGGCGGCGGATCACATCAGCCTTCCGAGATCCCGCAGTTTTTGGAAAAGCTTGAAGAAGGCTACGACTGCGTATGGGGATCGAGGTTTACAAAGGGGGGTGTCATGAGTCATCAGCCGCTCTACAGGAAGATACTCAGTTCCGGAGGTACGATTCTCGCCAATGTCGTTCTGGGAACAAAACTAAAAGATATGACGAGCGGATTTGAAGGATTTCAGGCCCCGGTCCTTAAGTCAATGAATCTTGACAGATTCCTGTCTACCGGACATATGTATCAGACAGAAATGAGATTTTACTGCAGGAAACTGAACTGCGTGGAAGTTCCGATACACTACATAGGAGGCGACTCCTCGCTCAAGTGGTCATCGGTTACGGAAGCGCTTAAGATACTGTTCCAACTGAAAAAACACGAATCGCAGATATGGAAAAAATAGACCCTGACCGGGTCTATTCTTCTTCGTCCTCTTCGTTGGCTACGGCCGATATCACTGATGTTACGGCTGATATCACCACGGCAACGACTATCACTATTCCGACAATACCTGCAAAAATTATCAAACCTGCGTCCATATGCACTCCATTTCAAAACAGGGGAAATCCCGTTACTTTCAGTGTGATTACTATACCACACGGATGGCGGCATTGTCAAAAACGGGGAGAATACTCGTTGTTGAGATTACGAAACTGTGTGGGAGTACAGCCCCGTACTATCTTGAACATCCTCATAAATGCGGAAATACTGTTAAATCCGCTTCTGATCGCAACCTCCGTCACATTGATCTCGGGATCGAGCAGAAGTTTCTCCGAGTAAGCTATCCGGCGCGTATTCAGGTATTTGTAGAACGACATTCCGGCAAATTCCTTGAACAGCCGGCTGAAATGATATTTCGAAAAACCTGCCATATCAGCCATCATCTCCAGCGTCAGATCTTCGGTACAGTGCTGATTTAAGTAATTGCATATCGAAAGGAACTTCTCCGTATACTCCTGCTGCTTGGTAGGCCTTGTTCCGGCAAACCTGTCCGGGCTGGCCGTATAGAAACGGCCGACCATGACGAGCATGTGAAGGAACTTTTCCATTATGGCCACGTTCTTTAAAGGCGCATTTCCGAAATACTCATCATATATCTCTTTCATAAGGAGAACACATGAAGAGTGTATCTTAGGGAAATCCTCCGGTGTTATGACTATAGCGGGCTGCAGTATGGAAAAGAAGGAGTCATACTCACCGAATGAACTGATCATGGAAGGATCCACCTGAAAGATTATCCTTCTACCGTGATGTGCATATAAGTGATGGAGCACTCCGGGACATATGATTATTATATCGTTCACCCGCAGATCAAATCGGATATCGTTGCACTCCATTGTATATGATCCTTCTAGAGGCATTACGATCTCAACAGCCGGATGCCAGTGATTCGGATATTCTTCGTAGTCGGTGTTGTTATAAAGAAGCAGCGAGGATTCGTATTCATAACTGACCGTTTCTTTAACACCGTCAAGGATTTTTATCATATCTTGCGATGTTCCTCTGAAAATAGTTTCATTTTTGACAATTAATTAACTACTAATTATTGCAGAAAAATCATACAACAAAAGTCAATAAAATGTAAAGATTCAAATGATATTATGACATATTGCACAAAAAAGCGGCATTGATTAAGTTAAAAACTAACAACTTAATCGTTTTCGTAAAAATGCGAGCACTCAACAATAGCAAGAATTGATAATCAATAAGCAATAATTTTGTAGTTAAAAATTGCATTTGATAATAGAGTGTACTTACCGGGACTTTTCACCGGCGATTTTTCAAACATTTTCTAAATTTTCTAAAGGAGGAAGAATAATGAAAATGAAAAAGTTTTTGGCAATTTGTCTTTCTGCAGCAATGACAATGAGCCTTCTTTCCGCTTGTGGCGGAACAGCAGCAGCTCCCGCAGCTGATGCGGCTCCCGCAGCAACAGAAGAAGCAGCTCCCGCAGAAGCAGAAGAGCCTGCAGAAGAAGCTGCAGCAGATGAAAGTGCAGCATCAGGTGATGTTCAGGAGATCACATTCATGATCTGGGATGATCTTGAGGCATCAGAAGACCTTATCACAAAGGGTTACAAAGATTCTGTCGACAGATTCAATAAGGATTTCGAAGGACAGTATCACTGCACACCTATCACAACCAACCTTGAAGAGTATTATGACAAGCTCAATGCTCTTGTGGCAGCAGGCGAGACACCCGATGTATTCATCGCTTCTCCCGGTGCTAACCTTAACGATTATGCTACAACAGGCGTAGCTGCAAAGCTTGATGATTATCTTGCTGCTGACGGATGGAAGCAGACATTCACAAGTGATGCCGTATTCGCAGGTGGCACATACGGTGATGACGGCGGCGACGGCCCCGGTATCTATGCTATACCTCTTAACATCGCAGCAGCTTGTGTATTCTACAACACAGAGATGTTTGCAGATGCCGGCGCAGAAGTTCCCAAGACATTTGACGAACTCCTTGATGCATGCCAGAAGTTACAGGACAAGGGTTACACACCTATTACGATCTCAGCAGGAACAGCTTGGTGTCTTTCCATGGTAGCCGGATATCTGTGCGACAGGAACGGCCTCAATCTCCAGGACATCAAGGATCACAAGACAGATTGGAAGGATGAGAAGGTCATCAACGCAGGTAAGCAGATCCAGGAGCTTTCCAAATACTTCCAGAAGACAGCAGCAAGATAATCATCAAGCTTTGCAGCTACGCCTGTTGTAGCATAATCGTTAAGGTTAGCACCGGGAGAAGCGATGAATACATCGGGTGTCTCGCCTGCTGCCACAAGAGCATTGAGCTTGTCATAATA
>JAILIS010000010.1 GCA_024695145.1 Lachnospiraceae bacterium
CTTATATACAAAATCTCTGTAGTCGGCAGGCTTCATGCCGGTATATCCGCCGAACTGGTTGACCTGATTGGCTGTCGCCTCCACAAGTACGCAGTCGTCAAATCTCATTGCCTGTTTAAGGCACGCCTCGATAACAAGATCGGAAGCCGTGCAAAATGAAGGTATTCCTGCATATTTCATACCCGCTTTTCTCTTCGCGAGCATTTCTCTTAGTGCGTCCATGTTAATTCATCTCCATATAAAGGTGTGTCGTGCCTTACGGCCAATCAGGACAGTCAACTATCTTTCCGTCTTCGTCCCACAGATCATGCCAGTCATCTGCTCCCGGCCATAAGAATACCTGTCCCTTTACGAGACGGTTATTCTTCTCAAGGGTTGCGATCTTTGCCATTTCCTCATCCGTAAGAGGCTCTGTCTGAGTCGCTTCCAGGTTGCTCGTATATTCCATTTCATATACCGAGAAGGGAATGGGTATCTGTCCCCTCTGCATAGCCCACTTGAGACATATGATCGCGGGATGCACGCCGTGTGCTTCGGCGATGGCTTTGAATTCGGGAACCTGCATATCGGCGATATCGGTTGCAACTATGTCACGCTCGGGTCTCTGAGGTGATCCGAGAGGCATGAAACCGATAGGCTGAATGTCATGTGCTACGAGATAATCAAACAGCTCCTGCTGCTGGAAGCAAGGATGAAGCTCCATCTCACACGCAACTGGCTTAATCTCGAACTTGTCTATGACGGCTTCCATCTTGGGGATCGTCATATTGGAGATGCCGATATGGCGGACAAGACCTTTCCTTACAAGTTCCTCGATCTGTCTGTATGTGTCCATGAACTCCGCTACCGAAAACGGCTTGGAATCCGGATTACGGGAGTCCACGTCACATCCGGGTGCATGATAGTTCGGGAAAGGCCAGTGAATAAAGAACAGGTCTATGTAGTCACATTGAAGATCCGCGATAGACTTGCGGCATGATTTTTCAACCTCTCTGTGCATATCATTCCAAACCTTTGTCATGATATACAGATCCTTACGTTCTACAACGCCCTCATCAAATGCATCCTTAAATACCTGACCTATCAGATCTTCGTTTCCGTAGCATGCAGCGCAGTCAAACATTCTGTATCCTGCGCGAATGGCTCCGGCTACCGCGTTTGAAACCTGCTCGGCGCTGAAACGATCCGAACCGAAGGTACCCATGCCGATACACGGAACCTTGTCACCGTTATTAAGTGTAATCTGTGGAACTTTCTTAGGGTCTACTGCCATTTTTACTTCTCCTCCTATCTTTTACTAAGGTCGCTCGGCATTTTAAATCGACTTCGTCGATTGGCCTCGCGGTGAAAACAGGTTCCTCCCGCTTTGCGGGCCCCTCCTGTCTTCATGATTCACTGTCAATAAGTATCTTTCCTTTTACCGTGCCCGGTGTCTTGAACATTTCAAACGCTTCATCGATCTTTGATAACGGGATCTTCTTAAATATGAACGAATCATCAAATTTGAGCTCACCGGTCTTAAAATAATGTGCCGCCAACTGCCATTCATCTCCGGGGAACGGAGCGGAATAGCTCATCCATGACCCTGTAAGTATGAACTCTTTGCGATTGATGTTCTCCCATTCCTCCACCGTGAACGAAAGCTCTCTCGTCGGTGTTCCGATGAAACATACCTGAGCCTTGTTGGCTGCAAGCTTGAATGCCATCTTCATCGTGATCGTATTGCCTGCTGTCTCATATACGTAGTCAAAGCCCTTGCCGTCCGTGATTTTATCGACCTCGTCCATAAAGCCTTCTTTACCGGAATTGACTCCGTAATCGCAGCCGAGAGTTTTAGCAAGATCCAGCCTCTCATCGAGGATATCAAATACGGTGACCGATTTTGCTCCGAATATCTTTGCCCACTGAGCGGTCATAAGACCTATCGTTCCGCCGCCAAGTATCGCAACATTCTTTCCGCCTTTGTAATCGACTCTTCTGAGCCCGTGCAGTGCAACGGTTGCAGGCTCGAAAAAGGCTCCTTTTTCAAAACTTACTTCATCATCAAACTTAACAACGTTTTTTTCGGGAACCGCCACATACTCGGCATAGCTTCCGAACTCTCTTGAACCGATGAAGCTGTAATGTTTGCAGAGGCTGTAATTGCCCTTCTGGCAGTCATCACATTTCATACAGGGGACAAGCGGTATTCCCGCAACCCTGTCACCCGGCTTAAGAGTCGTAACACCTTCTCCTGTCTGTTCAACCGTCCCCGAGAACTCATGGCCGAGAACATTCGGGTAATAATGGCAGGCATCTGCATTTACCCTCGGGATGTCGGATCCGCAGATCCCGGTGTATTTGACTTTGATCAAAACCTTGCCGGGTCCTGCTATGGGCTTGTCGATCTCCTCATAACGGATGTCGTTCGGAGCATGTACTACTCCAGCTTTCATAATAATCTCCTCTTTTCTGTATGCATTGTTTTCAGTACTGTCTGAAAGTATCCTTCAGGTCCTCATACAGTTTCAGATACAGTTTCATGCTCTTTGCATATATCTCATGATTATCCATATCCGGTTCCTGTACTCTTGTGATGGCTATGGTTTCTTTTACGGCCTGTTCGTAATCCGGATACAGTCCGCATCCTTTTCCAGCAAGAAGTGCTGCACCGAGTGTCGTTGCCGTATCGCTTGCCGGAACCTGTATTGTATGTCCGGTCACATCGGCTTTGATCTGTGTCCAGAGAACGGAATTGGCGCTTCCTCCCATTGCATTGAGTACTCCTACCGATATTCCGGTCTCCTGCGCGGTCATGATGTTATGCTGCAGTGCGAATGCCACTCCTTCAAGCAGTGCACGGATCATATGTCCTCTTGTCTTGTCAAATGACAGTCCGTAGAACACGCCCTTTGCATCCGGATCCCATATCGGTGACCGCTCACCGGCCATATAAGGAAGGAATACGACTCCGTCCGATCCGGGTGCGATCTTTTGTGCTTCGGCAGTAAGATCGTCAAAACTTAGATCCGCTCCGAACTCCTGCTTAAACCACTTGAGCGCTCCCCCGCCTCCGACCGTGCCTCCCTGAAGAAGCCATTTTCCGGATACAACATGAGGGCTGAGTATGAGCTTCTTATGTGAAAGGGCATGATCGGTGCAAATGCTCATGCCGCCTGCCTGACCGCCTTGCTCCTGGGTCTGTCCCACCTCGTAAACCCCGGCACCGAGAGTTCCGCAAGCTGCATCCAGTCCGCCCGCTACAACGGGAATACCTTTTGACAGTCCTGTCTGCGATGCAGCCCCTGCAGTAATCTCTCCGACGATCTCATCGCAATTGAATAAGGGAGGCACGAGTGATTCGTCGAGACCAAGTTCTTCGGCCAGTTTGCCATCATATTTAAGTTCCTTCATGTCAAAGAAATGAATGCCGTATCCCTGGCTCATATCCTGACTGAAAATTCCTGTCAGTTTATAAACTATGTAACTGTTTGACTGAAGGAAAAGCTTTGTATTTGCGAATACTTCCGGCTTTTTCTCCTTGAACCACAACATCTTCGGTGTTGTGTAGGAAGGGAGAAAATCATTCCCGGCGATATCGAATATTCTGTCGGTTCCTACTAAACGTTTCGTCCTGTCACAGATATCCCTTGCTCTTGTGTCCATCCATATCGGAGTCCTGTCAAGAACCTTTCCGTTTTTATCGACGGGGATCGCGGACCAGCTCTGACCGTCAACGCCGACTGCCGCTATATCGTCTGAAGCGATCTTGCCGGAATCAAGTATTTCTCGTATTCCTGCGCATATCGCCGACCACCACTCATCGGGATCCTGCTCTGCCCAGCCCGGATTGGGATAGTATACTTTATAAGGTTTGTTTGACTGTGCAAGGACATTTCCCCGGAGGTCAAAAACGGCAACTTTACATGCCGAAGTACCTATATCTATTCCTAATAAAAGCTGTTTTGCCATACTTTTCCTTTGTTTTGAGCGAAACGTTTCGCTTTATCTTGTCAAAAATGGGGTCCTACGACCCCGCGCTTATTGTCACTATATCCTTATAACCAAAGCACGTCAATACCTTTTTTGGTTTTATGAAACGTTTTGTTATAGATTAACAAACTTTGCAAATGATTTTCTGTAATTATTTTATAGAGTTCTTATTGAGTTACCTTTTTGAAGCCTCGTGCCCAATGCTATCTCGACCGGGTCTTCGACCACAACCCCGCTGATACGTCCGAGCAGAAGCTCTACAGCCCGCTCTCCCATTGCCTTCATCGGCTGTTCAACCATATATATCTGGGGTTGCAGAAGATGAAAGAACAGCTGATCGTCAAATCCCAGCAGCGATACATCATCGGGACATTTAAATCCCGCCTCGTTCATCGCAAGCATTGCCCCTAGTGTGATCTCATAATTACTCATGAACACACCTGTAGGACGGTCTTTCAGTGTCATCAGTTTCTTCATACCGTTGTAACCGGTAGCGATCGAATGTGTCGCTCTGACCTGATACTCTACAGGTACATCAAGTCCCGCGTCCCGCATTGCTTCCATAAAACCGTTGTAACGCTCACGCCCCGTATATTCACGCTCGGACGCTATGATCGCTATCTTTTTATGGTTTCGGCTGATGAGCTCCTTCATTGCATGATAAGTGGATTTCCTGTTATCTATGCGGACACAGTCGTACTGTATGTCAGACAGTGATCGGTCTATAAGGACTATCGGTATTCCGGCATTCTTCGCCGGGGCAAGAAAATCACCCTTTGAAGCCACCGGCAGAACTATGATGCCGTCCACTTTTTTACTTATCAGATACTTAACGTTCTTGGCCTCTATCGCTTCGTCATCACACGAATCGACTATGAGCATGCCGTATCCGCTCTTTCGAAGCGCTGCTCCGACATGATGAAGGATCATTCCCGTAAACGGGCTTTCAATGGAAAAGACGAGAATCCCTACCGTACGGGTCTTGTTTGTGACAAGGCCCCTTGCGATCTCGTTTACTTCATAATGGAGTTCCTTGATTGCCGCCTCGATCTTTACCTTGTTTTCGGGTAAAACGTTTCCTCCGTTTAGGTATTTCGAGATCGTAGCGAGTGATAATCCGGTCTTCTTTTTTATGTCTACGATAGTTGCAGGCATTTGTCCTTTTCCTTGAAATAGCGTGATTCTTACATGTTATTACGCTCAGCTGAATTGTAAGTAATATACTGCGCGAAACGTTTCGTTCATTGTATCAGATAAATTAACTATTGTCAAAACAAAGATCATTATGATACAAAGAGATAGAAGCTACTGTTGCTGATTTTGTCACTCAAAACGGAGATTAAAGTATGAAAGAATATTATATTTCAGATGACGGAATTAAACTGCACGCAAAACTGGACATGCCGGAAGGTGCCGAAAAATGTCCTCTTGTGATAGTCGTTCACGGATACACCGGAGATATGGAGGAAGAACATATCGTCAAAACTGCGGAAACTGTCACTGAGGCGGGATTTGCCGCACTACGTGTTGAAATGTACGGTCACGGTAAGAGCGACGGAAACTTCAAAGATCACACTTTGTATAAATGGGTCTCGAATATGCTTACCGTTGTGGAACACGCCCGAAGTCTTGATTTTGTGACCGATCTGTATTTATGCGGTCACTCACAGGGCGGGCTGCTTGTTATGCTCATAGCAGGTATGTGCCCTGATCGCCTCAAGGCGATAATCCCGATGTCTCCCGCATGGATGATACCGGAATATGCAAGATCCGGAGAAATACTCGGTACAAAGGTGGACCCCGTAAATATCCCGGATGAATTTTATCAGGAGGATGTTAATCTTCTTTCCGGAAACTATATCAGGGTAGCCCAGACGATACATGTCGAAGATGAGATAGCACGGTATAATAAGCCGGTTCTTATCATCCACGGAGATATGGACGAGGCCGTACCTTATGAATACGGGAAAAAAGCAGCCGAAATGTACAAGAACGCAAAGCTTATCACAATAAAAGGTGACAATCACTGTTATAATCATCACCTTGATCTTGTAACATCTGCAGTAAAAGAGTTCTTAGAAAGTCAATCAGATGCATCTTCAAATAACTGATCGAGCATCTCTGCGGTAACGGATCCCACCTTGTTATAGACCACTTCTCCTTTTCTGTTAAGGACTATGGTCTGAGGAAGTGCCAGGGATCCGTTTACGATCTTGAACAGATTCTCATCGTCATCATCGATCGCAAATTGAATATCCCAGCCTTTATCTTTCAGATACTCTCCCACATCCTCGGTAGTCAGGTTGGCGTGGATCGCTATTATCGCCATATCACCCTCATGCTGATGATAAAGGTCTACAAACAGAGGGAGCTCTTTGACACAGGGACCGCAATAAGTGGCCCAGAGATTGATAAACACGACCTCTCCCTTATGATCGGCAAGGTTAAACGTGCTTCCGTCGATACATTCTGTCTCAAAATCCTGAAGCCTGTCTCCGACTTCATAGCCTATAGGTGCGCTGCTTTCTACTTCTTCGGGTGCTGCGGACTGTGCAGGCTCTTCGGTTTCTTCGGTTTCTTTGGTCTCTTCGGGTTCGGTGGTCTTTGCCTCTTCAACCGGCTGCGCGGTTTTTGCAGGCTGTGTAGTTTCCTCAGGTTTTATGGTTTCTGTAACATCCGCCGGCGTATCGTTCACCGAAGGCTTTGTGTAATTTGTCCAAATCAGCATTACAGCCAGAACAATGATCGCTATGCTCCAGCATATGATCCAAAGCTTCTTCGACGACCCGTTTTGAGCGGTTTCTTCCCGGTCTTTACTCTTCGGCGCAATCAATGTGATATTGCCGGCTTTCATGGACAGTGCTCCCTGATTACATACGGCAATGCATTTCGCACAGTGTATGCACTCATGGTCCCCTACCTGTTTTACATCCATCTTACAGTTTCTTACACAGGCTCCGCAATTGTTACAGCATCCTCTGTCTATCTTGACCCCTATCACCGAGATCTTGTTGAACATCCCATAGATAGCTCCAAGAGGACACAGAAATCTGCAAAAAGACCTGTAGCAGAATATACAGGCAAGACCGACGATTACCATGATCACGAATTTCCTTGTAAAGATCGGTCCGAGCATCGACAACCATTCAAGGTTTTTGGGGAGCATTCCCATCGCACCTTCAAAAGTGCCTGCAGGGCATATGTATTTGCAAAAACCGGGAACCGGGATGCCCAATAGTATCCCGTAATAGATCGGGATGATCACCACAAATATGACCAGAATGACATACTTCAAATAACTCAGATATCGGGTGTATCGGTTTTTCCTGATCTTTGGTGTCGGGATCTTATGAAGAAGCTCCTGAATAAGCCCAAGCGGACATAGCCATCCGCATATGGTCCGTCCTAAGAGCATCCCGTATAACAGTATGATCCCGAACACATAAAATCCGATATTTTTGTTAAGCGATCCGAGAGCATTTTGAAGGGATCCCAAAGGACATGCTCCTATCGCCCCCGGACATGAATAGCAGTTAAATCCGGGAACACAAACAGCCTTTGTTTTCCCTGTAAATATCTCTCCTTTGGCAAATCCTTTTACGTGGGCATTGTAAAGTAGCGCACTGTATAGCTGGATCAGCCTTCTTTTAAAATCACTGTTCTTATCCAAGACCGATACATTCCGTACAAATCTTTGATGCCTTTATAAACACATCCATCAGGCTTCCGTTAAACATGCCGACAATGATAAAGATCACTGCGATAACAAGCAGTATGGTCCTTATAGTGTTCACCGTCGATGATGACGGCACATCAGCTTCCGTGTTCTTTTTAATATCCACCGAACTTGCGGGCTTGTCTGCGCCGGCATCCTTTACTCCGAGCGCCAGACAGACGATCGTAACGATAACCGCCGCAACAAACAAAGGAATAACAAAGACTGCTTTGTCTGTGATTGCTTCTACGGTATATATGTCAGCCATCGGATTGGCTGACTTTTCCTCCGAGCCCTGAAAATACACGATCAGATCCGCTACTATGAGCCCTAGTGCGGTCAAAATGCAAAGACCGGATTGTATGAACAACAATGCTGATTTTTTATTCATGCCGTCACCCAAATATTCAGATCATTCCTTATCAACTACAATTACCAGGTCGCTGTAGTAATCTTCCGTCTTGTATTCGGTTTTGTTTTCCTTGTATCCTTTAGGAACCTTAAGGATATGTACGGTATATACTCCCTCAGGATCGTCGAAGGTTACCGTTCCGTCGCTGTCAGTCTCGGCCATTTTACATGTGTCATCAGTGCAGAACTGAACCATGGCTCCGGGAACCGGATCGGATGTTTCATCAACAACTTTGATCCTGTAAAGATTGTCCGAGTTCTTGTAAGAAGTATTCTTCTCAGCAGTTGCTTCACCATTGCCCTTTAATGCTTCATCAATATGTTCCTCGTACCTGTCGGGTGCTGCTCCGATTATCGGTGCTGCTATCATTTCACCGTTCTTATCAACAAAGAATGATGTAGGCCAACCGTTGGTCATGTCAAATACATCTTCCCATCCGTCATAAGGCTTGATATTGAGATACGTCACACCGTTTTCCTTTAAGAGCTCCTGAGCATCCTTAAAGGCTGCCGGATCATCAGCATCACCGCAAAGACCGATAATAGCGCAGTTCTTTGAAGCAAGGTTTTTGTTGATCTTCTCAAGGTCGGGCAGTTCTTTTATGCACCATCCGCACCAGGTTGCCCAGACATTTATCATAGTGATCTCGTTTTGTGCAAATATATCTTCACTGTTGACTGTGTTTCCGTCAAAATCCGTAGTCGTAAAGGAAACCTTTTGTCCCGCTACTCTATCAAACAGGCTCGAAGGTTTTGTATATGTCGCGTTTTTGAGAAGATCATCTTTGAGTGAGAAAAGCTCATCGTACTCGGCTTTGAACTCATCTCCCAGATTGTCGTAATTAGACTGATCCTCCAGCATATACTGGTAAAAATGACAGTCATCAGCCTGTGCTATCAGCACCATTTCATCTTCATCGACATCTTCACCGTAATCTTCTTTAAAGAATTCTACAATGTCAGCCGGTCCTCTGTCCCTTGTTATCGCAAGTATAACGGCAAGCGCAACTGCGTTGTCATTATATCTTTTGGAATCTTCATCACTGACATCTCCGCCGGCGAAAATCTCTTCGTATTCATCCTTAGGGATTCCGATATAATCCATTTCGCCAATGTATATCCCATCATCGTCACTTAAATCCATGTCATAGAAATTGATCACACCGATCGGATTGGCATACTGCTCGGGAAGATGGAAAGTAATACCGATGTTGTCGGTTTCCATATCCTCTACCGTATTGCCCTGATCGTCCGCCAAAGCTTTATTTTCCTCTTCGTTTTGATCTTCGGACAGCTCGTCGTCGCTGCTTTGATCCTCCTGTGTTTCAACGTTTTGTGTATCATCCGCATCCGAAGTGGTCACATTGTATGTGACAGATGAGCAGCCTATGGTGCACGCTGCCAGGCATACGATCATGATGCATACAATGATCCTGTTGAAAATTTTGTTTTTCACGTTTTCTCTCCTTTTCTTGTATGATGTGAAATTAAAGGTTTCTCAGTTCTCCAGGAAATTTCTCATCGGATTAATCTGTTTTGCAAGATCAAAAATGCTGTCCCGTTCATTATCGACATAATCATTAAGCTGAACTATCTCTTCATCCGAGAAACCTTTATTGTTTACAAGCTTTCCCTCAGGCAGACAAAACTCCGCGTTCTTCGTACCGTCTTCAAACAGGATATATACCGCTTTATCATCCTTAGTGCGTGTAATAGTCGACACGCTCATTCTGATCTCGCTGTTCATGAGGGTATTATATCCTAAAAAGATCGAATTGCCTATAATTACTATATATTATGAGTTAAATTCACAGAATCAAAAAAAGGTGTCAAAAAGAACCGTCCCTTTTGACACCTTTTGATCAGATTTGTTTTATCGGATCGTTTTGTAGAGTGGACCGTAGGCCTTGCAGGCTCTGTAATCCTGACCTTCCTTGTCGCTTCCGAATGCGTTCCATGCGGCCGGACGATATATGTCGTCGGCACAGACATTATGCATGCAAACGGGGATACGCAGCATTGACGCCATCGTGATCAGATCTGCTCCGATATGTCCGTAGCTTATCGCTCCGTGATTGGCTCCCCAGTTGTTCATAACGTCATATGCGGTCTTGAAAGGTGAACCGGAGACGCCGTCTGTTCTTGGTGCAAACCATGTGCACGGCCATGTGTAGTCAGTCCTCTTCCATAATACATCCGATACTTCATCGGGAAGATTGACCGTCCAGCCTTCTACTATCTGCAGTGCAGGCCCAAGGTTCTTGATAAGGTTCAGTCGTATCATCGTTGCGGGCATTTCCGCTCTTGTAAGGAATCTTGCCGAGTAACCGGCTCCTCTGAAGTATCCGTTATCCGCAGGACACCACTCGGTAGCAGCCATCATGGTCTCTATATCCTTGTCAGTCACTTCATACCATTCCTTCATAACGGGATTGCCGTTAGCATCCTTTACTTCACCGCATGCGTCGAGGCAGCATGCTCCCGAATTGATAAGATGTATGAAGCCGTCGGCTTCCTTTGCATGACCTTCGATATCATATCCCGTCACGCGCTTAACCGCTGCGCCGCTCCAGTATGTACGCACATCTGCGAACATCTGCGGACGGTTCGTAAGGAGCTTCATGAACAGCATCGATGCACCGTTTAATGTATCATTCTCCGTTGCAAGTATGAACGGCTCTCTTGCCCCGTTCCAGTCAAATGACGTATTGAGGATAGCCTCCGGGAAATCACAGTTCGGCCAATGATCCGTCCACTGACGCTGTCCCTGGAAGCCTCCGCATATGGCGTTGTGACCGACCGCCTCTTCTTCGCATCCTTCGGGAAGATTGGGATTGCCCTGATAGAGATCTTCGATGATAACAGCCATCTTGGCGGTAAATTCCCAATCCTTCTCTTTCTGTTCGTCTGACTTCTTAACGAAATCGGGATTCTTATCGAAGCCCTGTCTGCAGTATTTCTTTATCCATGTCAGAGCCTTCTGATATTCATCTTCGTTGTATATATGCTCTTCCATGCGGCGAAGTATCTCAACTTCGTCAACCGATTCAACTCTCATTCCGAGATATTCCTCAAAGAAATCCTGATTGATGATCGATCCGCCTATACCCATACACTGGCTTCCGATCTGAAGATAAGACTTGTCTCTCATGGAGGCCGCAGCCACGGCAGCTCTTGCAAATCTTAAAAGCTTTGTTCTGACATCTTCCGGGATAACGGTATCGTCAGCGTCCTGTACGTCTTTTCCGTATATACCGAATGCCGGAAGACCCTTCTGCGCATAAGTTGCCAGTACACTTGCAAGATATACCGCCCCGGGTCTTTCCGTCGCATTCAGTCCCCAGACACCTTTTATCGTCAGGGGATTCATATCCATGGTCTCTGAGCCGTAACACCAGCAGGGGGTAACGCTTAATGTAACGGCCACACCTTCTTTGCGGAATTTCGCTTCACATGCGGCGGATTCCGCAACCCGGCCGATGGTGGTGTCTGCAATGACTACCCTGACAGGCTCTCCGTTCGAGTATTTCAGGTTTTCCTCAAACAGTTTCTTGGCCGATCTTGCCATGTTCATTGTCTGCTCTTCGAGTGATTCACGAACCTTTAAGGGGCCCCTTCTTCCGTCAATGATCGGCCTAATGCCGATAGCCGGATAATCACCGATATATCTGTTCTTTGCCATTTCATATCCTCCTTACCTTATTGTAAGCATCGCCGTTTAAGACTCTGCTCATTTATAAAAATCTTCTCCAATTGTGATTTTATCCCTACCACACATGGATTCAAAGTGTTATACTATAAAAAAATATAACGATATTCACTTTTTTCGTCCCGGGAGAAACAGTTTATGAAATTTACCGATTATAAAGAATCGCGGACACAGGGAACCTTCAACTTTCCCATAGCTTACTATCATCAGACTCCGCTCAGTCCGCGATATTATATGCCCTACCACTGGCATACGCATTATGAGATCATGCGTATCATCTCAGGATCGTTCCATCTGACTTTGGATAACCGGACCGAAACATACTCCGCAGGCGATGTGATTTTCATAACCAGCGGAGTTCTGCACGGCGGAGAACCCGAAGATTGTGTATACGAATGTATAGTTTTCGATCTCGACATGCTAATGAAAGATAACCATGCATGTGCCAATACAATACAGAGCATTATGAACGGAAAGATCCGGATCGATACACATATCTCGGAAAAATGTGATAAAATTCTCCCGATCACCAAAAAGCTGTGTCATGTACTCTCGGAAAAGAAGACAGGGTACGAATTCATGACACAGGGGTATCTTTATATGCTGATCGGAACTATAATGGAGGAACGGCTGTATGAGGAATCCAAGTACAATACCGTTGTCACGGAACGCCTCAACTCCATTAAAAATGTTATCGACTATATATCCGATAACTATTCGGACCAGGTTACCCTCGAAGCGCTTTCAAAGATCGCCGGTATGAACCCCAAATACTTCTGCAGATACTTTCGAAGCATGACAGGGCGGACTCCCATAGATTATCTGAACTACTACAGGGTGGAATGCGCCTGTGAAATGCTCTCGACAAAAGATATATCCGTCAAGGAAACCGCAATTTCATGCGGATTTTCAGATGAAAGTTACTTCGTCAAAACATTCCGTAAATACAAAAATACGACACCCAAACAGTTTACAAGAAAGGAATTCTGATCATGAACCGCTTATTATCCGCGATCATCGCACTCTGTTATATCCCAATGCTTTGTGCATGCAGCACCTCTTCAAAGATCAACTGCCCGTTCACGGATCTTTCATGGGAGGCAGAAACTGATGATATGATCGGCCTCGAAGGAGACGGATATGAGACATATGAGAGTATCTATAAGGGGATGACTTATACTTATCCCAAAGAGTATCTCGGAAGAACCGGCATCATCAAATATATGTATGATGATTCGGGAAAGCTGTGTAACGTTTCCTGGTCATATACCGGAGACGGGGCTGAGGAGATCATGGAAGTTTACAAAAATGTGGTGGATGAGATGAATGCCCTTCACGGCAAAAGCAAAAATGATGACGGTGTCGGTAATTACTGTGAAATATGGGAAAGTGACGGCGGCACCGTTATGGCCAATGCCGTCGTCACAAATGATGTCACTGTTATGCAGATAGCCTATATGAGCCCTGACGTGTCAAAAAGCACCGCCGGATCTGACTGACCGGTCTTATGCTTTGCCGGCGCTGCCGCAAACGTTTATCTTTTCCTTCACAAGGTCTGTTACATTTGCCATTCCCTTTGCGCAGTATTTCTTCGGATCGAACACATCGGGATCTTCCTTCAGATAATCCTTGATACCGTTTGAAAATGCGATCCGAAGTTCTGTTGCAAAATTCACCTTGCTGATACCGCGTCTGATACAGTCTTTTACCGCTTCATCCGGAACACCTGATGCTCCGTGAAGTACAAGGGGAATGCTGACGACTTTCCTGATCTCGGAAAGCCTTTCAAAATCAAGCTTCGGCTCTCCCTTGTATATCCCATGTGCAGTACCGATCGCAACCGCAAGAGATGTGACACCCGTTTCTTTAACAAACTTAACCGCATCATCCGGATCCGTATATCCGGGATCGTCACAGCTCATGTCATCTTCTTTGCCGCCGACTTTGCCAAGCTCGGCTTCAACAGGAATTCCGGAAGGTCTGCATGCATCCGCCACTCTCTTTGAAAGTGCGATATTCTCCTCGAATTCAAGCTTGGATCCGTCTATCATGATTGATGTATATCCGATGCGAAGTGCCTGCATCGCAAGATCAAAACTGTTTCCATGATCAAGATGCAGTGCGATCGGAACTCTTGCCTTGTTTGCAGCTGCCGCCACGTTGGCATGATACATCTCAAGACCTGCATATTTCACGGTTGACGGCGTTGTCTGAAGGATCGCGGGAGCACCGAGCTCCTCACACGCCTTTATAACCGCCATGACCATCTCCATATTCTCGACATTAAATGCCCCGACAGCGTAGCCTTCCCTGTCTGCCTTTTCCAGCATCAGTTCGCTTGTTACAAGTGCCATTATATTCCCTCCTTTAGACGTCGAATCTGTTTTTGATCCTAACCGTGTTCATAATACCATATTAGCTTACAAAAGCTCAACGAACACTTCTGTCCTGTTATCTGTACACCGTATATTCAGCCGAGCAGTATCGCTGCCGCATCAAAAGGTTTTTCAAATACCAGACTTATCCTGCCGCCGTCTGCGGTTATCCGGTGGTCGGACGTTTCATATGTGTCAACGACCGAAAGGTCATATTCAAGTGGGATCTCGATCTTCAAAGAGCCGGAAAGAGCAAAGGTATGCACAATTATCAGTGCACCGCCATCATCCCCGTATCTGACTGATGCCTGATAATCCTTAAGATCCCTGTTTGATCTCTGGAAAGGTCCGTACATTTTCGTCTTTCCGCCCGCTATGACCGGAGATGCTTTTTTGTAGAACGACGTTCCTTTATCCGCCAAAGCCCACTGATTTTCACAAAGATCATATACATCCCCCGAAATACACAATACCCCGTACATTCCCGCACATATGGAATATACGATCCTCTCGGGGGGATCATCTTTGCGCAGAACCGACCATATCTGACTCTTTGACGCAAGGATCAGGCTCTGCAGATCGGCCGCTATGACCGGTATCTCCTTCTCCTCATGTGCATCGGAAAATGAGAGAAAATCAGCCAGTTCCATGAAAGACGGCTCGAGCCTGTGACCTCCGGATGAACATACTTCTATTGCTATTCCCGGGACATTCTGTCTGATCTTTTTATAGAATCTCTGTACGGCTTCGACAACCTGCCGCAATCCTTCGCCGTAACTTTCGGCACCGTCGCATCCTATGCCTATCGTGTCATTGTAATCGATCTTGATATATTTGAATCCGTTGTCATTAAGAAGATCTATGACCTTTTCCGTCAGATACCTGTCCACCCATTCAGTCCTCATATCCCAGAAACGCCTCGTTCCGGATATGATGATCTTACCGTCCCTTGTTAAAAGATGCTCTTTTTGCGACCGCGCAGCAGCATCTTTTCCGACAACTTCCAGTTCAAACCATATCCCGGCCTTCATCCCCGCCGAGTTTATCTTCTCGACCACCTTCTTAAGGCCGTTCGGGAACAGATTGCCTGCCACATTCCAGTCCCCCATATTGTCCTGCCAACCGCATATCTCATCAGCATACCAGCCGGCATCGATCACAAAGTAATCGTAGCCTTTTCCTTTAAGAAGCGGCAGTATCCTGTCTATGTTCTCTTCGCTCGGTTCGCCCCAGGTCGTGCAGTACTCGTTGAAGATCAGAGGAAGCTCCTTTGACCTCAGATCATTCGGGATCTTTACCCTCTGTGCATCGAGCAGCCTGTCACATACTGTTTCAAAATCAGCTTTTGCCACAGTTATGAATGCTTTCGGAGTCGTAAATGATTCTTTGCCGGAAAGCAGTTTTCTGTAGTGACCGTATTCATAGTCGGCAAGCCCTCCCGTTATACTCAGATTCTCATCGATACGAACGGCTTCGATCTGCCATGAGGACGGGCAGGCGAGAGTCAACGCCCATATAACACCGGCTTCCCGGTCTTCAAGAGCGGCAAACGGAAAGAAACCTCTTATCGGCATGGACCCGGTAGTTCCGAACTTTTCACATCTGACTCCGAATCTCGCCCATGACGGTTCAAGCATCAGGTCTTCTATCGTATCGGTACAGTGGCGCCCCTCTGCACTCCAGCGGCTCCTGAACCTGTGCAGAAACAGTCTTCCCGTAGCCTCATCATCGGCATAAGGTGTCAGACCGGACAGACTGACTGATGAAACGGCTTCTATCATTACATCATCACTTGTATTGTTATGTAATTTTGTGTAAACGGATAGTGCCCTTGAATCCCTGTATCCCGTCAGAACGTGCTCAACTTCTATTCCGTCGGGACACGAAAGTACAGTTGTCACCGTTTTGATATCACCCTCCTCTTTCGTTTCCTGAGAAACGTATTTCATGGCCATTGTCAACGCACTGTTATGGCGTGTCATACCGGCAGCAAAACCGATAATGGAGCTGTCTCCGGAAACCGAGATCTGGACGAGCGGATCCGCGCCGCCTTTGTCCCATCTCGGGATATCATAACCGCTTGGCACAATGCAGAACGAAACCTGCCCTTCCTGTGATATTACATATACCGCAGTCATATCACCTATCGGTATCATCCTGATCTCTTTTTTATCTTTCATAAACTGCCTCCGTTCTTTTACGCTGACCTGACATCCTTATTTGACAAAAGACAGACTCTTCGTCTGTCTTTTGAAATACGGGAGCCGTCAGCCCGGTTCGTGTCTTTTGTGATGCATATACTGTCTAGAGCTTTCCGCCTGACGTTGCGATACCTTCGATAAACTGCTTCTGGAAGAATATGTATATGATTATCATCGGTACGCACGATATCAAAGCCGCCATCATGAGCTCCGGATACTTCTGCTGGTACTGCCCGTTCATCTTGGCAAGCGCGCTTGCAAGTGTCGTAGCACGGTTATCGGGGCAGACGATCATCGGCCACATAAGATCTTTGTATGCGAACACGGCCGTAAAGATGCCGAGAGCCACCATCGCCGACTTGGTGAGCGGAGCCATAATGAACAGGAATGTCTGTGGAATATTGCATCCGTCAAGTCTTGCCGCTTCTTCAAGATCCCGCGGCAGCTGCATGTATGCCTGGCGAAGCAGAAAAGTTCCGAATGCGGTTACTATTCCCGGAAACAACAGACCCCATATCGTATTTGTCATATGCATTTTGCTGACCATTACATACTGAGGGATGATGAATATCTGAACCGGTATCATCATCTGTAAAAGTACGAGCGCAAACATAAATCTTTTTCCCGGAAACTGCAGCCTTGCAAAAGCATATCCCGACAGAGTTGCCGTTGCTATCGCAAAAAGAATACGAAGGGCCACCATCCCGAGTGTGTTGGCATAAAGCTTTACAAAATCCATCGCTTTAATGACATTTCCGAAATTCTGGGTCTGCCAGACCTTCGGAACTATGACGAACGGATCTACCTGCATGGTTTCCGCCGTGGTCTTGAAAGCGGTCAGGAACATCCATACGAAAGGAATGAGCATTGTTATCGAGACTATGATCAGTATTATGTATATAAATGAATTATAAACAACCTTCTTTGATTTCATATCCTGCCCCCCCTATTCGTAATGAACCCATTTCTTTTGTCCGATGAGCTGGATGACCGTAAGGATCAGTATCACGGCAAGCAGTACTACCACAACGGTAGCGCCGTAACCTTTCTTGCTCTGCTCAAAGGAATACTTATAGAACAGGAATACGAGAGATTCCGTCTTCTTCCATGCGGGATTGTTCAGATCTATCAGCATATAGATAAGGTCAAATACCTGCATGGCCGCTATTATTCTTGTAACGACCACAAAGAATATTGTCGGTGATATAAGGGGTATGGTTATGTTCTTAAGCTGCTGCCACTCATTGGCTCCGTCAAGGGATGCCGCTTCGTAATAATCTCTCGGCACCTCCTGAAGACCGGCAAGGAATAATACCATGTTATATCCGAGAACCGACCAGATACCTATGACCGCAATGGAAAAAATGGCGATCTTGGGATCTGATATCCAGTTTACCTTGATGTTAAAAGTATTGTTGATGAGTCCGAAATTTGAATTATACAGCCACTTCCATACCATAGCTATCGCAGCGGGTGCAACAACCATGGGAAGAAAGAATATCGTACGAAACGCATCACGGCCCTTAAGCTTCTTGTTTAAAAACACCGCGAGCAGAAGCGCGATCACTATTGAAAAAGGAACCTCCACTATGGCATATTTGGCGGTATTTGCCAGCGCCTGCCATACCTCGGAATCTCCGAAAACCTTTTCATAATTGGCAAGCCCGACAAATTTATTGCCTTTTCCGAAATCACCGGTTTTGTAAAAACTCTGTTTGATCGTATCGATCATCGGATAAATGTTCAGGACTATGAGCCCTATCATTGTAGGCAGGATAAACAGCCATCCCCACAGAAATTCACTTCTTTCTTTTGACGTAACCTTCTTCACCGGGTTCTCCTTTTAAATATCAAATGCTTATAATTCAAGAGTGCGCCAAGGGAGCAATTCCCCACAGCGCACCCTTATTTTAACTTAATTCTTCAGCTTTTGAAAACTATCTTATTCTTCAGCCAGGTCTGCGTTCATTTCAGTTGCGATATCTTTGCAGACAGCTTCTGTCTTGCTTGCATCTGTCCAGCACTCCTGAAGCTTCTCGATCATCATGTCTTCCCAAACTGTGGTATCTCTTGAGTAAGGTCTGAATACGAGCTTGGCATCGAGCATCTTCATATGTCCGTTAAGATCGAAGCAGTCTACGCTGTTAACCCATGCATCAGATGTTCCCTTGTATGCTGACATCGTAACGCCGAGTTCTGCCTGCTTGAGCTGTGCTTCCTTTGATCCGAGATACTCGATAAGTGACCATGCAGCATCAAGGTTCTTGCCGTTTGCAGCTGCTGCCCAGCCGAGTCCGTTGTAGATCGATACTCTGTCATCAGGTGAGTTCGTGTAAGGAAGAACTGCTACATCACAGTTTGCTGCAGCATATTCATTATCGCGGTATCCGGCAAGCATCCATGAACCGTTGATAGACATTGCAGTCTTGCCTGCGCAAAGAAGTTCGTTGGGAGCTGTTTCCGATACTGTTGCAAGGTCAGGGCATGAGCCGTCTGCGATCATGTCTGTAAAGAGCTGAACAGCCTTGATGGAATTGGGATCATCCATACCTGAGGTCTTCTTGTCGTCGCTTATAACATATCCGCCCATTGAATAGATCGTGTTGTAATAACCTTCCTGGTTGTTACCCGGAGCTATTGCATATCCCCAGTGATCATCGTTTGTAAGCTTCTTGGCATTTGCCGCAAAGTCTTCCCATGTCCAGGTGTCATCGGGATAAGGAACTCCCATCTCATCAAAGATAGTCTTGTTGTACCAAAGAGCGATCGTATCGATATCCTTCGGAACCGCATACTGTTTGCCGTCTGACTGATAAAGCTTAACGATTCCTTCATAGTAGTTGTTAAGGTCGATCTTGTCGCTTGCATCGATCCTGTCGGTAAGGTCGAGAAGCATGTCGTTCTCCATGTATTTCTGTGCTACGTTTGAATGCATCCAGAATACATCGGGAAGCTCGCCGCCTGTTGCGCCTGCTTCAAGAAGTGTCCAGTAGTTGTTCCAGTCAACAACCTGAATGGTAGCCTTAACGCCTGACTGCTCACTCCACTCGTCAACGATCTGCTGAAGTCCGGGTCTCTGGCCTTCATCCCAGATCGTAACTGAGAGCTCGCCCTCAACGCTGCTGCCTATGCTGTCGGGTGCTTCTTCTTCAGCTGCAGGTGCTGCTTCCTCTTCTGCGGGAGCTGCCTCTTCAGTAGCTGCAGGTGCTTCTGCCGCAGGTGCTGCGGGTGCTGCTGCGCCTGCACATCCGATCATTGAAATTGCGGTAACGGCACTGAGTAAAATGGCAATTACTTTCTTTTTCATAAATCATAACCTCCTAAATAATGTGTGAACAAAATGTTCTCCTAAAACATAACCGTTCTCGTTCCCTGCTCCGATCACGGATACAACCCAATAATAATAAAACGTTTCGCTCATGGGTATGGTATTTCGTGTTTTTTTGATGTCAATTTGTGATATCGATTACTCCTTTGCTTCAATAACCTTGACACAGGAGATAAAATCATTTGCCAGGGCAAATCCACCCTCAAACAGCGTTTTCAGCGTTACTCCGAGATTCATCAGCTCATCACCGTAATACTCTTTGTCTTCGATAACGTAAAGTTTTTCTTCCGACAATCCGGCAAGCTTTAAAAATCCCGGGAGGGAATTGACGTTTGCTCTCAGACAGTAGAATCCGAGTATTGCTTTCCTGCGGTCGGATGAAACGACGATCCATGCACACTGATCGGTATCGAACGGGGATCTGAGCCTGTAGAACCTGCCGAACTGGAACAGCTCTCTGTTCTCCTTCATGAATTCTATCTGCAGTTTGACTTCTTCAAATTCCTCTTCGCTTACGTGGTTGAGATCAAGTTCATACCCGAACGTACCGAAATATGCAACATTTGCCCGTGTTGAAATAGATACGTTCCTGCCTGTCTGCTGGTTGGGAACTGCAGAAACATGCGCGCCTATTGAGGATATGGGATATCCGAAAGAAGTTCCGTACTGGATCCTGATCCTGTCGATGGCATCAGTATTGTCGGAGCACCATGCCTGCGGCGCATAGTAGAGCATTCCCGCATCAAATCTGTTTCCGCCGGATGAACATGATTCAAACAGTATATCCGGATAGTCGTTTCTGAGCTTTTCGTACAGTCTGTATACTCCCATCACATATTTGTGATATACCGTTCCCTGCTCCTGAGGGGTAATGTCGATGTTGTATACTTCCGTAAGGGATCTGTTCATATCCCATTTGATATAGCTGATCGGTGCATCAGACAGTACTTTGCTCAACATACCATAGATGTGATCAACCACCTCTTCCCTTGAAAAATCAAGGACAAGCTGGTGTCTTCCCAGGGATGATTTTCTCCCCGGAGTACCAAGTGCCCAGTCGGGATGTCTTCTGTAAAGATTGCTGTTCGGATTGACCATCTCAGGCTCAATCCAGAATCCGAATTTCATCCCGAGTGCGTTGACTTTCCGTGCCAGTCCTGCCATTCCCTGAGGAAGTTTTTTCGGATTTTCGATCCAGTCACCGAGTCCCGCAAAATCATCGTCTCTCTCGCCAAACCATCCGTCATCGAGAACAAAGAGTTCCACTCCGGCTTCTTTGGCCTTTTTGGCGATCTTTAAGATCTTTTCCTCATCAAAGTTCATGAAAGTGGCTTCCCAGTTGTTGATGAGTATGGGTCTGGGGGTATTCTTCCACTTTCCTCTTACAAGATTGTTGTTATAAAGTTCATGATACGTCTGACTGAGGCTGTTCAGGCCTTCTGCAGTATAAGCGATCACCGCCTCCGGCGTCTCAAATGTCTCTCCTTTTTCAAGGGGCCATGAAAACCTGTCGGGGTTGATCCCCATAAGGATCCTCGTGCGTCCGAACGTATCACATTCAGCCTGCGCAATAAAATTACCGCTGTATACGAGCGATACACCTATCGCTTCACCGCCGTGATCATCCGTATTGGGTCTCTTAATGATGATAAAGGGATTCTGGTTGGCGCTTGACGCACCGCGCTTGCTTTCAATGGAAACGGATCCCGCTGTAATCTTTCTTGTAACGGGTATCCTCTCTCTTGCCCATGCGCCGGAGAACTGCATCCATTCGTAATCCTGATCCGGCAGGTCAAGGCATGCGGAAAGCGCTTTTGTCAGCATGACCTTCGAAGCCCCGTTGTTGGTAAAGACCGCATGTCTTGTGATAACGGGATGATCTTCAAAAATCGTATACGAGAGAGTGAGCGACATTTTGGCCACTTCATCCTCAAGCTGCATCTCCAGTGTCATAGCCTCCTTATCATCCGCATAAGTTGCGGGAAGTCCTGTAAGAGCTGTCTTGCCGGCAAATATCCTGTGATCCTTATACACGAACGAGTTGACACGGGAACCGTTTGACTGTTCTGTTTCAAATGCCTGCGTGCCGAAATCCGTCGTACCGAATGACGGGTACTCCTGCCGGTTCAGCTCCATGGAATAGCTCTCGGTATCGGCATCAACGGCAACATTTGACAGGCCGAAGCGGTTAACGACGTACGACATGTCCTCTTTGTCTCTTATGCACTTTCCGAAATAGATATTCCCCAGATCGCCGACGGGAGTGACGCAGATGATATAACTGATCTTTGCGTTATACAGATGAAACTGCTTAGATTTGCTGTGCCATATAATGTTCATTCGTACAACCTTTCAATTAATGGGTAACGGTTAAACATATGACCGAAGCAGGGTATTAACAGTATACTCCGGGCAGACATCCTTTCTAATGGCTTTTTTTGATTTTTAAATGTCAAAATGTGACCTCATTATAAAGTTGAACAGATGCCATCCGGCATTATATAATTAGATGGATCATAAAAGTTACCGGCAATCGGAGGTAGGGCATGCCACAGGAACTTCAGGGGTGTGATTTTTGCAAATTCGTAAACTATGAGGATTCAGATGATTTCTATCTGTATGAGCTTGGCCGGAACAAGTGCGAGCCGTTGTATTCTTACGAGCATTTAGTGAAAAACCGGGTCATTCTTCACTTTGTAACCGGCGGAAAGGGTATACTTCGCTTAAACAACAAAGAATACAGCGTGCATGAACATCAGGCGTTCCTGATCCCGGACAATACCAGAGCTTTTTATCAGGCTGACAGGGATGACCCCTGGTCGTATATCTGGTTTCATATCGGAGGACCCAAGATACCTCTTATTCTGAGGGAAGCAGGACTTACGGGAGAGCATCCCATCTATACACCCACGTCGTGCGCAGATATAATCGAAGGACTTGCCATGGACATACTGGATAACTATACCCGCCAGTATTACTGCGTAGGTACGCTTTATAAGATCTGTGATTACATGATCGAAAACTCATCCGACAAAGAAGAACCGGATATAGAGAACTCCCTGTTATATGTCAAAAACGTGATATCCTATATCCAGCTCAAGTATTCGGAGCCTGTCAAGATCGAGACCATCGCATTCTCCCTGGGGCTGAACAGAAGCTATCTGACGAGACTGTTCAAAAACGCCACAGGCTATTCGCTTCAGGAATATCTGCTGACATACAGAATGAAGATGGCGGTTAAACTTCTGGCAAACAGTTCCCTAAGTGTTGCCCAGATAGCCTCTAACGTCGGATATACCGATACTTTCACGTTTTCAAAAGCATTCAAGAGATTCTACGGTAAATCACCTTCAGATTACCGAAACGTCAAGATAAACGTCTCCACCGGAACCATAACCGGATCATGAGTTAAGGCCGATAAACGCCGGGACCATCACAACAACAAGAACGACCGCAAGCATCATGAACATAGGCAGTAACAGCTTTGTTTCCGCCTCGGATGCCTCCATTTTGATCCGGTTGTTTTTCTCACGCTGTGCTTTATCCATTTCCTCGTACAATATCTCATACAGACCGTCATTTCCTTTTTCTACAGCCTGCTTTACAAAGCTGATGAACGACCTGTATCTGACATTGTCACACCTTTGTGCGAACTCATCATATGCACGAAGTTCGCTGCACCCTTCATCCATCTTTTTAAGTGCCGTCTGCATCTCATCATAAGCGTATCTTCTGGAGGATCCGGGAATTTTCAGGCTTTCCTCGTATCTTTTGCAAATGTTTGTCCATATGGCTCTCGGGTTCATTCCGGCCATATAGTACAGTATGTACTGATTGAGTATTCCGGGATGGTCCCTGTCCATCTGCTCCCTTCTTTTTCGGGCCTCATCCTCAATCTTCCGGTCTTTGGCCGTCATGATGAGCATAGCCGCTGCAAGGCCAAAGAATACTGCCGCCCATCCTCTGTTAAATGAAGCGTCATAAAACCGCACACTGTAACCTTCCACATGATCCGGAAGGATCTGATCACTCCCGGTCTTTGTAAGCTCGTTCGCCTTTTTGACAGATTCCTCTATGAGCTCTTTTGCGTCTTCTTCAGGTCCTTTCTTTCTTTTTCGCAAGATAACATATGAATATTTATCTTCGGAATGATCCCTGTATTTAAGTGATGCTGTAAGCCTTATTTCCATTCCCTTATCTTCAGGATCTTCCTCCGACAGCCTGTCTGTGTTGATAACACCTTTACTGCTCAGTATCAGAGGTTTGTCACTTTTCCATGTGATATCAAAGGGATATCCGTATATACTCCTCTTCAGATCGAGATCATACATCACATTTTCCGGATCTTCATTGTCTCCGAGTATCTCCTTCCACAGTACATCATCGAGCTTTTTTGAAAACTCCGATATCTCCTGCTCGGTATACATCCTCTCTTCAACATCCACCCGGAGCTTCTCTTCATATCCGTTTGAAGACCGTGCTTTCAGTGTCACCGATCTTACACCTTCTCCGAATTCATTCCTTCGAAGTGATCCTACCGGACGGGACAGTCTGTTATGATCTGCCACAAAGACCGGAATACTTATGATCATTGTAAGTGTCATTATAACCGCAAAGATACAGGCCTTCTCTTTTCCGAAGATGCGGATCCTCCTGTCCGATTCGCTTCCCGGATACAACGACCTTATATGTGTTTCGTTCTTTCTGGAAACAAACAGTCTTGAAATGCTCATACTTTTACATCTCCTATCTTTTCCGACAGACAGACAGAGAATACATATACGGCCAGACAGATGCTCATCACCGTTATACCCAAAGAATTATGGTAGAGAACGCCTATAAAACTTCCGGAAGAGAATTTCAGATATACAAGTATTCCCGGCGGAATAATGCACATGACTCTCTGTTCATACTGTTTGGCCCGGATCAATACCTTTGCTTCACACTGTGCCCGTCGTCTGTCATCCATTACCGATACACATGACGAGATGACCGCGGAAAAGTTTGCGCCCTTATCTTTTGCCACCGAAAAAACTACGGCAAAATCATATATTTCGGGTATCCGTGTCCTCTTTGCAAGATCATACAAGGCTTCCGTCAGTCTCTTCCCCATTGCGACCTGTGTATTTATCATCCCAAGCTCTCTTGCTATCGCAGATCTCTTTCCATACAGTTTTTCCATATCGGTCCCGGCGATCGCAAAAGCATTCTCAGGTGATATTCCGGCTGCCAAGGAGGTTGAAACGGATATGAGTGTCTTCATGAACTCATCCGTCAGCTCCTCATCATATTTTCTGCTTTTCATACCCTTTACAGCCCTCGTGAACAGCCAGAATCCCGGCGCGAATACGATGGCGGCATATATTTCGTCATAAAAAAGCCAGGAAGCGGTGCAAGATAACAGTAAATATGTGATCACGCATATGACCCTGTCTTTCGGCTCCAGCCGGAACTTACTGTTCATAATCTTCCAGTCCCCTCCTTACCAGCTTGCCGGTATTGATAAGTTCATTTGTTCTTACAAGATCGCCTTCTATCCTGCCTTCTGTCATACCGGTCTCCCGAAATACAAACAGAGACCTTGTATCTATACCGTCCTTCGTCATACCGGCTACCTCTTTTATCTCCATCACATGTCTGCTCTTATCCCTGAGTCTGCCCAGATGAACTATGATATCCACGCCGGATGCTATCTGCCGCCTGAGTGCCTCAACCGGTATGACCGTAGACAGCATTACCATGGTCTCGAGCCTTGATATCGCATCTTTCGCACTGTTTGCATGGATGGTGGATAACGATCCGTCCTGACCGACATTAAATGCCTGAAGCATGTCTATGGCTTCCTCGCCCCTGACTTCTCCGACTATGATCCGGTCAGGCCTCATGCGCAGTGCCGTCCTTATAAGGTCCCTTATAGTGATCCCGTTACATCCGCTTGTTGTGGCACTTCTTGTCTCCATCCTTACCAGGTTTCTGATACCCATTATCCTAAGCTCGGCGGCATCCTCGATCGTAATGACTCTTTCATCTTCCGGAATAAAAGAAGACAGTACATTTAAAAATGTTGTCTTACCGCAGCCGGTCGAGCCGCTTATGAGTATGTTGTATCCGCTTATAACCAGTTTTCCGAGAAATTCCAAAGCCTGCTGCGATATGCTGCCGAATTCGATCAGCTTTGCGGCATCAACCGGACGCGAAGGGAATCTTCTGATCGTAAGGGCAGGTCCGTTTATCGCCGTAGGGTCAAGGACTGCATTTACTCTTGATCCGTCAGGAAGTCTTGCATCCAGTATCGGAGATGACAGATTAACGGTTCTGTTTACATCGGATGCTATCTTTCCTATGATATCGATAAGCCTATCTTTTGATTCAAACCGTATACCCGTACCGGTCAGACGCCCCTGCCTCTCCACAAAGATCTCATCCACTCCGTTCACCATTATCTCTGTGACCGAATCGTCATCGAGGATATCCTGCAGAACATCCATCCTGCGTATCCTGTTAAACAGTTCATGACACATTCTCGCACGCATTTTGGGTGTCAGCGAAGTGCAGTCAGTATTTGCCATGATACACTCCCTGATCGTCCTCATTACATACTCATCATCTGCCCCTGCATTTTTCATAAGCCTGTCACAGATACGATCGAAGACATCTGCCTTAATATCAGAGTAATGTTTTGGTTCCGTCACAGGATCCCCCCTTTGCTGTTAAGTTTAATAAATGTGATGATCCGCCGATCCGGCGTAAATGACACGGACAGTATCAGACCTGTATGAAAAGGATACGTCTTACACGAGATTATAGATCACACGGATCGGTCCTGTAAACAGATCAGAGGATGATAATGCAATTTCGTGATTGTACATAAAGATAAGGCCTTTGGGCTGATCCCAAAGACCTTATCTTTGTGAAAAATCACTATATCATGGGGCTTCTTATACTGTATATCCTCTGTTGTCTGAGGAATAAGAAGTGCTTTCGTTAAGAGTACCCTTTCCGTAAGTCAGTCCTGCATATACCGACTGGGTATTACTCATTACAGGACCGCTGTCGTCCTGCTGCGCGATCTTGGCAAAGGATTCTTTCAAGGATGACAGAAGGCGCTCTGCCCCGTCAAGAGCGCTGCTGTCGTTTTTGATCACGGCCATTGACACTTCTTTTGATATAAATTCATATATCCGAAAAAGCGGAAAGGATATCTCATATGAAAAATCAAGGGATGATATAAGATCACCGAGGACTCTTCCGGCGCTGGCACAGCCTGCTTTTGCGCCTTCATGATCCTGCACAAGAAAGCATTCTTTTGCATTTTCTATATACTCAATTGCCAGGTCGTATAAGATAACGATCAGTCCGGATGCGGAAGCATTGGTGATCCTTAGTGTATATTCCTGTTTGCGTTCTTTAGTCATAGGTATCTGTTCCTTTTATTATCGCGTTTACTGTAATAACTGGAGGGCCTGCTGAGGCTGTTCGTTGGCCTGAGCGAGCATGCTTGTTCCGGCCTGAACAAGAACCTGAAGTTTTGTATACTCTACCATTTCCTCCGCCATGTCAATGTCTTTGATAGTAGAGTAAGAACCTTCGAGATTTTCAACAGATTCCGAAAGGGATGAAACTGTGGTCTCAAGTCTGTTCTGATATGCTCCGAGTGTCGAACGTGCACTAGAAACGTACTCTATGGCAGCCGCTATATCTTCGATCGCCCGTTTAGCTCCTTCCTCGGTGCGTACGTCAACATCCTCAATGCCTATGTTTTCAGGATACATTTTAGGTATCACGAGCCGGATCTCCTGACCCGAGGCGCTTCCGACCTGTATCTTCATTCCACCGATACCGGTGATATCAAGCTTAACATCTGCAGGCGGATTGGCTTCATCATATGAAACGATAAGCTTTGAACCGTCTTCCATTACAGCGGTGCAGCGTCCGTTATCGGCATCTATATTCTTAAGGCCCCCCACATCCTTTTCAGTGGGCGGATCTCCGCTTAAAACTTTCAGTACGGGATTATCCGTATCGGAAAGATCGAGTTTATAATCTCCCATCGGAAAATCGGCATCATAATACGCGACTTTAACATCTGCTTTGTCCGTATATCCCTTCATCTCCTGATATCCTCCGAGAAGATTCTGGGTATTGTATTCCGTATCTTTTGCTATACGTTCGATCTCTTTGCGAAGAGCATCAACCTCTTTCTGGATCGCTTCTCTGTCGGAAGAAGTAAGAGTTCCGGTGGACGATTTTATGCACAGTTCATTCATACGCTGGAGCATATTGTGAACTTCCCCGAGTGCACCGTCTGCCGTCTGTACGACATTCACGGCATTACTCGCATTGTCTTTTGCTTTGTACAGGCTCCTGATCTGGGCATGCATACGATTCGATATCGCCATCCCCGCCGGTGAATCCTTCGCATGGTTGAGTTTGAAGCCCGAAGAAAGTTTTTCGGTTGAAGCCGAATTCTTTTCCTCATTGGTGCGAAGTACATTCTGAGCCACAAGTGCCTGAATATTAGAGTTGATCTTCATACAGTAATTCTCCTTCCGTCAATCCCTGATCGTCATGCCTTTTGGATCGCTCCTATGAATGCTTTCGCGATCCTGTAAAGTTCTCTGTCGGAGAGTTGTTGTTCCCCCATAGCGGGCAGATATGCCCTGTTTGCATTTTGTGAGAAGACATAGGCCAGATTTGCCGTATCCATATTTTCCCGTGCAAACCCTTCTCTTATTTTATCGTCAATACCTTTGATATTATCAACCCCGGCTCGCGAATCCGAAACAATAAATCCGTCAATGCCATTTGATCTTAATGAAAATGTTGCATCAACTTTTCCGTATTCTTCGCTGTCGAAAGATACCCTGACCTTTCCGGACTCGTCCGTACCGTGCATTATCGTCAGATGTACGGATGTCCACCCTTCTTCCATAAGCACCGGTATCTCATAGCTGGCATGTCTTGAAAGAGCTGCGGCAAATCCCACCTGTTTGTAAAGCATCGAAAGTGCTCTTACATCCTCATAGCTTTCTGCCGCAAGAACTTCCTCTTTTATTGTTTCTTTGGCCTTGTCGAGGAATCTCTCATATGCACTCACAATGCTTTCAGCATCTGTAAGACTGTCCGTAAGTTCCGCAGCGTCTTCCTCGCTCAGACCTGCAGGAGATCTGTCTTCTTTCCCGTCATCATATGACTGCCTTCCGGAAAACATTTTTTTGTATCCGGAGCCCATTCCGCCGGTCATGGCGGTTACGACTGCAATGTTTTCTATAGTTACCGGTTCGGATATCAGGGACAGTATTTCTTCCGATTCCCCGGTTGCCCTCGAAGCCGCTCTTATCTCTCTTTGTTTTTCGCTGATATAATCCTTATCCAAAGAGGGCTCGATCAGTTGTCCGAACACTCTGTCAAGCTGCGATGTGATCGAGTCTCCCCTCTCGACGATCTTTTCGAGGAACCCGAAATCATCATCTATAACATACTCTTCATTCATGTGACGGTTTGTCCGGGATGCTTCGAGCATGTTTTCAAGTGTCAGCGGCTTTCCGGATGAAAGTACGTTTCCGATGACTTTTCCGTCCCGCTTTTCCACTGTATTAAACAACCTGTACATACCGATAAAAGCCTGCTTTTCATCCTCTGTTATGTTTCCGCTCTTTTCGAGTCTCCACAGGAATTTGCTGTATTTTTCACCTGTCTGATCAAAGCTTTCCTCGGAAAGTGATCTTTCAAGATCGAATATGTTCTCGGAAAGAGGATTATGTCCTTCTCTTATCATCGAAAGTGTTTTTGCGGGAGTCATAAGCGATATGACGGTCTCAACAGAGCGTGTTGCGTTCCTTATCGCATCGATGTTTTCCCTGTTTATCATCATTCCCGCATAACCAAGGGTCCTGACCGCTTTACGGTTACTGTCATTAACATCCATATTGAGATCCGTCAGTATATCGTCAACATTTCTGAACGCTTTTTGTATGGAATCTCCCATATCGGCTCTGGGTGCTGTCATAAGAGCCTCATATCTCTCACCGGCTTTTTCATATGCCGCCCCGGCGGATTTTCCTTCTGATGCAACCCTTTCGAGCGTAAAATCATCCGAAGAAAATGTATCTGCTATGGTCCTTGCGGGAACAAAAGGAATATCATCAAGAACGGCCCTTGTCTGCTTATACAGGTCTATCCGAAGGTCCAGTTCCGCATCATCAGTCCTATTACTGCCGTATTCCCTGTCGGGTTCTGCCGTTTCGCCGTTACCGTTTTCAGGTGATAAAAGCGGGGCATAAAATTCCCGTTCCGCTGCTTTCAGATCTTCCACAAGCTGCTCGAGCGGCTGTGTTTCGATGTTGATCCCTTTTCTCAAAAGAGTAAGATTGGCTTCCTTTGTCATCAGGAGCCTGACTTCCTCAAGCTGTCTGTGCTTTACGAGATCTGTCGGATCTTCCATATTTTTGAAGTTTTCCACTATTTCAGCCGCACGCGTGTAGAGGCTGACGGTTTTGGTAAGATCGGCTTCCTTCGGCGTCTTACCTTCCTCTATGGCGACCGTTACAGCGGCGATCAGATCTTTGGGATCGGCAGGGACTTTAAGATCCTTTATCATTTCATATGCATCGAGGGTTTCCTTTGTCAGGGGGAGCTCATGTGTTACCAGCCACTTTGCATCTTCAAGCACTGTCTCAGGCTCTTGTATACCTGCCTCTTTAATAACGTCAAGTGCCTGCTCTTTAAGATCATCCCATGACTGCATCGTATAATCGCTGCCGGCATAGGTTGCTGCTCCGTCAAAGATCACTTTGTTTGAAGAAAGATTTCCGGATGCGGCCGAATACTCCGCTTTGTAAAGGTTATCCACAGTTGGAGCCATATCCTCCGAGATCATGAACGCCTTAGCCTCTTCCGTAAGCGGTTTGAGATTGGCTGCCATCATGACAGCTTCTCTTGTGTCAGCCACATTCTCCCCGGTAACGGGAAGATCGGATGCCTTAAGCGTATCGGAGATTATCTTTCCGGCATTAAAAGAATTGCCGAGAACTGCTTTGATCTCATCCTCGGAAAGATCGTCATTATATCCGGCTATCGTATTTCCGGCCTGTGCCATTGTGATCTTGATCCTGTCAAGATTGGTGACGGCTTCCCCTGCCGGTATCTTTGCAGGGTTAACTCCTTCTTTCATCAATTCGGCAAAATCTTCGTCTGACATGGAATTAGACATCACGGCCATATAATCTCTCTGAAGAGAAACATCGGTCATACCGGCGATCTGTGCTATCTCCTGTGCGGATTTCAGATCTTTCTTACCGTATGCAGCATTCTCCGAAGGCTTGCCCGTGATATCCAGAGTAAAACCCATCTCCCCGGTTCTCATCCCTGATACCTCGGAAGAGGGTCTGCCATATGTGATGTGTTCCTTATCATTTACATGATTTGCGCTATGATTATTAACAGCTTCAATATTCATAAGCGTCCTCTCATACAGAAATGAATGAATTATCTGACATATATTTCGGAATCTTTGCAGGAAAACTTTATATCATCTCATTTTGTGTTCCCGGTCACATTTGCGGCCATGATAACAGCGCCCTCTTCTTTGAGCCATTTCCGGTATTTTTTGTAATCCGGAAGAACAGCCGAGACCCTGTCCCAGAATTTTCTTGAATGGTTCATCTCCAGGCGGTGACACAGCTCGTGAACTATAACATAATCCTGTACAGCCTCGGGAGCCTTCATGAGCAGGCAGTTAAAATTGAGATTTCCTTTGGCACTGCAGCTTCCCCACAAAGTCTTCTGGTTTCTTATGGTGATCCTCCCATATGTCACCCCGAGTTTATCCGCATAGTATCTGACTTTTCCCGGAATGATCTTTACAGCCTCGTTTCCGAGTGCCATGAGCTCTTCCCTGCTGAGGGGCTTAACGTTACTGGTCTTTTCGTTTCTTTTTCTGACCTTTTCGAGGTGCTTTTCTATCCACACCTCATTGCTGTCAACGAAACGGTCGATCTCATAGAGCGGCATCCTTTTCGGCGCCCTCACAAGAACGGTCATATCCGGTCTAATCTCAACGCTGACCGTACGTCTGCGGCTTCGCACAAGATCATAATCGATTGCCATGAGTATTCTCCTGAAACATTACATAAACAAAGGCGCCCTTACGATCATGTAAGAGCGCCCTTTTCTCAGAATTCAAATATCGCCGCACCGTATGCCGGAAGAGGATACCCTATCGAGTAATCCCGGTTGTCCCAGCTTATCTTTTCGGCTGTGTATACTTTCTTCTTCGAAGGTTCACTGTTGCCTCCGAAACGCTTTTCATCCGATGACAGAAGCAGTTTGTATTTCCCGCTCTTCGGCACTCCCACGCGATAATCCCCTCTCTCTATAGGCGTGAAGTTCAGAACGAACAGCAGACTCTTCTTTTTTGTACTGTCATAACGTACGAAGGAATATATGCTCTTGTATGTATCATCCGCATTTATCCATTCGAATCCTTCATTTTCATGGTCAAGCTCATAAAGGCACGGATACTTCCTGTACAGTGACAGAAGTTCTTTCACATAACTCTGCATCCCCGAATGAAGATCATCACCAAGAAGTGCCCAGTCAAGCTCCCTGTCCTCACTCCACTCGGAATCCTGTGCAAATTCCTGTCCCATGAACAGAAGCTTCTTTCCGGAATGCCCGACCATATAAGTATATCCGAGCCGCAGATTGGCAAATTTGTCGACATAGAATCCGGGCATCTTGTTCAGCATCGAGCATTTCAGATGAACAACTTCATCATGCGAGAGCACCAGGATATACTTCTCTGCCTGGTTATAGCTCATGGCAAAAGTCATCTTGTAATGATTGTCTCTTCTGAATATGGGATCCAGTTTCATATAATCACAGAAATCATGCATCCATCCCATGTTCCATTTAAACGTGAATCCCAATCCGTCATTTTCGGGAATGTCCGTAACCTTTGGCCATGCCGTCGATTCCTCGGCTATCATCATGACTCCCGGGAACACTCCTTTTATATATGAATTCAGATGTTTGAAGAATTCTATAGCCTCAAGGTTGTGGTTTCCGCCGTATTTGTTCGGTATCCAGGCTCCGTCCTGCTTGCCGTAATCAAGATAGAGCATGGAGGCTACGGCATCCACTCTGAGCCCGTCAATATGGAACTCTTTCAACCAGAATATGGCATTGGCTATGAGGAAGTTTTTAACTTCAGATTTGCCGTAATCAAAAATCTTCGTTCCCCAGTCCGGATGCTCGCCCTTTCTCGGATCCGCATATTCATACAATGCCTGTCCGTCAAAATCGGCCAAACCGTGAGCATCTCTCGGAAAATGAGCAGGTACCCAGTCAAGGATGATACCTATATTGTTCATGTGAAATTTGTTCACCATATAGGCAAAATCTTCAAGGGATCCGTACCTTGTTGTCGGTGCGTAATATCCCGTGACCTGGTATCCCCATGAACCGTCAAAGGGATGTTCGGCTATGCCGATAAGTTCGATATGCGTATAATGCATATCCAGAAGGTATTCTGTCATCCTGTCCGCAAATTCGCGGTAATTATAAAAGCCCTCGTCATCACGTCCGGGATGCCTCATCCATGAACCGATATGACATTCATAGATCGCTATCGGGGATCTGAAAAGATCAGCAGCAGCTCTCTTTTTCAACCAGGCTGCATCCTGCCATTTTATCTTCGACATGTCGGCTGTGACACTTGCCGTACCGGGGCGAAGTTCCGCTTTATTGGCAAACGGATCCGCTTTGTAAAGCTTCTCTCCGCGTTTTGTGGTGATAAGGAACTTGTACAGACTGTCGATACCCATATCGGGGATAAATATCTCATAAATACCGGCAGGTTCAAGCCTTTCCATCAGGTATTCATCCTCATTCCATCCGTTATGATCGGTTATCAGATGGACCGACTGTGCATTGGGCGCCCAGACTGCAAAATACACTCCCTGTTTACCGTCCTTTTTACATACATGCGCACCCAGTTTTTTGTATATATCATAGTGAGTACCGGTGCCGAATAAGTACATGTCCATATCCGTTATGAACGGACTGATATTGTTTGTGTTATTTGCGGTTTTTGAACTGCTTTTACTCTTTGTATTCTTTGTAACCTTTGTGCCTTTAGCAGCGGTCATTTTTGTATCCCCCTGTGATCAGTTCAGAAAATCCTTCTCCCGAAGAACAATGCAGTCATTATCGTCATATCTCTTTGCAAGCAGGAAGTCCATAAAATGCGACATATTCTTACGGTCAACGTGCCTGATGGCGTTGTCGACTATCTCTATAACTTCATCGACTGTGACAACGTGATCTATTGTCTGCATATCTCCTATCTTGTTATACAAGGCAAGTGTACCCATGTCATCTATACTGTACTCAAGCTCCCTTGCATAACCTTTTGCGTAGGCGACAAGATCCTGATTCGAAAAATCATCTATTATGATCCTTGCATCAAAGACGGTCTTGGTTTCCGGGCACCCGTTAAGAAGCGGTTCCAGAGAGTCCTTCTCACCTTCAAACACAACAAGAATGGATTCGACATCTTTTTCAAGCGTCTCTGTTATTGTATTCAGAGTGATCGGTGTAAGGCCTCCGGCATTTTCCACTATCAGGGATCCGTTGTGAAGCTTCTGCAGTGTCATAGGGATGTTTTTCTTGTTAAGAGCTTCTCCCGAGATCTTTGCAACCTTTCCGGAGAAGGTTGAATCCATCGCCTGTATCGCTTTTACTATATCGATAGCAAGAGTCTTTCTTCCGAAATTCTCCGAGCCCATAACGATAACATTGCCGCGGGATGCCTCCATCCTCATGTCATCCATGACATCAACGATCTGGGCCTTCAGGGATTCAATACCTTCGAAGCGTCCGAATATTGCCATTTCGGCTTCGTCAAAATCCCTTCTGCTTGTAACATTTTCCTCAAGCTTCATCCACGACGGATGGTTGGCCTTTCTGGAACTGTCATCCTCGCCTGAATATTCGTCCTCTATCCCGGCTTCATAACGCATCCTTGCCTCTATCTCTTCCTGAGGTATGGGACGGGTCTTGAGCATGTCATCTACATCATCGGGCTGATCGATGGTCTCGATCTCTTCCACTTCCCCGATGTCGTCCACACTGTACGGATACTGTATAGGTGCGGTCATCTGCCGCCGTACGGGTTCAACCGGTTCAACGGGTATGTCCTGCACAGGCTCTGCAACCGGTTCGGGTTCTCTCTCTTTAACCGGTTCAGGTTCAGGCTCAGGTTCAGGCTCGGGCTCGGGTTCGGGTTCGGGTTCAGGTTCGGCTTCCTCTTCGACAAGATCAGGCTGATCGATCTCTTCTATTTCTTCAGCTTCACCGTAATCCTCAGGTTCGGGCTCTGACTCTTTTGGCTCAATTTCTTCAGGTTCGGGTGACGGAAGTTCCCCTGTCATCCTTTTTACAAGTTCGGCATCCTCTTTACGGATACGGGCAAGATCTCCTCCGTATTCCTCATCAAGTGTCATCTTTCTGCCTGACGGAAGAACATCTCCCGAAATAGGCATATTTGCATCCGGCAGTATATCAGGGATAGTTCCTGTGATGGACGGTTTCACGGGTCCTTTTATCCTGGCTCCGGATTCGGTCCTTTTTATTCCTTCTCTTCCAAAGTCCGGTGAAGGTATGGTTGTTTTTGTAACAACTCCCTTCTTATCTTCTTTTATTACTTCCTCTTTAAGGGCTGTTTCCCTGTGGTCGTCGGATTCAGCTTCGGGTTCGGGCTTTTCTTCTTCAGTATTAAATACTCCGTCTATTCCGGGTATCACGCCTGCGAGCTGAGCCATGATATCCTGAGTCTGTTCTTTGGTACGGTCAAGGATTCTCTGCTTGTGGGCCTCTTCCCCGTTCTTTTTCTTGGCCTCCCAGTCTTTCATGAAATCGGAAAGATCTATCTGTCCGGGAACCTGATCATCAATGACCTGTTCCTGTACATCCTTTTCATTACCCTGCGGCACACTCTGCTCATATACAGGCGGCTTGGGCTGTTCGTTTGCAGGCTGTTCGTTTGCAGGCTGCGCGTTCTGTTCGTATACGGGCGGCTCACTCTGTTCTTCTGCGGGTTGCTGAGGCTGTGCATAAACCGAAGGTTCGCTCTGTTCTTCTGCAGGCTGCTGGGGCTGTGCATAAACCGAAGGTTCGCTCTGTTCATATACCGGCTGACTGTACATCTGCGCCTGCTGCGGGTAAGGTTGCTGCATATACATGCCCTGCTGAGGCTGGACAAATCCCTGCTGGGGCTGTGCATATCCCTGCTGCATTCCATACGCCGGCTGTTCATACATCGGCTGGTATCCGCCGTAAGCCTGCTGAGGCTGGACATACATCTGCTGAGGCTGCTCATATGCCTGTTGAGGATACATCTGAGCAGACTGCGGATACGGTTGCTGCTGCATATACATATTCTGCACGGGCTGTGCATATCCCTGCTCCGGCCCTGCCTGATTTATCTGCTGTATGAACTGTTCCTGGGACTGATCATAGAGCTGTGAAGTGGAGTTAAAAAACGGTGAAGGTTCGACGCTCTTTTCCTTTTCGTAGAACTCCTCCATATTTTTGGCAAGCTCTTCCTGCAAATTCATGGTCGAGTATTTGTCATTGCTGTACGGAGCTATCTGAATGTCTGCAGTCTTTTGTTCCGGCTTCACGGAAGGACGTTCGGGTACAGGTATACTGTTATCCTTCTTAACGACCGGCCCGAGAAGGGAATCGCCTTTATCATCCATCGGGGCCGTCTCAAAAGGACTGGCTCCCTTTGCATAGACGTTCATTGACTGTGTCTCGTAGATATGAACGGTTTCTTCCGTTTCTCCCGTAGGGATCTTCGGTGCATCATAAACACCGTCATATTTCTGTTGCTGCTCCTTTGTAAGAGGAGAGTGCTGCATTTTCAATTCCAGGGCTTTACGGACATAAGGACCGTCTCCGAACCATAATGCAAGTTCATCACATGTCTCGACACACTTTGTTTCCTGCCCGTCCTTATGATAGAGAAGAGCAAGCTCGTAAGCCCATTTTTCCGTATACTCAGCTCTTTTGAACTCTTCAAGCAAAGAGATCTTTTCCTCGAGCGGAACATCCTGAGCATCATATATCTTGTACAAAAGTACATATCTGTTTGTATCGTGGGGTTTTAAATGAACATATTCCCTGTAATATTCGATAGCATCAGACACTTCATCGAGCTTGATGGCAAGTTCGCAAAGCGCGTAGACAACGTTAGCCCTGTCGGGGTAACGCTCATATGCCAGAAGAAGGATGTCTCTGGCTTCGGAATAATGTTTTGTGACTTTATATATCTCGCTGACGGTACACAACATAGAGAAGCTCTTTACTCTTCTCCAGTCAATGGTGTCTGCTATATCCATCGCTTCCTGGAAGCGGTGTTCTTTTATCAGCGATTTTATCTGATCCGCACAGACCTGATATTCGTACTTATCCAAAACTAAAACTCCCTAGGCACGATTTTAGCCCATTATTTCGATATTTTACCATAGAGGTCCTTTGATGTCAAAAGATTGGAAAGTGCCGCAAATTGGTTTAAATCCAAAGCTTCACCTCTTATTGCCGCGGGAAGATCGAGCTTTTTTAAAGCCTCCTCAAGTTCCTTTTTCGAATGCGGAAGCGAAGCGTGATTTGAAACCGCATTCACAAGTGTTTTCCTTCTCTGATTAAAGGATGCCCTTATGATCTCAAACATATGATCCTCATCATATACTTCTGTTACCGGTTCTTTTCGGATATCCAGGCGTATCACACCGGAGCCGACTTTCGGGCGCGGAATAAAACAGTTGGGGGGAACATTTGCGGCATAGTATGTCTGTGCATAATACTGAACGGCCAAAGACAGTGCCCCGTAATCCTTGGTCCCGGGCTTTGCCTTCATCCTCTCTGCCACTTCTTTTTGTACCATTATGGTTATGCTGTCGATCGGAAGGCGCTTCTCAAGAAGTTCCATAACGATAGGAGTGGTAATATAGTAAGGAAGATTTGCAACGACTTTGACATTCAAAGATGCCAGATCTTTTTCTGCCAGACTCCGGATATCTGTCTTCATGACATCGGCGTTTATGATACTGACATTGTCATACGCCGACAGGGTTTCCTCCAGAATGGGGATGAGCCTGCTGTCGATCTCTATGGCAATGACTTTTCCGGCACGTTCACACAGTCTTTGCGTCATGGTTCCTATCCCGGGTCCTATCTCTATAACACCGTCATCTTTACCCACTGATGCCGCATCAACTATCTTGTCAAGGACATGATCGTCTATCAGAAAATTCTGGCCGAGCCTTTTCTGAAATGAAAATCCATATTTTTTTATTATCTGCGAAGTGCTTTTGGCGCTGCCAAGGTTTTCCATCATCATTTTCCAAACAATCTTACAGCGTTTTCAAATGTTATCCTTTCGGTTTCTTCTGTCGTAAGACCTTTAATGGTTGCTATCTCTTCAATAATATACGGAAGGTATTCCGAAGAATTGCGTTTTCCCCTTTTCGGGACAGGCGCAAGATAAGGCGAATCGGTTTCGGTCAGGATCGATTCGATCGGAAGAGCTTTTGCCACCTCTTTCAGCTTTCTTCCGTTCTTAAACGTGACGACTCCTCCTATCCCGATAAAAAAACCCATATCCGCAAACTGCTGTGCAATTTCGATCCCGTATGAGAAACAATGGATCACACCGCCAACATCAGCTGCTTTTTCCGACTTTATTATATCAAGGGTGTCTTTGGCGGCATCCCTTGAATGAACTATGATGGGAAGCTTAAGCTCCCGTGCCAGGGCGATCTGCCGTGCAAACCACTCTTTCTGGACAGCTCTGTCCGGTTCATCCCAATAATAATCCAGCCCTATCTCGCCGATAGCCGTGACAGCATCATCTTCGGAAAGCTTCTTAACAGCTTTCATATCTTCTTCCGACAGTTTGGACGTATATTCCGGATGTACTCCGATCGCAGCACTGAATCCGGGATATTTATGAGCAAGCTCTACACTCGCATAGCTTCCTTCCATGGATGCGCCTACGTTCACAAACCTGCAGACACCCGCTTCCATGGCCCGTTTTATGGCTTCATCCCTGTCATCATCAAATGCTTTGTCATCAAAATGTGTGTGTGTTTCGTATATCATATCGTCTTCCGGTCAAAAAACCCTTGCAATTAAAAAAACATTATAATATAATAGCACTTGCGTTACAAACCAAATGCGCGCTTAGCTCAGTTGGTAGAGCACCTGACTCTTAATCAGGGTGTCCAGGGTTCGAGCCCCTGATCGCGCACTAAGGCCTCAGTTTTGCTTTTATGCGGAATTGGGGTTTTATTATCGGAGCGTGGCTCAGCTTGGTAGAGCGCAGCGTTCGGGACGCTGAGGTCGCAGGTTCGAATCCTGTCGCTCCGATTTTATATAAGGGCATTATATCACGAGATCGCCGCAGCGGTCTCTTTTATTGTAAACTGTAAACACAGACCACCGTTATGAACACAAATACTTCGGAATTCAAACTGCTCTCGGGACTGTTTTTAAAGCTTCTGCCATATCAGATCCTGCTGCTCATAATAACTGCGATCAACGGCATCGTGGATACACTGTATGCTAGTAACATGATCGGTGAAAGTGCCATGAGTGCCATCGGACTGTTCGGACCGCTGAACCATTTCCTTTATGCGGCAAGCATCATGTTCGTAAGCGGATCGCAGGTCCTTTACGGGCGCTATCTGGCATCGGATCGAAACAGGATCAACAATCTGTTCACCATGGCACTGCTGATATCCGGTGCTCTTTCACTGCTTACGGGTTTTCTGCTCGTAGCCGGCGTATATACAGGTGCCACCAAAATACTGGTGGATGACGGATTGGATCTAAAGATGCTGAACCAGTACATCCTCGGGCAGGCAGTCGGTATCCCGGCACTCATTCTCGGTCAGCAGCTTTTTTCTTTTATGTCTCTCGAAAACCGCCGGAAATGGACTATGGCAGCCAGTATCATCTGTTTTGCGGCAAATGCTTTATGTGATCAGATGTTCATAGTGTTTTTCTCGTGGGGTACATTCGGTCTGGGACTGGCAACATCGGTGTCGGAATGGATATTTCTGTTGATCCTTTCCGCATATTATTTCATGGGCAGGAGCGAATGGAAGTTCTCACCGAAAGGCTGTGACTGGGGTGATGCAATTGATATCGTAAAGCTCGGATACAGCGGTGCCCTGTCCCGGTTTGTGGAGATGTTCCGCTGCCTGATCGTAAACTTTTTTATATTGGAATACGTTGGAAGCGTAGGCATATCATCGTTCGCAGCATCCAATTCCGTTCTGGCTCTGTGCTGGCCGATCCCGTTCGGCATTATGGCCGTAGCCCGTATGATGTTCTCCATCAGTCTGGGAGAAGAGGACCGGCAGTCTCTGGTCAATGAGATGAAGATAGTGATGACGAGAGGTCTCCTGATAGTCCTTGCCGTGACGGCCGCTTTGATCCTTCTGGCAGAGCCGCTTACACGAATGTTCTACAGGGATCCGTCAGATCCCGTATACAGTTATACCGTGATGGGATTCCGGCTTATTCCGTTATGCATGCCTCTGGCTCTGTGGAGTCTGTCATTTGTACCATACGCACAGGCGGCTGAAAGAAAGATCATATCAGTAATACTTCCTGTCGTGGACGGAATGATAGGCGTGGTTCTGTGCAGCTTCTTCCTTATCCCGATAATGAAAATGAACGGACTGTATATCTCAAACATCCTTAACGGTGTGATCTGCGCTCTTTTGATCATTGCCTCATCCTGGATAGAGAGGAAGAAATTTCCACGCAACATAGAAGAACTGATGGCAATACCGGAACGTATCGGTGTCGGAAGCGAAGAACGCATAGATATAAGTGTTTCCAGTAAGGAGGAAGTCTACAACGTTTCCGTGGAAGTCGGAAAATTCTGCCTTCTGCACGGAATCGACAGGCGGCGTTCCTTCTTTGCATCCCTTTGTATGGAAGAAATGGCCGGTAATATCGTAAAGCACGGATTCGGACATGACGGAAAGGATCACAGTGTGGACATCCGTGTTATCCACGTTAATGATGATATAATCCTGCATATACGCGATAACTGCGGTGCATTTGACCCTTTGGAATACCATAAGATCATGCAGTACAGCGATCCGGGGACCAACATAGGGATCCGGCTGGTATATAATATAGCCAAAAATGTGGAATATCAGAATCTTCTGGGCATGAATGTGCTGTCTATACGGATATGAAGACCATCACACTCTTTAGAAACGGAAATAGATGAACGGGTTGTAAGAACTTACAACAAGACGCATAAAGCAGGCAAGGAACAGTACAGTCATTATGACGCTCTTTATAACTTCATAAGAAGATGCCGATGTCTTCTCTTTGATAAGAGAGAGGATCCTGTCTGCGACCGGGGTTGAAAAGATGCATCCTGCCAGGATCACCACCCCGTATTCCCTGAAAATGTGTATCAGCTCGGATGCCCATGTGCTCCTTCCGTATGTCAGATCAAACATCCTAGAAATATATGACGATGAAAATGACAGAGACGGGGAATTAAAGATGACAAAACCGATCACTATCAAAATGATCGTATATATGTGTCTGAAAAATACAGGGATCTTTTCCTTATACTTTAAAATAACAGATTTCTCCAGAACCAGTATCAGCGCATAATAGAGACCCCAAATAACAAAATTCCACGATGCTCCGTGCCAGAACCCGGTAAGAAACCATACAACGATTATGTTTAAAAACTGCCGCAGTTTTCCTTTCCGGTTTCCGCCAAGCGGAATGTAAACGTAATCTCTGAACCATGTTCCGAGTGAGATGTGCCATCTTCTCCAGAATTCGGTTATGCTTTGGGCACAATACGGATGATCAAAGTTTTCCGGAAACGAAAACCCAAATATGGCTCCGAGTCCTATGGCCATATCCGAATACCCGGAAAAATCAAAATAGATCTGCAGGGTATAAGCGATCGCCCCTGCCCACGAAGATACAAGTGTCAGGCTGCCGGCGCCTTCCGCAAAGCATATACCGGCATACTCACCGATCATATTTGCAAGAAGAACCTTCTTGGTAAGACCCCGGACAAAACGGAATATCGCATCATTAAGTACGGCTGTATCAACATTTCTGTGTTCAAGCTGCGGCGCTATAGTCTCATAACGCACTATGGGGCCTGCTATGAGCTGTGGAAAGAAGGAGATATATAGCGCAAGTCTGAGTGGATTTTTCAGTACTTTTCCTTTCCCGCGGCTGATATCAAACACATAGCTCATACCCTGAAACGTATAGAACGATATACCCAGCGGAAGTATGATATGCCGGAGCGGAATATCAAGTCCTGTGATCCAATTGATGTTCTCTATAAAAAAATCCGTATATTTATAATATCCGAGAAGAGAAAGATTAAGAACAACGGTCAGGATCACTGCCCATCTCTTTGCAGAAGGTCTTTCAGACAATCCGTCAACCGCAAGTCCCGAAACATAATTTATCAGGATCGAACCAAGCATGACGAGAAGATACGAAGGCCCTCCCCATGCATAAAAAGCAAGACTCGCAGCCAGAAGCAGCGCATTGCGCAGTTTTTCCGGAATGATGTAATACGCGATGATCAGCAGAGGCAGAAATATGATGATGAACGTGTAACTCGAAAACAGCATGGGTCTTAACTGTCACTCCATTTCGAATATATCCTGTACAACAACATAATCGCATTTTGCGTTTTTGATATATTCCGTGTACGCTGTGATATTGTTCTCAAACATTCGCGGATCGATCGAATGCATTTCGTTAAAATCATACACGGCCATGACTTCCAAAGCATCTGTACATGATTTTCCGATGATAAGTATACTCGGCCTGTCGGGACGATTTGTCTTAACAACGGTGTTACCATAGTCACCGTTCATAAAGAACCCGTATTCTGTCGTCTCATCCTGTCTTATCAGGGGCATATCGGAAGGTTCGCCGAATTCATACCTCGTGTATTCATCAGGATAGTCTTTCGGAAGAGCATACTCCAGAAAATCCGTGTTCTTATACCCCGGATCACCCAGATGGGAAACAAGCGATCCCCAGAATTTCCCTTCCGGCCTGAAATGATCCATCTTCTCCCATTCGGGGAAGCTCAGCGGTTCTTTATCCGGATTGTTGGCGTTAATTACATCAAGAAGCTTCAGATATGAATAATATGCACCTTTATATGTATAGTGATGATCACTTTTAAAGAACAGATACTCATCCGAATGCTCTTCGGTTATGCCGTATGTATCAACACTCAGTATACCCTTACCGTTAAGATCCCGCATATCCTCATCATTTGCGGCATGATAATCATCTACCGTCTCATCTTTATGGTAAGGAAAACTGTTCCAGAAATAAACATCCCTGGGATATATGTTCATGTAATAAAACTGTCCGCCGTAGGAAGCCGTGGCATCCTTAAGCGGTATCAGGACATTTTCGGTAAAAGGATCCCCGACTCTTGCAGGCTGCGGAAAATCATACGATATTATGAGCAGAGTATCGTCATCACAGGCTGTTATGCGGTCTATCTGCCTTTTTCCGAGCGCTCTGAGTATATGTGTATTGATCTCAACGAGAAGATCACGTCCTATCACCTGGTCAAGATTGTATGTTTCAAAAACTTCAAACCACTCCCCTGACAGAACACTGTTTACATCCGGCCAGCGGAAGAACTGCATCGTGCGATTTTCAAAAGATGAATACTCAACATCCTTTTTTATAAGTGAAGCAGACAGTATTGCAAGGCAGATCCCGACAAACAGCACGATCCTTTTGGGGACTCTTTTTTTTTCATTATCCGTTGTGTTCATATATCCTGTCCGTCCAGATCATATTCCATCGTGGTGGAACGCGGGGTCATCCCCATCGATCTGTAAAATGAAAACGCTCCTTCGTTTCCTTCCCATACATTCAGCGTGATGTCCCTGCATCCGAGCTTTTTCGCTTCCGTCTTGACGTGCTCAAACAGATCTGTTGCGATATGTTTTCCTCTTGATGCCTCATCCACACACAGATCATCTATATACACCGATCTTTTGCAGATCATCGTATCGGCCTTTATATCCTTTAACTGGCAAAATGCATAACCTGTGACAGCTCCGGCATCATCAACGGCGACATAGACGGGTCTTTCGTCATCCTTAAACATTTCCTCGAGTTCTTCGCGGCCATATTTGGTCGTTCCGGACAAAAAAATATCCGGGCGTATCTTTGCATGCACCTCCAAAACCTGTGAAAGGAGAGATAATACCCCCGGGATATCTTTATCTGCAGCTCTTCTGATCTTCATTATCTCAGTCTGTCCTTCGCCTCTTCAAGCTCATCTATCACCCTATCACAGAACAGGTCAAACTCGGGATCCGGAACCTGACACTCCGGATGTGACAGACAGTAGTCGATAGTCCTTCTGATACCCTGGTCGAACCTTATCGTGCATGTAAATCCCGGAACAACTGATTTTAACTTACTGTTGTCAAACACGACCGAGTTCGCTTTGTCCCCGAGCAGAGATCCGAAATAGTCATAATCACTTACAGAAGCAAGGAATTCCGATGATACGTAATACGGGATAAAATCAACGTCAAGCGCATCCGCTATGGCTTCATATATCTGGTTCCATGTAAGCGTTTCGTCGCTTGTGATCTGGAAGCTCTCTCCTATAGCATGAGGATTACCCATAAGGCCGATAAATCCCTTTGCAAAATCCTCGTTAAACGTCATGGTCCAAAGGGAAGTTCCGTCTCCGTGAAGAATTACGGGCTTTCCTTCGATCATCCTTTTGATAACCTGCCAGCTTCCCTTGTTCCCGTGAACACCGAGGGGGACGCTTCTCTCATCGTAAGTGTGACTCGGTCTGACTATCGTGATCGGAAAGCCTTCCTTCTCGTATTTATCCATAAAAAAGCTCTCGCAGTATATCTTGTTTCTCGAGTATTCCCAGAAAGGGTTGGCCAGCGCGGTTCCTTCGGTTATCACATAATTCCTGCAGGGCTTGTTGTACGCGGAAGCCGAACTGATATATATGAACTGCGCACACCTTCCCCTGAAGAGCCTGTAATCTCTCTCCGCCTGTTCGGGCGTAAATCCGATGAAATCACAGACACAGTCAAACCGCATCTCCCCGATAAGATCATCTACCGCATCTTCATCATTGATATCCGCATTAATGATATGAACATTCTCAGGAACTTCATCAGTCCTGCTGCCCCTGTTGATCAGATAGAGTTCCCAGTCCTCATCACGTGATACGGCCCGTGTCACAGCCATAGAGATCGTTCCTGTTCCGCCTATGAATAGAGCTTTTCTCATATCCCATTCCTTCCTGCCGTACCGTATACGGCTGATATCAGTTGGATGATGTTTCGTTGAGTATTTCCATCATTTCCCGGATCATCTCTTCATCCCTTAATCTGAAGAGGATCTCCACACGCCTTGATGCTTCGGCATCAACACTTCCGTCGGGCTTGAGTATCGGTTCGGAATAAGATCTGCCGACCGTTGAGAGGACTTCCTTCAGTTCCTCTTTTTCCCTCTCTGTCAGAAAATCACTGTCATCGCTGATACAGTAATCGGCAACAGAATACGCTCTTTGCTGCGACAGCTGAAGATTTGACAGATAACTTCCGTCCGTATCGGTATGCCCTTCTATGACTATCTCCGATACATACTTACTGTATTTCGGACTGAGCAGTATCTTTAAATATCTGGGCATGAACTCCCCGAGAAAATCCTTTCCGCCCGATTTTAAGACCGATCTGTTATATTCATACAAAATGTTCGAATCCATCGTGATCGCACCGGTATTTTCATCCACTGCGATGGAAAGAGACGAATGCTCGAATTCATTGCGCAGTGCCTCAATGAGCTCACTTCTGATACCGATGATATTATCAAGCTTGGCCTGCTGCTCTCCCATGAGCTTTTCAAGTTCTTTGAGCAGCTGGGACTGCTCTTCGAGTTTCCTCTGCTGTGCAAGCAGTTCGCCCTCCTGCTCCGAAAGCTTCAGTTCCTGGGCGTTCAGCTTGGCACCCTGCTCCTCTATCGTCAGCCGCTCGTTTTCAAGCTCCTCCGACTGGATGATAAGCTCCTGCTCCTTACCTGCCAGTTCGTTCTGCTTCTGGTCATACATGACTTTTGAACGCAGTACCGTAAGTGAGATGATCAGAACAAAACACAACAGAAGCCCTGCCATCATATCCGAATAAGACAGCCAGTATGAAGTTTCCTCATCTCTCCTGTGGAAGTTCCTTCGCCTCATTTATCTTCTCCCGACGGACTGATTTACCTTATCCGAAAGCTTTTTCATATAATCAACACCGTTTGTGACTTCTTCAAGTGCCTCGTTAACACGTTCATTGGTATCTTTTGAATAATTGTCTATACGCGAAACGGCATCCTTGAATTCCTGTATCATCTTGCCCTGTTCCATGAGCATGTTTCTCTCCTGAAATACCAGGCTACGTGCCGATCTGTCTTCCGTTGTCAACCGTTCGAGAGTTTTTTGAAGTTCGTTCTGGATGGTCTGTATGCTGGCAGTATAACTGTTAAGGGTCGTGACAAGCCGCTCTGTCTCGTGATTGATGGTATGAAGTGTTGCGGTATTGCTTCCCGTAGTCTTTAACAGATCCGTCATCAGATCGGCTGTCTCTTTCTGTGAATTGTACTGCTCCTTAACCGACTCGCTCAGCTGATAAAAACTGTTGCCGAGAGATGCATTCATCTCTGTTATAAAAGTATCCACTATCTGCCTGATGGCTTCGACTTCGTTTCTGACCATTATAGTCTCAAACTCGGAAACCGCCTTGGCAAGTCTTTCAAACTGCGGATCTATGATCCTGTCAAGTTCCTCCGCAACCCTGACATACATTCTGTCAACAGCCTCAATCTGTTCAGCCTGAAGGGATATCAGCTGGTTCATTCCGTTGTTCTCGGTATCCGGAAGAACGTATTTCTTAAATGCCTGATTAAAATCAGCTACCGCGCATTCACCTTCATATAGTTTTCTCTTGTAGATCGCATTGAACGTAAGTGAAAAAACAAGTCCGAAGATCGATGTATGGAATGCGACTTTGATACCTTTCATAAGAGGCTCTATGCTGCTTGTCATCTGTGCGGTCGTACCGGTATTGAAATGTTCAAGACCTATGGAAAGACCTATGAACGTTCCGAGTATTCCGAGACCCGTGAGCATTCCGGGAACCTGATTGAGCTCATTTCTGTGCATGACGGTGTCTACAAGCTCTTCGTTGATATAATCGTCAATACTCGGCCGGTAATACGCATTTTCCGCATCATCTTCCCTGTTCAGTTCAAAAACGAAATCCGTAAAAAGGGAATCAAGAGTTTTGTTTCTGAACAGTTTGACATTATTCGACTGGTATGGTTCCCACAGATAAGAGTGGGCATTGAGCGCATCTGATTTTATCTTTCCGGTAGCGTTCTTTAAGTCCTTGATAATAGCGTTCATAGGCGCAAAAGAGCCAAAGTCGGCCGCCAGGAACACTATGGCAACGATCACGAACATCACTATGTTTATGATGACGGTTGTTTTATTGGCACTGTCCCTTACATCCGGCCTGAAATTGAGATATACACACAAAGCCGCCATTCCGAAGAATACAATGGTCAGTCCCCATTCATACCATTTTCTCTTAAACATACGATCCTCCCTTGATCAATTCAGGCCTTTGAAGTTTTCTTCATAAAGAAAAGGAATGCTATAACAAGAGCAATACCTACAGGCAGAGACAACCATGTAATACCTGCCTCTGCAAACAACCCCGCAAGAATGTAGCAGACAGTTGAAATACATGCAACCGATATGGCGTAAGGAAGCTGTGTCTCAACATGATTAATATGGTTACAGTGCGCACCGGCCGATGACATAATTGTTGTATCGGATATCGGTGAGCAGTGATCACCGCAGACCGCACCGGCAAGACAGGCGGAAATTCCCACAAAGAACAGCGGGCTGGTCTCCGGAAAGATAACCGATACAATGGGAATGAGAATACCGAATGTTCCCCAGCTCGTTCCGGTAGCAAACGCCACCAGACATGCGACCACAAACACTATGGCCGGAAGAGCCCACTGAAGCCCGTCCGCGTTTGACATGATCATCTTCACAAAAGAACCTGCTTCAAGAGCATTGGTCATATTCTTAAGTGCCGTCGCAAGAGTCAGTATGGTTATGGCAGGAACCATTGAATAAAATCCCCTGGGTATACATTCCATGGCTTCATCAAATGTTACCACCTTACGTACGATCATATAAACTACTATAACAACAAGGGCGATAATGCTTCCCCACGGAAGTCCCACATATGCATCTGTACTTGAAAAGGCTTCTATGACACCGCCTTCTTCGATCGCGCTGAATCCGTTGTGCAGAAGTCCCCATACACAGAATGCGATAAGTATGATCACAGGCACGATGAGGTCACGCAGCCTTCCTTTTGGTTTGGCGTCGGGCCCTTCTGTCTTGAGTATGTATTCCTCATCCTCTGACAGATCCATCTTACTCAGATCCCCGGTAAGCTCAGCGACCTCTTCAAATTTTTTCATCTTGCCATAGTCAAATTTTAAAACAGATATGGTTATGAGAAAAACAATAGTCAGTATGGAATAGAAATTGTAAGGTATCGCCCTGATAAACAGTTCAATCCCCGAATATCTCTCACTTTCGACACATCCGCTTACCGCCGCTGCCCATGATGATATCGGAGCTATCATACATATCGGAGCTGCAGTGGCATCAATAAGATATGCAAGCTTGACTCTCGATACTTTTTTTGAATCCGTGATCGGTGACATTACGGAACCTACTGTCAGACAGTTGAAATAGTCATCTATAAAGATCAGAACTCCGAGAGCGATAGTCGCAATGGAGGCGCCCACTTTAGTTTTGATGTTTTTGGAAGCCCATTCACCGAAAGATCTTGACGCTCCGCTCCTGTTGATAAGAGCAACCACTATCCCGAGGATCACGATGAATATCAGAATACCTGCGTTTCCCGCGACGGCATCGGTAAGACCGTCTACCGTCACCGTGTCAAGTGTTCCCGTAAAAGAACACGATGATACCATGACCGCTCCCAAAACTATTCCCACAAACAGCGAAGAATAGGCGTCCTTGGTTATCAGCGCCAGCAGGATCGCGACAAGCGGCGGGACAAGCGCCCAGAATGTTCCCGTAAACATGTAGCCTCCATCGGCTGAAGCGTTAACAATACATATTATAAGTATCATAAGTACAAAGATACTGCCGGCGATCAGTGCCGATCTCTTCTTTTTCATAGCTATACAGTCCTTTCTTTAGCTCATGATATCGTTTTCTTCTTCAATACGTCAATAACAATGCGGTTCTTGGTATTTTCAAGTGACAGTGAAAGATTTTCGACCAGAACCTTGTGTTTATCCCTGCTGAAAAAATCCTTTTCGTATGGCATTACAGTATATCCGTATGTCTGATTATTGTTTCTCAAAGACTCAAACAGATAAGTCCGACAGTGATTTTTCCATTTTGCGGGATACAGTTTTTCTTTGATCTCAATGTCCTCTTCACCGTCATCGTAAAACAGTATCATACTGTCATCAAATCCTTCTTTTGGTGAATCCACATCTTCATCAAAGAATGATCTGTTCAATGCTATGGCTATATCCGGCGTCCCCATAAGTTCTTTGAGACCGGTCAGGGCTTCTCTGTAATCACCCGGCGTTTTGCACTTATCGAGAATCTGTCTGGAATAACTGTGTCTGGAAATGGTCTCTGTCTGTTTTCTGTTCTTCTTGACCAGTTCATTGTAATCGCTCCTGATATCTCTTGTAAGATCACATCCGCAGCTTTCGTTATAGCTGATATATCCTTCCACAAAGCGGGTATCATATTCCAGATCATCTTCCAGCTTTTCAAGGAGTGCATCCATTGCTTCATATCCCAGTTGTTTGTGATTCCTGTTAACACTTGTAATGGAAGGCGAATACTTCTGTGCTCCTTCGATATTGTCGAATCCAGTGAGCTTCATATAATCGGGTATGGCTATCCCGTCACGAAAAGCCGCCTCAATATATCCCAGTGCCATAAAATCATTTGCGCAGATAACGGCATCCGCCATGTTGACCCCACGCTCTTTCCATTCATTATATGCTTCTGCTCCGTCGGTCTTCCAAAATCTTTTGTGAAGGACCCTTCTTTTCTCAAGCTTTATTCCGTGGGATGCCATACAATCACAAAATGCCCTGAATCTTTCCATATTCTCGGCATTGTCCTCCGGACCGCCCAGATAGTTCATTATTCTGCAGTCATGTATGGTGATCATATGATCCACAAGCTGATACATGGACCGGTAATTATCAAGCCCGCAAAAAATAGTGTTGTCGGAATGTATGTCGATACAGACAACAGGTCTGTTATGCTCTTGAAATGTAGTTGTTATTTTGTTGACGTGCTTGAGTGATTCCACTGTCGAAAGCGCGATTATCAACCCGTCGTATTTGTCGGGATCGGGAAGAAAATATATCTCTCTCCCCTTCAGAAAATAATCGCTCTCCATAAGATTATCATAGGAATTGAGTATATGAAGCTCGATGTCCTCTGTTCCTATCCTCTCCAGAATACCATCGATGGTCGCTTTGGCGTACTCACTGTCCCATGTGCTTATCAATAACAGGATCCTTTTTAGCATTATCGATCTCCGGTCTGACAAACTGCATAAGTTTCTTTTTTTCGGGAATGGTTGTCTTGTGAATGAGATTTATCACATAATCTCCGTCCCACAATACAACATTGAGTTTATTGGCAAATTCAACCGCTGATTTTGTAAAGTTCTGATTTGTCATCACTGCGGCTACCATTACGCCGTAATAGTCTTTGCCGGCATACGCTTCCTGAACGGCTTTGATGCCTACGGAATCAGAGAGACACTTGCACTGGATCGCGTATGTGATGCCGTCTCTGTCCGCGATTATATCAACTCCGTAGTCATGGCTTGCAGGGGTCGTCTCCACATTGTCAAATCCTGCGGCTTCCAACAGTTCAGCGCAGTAATTCTCAAATTCCGCACCTTCCATATCGTCAAAGATCTGTTCATCATCATCTCTGTTACGCTTCATGAACCAGATCCAGACGGCAAGAAAGATCAGAACGGCTACCCCTATTATCACTATGGCGATGGTAACAACATTCATTATCTGTGAGACAGACCTCCTACCATTTCTCTTTGTGAAACAGGCCCCTTCTGTCTGTATTTAACAATCGAAAGGGGGCCCGGCCAGGCACCCTTGCGGCACACAGGGGCATCTGTTTAGTGCTGCTTCATTCCTGACCTGACACGATTCGCAGCGCCCTGTTGCGCAAGACCCGGCCGAAACACACCCTTTCGACTGCGCAATTTGTAGTATACACAAGGCTGTAACCGTTGTCAATTCTGGGGAAACGAGCATTCATAGACTCTCAGACGTCCTTTTTTCCGCCCTCATATTCTCCCATGATAAAATGCTTTACCGACATGATCACAAGAGCAGCTCCGGCAACTATAAAGAGCACTACAGCGGCCCACATCCAGGGAGTTACCTCCTCATCCGATGTGATGATCTGATAGGCCAGATATATAACATAAGCCCCTACTATCGTTCTTATGGTAAGAACCACCTGCGTCGGGAAACTTCTTTTTTCTCCGGTCTCATCCTCAGTATTTGTGATCTGTGTATCTGCTGCTTTTGTATCGGCTGCTTCCGTATCGGCTGTTTCCGTATCGGTTGTTTCCATTAATTCATTTTCGTTTTCCATGAAAAGTCTCCCTGTACTTTTTTGATCTAAAAACATCTTATCATGTTATAATTGTTTGGAAAACAATTACTTTTTCATTAAGGAGAGGTTTTTTATATGGCGACACCGGAAGAGATCGAAGACGTTATCAAAATGCTGGATGACAAAACCCGTGACGGAGTGAGCAGGATAGGAGTACACAGGGTTGAGACCGAACGGGAAGATTATGTCAGGGAAGTTCATCATCACGGAAGATGTGATATCGGCAGTCCGTTTGCCGACGGAAGTGTGGGGAATTTTTGTGACTGACTGCAGGGATGGTTACAGATGCTGAATATCATTGGGCTGCAAAAAACAACACTGCTTGATTATCCCGGCCATGTTGCTGCAACGGTATTTCTGGCCGGATGCAACATGCGCTGTCCTTTCTGTCACAACATGAACATTGTCACATCACAGGAGAGGGGCTCATATACCGATGAGGATATACTGAAATTTCTCAGTAAAAGATCAGGTGTCCTTGACGGTGTCTGCATAACGGGAGGCGAACCTACACTGTATGACGAACTTCCTGCCTTTCTGCGCCTTATCAAAGGGATGGGACTTCTGACAAAACTTGACACAAACGGGACCAATCCGAAGATGTTAAAGTTCCTTATCGATGAATGTCTGGTGGATTATATAGCAATGGATATCAAGTCATCGCTTTCAGAATACGGAAAGGCATGCGGAGTGGAGGATATCAAGCTTGCACCGATAAAGGAAAGCATAGATATCCTGATCGGCGGAAACTGTGAATATGAGTTTCGGACAACTGCCGTAAAAGAATTCCTGGATCCCGGGACGGTAAAAGATATTTCAGTTCTCCTTAAAGGAGCGAAGCGCTACTATCTTCAGGGATTTGTGATGAGTGAATTTGTCCCGGACAAAACCCTTAATGCCATAGACCGGGAAGAACTCCTTATGTACCGGCAGGAACTTTCATCTTCCATAGAGTGTGTGGAGCTTCGCGGTATTCAGTGACGGTCTTCGACATATTTCATATAATTAACTACCATCAGCGCTATCTTGAGTGTAAGAGCATCATCAAATACCCTTACATCAAGCCCTGTCGCTTTTTGAAGCTTTTCGATACGGTATATCAGCGTATTGCGATGTATGAACAGCTGCCTGGATGTTTCGGACACATTAAGGCTGTTGTCAAAAAACCTGTTCACGGTAGTCAGTATCTCTTCATCGATCTCATCGGGTATTTCATCTCCGAATATTTCTTTGACAAACAACCTGCACAGATCTGTCGGAAGCTGATATATCAGTCTTCCCACACCCAGGTTCGCATATTCGATCGTTCTTTTGAAAGGATAGAATATCCCGGCTACCTCAAGTGCCATACGGGCCTCACGAAATGATGCCGGTACATCTTTTATATCATCTGCCACCGTCCCATATGCAACCCTGACATCATCACCTGCCTCCGAACCTGCCATATCAACAAGCATTTGGGCAGTTTCCTGAAGTTCATCAGCACCCTCATCTTCAGATAATGCTTTTATAACAACAACCCGGCCCTCTTCCACTGCAATGACATGGTCTCCGGCTTCCGTGTAGAACAGTTCCCTGACCATATCCGTGAGATCATTGTCTTTACGGATGACCGGCTCGATTATGAACACACATCTCTTCTGAATTGCTTCCACATGCAGTTTACGGGCCCTGTTATATATCTCAACACCCGGAAGGCTGTCAAGCAGCAGGCTCCGGAAAAATGAATTCCGATCCGGTTTGTCCCTGTCGGCTTCTATCAGATTGCGAAGCTGTGCCGCAACGAGACGTGCGCTCACATAACCTTCGGGACCGCCTGAATACACAAGGATACATGCCGTCTCATCTCCCTCGCATATCCTGTAGATCCCGTATCCGTCAGCGGTGCGCTCATCTTCCGCGCTTTTCAGAAATTCACGGAACACCTGTTGATCCGGGATTTTTTTCGACCTGTTTCCGGCGATGATCCGTCCCTGACTGTCTGTAACCGTCAGATCGATACCGGCAATATCGCCTGCCTCTTCTATGCAGTGTAAGATCATCCGATCAGATATCATTGTTTCAGCTCTCTCCCACAGTTGTTTTATTAAGGACATCCTGAGGAACCGTAAAACAGAATACCGATCCTTTTCCGATCTCACTGTCCACGGATATCCTTCCGTCAAGCGCGCTCACAAGCCGTTTGCATATCAACAGACCAAGGCCCGTCCCTTTTATACTCACATTCTTGTCCTTGCTCACCTTACCGATATAACTGAACAGTTTCTGGGCATCCTCTTTACGTATCCCTACACCGGTGTCCGTCACCGTAAATGTAACGTCTATCTTGTCAGCTCTTATCATCCTGTATCCGATATCCAGTCTGATACTGCCGTCGTATGTGTATTTCACGGCATTCTCAAGCAGATTTACCAGAACCTGTCTTATCTTATCATGATCACCTTTGAGACAGTTCGGCATGTTGTCATCGTACCGGACCGAAAAATCAAGACCTTTTCGTTCCTTTCCCGGGCTGACTTTATTGCAGCATTCGTCAACTAATTCAGTCAGTTCATATTCTTCCTCTTCGATCTGTGTCTGTCCTGATTCCAGCTGCGAATAATCCCTTATCGAATTAAATGAGATGATCATGGAATTGCATGCTTCTTTGATCCCGAGTACTTCCTCTCTGATCTCGGGAGAAGACTCCTCATCAAGGATCCTGTCAGACAGAACGGTGATCGCATCTATCGGATCACGAACTTCACGTGTTACCAGAGTCATAAACTCCAGCTGATTTTGGGCCGCATTCCTTTGTACGTTCAGATCCTCTTCGTGTCTGAAATGCCTGAACAAAAATCCCACAAGGTATATGGAACACAACAAAGAGATTATAATGGCGATAAAAAGTGTTACAAGCCCCACCAGGAGGATCATTACCGTAACACTCCACACTCTCTGCATGATCTCGCTCCTTTCTTTTCCGGAAAAAAAGATTGCTTTGATCTCGCCGTTACTGTTCCTGTAAGGAATATAATACCCGTAATACGTCCTGCCTCCCAGATCCACGGCTTCACAGAACAGTTCGTTCCCGGTATTGGTCAGTTCAAGGTATATTGACGGATCAAGTTTTGTTCCGGCCATGTTGACTCCCGAAATATCGGCAACAGTAGTATCTATTCTGGTATCTTCATAGAAAAATGTACATACAAGTCCTATCTTTAACAGATCCTTACCTATTGACGAAAGACGTCCCGAAACCTCTTTATCTCCTTTATAGATCCTGCCGTCCTTTTCACTGTAATCGCCGTCTCCTATATTGGAATAATTGTTCTCCAGACCGTATGCGCCCATACGAAGCTCGGTTTTTATCTCATCTTCAATTATCTTCCTTACATTGATGTTGGTGATTATACTGATCGCTATCCCCATTACCAGAAGGGGGATGAGTGAGAAAATAATCACTTTTATGAGAACGCTTCTCATTCCGCGGGCTTCTTTTCCCACTTCTATTACCTTATCCGCAGTCATCTTTGATCTTTCATCCATTTACTTGTACCCTTTCATACGGAACTGTCATCTTTATTTTTTTCCGCCCTGTTCCGTTCTCTGAGTTCTTCAAAAAACCGTGTCAGCAGACTGCTGCATTCATCGGACAGTATATCCTTTGTTATCTCCACGCGATGATTAAAATCATCCATCTGCAAAAGATTGATCACCGATCCGGCGCATCCGCTCTTGGGACTCATGCAGCCTATAACCACCCTGTCAAGCCTTGCCTGCACACAGGCCCCTGCACACATCTGACAGGGCTCAAGCGTCACATACATCGTACAGCCCTCAAGCCTCCAGTCTCCCATCACGCGGCTGGCCTTTCTTATGGCTGTTATCTCCGCGTGACTTAAAGTATTGCCGTCTGTATTTCTGCGGTTATAACCGCGCCCTATGATCTTATTGTCATATACGATCACACACCCGATAGGGACTTCACCGAGCGCGTATGCTTTCTTTGCCTGAGCAAGAGCATGTCTCATATATTTCTCATCTTCTGTCGGTTTCATGAGTATAATCTATCATCATTCCGCCTAAATAACAAGACAGCGGGTCCTTCAGGACCCGCTGAACCATTCATATGATCTGATATTTATCAGTTGGTGATGATCATCTCCGTATCCTTATCGAAAACATGGATCTTTTCGACATCAAATGCAAACTTAACGGTATCACCCGGTCTTGCGGTAGTTCTGGGATCTACTCTTGCGGTGATCGGGAACTCTTCAAGATCAAAGTACAGATAAACTTCAGCGCCGAGAAGCTCGTATACCTTTACGGTTGATTCAAATACACTCTGAGGAGATGTTTCAATATACATTTCGGAATCATATACATCCTCGGGACGAATACCGAATGTAACAACCTTTCCCGCATATCCGCCATCGATAAGCTTCTTGGACTTGGCGGGAGGAAGGGGAACACTCTTGCCTGCAAATTTGAGGCTGGCAACATCTCCCTCAACATCAACAGTTGCATTGATGAAATTCATCTGAGGGCTTCCCATGAAACCGGCAACGAAAAGGTTGCAGGGCTTGTCATAAAGATTCTGAGGTGTATCAACCTGCTGAATGACACCGTCTTTCATAACAACGATCCTGGTTCCGAGTGTCATGGCCTCAGTCTGGTCATGTGTTACATAGATGATGGTGGTTCCAAGTCTCTGATGAAGCTTGGCGATCTCTATTCTCATCTGAACACGGAGCTTTGCATCAAGGTTTGAAAGAGGCTCGTCCATAAGGAATACCTTGGGGTTACGAACGATGGCACGACCCATGGCAACACGCTGTCTCTGTCCACCGGAAAGAGCCTTGGGCTTACGATCAAGAAGAGGAGTAAGATCAAGGATCTTGGCTGCTTCTTTAACCATCTTATCTATCTCATCCTTGGGAACCTTACGAAGCTTTAATCCGAATGCCATATTGTCATATACAGACATATGAGGATAAAGAGCATAGTTCTGGAATACCATTGCGATATCCCTGTCCTTGGGTTCAACATCGTTGACTACACGATCTCCGATCTTAAGCTCACCTGAAGATATCTCTTCAAGACCTGCTATCATACGAAGTGTCGTTGACTTTCCGCAACCCGAAGGGCCGACGAAGATGATGAATTCCTGATCGGCGATCTCAAGATTGAAATCCTTAACCGCCTGGAATCCGTTAGGATAAACCTTGCAAATGTTCTTAAGTGATAATCCTGCCATTTTAAGTAACCTCCGAATTTAATAATGATATGCGCCATATTGCGGCATCGGGAAAATTATATCAATGCCGCGGCAAATTGTGAATGCCAAGGTTGCCTAAAGATTTCAGGAATTTATATACAATATGTATATAAGCTTTTGCATTACATTTCGCTTTCGTTATCGGAATCTATCGGCTTGGGCTTACTGGCCTCGGCAGCAGCGATCTTATCTTCCTCGGTCGCTTCAGAATAAAATGCCAGCTGATTTTTGCCGCGCTTCTTGGCTTTATACAGTGCCGTGTCGGCAGCTTTGTACATGCTCTCATAATCACTGCCGTCACGCGGGAATATGGCAGCTCCTATACTGGCCGTGGGCGAGTATTTGGTATATGTGCCAACCGTGAAATCCTTGAAAAAGCCGGCAACTCTGTTTGCCTCACGCTCGATCACGCTGTCGTCCTTGAGGTCCTTTAAGAAGATGATGAACTCATCGCCACCGGTACGGCCTATTATATCAGTCACCCTGAACTCTGTCCGGATCCTCTTTCCGAGGGTGGCAAGCACTTCATCGCCGAATGCATGTCCCATCGTATCATTGATCTTTTTGAAGTTATCAATGTCAAGGACACACATCATGCTCGTCTTGTCACGGCCTTCTCCTTCAAGATAATCCTTGATCTTATTCTCAGTTGATATCTTGTTCAGAAGTTCCGTAAGAAGATCCGTCTCCGCCTTGTTCTGAAGCTCAATACTCTCTTTTGTGAAGCTTACTCTGTTGATGATGTAGATCACTATGATAAGACCTACAAATATACCGATCGAGATCAGAACCTTCATGATCATGCTGCGGGTATCCCGGTTTTCTTCGAGGATACTCCTGTTGATCTGGGTATCCCTTACCGTGACCATGATGCTCGCCCCGGTCCTGCCTATAGGCTGATGGCATATATAACAGCTGACTCCCTTGGAATTATTAACATGAGCCGTTCCTGCCCTGCCCGAAATGAGGCTCTGCATGAATACCGATGCACTTGTATCATCAAATACAAGATCAGTGACAATATCATTAAGATTATCTCCGAGATCATACAGGCCGGAATCGGCTCCGTATACTTCACCGATCAGGCCGTTGGAATATACAAGGGAGTAACTGTACGCTGTCGAATCCATCTGCTTGGATATCTTATCCGCCTTGAATACAAGGATCACATTACCTCTCCACTCACTCTCTGTTCTGATGGGGGAGGAAATAAGAAGGACCGGTCTGTTGTTGGAATCTATAATCGCAAGAGAACTGTCTTTTGTTCCGAGAAGTGTGGCAAACTCGTCTATCGAGTCAACAGAATTGCCGTATGAATCCATTGCTTTGCCGTCACTGCTGACAATATATACATCAAGGAGACCTTCGTGATGATCCAGCTGATTGATCAGCTCTATGGAACGGTCCCCGAATATGTCATCTTCCGTCATAAGATAATCAGCCACGGCATCTGCGGAAGCAACTATAGCCTCATAGTTACCTTTATAAAATCCGGCAACGGATACCGCCTGTCTGCTGACCCGCTCAAGTGCTTTATCCTTGGCATTTTCCTGCATCGTACGGTTGTAGTTGATAAGGGTAAAAACAAGAAAGATCATCAAAAGCACAGTGGGTATCGCCCACTGTGCCGTGATATTATTATTCTTGATCTTATCAGCCTTCCCCATTGATATCCTCCGCCGGATCCGCACTTATTTCATCATCTGTACTGTCCGGCATGTATAACGAAAATATCTTATTATAATACTTCGAATTGATATAAGCTACTGCAGAAAACATTATCAGCACCAGGATCAGAAACGCCGGAAAAAACCATATCAGAGCAGTCGGAATCAGAGCGATAAAAATCATCAGAAAAGTGTACGGCAGATGTCTGATACTGATAAGAAAAGCATTTTTGACTGTATTTCTTACCGTATTTTCAAACTGTGCCAATAACGGAAAGACATAGGTCATGGTCATCACAACGACTATCAACATGACGCCGACCGACACAACAATCACGTTACTGACAGCGGCACTGTTGAAAATATCCGTCGTGCTGCCGCCCGCAATTCGAAAATCCAGCAGCATTATCAAAGAAACAACAACAAACAGAACCCATATGACTGTGGCCTGTACAAAATTATCTTTAAAAGCCTTAAAATATGACCTTGTAATGTATCCTTCCTCATTCTTCGCCATCTTGAGAGTGACGTAATACATTGCGGTAGAAGCCGCACCGACCGTGATGACGGGGATACAACACAGAATGAACAGCAGATTAAGCCAGAAAAGATCTGCTAACCGGGATAAAAAGGAAAAAACAGGTCCTTCAAAATTAAATGCTTTACCCAAAACAACACTATCCTTTGGTTTTTATACGCTATTTTGATTATAGTTTAGCCCTGAGAAAAAAGCAATCAAAACAGTTCTATGCTCATGGGTGTATATCTGATGCCGTCGGTTGTTTTTTCATGATCGGTATCGTTAAACCCGATCCTGTGATAGAATTCAACAGCGTAAGGGGATGAAAACACGGTCAGTGTATTTATTCCCTCATCGGCCGCCTCCTTAAACGCACGGTTCAGAAGACGGGTGGCTATTCCCTGATGGTGAAGTCTGCTTTCCACAAACAGAAGGGAAATATGCCAGTATTTGCGGATGCCGAGAATACCGACGATAACATCGTCGTCATCAAACGCCCCCCAGGCACGATACTCTCCAAGTGCAAACATATTCCTGAGCTCGTCTCCCTTTACGAAATTGTAAAAGTTCTGTAATCCCTCAGGTTCGTATTCGGGTGCCTCATACACCAGAAATGTATCCCATGCCAGCTGCATGGCCATATCCCAGTCTTTTATCTTCAGATGCCGGATATTATACTGCATCTATCTGAACAGTCCGGAGAAAAAGTTTGCTATACTGTTTCCTATGCTCTTTGCCGTGTTAGTGATGGCATTTCCGACTATCTTTGTCAGTCCGAGATCATTGATATCAACCTTGTTGATGTCAAATGTTCCGGCTTTGATATCATCTTTGTACTTGGCATATATGTCGTCAGCCTGCTCGGCAAGTACTTTATAGTCTATTCCCATTGCCTTGACCTTCATCATAAGGTCGATTATCTGAGATATCTCCTCTTCGGTGAGAGTAACGTTAAGATCAACCATTCCTTTTCTTATGGCAGCCTCGATCTCTTCCCTTGTGTTAAGATCGTTTGTGGCGATAACTGTCTTGATATAGGCGATCAGCTCTTCGGCCTTGTCGTCGCTGCCGACGGCTTCCTTGATCTGTCCCGTGGTAACAAGCTCATTGAGAGATGTATCAAGTGCCTTGCTGGAAACTTCTTTTCCGCTCATTTTCTCATATGCCTTAAGTGCTCCGATAAGTGCGGCTGTACCTGAGATCGGAGAAGGCGCGGCAACCATTATATCCGCATCCGTAACGCCTGCGGTGATCAATGCGTTTCTGTACATGTTGGTCGTACAGTAGTTGATGTTATTTGTTGTGACAACGACCCCGTGTCCCGACTCGGCAGGTTTAACAAGTACCGATGACAGTGATTTTGTCCCGATGACCGAAGGGGCGATATATTTGTCAAGAGCATTGTGCTCCTCCGCATTGGTTGTCGTGACTATATCATACTGTCCGAGATCGGCTTCGGATACACCCATCATCGACAAAACCGCCGTTCTTTGTTCCGGTGTAAGATCCGCGCCAAGTGCCAGATAACCCTTCTTTTCCGTATTTGCGGAATCCGATCCGCCGTTATCCGATGATCCTCCGAATATGGCATCTATTATCGAGTTGACCCCGCCTTCGTTCGAAGGTGCCTGTGTAGGTGCCGGTGTTGGTGTTGGCGTGGACTCGCTCTTGTTTGTAACCGTGCCGTTTCCGGATTCATCAAAAGTTATGACCTGCGAAGCCCCTACACTCACGGTCATACCTATTGTCAGTGCCAATACCGTAATAATGCTTATGAATTTTTTCATACCCTTGTCCTCCCTATTTATTCTCTCTCTCGTACTCAGCCAGCTGTGCCTGTCTTATCTTCTCAACCTCAGCCATAACGTCTTCGGTCTTCATTCTTGCAAACAGTACTTCCGGTTTGTCTGTAACTTTTGTTCCGCTCTTATATACTCCGAATTCGGACAGAAGCTCAAAATCCCTTTCGGTCCCGTACAGCATCATCAGGATCTTGTCAGCAGTATCGGGCATAAAGGGCTTTAAGAGATTGGCTCCGATACAGATCCCTTCAACCAGATTGTAAAGCACCTCTGAAAGCCTGCCCTTTTTCTCTTCATCTTTTGCAAGTACCCAGGGCATTGTCTCATCTATATATTTATTACAACGCCTGAATACACTGAACACTTCATTTACGGCATCCGCCATATGCATGCTGTCCATGCTTTTCTTTGCCTTTGCCGCTGCCGAAGTACATACGGCTTTCAGGTCATCGTCAACCTCTTCACTGACCCCCGTGCAGCTTACAAAACCGTCAAAGTATTTGTTGCTCATTGAGATTGTTCGGTTGACCAGATTTCCGAGAACGTTGGCCAGATCGGAATTGTATCTCTCCGTAACAAGTTCCCACGTGATCGTTCCGTCATTGTCATAAGGCATCTCGTGCAGAACGTAATATCTTACCGCATCAACACCGAACAGGCCGATAAGATCATCCGCGTACATAACGTTTCCTCTGGATTTGCTCATCTTCTCACCGCCCTGCAGCAGCCAGGGATGTCCGAACACCTGATGAGGAAGCGGAATACCGAGGCTCATCAGAAAGATCGGCCAGTATATCGTATGAAATCTTATGATGTCTTTTCCTATCAGATGAAGATCGGCCGGCCACAGTTTTTTAAATTGATCAGTGCTTTCCCCGTCAGTATCGTATCCAATTCCGGTTATGTAGTTTGAAAGAGCGTCAAGCCATACATATACCACATGTTTATCATCAAAATCCACGGGGATACCCCATTTAAAAGAAGTACGGCTGACACACAGATCCTGAAGTCCGGGCAGGAGAAAGTTATTCATCATCTCATTCTTACGTGAGACCGGCTGTATAAAATCAGGATGGCTATTGATATACTCGATAAGTCTGTCGGCATATTTGCTCATTTTGAAAAAATAAGCCTCTTCCTTTGCCGGTCTGACCTCTCTGCCGCAGTCAGGACACTTTCCGTCCACAAGCTGACTTTCCGTCCAGAAAGATTCACAGGGTGTACAGTACAGTCCTTCGTAACTGCCTTTATATATATCTCCCTGTTCATACATTTTTTTGAAGATCTTCTGAATCTGCACGACATGGTCTTCGTCCGTTGTCCTGATGAATCTGTCATAACTTACATTCAGGCTGTCGCAGATATCCCTGATCTGTCCCGCTATCCTGTCCACGAACTCCTTTGGTGAAACACCGGCGGCATCAGCTTTTTCTTCGATCTTCTGTCCGTGCTCATCTGTTCCGGTCTGAAACCAGACATCACGACCTTCAAGTTTTTTAAATCTGGCGATCGCATCCGCCATGACTATCTCATAACTGTTGCCGATATGGGGCTTACCGGATGTGTACGCTATCGCGGTTGTGATGTAATATTTTTCCTTGTCCATGTCCCTAACTCCTTTTATCGTTTGTTTCGTCAAGCAGCATTTGATATACTTCCCTCCGGGAAATGCCGCGATCTTTCGCCACCATTTTCATCGCCTCTTTATGATCGATCCCCTGATCCTCATAAACAGCCATATGTTCATTGATCCCCATGTCCAGAAAATCAGCCGCCTTCTCTTTTTCCAGCTGCTCTCTGGAAAGCCCTTTTATGATCAGTACATACTCTCCACGGGGGTCATGATCCTTATAGTACTCATCTGCTTCCGAAAGCCGTACCCTCTCCACGCTCTCAAACTTCTTCGTAAGCTCCCTGCATATTGCGGTTTCCCTGTCTCCAAGAACTTCGAGAAGTTCGGACAGGGTCTTTTTCAGGTGATGGGGAGATTCATATATTACTATGGTACGTATCTCCGATCTCAGATCCTCAAGAACTCTGTGACGCTCTTTCCTGTCCCCCGGCAGAAAGCCTTCAAACACAAAACGTCTGGCGGGCAGTCCGGAAAGCGACAGTGCCGTTACGAGCGCACATGGTCCGGGAAGTGATGTTACCCTTATCCCTCTATCATAACACATTTTTGTTATTACTTCGCCCGGATCCGAGATTCCCGGTGTCCCGGCATCCGTAACAAGTGCGACATCCAGGCCTTTTTCCATTTTATCCGCAAGTTCCGCTGCCCTGTCGTATTTGTTATGCTCATGATAGCTCACAAGCTGAGCCTTTATCCCCAGATGATTCAGAAGTTTTAATGTATTGCGGGTATCCTCTGCCGCTATGATATCAGCGTTTTTCAGAGTTTCCTTTACTCTGTCGGTGATATCGGACAGATTTCCTATGGGAGTTGCACACAGGTACAGCATTCCCGCACTCTTTTCCGGTTCATGGTCAGTATCCGTATATATCATATATTTCCTTTGTATAACAGTTCGGAGACTCGTATACGATAAGAGGCCTTTCTACCGTAAGTCTTCTTCTTCCCATAAGATCCGCCTCAAGTAATACCATGTTCGGCTCCCGGTTGATATAAGGATGAACGAGTTTCATCCTTTTCGGTTCAAGACCGTATTTTGTAAGTGTTTCAAAAATCTCTGTAAGCCGGAACGGTCTGTGTATGATAAAGCATCTTCCTCCCGGCCGGAGCATGGCGGCAGCTGTTCTTGCAACATCTTCAAAATCACACAGTATCTCATGCCTGGCTATCGCCTTGGGAGAATCGGGATTTTTGATCCCGTGCTCATTGATCATATACGGAGGGTTACACGTTACAACATCAAATACCCCCTTCTGCAGGTATTCTTCAGTGTCTTTTATGTTCGCACAGATTATGTTTATCCTCTCCGTAAGACCGTTAGCCGCAACGCTTCTTTTTGCCATGTCGGCAACATCTTTCTGTTCTTCGATACCGACAAACCGCTCGGCCTGTGTTTTGGCCGCCATGAGTATCGGGATGATACCGTTTCCGCTGCAAAGATCAAGAACCTTCTCGCCGCGTTTGGCATATGCATACCCCGACAACAGCACCGCATCCATGCCGAAACAGAACTTTCCGGTATCCTGGATTATCTTATATCCGCACCGTTCGAGGTCATCGACCCTCTCTCCCTCATTTAATTCAATCGTCGTCCAGCTTGGATTTTCCATCTTTCTTTTCTAGTCTTTCAAGTTCCTCGAGTTCTTTTTCCTCTTCGCTCTCCTCGCGCTGTTTTTTATTCTTCTCCTTGTTTTTCGTTCGTTTTCCGCCTTTATCACCTTCATGTTCTTTCTTGTGACGCGGCTTGAACTTTATCTCATCAACCGGGTATTCTCGCAGTTCCTTCTCGTCATCAACCTCGACCACTACCTTGACCCGCTGCTTCAGCACATTGATCTCCCTGACATCACCTTTTAATCCGTCGGGTGTTGTAACACTGTCTCCGACCTTGGGTAACTTTCTGTTCAGTTCCTCATATACCGCGGCTTCATTTTGCAGACAGCACATAAGACGGCCGCATATCCCCGAGATCTTGGCAGGATTGAGAGACAGGCTCTGTTCCTTTGCCATCTTGATGGAAACGGGCGCAAAATCAGACAGATAGGAGTGACAGCACAGCGGGCGGCCGCATATCCCTATTCCGCCGAGGATCTTAGTCTCATCCCGGACACCTACCTGCCGCAGTTCTATACGCGTACGGAATACACCGGCCAGATCCTTGACCAGTTCACGGAAATCAACTCTTCCGTCTGCCGTAAAGTAGAACAGCACTTTGTTATTGTCAAAAGTATATTCCGCATTGATCAGTTTCATCTCCAGGCCGTGCTTTAATATCTTCTCCTGGCAGATCCTGTATGCATCCTTCTCTTTTTCGCGGTTTCTCTTTTCTCTTTCTTCATCATCGACCGTGGCTTTTCTTATGACCTTCTTGAGGGGCTGGGTCACTTTACTGTCTTCCACTTCCATATTCGGGAGGACGACCGTTCCGAACTCCACTCCTCTTGCTGTCTCCACGATCACATGGTCCGAACGTTTGAATTCTATATCTTTAGGTCCGAAATAATAGATCTTTCCCGCCGTTCTGAACCGGACACCAATCACTTTTGTCATCTCTGATTCTCCTTTATCGTAAGCAGCATCAGCTCCATTGCCATTTCAAAATTGACATTGGCTTTCAGCCGCTCCTTTGTTTTCTCCAGGATCTTAAGGATGCCCTCGATCCCTTCGTATGAACTGTCATTCGCTTCTTTTATTATCTCATCTCTTTCTCCTCTGAAGATCATATGATCTTCATCCATTGTTGCTTTGTACAGCAGGACATCCCTGTACCATATCATCATAAGATCCAGAAGATCGTTGATGTTAAGCTTATATTCTTCAAATTTCTTCAGTGTTTTGATGATATCGGAGGTATCCATCTTCCTGAGGAATTTGAGCACCCTTACCGTCTCTTCCTTTATACCGTCGAAATCCTCACTTACCGCGAGACTTCTGGCTTTTCCCACATTGCCTCTCGCAAAGGCGGTACATATATCGGCCTTATAATCGGGGATCCTGATCTCACTCATCAGGTAATTTTTGATCACGCTGTCTTCAACGGGTCTCATATCAAGCTGAACACATCTTGAAAGAACCGTGGGCAGCATTGAGGATTTGGATGTTGTAAGGAGCATTATCACAACATATTCCGGAGGCTCCTCAAGCGTTTTGAGAATGGCGTTCTGAGCCTGAGGTGTCATCTTTTCGGCTTCATTCATGATGTAGATCTTCCATCTGCTCTGGTATGGTTTAATCTGGGCATCCGATACGATCTGCTGTCTTACATCCTCAACGGATACGGTATTCGGCTTGTCGTGGGTGACCGTGATGATATCGGGATGATTGCGTGTTGCCGCCTGAATACAGTTTTTGCATTCCGTGCACGGATCATAACCGTCCCTGGGATGTTCGCAAACAAGAGCATTTGCAAAGATCCTGGCTATGAACTCCTTGCCCTGCATGCTCTCACCCGTGATCAGATAAGCCTGGCTGACTTTCCCTGAGATCAGGGTGGTTTTTAAATGCTCTCTGATATGCTCCTGTCCTATAATGCTGTCAAATGTGTTGGTCATTTTCTGATCGGATATGCTCCAAATGTATTTTAAATCATGTCAGTATATCGAGCAGCAGTCCGCGGATCTCGCCGACTTTCGCCAGTATCGCCAGATGGTCTTTCTCATCTTTCATCAGTTCCTGTGCGAGTTCATCAAGTGCCTCATCAACTCTGCGTATGATGCCGTATACCCTGTGTCTTCCTTTTCTGTCGAGAAAATTCTCTCTCGAAAACTTATGTGAGCGGTTGACAATCTCATTCATGAACTCCTTGATGAGAGCGCGATAATGCTTCATGTCTTTGACATCCATATGCTTGGTGATCCTGTTGCCCTGCATGGTGATGTCTTCGTACATCAGACTGAGCCTTTCGGAAAGGCCCTCTTCCTCTATGGCGCTCATCAGAGTAAAACGGAATGCGTCATCCGTGGGAGCGTTCACCTGATTGTTATCAGCGGCCGGAGCGGCCGGCGTTACCTGATTGACTTTAATATCCATTCCCTGATCCTCTTGGCACAATCATCAAGATCATCATTTTCAAACCTGGCCTTATCGGGTATTTCCAGTTCTTTTATGCGTTCATCGCAAAAATCATCCGCGTCGGCTAAAAACCTCCTGCACATTTCGGCATACCTGCCGTTTCCCGGAAGTCTTTCCCGGTCAAGTGCCCGCTGCAGTCTTTCGCCGTCGTCAAGCTCAACGTATATGGGAACAACCCTGTCTTTACCGAAATAATTCCTTGTCCCCAGGTATGAGCCCGGGACCCCTATGGCCAGATAGTTATGAGAATCAATATCTATACCGTTATCATCAACAGTAAAATAATACCAGTCACCGTGAACGGTGTGATATACCTGTTCCTCTATGATCCTGCCCGAATCCCTGATGGTCTGATAACCTTCCATATCAACGAAATGATAACTGACTCCGTCGATCTCACTGTCCCTTATCGGTCTTGTAGTATAGCGGATAACAGGCTTAAGGTCTAAGTCACCGTCATTGATAAGCAGTTTATATATGCTGTCCTTACCGGCACAACTCTTGCCGATCAGGTAGAAGATCTTTCCCATATTACCCGGATCTCCTTTTTGTTATTCAGTCCCTTGATATCAAGATCGTTTTGGGACGCTTCATTTATTATATCAACGGCTTCCGGATCTATGATCTCTCCCGGCAGGACTACAGGTATTCCCGGAGGATATACCGTTACCATATCTGCCGCTGTCATTCCCGATGCTTTCTCTATGTTAAGGTATTTCACGTCTTCGGCAAAATATGCGTCTCTCATATCGGTCCCTTTTCCGTTCCGGATATGACGCCTTTTCCTGACGGATTTATTTACTGGCGATGGATCACTGTCTTTTACGATGCTCCTGTCTATATCGGAAAGAGCCTCCTTAAGGCGGGAGAATCCTTCATCGGTGTCCGCTATCGTCGTGATTAGCGTTACATATGAAATACCGGCCATTTCAGGACATATTCCGTATTTATCATACAAAATATCGTACAACTGCTTTCCGGACAGACTGCCGGTAGAATCATACACAACGATCCTGCCTCTGTCGTGATCTGCCGAACCGGGAAAAGTCAGAATATTTTTATCAAGAATACGAAGATTCAAAAAGTCTTTCGCGCAGCGGTACAGATCATCCAGCCGCATTTCATATTCGGAAAACAGTCTCTTTGCGTCATTTACCAGAAGATGCGTAAGTGAATCCACGGACGCCATAAGTACATATGAAGGGCTTGACGTCATGTAGACAGAAAGCATTCTGCGAAGCCTGTCCGCAGCGGGAAAGCTTTTTCCTATATGAATGAGAGCTGTCTGTGTCATGGCGGGAAGGGTCTTGTGTACGCTTGTAACAACAATATCCGCTCCGGCGTGTACCGCACTTTCGGGAAACCGGTCCGAAAACCCGAAATGCGCTCCATGGGCCGCATCAACAATAAGAACCGCTCCCTTATCATGACATACTTTTGCGATCGATCTTATATCGCTTGTGATCCCTTCGTAAGTCGGACTTGTGATCACAACTGCCGTCCGCATATAGGTTTTGTCCTTTATATCCGAAAGTGCATCCCGTACTGTCTGTACACTTATTCCCGCATAAATACCCGGGGGATCTTCCATCCCGGTTTCCATGATGCTGTAGTACGCACCTGACAGCATGACAGCATTATACACCGATCTGTGACAGTTTTCGGCTATCAGTATCCTGTCGCCTTCAGTCACCGTTGCCGTTACAGCGGAAAGGATACCTGTCGTGGATCCGTTAACGAGAAAATGCGTCTCATCGGCACCGAAAACGGATGCGGCTCTTTCCTCAGCTTCCCTGATAATTCCTGTCGGATCATGAAGATCGTCAAATCCTTCCGTCTCGGTAATATCGATACCGTAGATCATTGCCAGGAGATCATCGTCCGCAAGCCTTCTTTTATGACCCGGCATATGAAACGGATAGAGACTGCTGTCCCTGTTTTTTTTAAGAGAGGTTATCAGCTGCATCTTCTGCCGGTGCTTCTTCGGATTGCTGAGCAGGATCTGGCGTGTTTTCAGGTGTTGTCTCATACATCGGTTCGGGCTCGGGTACAGACTCCTGTTGAGGCTCGGTCACCTGTTCAGGTTTGGGCTCAGGTACGTACTCAGGTTCAGGCATGTACTCGGGCTCAGGTTCGGTCTCAGGCTCTGTATCCGTCTCCGAAACAGTTTTGCCGCTCTTAAACTCCTTAACTTTCCGGTCAAACACAATACCGGTGAACACATCGGTCAGCCCCGCCACAACAAATGAAATACCGACGATAAGAAAGACCGTTCTCTGTTTGGGAGTTGTAAGATATACCGTTATCGCTCCGGCAGCAATGCACATAAGAGCAAATATCATAACGACCAGCCAGCCCTCTGTGACCTTTTTCATCTTTCTGTCGATCCTTTTCATGTCGATGGAATGCTGGAGTTTGATAACACCGTTTGCAAACATGATAATACCCGCAAGGACCGGGAAATAGCTTTCAACGACATCCTGTTTCGTATAGAACAAAAGTGCAATGAACAAAAGCATTGCCCCATATACAAGATCAAGCCAGTAATATCCTTCGGTAACATCCCTTACTATATATGAAATGATGGAAACAACACCGCAGATCGCAAACAGGCAGGCTATCAGTCTGCAGATAAATGCAACATCTATCTGCGTATACGCTATAAATACAAGACCTGCGATAACAAGCAGGAGAGATGATAAATAATGCTGCCAATTATGAAGGTTTTTCTTCTGCTTTTTCTGTTCCTCAAGAAATTCCTGTCTGGCTTCTTCTTTAATCTTCTTTTTTGATGAAAACATAGAGCCTCCTCCTTTCTGTGATCACCACGGCCCGTAAAATCCCGCTATGGAATCATCCGTTCCGTTTTCGTCTTCTATTATCCTTCCGTTCTCATCAAGGCTTGATTTGTAACCCTCCACAAGATAATCATATCTGCCGAGATTGATATCTATTACTGCCTTGATCCTTTCCTTATCAAACAGCGGTGCACGCGTGATCCTGTCAATTATCTCATAATACATTCTTGCATCATCATTTTTGATCGCGCCTGTTCCCCAGTTGTATCTTACAAGATTCATGTAACCTACCGGAGCCTCACGCCACATATGCCCGATCCTCCAGCCGCTCTCTTTTACCGCCGGCAGGTGTGCCAGATACGGATCTCCCAAAGCATACAGATCGTTTAAATAAAGATCGTTGTTATAATACTTCGTGATACCCGGAACGCTTGTTAGTATCCCCCCGGTCATATTATTATCACGCAGTTCCTCTACGCCTTCATCGTTCCAAGTATTCTGAATACAGAGTTCTCCTGTGGTCACAAGCGAATAAACATTATTAAACAGACTGGCAGTCGTAAAATATCCGGCTCTCTCATCGGAAACCGGAGAACCGATGGCTCCTCCGAACAGGAACTGATCGCTTATGACATGGGAAGTACAAGTAAAGATAAGTGCCGCAGATGCAAATCCCACAAAATACCGGTGAAACGAAGCTCCCTTTCCGAGTTCCGAAAACTCACGATTTTTAATATCCATATAACAGATGAGGGAGATAAAAAACATAAGGGTAAAATGCCTGCCCATCATAAAATCTCCGCCGATGTATATCAGATACAATCCGTAGATAACCGGACCCGACATACAGATTATATACTGAGGCTTTTTGACAGATACTGCCGCCAGAAAGGCAAACAGTATAACTACAAGAAGGATTGGATCACAGACCGCAGCATTCAGATAATACTTTATGCCTCTGATTATGTAATCGGAGAGAGGAAAATCAGTCCCGAGCTTTGCATATGCTGTATTCGGAAAAGGAAAACCGTAATAAAAGGTCGAAAACAATTCCCAGAGAACAAACGGCAGCAGCCCGAGAACTCCGAGTCCCACGGCCTTGACGAAGGATACGCCGTCTCTTCTGAACAGATACACATATAATGCCATCGGGACAAATATGAGAACGGTATCCATTCTCGTCATGGCGATCAGGGATACTGTAAGTGCAAGTAAGAGCATTTCCCGTCCGTCATAGTACTCATGGGATAAATACAGCTTCATAAAGCATGCACCGAGGAAAAACAGCATACTGTTCTCGAGCCCCGAAGTTGTGTAACTGACAAAACTGACTGATCCTATCAGGATAAGCGTACTGAAAATGATCTGTTTCTTTGTTTTGCAGTAATCCCATATCAATATCTTAAATGCCGACGCGGAAAACATGATATTGATCAAAAGAGATACAAAGAACATATCCCGTATCACAAAATACCCTGCCGCCACAACAAGTGTATAAAGAGGACATGTTGAAGCCGTTGCTCTTTGTCCTATATTGTATACAAATCCGTTTCCTTCAACGAGGTTCTTCGCCATGATATAGGCGTGATAACTGTCATCACTCTGCCAAGCCAGTAATGTTATGACAAAACAAAAAACAAGAAGCGCAGAAAATTTGTATCTGTTTAATTCTTCACTGAAGTAGTCACTTATTTTATTCATCTATACACCGCAAGAGTCCTTTTTATCCGAGCGCCATTTTTTCTGCCAGCTGCATGGCCAGCTTCATGCACACATCCGAATTGAAATGCTGCCACTGTCCCCACCGTCCGAGACCGTATATCCCTTTGGACTCTGTATAATCCAGTAATTCTCTCATCTTCTCCTGCTTACCCACGGTATTTAGAGGGTATGCATAGTCATTGACAAAATAAATACTGCCCCGGGACTTTGCAGCCTCCTCATCATATCTTGTCAGATTCGTTTCCGTCCAGCACCCCTTTGAGCCCGGACAGAAATTATGACGTACAAGAATCCTGTGATAGGATCTTTCGGGGTCCGGATAATATATCCAGTGGGCTTCTGTATCCTGCTTCTCGGAAATATACTGCGTGACTATCGAGCTGTATTTAAGATCCTTTACATGGCTCTTAAGCCTGTCGGGAAGGTTTACATGCTCCATTTCAACCCATGGGATCGTAACTATTATCCTGTCGGCACAATATGTATCGTTTACGATCCGTTTGTCATAATCAATACTGCTTGCTTTTTCATTAAAACGGATCCTGTCACCGAGTCTGTCCGCCATCCTAAGAAACGCTTCTCCGTATCCGTATTTCTTCGGGTAGAAGAATCTCGCATGCCCCGGCTGAGTACCGTACGGCCTTCGGTCTTCACAGGAACGCTTTGTTTCCTCATAAGAAACATTCGGAAGCTTTTCAAGCCAATATGTGCCCAGGCTGTCAAGATCTTCTCCGAACATCTTCCGGTTATACGGCAGCATATAATCCTCGGCAATGGCTTCGCCGAGCTTCCATTCTATCCAGTCCGTAAAACGCTCCGGCATCGGTTCGCCCGTGTTACACCCCGCTCTTTCTATCGAATCCAGATACCGTTTCTGTTTCTTTTCATCAAGCATCCAGATGTTGGCTTCTATCGGGCTTCCGATCATATCACCGTAGAGGTCTATGCGCGAATCGCGTTCATAAAGATCCCACTCATTTTCGGGCAGGAACCTGAACATAAAATCAGTCACGGATGCATCTTTCACATCCAGAAAATGACCGCCACCGGTATCAAACGGGCTTCCGTCAACATCGGTACTTTGGCACAGTCCGCCCGCACAGGATCCTCTTTCGAGTACAAGCAGATCCTCTTCACCCAGATCAAGCAGTTTATTTGCAAATGTCAGTCCGGAAGGACCGCCTCCGAGAATCAGATATTTCATAAGAATGATTATAGCAATCTTTTATAGTTCCCTCAAACTAAATTTATAACTGTAATAAGGTCTGTCCCCACTTCGTGGGTCTCCACTTATTACATTCCATAAGGTCGCTCGCCGATTTGATTTCGACTTCGTCGAATGCGGCTCGCGGTGTAATAAGGAATCTCCCCACTTCGTGGGTCCCCCCTTATTACATTCTCCATCGGTCGGGATGATCTAGAGGGAGCAGTTCTATATTATAGCCTTCCATTTCGGGAAAATCCTGTATCATGCGCTCTTCATCATAATGCTCTTCTTCGTAGTAATCGTCTTCTTCATAGTTTTCTTCATAATAATCGTCTTCTTCGTAGTCGTCCTCATCATAATACTCCTCGGCAACCTGTCCGGAAGCATCGGCACTGCGCTTCTGAAGTTCCCTGTAGATCGGTTCCATATACATGTCTCTCGGGGTAAGCTGTTCGCCGGGATTTTTCCGTCTTTTGTTCTCACTGCGCTTCTTGTAATTGTATCTCTTGTTCTCGCTACGTTTTTTGTAGCGCTTTCTTTTTTTCATCTTTGCTCTTTGGGCACTTTTTATGAATCTTATCACCAGAGCTATGACCAGGATGATAAAGAACAGTATCCCGACTATGGCAAACAGTTTTTTTACAACGTCTGACACTGTTACAAATACCGTTTTGCGGTTCGGAGTAAATGTTTCGGGCTGGTCGGATGAACTGTCGGTGATGATGTTCGCAAACTCAAACAGCTTATTATCATCCGAGGCATAGTCAAGCGTCGTCCCTCCGACCCTGTTGTCGTCGACATAATAGTCAAGACTTGCAACAGCGCCTTCCGTCTCCGGCTCAAAATCAACCATTACAGTAGCTTCTTCGAAGCTCATCCCTTTCGGGATAACAATGCTCCCGTTTTTATTAAGCGAGAGTATCTCCTTTGAGCTACCCATGATATCCAGCTTTGTATGGAAAAAGCTGGCGGATCTTATGTTGTATCTCGTTTCATTATCAGCAACGTTAAGCTTCTGAAAACTTGCAAACCCGTAGTCCAAAAGATCTGCCGTGTCGGTAAATTGATAAGGACTTTCATCCTTCATGACAACACATATCAGCTTCATCTGATCGCGTCTGGCACATGTAACAAGTGTCTGTCTGGCATCGGAGGTAAACCCCGTCTTGCCGCCGACTATACCTTCATACTCATATTTTTTTCCCGGAAGCATCTTGTGATGATTCTCGAGCGGTCTTTCCTCGTCGGTCAGATTGGTAGTGGGTATGACATACTTGACGGAACCCGAGATCATACACAATGTCTCATTGGAAAAAAAGGCTCTTGCGATCTTTGCAAGGTCCATGGCACTGACGTAGTGTTCCGGATCCGGAAGACCGCTGGCATTAACAAAATGGGTGTTCGTACAGCCAAGCGCTTTCGCCTTTTCATTCATCATGCCCACGAATGTTTCCAGATCTCCTCCGACATGCTCAGCCAGTGCATATGCAACTTCATTTGCGGATCCGAGAAGAAGACCGTACAAACACTGTTCCACTGTCAGTTGTTCGCCTTTTTTTATCCCTATCCGTGAAGAACCCCATTCGGTATTGTCTATGGCTGCATCGGAGAATGTTACGATCTCGTCCATCTGACAGTTTTCCACCACAAGCAAAGCCGTCATGATCTTCGTGGTACTGGCAGGATACAGCGGCTCATCGACATTTTTGGAGTATAGTACAGCTCCGGTATCAACCTCCATCAGGACAGCCGATTCCGTTCCGTTTTCCGGTCCTTTCGGCCAGCCTGATATGGAATCGGAATCAATGGGAAGTGTTTTTCTTGCCTCCCACTGATCGGCATACTCATCCGTCGGGAGTGTATCAACCGCAAAGATGTCATCCGCAAATATACACCGGATCAATATGAACGCAAAGAAAAAGAATGCGATCTTTGTTGCAAAAACCGTATTTTTACGCATACAAAATAATATTACCACATTTTTGATGCTACCGCATTCGCTCTTGTTATTGTATAATAATCGAATAATGATCGACAAAGAATGTTTATTTGATATTACTGACAGATTTCCAACGCCCCTCTTTGTATTTGACGAAGATGAACTGACCGGGCGCACATATAAGATCCGCGACATACTCGGGGATATTCCTTTATGTTTCTCAATAAAAGCCAATCCGTTTCTGATCCCGTCATTGATCAATGTCGTTGACAGATTTGAAGTTTGCAGTCCGGGCGAACTAGCTATTTGCAAAAAGCTTTCAGTGTCTCCGGAAAAGATCATTTATTCGGGTGTTCACAAAGAGGCTGAGGATATTGAAGATGCTATCCTTACCGGTGCGGGAATACTTACTGCCGAGTCCATACGGCATTACCGGCTGATAAAAAATGTATCGGAGCGACTTGGCCAAAAGACCTGCGTTCTTTTGAGACTGAATTCAAAAAGCCAGTTCGGCATGTCCCCGGCAGACATCGAAACAGTTCTTTCGGATCCGTCTCCTAATATCGATGTGATCGGACTTCATTACTTTGCCGGGACCGGAAGAAAGAAAACTTCCAAACTGGCTGATGAGCTTTTAATGCTCGAAGATACCATCTGCTCATTAAGAAACAAATACGATACACCGCTTCCGATGCTGGAGTATGGGCCGGGTCTGCCGTTTCCTTATTTTACCGATGACGACTTTTCGGATACTTTACGGCCATTAAAAGATCTGCTGCCTTATCTTGAAAAAATATCCGGAAAATGCAGTCTTTCTGTCGAGATGGGACGTTTTATCGCGAGCAGCTGCGGTTATTATCTGACCTCGATATGTGATATCAAGAATGCCTCCGGTTCCGACTGGTGCATAGTTGACGGGGGTATCAATCATGTAAACTATCTCGGTCAGATGATGGGCATGAAAACACCGGTGATCCGGCATATGCAGGGCAGATGTATCGTTGATGATTCGGACGGCAATGATTACTGTATCTGCGGATCACTGTGTTCTACAAATGATGTTCTTGTCCGCTCTCTTCCGCTTAAAGGGGCTGGTGAAGGTGACATACTTGTATTTGAGAACATCGGTGCGTATTCCGTGACAGAAGCTATGGGACTGTTCCTGTCAAGAACTCTCCCGCGCATAGTAATGTGCAAAGAAAATACGCCGCAGCTTGTGCGTGATGCAAAAGAGTCGTGGATGATAAATATACAGGATATGTAATATGGCTTTTTATTCTTTAGCCTTTTTCGGCTTTGTTTTGATCTTTTTTGTCCTTCACTGTCTGCTGGGCGATTTTTTTCCGAAATATCAGTGGATCGCACGTCTTATGGCGGGAATAGCTTTTTTCCTGTATCTGTCAGGCTTTAAGATCGTATTTGTTCTTATATCAGCGGTATCCATCTGGGGCGGAGCCCTGATCATATCCGGTCTTGCAAAAAAGAATAAAGAAAAACGGTCCCGCGAAGGTATAACAAAGGAAGAAAAAAAGCTCCTTCGCAAAAAAGACCGCAAAGTCAGGATGATCTGGACCGCTCTGATCGTCATCATCAATCTGGGGCTTCTGATATTTTCAAAATACATACTTCCCGTCACGAACCATCCGATAGCTCTTCCGATCGGGATATCCTTCTATTCTCTTCAGGCTGTATCTTATATTGTTGATATTTACGGCGATAAATATGAACCTCAGAGGAATTTCGGAAAAGTTCTTCTGTATCTTGTATGGTTTCCGCAGCTTATTCAGGGTCCCATCAACCGTTACGATCTGATCAGGGATGACCTGTATAAAAACTACAGAATATGCGCTCCGGAGTTCAGATATGCATTTTATGTATTCCTTTTCGGAGCAGTAAAAAAATACGCTATTGCCGATGTGCTCGCTCCATTTGTCAATGCCTCACTGAATAACGATTCTTCCGGATATCCGGGTTCGTTCGCTCTGTTCGGAGCCCTGATGTTTGCCATAAGGCAGTATGCTGATTTTTCCGGAGGGATTGATATGTCAATGGCTGTATCACTGCTTTTCGGAGTTAAAATGAACGAGAACTTCCGGCAGCCTTATTTCTCGACTTCTCTGGCACAGTTTTGGAGAAGATGGCATATAACACTCGGAAGCTGGATGAGGGACTATGTTTTTTATCCTTTTGTAACGACAAAACCGGTCTCGAACATGACAAAAAAGATAAGCAGCCGGTTTGGTGCTCATGCGGGAAGGGCTGTTACCGGAGGTATCAGCAACCTGATAGTCTTTGCTCTTGTCGGCCTTTGGCACGGACCGGAAAAGCACTTTATCTGCTGGGGCCTGTATAACGGTCTTATCATAGCTGTAAGTGATGCTCTTTCCCCTCTTTTTTCAAAGATGAACACTCTGCTGCATATCAACACGGATTCAAAAGCCTTCTACGGCTTCCGTATTTTCAGGACTTTTATGATAGTTGTGTTTGCGGGATACTTTGACGTAATAGGACCGGTAAGAACAGGACTGTCCTGCTTTGTAAATACATTATTCAATTTTGATCTGAGCGGTGGAGTATCAATGATCGGACAGCTGTTTACGGACGGGATCACTTCGGTGGAAGCTGTAGTTACCGCATCTGTTGCCGCATTGCTTCTATTTGTCAACAGTGTTTATAAAGAAACCGGACATTCACCTGTTCGTTCATTATGTTCCCGTCATTATCTGCTCAGATGGGTTGTATGTTTTTCATTGATGGGGCTGCTTTTGTATTCCTTTACGGTCTCATCCGATATCAGAGGATTTATGTATGCGGCGTTCTAAGTACATACGCAGAATATTGAAAGCGATCCTTTTCGTTCTTATCTTCGTTTTATTCACGCTAATACTCGATTTTTCCTTCGAGCTTGACGAGGCAGTGACTGAGAAGATGCTGTCATCCTATTCGGAACAGACAGACATTGAAACCGTATTTGTCGGAAACTCGGCAGGGGAAATGTTACTGGCGGATCAATACGGTATGACCGCCGGAGAAAAAGCATTTAATATGTGCACACCTTCACAGGGACTGTCTGTATCTCTCAAAAACATAAAGCTTGCCTGTTCACATCACAGGATCGATAAAGTTGTGCTGCTTCTGACTTTTGACACGATCAATTCCGATAATTATGACGGTATCGATCACGTCTATGACCGGGTTGTTGATTCTTCCAGTCCGTTCGCTGACCGTATAAAGAAAACGGTTAAACGGAATCTTGAACAGTCTCTTTCATATGACATCATCAATACCGAGGAAACCATCAATCTGTGGATCCCCTGGGAACGGGAGACTACAAGAGGTTTTAAGAATCTTTGGAATAACCTGAAAAGAAGGATTCTTCGCTATATCAACAAAGACCCTCTCGGCAGTCATATTCTATTCGACCTGAATAAAGCAACATATGAGAGAGTTCCCGAATACCTTTCAGATGATGATCTGGCACTTTTAAGCGATGATATCGAAAAAGCTTCCGCTAATTCCCTTCCACCCGGGATGCTTGCGGAAGACAAACTCATGCTTCTTGCCGAGATATGTACTTTCTGCCGGAATAACAACTTAGTGCTTATGGTAATAGTCACCCCTCACCAAACCGATTACTATGAACGATTCTCGTCATATCGTGAGGAAAGTGAATTGCTCAGCACGTGTCTTGATGATTTTATATCAAAAAGAGGTTTTATGTATTATAATACAGAAGATGATCCTGCGCTTCACGATACACTTCCCGATGATTATTTCTTTGACTGGGAGCATGTGGACAGCGCACACAAGAAGGAAGCAACCGATTATCTTACAAATGTGATCATGAGGTTGTCACCTGCAAAAGATCAATAATATCAATTGACAGAAAGAGGCATACAATGGAAGAATTACTTGAGATCTTAAAAGATGTAAGAGACGATGTTGATTTTGAAAACTGTGAGAAACTGGTAGATGACGGAATACTTGCTTCTTTTGATATTCTTCAGATCATATCTGCCATCAATGAGGAATTTGATGTGGAGATTCCTGCAACAAGTATCATCCCTGCAAATTTCAATTCAATGAAAGCCATGTACGCAATGATCGAAAAACTTCAGGAGGACTGAATCTTCTCTATGATAAATGTATGCGAAATGCTCGAGCACTCTGCTGAATTGTTTCCGGATAAATGTTCCTTTTCGGATCCGGGATCATCGATCACGTTCAGCACTCTTGAGTCGGATTCGAAAAAGATAGCATCTTATTTCATTTCAAAAGGATATATGAACGGGTCAGAAAGATCCGTTCTGTTTTATATGGAAAAGTGTACAGCCGCACTTTCTGTTATGTTCGCCGGAGTATACTGCAATGCGTTTTACTGCTTTGTCGATATCAGGCAGTCCGATGAACGTGCAAAGAGCATAATAGATCGTGTGAACCCGTCTGTCATAGTAACCGACAAAGTTAATCGTGAACGTCTGATACAGATCATTGGAAAACAGGCTGATTTTCTGATGATAGAAGATCTCACAGACCGTAAAACTCTTGAAGGGCAGCATGTTGATCATGAAGCACTGGCACATGAACGTTCTCAATTCACTGACCTGCAGCCTCTGTATGTCAATTTTACAAGCGGGAGCACAGGTACTCCGAAAGGTGTGGCAGTCTCTCATGCTTCGGTCATAGATTTCATCAGTGTTTTTACAAAAACATTTAGCATTACCGACTCTGACGTGATCGCTAATCAGGCTCCTTTTGATTTTGATGTTTCCGTAAAGGATATTTACAGCGGCCTTTTGACCGGTGCGACCGTGATGCTGATCCCCCGGGAATATTTTACCGTCCCCGCCAAACTGATGGATTATATTTGCGACGGCCGGGTAAGTGTTCTGATATGGGCTGTCACCGCCATGTGTTTTATATCGATCATGAACGGATTTGATTACAGAAAACCGGATGATCTCAGACTGATCATGTTCAGCGGGGAAGTGATGCCCGTAAAACAGCTGAACAAATGGATGGATAATATTCCCGATGCAACATTTGTCAATCTCTACGGACCTACGGAGATAACATGCAACTGCACTTATCATATTATTGACAGAAGATACGGCAATGAGGAATCCATTCCTATAGGGATCCCATTTGAGAATGAAAAAGTGTTCCTGCTTGACGATGATAACGAACTTGTCACAAAGCCGGGGATTGAAGGCGAGATATGTGTCAGCGGGACGTGCGTTGCGATCGGGTATTACAAAGATCCGGAAAAAACCGATCTCGTATTCGTGCAGAATCCATTAAACAACTGTTACCATGAGAGGATATACAGAACCGGAGATCTCGGAAAATACGATCCGGAAAACAGACTTCATTATACTTCCCGAAAAGATTTTCAGATCAAACACATGGGGCAGAGAATAGAACTTACGGATATAGAAATATCAGCAATGGCGATCGACAACGTCACCAGAGCATGTTGTCTGTACGATCACAAAAAGAAAAAGATAGTCCTCTATTACACGGGTAATGTGGAAAAAGAGATCCTGCTTCCAAAACTGAAGGATAAGCTTCCCGAATTTATGATACCGGGCAAGACCGTACATCTGGATGAATTCCCGATGAACAAAAACGGCAAGATCGACCGAAACGCTCTGGCTCTGTAGCACGATCTGTTAATACATCCATCTCACCTGCTCGCGGCGAGGATCGTAAATAAAACGGCAATAATCGCACATATCGCACCAAGACTGTATATAACGATCTCAATTATACCGATAACAAAGAATTTGCGGGACTCTTTATGTCCCTCCGTTTTTGCCCTTGCAGCATATACCGTCCCCACAATGGAGATCACCAGGCATGGTACCGTTGTAATGATCAGACTAAGTGTACCTACGAAGATTATCGCTACCGCAGTTACATCACTTCCCGATGAAAAATAGCTGATATTCAGCGGTACAAGGCACGCAGCAGTCAACACGAAAACAATGACCGGTATCATGATCAGGATCTTTGCTCTTGTATGATTTTTATTATTCACGAGCTCCTTCACGAAGTTTTTCTTACTGTTTTCGTATGATATTATTGCAATCCGTTATAAACTCCTGCATGTCTTTATACATCATCTCTATTTTTTCGGGATCACCTGTTCCGAGAAAATCATTTTCCTCTGAGATGCTCTCATAGTAATCCCTGTTTCTGTCTCCGTCGGACATGTAGTAGTCTTTCAGACAAAAATATGTTTCATAGATCCTCGGAAAATTGTCATCAAAATTATTGCTTATATCCGTTCCGAACCAGAATTCATAGCTGTTTCCTATCTTTTCACCTTTATCTTTGATATCCTTCGGGATCTTACCGATATTGTTCTGAACCCAGCTGCCAAGTGCATTTGCTTCGTCTTTGATCGAGTCCGAATTTCCTACAGGATTTGAACTGCGGAATTTTTCAAGGATATCACTCGCTACCAGTCCCTCCAGAGGATCACCGTCAGAGATCGTTACCCAATCTTGCGTTTGTCCTGCATTACCGCTGACACCGTCTCTGTACTGTCCGATGGGAGTCCATTTGATCGTTACACATCTGTCCCTGTATTCATTCATCTTCCCGGAAAATTCTTTTTCCGATATATTCAGTTCTTCGGATTCATCACCGGAAAATATACCTGTATTATTGTGGTAGATCCCGATTTCGCCGTCTTCCTTCTCATCCGTGAAGTAAAAATCATCCCATACGATCTCGCTTCCGTCCCTGCTTAAATGATTTTTTCCGAATATGGTGATGGATGCTCCTCCCGAGCCTTCATAATAGAAATGATCATCACCCATGTAATTGTAACTGCTGCGTGTGCTGCCGGCGATTATACATTCGGGTTTTTCATCTATAATGGAGCAAAGCGTATAAATATAACTGTTTGTCTCATCATTATAGTTCTCGTCAGATCCGATCAGAAGTTCCGGTATTCCGTCGCCGCTCATATCGGTGATCAGGTAGCCTATACTGTTTAACAGATCATCATCCTGCGAATACATTACCTTCTCAGACAGTCCGCCCGATACATAATCGTATTCTTTATCGATATTGAATCCGTAATCAAGAACTTCAAATACCTCGTCAAATACAGGCGCATAAAGAGCTTCGTAGTCTATTTCGTCGGAAGCATCTTTCGTATCATCCCCGGAAGATTTCTTTTTCTTCTTTTTTTTCTCCGACTTCTCTTCGTCCTGCTTTTCGTCCCCGGTATCACTTTCTTCCGAACCTGCACTGACGTTTTTCAGCTTGTCTTTAAGGTCAATATCGGCTGAATTTGAGCCGCCGCAGCCTGCAAGAAGCATTACACCTATCAAACATATCAATACAGCTTTGATCTTCTTCATAAACATACCCTGTCTTTCTTATATTTCTGCCGTCAGAAATCTGAGCCACGTTTCTTCCTGATATTAATAATATAAAAAAAGAGACAGTATAACTACCCCCAAATGTCTATTCTTTCGGTAACCGGATCTGCATTTTGTTCAGCACCATCATTACATATCTGCCATTTAGGACTGACCGGAGCGGGCTCTGGCCCGCTGAGACTTCGAACCTCCGACCCCACGCTTAGGAGAAAAAAGCTCACTCACTTACTCACTCACCCGAAGCGGCAGTTCCACCTTCGCAAAAAATAGCGATTGCCTTAGGCGATTATTATTGTACCATGAAATAATTAAGCGGTGAATCCCTTTTCGTGGATGATCACCGCCATCATTGTTTTCATTAATTTCCGGAAAGGTCCGAGCGGTATTCAAATAACTATTACTAATGCCCCTGCTTTCAGCTTTGTATATCTATGATGAAAATCGGCTTCAATAGTTCCAGTCACATCAATATGGGCTTTTGATAGAATACCTTTATATTCTTCCACTTTCTGTATTCCCATAGAAGCATCGCCCTTACTTGCATTCAATTTTGCGAGCCCTTCTCTCGAAATTGATACCGAATAAGCCGGGCTTTTCTCTTCCATCTTCGAATGTGCTGTCTCTGTAGAAAAACTTCCAAAGAGAAAGTTCTGATTTGGAATATTCATCATTCCATTGTTAGCTGAAATCGATATACTCATTGCCTTAGCCTCCTATCTCATTATTCTTGTTTTACTGTAAATCCATCTTGAACTAACACTTCAACATTTTCTT
>JAILIS010000032.1 GCA_024695145.1 Lachnospiraceae bacterium
TGTCATGTGCGACATGCTCGCCGTTGTGGAGGAAGCCGTCAGCAAACACGGGATACCGAAGGAATTCATCCATATAGAGATCACTGAGAGCATGATCGCTTCAGACGAGGAACTGATGCGAAAGACCATAAGAGCGTTCAGGGATGCCGGATACGAGATCTGGATGGATGATTTCGGAAGCGGTTATTCATCCCTGACCATGCTGAAGGATTACGATTTTAACACTCTCAAGCTTGATATGAAGTTTTTGACTCCCCTTACGGAAAAGAGTCGCAGTATCATCAAATCCGTTGTCACAATGGCCAAAGACATAGGCATCAAAACTCTTGCGGAGGGCGTCGAGACAAAGGAGCAGCTTGATTTTCTCAAAGAGATCGGGTGCGGGCTCATTCAGGGATACTATTACGGCAAGCCCGAACCCATAGATGATGTTTTTGAGCATCTGAAGGAAAACGGGATCAAGGACGAGGATATCAACTGGAGCAATTATTATCAGAAAGCAAGTTTAAATGCCCGGGCGACCGATATCCCTCTAGAGATCGTGGAGGACGACGGGAAGACTTTCAAGACGCTGTTCATGAACAGGGCATACCGGGATCAGATCGGAGCGGGGATGCTGGCTGATCATGAGATCGACGAGGGACTCTACGGTATCGAATCCGAAATGATGGAAAAATACCGGGAATTTGCCGATATCACGGAAAGATCAGGCAAGGAGGAAACGTTTTACTATTCCGTCGGATCGAGCAAGCTGTGCCTGACGTTATGTGAGATAGCGCATCAGGGTGACCGCCATATCCTCATCGGGACGATCACAAACTTCTCAAAGGATAACAAAAGACCCGTGTTTGATGCTGATTTTCTTGCACGAGAGCCTTGATAAAATCAGGGAATGATATTATAATGGGAAAAGCAGTTTTATTGCATCTTAACTGAAGGAAAGGTAGGGTTTATCATGACTGAGAAACATTTCAAACAGGGCGAGGTTATATTCCGTGAAGGAGATTGGGGCGAAGCCCTGTACTATGTTATGGAAGGAACCGTAGGTATTTATACGGATTACGGCCGTGACGGAGAGCAGATGCTTACAACACTTAAGAAAGACCAGTGTTTCGGTGAAATGGCCGTTATAGAGGCATATCCCAGGAGTGCAACGGCAGTTGCCATGGATCCTGTTACCGCATTTGAGGTATCATCGGGCGAGATAGTTGAATATTTCAAGAAAGAGCCCGCCATGATCGACGAGCTTATGAGGAACTTCAGCAACAGGATCAGGGAACTTACCAAGGATTATGCGGATGTAAGCGCTACCATCGCCGAGCTTTCACCCGGCGAGGATCCTTCAAAGCGCAGTGAGAGCCTCATTGAAAAGATCAAGAAGTTCTCAAAGGCAGCAGCAAACAAGAAGTTCGAAACGATCGAAAGCGTTGAGTCACGCAAGAAGATAAGCGAAGTATCCCATTCGGAAGGTTATTCGGCTTCGGTTGAGAACTATTCAAAGGGAACTGTGATATTCAAAGAGGGTGAAGTCGGCAACTGCATGTACGACATTCATTTCGGCGGCGTAGGTATTTACAAGGATTACGGTACACCGAACGAGAAGTGTCTTGTTAAGCTCGGCCCTGACACATTCTTCGGTGAGATGGGTATGATTGATGCAGAGACACGCAGTGCTACGGCAGTTGTTCTTGAGAACGATACGACTCTTGAGACGATCACGGCAGGTGATCTGAAGGGTCTGTTCGAGAAGAATCCTCCGAAGCTCGGAATGATCCTTGCACATATGTCTTACAGACTCCGCAAGCTCACGAATGAATATGTTAAGGCCTGCAAGCTCGTATATGATCTTGACCAGGCAGAAGCTTCGGGTAACGTAAGTGCCGAGATCAAAGATCAGGCCGCTAATTACCAGGCAAGTTATTATGACTGATTCGATCAGGTCCGAAAACAGACTTCTACAGATACAGCCCGTCCATACCCACCGTGATGAGTGGTTGCTTCTCGCGGAGAGTGAAGGATTGAGCATGGAAGTCCTGGAGCTGTCAATGCCGCCCGCTCTCAATGAGAGCGGGCTTTTTGATGAATGCCTCAAGTGGTATAAAGGGTGCGGGCATGTTCAGTCGATCCACGGATGTTTTATCGACGTCAATCCGGCAAGCGGGGACATGCTGTTCCGTGAACTTTCCGAAAAACGCCTGCGGCTCAGCTGCGATGTGGCCAAGGCTATCGGAGCGAAGAATATGGTAGTCCACTCGAGCTGTTTTCCTTTCCTTCGTGGCGCTTATCTTGAAGGCTGGGCGGCTCTGTCGGCAGTCCTTTATGAGACGCTGGTCGACGAGTATGATCTGGACATCTTTGTCGAGAACAGTCAGGATGTTGACCCGATACCGCTTATGACACTGATGGAGATAGTCAAGAGCGACCGCATCAAAGTATGTCTTGACATCGGTCATGCCAATTATTCAAATACTTCACTTGCCAAATGGTTCGATGATCTGGGAGACAACATCAGATATATACATCTGTCTGACAACTATGGCATATCCGATGATCATCTGACTCTCGGCAAGGGAAATGTGGACTGGGGAGAGGCTGACAGACTGTACCGCTCGCTTGGCAGGAAGATACCGCTGACTTTGGAAGTGGGGAACCTTGAAAGCGTGAAAAAATCCATTGAATATTTGAGACAGAACGGTTATTTCGGTATCGAATAATAAGTAATAGGAGCGTGAATATGGAAGAACTGCATAAGATTTTTCAGGAGAACATTCTTGAAAGTATGTCGGAAGGCATAATGGTGGTCGGATTTGACGGAGTGATGAGGTATGCCAATCCGTCGGCGCTCGAGCTTCTGGGGTTTGAAGAGAAGGAGCTTATGGGCAAGACATTTGCTTCGCTTTTTTTCAACGATCCCGAGAATGATGATTTTTCGCAGGTGGTCATAGATGCCATCACAGACCGCAACAACGAGCATAAGGCTGTTGTTATATACCGCAGGGGAAAAGATACGCTGCATCTTCATGTGCGCTCATCCTTCCTCGTCGATACGAAAGAGCGAAAAGGTATCATAGTCGTGATCAGCGACCTGAGCGAACTTACCGAGACAAGGGACGCCTTCGGAAGGTTCCTGTCGGACGACATAGTAAAACAGCTGCTTGACACTCCCGACGGATTAAAGCTTGGCGGAAAAAAACAGACACTTACAATCATGATGAGTGATCTGCGCGGATTTACGGCAATGAGTGAAAGAATGGATGCCACGGACCTTATCTCGATGCTGAACCATTATCTCGGCGAGATGACCGAGGTTATACAAGCGCGTAAAGGTACGATCATCGAGTTCATCGGTGACGGGATCCTGGCGATCTTCGGTGCTCCGGAGGAGACACCGGATCATGCGACCAATGCCGTAGCTGCTGCGCTTGAGATGCAGGACCGCATGGAGAGCATCAACAAATGGAATTCAGAACGCGGATATCCCGTACTTGAAATGGGTATCGGACTCAATACCGGCGAAGTGATAGTCGGAAATATCGGCTCTGAGAAAAGGACAAAATACGGAGTCGTCGGAAGCCAGGTAAACCTGTGCGGCCGTATAGAAAGCTACACGGTTGGCGGCCAGATACTTATCTCCCAGAGTACTTGCGATCTTGTCAATTCGGAGCTTGAGGTATCAAAGATGATGACCGTTTATCCGAAGGGTGCGAGAGGCGAGCTGGTCCTGTCGCATATTACCGGTATCGGAGAGCCGTACAACATCCACGTTCATATGATAGAAAGCGTGCTGCAGCAGCTTGAAAATCCGATCGCTGTCAGCTTCAGGAAGCTCGAAGGCAAGCATGAGATCAAGAAGAGCATGTACGGCGGTCTTACCGCGGTTGCCAGAGATGCTGCATTCATGGAAACGGAAGCCGAGCTTGAAGTATATGATAACATACTGATAAATGCCGGGGGTAAGCTGTTCTGTAAGATAACAGACAAGACCGATAAGGGTTATGAACTGCAGTATACATCGGTTCCGACAGGATATGCCGGATGGCTCAAGGACGCAAGATCCTCCTGATCATACGGATCCGTCCTTTTTGTGCCGTATATATCCGATAACCGTTATCGCAGCTATGCCTGTCCATATTACGATCAGGCTGATAATGAGATATAAGGAAGCTTTGGGAAGAGGTCCCAGAGCTTCTTTTTTCATGGGACCGGACAGCGGTGCATCAAGCTTATAAAGGCTTGCGACCTCGGAAAACATATTATCTATAAACGCATCATCAACCGTTCTTCCGCGGCGTTCGGCCTTCGTCACGTTTTCGATAAGCGCGCCCGCGGCATCACGAAGCGAAGCGGAGCCGTTAAATACGGGTGTTACAAAAGTCCGGTCGGTGCTGCGAAGGAGCAGATCCGTCGCATCCATCTTGACCTGGTAATGGTCCCTGTCAGCTCCCGCAAGTGACAGGTATTCTTTATACTCCGCGCTTTCTCGCGCATGCGATGTTACGGGGACATAGCCTTCGGTCATGGCATACGCGTTCTGTACTTCATCCGTCAGCAGATACTGGGCAAACAGCCAGGAGGCAAGAACCTCGCCCGGATCCTCTTTATTGAAGATACATACCGAGGGCCCCTGTGAGATCATATGCGGATCATCGGGGTCATACTGTGGTATGGGGCGAACGACGGTCTCAAACTCGATCATATTTTCCGGAGCGATATCCGACAGGGGTGCTCCGCTTCCCATCCATGTCGATCCTGCGGTCGAATCGACGGCAAATATACACTGTCCGGCGTTTAAGAAATTGCCCGGATAGCTTGATATCTTGAAGGTTGAAAAAGCCCCGGTCCGTGCGTGATGCGAGACCGTCATCAAAATGTCCCGGGTACTGTCGTTAAATATCTCTATATCGCCTTCGGGCGTTGAATATCCCCCGCCGCACTGCCTGAGCATGGAGATCATCATGTTGTCGGTCGATTTGTATATGAACGGGATCATGACTTTCTGGCCGTTTACGGCAAATGTACCGTCGGGATCCTTGGCCATGGCTGCTTCTGATACTTCCCATACATAGTCCCATGTGGGAACGTCAGGTATATCATATCCGAGGCTCCTTACCAGATCGGCATTGATGTAGAGCGCTTCACTCGAGCGCATGAACGGGATGGCATAATGCTCTCCGTCGAGGATGCATTCATCAAGAAACCTTTCTATGACCTCTCCTTTTGCGGGAGAAGAAAATTTCACATCCGCGCCGGCAAGCCCGTATCTTTCGTCGTCCATCAGCTCGTCAAGCGGTACCACGATGTTGATCCCGCTCATGTAAGTGGCTATGTGATCGGGGTAGGTTATACACACATTCGGAGTCGTCGATGTCGAGATATTCGTGATCACATCATTGTAGATCCGCCCGTAATCCGTGTACAGCCGGATATTAACCTTGATATTCGGATACAGTTTTTCAAAATCAGCTATCGCATTTTTGTAAATATTCGACTGGGTCTTGTTCGTATCGTTCTTGGCCCAGAAGGTTATCTCGTAGTTATGCGTTTCATCAAAGCTTTCGGGGACCTCAAATTCCGGCAGGCCTTTTGATCCGTGGCAGGCGCAGAGAAATGCCGATGCGCTTACGCATGCAAGTACTGACGCTTTTACAAGGATGCGTTTGACAAAAGACAGTCTCATCCTTTTGTCCCTCCCGTTGCAACGCCTTCCATTATCTTGCGGCGGAATATGAGAAACAGTATGATGAGCGGAAGTGATATGACTACTACAGCGGCCATCATGGCAGGTATATTTTCCCTGCCGAATCCGTTCTCGCGGATCTCCTGGATACCGTTTGAAACGAGAAAATACTTCGGATCATCGGTGATAAGCCTCGGCCACACGAAGGAATTCCAGCACTCTATGACTTTGAGTATCATGATCGTGATCAGAGTCGGACGGCAGATCGGGATCATGACCTTCAGTAGATATTTAAGGTCGGACGTCCCGTCCACCTTGGATGCGCGGTACAGATCGTCGGGGATCTGCTCGAAGCTCTCCTTCAGCAGATAGATATAGAAGACCGACGTCACCGACGGCAGTATCAGGCCCGTAAATGTATTTCGCATATGAAGCGTCGTAATTGTCGCAAAGTTTGTGATGATAACCAGTTCGTTCGGGATCATCATAAGGGCCAGGAACAGCGTGAATACGAGATCCTTTCCGGCAAAAGTCAGCCGCGCGAAAGCAAACGCCGCCAGCACGATCACCATCAGCATAAGCGCGGTTGTTATGAGCGTAAATATGAGAGTGTTCAGAAGATATCTCGGAAGCTGTACCGACGTGAAGGCATCCGAATAGTTCGCAAGCGTCGGATCCGTTGCGATGAATTTCGGTATGTGCTCCGAATTGTACGATGCATAGCTCTTTATGGAGGTCAGTATCATCCAGTAGAAAGGGAACAGCACGATGACCGCCCACAGGACGAGACAGGCGTACACGAATATGTTCTTTATCAGTTGCTTCTTATCGTTTGCAGTCTTCATCGCACTTCCTTATCTTACCGAAAATTTACGGCTGACCATCAGATTGATGACTGTTATGGTCAATATAATCGCGAACAGTATTATGGCCGCTGCAGACGCGTAGGACGGATAGCCGCCTGAGTTGCCGTAGAGCATGTCATAGATATATCCGACTATCGTATTCATACCCGCCGAGTTCAGATCCGTTCCGAACAGCGCGACCTCATCGGAATATGCTTTGAACGCTCCGATGAATCCGGTGATCATGAGATAGATGATCATCGGGGATATCATGGGAAGAGTGATCTTGTAAAACATCGCAAAACTTCCCGTGCCGTCGACCGCGGCAGCTTTGTAATAAACATCCGGCACCGATGCTATGGCACTTGTCAATATGAGGATCTTGAATGGAAGCACGATCCAGATCGTGTACAGGCACATCACAAACAGCTTGGCTGCGTACGGGCCGTCAATAAAATCAATACTGCTGCCACCGAAGAAGTTTATCATCATATTGATTAGGCCGTCCGAATAGGCAGTCTTTTTGAACAGGATCACGAACACCAGCCCGACTGCCAGAGTGTTTGTAACGTACGGCAGAAAATATATGGTCTGGAACAGATCGCGAAGCGCCTTTATCGAGCTGAGCCCGAGGGAAATGAGAAGAGCCGTCAGGGTGGATACAGGAACCGTGATCATTACTATGATAAATGTATTCTTGAGCGCAGCTATGAAATACGGATCCCTGAGGACGTACGAATAGTTGTATGTACCGGTCCCGAAGAAAGTCGACGAGGCAAAGTTGTAGCCTTCTTCATAGGAGTAAATGAACACATCAAAGAGAGGGTATATCATGAATACCCCGAGAAACAGTATTGCCGGCAGAAGATACAGCCATCCTTTCAGAGCGCGCATCTTATTCATCTCTTACCTCAAAAGGGATGCGAAGTTCGCTTTCCCGGTCAAATACGAACACTTTATGTTTCTTGAGTGAAAAAGTCAATTGCCTGCCTTCTGACATCTTTACGGCATCGGAATCGACTATTGATCGGATCAGTCCGGTATCACTGATGAGAGCTTCATGACCTGACAGTATCGAAACATCTCTTCCTAGCACTTCGATCCTTCCGGGTGTGCATATAAGCTTTCCGTTATCATCGGGAATGAACCCTTCGGGGCGTATGGCAACAAAAACATCCCTTTCGGCCCTCTGTTGACCCGCCAGGTCAAACACCCTGTCTTTTCCTATATACAAGCCGCCGTCACCGATATGTCCGTTAAATACGTTGATGGGCGGAGTGCCTAGGAATTTGGCGACAAACAGGCTGGACGGGTCATCATATACATCCTGCGGCCGGCCCATCTGCATCACGGCACCGTTGTTCATGACAGCGATCAGATCGCATATGCTCATGGCCTCGTCCTGATCGTGCGTGACAAAGACCGTGGTTATGTTCGTCTGCTTCTGGATACGGCGGATCTCCTCCCTTGTCTGCAGCCGCAGCCTTGCATCGAGGTTTGACAGCGGCTCGTCGAGTAACAGGACACAGGCATTTTTGACGAGAGCTCTTGCGATCGCAACTCTTTGCTGCTGTCCGCCGGACAGTTCCGAGGGTCTGCGCTCCAGATAATCATCGATCTCGACAAGCTTTGCGACTTCCATGACACGCTTCGCCATCTCTTCTTTTGTCAGCTTATCTTTGCCTTTGAGATTCTCGAGAGGAAAACGGATATTTCTTTCCACGTTTAAGTGCGGATAGAGAGCATAGCTTTGAAATACGAGACCGACACCCCGTTCCTGCGGTGTGATATCGGTCACATCCCTGTCTCCGAAAATGATCTGGCCCTCGGTTGGCTTTTCAAGCCCCGATATGAGGTTGAGAGCGGTTGATTTGCCGCAGCCGGACGGACCTAGCAGTCCGACGAGCTTCCCATCGGGGATCGTAAGATCCACATGGTCCACGGCGACAATGTATCCGCCCTGACTTTTATTACGGTTCGGGAATTTCTTGGTGAGATTCTTGAGCAATATTTCCATATATTGTCCTTTCTGTGCCAGGATATTGTCGCATTTTTTCGTTCAAAATGGAATACTTTTGTGATAAAATGCGTTTAAGCCGTTTTAAGAAGGCTTTGGGAGAGGGTTTAAACAACCAAGAAGGAGAATGAAAATGAAAAAATTAATCGCAGTGGTATTGACACTTGCCGTTTCATCATGTGCGCTTATCGCATGCGGCGGCAGCGGCGCCGGGTCGGAAAAGAAAGGTGAGGGCGTGATGACCTACGGGGAGTATGTCGCAGCACCTGTTGATTCCGAGGTTACGGTCGAGACATATGTTCAGGCTGCCAATGCATGGTGGGACGGAAAGATAACATTATATACACAGGATAAGGACGGCGGCTATTTCATATATGATATGCCCTGTTCGGAAGAGGATGCGGCTAAGCTCACACCCGGAACGAAGATCAAGGTCAAGGGTTACAAGTCCGAGTGGTCGGGTGAAGTTGAGATCATTGATGCAACATTTGAGATCGAGGACGGATCATATATAGCACAAGCCGAGGACGTTACCGAATACCTCGGAAAAGATGAACTCGAAAATCACATGAACGAGTTCGTATCCTTTAAAGGACTTGTGATCGAGCCTTCAAAGGATGCAGACGGAAATGAGGCACCGTTTTTGTACAACTGGGACGGCTCAGGTGAGGTCGGCAACGACGTTTACTTTAATGTTTCCAAGGACGGACAGACATATACGTTCCTCGTAAGAGCATATCTTACGGGACAGGATACCGGAGTATACAAGACAGCCGAGACACTCAAGGTAGGAGATACGATCGACTGCGAAGGCTTCCTGTACTGGTATGAGGGCGTGAATCCGCATATAACGAACATAACCATAAAATAAAATGAGATATACTATATCATGTTTGTTTAAATTATGGTATACTACATTTTGTGTGACAGTAGTGTGACTTTTCGCATGTTATATTACAGTTGTCACACAGATACATCACACAACATAGTTTAAGGAGGTAAAATAATGGAAGGCAAAAATCTTAATGCAGCAGATCTTGAAGACGTTAACGGCGGTATGGTCATAGGAACGACTTCTTACGGTTATCTTGTCGATGACAAGGGTAATGTTACATTCACCGACAAGACAGGTCAGTCTGTTGTGCTGACGACAGCTCAGTGGAATAAACTTAAGAGCAATTATGTTCACACAGGAGGTAACCCTGAAGCATATCTTAAGGATGTTACCATTAAAGAGATGAAAGAAGCGAACCTTATTCCGTCTAACCCGTTGGGAGTATAAACAACTGTTGTGTGAGGCGAAAAGAGACGGCGGCGAAGGCAATGGCCCCAGCCGTTGTTTCTTTTTTTACAAAAACACTTTTCATATTGCGTTTTTTACCATATAATGTACAATAAGATAAGCGGGAAGCTTTTCGCGTCTCATAGTATTATGGAGGTAATCAAATGAACATCACAAAAACCAAAGAAGGCAGCAAGCTTACGGTAACCCTTGAGGGAAGGCTTGATACGACTACTTCGCCTCAGCTCGAGGAAGAGATTAAGGATGAATTTGAAGGCATCAAAGAGCTTGTGCTGGATATCAAAGATCTTGAGTATATCTCATCTGCCGGCCTGAGAGTTCTTCTCTTTGCACAGAAGAAGATGAACACACAGGGTTCAATGGTGATCAAGGGAGCGAACGAAGAGATCATGGAGATCTTCGAAGTTACCGGTTTCGTTGATATTCTTACTATCGAATCATAAGGTTATTAATATTTCATATAACAGACATTAAGCAGCGGCAGCAATTATTCTGCCGCTGATTGTTTCGGGAAAACATTATCATGATGAACAAACTCGAGGAAGCGATCATATATGCTACGCTTCTGCACCAGGGCAAAGCCCGTAAGATCAAGAATACCCCTTACATTCTGCATCCTCTCGAAGTCGCCGAGATCATCTCGACAATGACAGATGATATAGATATCATCACGGCAGGGGTACTTCATGATGTGGTGGAAGATACCGACGGCACACTTCCGGAGATAAGGAACAGGTTTGGAGAACGGGTCGCCGAGCTCGTATCTTCCGAAACCGAGAACAAGTATCCCGGACAGGACAGTTCCGTTACGTGGATGAAGCGCAAGGAAGACAGTCTGCATTTTCTGAAGAACAGTACCGATACAGGTGTCAAGATGCTCTGGCTTGCCGATAAGCTTTCCAATATAAGAGCTCTTGCCGGAAGTGTAAGTGAGCTCGGGGATGATGTCTGGGAGGTATTCAACCAGAAAGATCCTGCGATGCACTGCTGGTATTACAGGAAAGTTGCCGAGTATGTCGAGCTTGAGCTCAACAGGACCGGTGCATATAAAGAACTGATCAAGCATATCAACTACATCTGGCCCGGAACCATTGATGTGGAAAAGAGCCGGTACAAGAAATACAAAGAAGTATCGGTGGAGGGCTGTAAGCTGATAGGTCGCGGAGCCAAGGGCGATGTGTACCGGTATGACGATGAGCTGATCATCAAGGTATATAATGAGAAGAACACATATGCGGATGTTGAACGCGAGATAGAGCTTTCCAGGAAGGCGTTTGTAATGGGTCTTCCAACGGCTATATCATTCGGTATCGTTGCAGTCGGCAAACAGTACGGAGCCATGTATGAACTGCTCGATTCTCCGAGCGTTTCCAACTGCATCGCTTCCGCACCCGTACGAGTCGGTGAATATGCCCGTCTTATGGCGGATATAGGACATATGGTCCACAGTACCGAGACCGATGAGGATGTTTTCCCGGATTCCGCCGATACAATGCGCCTGTGGATCACAGAAGGCGTTATGCGGGATGACGAGATGCTTGCGAACCGGATCATCGGGCTGATCAATGCTCTTCCTCCCACGAAAAATATAGTGCATGGTGATTTTCACACGGGAAATGTGCTTTTGCAGAACGGTGAACCTCTCCTGATAGATCTTGACAGGATGTCGGTAGGCAATCCGATATTCGATCTGGCGGGACTGTATATGTCATATATCTTTTATGCCAGCCGTGATCCCGAACAGACCAAGGAATTCATGGGCTTTACGGCAGAAGTGGCGGGGCAGTTTTATAATGAATTCATAAAAGCATACCTCGAAACAGAGGATGAGAAAAGAATATCAGCTGTAAATGACAAAGTGGCTCTGATCAGTGCCGCGAGAATTATCCGACAGGTCAGAAAGAAGAGAACGCTTTCCGAGGAACAGGAAGCATACAAAAATATGCTTATCGGAAAGATAAGGGAGCTGGTCGAACGTGTGGATTCGATTATGATCTGAAGCTGATCTGTTTGTGAAGGTTAGGGGTTACAATGGATCCGGAAGAGGAAAGAGTCTTATACCTGGCTCGTGCAGGCAATTCCAAGATATTCAAATACGGGACATATAATATGGTACAGGATCGTGCGATCACGCAGGATCATCCTTTCTATGTCAAAAGGGAGGACGGTCTGCAGAAGGTATCTTATATCCCACCGCAGCAGGCAAGCCAACAAGCAGCGGATGATCCGCGGCAAAATCAGACGGATGCCGGGACGCAGTCTCCGGCAATGGAGACGCAGGATCCCGAAGAACTTGCGGCCGCTGTCATTTCGAATAATTTCAAAGTCGGCCTGTCGCAGGAAGAAGTCGATGCCCTTTTAAACGGCATGTAAAAACTGCGGATAACAGGACTTGAACCTGCACGGTCTCCCACCAGAACCTAAATCTGGCGCGTCTGCCAATTCCGCCATATCCGCAAGCGTTCTATATCATATCACAGACCGCCCTTTTAATCAAACACTGGCGGTTTTTTGCGATTGAATGTATAATACCTCTGTATGAGCAGGTATGTTGATGTAAATATTTATTTCGGGAAGAAAAAATTTCGGGTGACCGGCGTTATCATCGTCGCGACCCTGCTGGTTTTGCTTACCTGCATCGGTGTGATCCTTTTCATTCCCGCACGCGGATTTGAGGATATCGATATGTGCCGCGAAAAGCTTGCCGGAGAGCGCTATATAATACATGCGGGAGGCTTTGTGACCGATCCCGAAGGTCGGCAGCTGTCATATACCAATTCTCTTGAAAGCCTTTACAACTGTTATGAGAACGGAAACCGTATCAGCGAGTTCGATCTGATGAGGACTTCTGACGGCAGGATAGTATGTGCCCATGACAGCGATGAAGAAGATGAGTGGGCATACGGTGTCGGAGATTGCGGGAATAAGAGCGAGCCTCCGACACTTGATGAGTTTAAGGCTGCGAAGTTTGACGGGACTCTTACGACGATGTCATTTGACGATCTGGCTGATTTTATGAAGGATCACGGTGACTTCTACATTGTTACCGATGTCAAGGACGACAACATCGGGATATGTGAACAGATACGCCTGGAGTACCCGTGGCTTGTCAATAATATCATCGTCCAGATATATCACAGCGATGAATATGACACTATAAAAGAGCTCGGGTTCGATTATATCATCTATACGCTCTATAATGCGGCCGAGGCAGAGCTTGATCCCGATGAGCTTGCCCGGTTTGTATCGGAGAGAGAACTTGCCGGTGTGACTTTCTGGGAGGATTTCCCGAATGTCTATCCGGACAGTTTTGATGTGCTCGGGGCGGTGGGTATCCCGATGTTCGTACATACGATAAATGACCGTGACAAGATGAAGTTCTACATAGATGCCGGTATCACCGGGATCTACACGGATGTTACAGATAAAGGAGAACAATATGAATTATGATATCATCCTGACGTTTATCGACTATCTTCTCATCCCCTTTCTGGCGCTGGCCATCGACCTGAAGCGCTCAAAAAAGGAGACGGTTGCGAGTCTTCAAAACTTCCTGCTGTATACTTCCTATACTGTGGCGATAGTTCTGATCACCTATGTTCTGAGGGTTGCGCTCAGCCGCGTAGTCATATCACTCGGAACGGATCCCGGAACGGGAGTCTATACGATGATCGCCACGGTCGTGGCACTGATACTGCCGTACATAAAGGAGATCATCGTTACATACTGTGACGTCAGATGCGAGATTAAGGCCAAAAAGGACAGTTTGTAAGTTGAAGGACAGATCCCGTCGAATTACCAAAATATGCTTCGTCATATATATCATATCCGCGTTCATCGACACTGCCGTACAGGGCATGTTCGTCTGGTTTCAGGCATCATTCGGAGTTACGTTCCGAGAGATAATCTATACGATAAAATCACCCCTTTCGGGTGCAAACAGTGATTTTTTCTCCCGCGCGGTCTCGTATGTCTTTCCCAGGCTTGTTATATTTGCAGGCCTGATACTTGTGGGCATATTCTTTTTCTTTATGCTCGGAAAATATATCTCGGCAGGCCTTTTGATAGGAAGAAAAGGGAGAGAGGACCTGTGCATCGATATCGTATCATGCCTGAAGGGGCTGCTGTTTGTCGCGGTTTTCGGCTGTGCGGTATTGGTGATCGTAAACATCAACAGAAGACTTGAGATCACGACTTTTATCCGCGACTACAACGCGAGGACCACGATCTATGACGACTACTATGTAAAGCCCGACACGTCAAAGATCACGGCAGATAAGCCCAAAAACCTCCTGTACATATATATGGAGAGCATGGAGACGACCTATGCATCCGTGGAGGACGGCGGAGAACAGCCGAAGATCAATTACATCCCGAATCTGACCAGGATAGCAAACGAGAATATCTCATTCTCTGATGAGGAGAAGCTCGGCGGATTTATCAGTGCGAAAAATACCGACTGGACAATGTCCGCGATATGGGCGACCGAGACCGGTGCGGCATTCGCGTTCCCGATAGAGGGCAATTCCGATTTCGGGGATCAGGAACATTTTTCGAAAAATACCGTGACCCTTGGGGATATCCTTAATGAAAAAGGATACGAGCAGGAATTCCTGTGCGGTTCCGATTCCACTTTCGGCGGCAGGAAAGCGTTCTTTGAACAGCACGGTGATTTTCGCGTGTATGACAAATTCACGGCAGAGGACGAGGGCTATCTGTTACCGTCAGAGGAGGTCAACTGGGGTCTTGAGGACTGGCGGCTCTATGACATAGCAAAAGATGAGCTGACAAGGCTTGCGGCGGAAGGCCGGCCGTTCAACCTTACGATGCTCACGGTCGACACTCATCATTACGACGGGTGGATATGTCCGTATTGCGAGGACACATATCCCGAGCAGCTTGCAAACGTACTCATTTGCGCAGACAGGCAGATTAATGATTTTCTCGACTGGTGCAGCCGGCAGGACTGGTATGACGACACCGTCATTGTGATACAGGGCGATCATCCGAGAATGGACCAGTCGCTCGTAACGGATGTGAAAGACCGTATGGTCTACAACTGCTTCATCAACACCGGATACGATCCGGCATCTTTAAATATGAAGAACAGGGTATGGAACACGATGGATATGTTCCCGACGGTCCTTGCCGCTATGGGATACGACATCCCCGGCAACAGGCTGGGACTCGGTACCAACATGTTCTCAAACGACAAAACTCTGTGCGAGACTCTAGGCAGCGATTACATCGATACCGAAGTTCAAAAATATTCGCAGTTCTACGCTGATAATTTCTATTGAAAATCAGCGCTTATATGTTACAATCTGTTGAGGGTTCACAAAATGTACCCGGCAGCAGGCACCATAAAAGAAAAGGAGTAATATTATGAATCTTTCACCTCTTCAAAAAGCAAGGTATGAGTATGTTCCGAAGCTTCCCGGCATGCTCAGGAACGGGATCAGCGAGATCTGCGTCAAGGACGGGGAAGCTACACAGTCTGTAGCCGATCAGGACAAGATCAAGGCTCTTTTCCCGAATACATACGGCAAGAACGAGATCACATTCGCAAAGGGTGCGAACACATCGGAAGCGAAGAAGCAGGTTGTCGGCGTGATCCTTTCGGGCGGACAGGCTCCCGGCGGACATAATGTTATAAGCGGTCTGTATGATGCGTTAAAATCAACCGACAAAAACAATGTACTTCTCGGATTCAAGGGCGGCCCGAGCGGACTGATAGATGACGACTACGTTGAATTTGACGATGCTTTCATCGATGCATACAGGAATACCGGCGGATTCGATATCATCGGTTCCGGCAGAACAAAGCTCGAGACAAAGGAGCAGTTTGCGATCGTTACGGAAGTAGCGAAAAAGCACGGCCTAACCGCTATCGTTATCATCGGCGGTGACGACAGTAACACGAATGCGGCTGTACTTGCCGAGTACATGGCAGCAAACAATACGGGCGTTCAGGTAATAGGATGTCCGAAGACCATAGACGGTGACCTCAAGAACGAGGATATCGAAGCATCATTCGGATTCGATACGGCAACGAAGACATATTCCGAGCTTATCGGCAACATTGAAAGAGATGCCAATTCAGCGAAGAAGTACTGGCACTTCATCAAAGTCATGGGCAGAAGCGCGAGCCATGTTGCTCTTGAGTGTGCCCTCGAGACACAGCCCAACATCTGCCTCATCGGTGAGGAAGTTGCAGCCAAGAAGATGTCACTGTCCCAGATCGCGTCCCAGATCGCGGATTCGGTTGAAAAGCGCGGCAATGCAGGAAACAACTTCGGTGTAGCGATCATTCCCGAAGGTATCGTTGAGTTCGTTCCCGAGTTCTCAAAGCTCATCGCCGAGATCAACGAGCTCCTCGCAGGAGAGAACACAGAGAAGTTCAATGCGCTTCCCGACTGGAATGCAAAGTATGATTTTATAGAAAAAGGTCTTACAAAGGAATCAATGGCGGTATTTGCGATCCTTCCGCAGCTCATTCAGCAGCAGCTCTTCCTTGAGAGAGACCCTCACGGTAACGTACAGGTTTCCCTCATCGAATCCGAGAAGCTTCTGTCACAGCTCGTTGCGGACGAGCTCGCAAAGAGAAAGGCAGCAGGCACATACAAGGGCAAATTCGGTGCTCAGCATCACTTCTTCGGATACGAAGGCAGATGCGCATTCCCTTCAAACTTTGATGCGGATTACTGCTATTCACTCGGATACAACGCATTCATGCTCATCCAGTACGGTTATACCGGATACCTTTCAAAGGTTTCAAACCTTTCGGCTCCGGCTGAGCAGTGGGTTGCAGGCGGAATGCCCATCACGAAGATGATGAACATCGAGAGAAGAAACGGTGAAGACAAGCCCGTTATCAGAAAGGCTCTTGTTGAGCTTGACGGCAAGCCCTTCAAGTACTTCGAGGCCAACCGTGACAAGTGGGCAGTTGAGACGGCGTTCACATATCCCGGCGCGATCCAGTATTACGGTCCTTCAGAGGTCTGTGACCTTACCACCAGGACTCTGGCGCTCGAGAAGGGCTGATCGGTGTACCCACACCGGCCCCTTCGGATGAGGGAACTGTGACAGCCACTCATCATCATTATCAAGCAATACATAATCCTCCGGAGAGACACTCATCTCTTCGGGGGATTCTTTTTTGACACGAAGGAAGCTTCTGCGGCCGTAACTGTCGCGCGTCTCGACCATGTCGTATATGAAACCGTCATCGTTTTTTAATGCCTCCCTCGGATCTTCGCACAGCACTTTACGGGTATTCACGAAGTGATCCCACATGACTTTTCTGATGTGATCGAGCGGTGCGGGAAAAGTCAGCATCTCGCGGATCTGTCCGGGAGAGTGGCCCTTGTCGGCAAGGTTTCTGATCGCGTCGCCGCACGCGGCATCCATTGTGAAATTTCGAAGGGCTTTGGCGAAAGTGTCTTCGGACATAGAGCGTTCTTCCTGCCAGATAACACTGTTATTTAATAAGAATAACAGTGTTATTTTATAAAAAGGGCTTGCGTTTATCAGGTTACGAAACTACTATATGTAGTATAATGTCATTTGTCAATCCGGCTTGGCAGCGGATGTATATATCCGCGCGCAGGCTGAAATAATATGACAGGGAGGATAAGTATGGGTATCGAAAGGATCAGAGAACAGGTATATTGTCATGAGGTGGAAAAAGAGCTTGCGACCGCAGCGAAAGAGCTGTACGGCAAGAGTCTTCATGAGCTCGATGACGCACAGGTTTATGACTGCGTCCTGCAGATGACAAAGGATTTCATACATGCCGCAAAGCATATCAGGGGAGACAAGAAGATCTATTACATCTCGGCCGAATTTCTTATCGGAAAGCTTCTGACCAACAACCTGATCAATCTCGGAATATATGATAAAGTCAGGGAAGTTCTTGCCAAGTACGGCAAGGACATTACCGCAATAGAAGATGTGGAGAATGAGCCTTCGCTCGGAAACGGCGGGCTCGGACGTCTTGCCGCATGCTTTCTCGACTCGATAGCAACGCTCGGCCTGTGCGGAGACGGTATCGGGCTCAACTATCATTTCGGACTGTTCAAACAGGTATTTGAGAACAGGCTCCAGACTGCGGTTCCCGACAGGTGGATCACCGACAGTTCGTGGCTCAACAAGACCGACATAGGTTTTGACGTCTGCTTCGGAGATAAGAAGGTACGCTCGGTACTGTATGATATTGATGTCATCGGTTATGAGAACGGTGTCAACAAGCTTCACCTGTTCGATCTTGAGACGGTCGACGATTCCATTATCAAAAAAGGCATATCCTTTGACAAGGAAGATATAGAAAAGAACCTGACGCTCTTCCTGTATCCCGATGACTCGGACGAGGCAGGCAATCTCCTCCGCATACACCAGCAGTATTTCATGGTATCAAACGCTGCACAGCTGATCCTGCGGGAGCTTCATGAACAGCAGATCGATCTTCATGAGATGTACAAGCACGCCGTGATCCAGATCAACGACACGCATCCGACCATGGTCATTCCCGAGCTCATCAGGATACTTACCGAAGAGAAAGCCATGGATATGGATGAGGCTATAGACATCGTATCGAAGTCCTGCGCATATACCAACCACACGATCCTTGCGGAAGCACTTGAGAAATGGCCTCTCAAATATCTCGAGAAGGTCGTTCCCCAGCTCGTGCCCATCATCAAAGAGCTCGACAAGAGAGTACGCAGCAAATACAAGGACAAGGATCTTCGCATAATCGATGCCGACAAGCGTGTACATATGGCACACATCGACATCCACTACGGCTTCTCGGTAAACGGAGTAGCTGCGCTCCACACACAGATACTCAAGGAGACCGAACTCAACAAGTTCTATAAGATATATCCCGAGAAGTTCAACAATAAGACAAACGGCATCACGTTCAGAAGATGGCTCATCGCCTGCAACCGCGAGCTTTCCGACACGATCACCGGCCTTATCGGCGACGGCTGGAAGAAGGATGCAAACAAGCTGACCGATCTGATGGATCATATCAATGACAGGGAAGCTATAGAGCGCATCATGGCTGTCAAGGAGCAGAAAAAATCACAGCTTTGCGATCATATCAAAGCAAAAGAAGGCATCGAGTTTGACCGCAATTCGATATTCGACATCCAGATAAAGCGCATGCACGAATATAAGCGCCAGCAGATGAACGCGCTCTATATCATCCACAAGTATCTCGAGATCAAAGGGGGCAAAAAGCCCGCCCGCCCCATGACTTTTATTTTCGGAGCAAAGGCCGCGCCCGCCTATGTCATTGCACAGGACGTTATCCATCTGATCCTTTGCCTGCAGGAGATAGTAAACAACGATCCGGACGTTTCACCTTACATGAAGGTCGTGATGGTCGAGAACTATAACGTATCATATGCTGAAAAGCTCATCCCGGCATGTGATATCTCCGAGCAGATATCTCTCGCATCAAAAGAGGCTTCGGGCACCGGTAACATGAAGTTCATGCTCAACGGCGCTGTGACACTCGGTACGATGGACGGAGCGAACGTTGAGATACACGAACTTGTCGGGGATGACAACATCTATGTCTTCGGAAAGGATTCCGACACTGTCATCGATCTGTACGCAAAAAGCGCATACGTTTCGAAAGATTATTACAAGAAGAGCAAGGTGATCAAAGCGGCGGTTGATTTTATCACGGACAAGAAGGTTCTGGCAGTTGGTCGCAGGGAGAACCTCAAGCGCCTTCGTGACGAGCTTCTGAACAAGGACTGGTTCATGACGCTTCTTGACCTTGAAGAATACATCGCAGTCAAGGACAGGGCTTTTGCGGACTACGAAGACCGTGCAGCCTGGGGACGAAAGATGCTCACAAATATCGCCAAAGCCGGATTCTTTTCTTCCGACCGCACAATTGCCCAGTATAACGAAGATATCTGGAAACTGTAACAGGAGGATCCGTAATGAAGATCGCCGGTCTTGATATCGGGACTACCGGCTGCAAGTGCACGGTTTTTGACGAAGGCGGCAGGGAACTCGGACATGCCTACAGGGACTATCCCGTGAGAAGGGGCATAGGAGGCCATGAGATAGATGTTAATCTGGTCATGGACGGCGTCTATGCCGTTATAAGCGAGATGGCGGGAGAATATGATGATATTGCCGGGATCGGTGTCACGAGTTTCGGCGAGACGTTTGTGATGACTGATGAAAACGGGGAAGTGCTGGCCCCCGCCATGCTCTATACCGATCCCAGAGGAGCCTCTCAGTGTGCCCGTATCACCGACATGCTCGGCAGGGAACATATCGCCGGAATCACCGGCGTTTGCCCTCACGAGATGTACGGTATTCCGAAGATGATGTGGCGCAAAGAACACGATCCGGAAGTTTACGGCAAAACAAAGCATATCCTTCAGATGGAGGATTTTGTCGTCTTCTCGCTGACGGGAAATGCCGTTATAGACTATTCACTGGCGACCCGCAGTATGGCCTTTGATATAACAACGCTATCATGGAGCACCGAGATATTTGATGCCGCGGGAATCGATGTCGGACTGATGTCCCGGTCGGTCCCTACCGGCAGTGATGCCGGCACCGTAAAGAAGAGCGTGGCTGACAAAACCGGCCTTTCCGAAAAATGCCGGGTCATTGCCATGTGTCAGGACCAGGTGGCGGCGGCGATCGGATCCGGTGCATTTACGTCGGATATTGCCGTGGACGGTGCGGGAACGGTTCAATGCCTTACTCCGGTGTTTGACGAAAAGCCCGATGTGAGTCTGATGATGCCCGGGAAATACAGCATAGTTCCTTATATTATCCCGGGAACATATGTAACTTATGCTTTTACATATACAGGAGGCGCACTCATCGACTGGGCCTCGCATTCACTTGCAAAGCACGAGTCGGCCCTGGCAAAAGAGCAGGGGATATCCGTCAACTCCTGTCTTGAACAGCAGTATGCGGATAAGAGAAAGCAAGATAACATGGATCCGGAAGGTCCTTCCGGGATGCTCGTGCTCCCGCATTTTGCCGGAGCGGCCACTCCGTATATGGATACCGAGTCAAAGGGCGTGATCGTCGGCCTTACTACGGAAACTTCGGTTGCGGAAATATACCGCGGCTGCATGGAAGGCGTTACTTATGAGATGTATCTGAATTATAGAAATGTGGCGGCCGCAGGAGCAAAGATCAGAAAGCTGCACGCTACCGGCGGCGGAGCCCGTTCGCAGACATGGATGCAGATGAAGGCCGATGTGCTCGGACTGCCGATCGTAGCGCTCAATACCGTGGATGCGGGAACGGTGGGATGCGCAGTGATGACAGGGATAGCCCTCGGAGTATATAAAGATCTGGATGATGCGGCATCTCATCTGATAGAGACAAGGAAAACATACGAACCGAGAGAGGCATACCATGAAAAATACATGGAAGTATTTGAAAGGTATGAGAAACTGTACGATGCCGTGCGACCGATAATTTTCTAAATCACTTCCGGATGGGCCGGGCGGCCCATTTTCTGTCACATAATCACAGTTTGTAAAAAAATAACAAAAAATTTTGTCATTTCTTTCGTTATTTGTGACCCCTTTTTCGGGTTTTTTTATGTCTTTATAGTTTAGAGAGCAGAAGAGTCTGCCGATATAAAAAGTGTGTGTGAGAGACAATAGATAGAGACAATAGATGATCACCAACAAGCGAAAATAACTTGGAGGATGGAAAAATGAAAAGAAGCGTAAAGAATGACAGAGTTTTAAGAGCAATAACGATCGGACTTGCGACAATGATCGCAGCCACGAGCGCACCTATAACGGTTCTGGCGGAAGACGGAATGCCTGATTTTTCTTCATCTGACAGTGCACCTGCTGATCCGACTCCCGCGGAGTCAGCACCTTCAGCACCTATAGAGTCAGCACCTGCGGAGTAAGCTCCTTCAGAGTCGGCGCCTTCAGAATATTACTCAGCAGAATCTTCAGCTGATATGAATATGTTTGCAGCACCTGCAGAAGCAGTTTCTGTTGATCCCGCTCCGGTTTTGGTTGCGGATGCAGCAGGAGTTGTAACAAATTTGGGAGAAGCGGAAACATCGGCCAACCTCCTTGTTGGCACCGAAGATACAGCGGGACTTCTTGATGCGGCGATAGCTGCTCAGACTGCGGCTGGTGATCCTACAAAAATCCTTGACAATCTTAACGCTGCACAGGCTGCAGTTAAAGATGTTAATGCAGATCTTGTATATCTTAACAATGATCTTGCCGACGCAGTACAGGCTCCGGCAACAGCAGTGAATCCGGCACCAGCTGCAAACAAAACTGAGAATACTGTCAATCCTTTTGACTTCATAACGAATGATGACTAGGTCAAAGTTCTTCAGGCAGATTCAGGTGATGCTGATGATGATGGCGTGAAAGGTGAGTATCTTCCTGACGTTGACGGCAATCCGGTACTTAACGAAGACGGCACTCCGGTCGTTGTTGACACCGAGACACCCCAACTTCGCGATTTCTATAACGAGTACAAAGAAGCTGTCGGTGTTCTTGGAAATAACGCGCTTACCGATGCCGAGAAGTACAAGCAGGCCAGTGAATTTGCAAAGAAGGCTGATGAAGAGCTTACAAGTGCAGAAAACGTAGTCAAGCATCTTAAGGAAGCCATAAAGGATACAAAGGCTGCTGAGGAAGCTGCCAAGGCTGCACAGGCTAAGGTTGATCAGATCAAGACCATGAGTGAGCAGTACACCATGTTCATGACTCATTACTTCAGGGATGGCAAGATTCTTGGCACATAAGGTGTTGCATATAATGGTAACGACCTTGATCTTGAAGAATGCATAAATAGAGCTCTTGCCAAGGACGAATTCGACAGCAGTAAAAAGACTGACAAGCATAATGGTGATCCGAGTGATGTTAGTCCCAATACGTTGAAACTCGGGAGAGGTCTTCTTGAGGAGATCGTTACATACAAGCTCTTACAGGATGGAGCTACCAATATTGAATTCACGGTAAAGGACTACGATCCAAATAGTACAACAAATGCTGCAAAGGGTGTGATAAATCCCAAGAATCCGCAGAAGGTTGATGTTGGTAAAGAACATACTCTTGAATGGGGGAAAGTTAGTGGTGATAACGGAAGAAACAATCATTTGACCGTTACTTATACAGATGCTGAAGGCAATAAGCAGACGCAGTATTTCAACTATATCTATAAGGATAAGAAATATAACGACGGAGATGGCGAGACAAGCAATATCTATGCCAATCAGGAAGATTTTATTAACGATCTGAAGAAAGGTATCATCTACGTTTCCGAAGTAAAACAGGTACCGGTTCTTGACGCGAATGGACATGTCAAGAAAGACAAAAATGGAAACGATGTACTTGAATGGAAATACCAGGATAAGTACGAAACCGCTGAAAGCCATAAAGCATTTGGCTTCCTCGACAACTACCAGACGCTTTCTGATCTGGCTGCAAAGCAGGCTGAAGCGGAAAAGGCTGTTAAGGCTGCAACAACAGAAGTAGAAAATCTCAAAAAGCAGATCACTGAGCTTTGCGGAGATATTACCGGCGAAGAAAACCCTGATCTTGATAAGCTTGAAGCTGATCTTGAGGAAAAAGAGACAATTCTTGCCGAAAATCGCGCAGAACTTAAGGTGCTCAATGATCTTATAAGCAAATACAACAAGAACACTCCGGCACCGGCACCTGCACCCGTACCCGGCAATGAAGATCCTGTCAATCCGAATCCGGGCAATGTAGATCCGTTCAATCCGAATCCCGGCACTGCGGATGAAGATGACGGCGACGATGGTGAGGTTATATATGACGATGGCGATATCACAGTCACTATTCCGGGTGGATTTGTTCCTACTCCTGTAGCAGCACCCGAACCGATTGTTCTTCCGGACTTCTTAGGATTTACGGATGGTGGCACAGCACCTGCAACGGGAGTTCTCGGAGTAAGAGTTGACGCTCCTGAAACAGCTACAGGCAACGGAGCTTATGAAGACGGCGGTCAGGAAGAAGACGGCGAAGGCGGAGAGATCAAAGCAGCCGATAATACAGCCCTTCAGAACAGGAACAATGCAGTAAATCGTAACAATAAAGACGCTGCAAAGAAGATCGTAAGACTTGAAGATGGTGAAGTTCCTCTTGCAGAGATGCCCAATACCGAAGATGGTGTTGAGATGAGCTGGTGGTGGCTCCTTGTAATCTTCCTTCTCGGAGCAACAGGCAAGAAGCTGTACGACAAGTACCAGGAGAACAAGAGGGAAAAAGAAAATGAACAGATCTGATAAGATCAAATGATAAGATTAAGCGGTCCGGAATGATCCGGGCCGCTTTTTTGTATGACGGGCATGCTGTCACGGAGCTATGGAATTGTGCCGGTGAAGACATATGGCAGCATCGATATCGTATCACTTGCTATCATTGAGATGCTGCCGTATTTCTTTTCGGCAAGCTCTCCCGCAGCACCGTTTATAAAGGCTGTTGCTGCCACACTTCTTATCATGAGTATTTTGTTATTCTTTTCTTCGGCAACTGATTTTGCACCGCAGACGGCGCTCATCACTCCCGACAGTACATCACCGCTTCCTGCGGTGGCCATACCGGGACATCCCCGGTCGGTAAGAAGAACATCGGTGCCGTCCGTGACTATCGTGGAAGGACCTTTTAGTAGAACGACGCAGTTCGTATCTTTTGCATAATCCTTTGCGTGACCGATCGGATCGTTGTTTATCTCGGATATTTCGAGCTTTGTAAGGCGGGAGAACTCCTTGAGATGTGGCGTTAGGATTGTATTGCAGGTGCTGTTTCTTACCATGCTGCGATCAAGCTTTGCAAGTATGCTCAATCCATCGGCATCGATTATAAGAGTTCCGGAGTATTTCGTAAGAAGATGGATGAGGATTTTTTGCGCTCCTTCTCCGGTACCTATTCCCATTCCAAAGGCAACAGTCCTGACATTTGATATCAGTTCGTCAATCTGTTCCTTTACATATGCCACCTCAAGATCTTCGCATTCATCCGCTCCATATGTTTCAGTCCTTTTATCTGTAAGAGGGGAATATGAACCAGTCGGGTATGACTTTATCATATAAGAGAGCGGAAACATTGTACTCTCGAGTATGTGGGGTGCCACGTCCCGGACGAGCGCTGAGGGGAGGGCTACTTTAACAACCCCGGCACCACTTCGCATCGCAGCGTTTGCGAGATATGCAAGCCTTATGGCACCGGAATATCTGGTACATCCGCCGATAAGAGCTGTATAACCGTAGGTTCCCTTGTTGGAATGATTCGCTCTTGTGCCGAGGATCTCGCGCACATCAGGCTCTTCGATAAGCTTATACGGAGGATCGACAGGTGATATTCCTATATCAACGTTGATCTTCGAAGCTATCACATCTTTAGCCGTATTGAGAAAATGCCCCGGCTTAAATCCGCCGACCGAAACGGTCAAATCCGAGCGGACACACGTATCTGCGAGTCCCGTATCCCCGTTCAGGCCGCTGTTTATGTCTACGCTTACAACGAAGGCTTCTGAGCTGTTGATGCATTCGATAACGTGTGAAAGATGCGACCTGACTTCTCCCTTAAAGCCCGTGCCGAGAAGACAGTCAACGATGGTGCCGTAACCCGACAGGTCAATATCGCTGCCGCCCTCATACCACTCAAGGAACTCGATGCCGGAAGCTCGTTCGGCCGAGGATACGCACAGATCGTAATAATACTTTCCGTCTTCCGAGAATTTCCCGCTTGTCCGGATCAGGGAGCATTTTGTTCCGGATTCATGAAGGAGCAGTGCCAGAGCATAGCCGTCGCCGGCATTATTCCCGCCGCCGAACACTATTGCGACGGGGCTTTTCCACTTGACGGCATCAAATACACCCTGCGCCGCCCGCTTCATGAGCACGCGTCCCGGTTTTCCTGCCGCGATCGCAGCAGCATCGCTTTTTCTCATATTTTCCACAGACAGTACATCTATCATATTTTCCGTAATCCCCATGTATGGTTTGGGCACAAAAAAGGCGGGGAACATCCCGCCTTCAACCTTTTACAATTACCAAGTGTTACATTCCAAGTCCGAGCCTTGCTGCATTCTGGGCACTCATCTGCATCTGCATATCAAGTACCGTTGCGAAATCCTTCGTCTCGCCTACAGCTAAAGGATTGGTATTCTCCTCTTCTGTCAGACCGGAGAAATCGGTCTTCGCTTCGAGAAGATCATCCTCGATGGGCTGGATCTTGTTCATGGAAGCCCTGTTAACCGTATTCGTATTGTAGACATACGGCATGGGCATCGCCATGCTTACTGCTCCTACCTGCATCTTACATTTCCTTTCGTCAGATCAAATGCTTCTGAAATCATCCTCTAATATTTGTGACAATTATACCACTATATGACAGTTTATACAATACATAAATTAAATAACGATATATTTTTTATATGGGTGACAAAGACCACAATATATGGTAGTATAGATACCGACGGGGGTTTGTATGACCGCATATATAGTCTTATTCAGGGGAGATGAGTGACTTGTCCGATGACGAAAAAAAGGGCTCTGGTTTTATAACCAAGGCCTGTGCTTTTATTGTTGATAAAAGAAGCCTGTTCTTTTTGCTTTTTATTCTTATGTCGATCTTTTCAGCCTTTGCAAAAGGCTGGGTCCATGTAGAGAATTCCCTTCCATATTACCTGCCCGAGACGACGGAGACCAAAAAAGGCATCAATCTGATGGCCGAAGAGTTCGTTACATACGGTAAGTCCACGTTTATGGTAGCCAATGTTTCATATGAACAGGGCGAGAGGATGAAGCGCAACATCAGCGAGATGAACGGCGTATTTTCCGTTGATTACGAGGACAGCGCGAAGTTTTACAACAACGGCTCCGCCAAGTTTGTCGTCAATTACGAATACCCGGAAGATGACGAACACTGTCTTGAAGTTCAGGACAGGGTCAAGAATTATCTGAAGGGAACGGATTATTACCTCGATACTACTTTGGGTGACGTTCAGGCTGAACTGATCGCCAACGAGATGAACACGATCTCTGTCATAGTGGTGATAATCGTCCTCGGGGTACTGCTTATCACAACGGAAGCGTACGCGGAGATCCCGGTGCTTCTCATAACATTCGGCGGTGCTGCCGTACTGCAGGCCGGCACGAACTTCGTGTTCGGGACGATCAGTTACGTTTCCAATTCCGTCACGATCGTATTGCAGCTCGCACTGTCCATAGACTATGCCGTAATCTATCTTAACCGCTACAAAGAGGAGCATCAGACGATGGCTCCCCGTGAGGCTGCGATCACGGCGCTTACCAAGGCTATCCCCGAGATATCCGGAAGCTCCCTGACTACGATCGGCGGCCTTATCGCCATGACTTTTATGCAGTTCAAGATGGGCCCGGATATGGGTATCGTTCTTATCAAGGCCATCATCTTAAGCCTTATTTCGGTATTCCTGCTCATGCCCGGTATTATCATTCTCTTTGCAGGCCTTATGGACAGTACAAAGCACAGGAGCTTTATCCCGAAGATAAGCTGGATCGCAAAGTTTGACTATGCGACGCGGTTTTTCGTAGTGCCGGTATTCATAGGAGTGATAATCGCCGGCTATTTTATTTCGAGCAAATGCCACTATGTGTACGGTTACAGCAGCATCACACCTCCGATCAAGAATGAGACTCAGATCGCAAAGGATATGATCAAGGAGAATTTCGGATCGGAAAATCTGATCGCGGTTATCGTTCCTGCAGGAGATTACGAGAAAGAGAAGACGCTTTTGGATGAGTTTGAGGCGCGTCCTGAGATCGATCATGCGCAGGGACTGGCCAATACGGAAGCTCTCGGCGGATATATGCTCACCGATGCTCTTACGCCCAGACAGTTTTCGGAACTCATTGATCTTGACTATGAGGTTGCGGAGCTGCTCTACACGGCGTACGCTGTCGAGGATGAGAATTACGGCAAGGCTGTGAACGGACTTTCCGAGTACAAGGTTCCGCTGATCGATATGTTCATGTTTGTTCATCAGGAGGTTGAAGAAGGCTATGTCTCTCTTGATGATGACATGAAGAAGGTACTTGATGACGCATACAAGCTCATGAATTTCGGCAAGACCCAGCTGCAGGGCGAGAATTATTCACGTATGCTCGTATATCTTGATATGCCGGAAAATGAACAGGACAAGATATACGAGTTCATAGACGAGATGCACTCGATGATATACGAATTATACGACGAGTGCCTTGTGTGCGGTGAGAGTGTGAGTGAATACGATCTGAAAAAATCATTTGCGAGAGATAACTTGGTCGTAAACATCGTTTCGATACTGGCCGTTCTCGTGGTGCTCCTGTTCACGTTCAAATCAACCGGTATGCCGGTGCTTCTGATCGCCGTCATTCAGGGAAGTATCTGGATCAATTTCTCATTCCCGGTGATGATGCATGACGACATATTCTTTATGAGTTATCTGATAGTCTCGTCCATACAGATGGGTGCCAATATCGATTATGCCATTGTTATTGCCGGCCGTTATACGGAGCTGCGTAATACCATGAGCAGGAGGGATGCGATCATAGATACGATGAACTTATCGTTCCCGACTATCGTCACATCCGGCCCCATGCTCGCCCTTGCCGGAATCACGATAGGCAGCCTTACATCGGATGCAGCCATATTCAATATCGGAGAATGTATAGGGCGAGGCACCATAATCTCGATCTTCATCACACTGTTCGTACTGCCGCAGATACTGCTCGTCGGCGATACGATCATATCAAAGACCGCATTTGTCATGAACATGCCGCTCAAGACCATCGCGGCTTCCGGCCTGATACGTGTTGACGGTGCCATAAGAGGCCGCATAAACGGTACGGTTACAGGTACAATGACCGCGATAATCCGTGGCGATGTTTCGGCATTTATCGATGCGGGTAACTTAGCCGTTCTCGACGAGAATGAAATTGCGGGTGAAAATCAGCTGCCGCCACCGGATAAGAGGGCAGAAGATGCGGGCACAGAAGGAGCGGCTGCAGAAGATGCGGCAGGCTCCGGAAGTGATGCGTCAGAACCTGCGGGAAAGGAGGAGGATAAGAAATGAGAAAGATAAAAAGATCCCTCCTTGCCGTAATATGTATGATCATCATGCTTGCAGCCGATATTATGCCTGTCTTTGCGGAGACCAGTGTGTTCGGCCAGACGGCGGCGAAGACCGTCGACGTATCATCATCGGATGAGGAAAATGCCGGGGATGCGGCTGAAGAAGCAGAAGAAAACGAAAAAGCCGAAGAAACCGAAGAAACGGAGCCGGATATTTTAGAGGACGCATTAAAGGTTCCGGTCATTGAACATGTGGATGTTTCCGAAATGACGGAGATCAGGATCGGTACATATGAGCAGTGGTGTGATTTTGCCAAAAAGTGCACGCTTGATTCTTGGTCGCAGGACAAGTTCGTTGTCCTTACCGATAACATCGAATTCAGTATGAAGAAATATGTTCCCGTCCCGTATTTTGCCGGAGTGTTTGAAGGAAACGGCCACACCCTCAACAAAGTCGCCTATACGGGAAATGAGAGCTTTATAGGCCTGTTCTCGAAGACAGCTCCTTCGGCGGTCATCAGGAACTTAAATGCCATCGGTGTTATGAAGCCGGTAGGAAGCCCTTATAACGTCGGCGGTATCGTGGGGGACAATTACGGCCTGATCGCAGGATGTAAATACGACGGTTATGTTGACGGAAACGATTATATAGGCGGGATTGCCGGCTATAACGAAGCCTCGGGCAGGATAACGGACTGCTATGCGAGAGGCAAGATAACGGGACTGCATCACGTGGGAGGAATAGCCGGTTTTTCCGCAGGGCTGATCAAAAACTGTACGACTGATGCTGACGTCAATACCGTCACCAAAGAAGTTGAAACGGGATTATCGGACATCAAGGTTGAGGAGCTGTTCACAAGCCTTATCAACATGGGTAGAGAGGAAGGCAATAAAAAATCGATCTCGCAGTCGACGGTACCTGTTGATATAGGCGGGATCGTGGGATACAACACCGGTGAGATAGGCTCCTGCGTCAATCTCTCGGCTGTCGGCTATGAGCATGTCGGCTACAATGTGGGCGGCATAGCCGGAAGACAGTCGGGATACATTCATGACTGTGAGAATAAAGGATTGCTTCACGGAAGAAAAGATGTAGGCGGTATCGTTGGGCAGGCTGAGCCTTATATAAGGCTTGATCTTACAAAAGACGTGATCGCCCAGCTTTCCGACTGTATATCAAAACTTCATGACAATGTCGACAGAACTATAAGGGATACGGATGCTTCGTCGGATGTCGTTTCCGCAAGACTCAACGTCATCAAGGGATTTGCTGATAAGGCACTTAATGATACAGGCTATCTTGCCGACAGCACGACTGATTTTGTAAACGGGGTCGTCGGATCCACAAACGAGATCATCGGAAGGATAGAAGGCGTTATCGACGATGTGGCCGCTGAAGGCGGACCGCTTGATAATATCAACTCTGCGGGAAAAGAACTTCACAGGGCAGCTTATGATATCGGAGAGGTGGCGGAGGATCTTGACATCTATCAGTATATGACAGATGAGGAGAAGGCGAACTATGACAACGCCAAGGTGTCCTTTAAGAGTGCCACCGAAGAGTATTCCGGTGATTTTGATTCCAAATATGATGAGGCATATCCCGACTATTACGACAGATTCTATTACCAGCATTTAAAAGGAGATATCAATCCGCCCGACCATCGTCCGACCGCGGATGAGATAGCTGCTGCCGAGGCGGGCAAGACCGATGACGAAAAGAATGCCGCAAAAGCCGAAGCAGCCGCAGGAGCGACTATAGATGCAGGCGATGATGCAAGGACATATGCGTCCGGAAGATATGCGGCCAACCATGACGGACACTCATATCTTGATGATATGGAAAACTACACGGATACGATAGCGACCACGATCCTCGATAACACGGGAGAGATGGGTGAGACCGTAAAGGATGACGGGATGGGAGTTGTCTATGATGTCCGTAAGATGGCGAAAGATCTGCGCGATGCCGGTAAGCAGGTAAAGGATATCGTAAAAGACGTTGCCGACAAGAACGCTGTACAGTTCCCCCAGCTTTCCGATGATTACAAGCTTCATACGAACAGCCTGATCGCAAATATCCAGGGAATGAGCGACAACATGGGCTTTCTTAATAACGAGATGAGAGGAAGCACAGATACTGTATGCAAGGATCTTCAGGGAGTCAACGATCAGTTCAGCGCACTGATGCTCCTCTTTACCGATGCAGTGGACGGGGCTCTCGACATGGATTATTCCGACATTTTTGAGGACGTGAGCAATGATGTGTGCGAGACGAGCATAGATGCAACGGTCGCGGACTGTGTGAATAACGGAAAAGTGTACGCTGACATCAATACAGGCGGTATCGCCGGGACAATGGCCGAGGAGTATGATTTTGACCCCGAAGGTGATATCACGGGGATAAAAGATGCCGCGAAAGGTTCGACATACAGGACCAAATGTGTGCTGCGTTCCGATATCAACCGCGGAGAGGTTTGCGGCAAGAAGAGCTATGTCGGAGGAGGGTGCGGCCTGCATGAGATCGGAACGATACTGCACTGTATCAATTACGGCAAGACCTATTCGGAATCAGGCGACTATGTGGGCGGTATAGCCGGCATGTCGTACAGCACCATCAGGAATTCATATGAAAAAGGTCTTCTGTCAGGAGAATCATATGTGGGCGGTATAGCCGGTTCAGGGTCCGAGATAAGAGGATGTTTTGCGATGCCGACGGTACTTTCTTCGAAAAACTTTGCCGGCGCCGTTGAAGGATTTGCGGATGATGAGACCAAGATCAGCGATAACCAGTTCGTAAGCGATAACCTGGCCGGTGTTGACCGCGTCAGCCTGAAGGGAAGAGCGGAACCGATAACATATAACGAGATGGTCAGCCGCGAAGACGTGCCGTCTGATTTTGCAAAGCTTACAGTCAGATTTATGGTTGATGACAAGATCGTTGCAAGCGTTGATAAGCAGCCGGGAGAAACCATCAAGGTCGAAGATATACCCGTCGAGGAAGATATTGTTACAAAGGGTGCGACCGTGGGTTCGACGGAAGACGGGAAAGTCATGCTGGAGGAGGATCAGTATATCAGCTGGGACAGAATGCTGTCAGAATTTGCCGTTAAAGAGGATATGGAGATCACCGGTGATATATTGAGATATGCGCTCACTTTGGCCAGTGACCAGGTCGGGGAGAATAAACAGTCACTGTTCCTGGTGGACGGATACTTCTTCAAGACCGAGAGACTTGTTGTCACGCCTGTTCCTGTCAAAGAGCAGAACATTTCCGAATATATCATCAGTTTTCCGGATGATACTACCGGAAATAATCTCATCAGATATAAGACGCCTGCGGATGCCGAATCTGTCAGGATATATGCGGATTACGGAGAAGGTTTCAAGGAGGTGGAATGCAAACCGTACGGTGCATATACGACGTTTAACTCGGAAGGTCATGATTTCACCGTAAAGATCGTGAAAAAGCCCAAAGAGGACTATACTAAATGGCTGATCCTCGGCGGTTCGGTTATCGGAGGCATAATCCTGTTTATCATCCTGATCAAGGTTATAGGAGCCATAAAACGCCGCAAGAAGGCCAAAGTCCATGTCACCGAGGCGGAAGCGTTCAGTGATGTTGAAGATATCTCGGACGACACATCGACAGACCTTGAAACGGAAAAACAGGATTGACAGTTTACATAACGTATGCTACCATAGGCTTGACCTTTTCGGTCAAGCCTATTTTTGTTGTGTTTTGGAGGGTTTCATGAATTCTAAGTTTTTTGACGTCAAAAAGGACAAACAGGATAAGATAATAAATGCGGCGCTGCACACGTTTACGATCAAAGGTTACAAGGATGCCAGCACCGATGTGATCGTGAAGGAGGCCGGCATATCCAAAGGGCTGCTGTTTCACTATTTTGTGAGCAAACAGGGGCTGTATGATTTTATATGTGATTACAGTACGAAATATATGATACTGGAACTGACCCGTGCAGTTAAGAAGAGTGAGAAGGACTGTTTCGAGCTGATGTCCCAGATCAGTCTCGCAAGAGTACGTGTGATGAAGAATTACCCGTATATGCCGGCATTTTTGCGCAGTATCACGCGTGAGACGGATCCCGATGCAATCAAAGCAATCGGTGAGAACATATCGGATATGACGAAAACATACAGGAATATATATGATAAGATCGACAGCAGGACACTTGTAAAACCCGACAGACTTCCCCAGGTGATCAAGATCATTGACTGGGTATGTCAGGGATACCTCGAGGAGAACTTTATCGAGAAAGTGCCCGATCCCGACAGGCTCTACGAGGAGTATTCGGGGTATCTGACGCTGCTTCGCGACCACTTCTATACCAGGGAGGTCGACGGCACGGTTTCGTTTGCCAAAGAGGAGCTTAACGAGAGAAACGAAACAGTCATGAAAGAGATGCGTATGGACATGACCTTCGAGGAGCGTCTGATGGCAGGCCGCCAGCCTTTGGTCGAGAGCGAAGAGGAAGATGACAAGAGCGAAGAGGATAATGCCGAAAAGAGCGAGCAGGCTGCCACAGAGCCGTCAACCGAAACGGTCAGAGAAACCGGGCAGCCCGAAACCTTCGATGACATCATAAGGGAGGCCGAGAAGAACATACAAAGTGCCGGAGCCGGCAGCGGAGAATGATATGAAAGAAAAACTGTATACCATTCCGGTTAATGATGCCGTCGCATCAGATGATGAGTGCCCGATCTGTAACGCAAAACGCTCCCTTGAGAGGGATGCGATAGATTATGCAATAGGTCCGGGTGCTTCTTATATGGAAAGCGATATAAGGGAGATCACGGATAGGACAGGATTTTGCGCAAGGCATTTCCAGATGATGTTTGACTACGGAAACTCCCTTGGAAACGCACTGATACTGTCGAGCCACATCCGCAAAGTCTCGGGGGATATGAAGAAGGAGATGGCAGGCTATCGGGCATCAAAAGGCGGCATGTTCTCAAAAGGCGGCGAATCCAACGTCGGCAGATACATCAAAGATCTGACAAAAAAGTGCTTTGTGTGCGATTACTACAGCGAGACCTACAGACGGTATATCGCGACATTTTTCTATCTGTATGAAAATGATGAGTCGTTCAGGGACAGGATAAAGGGCGGCAAAGGTTTCTGCCTGCCGCATATGAGGGAGCTTTTGGAAAGCGCATCCGATCATCTGAAAAAAGATATGCTGGATGATTTTACGAAGACGCTGTTTGAGGTGCAGAGCCGCAGTCTTGACAGGATACAGGAAGACATCGACTGGTTTGTCGAGAAATTCAAATACGAGAACAAAGATGCCGACTGGAAGGAATCCAAAGATGCGATACCGCGCTCGATCCAAAAGCTTGCCGGTATCTATCCGGCGGACGGGAAGTATTCTCCCAATTAGTGTTTTCTTTGTCCCGGCCAGGGCTTTCTGAGTCCCGACGGGTAATGGTTCTTGAGCACTCCGCCTACGGCTTTGCCCCAGCCGAGCGGATATCCCATAACGGTGACAAGGCACCAGCCTTTTATGTCCTTATCACAGTTTAAAGTCATACCGGAAAGGTACCCGCGAACCTCCGGGGAATCGGGCGCAAGATCGATGAAATGATCCGCTTCATCCTTTGTCAGAGCATGCGAGAGTGCATGATCGGGATCGAAGCGGTTCTTTTTGTATGTGCCGATCTTAAGACCTGTTCGGCACACCTTCAGACCGTCAAGGTCCGGCATGTACTCCGGAGCGATGTATACGCTCTCCCCGAACCGGACGATCCGCTCATTCATATTGTCGGAAGATACGGCAGAGGGCAGAGGTATTCCTTCGAAAACGCATGCGGACTGCTCCTTTGGAAGTTCGGGAGCTGTCCGGCGGGACGCTGTATCACCATGTACAAACGATACCGCATAGTGTCCCTCTCCGGGGAATGTGTGCGGATACATTTTGTACGGTCCGTCTTCTATCGTAAACTCCGGATGGGTTTTTAAGAAATGCTCCGTCACCTCTTCGTCTTCTTCCGGCGAGAATGTACATGTACTGTAGACGATCCTGCCGCCCGGAGAAAGCATCAAAGATGCACAGTCGAGAAGCCATTTCTGCCTCGTTGCACACATTTTAACGTTGTCCTCACTCCATTCTTTAACGGCCTCCGGATTCTTTCTAAACATCCCTTCGCCTGAGCACGGCGCATCCACGAGTATCCTGTCAAAATAAGCCGGAAACCTTTCGGCGAGTCTGTCGGGGTCCGCGCTTATCACAAGGGCATTGGCAATGCCCATACGCTCAATGTTTCCGGACAGTACCGCCGCACGCTTTTGTATCACTTCGTTTGAGACGAGAAGTCCGCGCCCGCGCATAAGATCGGTGATCTGGGTTGATTTTCCGCCCGGGGCGGCGCACAGATCGAGGACCTTTAAGGAGCTGTCATCGACATCAAGAAGCGTTACCGGAAGCATCGCGGAAGGCTCCTGAATGTAGAAAACTCCTGCTTCATGAAGAGGCGAAGCACCGGGTCCGTCATCGCTGTACATAAAAGCTCCGCTCCAGCATCTGACTTCTTCAGGGGCATCTTTTCCCGTCAAAATCCGACACATCAGTGCATAATCGACCGGAGAGGTTTTGCTCCGGTTAAAGCGAAGTGCCTTTTTGCAGGGCAGGTCATAGCATGATATAAAATCAGCATACTCGCTGCCGAGCTGACTTTTCATTCTGTTTGTAAATCCCACGGGAAGATCTGTCATGATTTATACTCCAATTTACAGTATTGTAATTATAGCAATAAGGCAGAAATTTTAAAATAACAGTTTACACAGAAGCGTTCATATGATATCATCTTTCAAGAAATAGGGGTGACAAATGCGGGGGAGCACTATATGTTGTGTTTTTCATCTTAGGAGGGTATTATGAAACTTATCTATCAGGTTGAGGACAAGGTCAAACCGGGACCGCTTCTCGTATTTGCCATTCAGCAGCTTCTCGCGATCATGACGGCGACACTCGTCGTACCGATCATAGTGGGCAACGGTATGAGCCCGGCAGCAGCTCTTTTCGGAGCAGGCTGCGGAACGCTTATCTACATTCTGTTCACCCGGAGAAAGAGTCCGGTATTCCTCGGTTCATCATTTGCTTTTATAGGCAGCATGGTTGCTGCGTTTGCCGGCGGAGTTTCCGTTTCGCTCGGATATCTCGGAATGATAATCGGTGCGATATTTGCCGGCCTTGTATATGTTGTTATCGCTCTTATCGTCAATTTTGTCGGTGTTGACTGGATCAACAAGCTTATGCCGGCAGTTGTCATAGGCCCCACGGTCGCCATCATCGGTCTGTCTCTTGCCGGAAATGCGGTAGGTGATATCACAACAGGCGGCGTAAAGGTCGACGGTGCTGCGATCGCCAGTCCTTTTGCAGCGCTTCTCGGAGGACTCGTAACACTTGCGGTCACAATGGTATGTAGTTCCTACGGCAAGAAGAGCGGCCGTCTCATACCTTTCATATACGGTATACTTGCCGGATACGCTTTCTGCCTCATACTGACACTGATCGGCAATGCCACCGGCAACGATTCCATCAGGCTCTTAAGCTTTGATTCTTTTGCGGCACTTACCGAGAACGGAGTCGGATTGTCCACGTTCTTCGCAGTTCCGTCATTTACATTCCTTACGGCTTTCGGAGCGTTCGGAGAGCTTAGCGGCACATATATCGGAACGATCTTTGCCGCTTACGTACCGGTCGCATTCGTTGTTTTTGCTGAGCATATCGCCGACCACAAGAACATTTCCTCGATAATCGAGAGAGATCTTCTCAAGGATCCCGGTCTTCACAGGACTCTTCTCGGAGACGGTATCGGTTCAATGGTCGGAGCATTCTTCGGCGGATGTCCGAATACGACATACGGTGAATCGATAGGATGTGTTGCCATCACCAAGAATGCATCCGTATATACGATAATCGCTGCGGCATGCGGTGCGATCATCATTTCGTTCATCTCACCGTTTATCGCTTTCGTCAATTCCATCCCCTCATGTGTAATGGGCGGTGTATGTATGGCACTTTACGGATTTATCGCGGTATCGGGTCTCAAGATGGTTCAGAACGTTGACCTTAATAAGAACAAGAATCTGTTTGTTGTATCCGTCATACTCATTGCAGGTATCGGCGGACTTACGCTCAACTTCGGTTCCGTTACGATCACGAGCGTTGCATGTGCCCTTATCCTTGGTATTCTTGCAAATCTTCTGCTCAAGAATGCTCCCGAAACGGAGTAAGACAGCGTAGATTTTGCGAATGCCGGATTGACCTACAAGAGCCTCCGATCTTTTTCCGGGGGCTCTTATTGTGTCCGTTATAAAGGCTAACCGGCAGTTAAAGGACGCCTTTTTTTGAATTTTTGATGACCGGGATCGCCATAAGACCGTTCAGGACATCTGCTATATTCCATATGATCTTAAGCTCGGCCAGAGAACCGGCCAGTATGCCGCATACCCAGATGATCTTATATGTCAGGATGATCTTTTCTCCGAACAGATAGACGGCACAGCGTTCGCCGTAGTAGTAACATCCGAGCATGGTGGAGAACGTAAAACTTATGAGTCCGATCACAAGAACGGGTTTGCCGACGACGGGAATGGTTGAAAATGCCAGTGAAGTCAGTTCGGAACCGTTACCGCTCATCCCGTCTATGAACGGATGTTTAATGATACAGGAGACCAGTACAAGGCCTGTCATAAGACATACCACTACAGTATCCCAGAATGTTCCCGTCATGGAAACAAGAGCCTGTCTTTTCGGATTTTTTGTCTTTGCCGCTGCAGCCACGAGCGGTGAGGAACCCATTCCCGATTCATTCGAAAACAGACCTCTCGCGATTCCGTATCTGCAGGCTGTGGCAACGGTGCTTCCGATAAATCCGCCGCCTGCCGCCCTTGCGGTAAATGCCGCTGAAACTATGGTTGTTACGGTCTTGCCTAAAACGTCGGCATTCATTATCAGTATGATAAGACAGCCGGCTACATAGAAGACCGCCATAAAAGGCACAAGTTTTTCGGACACCCTGGTTATCGACTTTACGCCTCCTATGATGGCAATTCCGACCAGTGTTGCGAGGGTCAACGCCATAACCCACGTGATGGTCTTTTCGGATGTCTCACCTGTGGCAAAATTGCTTTTTACGGTCGATACAACGGCATTGGCAGGTACGGAACATCCTATTCCCAGCCCGCACAGCGAGGCCATAACGGCGAAGATAATGCCGAGCCATTTCATGTTAAGTCCTCTGTCGAGAGCGTACATGGCTCCGCCGAGCATTGTCCCGTCCTCGCTTTTCACACGGTATTTTAAGGCTATGACTGTCTCGGCGTATTTGGTGGCCATTCCGAATATGCCCGTAAACCATATCCAAAGAACCGCCCCGGGTCCGCCGAGTGCTATAGCGGTTCCGACTCCTATAATGTTTGCCGTACCGACGGTTGATGCAAGCGCGGTAGTAAGTGCGCCGAACTGTGAGACGTCCCCCGGTGAATCGGGGTCTTTTGTGAAGGAGAGTTTTATCGCCTTAAAGATATCCTTTTGTATGAAGCCGGTCTTAAAACTTATGAAAAAGTGTGTACCGAGCAACAGTATTATCTGAGGCAGTCACCATACGATGTTGTCGATCGCTGCTGTTATTTCTTCAAGGTTCATATGCATTCTCCCATATCCTGTTTGAAATCATTTTAACATTATAACATGATTTTATTCTCTCATTGACAACATTAAATTCTTATATTATATTATCTCTTGAAATATCTAAGTGCGTTTTCTACACTTCGGTTCTTTTGATAATCCCCAAGATGTTTTTTATAAAACGATTCAGAGGTAGATCGAATGATTTTTCAGACGCTAAACGGTAAGTGGGTCATGAATGAGCGGGGCTCAGAGGCTTTTGTTGAGGCGCAGGTACCCGGTTCGGTGCTCTCGGCACTGCTCATCGGCCACAGAACGAACGATCCGTTTTTCGGAATAAACGAAGAAGAGACAAGGGAACTTTTCAGAAAAGACTATTTCTTTTCAACCGAATTTGAACTGATCCCGGAGCTTTTTGAGCAGGAGAAAATAGTGCTGTGCTGCAAGGGTATCGATACACTTGCGCGTGTATACGTCAACAACATGCTCGTCGGTACGACCGACAACATGCACCGCACTTACAACTTCGACGTCAAGCCCTATCTGGTTCTCGGCATCAATATGGTCATGGTTGAGCTCATGTCTCCCATAAACTATATCGAGAACAGGACTCCCACGAACGGCAAGGAGGTTGATTACACTCCCACCGGATGCTCGCGGGGCAACCAGTATCTTCGCAAGACCCACTGCATGTTCGGATGGGACTGGGGTGCGAACATACCCGACTGCGGAATATGGCGCAGCATCGACCTTATCGGCTACAGCCTTATCCGCATCGATGATGTGCTGATCACACAGCAGCACGACAAGAAGAAAGTCACTCTTGATATCGACGTGAAGGCGGAGCTGATCAGAAAGGATCACTATATCATCCAGGTCGAGCTCGTTACACCCGACGGCAAGGTTTCCGCGATAACCGAGACTCTTACCGGAGACGAAGTTTCGCTCTCGATGGAGATAGACAATCCCAAGCTCTGGTGGCCAAGAGGATTCGGCGATCAGCCGCTTTACACGGTTAGTGTCTTTGCCCTTGACATGAACGGTAACCAGTGGGACTCCAGGTCATACCGCATAGGTCTTCGCACGATGAGCGTCTCCACCGACAAGGACGAGTTCGGTAAGGAATTCTGCTTTGTCGTCAACAACATACGCATATTCTCGATGGGTGCCAACTACATTCCCGAAGACACGATATATTCCTTCATCACGAAGGAGAAGATAGATTATCTGTTAAAGTCAGCCGTCAAGTGTAATTTCAACACGATCAGGGTATGGGGCGGCGGCTATTATCCGTCCGACACGTTCTACGATCTTTGCGACGAATACGGTCTTATTGTATGGCAGGACATGATGTTTGCCAACAACGTATATGATCTTACCGATGATATGGCGGCATCGGTCAGCGCGGAGGCTGCCGACAATATCAGAAGGATCAGACATCACGCATGTCTCGGTCTTATATGCGGTAATAACGAGATAGAAGAAGCCTGGGTTGAATGGCCCGAGTTCCGGGCTCATTCGGACGAGCTCAGAAAAGACTATCTCAGACTGTTTGAGGATATTCTGCCCGGCATAGCAAGGGAGTGTGCGCCCCAAGTGTTCTACTGGCCGTCATCCCCGTCATCGGGAGGACGTTTTGACAAGCCGTCCGATGAGACGAGAGGAGACTATCACTGCTGGGACGTATGGCACGGACAGGCCGATTTTGAACAGTACGAAGAGCACAATATGCGCTTTGTGTCCGAGTTCGGGTTCCAGTCGTTTCCTTCCATCAAGACCGTGAAGACGTTCACCAACGAGAGTGACCGCAACGTTTTCTCAAAGGTTATGGAGAGTCACCAGAAGAACAAGGATGCGAACGGCAAGCTGATATATTACATGTCACACAACTTCCTGTTCCCGAAGGATTTTGAGAGCCTTCTGTATCTGACACAGATCCTTCAGGCTGTTGCGGTCAAGCACGGCGTTGAGCACTGGAGAAGGAACAGAGGGTGCACGATGGGAACGCTTTACTGGCAGTTCAATGACAGCTGGCCGGTGGCATCGTGGTCGGGCATCGACTATTTCGGCAGGTGGAAACCGCTTCAGTATTTTTCCAAATATTTCTTTGCCCAGATAGCCGGATCGATCAAAAGAGAAGGCAATATCGTCAGTCCTTATGTCGTGAACGAGACGAGGGATTTTGAGACGAGAAGGGTCAAGGTATCGCTGCAGACGATGGAATTCCGTCTCCTTCACGAGGAGGAACATGAGGTTGACATCGCACCGTTCTCGGCCGTAAAGGTGTGTGAGATCGACTACACGGATCTTATCCGCGGCATGGAGAACAGCGTGTTCGTGGAGGCCGAATTCTTCGATGAGGAAGGTAACATCCAGTCGACCGAGATAGACGTGTTTGTCAAGTACAAGTACCTCGATCTTGAAGGATCATCTATAAGCTATTCCGTTATAGAACTTGCGGATGAATACGTTATCCGGATGATGTCCGGCGGATTTGCGGCATTTGTGGAGCTCGACCTTCTGCAGGCGGATGCGATCTTCTCCGATAACTATTTCCATCTTACAAGTAAGAGGGAGAAGACCGTCAGGCTCAAAAAGAGTGATATACGTTATCTTAACCCGAACGTTTCGGAGATACAGAACAGATATGAGCTTGAACAGCAGCTCGTGATCAGAACACTTAAGGATACGTACTGATGAATGAAATACCCAAAGATCCGGCAATGCTGCTCGGGTTCGTGAATTTAAAGCTCAGGGATTTCTATGACAGTCTCGACTCGATGTGCGACGACATGAATATCGATAAAGATGCCGTGATCAAGGCTCTTTATGCCATCGGATATGAATATGATGAGGAAAACAATCAGTTCAGATAGAGACTACAGCAGATTTTCCAGAATGAAAGAGTATATATCGGAAGAGCGCTCTTTCCAGTGATCGCAGATGGCAATGGCACTGTCCTCCGTCGGCATGTTGATCTTGATGTTGATAAGATCCTCGGACTTCTCTCGCGCGGTAAGATCGGCAACATAATCCCCGGTTGACGTGCGGTAGTGATTAGTGATGACCGACATCCTGTTCGCGATATCCCCTTTGTATTTTTCGTAGTAGGTGTTGATATCGTTTCTGATCCCCTCGGATATGCGGTTCTGGAAAAAAGACAGCGTGGATCTGCCTTCGTCCGTGAGCGTCAGATAAGTTGAACTGTGGGTGGTGGAAGCTTCGATAAAGCCGTCTTCGGTCAGTTCGTAGATGGACTCCGTCAGCACAAAATAATCACAGTACTCCCGTTCGAGTATAAAATCATATATCTCGGCTTTGGTCACCGAAAAGTCAACCTTGTCGAGCATATACAGAACTATGAGTTTTATGAGGATCTTCGGATCTGTCATGGCTATATCATAATGTTAATGTTGCAAAAAGTCAAAAGTAAGCAGTCATACCGAAAAAGGAGGCATCGTTGTCTATGACTCGTGAAAAGTACGAATCACTTTCACTGGCGGCACTGAAGGATCTTGCGAAAGCGCGTAACATCAAAGGAATTTCGCTCATGAAAAAGAGCGAGATCGTTGATGCCATGCTCTCGCTTGATGCAAGGGAAGCTGCCGCAAAATCAGGAAAGGGCGGAAACGAGGGTGAAGAAAAGCCCAAAAGAGTTCTTTCCGAAGAAGACAGAAGGATGGCGGTCGGAGAGGAATCCGAGCTGTCAGAGGAAAAGAGGATGCTTGATTCCGGCGAGGAGGCCAGGGGTATCCTTGAAGTAATGTCCGACGGATACGGCTTCATCAGAAGTGAGAATTATCTTCCCGGAGACGACGATGTCTATGTTGCCCCGAGCCAGATCAGAAGGTTCGGACTCAAGACCGGAGACATTGTGGTCGGTAACATGAGGGTCAAAAATCCGACGGATAAGTTCGGAGCGCTCCTCTATGTCAAAGCGATCAACGGTCTGCCGCCTTCGGAGGCCTGCAAACGTAAGAGCTTTGAGGATCTGACACCTGTATTCCCCGATGAGAAGCTTCAGCTTGAAACACCCGGAGGAAGCATCGCCATGCGTATCATGGATCTTATGTGCCCGGTCGGAAAGGGTCAGAGAGGCATGATCGTATCACCGCCAAAGGCAGGAAAGACAACGCTTCTTAAAGATGTGGCCAAGTCGATCACCAAAAACAATCCCGAGATGCACCTGCTCATACTCCTTATCGATGAGCGTCCCGAGGAAGTTACGGATATAAAGGAAAGCATTGAAGGCGAACAGGTTGAAGTCATATACTCCACATTTGACGAGCTGCCCGAGCATCACAAGAGGGTGTCCGAGATGGTAATAGAACGTGCAAAGCGGCTTGTTGAGCACGGCGAGGATGTCACGATACTTCTTGATTCCATCACGAGACTTACAAGAGCATACAACCTTACGGTGCAGCCCAGCGGCCGTACGCTCTCGGGTGGTCTTGATCCCGCGGCTCTTCACATGCCGAAACGATTTTTCGGCGCAGCCAGGAACATGCGTGAAGGCGGCAGCCTTACGATACTGGCGACAGCTCTTATAGATACCGGATCCAAGATGGATGATGTCGTATACGAGGAATTCAAGGGAACCGGTAACATGGAGATGGTACTTGACAGAAAGCTTTCGGAAAAGAGGGTGTTCCCTGCGATAGATATTCCCAAGTCCGGAACGAGAAGGGACGATCTGCTCCTGCAGCCCTACGAGCTTGAAGCCATCAATGTAATGCGCAAGGCCTTTAACGGCCTCAAGCCCGAGGAAGCTGTCGAGAAATGTCTGGATATCTTCGTCAGGACGAGGAACAACAATGAGTTCATCGAGATGATCAAGAAGATCAGGCTTTACTGATCGCCCATAAACAGATATCCTTCAAGATTGACAGCGGAGATCTCGTCATTCTTATCATATGTAATGTCCGTGTTTGTGATGCAAAGACGGACATTTTCATTTATGTCGACAGTGCTGATATCGTTGAATTCATCATTATAATCGGATGACGGACTGATCCCGAGATCCTGTTCGTCATAGATCTTCTTAAAGTCTTCGCAGTATTTTGTAAGATCAACGGTCGGACATTTATCAACAGGTGTTCTTGCATCGTAGTCCTCGTTGTCATACACATATACGGAAAGCTTTGCGGTATCACACTGTTTGTCGGCGCTCTTTATCCACACGTGTATGAGCCTGTCGTATCCGCTTATGTCGTATCCGTCGCCGGAAGCCAGGGCATTAATGTCCGTACTGTACCAGGCGTAGCGCTCATTTACAGGCAGTCCGCTTCCATCCGCGTCCCTGAAGTTGCCTGCGGCTTCTTTGGCATTGTCCTTAAGTGCTTTTAAAGTATCGGAATCTATTCCCGAAAAGTACTTTGAAAAACGCATCCCGCCAAAATCACTGTCGGTCAGGAATTCATAGGCGGCATTTGCGCGCATGTACTGCCTGTCGGTTACCGTCCCGCCTGACTGTGAGACCTCAAGATATGATGCGAGAGTATTTTTTGCCAGTATCGTCGATAGCGGCCGGGCTCCTATTCCCGGAAGGAACACCGGAATGATTATGAACAGGCATATGATAAGAAGGATGTTCCGGCCTGCGATCTGTCCGCGCTTTCTTTCGATGGCGTAATATACGATGTATGTGATCTCAAACAGGATAAAAGCCACACCGAAATATCTCTTCGGTGTCAGGCCGTACTGACCGATACGGACAATAACGGTATAGCACTGCATCAGAATGAACGGCGCGAATATGTACGGACACAGGTATGCAAACTTCTGGAGAAATCCTTTTTCCTCAAATGAAGTGCACATATACGTTATGAACATTGACACAATGAACAGTGCCGTCAGTATCGAATAGACCGAGTTCGAAGGAACCGAAACGGTCACTACGAGTTTAATTATGTAGATATATATTATGGCAAATGCCATAAGCGTTAACGTAAGGGTGATGTACCTGACGATCACCTGGAAGAACATGTTGGCCGGCTCATTTTCATGCGTCAGCGAATAAATGACCGCAGGTATATAGAACAGGCCGTTGATCAGTATCAGGATCGTAATGAAATACTCGAATGCATCATCATATAGCAGCACCGTGATGATGATCGTCAGGAGCAGTACGCCAAGCTGTATCACTCCGTAGATTATGGATGAGAAAAATATCTTTGAAGTCGAGTTGACTGTGTGGGAATTGAACGCCTGATGAATGTCATGGCTGTATGAAAAGTATATCGCAAGTATCAATGCTATGACTACAAGCCCCGTTATGTACATGGCTATGGTCGCCTCGCCGACACGCATCTGCGTATCCGATATGAGATTGACAAGCCATGACCGCGACCTCTCTGATGTGTCCAGGAGCAAAAAGCCCATCACGAGCGACAACAGGCCGAAGAACACATATACGGCTGACTTTACGCGAGTTGACCATTGCGGTCGAATGCTTTCGAAAAACAGTGCAAAAGCCGTAAAAAACAAACAGGACATACATATACAGAAGAATACAGCCGGCCCGTTAAAATCAGTGGCCAGGGTTATATACGAATGGATCGAGAAAAGCAATGCAGTCACTATTACGGATATTGCCGTTACGGGGTGAGTAATATACAGAAGCCTCGGGTATGAAAAAGCCTTCCTGCAAAATGAAATGAGTTTGTCCATGATTATTCCCCTCCTTCGCGGATATTATACTATCACATATGATAAATTACAAATTAGCATATTGTTTTAATCGGTTATTACCGATATAATTAATGTTTGTTATAAGATAACAATTTGGAGGACAGATGGAACAGAACGGTCAAAAAAACAAAGATCACGGTGTTGCGATCCTTCTCGCTATTTTGATAGTCATTGTTGCGGGACTTACAGGCCTTTTTGTGAAGGTCGGCAAGGATCTTTCCACGCCGTTTGAGTATCATCTTCAGGTGTCCGAAAAAGGACTGGAAGCGCCTGATGAAGACGGTGTTTCTGACGGTTCAATGACAGGCGGTGACGAATACGGTTACACCGTGGATATTTCAAAACACTGGATCAATGACCCTGATGGTCCTCTTGAAACATACGGGGCGCAGTATGACAACAGCGTCACCAACGGCTCGACATACGATATAGTGAACTGGCATGTCATCATCTCTGTTCCCGAGAGAAACATCACAATAGACAGTTACTGGAACGGTGAATGGGTATATGACAAGAAGAACAGTACCATCGACTTTACTCCGGATGAGCGTATAGAGACAATACACCGGGGCGAGAGTGCGACGTTCGGTGCTGTCATGATATCAAATGAGCTTATGAGATTTACCGATGTCACTTTTATCGGATGCCGGTACAAACCCGTCACGAGATATCTTTTGTTCTGGATCCTGCTCATTCTGTTTGTTGCCTGGTTAACCTCCGCGGTGGCATATGTTCTTTACAGGATCAGAGAGAAGGAATACAGAAAGAATTCGGAGAAGCTGAACAATGTTATCTCCCAGACCATGACCACATTTGCAAACTTTATAGATACGAAGGATAAATATACGAAGGGTCACAGTGCCAGGGTTTCATATTATTCCCAGAAGATCGCGGAAAAGCTCGGCATGAGCGACGAAGAGATACGTGATATAGGCTATATAGGACTGATGCACGACTGCGGAAAGCTTGCGATCCCGGGAAACATCCTGAACAAGCCCGGCAAGCTGACAAAAGAAGAATTTGATATCATGCGCAGCCATACGACAAACGGCGGCAACATATTAAAGGACTTTACCGCGATCGCCGACATCAAGGACGGTGCGCTTTACCACCATGAAAGATACGACGGCAACGGGTACATGGAAGGACTCAAAGGTGAGGATATCCCGCTTGTTGCAAGGATCATATGCGTGGCGGATGCACTGGATGCAATGAACTCCGACAGATGCTACAGGGATCATCTTTCCAAAGATGTTATCATCTCCGAGCTTGAAAAGAACAAAGGAACACAGTTTGATCCGAGACTGGCCCAGATAACGATAGATATGATCAATAACGGAGAGATATACATAGAACGTTGAGAGTTCATCAAAAAAGTTCTTGCGTATCATTAAATGTTGCGTTATAATCGACGTGCTGTGTGATCGGAAGTATGCGGCCACGGCATTGATAAGATAATCTGACAGTTGTTTTAATAGAAATATCAGTGAGGTGAATCAAGATGAAAGAAGGACTGCATCCCAAATATCAACAGGCAACGGTGACCTGTAACTGTGGCAACACATTTGTGACAGGATCCACCAGGGAAGATATCCACGTCGAGATCTGTTCCAAGTGCCATCCGTTCTATACCGGACAGCAGAAGGGCGCAAGAACCGACGGACGTATCGATAAGTTCAACAAGAAGTACGGCGTCAAATAAGAAACCTGAAAATGAGTGCTTCGGCACTCATTTGTTGTAAAAGCGGACTTTATATATGAAACGTAAGAAGAAGAAAAAACCGTGCTACTCGGGAATAGGCGGGCAGGCCGTTCTCGAGGGGATAATGATGAAGAATAAGGACAAGTATTCGGTGGCGGTACGTACTCCCGACGGGGATATCGATGTTACTGTCGAGGAATACGATTCTTTTGCGCCTTCAAAGATCCTCACGGAAATACCGTTCATACGCGGCGTGTTCAACTTTATCGACTCACTCATACTTGGGATAAGGACGCTGAACTATTCGGCATCTTTTTATGAGGAGGAAGAGGACACCCACAAAAAGGACAAGATACTCGACAGGATATTCAAGGATAATGCGGAGAAGGTTCTCTCGACCATTACCGTGATAGTTTCCGTTGCCATCGCGATCGGTTTTTTTATCCTGCTTCCGTATTATCTGTCGCAGCTTCTCGGAAGGTTCATCGTAAGCGACACTGCCATCGCGGCACTTGAAGGTGTACTGCGTGTCCTGATCTTTGTACTCTACATCGTCCTGATATCATGCATGAAGGACATAAAGCGCGTGTTCATGTATCACGGCGCCGAACATAAGTGTATCAACTGCATAGAGAACGGATATGAACTGACCGTTGAAAACGTTAAGCACTCATCCCGTGAACACAAGCGGTGCGGGACGAGTTTTCTGTTCTTTGTTGTATTTCTGAGTGTCATACTGTTCATATTCATAAGGGTTGAGGAGCCCGTTGCAAGAGTTGCGGTAAGACTTCTTCTCATACCCGTCATAGCGTCTCTTGCATATGAGATCATAAGACTGGCGGGAAGGACCAACAATATCATCGTAAGGATACTGTCCGCCCCCGGTATGTGGCTCCAGCGCCTGACAACACGCGAACCGGATGAGCGTATGATAGAAGTGGGCATCGCTGCGGTCGATGCCGTGTTTGACTGGAAGGAATATCTGAAAAACAGAGCGGATGAATTATAGCGAGACATATGAAAACGGTGTCCGCATTCTTCGCGGAGCCGGAATATCCGAAGCAGCCTTGGATGCAAGGCTGCTTTTGGAGTTTATAACGGGAGAAGGACTTACGACACTGCTCGCACATCCCGAGAAGACCGTCAGCGACAGCGATGCCGAAAAGTACGAAGATCTCATTAAAAAGCGCAGCACACACATCCCGCTCGCGCACCTGACCGGAAGCTGTGAATTCATGGGGATTGATCTTGTCGTGAACGAAAACGTTCTGATCCCCCGACAGGACAGTGAGTGTCTGGTTGAAGAAGCCATGAGATATACACAGGACGGAGCCGACATTCTCGATCTTTGTACCGGAAGCGGATGCTTACTGCTGTCTCTGATGCACTACAAGAATTCGTGCCGCGGGATAGGATGCGACATCAGTGCGAAGGCGATTGAAACAGCAAAGATCAATCTTCAGCGGCTTGAATCAGGCGGTGAGCTTAACGGTGGTACAGCGCGATTTCTTGAAGGAGATCTGTTTGACGCGCTCACTGATCCCGATCAGAGATTCGACGTTATAATATCAAACCCTCCTTATATCAGGAGCTCGGATATAGAAACACTCATGAGTGAGGTGCGTGATCACGAGCCGCGCACTGCACTTGACGGAGGCGATGACGGGCTGATCTTTTACCGCAGGATCGCAGAGGGAACCCCGCGCCGGCTTGTACGCTACGGCCGGATATTTCTTGAGATAGGATATGACCAGGCGGAGGATGTAAAAACTATCCTGACCGATGCGGGTTTTTCGGACATTGAAGTTGTAAAGGACTACTCGAGTAACGACCGCGTGGTGACGGCAAAGTATATCTGATATGTACCAAAGCGATGGATACGGCAGCCGCGGACAGCACGATTATTCCTGCGACCTTGGAGCGAGCCCGGAACAGCTTGGGCCGCTTAAGCTGCAGCCTATCCGCGCCCGGATGGCGCGGATAGGCCGCCACCAACAGTCATGGATGACGTTTGGCGGCCGGTTGCGGAGCGAAAGAATATGTTAAGCGGCCTTAGCTGTTCCATGCGAGCGGAAACGGAGCAGGGAGAATTGTGCTGGCCGTGGCTGCCAAGCCAACACATAAATTTTTTGAAAGGATAAACCATGTTTGACAAACTTGAGGACCTTCTGGTCCGGTATGAAGAGATCATGAGCGAACTCGGCGAGCCGGGTACCGCCGACGACCAGGAAAGGTTTAAGAAGCTCATGAAAGAGCAGAGCGATCTTGCCCCGGTCGTTGAAGCCTACAACGAATACAAGAAGAGCAAACAGGATATAGACGACAGTCTCGAGATGCTCGAAGCCGAAAACGACGAGGAGATGCGTCAGATGTTGAAAGAAGAGCTGTCGGACGCCAAAGAGAGAGTGGAAAAGCTCGAAGAGAAGCTGAAGATCCTTCTGCTTCCCAAAGATCCGAACGATGAAAAGAACGTTATCGTTGAGATCCGTGCAGGAGCAGGCGGTGACGAAGCCGCACTGTTTGCAGCCGAGATCTATCGCATGTACGTACATTATGCCGAAGGCCGAGGCTGGAAGGTCGAGACGATGGAAGTCGATGATATCGGAATCGGCGGTATGAAGTCGGTCACGTTCATGATAACGGGACAGGGAGCATATTCGGTCATGAAGTACGAGAGCGGGGTTCACCGCGTGCAGCGTGTTCCCGAGACCGAGAGCGGCGGAAGGATCCACACGTCGACCATATCCGTGGCCGTAATGCCGGAGGCTGAAGATGTGGATGTCGTTATCGACGAAAAGGACATAAGGATAGACGTCATGCGTGCATCCGGAAACGGTGGCCAGTGCGTCAACACGACCGACTCGGCCGTAAGACTTACGCACTATCCGACAGGCATAGTCATTTATTCACAGACCGAAAAATCACAGCTTCAGAACAAAGCAAAAGCGTTCGCGCTGCTTCGAGCAAAGCTGTATGATCTTGAACAGCAGAAAGCTCATGACGCCGAGGCACAGCTTCGAAAGAGTCAGATCGGAACGGGGGACCGCTCCGAGAAGATCAGGACATATAATTTCCCGCAGGGAAGAGTCACCGATCACAGGATCAACCTGACACTTTACAAGCTTGACAAAGTCATGAACGGAGATATCGGGGAGATACTCGACGCATGTATCGCAGCCGATCAGGCCGCGAAACTTCTCAAAATGGAGTGAGCTTCGCAAGGAGACTTTATATGGTTCTTAAGAAACTTTCAAAATCGATACGGCAGTACTTGCCGAGCACGATAGCCACACCGCTTCTTGTATCGGGAGAGGTCGTTCTTGAGTGCACGATCCCGTTTTACATAGCGGAGCTTGTGAACAGGATCAAGGACGGTGCTTCGGTGCCGGAGATAGCAAGTTACGGCGGGATACTTGCCCTGATGGCGATAGGAAGCCTTATTTTCGGCATTCTTGCCGGTATGACGTGTGCGACAGCGAGCTGCGGCTTCGGCAGGAACCTTCGTTCCGATATGTACGATGCCGTAAACGATTATTCATTTGACAATATAGACAGCTTTTCGACAAGTTCGCTCGTGACGAGGATGACCACGGACATCACGAACGTTCAGAATGCGTTTATGATGCTCACGAGGATAGCCGTGAGGGCACCTTTCATGATGATCTTTGCTCTTATCATGGCATTCCGTCTGGCCGGCAGGATGGCGTGGATATTTGCCGTTGTAATGCCCGTTCTTGCGGGAACGCTCATCGCAGTGGCCTCACGCGCCATGCCTCTTTTCAGACGGATATTCAAGAAGTATGACCGCATGAACGAATCCGTAGAGGAGAACATCGTTGGAATGCGCGTCGTAAAATCATTTGTCAGAGAAGATTACGAGGAGAAGAAGTTCGACACGGCATCCGAAGAAGTGCGGACTGATTTTACGAAGGCAGAGAGGATCCTGGCATGGAACGCGCCCGTCATGCAGTTCTGTCTGTATGCCGTTATGGCCTTTGTACTCAGCTTCGGTTCGTATGTCGTGATCACATCGCGCGGATCCGAGATCGACGTCGGCCAGATATCGGCGATGCTGACCTACGGCTTCATGATATTGTCATCTCTTATGATGATGTCAATGATCTTTGTCATGATCACCATCTCGAGCGAGAGTGCGGCGAGAATAGCCGAAGTTCTTGAAGCAAAGAGCAACATCACAAGTCCCGCGCCCGAAAAGGCTGTCACCGATGTTGCAGACGGCTCCATAGAGTTTGATCATGTAAGCTTTGCATATCTTAACAATCCCGACAACGACGTACTGTCGGATATCGATCTGCGTATCGGATCAGGACAGACCGTCGGAATAATAGGATCTACCGGCAGCGGAAAATCATCCCTTGTCCAGCTGATCCCGAGACTCTATGACACCAAGAGCGGAACGGTTAGAGTAGGCGGAAGGGATGTCAGGGATTATGATCTTGAAGTGCTTCGCAATTCGGTCGCGATGGTGCTGCAAAAGAACGTCCTGTTTGAAGGGACTGTGGCAGACAATCTGCGCTGGGGCAATCCCGACGCCACGATCGAAGAGATGAAGGAAGCGTGTGATCTTGCATGTGCGACCGAATTCATACAATCAAAAGAAGGCGGTTTCGAGTACAGGATAGATCACGGAGGTGCAAACATCTCAGGCGGACAGAAGCAGAGGCTGTGTATCGCCAGAGCTCTTCTGAAAAAGCCGAAGATCATAATCTTCGATGATTCAACGAGCGCCGTGGATACGAGGACCGACGCCATTATCAGAAAGGGTATGCGTGATTATATACCCGAGACGACCAAGCTTATAATCGCACAGAGAACCGCTTCCGTAGAGGATGCCGACATGATCGTCGTCATAGACGGCGGCCGCATATCGGCTGTCGGTACTCATAAAGAGTTGTTAAATAACAGTGATATTTATCGGGACATATATATTTCCCAGAACAGCAATGCGGCTGAGAAGGGAGGTGATGAGGATGGCAGGTAATCGCGGACCCGGACGCAGAAGAGGACCCGGCATCGCACCGGGTGAAAAACTTCAGAGTGGCATAGTAAAGAGAGTCGTAAAAGATATCTTTTCGTTCTACCCTGTTCTGCTTCCCTTACTGCTTTGCTGCATCGTCATATCTTCTCTGATCTCATCGCTGCCGGCGGTATTCCAGCAGAAGATAATCGCAGTCATCGAAAGCTCATACAGGAGCGGTGACTGGGAAGGAGTAAAAGGAGAGATATTTCATTACATCAGACTGCTCGTGGGACTTTATGCCGTATCACTTTGCGCAACGGTTGCATTTACACAGATGGGTGCGGTCGTAACGCAGGGAACACTCAAGAAGATGAGGGGCAAGCTCTTCAACAGAATGGAGACGCTCCCGATACGATTTTTCGACCGTAAGCCCGTGGGCGACACCATGAGCCTGTATACTAATGATATCGATGCTCTGCGTCAGATGATCTCGCAGAGTCTGCCGCAGGTACTGAACACTGCCATCATGGTCATCACGGTTCTCGGGATCATGTTCTGGTACAGCATCAACATGACCGTTGTCGTGCTGCTCGGCGTATTTTTGATGTTCCTTGTCACCAAATTCATAGGCGGCGGCAGTGCACGGTTTTTCTTCAAACAGCAGCAGGCGATAGGAAAGACTGAGGGTTACATACAGGAGACGATAAGCGGATCCAAAGTCGTAAAGGTATTCTGTCATGAGAAACTTTGCCGCGAAGAGTTCGAAAAACTGAACGAGGAACTGTTTACGGTTTCTTCCAAGGCTAACAAATATGCCAACGTTCTCGGGCCAATACTCAACAACCTCGGAAACATCCTCTATGTTGTCGTTGCGATAGCCGGAGGTATATTCATAGCTAGCGGTGCCAGAAACTTCAGTATTTCCGGGATGGACTTTTCCATCAGTATCGTGATACCGTACCTCGGGATGACAAGGATGTTCAGCGGACAGATAGGACAGATATCGATGCAGGTCAACTCGATAGTCGCGGGTCTTGCAGGGTGTGAGAGGATATACCGCGTTATGGATGAGCAGAGCGAACAGGACGGGGGATATGTGCATCTTGTAAACGTTACCGAAAAGAACGGCGAGCTTGTCGAGACAACCGAAAATACAAAGCTCTGGGCATGGAAGCATCCGCACAAAGAGCAGGGAACGGTCACATACACACCGCTTCGCGGCGATGTTGTCCTTGCCGGGGTTGATTTTTCATATGACGGTGTCAAACAGGTACTGTATGATGTTTCGCTCTACGCCAAGCCCGGCCAGAAGGTCGCTTTTGTCGGTGCGACGGGTGCAGGCAAGACTACGATAACGAACCTTCTCAACAGATTCTATGATATAGCCGACGGCAAGATCAGATACGACGGCATCAACATCAACAAGATATGCAAGCCTGATCTGCGCCATGCCGTCGGGATAGTGCTGCAGGATACGAACCTGTTCACTGCCACCGTTATGGAGAACATCCGGTACGGAAGACTCGATGCGACGGATGAGGAATGTATTGCGGCGGCAAAGCTTGCAGGTGCTCATGATTTTATCTCCCATCTGAGTGAAGGCTACAACACCGTGATCGCCGGCAATGCCGCAAACCTTTCGCAGGGCCAGAGGCAGCTTTTGTCGATCGCAAGGGTGGCTGTTGCGGATCCGCCCGTTATGATCCTCGACGAGGCGACAAGCTCGATCGATACGAGGACGGAGGCTATAGTGCAGAAGGGAATGGATGCTCTGATGAAGGGGCGCACGACTTTTGTCATCGCTCACAGATTATCGACTGTAAAGAATTCTGATGTTATAATAGTGCTTGATCACGGGCGCATCATAGAACGCGGCGATCATGACGAACTCATAGCCGCAAAAGGACAGTACTACAGACTTTACACAGGGGCATTCGAACTTGACTGAAAGAAGAGACACTTCCAAGGGGCATTCCCTTAAGAGCGACATATTCAGGATAATCAGGATAGGATACACGGGTGATGTGGCAAGCAGGACTTTTGACATAATCATTTCCGTATCCATCCTGCTCAACCTGTTCATCATTTTTTTCGAAACGTTCGATATTTCGGCCGGATGTCTCAGCGTACTCAATGTGATCGAACTGATCACCGTGGTGATCTTTACCGTCGAGTACATATTGAGACTGATCACGGCCGATCTTTTATATCCTGACAGGACGCGTACCGGAGCCGTTATCGCATTTGTATTCTCGCTGTACGGGATCATAGATCTTCTTTCATTTCTGCCGTACTGGCTGGCTTTTGTATTCCCGGCGGCAAGGATACCCGCAGGTGTCGTGGCTTTCAGGATGCTGAGGGTAGTGCGTATACTCAGGCTCTTTCGCATCAACAGATATTATGACGCATTCAACGTTATCACCGATGTTCTCAAGGAAAAGAAGAAACAGATAGCATCCGCGCTGTTCATAATACTGATGCTCGTTATGGGTGCATCGATCATCATGTACGATCTTGAACACGATGCACAGCCCGAGGAGTTCAAAAACGCATTCTCGGGTATATGGTGGGCTGTCTCGACACTCCTTACGGTCGGATACGGTGACATCTATCCGATAACACCGGCAGGAAGATTTGTCGGGATAATACTCGCTTTTCTCGGGGTCGGTATCGTAGCCATTCCCACCGGTATCATCAGCGCCGGATTCGTTCAGCAGTATACAAGGATCAAAGACATAGACGGGACTACGGATGAGCATCCGCTCGGATCCTTTTCGGTTCCGGTAACTACCGGTCATGAATGGGTCCGAAAATCACCCGATTCACTCCGTCTTCCACAGGGAGTCAGCGTTCTCGGTATCATCAGGAAGAATGAAGTGAAAACGGCAGGAGATACGATCATATGTGAGGGGGACAGAGTGCTCCTTTCGTCCCTGAACCCGGATGATTCGGATACCGTTACGGGAGAGATATTCATAAACGAAAAGAGTTCGTGGATCGATGAGACTGTAGCGGAGCTGGAAGCGGGGCTTGGCGTCAAACCGCTTATGATCATAAGGGAAAACAAGAGCTTTATCCCCGCTCCGTCGTCAGTTATAAAGAGCCTTGATGTGATAATCGTCTGTGATGTGGATACCGGAGGTGTAACAGAATGAAAACCTGGACAGATCATATCAGAAATGTGATCGGTATATTCGTGACGGCGGTATTTGTGATCTCAGTCATATATACGGTCATATATATCAGGGAAGACAGGGCCATTCTCGTTCCCCGGGAAGAAGTGACCGTCATAAAGGACTGGACATACATCGATCAGCTCACCGGTCCACGCCGGATCACTACTCCGGTAAAAGTGGACAGAGAAGGCAGGGATGTGTTCATCTTTGAATCGACCCTCCCGGATACGTTATGTGAAAGCTGTATCATTGCATTTCTTTGCAGGGTGGATATGAAAGTCGAAGTCGACGGACATATCATACGGGAGTGGAAGAGAGACGATGCTCCCATAGTGGGACGTCCGGCGAAGAATTCATATTTCATCATCCCGGTTGAGAAGGACTGTGCCGGCGGCACGATCAGGATAACGATCGACGGGGAGGATTTCGGAGGCAAATTTTTTGATGTCTTTGTCGGAGACAGATACGAAGTCGTCCGCTTCCTTGAGATCAAAAGCGGAGCTGTCCAGTTCGGTATGTCACTGGCTCTTCTTGTATGCTCCATGGCCATAGTCGTGGCCGGGTATATCTTAAGGATCATATTCAGACACGAGATCAAACTGACGCTTCTGGCAATGGGTATATTTGTCGTTTCCTCATGGATGGTGACGGATTCATTTGTTTTCCAGTTCCTGTTCCGGACACAGTTCATTGACGGACTGATGTCGTATATGACAACGCTGGTAACTGTATTCCCGTTTCTTTTCTATCTCGATTCGATCCAGAACTACAGATACAAAAAATGGTATATGCTCATCAGTATTTTCGAAGTGATAAGCCTCATAGTATTTTCGGGACTTCATTTTTCAAATATCGTCAATTTTTCGCAGACGCTTTTGCAGGTCGATGCCGCTGTGGGACTTGCCGTGCTCGGATCTTTGATCATAACTGTCGTTGATGTGGCCAGAGGTAATTCCGGCGATTACAGATATGTGTCATACGGGTTTCTTATATTCATGGTACTGAGCCTTGTGGAGATCGTACTCATCAATACGGTCGTGGAACGTGTGGAAGGCGGTGTTATGATCGCCGGACTGTATATTCTGTTTGCATTCGGCATCATACAGCAGCTGTCGGAGATCAGAGCTCTTGTTCTTGAGAGAGACCGGGCGAATGCGGAAGGAGCCGCCAAGACGAAGTTTCTTGCCGGAATGTCGCATGAGATCAGGACTCCCATCAACTCCATTCTCGGCATGAACGAGATGATCCTTCGGGAGAGTAGGGATCCCAACATAGCAAACTATGCGGGTATCATAAACGAATCCGGAACAATGCTGTTATCGCTCATCAACGATATCCTGGATGTCTCCAAGATAGACAATGACATGGAAGAGATCATCAGCGCCAATTATGATCCGGAGAAGATGTTTGAAAACCTGGCCAACATACTGAGGACCCAGGCGGCCAAAAAAGATCTTACCGCGAAGATAGGTAAACCTCAGAACCTCCCGAAATATCTGTGCGGCGATGAAAAGAGGATATCGCAGATGGTTATCAATCTGATCACCAACGCCGTAAAATACACGGAAGAAGGAACCGTTACATTTACGGGAGAGTGCTTTTACGAAGAAGCAACGTCCGGCTATACGCTCTGCTTTTATGTAAGCGATACCGGTATCGGAATCAAAAAGGAAGACATCGACAGTATCTTCGATCCGTTCCACCGTCTGGACCTCAAGAAAAATCAGAGCATTCAGGGAACCGGTCTCGGGCTCAGCATAGTAAAGAACCTTGTTGAAAAAATGGGCGGTGAAGTGAAGGTCGAGAGCGTTTACGGAAAAGGAAGTACTTTCTCCGTACGGATACCTCAGCAGGCCATGAAAGGCATAGAAGACGAGACGTACAATTCGGGCAATTCCGTCGAGGATGAGGATCTTTCCGACATAGATGACAACTATATCGCTCCGGAAGCACGTGTTCTGGAGGTCGATGACAATCTTTCCAACCAGATCGTTGTACGCGAATTCCTCAAAAAGACCGGCATCACGCTCGATCTGGCTTCCGGCGGAATGGAGGCACTCAGACTGTGCAAGGTCAATAAGTATGACGTGATCCTGATGGATCATATGATGCCCGCACCGGACGGCATAGAGACAATGCACCTTATCAGGACGGATGAGGGAAGCCTTAACAAAATGACCCCGCAGATAGTACTGACAGCGAATGCGATCAGGGGCAGCAAGGCGAAGTATGAAGCGGAAGGATTTGACAACTATCTCAGCAAGCCGGTTGAATCGGTACGGCTGATCAAGATGGTCCGCAAATACCTGCCTCCCGAAAAAGTTCTTTATAAACCGAAGAGCAGAACGGCCGCCGGTCAGAGCACTAACGTGCAAACCAGTGCACATTCTGTGCCCGAAGGTCCCGTTGATATCACGGCTCTTCTTGCAAGATTTGACAACAAGGAGGAGACTGTCAACCTGATACTGCAGGAGGTCATCAAAGAGGGAGAGAGGAAGATACCTCTGCTGAAACAGCTTGTCGAGGAGGAGAATATCAAGAACTATGCCGTTGAAGCTCACGGTATAAAAGGTGTCATGGCGAGCTCGTGTGTACCGTCGCTTTCCGCCACGGCCAAGTCCCATGAACTTGCGGCCAAGGAAGGAAACTTTAAATACGTAAAGGACAATGTGGACGGATTTATAAAAGAGTATGAAGAAGTGCTTGACTTTATAAGACAGTATCTCGGATCGAAAGGTCAATGAACTGGTAAGACGAAAGATATACGAAACAGGAACGACAGGGACTTAAGCGTCCCTGTTTTTTTATGCAAAAATTACATAAAAGGTGTTGACATAATATTATTCATGTTATAGAATAACCTTGTTATGTAACAAAGATGTGTAACGTAGATATATAACGACGAAATATAACATAAATATATAACAATGATACATAACAGCGATATTAAACGAGAGCATCTGAGGGGAAGGTTCTTAAATGCCTCCAAAGGAGAAGGTTTCAAAGGTAAAAGTATCCGACACGGCCTTTGAGATGACAAGAGAATACGGATTCTCGTCCGTAACAGCGAGAAAGCTTGCGGAGCGTCTTGGATGTTCAACGCAGCCGATCTTTCGGGCATATGAGAACATGGATGAACTCAGAACAGATCTGTTTTATATGAGCACCGACTTCTTTATAGAGTATATGCTCTCTAAGAAGGGCAGATCCCCCGCTTACATGGGACTGGCGCTTTCATATATCGAATTCGCAAAAGAAGAAAAGAATCTTTTTGAACTCATAGCTTCCGTGGATGATTTCGGTACCAGAAGCATAAATGAATTTTTGAAAAGCGATGAGGGATCGCAGATATTAAAAAAGATCTCGCCGGTAAGGGACGGCCCCGATGACAGCAGGAAGGAACTGTTCACAATGTTCTGGATGTTCGTACACGGAATGGCCGCATTGATATCCGGAAACAGGGTTGATTTTTCCGAGAGGGAGATCAGGAGATACATTACAAAAGCTTATGACGGATTCGTGTCACAGATACGGTAAAGGGGAATAAAACGTCATAAAGCAGGGGATAACAAAGGGGGAAGTATTATACATATGAGAAGCAGAAGAAGGAGACGCAGGATCGTAAGGAGAGCGAAGAAGACATTCATCAATCTTGTGTTTGCACCGGCAAGGGTACCGAGGATCAGCAGTGATACGGTAGATCTGCTCATGAGACTGTGCGAGATAGCTGCACTCACGTTTGTATGTGTACTTATCGTCCACATAGTCCTTCCGCAGATGATAAAGACCGGCATTGTGGTTATAAGCGGAGTAGCATTCGCAGGACTTTTGGGAGCGATCTGGTTCTCGGATTATCAGAGGAAGATCGAACAGTACAGATATTACGGGTTCAGGATCTGAAAAGTTTGATTTTAAGGGCTTCGGAATAGGGGCCGGAGTTCTTTGACATATGAGGGTTTATATATAAGAGGGGCGTAGCGAAAAGGGGAAATGAACGCTACGCTTTCTTTTTACGTGTATGATCCGGGCCATCACAGCTCTATAGCGATGTCATAGACGGCCGGGTTCAGATCCCTGATGCAGTCCATGTGTTCGTTGAGCAGTTCGATGTTCGTATCGTAATCCTTGTGAAAATACTTGATGAGGTTAAAGTACGCCCAGGCGCTGTTTGCATCGGGATATACGGTTGCTTTCGTGAAGTATTTTTTGGCGAAGCTGACATTGATGTATTCATGAAGGTGAACGGTATCACCCGAAGAGGAGCGGATCTCACCCGTCATGTAGAAAAGCCCCAGACGGTTCGCCGCATAAGGCTCGTATCTGTCGGCAGAAATCGTCAGATAGTGGACGTAGTTGTTAACGTGCTGGTCGATATCTTCGCTTCCTTTCACGACCAGATCGGCCTCTTTGGCAGCCAGATTGTTACAGGCGTATACGTAACCGCCTTCAGCCGCATCCTCAAAGCATTCCTCGGCTGTTGTAGGCTCGTCAAGACGCGATATGAGGGCGGGACACTCATTGATTATCCTGCCGATGAGATTGACCGCAGGCGGCGAGGTTATTGCCGACAGTGTTGCCAGAGCCAGCTCCAGAGCTGTCTCCAGACGCTCCTGTCTCGTCATCGCTTCGATCTCATCGATCGTCTCGCACTTCTTCAGAATCGACCCGCTTTTATAGTTTACAAGATAGTAACCGATAAAGTAGAACGCAAGCGGAGTGCCGTCTCCGGTACATGAAACGCCACCGTCCGAAAATGTAATGCCCGCAGACTGACAGTAGAGCGGAAATGCTTTTTTGTAGTTGTCCCTGACATTTATCTTGCGGTAGAACAGAAGGTCGGCATATGATTTTTGCGCAGCCTTGTTGCCCGTAAGAGCGAGGCATATTATCTCCCTCTCGGCTGACGGTGAACTGTAACCGTACTTGTCAAATACGGTCTCGTTCAGGATCTGTTCGTCTACTCTGTATGTGTTGTTGCATGTAATCCTCACAGAATCTCCTCCTTAATGTCACCGGTCGGGACCGGAGCGCCTGCCGGTGCACGTGACTGCTATAAGTACAGGCAGTGAGCAGAAAAGCGCGTACATATATCTGAATTCCGCATACACGGGAGATGATATCAGAAGGCTTAAAAGGATCGCAAGGATCGGTACAATGGCGATGATGGCGCATATATTTTTTGCAGCTATGTTCTTTGCGAGAAGTATCAGTACCATCCATACGTACAGCCCGACCGCTAGGAAGACCTGCATAACGCGATTGTTGTAATAAAGCCACAGATAGCCGTCCATGACATGAAGCATGAAAGGTGAAGCTACGAAACGCTGTATTCCGTATGGATTGTCTTCTATGTCCCAGTACCACACCCAGTAATTGTATCCGCTGTTCCAGTAACCGCATGTGCTGTCGACCCAGGCGATCACGTATTTCATCGGATTGTGTGCGAGCGTGCGAAGGTAGAGGGCGACATACGCCTTCATGTTATCGGTAAGATAGCTTTCATTTCCGTAATCCCTGATCAGGTTTTTGACCGGATCCGAAATGTCCGGATTGTATTCTTCTTTAAGAGCGTCAATGTCGATGATCTTTTCCATCAGGGCAAGATCTTCGCTGTCCATCACCCCGCCCTCGACTATCACTTTTCCCACCTGCTGGAGAGGTATCGAGAGTGACTCGACCGTATCGGGCGGTGTAACGCCGACGGCATCGAGCACGTTGTGCTTTAATACGAAGCATCCCGCAAGCGTTATTCCCATTATTACGAGAAGCTTACGGTCGGCTCTTGCGAGCAGGAGAACCGCGAGAAATACAAAGACATACGCGAACATGCCGTTGCTCCTTAACAGGCATATCACCGGCCCGCACACCGCAAATCCGATGTAGTTTACGAGCGGTTTTCCGATCTTACAGGCGATCCTGATATAGAATACGATCAGAAGCGTTACGAAAGATCCGAAATACACGTCCTTCCACAGCGTGAACGAATACATGATGTGAAACGGCATGAGCGCATACCAAACAGCGGCAGTGATCATGGCAAATTTCGGTAAGCCGAGCTTTGCCATGTTGTATATGACAAATGAAAATGTTGCGGCCATGAACAGAACCTGAACGATCATATATAACGCGACCGCGGTATTGATATTATTAAAGATCGCAAGCCCGGCGTTAATGAACAGCCCCACGAGCATCGTATGGTAAAAGGGCTGATGATTACTGTACACGCCTGTAAAGAGCTGATCTATCTGGTCTATCGAATCGAGGGACAAAAGGCCCGGATAATAACAGCAAAAGTAAATGACAAGGTATACGCCGGCGATGATGATAAACGGTATGACGAAGAACAGATACTGCCTCCCGGAAGTTTCCGGTACCTGAAAGGTCAGGGCATTTTTGTCATATACGGTATATATCAGGACAGACCTTGCGACAAAATAGCTTCCGGATGCGATGACCGCGATGACAAGGAGTTTGAGGAGCCGGACGAATAGCGCGGTGCGAAGCTCATCCGGAAGATCAAAGCTCATCCAGAGGGCATGATTTGCAAGTGTCATAAAGATTGCAAAGACAGCGGATGCGGCGATCACGAGACGGTATTTTGCCGATCTTTTATCGGGTATTATATCCCGTATCTGCCCCATACACCAGACGGCAAAGAGAAAAGCGATCAGATAGGGCGCAAACAGAGCCCTTGCGTCATACAGTGTTATGGCACATGCCGTCATACATATTATACTTATAACGCTGTATCTTCTGCTCACGGTCGCTGCCTTTCTATTCATAAGGATACGGATCCGAGTATACGGGTTCGAGACCGGAGAATACGTTACGGTCAAAGACGAGTATATACAGATCGTCGTCATATTTGATCTCTTCGACGCAGTTTGCGACAAGGGTGTCGGCACAGTATGCGCGTTCTTCGGCATCGACCGCAACAAAGTAGCGGGATACACCGGGAACATCCTCATAGTCGGAAGGATCTGACTGGTAGTGTCTGACACCGTATCGTCCGTCCGGCCAGAACAGGATGGGGCTGACGTTAATCTCGTTATCGGACAGGACGGTGACCGCATTTGCGCTGTTCCAGAAGCTCGAATAACCGCGCGTCAGTCCGTTTTCCCTGTAGATCTCTATCAGCTTGTCGTTTCTGTTGGCGTTAAGCGCGGAAGGAATGCTCTTTACCGAAAGCAGACAGATGAGTGCAACTGCCGCATATACCGGTACGAGCAGAACGAACCAGCGCATATTCTGCCGGTTTTTTATCATGTACAGACTGTATTGCAGCGACAGTATCGCACTGCAGCATACAAGCCCCGCCAGCCGCCAGTTTGATACAAGCGCATAACTGACCGAATATGTCAGCATCGTCATGGCGAACATCAGCCAGTAGAAGAGTATCAGCAGACGAAGCATCCGGTCTGCAATCTTTTTGTATGAGATCGCGGCAAATACCGGAATGATCAGAAGGAGTACCGCAAATGTATACAGTATCAGTATCCTGATACCGTCAAAAGTCATCATCATGACGTCTTTGGGCGAATCATCGGTCAGAACCTTGATCCACTCGAGAAGAAAGGGAGACTGTTTCCAAACCCAGCCGTCTGAGGGCAGAAGAGCTGTTATTGTATGTTCGTATTCTCTCGTGGGAAAGAGTATCGATTTTACGGCGAAGCCGCACAGCGCACCTGCCGCATAGATCGTGACGGTCTTTATGAGGCCTTTGTCCGTATCGTATGTGATCGGGCGGCTGTCAAGATAGCGCTCGAGCACAAGGCTCAGCGTGAACGGCATAAAGAATATGATCACGGTCGCCAGTCCGTTTGTTGCACACAACAGGCACCAGACGGCGATAAGTATGTCAAAAACGAGCGCTCTTTTACCTTGCGGATCAAATACGGATGAGCGTTTTAACAGGCAGAAAGCGACGCACATGAACAACACGGCCAGGCTGTAATGGATGACGTGGCCGTAGAAGATCATACGCGTTATCGATGAGGCACACATGAATATCATCGTAAGGCCCGAAAGTGCAAAAGCTTCACCCGTCGTATTACCCATTGCCTTCATGAAAGCAAACAGAGCGGCGGCAAAGATCAAAGAGAAGACTGTCAGTCCGAGCTGATGTGAAAAATATGTCAGACCGAAAGCTTTTACTATCGGTATCATGAGCGGTATTCCGGAAAACGGAAGGAAGTATGCATACCAGTAGTCGGGACTGTAGAAGTGCCCGCTCTTTACGGCTGCGTTCGCCCACAGAATGGTGTCGGTAAAGTCACCGTTGTATTCGGATCTGCACCTTTTATAAAGGTAAAACAGTACGGCGGCAACAGACAGAACGAATATACCGAGTCCGATAAGTGTCGAGACGGCTTTGCTGTGCTTTTTTAAGTATTTCATCTTATCTCCTTTTCATCCGAAAAGATTATATACCGACTGAGTCTTTTATTTCAAGCCGTACAGCGTCAATGCTTATTGCGAAACAGCGAAAAAAAGGTTATAACATTATATGTAACTATCTTATCAACAGGAGGAAAGTGAGATGACATTTGTAAGCATTGTTTTGGGGGTGATCCTTATCATTGGCGGTTTTTCATGTATCGCAACACCTGTTGCCACTTTTTTGTCAACGGGATATTATGTGGCGATACTGCTTATCGTATTCGGTATCAGCAGCATAGTGAGAGCGATCATGAAAAAGGGACACATTCTTGATCTGATAACCGGCATTCTGGCTGTCATAGTCGGAGGAATGTCGCTGGCACGTCCCGGAAGTATACTCGCATTTGACGGGATGCTTCTTTACTTTATAGCTTTCTGGTTCATAATCCGCGGTGTATCGAGCATTGTGATATCGGTTTCGGCCAGGAAAATCTCCAAGGGATGGTACTGGGGTGTTATCGCCGGAATACTCGGTATCGTTGTCGGATGTCTTTCATTTGCACATCCCGCGATCACTGCGATATCCGCAGGTATCATGATCGGACTGTACTTTATTGAAGCCGGCATAGATATGATCCTCGTTGCCCTTGCGGTAAAACAGATCGGTGATGCAATTGAGGAAACTGTTTAAGATACTTCTGTATATACTGTCCGGTCTGCTTCTGACGGCTGCAGCGTATGTCGCATACGTCTTTTTGACGTACACGAGGATAGAGGATAATCTTCCGGTCAGTACAGGCGGCAATGCCGAAAAGCAGGCTCCGGCAGACGGTGAGTATACCGTGGTCACTTACAATCTGGGATATGGAGCCTATACGGACGACTATACCTTCTTTATGGATGACGGAAAGGAAAGCCGTGCCAGAAGTAAGGAGAGCGTGATCGACTGTATCACAAACTGTTCGGATATCGCGCTGTCCTTTGATCCGGATTTTGTCCTGTTCCAGGAAGTGGATAAGGACGCCACAAGAAGTCATCATGTTGACGAGACTCAGATCATCAACGGCATCTTCGGTAAGAACGGTGATTATGACAATGTATATGCGAGCAATTATCACTCGGCATATCTCATGTACCCGCTCACGGACCCGATAGGAGCATCCGAATCGGGGCTTCTGACACAGTCAAGGTTTGACATTACATCTTCCCTTCGAAGAAGCCTTCCGGTATCAGACGGATTCAATAAGATCCTGGATCTTGACAGATGCTACTGTATTTCCAGGATCCCGGTGGATGACGGTAAGGAACTTGTTCTTGTCAACCTTCATATGTCGGCATACGGGACCAACAGAGAGCTCGGAGACGCGCAGCTTATCAAGATCTTCGGGGATCTTTCCGCCGAATATGCCAAAGGTAATTATGTCGTATGCGGCGGTGATTTTAACCATGATTTTACCAAGACATCCAAAGAATATTTTAATCCCGGGACCGACCTTGAGTTCGGATGGTGCGAGCCTTTTCCCGATAATGTAATACCCGAGGGCTTTAGTAAATGTACCGGGTATGAAGAGGGGCCGTTCGCCACGACGCGATATACGAACAAGCCTTACGGCCCTGACAGTTTTACCGTCATCGTGGACGGATTTATCGTATCCGATAATGTTTCGGTAAACTATGTCAGCAATATAGACAAAGGCTTTAAATACTCGGATCATAATCCGGTGGTGATGAGATTTTCACTTGTCCGGTAACGGTTATTTTCGAAGGAGATATTTATGGCGGCGGTATCAAATAAGATCTCAAACGGTCTGAAACTTATATTATTCACCATTGTACTCGGGGCGGTATCCGGAGGTGTCATATGGTGTTTCCTAAAGGCTGTCGCCGTATGTTCGGGACTGTTCAGACAGACTCTTTCGACGGATTCGTTCAGCTTTTTGCCTATCATCATCTGCGGTGCGCTCGGTGCGGTTGTCGGTGTGCTTCACAGGAAGTACGGTGATTATCCCGATGAACTTTCTGTCGTTATGAACAGGATCAAAAAAGAGAAGTATTATGATTACCGGCACATCCTTCCTATGATCGTCTGCGCTTTTGTGCCCCTTGTGTGTCTGGCAAGCGTCGGCCCCGAAGCTGCCCTTACCGGCATAATAGCGGCACTTTGCTACTGGACGGGCGACAATGTTTCCTTTGCCAAAAATAACAGCGCGCAGTATTCCGAGATCGGTGAGGCTGTTGCTTTGGGACAGCTCTTTCATTCTCCGCTTTTCGGTATATTTGCGGTGGAAGAGACGCCCGACGGTGAGGACGGGGGTGTTATCCCCGCGCTGACACGGGGGCAGAAGCTTTTGTATTACGCACTTTCGGTCGGTGCGAGCTTTCTCGTTGTGGGCCTTCTCAACAGACTCTTCGGGGAGGCAATGGAAGGATTCCCCTCATTTTCGGATGTCACCATAGATACATACGATTATGTTATGATGCTTATATATATCCCAGTGGGAGTTCTTATAAGGTTTGTATTTGAGTTTTTCGAAAAGGTCACAAAGAACGCGGCAGGACATATCCCGGTCATTATCAGGGAAGCAGCCTGCGGGATCGTGATAGGGTTTACGGTGATCGCATTTCCAATGGCCATGTCATCGGGTGAAGAGGAGATGGCACATCTCATGGGCACCTTTACGGAATATGTGCCCGCATCCCTTGCACTGATATGCGTTATCAAGCTTTTTATGACGGCCTTCTGCATCAATTTCGGAATGAAGGGCGGTCACTTTTTCCCGCTGATCTTTTCATGTACCTGTATGGGATTTGCTTTATCGTCTTTGATCTTTTCACAGCCGGCAGTACATGCACCTTTCGCGGCTGCGGTCATTTGTGCGACGGTTCTCGGAGCGATGCTGAAGAAACCTGTTGCGGTATCGCTTCTGTTGCTTTTGTGTTTCCCGATGCGGCTCCTTCTGTGCATATTTGTGTGCGCAGCCATAGGCAGCAGGCTGGGTACGCTTTTTTGCAGGACAACAGACTGATTGTATGATATAATCTCTCAGGTATGATTGGAGGAATATTATGATAAAGAGAACAGTTACCCTGACAGCGCTGTCTGTCGCTGTTACAATGATGCTTTCGGCGTGTGCGACCGTTACCGTCAACACGGGTGCGGCGGCGGATACGACTGCCAACACGGCTGCCGGCCCGCAGGAAAATACGACGGCAGCGTCTTCGGAAGAAGCAGCAGATACAGCAGATACAGGCGATGGCGGGAACGTAAAAGAGGATCAGAGCGCAGAGGGCAGTACCGGCAAGACACCAAAATCAGCCGTTGCCGATTTTCTCGAGGGACTGAAGTATTCGGCTGATTTTAAGCAGGCGTTCTATATAGAGTACGGATCCAAAGATAAGGCAAAGGGCCATGAGGGCGATCTTATCTATATAAAGGGAGAAGCCGGTGAATATGATAAAGCGAAGAAGACTCTTAAGTTCAGTGCCGATGACGGTGAGTGGGTCGTTATCTTTGACAAGGACACGACCGATGATGCGGCAAAGACACTTGGCAGTCTTGCCGGAACGAAGATGAGAGTGTTCGGGACATTTACCGGGATATCGGATGAATGGGATCTTCCGTCAATGACGATCACAAAAGATGCCGTGGCTCACGCATGCCGCCTGGAGGATCTTGACGGAAACATCAGGATAATGTATGCGGATACCGTTTGGAAAGATACCAAACCCGATACGGATTACTTCATGGGCAATCTGATATGGTCGGGCGTGGAAGAGTGGGAAGGCGACAACTTTATGGCCAAGGAAGATGGGATCAGATACGGTACCGTCACATACTATCCGGTAAAGGACCGCTCGACCAACATATACGTTTATTACGAGAAGCTTCCGAAGGATAAGGCGAACTGGAAGGACAAGGATGCGGACAAGATGCTCGACAAGGTCAGCGCATCTTACTTCGACGGCGAGGAAGTCATCGAGAAAGAGAAGACAAAAGTAGCGGGACTGAATGCCTACAGGGCGCTTGCGAACATCACTCCCGACAATTCAGATATATCGATCGAATGCATACAGTACGTCATACTTGATAAAGATGCATTCTACGGCATCCTCTTTACGGAAACGTTCTATCTCGGAGAAAAGATGGCCGCGTACGAGAAGACATTCATGGACTCTTTCAGATATAATGAGTCCGGTAAGATCCCGAGGAAAAAAGATCCCGCAGTCGTGGCAAAGATCAGTATCGAAGATGAGGATACTCTGACAGATGACGGTCCCAAAGGTGAACCTGCCAAGATGGCCGATATAACGGGCAAGATGTTCAGCCAGCATATGGAGACCATAAGGATCGTTGACGGAGAAGAGATACTGGCAGGGGAAACGGATTCGGAAGAATTCATGCTGACACCCGCAGAGCTCGAAGCATATGATGAGAAGAGCGGAAAGCTTAAGTACTCAAACGACGGGGTCAACTACGATCTTGATTTCTATATGGGCAAAGACGGCGCAGAGTACATCGGAAAAGTCACCGTGGACGGTGACAAAGAAGGTTATCTGGCTGCAAGCGGTCACGAAACCGAAAAGAAAGATAAGGATCAGTAGTTATCCAGAAGTTCGTCAAGCTCGGCGTGATAGTATTCGGCCCAGCTGTACTGGTTCATATAATCACCTGTATATTCGAAACGTGATGAATGTCTGTTTTCAAGCCAGTCATACAGATCGCAGTCGATACGGTCTCTGGCGATGGCCATGCTGCCGCGTCTCTTGATGATGATATCGTCGATCTTAAGTTTTTTGAAAGTGTTCTGAAGATCCTGCCTCAGGTTACTGAGGTAGGATTGTTTTTTGATCGTATCCCCTTCATCTTCCCACAGTGCCGCAACGATCTCACCGTTGGTCGTCTGGGCGCCTTTATTGTTGATAAGCAGAGCCACGATCTCCTTGGTCCTGCTGTATTTGAACTCCACGGGCTTGTCGTCGACGAACAGTTCAAAGTTACCGAAAGTCTGGGCATAAACCCTTTTGAACCTTTTCTTCGGTTCAGCATTCCTGAGTGATGACAGCTCGTTTTTAACATCCGAAGCGTTACAGGGCTTTGCGATATATCCGCTCGCATGGATCCTCAATGCTTCATATCCGAACTCTGTATGTCCGGAGTAGAAGATCAGGTTGATATAAGGGTTCAGTTCCAAAAGATACCGGCCCAGATCCATTCCCGAAAGCTCGGGCATCAAGATGTCGATAAATGCTATGTCGAATTCTTCCTCCCTGGCCTGTGCGAGCGCTTCGAGGGGATTTTCAAATTCCACTATGTCATCATCCTGACGCAGTTCCCAGACCATGTCGGACAGAAGTTCAAGGTCTTCCCTGTTGTCATCAACTATCATTATCCTCATCAGATGCCTCCTCCCGGAAGTGTGACCTTGTGAACGTGCTGGCGGCTCCGCTCCTCCATCGTCATCGAAAGGGGATTGGCTTCTCCGACGACGAGAGTGTCGCCGTCTCTGACTGCCGCTTCATGAAGGGGTCCTGAATTCATATCCGACAGGACAAGAGCGGCAAATCTGTCATAGTTGTCGTCATCTATAACCTGGAAATGGTATTTCATCCTGTACCAGTGTTCGGGATCATACCCGGCGCTTCCTATATACAGCCTGTCTGCCGTATCGGCGACATTGTCTGCGCTTGCTTTATCTCCCGATTTAAGCCCCGCATCTTCGCAAAAAAGCGTGGCATATGCTTTAAGAACACGGTCTCTGACGGTCTCGTCACTGTCATCATTGTTCTTTCTGCCGGTAGGCATATCCATTACCTTGTAGTAAAGATCCTGCGCCTCTTCACTGTCATCAAAATTCACTATCGCTTCATAGAACTTTCTGACATCGATCTGCTGGGCTGTAAGTGCCATGGTGTAATCTCCTTTATGCCAAAATTATGAGATGATTGTATCATATATTCAAGTGTCCTGCCAGAATTCTTCAAGGCCTTCACTGATATCGTCGACTCTGCATATATCATAGTCCTTCCACTCTCTCGGAAAGAGCCTCAGATAGTCGCGTCCGAGGAAGCGCTCGTCAAGGAGGGCGACCACGCCTTTGTCTTCTTCGGTCCTGATCACCCGGCCCGCAGCCTGCAGTACCTTGTTCATTCCGGGATACCTGTAAGCATATGCAAATCCGTCCAGTCCCATTTCCTCATAGCAGCGCTTTAACAGATCCCGCTCGATACACACCATCGGAAGACCGGTTCCGATTATGACGGCACCGATGAGAGCATCGTTTTTGAGATCTATCCCCTCTGAAAAGATCCCCCCGAGCACGCAGAATCCGATCAGCGTATCCTTTGCAGCCCCGTCCTCTATACGATCGGAAGCACTTCCCGTAAACCTTGCGAGAAAATCATCCCGCTGAGCCTCCGACATCGAAGAAGTCTGCGTGACCACATCCTGATGTGAGATATCGCAGTAGCGGTTCATGTAGATCTCATATACGTTATCGAGCATCGCAAATGACGGGAAGAAGATCATATAGTTTCCGGGCTTCGCGGATACGACGGCGGATATATAGGCTGCCATTTTGTCATACTCGCTGTCGCTCCTTCTCTTGTATCTGCTCGTTACATCTCTTGCCACAAAGAGCGCTCTTTTGGCCGGATCGAAAACACTCTTTGCATAGACTGCCGGGTCCGACTGAGAGGCCCCGAGCATTTTCCGGTAGTACTCTATCGGAAGCAGTGTGGCGGAAAAGAAGACCGTAAAGACGGCGCGGTCAGTACATGCGCGCACCCTTTTGGCGGGATTGGCACACATGAGATGCACGGAAAAATCCCCGCTGTCTTCGAGCCGTGTGTATATGACATAGTCGGACGGCTCCATGTTCTCGTAAATGTTCAGAAAATGACGGACGCCGAAGTAGAATTCAAGAAGCTCATCGGAATGGGCAAAATGTTCATGATCGTCAAGAAACTGTTCTATACGGGCGTTGAGCCGCAGCAGGAGAGTGATAAGCGTATCAAGACCGTCTGTAAGACGCACTCCGTCACACTCGCGCTTTAATGACAGAAGATGCGTGTTGCAGGCGGAAAGAGCGCGTGCAAGACGCGCATCCGTATCTTTTACGAGACGTTTCATATCCAGGAAGTCCTCTTTGACAAGATCGGCTGAATACATCTTCATAGCGCGCTCGGTCAGATTGTGAGCCTCATCAATGAGGAACATAAACCGGCCCGATGCCGTTTCGGAAAAGAACCGTCTCAGATACACATTCGGGTCGAACACGTAATTATAATCACAGATGATCATGTCGGAAAACAGTGACATGTCAAGGGAGAATTCAAAAGGACAGACAGTATGCTTCTGCGCATATTCGAGTATACTGTCCCTTGTGAAAGCATCGCTTCCCGTAAGAAGATCATACATGGCATCATTTATCCTGTCATAGTGACCTTTCGCATACGGACATGCATCGGGATTGCAGTCGCATTTTTCAAGGGGACAGATCTTTTCTTTGGCGGTGATGGTCACCGATTTTAACCGAAGCAGGGGACGGAGTGTGTTCAGGCAGTCTTCGGCCACGGTCCTCGTGACGGTCTTCGCGGTCAGATAGAAGATCTTGTCAGATTTGTCATTTGCAAGAGCCTTAAGTGTCGGATAGACGTTAGCGAGTGTCTTGCCGACTCCGGTCGGAGCCATCACAAAGAGGCGCTCGCCCTTTACGATGGAAGAGTACACCCGGCCCATCAGCTCCTTCTGGCCGCTTCTGTAAGCATACGGGAATTCCATCGCATCTATGCTCATGTTGCGGATCTTTTTCCATCCCGTCTCAAAATCGGCAAAACGTATATATGCTCTTACAAGATCTTTAAACCACGCAGAGATCTCATCATATGTGTACAGACTGTCAAAGTACCGAAGCTCCCTCGTTTCGGTATTACAGTATGTCATGCGCACTCCGATCTCGGAAAGATGAGCGGCATTCGCAACGATATATGCATAACACCTGGCCTGCGCGAGATGTTCTTTTACGGGACGGTTCATCCGGTCAAGGTCGCGGTAGGTCGTCTTGATCTCATCAATGATAACCTTACCCGACAGATCACATTCGGGTTCCCACTCATCACTTATCCCGGCTGCGGGAATGGGATATGCGCCTGACCCGTCTGTATCTGCAAGATCGAGAAACGCTGTTTGATCCTGCGCATCTTTTGACAGAAAAAAAGCATCTTCATCCACCGCTTCGGGGATGATGATGCCGTCGGCACGTCCGTCGATCAGTATCCGGTAATCGGGACGCTCTATTGTGCATGACAGATACACTTCTGCATGATAGTCTCTGCCCATGCGTCTTTGTATTGAACGGTGAATGTTTGCACCTTCAAGCATGACCTCGGGTCCACCCGAAGCCTTGCGGCGGTTGTCAATGTCTCCGCTCCGCTCGATAAATTCCACGAGAGAGCGCACGGAAATCCGGATCTGCGGTACCATCTCGTAACCCGGCTGACTTTAAAGGGCAGCTTTTATCCTGTCCAGGATATCCGTGTACATCGCCAGCATTTCGGCATTGTTCTCACGGATGAAAGCAGTATCACCGTCGGCAGCCGCATACTCAAGAGCCTTGGCCTTGGCTGACAGCTCCGTCGCGCCGATGGTAAGGCTTGTGGACTTGATGGCATGAACCACAACACGGTAATTCGGAAGATCATCCGTCTCAAAGTATTTTACAACCTCGGACCGTCTGTCCTCCTCAAGATATCCTTCAAGGATCTCGCGGTATATCTCTTCATCACCTGCGCAGTATTCCAATCCAACTTCCTGATCAAGAAAATCAAATCCTGTCATCATATACCTCACAAATCAAATCAAACACACGGACCGTAAAAGGCGTCCGACCATATAATCATAATCGCAGGAGAGTTAAAAATCAACAAGATTATTACTGATTTTTCCCGCCTGCAGACAGCAGGCTCTCAACGTACCTGACGGAGCCCATGGCATCCTTGGAGTAGGCATCCGCGCCTATCCGGTCGGCATATTCCTGTGTCAGAACGGCACCTCCGACCATGACTTTGCACCAGGGTGCTTTTTCGTGAATGAGCTTTATCGTCTCTTCCATAGCGGGAACCGTTGTTGTCATGAGCGCGGACAGACCGCAGACGTCGGCATGGAGCGAAGTTACCGCATCAAGTATATCTTCCGGAGCGACGTCTTTTCCGAGATCCGTCACTTCGAAGCCGTAGTTTTCCAGAAGCAGTTTTACGATGTTCTTGCCGATATCGTGTATGTCGCCTTTTACGGTCGCGATAACGATCCTGCAGGACGCATCTTTGCCGGCCGGATCAGAGCCTTTGACGCTCTCAAGACGTTCTTTTATGATCACAAACGCTTCCTTGGCAGCCTCGGCACTCATAAGGAGCTGAGGAAGGTACATTCTTTTGGCTTCAAAGCCTTCTCCGACAATGTTCAGTGCCGGTATGACCTCATCGGAGACTATCGTAAGAGGATCGGCGCCGTCTTCATTAATAAGCTTTGCGGTTATCTTCGAGGACTGCTCCTTGAGACCTTTGACTATGGCAGTCATAAGTTCCGTCATATCAGCGGTTTCCGGGGATTTTGAAACTTCCGCTGACGGGGCAATGACACTCGGAGCTGTGTACTTGTCGTCGTACGACTGCGCGAACTCTATCAGATCGCTGCAGTTGCTGTCAAGATCGTGAAGCGCTCTGTAGCAGTGATAGGTTGTCATCATCTCGGGAGCGAACGGGTTCATGATGGCTGCCGACAGGCCGCACTCAAGAGCTGCGGCGAACATCCCGGCCGTAACCATGTTCCGTTTAGGCAGACCGAATGAGACATTGCTTATCCCGAGTGATGTATGTACCTTGAGTTCGTCATGCAGTACGCGGACACATTCAAGAGTCGTAACGGCGGCCTTTGTATCCGCACTTATCGTCATGCAGAGCGGATCAAAGATCAGGTCTTTTTTTGCGATGCCGTATTCTTCTGCAGTTTCTATTATATGTTTTGCGATCACTATGCGGCCCTGTGCGGTCTCGGGTATACCGCCTTCATCAAGGGTCAGGGCCACGACCAGTCCCCCGTATTTTTTAACGAGAGGAAAGATCGCCGACATGACTTCGCTCTTTCCGTTCACGGAATTGATCATCGCCTTACCGTTATATGCGCGAAGCGCCTGCTCCATCGCAACCGGATCGGATGTATCCAGCTGGAGCGGAAGATCGGTGACAGCCTGAAGCTCTTTGACCGTCTCGGTCAGAAGTGTCGGCTCATCTATATCGGGAATGCCGACGTTAACATCAAGGATATGGACATTTTCATCAGCCTGACGCAGACCTTCATTTAAGATGTAGTCCATATCGTGATCGATGAGTGCCTGCTTGAAGCGCTTCTTTCCGGTCGGATTGATGCGCTCTCCTATAAGTATCGGGTCCCTGTCAAAGCGTACCGCGTGTGTATATGAACTGACAACGGACAGAAATTTGTCAGTGATCGGCAGGGGAGTAAGGCCGAGCGAAGATACGAGGCCGGTGACTTTCCGGATGTGGTCCGGTGTTGTTCCGCAGCAACCGCCGACGATCCGGACACCTGCCTTCATCTGCATTATCACCTCATCGGCAAATTCATCGACCGTAACATCATAAACGGTTTTGCCGTCTTCGACTTTCGGAAGTCCGGCATTCGGCTTGAACACGACAGGTACGGATGCGTTTTCGAGGAATTCCTTCATGACACCTCGCAGCTGGTGAGGCCCTAAAGAGCAGTTGGTACCGACCGCATCGGCGCCCATGCCCTCAAGCATCGACGTCATGGCTGCCGGATCGGCACCGGTCATAAGCTGTCCGCCGGCATCATAAGCATTGGTCACTATCACGGGAAGATCGCAGTTTTCCTTAACTGCCAGAAGTGCGGCTTTGGTCTCGAGACAGTCGTTCATTGTCTCTATTGTGACAAGGTCAACGCCCGCGCCGGCTCCGATCTGTACGATACGTGAGAATGCGGTGACGGCATCTTCGAGAGCGAGCTGTCCGTATGGGGCAAGGAGCTGTCCCAAAGGGCCGATGTCAAGACTTACAAACTTCGGCTGGGTGCATCCGCTGTCTTCTTCCGAAAGACGTGCCGCTTCCCTTGCATTTTTAACCGCCGCTTCGATAACGCTCTTTTGTTCCTCCTCATCCGGGAAATTGAAGATATTCGCACCGAATGTATTGGTATTTACCACATTGGAGCCCGCATCATAATATGCCTTCTGTATGTCGATGACGACCTCCGGGTGAAGGATGTTAAAGGTCTCCGGTTTCTGGCCGGGCTGTAATCCCCTTTCCTGCAGCAGGGAACCCATGCCGCCGTCGAGGATAACGAAATTGTCTCGAAGAAAATCTTTGAATTTCATAATTTTAAGTTCCTTATATACTATCTATCCCTGCAAAAGCGGTCACCGATTTGCTCGGGGACATCAGACAGCCCTCATCGAGCGTGATTGAAAGGTTTTTGGTCGCGTTTGTAAGAGAGAGTATCTTCGGCTGTACAGACAGCGACAGGTCTCCGAAACCGGGAGAATAGCGCGGCCTGAGCTTTTGCGGGAACGTATCGCAGAACATGTTGCACAGACTTTCCACCCGTTCCGCCCCGATCGCCTGCATGAACAGAGCCTTTACGGGATCGAGCTTTGTGTATTTTTTTATCAGCCTGTCTATACCGGGTCCGACCGTAGCGGCGAACAGGACGACTTCACTGCATCCTTTAAGGTTACCGGCAAGATCGCGACTTGAAAGTGTGATGTCATCAAGATCTATGACACCGGACGAGACGTCAAGTCCTGTTACCGGAAGTACGCAATACGACACCCTGTATGAAAAGGAAGCTTTTTTTCCGCATTCGTCAATGCATTTTTCCATGATGGACAGCATTGCCTCATCGTCTGTCCCGGGGCACAGGGCATAGCGCAGTATTTCTCTGCGTACATACTCCGGCGCGTCAAACGATTGTTGCCCGCGTCCTATCATAATGTTACGATTTCCGAAAGGTTATTAAGAATGGCACGGGCGACGTTCGGCTTGTTCATGGAATAAACGTGAACGAAGTTTATTCCGTTCGCGTACAGGTCGATGATCTGGTCCGTGGCATAGATGATACCTGCCAAAGACATTGCTTCGGGATTGTTGCCGAAGGCATCCACCAGACTCTTAAAGCGCTGCGGCATGAATGAGCCGGAAAGCTCGACCGCCCTTTTAACCTGTCCGGCGTTTGTGATCGGCATGATGCCGGGGATCACGGGGCAGGTGATGCCGGCTTCGCGTATCTTATACAGAAAATTGTAGAACAGATTGTTGTCAAAGAACATCTGCGTCGTGAGAAAATCAGCCCCTGCATCGACTTTCTCGCGAAGATGGATTATATCTTCTTTCTGGTTTGCGCTTTCAGGGTGAACCTCAGGATAGCATGCCGCACCGATGCAAAGATCACTGTCGATCTGTTTTATATCGTATATGAGCTCGACCGCATGAGTGTAATCCCAGTCGCTTCGGTCTTTTCCCGCCATCTCAGGTGTCAGGTCGCCGCGCAGTGCCATAATGTTATGAATACCCACATCCACGATATCGCGTATACGCTCCCTTACCGTTTCTTTTGTGGAATTGACGCATGTCAGATGTGCAAGTGAGGGAACACCGTATGAACTCTCTATGTTCTTTGCGATATCAAGAGTATATCTGCTCGTACCGCCGCCTGCTCCGTACGTTACCGACATAAATGCCGGATGAAGGGCCGCGATGGCTTCCGTGGCAGCTTTGATACTGTCAAATTTATCATCCGTCTTCGGCGGGAAAACTTCAAAGCTTATCCTGTTTTCCTCGCCGCCCAGCAGCTGTGAAATCTTCATCTGTTATCCCCCTGATCATGGAATGTACATGCAGCACTATCTGACATTATATCGTACTCGATGCGCCGCAACAAGAAAAGTTATCCATACCCTATTTTCCCCATATCATCTATTTTGTCAAGAATTTAAGAGCCTGAATCGTTGACATTTACGGTAAAAGCGATTAAAATTTTTTCGTGTTTTTTACGCTTTTATGTAAGGAGGTTGATTATGAAAAAGATTGTTGCTTTGGCTATGGCAGTTATCGTGACTTCTCTGACAGCCTGCGGGGCGGCACCTGCGGCACAGGGAGGAGATGCGGCTTCATCTACAGGTGCGGCCGGCGATACTATCAGGATCGGCGTGTTCGAACCTTCAACAGGCGATTCCGCATCAGGCGGTAAAAAAGAGATACTCGGCATGCAGTATGCCAATTCCGAGACTCCTACCGTTGAAGTGGGAGGCAAGACATATAACGTTGAGCTTGTGATGGCTGATAACGGATCATCTGCCGATAAGGCTCCTTCGGCTGCATCCGAACTCGTCGGCAAAGATGTTTCACTTGTACTCGGATCATACGGCTCGGGCGTTTCCATGGCAGGCGGCCCCAAGTTTGAAGAAGCAGGACTTGCTGCCATCGGTGTTACATGCACGAACCCCAACGTTACAGCAGGTAACGACTACTACTTCAGGATATGTTTCCTCGATAATTTCCAGGCTGATGTTCTTGCAAACTTTGCAATGGACAAGTTCTCTGCCAAAAAGGCATACTGCCTCGGTGAAAACGGAAACGAGTATGACCAGGGCCTTGTGGTATTCTTCAAGCAGGTGTTTGAAGCTGCCGGCGGAGAGGTCATCACGGACTCATTCCCTACAAACAACTCCGATTTCACTTCCTATCTGAACAAGGCGAAGAGTGAAGGTGCCGATGTTATCTTCACACCCGTTTCGATTGCATACGCAAAGCAGATAATGGAACAGGCAGCATCTCTTGATATCGGTATTCCTTTCCTCGGTTCCGATACTCTTGACGACAACATGGTACTTGAAGCCACAAAGGATACGAACCTTCAGCTTTACGTTTCAACTTTCTATCAGGAAGGCGGTTCGGAAGTATTCGATAAAGGTATCAAGGATTACATTAACAGCAATTCGGATGCCATGACGGCAAACGGCGGCAACGATACGATATCCGCAGTTACGGCCATGGGTTATGATGCATACTATGTTGCACTTGAAGCGATCAAGGCAGCAGGCTCCGGTGATAAGGGTGCCATCAAGGCCGCCATCCCCGGTGTTAAATATGACGGTGTTTCCGGCTCCATTGCCTTTGACAGCATAGGTGATGCCGTTCGTGATACAGCTTATATCAAGACAGCAGATACCGCTACCGGAACATGGGCCTTTGAAAAGGTTCAGACCGGATCAGCATCTAATTAAGAAGGTAGATCTTTTATGGAATATGTCATTTCGGTTATGCTCTCCGGTATTTCGGTGGGTGGACAATATGCACTGATAGCTATAGGATATACACTTGTCTACGGGATACTGCGCCTTATAAACTTCGCCCACGGTGATGTGTTCATGGTCGCAGGCCTTATGGGCATATATTTTACGGCGACGCTTCCCATAGGCGTGGCACTGCCGCTTGTCATAATACTGACGGTGGTGCTGGGCTTTACGATAGAGCGTGCCGCGTACAAGCCGCTTCGAAGCGCTCCGAGAATGTCAGTCATGATCTCTGCGATCGGAGTCAGTTATCTTTTGCAGAATACCGCGACCTATGTTACCGGAGGACAGCCGATGACATATCCGGATCTCAGGCTTCTGTCGAATACCGTCAATGTTGCGGGCACACAGACAAAATGGGTGGTCATAGTGACACCGTTTCTCGTTCTGATACTTGTGTTTGCACTTACTCTTCTTATCAACAAAACAAAAGTCGGCATGGCAATGCGTGCCGTATCAAAGGATTTCGAGACCAGCCGCCTCATGGGAGTCAGGATCAACCGCGTGATATCAGCCACATTTATCGTCGGATCCGCTCTTGCGGCGGTAGGATCGATATTGTTCTTTACCAACTATCCGGCCATCACTCCCACGGCCGGTGCAATGCCGGGACTGAAGGCATTTGTTGCCGCGGTCTTCGGAGGCATCGGATCCATCCCGGGAGCGGTGATCGGCGCTTTTCTGATCGGCATATGCGAGACCATCATCAAGGGTCTTCCCTCGTCATGGGACGTTTCGGTCTTTTCCGATGCGTTTACATTTGCCCTTCTGATCATCATTCTGATATTCAAACCGCAGGGACTCTTCGGAGAAGCTGCAACTGACAAGGTGTGAGCCATGGAAAAGAAAAAAAGATCATTTTCAGCTCTCATATGTGTGGCTGTACTGCTGCTCTTCGTTGTATTCCTTGAGAATCTGAGTGCGATATTCCCTCAGGTCCCGCAGGTTTTCATGCCCACGAGTCCGCTGTTCACAGTTCTGAAAAAAGCGGCGGTATATTCTCTAGTGGCAGTGTCAATGAATCTTCTTAACGGATTTACCGGGCTGTTTTCGCTCGGACAAGCCGGGTTTATGCTTCTCGGTGCATACACATACGCCATCCTTACCGTCCCGACTGCGATGAAGGATCAGGTTTACTATCTGTTCGAAGGCTGTGCGTTTGATTTTTCACTTGTTGATATGTTTGGAGGCATATTCGGATCCGAAGGCGCAGGCGGTGCGTTCAGCATGGTGCTCGGCTGCCTTGTGGCCCTTATCCTTGCCGGAGCGGTTGCCGGATTCTTTGCTTATCTGATTGGGATCCCGGTGCTCCGTCTTAAAAGTGACTATCTTGCGATCGCTACTCTCGGATTTGCCGAGATACTCCGTGCGATCTTCCAGTGGCAGAAGCTCGGAAAGATAACAAACGGAGCCAACATGATCAAGGGATTTCCGACGTTTTCGAGCTTTAACATCACGAATTCATCCGGAGTGGAGGTGCTAAGACTTTCCACCTTCGTTCCGTTTCTCATATCATCGATCTGTATAACGGTCATAGTGCTTTTGATCAACTCCTCGTACGGACGTGCTTTCAAATCCATACGTGATGACGAGGTCGCAGCAGAAGCCATGGGCGTGAGCCTTTTCAAGCATAAAATGCTCTCCTTTGTGATATCGAGCTTTTTCGCCGGCGTGGGCGGAGCTCTATTTGCCATGTATGTTGCAAACGCACAGGCCAAGGCATTTACGTCCGTTATGACATACGAGATCCTTCTCATCGTCGTTATAGGCGGTATCGGTTCGGTGAGCGGTAGTGTTCTCGCTACATTTTTGTATGTGGCATGTTCCGAATGGTGGCTGCGCTTCCTTGACAGTGAGCAGTATATCGGAAGCTTTAAGGTACCGCTGCTGCGCAACGGATTCCGTATGGTAGTATTTTCCGTTGTCATCATGATCATCGTTCTGTTTTTCTCACAGGGCATTATGGGAAATCACGAGATCAATCTCGGGGCACTTATAGATAAAATAACGCGAAGATCAAAGAGATCGGAAAGGAAGCAGTAAGCTATGGCTAGCGCATTACATCTTGAAAATGTAACGATGCAGTTTGGCGGTGTTGTCTCGGTGAACAACCTTACGCTTGACGTTCCGGAACATAAGATCATCGCACTTATAGGGCCCAACGGAGCGGGAAAGACCACGGCGTTCAACTGTATCACGGGCGTATACCGGCCGACCAACGGACTGATCGAATTCATGGGAAACCCGATCGTCAGAAGCCATCCCGTCGGAAAAGAGGCCAGGACATATAAAGGCAACAATGCCGACAAATATGCAGGTGAACCGATAATCTCACCGACCCCCGATCATATCACGGGGCTCGGTATCGCAAGGACTTTCCAGAACATCCGTCTGTGGAAGAGCATGACGGTGTTTGAGAACGTTCTCATTGCAAAACATCAGCGTGCGAAACAGAACGTATTTACCGCAACATTCAGAGGCAATCACGCGGAAGAAGAGCGGATGCGCAAAGAGACCATGGAGCTTCTCGAAGAGCAGGGTCTTGACGTATACAAGGATGAGCTTGCGGTAAGTCTTCCCTACGGACTGCAGCGCCGTCTTGAGATAGCAAGGGCACTTGCGACGCAGCCGAAGCTTCTGCTCCTCGATGAGCCCGCAGCAGGCATGAATCCACAGGAGACGATAGAGCTTGCCGATTTTGTCCGCACGATCAGGGACAAATACGATCTTACGGTGTTCCTTATCGAACACCACATGGATCTTGTCATGAATATTTCCGACTATATCTATGTAATAGATTTCGGCAGTGAGATAGCACAGGGTGTCCCGGAAGAGGTCCAGAACAATAAACGCGTTATCGACGCATATCTCGGTACGGGCTGATACAAAAGCGGACCCGCAAAAGCGGGAATGACATTCGGCGCGGGATCAAGAAAGGATATTCTATGAGCGACCAGGTTCTGAAAATAGATGATCTGAAAGTCAGCTACGGAGGCATAGAAGCCGTACGCGGCATCAGTTTTGATGTCAAAGCCGGTGAGATAGTAACGCTGATAGGTGCGAACGGAGCGGGAAAGAGTTCTATACTCCGAACGATCAGCGGTCTTGTCAAGCCCGCAGGAGGCAGCGTTTTTCTTGAAGGTGAGGACATCACGGGAAAAGATTCCACTTTCATCGTATCGAAGGGTCTGATGATGGTCCCGGAGGGCAGGAAGATATTCCCCAACCTTACTGTTCTCGAAAATCTGAAGATCGGCGCATACCTTCGCAACGACGATATCAGTAAAGATCTTGAGAGGGTTTACGGCTATTTTCCGAGACTTCGGGAACGTTCATGGCAGGAAGGCGGTACACTTTCGGGCGGAGAGCAGCAGATGCTCGCGGTTGGACGTGCTCTTATGGGACGCCCGAAACTGCTGATGATGGACGAACCGTCACTGGGTCTTGCACCGATAGTCGTTCAGGGGATATTTGAGATAATCAGACAGATCAATTCGGCCGGTACCACGGTGCTCCTGATAGAGCAGAATGCGAACATGGCGCTTCACGTTGCGAACCGTGCCTATGTCATAGAGAACGGAAAGATATCAATGGAAGGAACCGGGAAAGAGCTGCTCGAGGATGAAAAAGTCAAGGCAGCCTATCTCGGAACGGTATCTCACAAGGAGTAGGAACGTATACGTGCGATCTCCTCTTTGTACGGAGGTTTCTTTTCATCAGAGCCATCCGGATCAGGAATGTACGGTGTCTCGAGGATCTTCGGCACACCGGTAAAGTCCGGATGATATACAACTCTGCACAGAGTCTCAAAACCTATGGAACCGTCACCTATGTTTGCGTGGCGGTCTTTTCTTGATCCGAGAGTGTTTTTGGAATCATTGATATGAAAGACGCTTATGCGCTCTTTTCCGATCACTTTGTCAAACTCGTTAAGAACACCTTCAAGATCGTTTACTATATCGTAACCGCTGTCGAAAACGTGACAGGTGTCAAAACATACGCTCAGTCTGTCGCTGCACTTAACACCTGAAATGATGGCCGCTATCTCCTCGAATGTGCATCCTATCTCACTTCCTTTTCCGGCCATTGTCTCAAGCGCTATGGTACATTTCATGTCATCTGTCAGGATCGTATCAAGCCCTTCGATTATCTGCGATATCGCATCTTCTCTGGCAGCACCGACCGCCGATCCGGGGTGGAGTACCAGAGTATCGCTTCCCATTGCGATCGTCCGCTCTATCTCCACGGCCAGAAAATCCTTTGCGAGCTTATATATCTCGGGCTTTACGGTGTTTCCGAGATTGATTATGTAAGGGGCGTGGATCACATGCTTTACGATACCGTGCTCCTTCATGTATTTAAGGCCTTCTTCGACGCGAAGCTCGGATACATCCCTGCGCTTCGTGTTCTGCGGAGCTCCCGTATATACCATAAAGGTGTTGGCACCGTACCACTGCGCCTCTTTGGCGGAGCCGAGAAACAGCTCTGAGCCGGCCATCTTGCAATGTGAACCGAGTAAAATATCCGTCATGATCTTTCTCCTGTCTTTGTTAACGTATTCTACACTAACAATTGCGTATTCGCAAGAGTAGTGGTACTATATTTTGTATTGAAATAACGCCAGGGAGGAATATTGATATGTGGGCTTATGAATCTGTTTTTTATCAGATATATCCGCTCGGACTGTGCGGAGCACCTTTCGAAAACCCGGGGGCTCCCGTCAGCGCCGAGGAAAGGAATGCAGGTACGCGTCCCGTGCACAGCGGAGAGAACCATTCGATATTAAAGATCATCGACTGGATCGATCATCTGAAGAAAATGAATATAAACGCGGTGTATTTTTCCCCGCTGTTTGAATCGGATACCCACGGATACAATACAAGGGATTATACGATCATTGACAGCCGGATAGGCACCAATGAAGATTTTAAAAAGGTTTGCGAAAAGCTTCACGAAGCCGGGATCAGAGTGGTGCTTGACGGCGTGTTCAATCATGTCGGACGCGGCTTCTGGGCATTTCAGGATGTGCTCCGGTACAGATGGGACAGTATTTACAAGGACTGGTTCAACATCAGTTTTGACGGCAATTCCAATTACAATGACGGACTTTGGTATGAAGGCTGGGAAGGGAACTATGATCTTGTAAAGCTGAACCTGTGGAATGATGCTGTCGTAGATCATATATTCGACTGTATAAAGGGCTGGGTCGATGAATTCGATATCGACGGCCTGCGCCTTGACGTGGCATACTGCCTGCCTCCGGAGTTCTTAAAGAGATTGCGCGCGTTCACGAACGGCCTGAAGGATGATTTTTTCCTGCTGGGAGAGTGCCTTCACGGAGATTACAACCGCTGGATGGCTGATGATATGTGCCACAGTGTCACGAACTACGAGTGCTATAAAGGCCTGTATTCGAGCTTTAACAGCATGAATATGTTCGAGATCTGCCACTCACTTCAGAGGCAGTTCGGCAGTGAGAACTGGTGCCTGTACAGAGGCAGACATCTTCTTTCTTTTGTCGACAACCATGACGTGTCAAGGATAGCAAGTATCCTGAACGATCCCGAACACATAAAACTTGTCTATTCACTTGCTTTCGGAATGCCGGGCATACCGTGCGTTTATTACGGAAGTGAATGGGGCGAGAAGGCGGACAAATCAATGGGAGATCCGGCACTTCGCCCGTGCTTTGACAAACCTTTGGAAAACGATCTTACGGAGCATATCGCGAAGATCGCAAAGGCCAAGAAGGACAGCCGTGCCCTCTGTTACGGTGATTTTCGAAATGCCCTTCTTACAAATAAACAGTGCATCATCGAGAGAAAGACGGACGGCGAGAGAGTACTCGTATGCATAAACGCTGAGGGCAGCGAATTTGTTGCACATTTTGATGCCGGATGCGGTACTGCCGAGGACCTTATTTCCGGCACTGCGGTCGACTTCGGAGGAGGGCTTCGCATGCCCCCTTATTCTTCAATGTTCCTGAAAATGGAGAGATGATTAACCGTGAATGAGATAATACTTGAGATTTCGGCATTTGCTATCGCCCTGTTCTGTCTCACAGACTGTTTTCGAAACAGAGCGGGGCTTTACGTGCCTTTCTCGAAAGGATTAACGGCCAAGCTTCGCGCTCAGCATTTTTCATATATCATGCTCCTTATCATGCTCCTTTTCTCCGCGGCATCCTCGGTGCTTGAGGTTTCGTTGGAGAGTTTCGTGGAGTTTCGAAGTGCACTCGTCCTCTATATTATCAATCAGATCTATTTTATTTTCCATACGGCACTTCCGACACTGTTCTGTCTGTACATGATCAACATGACGGGCGCTGTCAAAAAAACGGGAAAGCTGTTCTACAGTCTTCTTCTTACCCCTTTAATATGTATTGAGGCAGTCATACTTTCCAATCCTCTCACGGGACTGATCTATTATATAGATGATACCCCGTTATATGTCAGAGGCAGCCTGATGTGGCTTGTATATGTTGTAGCGCTCGGTTATGTCGTTGCCGGTGTGACTTTTCTGCTTCTGAATGTCAGGAGTGTATCAAAGCTTAACCGTACTGCCACGATAATACTTGTCTTTATATCGGTTCTCGGGATACTTATTCAGGCAATGTTTTTCATACCTGTGGAACTGTTCTTTGAGGCCATCGCCTTTTTCGGATTCATGCTTCTTTTGGAAGATGAGAAGTTCAGGGAGAAGACCGGGCGCAACGCAAGGATGAATTCGAGATTCATCGTTGTCATAGTTCTCATATTCATGGCAGTGGTCGTTATCAATATCAACATCATTTACAGCGCCGGAACCGAATTTACCGAAAGGATCGGACAGATGCAGACGGAAAGCCTTAAAGGTGAGCTGCAGCAGGTCCTGTCCGAATCCGACAGCAACGTTCTGAGGTATTCGATGAATCTTGATCAGCTCATAAGAGACGGCGCGGATATTTCCGAGATCGAGCAGTATATCAATTCACAGAACGATAAGTATACGGAACTCAGCGGAGAAAACTGTTTCTCCGTATATGCCGCATGTCCCGAGTGGACCATCATCCCGGGATTTGATTACCCGGATGATTACATAGCGGTCGAACGTGTGTGGTACACGGGAGCGGCCGAACATCCCGGACAGGTCTACGTGTCGGAACCGTATATCGACGCCAATACAAAGAATCTGTGCTATACGTTCTCGTATATGCTCTCGGACGGTAAAACCGTTGCGGCGATGGACTACACGCTTTCGGAGGTCCAGGGTATTGTAGAGAGGATGGGCGGGAGTAATAAGCAGTTTGCGGTCGTAGTTACCGGAGACGGAAAGATCGTCGGGTGTTCACAGGAAAACCTTCAGGGCGAACAGCTTTACGAGAAACTGCCGGAATATAAGGAGATATTCGACAGGGTCAGGGCGAGCAACGAACACAGGAGTTTCTCCGTGAATATGGACGACGGGAAAAAGATCGTCTTTTCCCATGAGACGACCAACGGATGGAGTCTTATACTTGTAGCCGATCAGTCGCAGTTCTATTCACAGATATACTCCCAGATGGTCATGCTCGGGGCTGTTGACCTTCTCATGGTCATGGTCATAATCGTATTCTTCATGGTCAGCGTCAGCAATCAGCGCAAAGCCGAGATATCACTTTCTTCAACGGAAGGGTTTATAGCATCTCTGGGCGGAGATCTTCGTGATCCGTTAAACGACATACTCCGGATAAGTGACATGTATTCCGGAGGGGACAGTTCCCAGCCGGAGGCCATCAGATCCATAAACGAGGCGGGCAAAAGATTAAGAGAGAAGATGGACAATCTTTTCTCGTATTCGAGAATGCTCAGATTTGATGAGGGGCAGGACACGGCCGGTATCGCCAAGGATGAGAGCGAGACGTTCACATCCAGCAGACATATGAGAAACGGCATTATCGGTATACTGATCGCGGCACTCGTCATCGGACTGGTGATATGCATAGCAGTCACCGCAAGGTGGGGTGAATCGCGTATCGGCAGGGAGGCCGACAGCTACAACAAGGAGGTCTCCGTGTGGATGACCCAGAAAGAGAGCATCCTTTATATGTTTACCGATGTGATCGGTGCTTCTCCGGAGATCATGGAGGACTATGACAAAGCGGTAAAATGGCTTGAGGATATCGTTCGGAATTACAGCGAGATGAACTTCGCGTATATGGGCGCTCCCGATAACAAAGAACATCCAGTTACGATGAACAACGGGTGGGTACCCGGTGACGGATTTGTACTCGAACAGCGGCAGTGGTATGTCGGGAGCATGGAATCCAAGGACGGCTTTGCCTTATCGTCACCGTATATTGATGCCCAGACAGGTCTTTACTGCATAACTTTTTCCAAAACCGTTTACACACCGGACGGAAAGTTTTTGGGAGTATTCGGGATAGACTGTCTGCTTGACAGACTCATAGATGTACTTGATGACAGCTATACAGCGGACAGCTATGCTTTTATGGTCGACCAGAACGGGATAATCATCAATCATCCGAACAAGGCATATGAACTTTCTGCGGATAATGAAGTCAATGTAGAGGATACACCGTATGCCGAAACGTATCACAACGGCAGTTCATTCTGGCTGCGGGACTATGACAACCGCATCATTGCCTGCCGGGCTGTGAAGAGTTCGCTGTCAGGGTTCACCGTCATATTTGTGCGAAGCTGGTGGAGTATATACGGTGCCCTTTTTGTCATGACGGGCCTGTTCCTTTTGATGATCATCACATCGATCATTGCGGTCGCAGGCATGATCGGAAGATTCATCAGGTGGCAGGAGGCCAGCAACAAAAAGCTCGTTGAAGCCGTGGATTCCGCCGTGGCCGCCGAAAAGGCCAAGTCGAGATTCCTTGCGCAGATGTCCCACGAGATCAGAACTCCCATCAATACCGTGCTCGGCATGAACGAGATGATAATAAGGGAATCATCCGATGATGGTATAAAGGAGTACGCCGCAAATATCCGTCTGGCCGGAAGAAATCTTTTGGGACTCATCAATTCCATTCTTGATTTTTCGAAGATCGAAGAAGGCCGTATGGAGATCGTCCCGGTCAGATACGATACCGCTTCGATGATAGAAGGTATAATCAATTCCATCTCAAAGAGAGCGGAAGACAAGGGGCTGCGTTTTTCGGCGGATATAGATCCGGATCTTCCGTCTGCAATGTACGGGGATGACATGAGGATATCCCAGATCGTGACAAACCTTCTGACAAACGCCGTGAAATACACACAGAAGGGCAGCGTGAATCTGATCATAAAGGGCAGCTATACGGATGAGGAAACCATTGCATTATCCGTCAGCGTAAAGGATACGGGAATAGGTATCAGACAGGAAGATATCGGCAGACTGTTTGAATCGTTTACGAGACTTGAGGAAGAGCGCAACCGTAATATCGAGGGTACCGGGCTCGGAATGACCATAGTCAACAGACTGCTTGACATGATGGATTCAAAACTGTCCGTAAACAGTGTATACGGAGAGGGTTCGGAATTCTCATTTGTACTGCGGCAGAGTGTTGTTGACCGCACGCCTCTCGGAAACTATGAAAAACACCGGCACAACCTGACGGGCGAACCCGAAGACGAAGCGGATGTTTACGCTCCGGATGCAAAAATACTCGTGGTTGATGACAACAGGATGAACCTTACCGTTATGAGAAGCCTGTTAAAGCTTGACGGCATAGTGCCGGATGTTGCCGGCTCGGGACAGGAGGCCCTGACAAAGCTTGAACAGGGACGATACGATATAGTGATGCTTGATCATATGATGCCGCAGATGGACGGAATAGAGACGTTAAAGGCGGCAAAAGAGAAAGATCTCATACCCGGAGAATGCGTGGTCATCGCCCTGACCGCAAATGCCGTTGTGGGCGCCAGAGAGGAATACATGCGTCAGGGATTTGACGATTATCTCTCGAAGCCTGTAGAAGTAAAAGCTCTTAAAGATATCCTTCTGAAGCATCTTCCTTCTTCAAGGCTTACGGACAGAAAGAGTGCGGATCATTCTCCCACGGCGTGAATGATCTCCGGAAGAAGCTGCTTCTTGCGGCTCATGACGTCGGGCATATCAAACAGGTTTTTATCAAGAGCCTCATACGGAAGATGCCTGTTGCCCCTGTGCTCGGTACACAGCAGTGCGCTGTGCTCGTGAATGACATCGGTGATCATCAGGATCGCCCACCCGAGCTGTTGCATGGACCGGATCTCATCAAGCGTAGCCGCATATTCTTCCATGTAGTCGGGAAGATCATCAAGAGTCGTGACCTCGCACTGGCCGATACCGATACGGATACCGTTTTCGGTATATGTTTTAAAATCAGACAGGATGGCAGATTTCGGATCCCGCTCTTTTAATCCTTTGACCCTTGAGAACATGGAAAGACCGTACTGCTCAAGATCGATCCTGCATATGGATGCAAGAACATGTGCCGCGACAACGTCATCGCCCGTTGTCGTCGGACTCTTCAGTATGAGAGTATCCGATATGAGACCCGTCAGAAGGACTTTTGCCGTAACGGGATCGGGAGTGCGGTTGTTCCTGATATACTGTTGATAGACTATCGTGCATGTACTGCCAAGAGGTTCCGAACATATGAAGACGGGCTGATCCGTTTTGATCGCATCGAGTCTGTGATGATCGAGTATACCGACGATATTGGCTGTTTCGATGCCGCGGATGCTCTGTGAGGATTCATTGTGATCTACAAGGATCACATCGCATTTCGGGACGTTGAGGAAACACCTTCTTGTTACGAACCCGACATAACCGTTTTCGTCATATACTGCCAGTCCCCGTTTGCCGGAAGCAAGAAGCATGTTCTTGGCTTCATCGAACAGTTCATGAGAGTCTATGACCGGACCCTGCTCGGTCATGATCTCCCGGACCTTCGGGATGGATGTTATCTTGTTGTCGCGTGAAAGCTCTCTCATGGTCCAGTTTGTTATGTCGTCGACACAGAGCAGACCGTAGAAAGAGTCATTTTCATATACGGGAATGGCGCTCGGATTGTTTTTCTCATATATTGCCGCTACTACAGTCAGAAGATCATCGGCATCGATCCTGTGTGCACCGGAGAGCATGACATCTTTTACTTTGGGATACACGTCCCGTTTGTATTTGGGGATATCGATGTCAAGCTGCTCAAGGATGCCTCTCGTACTGTCCGACAGATGGCCGCATCTGACAGGGATATATGCATTGTCGGGATCCTGCAGGTTCATAAGCTTAGCGTATCCGTAAGCACTGCATATACTGTCAAGATCGGGGTTTTTATGTCCTGTTATATATATGGTTTTCATGTATCCTCCTTCATCCGGCAAAGAAGCTGCAGTTTTCCGATGGAGTAAATATAGACTAATCAGAGCATAAAATCAAATATGTGTTATAATCATTCAAAAACAAAAGAGGAGGGCTTTATTATGTCATTTATCGCAGCACTTATTGTAGGCGGCATCTCAGGCTGGCTTGCAGGAAAGATCATGGAGTCGAAACATAACATCATCGTCAACATCATCCTCGGCCTTGTCGGCGGAGCACTTGGCGGCTTGCTCGGAAGCCTTATCGGGATCGGTGCGACCGGAACGATAGGATCGATAATCATTTCCGTTATCGGTGCATGCATACTGATCTGGTTATCAAGACTGATATTTAAATGATACTGTAACTGCCAAACTTTTCGGAGGACTGATATGAATATTGCCATACTGGGTTACGGAAATCTGGCAAGAGGCGTTGAAAGCGCCGTCAGACAAAACGATGATATTGAACTGAAATACGTGTTCACAAGAAGGGATCCTTCCGGTATTAAGCTTTTAACGGAAGGTGTTCCGGTGATCGGTGCGGATGACATACTCCGCTACAGGGACGACATAGATGTACTTGTTCTGTGCGGCGGATCCGCCACCGACCTTCCGCACATGACTCCCGAGTACGCGAAGGATTTTAACGTCATTGACAGCTTTGACACCCATGCAAAGATCCCGGAGCATTTTGCAAAGGTTGACAGCGCGGCCAGGGGCAGCGGGCATACGGCACTCATTTCGTGCGGCTGGGATCCCGGGATGTTCTCGGTGATGAGGCTGCTGGGCAATGCGATCCTTCCCGAGGGAAGCGATTACACATTCTGGGGCAAGGGTGTCAGCCAGGGGCATTCCGATGCCGTAAGGCGTATCGACAAAGTAAAAGATGCCAAGCAGTATACAATACCGGTAGATGACGCGTTAAAGAGAGTGAGGGCCGGAGAAAATCCGACGCTTACGACGAGGCAGAAGCATACGAGAGAGTGTTTCGTGGTTGCGGAAGAGGGCGCAGATACTGCAGCCATAGAGAAGGCTGTCAAAACGATGCCCAACTATTTTGATGAATACGATACGACCGTACACTTCATCACGCAGGAAGAATTCGACAGAGATCACAGTGAGATACCGCACGGAGGATTTGTGTTCAGAAGCGGTGTCACGGGGTTTTCGAAAGAACACAGCCATGTGATCGAATACAGCTTAAAGCTCGATTCCAATCCGGAATTCACCGCATCCGTGCTGCTGGCTTATGCAAGAGCCGTATATACCCTCAACCTGCAGGGCGAGATTGGATGCAAAACTGTATTTGATATAGCGCCGAAATATCTCATCCCCATGCCGGATGATGAGATCAGGGCTCATCTTCTTTAAAGATATTTGTTTCAAAGACGCTTTTGTGATGCAGGTCGCGGGGTTCGAACCGTATGATGTTATATACGATCTGCATCACTATCCCGGCGCCGAATGTGCTGATCACGGTTCCGATCCCGACCGGACCACCCAGGAGCCAGCCCGCAAGAAGCACCGCTCCCCACAGTATCACTTCAACAATACCTATCGGTACTTTCGGAAGACGTTTTCCGAGTCCGACGAGCAGTGCATCTCTCGGACCGCAGCACTGTTCGCTTTTCATATATACCGCCATTCCGGCGGCCATAAATACAAATCCCACAAGCATTATGATTATTCCGGGCAGTATTTTCGTATTCAGCGGAAAAGGATTTATGCTGTTGAAAAACTGGACAAAATTGCCGGTAAGAAGCGCATCTATTATCGTACCGTATCCTATCTTTTCACGCAGGAGTATATCTATACCGAGAACGATGAGTGCGATGAGTGTCATTGAAACCCCGTAATTCATCGGTGTATGATATGACAATCCCATTCCGAGACAGTCCCACGGGGCCAGTCCGATATTTGCAAATATGGTCAGATGGACTCCGAAAGCAAAGACAAGAAGTCCGATCACTATCCGGATCCATCCGGTAATAACGCTGCGGTTCATGGCAGATCGGTTCACCTCACAAAAAGCATTTCAGGTATTATATCATATTTTTACAGGTTTATTCCGAAGAAGATTTCGGTTATAATATATATTCACACATACAGTTAATATTTGTATTTTTGAAAGATGAGCATCCGTCTATGCGGGGGATCTTATGATCAGAAAGATCAGGAATCTGTTAAACGATCCGAACCTGGATCTGCAAAGCAAATCATTTGTCCTGTTGTCTTCTATAGCACTTGTGGGACTGTTTTTTGCAATGGTGAGCGGCATTGTCCTCGGGCAGTCGCTTGCTGCAAACCTGTCTGTTTTTGCTGAGTTCGCTCTTTTTTCCATCCTGTTTTACCGGGCCGTATACCATGGCCGTATCATACAGACCGGGACTGTCATTACGGCATTCCTTGTATTTATATTCCTGCCGGCTGCTTTTTTTACGAGCGGCGGAGCGGCCGGAGGTACTCCGATTTGGTTCATGTTCACTACGCTCTATATCGTGCTGACTATGTCCGGCGGTCGGAAAACGTTCTTTCTTGCCGCTGATTTTACCGTGGTGGCGATATGCTGGTATATCGGATATATACACCCGGAAACCGTGATCGAGTTCTCTCGTAAAGAGGCATATTTTGATTCTTTCTTTACACTGCTGATCGTAAGTATCGTTATGACTCTTCTCATAAACTTCAGGGGCAGGCTGTTCCGCAGGGAGAATGAGCGTGTCAACAGCCAGAAAAAGGAGATAGAGGAACTGAACCAGTCCCAGAAACGGTTTTTCTCAAGCATCAGTCATGAAATACGCACCCCCATCAATTCGATCCTGGGACTGAATGAGGTCATCCTTCGTCAGGAGGATGCATCCGAAGAGATCAAAAACGACGCAAACATCATTCAGGGCGCCGGCAAGATGCTTCTTTCCCTTATCAATGACATCCTTGATATTTCGAAGATCGAAGCGGGAAAAATGGATATAGTCCCCGTCCGGTACAGCGTATTGGACATGGTGACCGAGATCGTGAACATGGTATGGCACATGGCAGATGAGAAAGGACTGAAGTTTGAAACTGATATAGATCCCAATATCCCGTCGGCTCTGACAGGTGATGAGATAAGGATCATGCAGATAGTCATAAACCTGTTGTCCAATTCGGTCAAATACACTGCGAACGGCAGCATCAGACAACGGTGGGAGACGGAAGATATCGCGGGTGACAAAGACGGCGTGATGCTCATAATAAAGATAAGTGATACGGGAATGGGCATCAAGCCCGAAGTGATACCGACATTGTTTGATGCATTCAGACGTGAAGATCTCGAGAAGAACCGCAGGATAGAAGGAACGGGACTCGGGCTGTCCATAGTCAAGCAGCTGGTGGATCTGATGGGAGGACAGATCACGGTTGAAAGCGTATACAAAGAGGGATCGACATTTACGGTACGTATCCCGCAGCAGGTATCGGATCCTGCCGTGATCGGAAAGATCACCGTCACAGGACATTCGGGATTTAAGAACACTTATAAGAGCAGGTTCACGGCACCTGATGCCGATATACTGATCGTTGACGATGTCAAGATGAACCTGACCGTTGAGACGAAACTGCTTCGGGACACGAAGGTGAGAGTGGACACGGCGACAAGCGGGGAGGAAGCCCTTGAGAAGACCAGGAACAAAAAGTATGATGTCATCCTGATGGATCATTTCATGCCGGGAATGGACGGTATCGAATGTCTGTCGCGCATAAGGGAACAGACATGGGGGATGTGCAGTGAAGTTCCGGTGATAGTCCTTACGGCTAATGCCGCAGGCGAAAATCAGGAGCTTTACAGATCGGTCGGATTTGATGCGTTCCTTGTAAAGCCGATATCGGGAATCAAGCTCGAGGAAGCGCTTTTAAGATTTATCCCTCCCGAAAAAATAATCAAAAATATGTCTGTTTCAGACAATGAAAACATGGTAGAATAAATATTGTTATTTTTCAGAAAGAAGGTATATCAGATGGGTCTTGTTAAAACAAATGACAAATGTGTCGGATGTAACCGCTGTATCAGTGTGTGTCCCAGCCGCGGGGCCAATGTGGCGATCGAAAAAGACAGGGGAAATGTCATAGAGGTCGACCCGAAGAGATGTATCGCCTGCGGTGCATGCATCGATGCATGTGAACACAATGCCCGCGAGTACGAAGATGATGTCGAGAGATTTTTTGACGATCTTAAAAAGGGTGAGAGGATAAGCGTGCTTATCGCACCTGCATTTCTGGCAAACTATCCCAATGAATACGACAAATATCTCGGTATGCTCAAAAAGCTCGGGGTAAACCGTTTCATCAGCATTTCATTCGGTGCGGATATCACGACATGGGCATACATCAAATATATCACGGAGAGGAAATACTACGGCAGTATCTCTCAGCCGTGTCCTGCCGTTGTAGGCTATATAGAACGTCATCTTCCGGATCTTCTTCCGAAGCTTATGCCGGTACAGAGTCCGATGATGTGCGGCGCCATATATGTCAAAAAGTATATGAAGGTGTCTGACAAGCTTGCATTTATCAGCCCCTGTATTGCCAAGAAGAATGAGATCGATGATCCCAACAACAAAGGGTTCGTATCCTATAACTTGACATTTTCCCATCTTGTAAAATATCTGAAGGACAATCCGGTCAGCGGTTACAAGCCGTTTACCGATGAGATCGAATATGGTCTCGGCTCCATATACCCGATGCCGGGCGGCCTTAAAGAAAACGTATACTGGCTCCTCGGAGAAGATGCTCTTGTACGCCAGATGGAAGGCGAACATCATATGTATGAGTACCTAGAACGCAACAGGGACAAGATCAAGAGCAGCAGATTCCCGTATCTGTTCATCGATGCTCTCAACTGCACAAACGGATGTCTGTACGGTCCCGGTGTGGATGCCAGAAAGACAATGGACGAGAGTACGTTCGTGAGCATTCAGAAGATCAAGGCAAAGAGCAAAAAAGACGCCGGCAGGAACGCCTGGAGCAGAAAGTTAACTCCGGCCAAGAGGCTTGAGGAACTCAACAAACAGTTCGCCTCATTAAATCTCGAGGATTTTGTCAGAAAATACACTGACCGAAGCCGCGACTGCGAATATAAGACACCTTCCGAAGCGGAATTTAACAGGATCTTTGCCGATATGAACAAGGATACCGAGGAAAAGAGAAGGATCAACTGCGGCTGCTGCGGATACGGAACATGCCGTGATATGGCCATGGCAATCTATAACGGCATCAATCATAAACACAACTGCGTTCACTATATGAGTGACCGTGCTTACGAGGAAAAAGACAAAGCCGTGGCTCTGGCCGATGAGATACAAAGAGCGAAGGAAGGCATGCAGTCGACGAAGATGTCACTGTCCGAGAGCATAAAGGAGAATTTCGACAATCTTACCGAATCCATAGGCCAGATCGAAGATACAAGTGCTGATAATGCAAAGCAGACATCCGGTATATATGATGCGATGACAGAGGTTGATAATTTCGCCAAGGATCTCAAGAGCGTTCTGTCAACGATCGAGGGATACCTCGAGAAGCTTGAAGCCAACAACGCGGATGTCATTGCGATATCTTCACAGACTAACCTTCTGGCACTTAATGCCAGTATAGAGGCGGCGCGTGCGGGAGAGGCAGGCAGAGGATTCGCGGTCGTTGCCGAACAGATCAAGAATCTTGCGGAAAATTCCAAGAATACTGCCGACGACAGTAACAAGAACAACAAAGATATCAAAGAGACGATAGAAAAGCTCGTTGTTGAAACCGAGAAGCTCTCCGGCATAGTTGACGAAGTCAATCAGCGCGCCGAGAACCTCGTGGCATCCGCGGAAGAGACTACAGCGTCGATAGGAACGATGAGATCCATATCATCAAGCGTTGAACAGTCACTTTCACAGATACTTGAGGACTGAAACAGATCGAATAAGAACAGTATGCGAAGCGTCTTCGGAAGATCATCCGAAGGCGCTTTTTTTTACAACATATGGTAGGTCACTCTGACAGGCTGCGCAACATATGACAACGGAGGTGTGAATGTGCGGAAGGTTGATATTTACGGCATTTTCCTGTATAATTGAGTTTGTGTTTTCATATCAATTCCGGGGGTTACGGAAGGAAAGTAAGAGGTATTTTTGATGGCTGTCAAACAGAAAAACCGGGACAACGGTAACGAGAAGATTTCATTTATACACTCGATAGCGGCAAAGATAATGCTGCTTGTGCTGGTGTGCCTTGTTATCACGGTCCTGGTGTGCACGCTCATATTTGTCACGAAGGCAAAGAGTGAGATAACTGATGTTACGATGAAGTACATAGAAAGTGTATGTTCATCCGAACGTGATCTTCTGAATCGTAAGACTCCCGGTGCCGTAAGCGGTGATTTTTACGCAAACGCCCTCGGAGGGATCAGTGTGGACGGTATAGAAGGATCATATGCATATCTTGTTTCTGCGGATGGTATCATGCTGTATCATCCGACGGCCGATAAGATAGGCTCCCCGGTGGAAAATGACGTTGTAAAGGGACTTGTGGCCCAGATGCAGTCCGGCAGCAAACCCGAGGACGGTGTTGCAAGATACTATTACAAAGGGTCATACAAGTATGCGGCGTATGCCGTTACGAACAAGGATAATATACTTGTTATCTCCGCGGATGAGGATCAGGCTCTCGCACCGATGAACAGGATAAGAAATATCGGTATAGCTGTCGCGGTTGTCATGATAATCATCTCACTTGCCGGAGCATACGGCATATCGGTTCTCATAGTCAGACCCATCCATCAGCTGATCGAGATCGTGGACCGGACGAGCAAATTCGATTTCAGGCACAATCCCAATTCGGACAAACTTGTCAAAAGACATGACGAGAACGGTGCCATGGCGAGATCGGTCGGCAGCATGCGAAAGAGCCTGCGCAGGATGGTTGCCAGCATAGAAGAGGCATCGACGAAGATCAACGGAAACGTGGATCAGCTTGAGGATGTTACGAACGTGGTCAACTCCATGTGTACCGACAACTCCGCAACGACACAGGAACTTGCGGCAGGAATGCAGCAGACCGCAGCGACGACGGAGAGCATTTATGCGAATATCGGTTACATGAAGACCGGGGCGGAAGATATTCAGGTACTTTCGGAAGCCGGAGATACAATGTCAAAGGAAGTCATGGACAGAGCCGCAAAGCTTCGTGACAAGACAATGAATGCTGCTGCAAGGACGAGAGAGAAATACGAATCAGTCAAGAGCCGTTCCGACAAGGCGATAGAAGAGTCCCGTGCGGTTGAGAAGATCAACGCCCTTACGGATTCCATCATGGCCATCTCTTCGCAGACATCACTTCTTGCTCTTAACGCTTCGATAGAGGCGGCCAGAGCCGGCGAAGCCGGAAGAGGTTTTGCGGTTGTTGCGACCGAGATCGGCAATCTTGCCAACCAGACATCCACGACTGTCGCAGATATCAACAATATCGTCAGCGAGGTCAACAACGCGGTATCCAATATGTCCGGATGTCTTGCCGAGACGGGAGCTTTCCTCGAAGAGACCGTGCTTGCCGATTATGAAGATTTTGCAAATGTAAGCGAACAGTATAATGATGATGCGGTGAAGTTCAAGGAGAGCATGAATGATGTTCATGAATCGATAGTGAACCTTACCGATTCCATCTCCAAGATCAGCGATGCGATCTCGGGCATCACTTCAACGGTCGGAGAATCGACCGTCGGTGTTACCGATATCGCAGAGAAGACCACGAGCATGGTCAGCCGTACAAGTGAGACGAGCGGCCTTGTCGAAGAGAGCAAGAACTGCGTGATCCAGCTGCGAGATATAGTTGGTGAGTTCCAGATGGATGAATGATCCGTTAAAAAAGAAAACAGGAGGTAAATATGTTCAATGTAGGTGATACGGTAGTGTGCAGCAACGGCGTATGTAGGATCGAGAAGATCGGGCCCCTTTCCGGAATGGGCAAATCAGCCGCCGACAGGACATATTATACACTCCGGCCGTGTTTTGATAATGCAGCGACCATTTATGTACCGGTGGACGGAGATGACAATGCTCTTCGTTTTGCTCTCGGGCGCGATGAAGTCAAGGAACTCATGGATGAGATAGAGGATCTTGACCAGATAAATATCTCCGACGAAAAAAAGCGTGAGCTCGAATACAAAAATGCCGTCAATTCCAAAGATCCGAGAAAACTTATACGGATAATCAAGACCATGTACTTCAGGAGAAAAGCCCGTATAGAAAGCGGTAAGAAGTCAACGGCCATAGACGAGAGATATTTCAGGATAGCAGAGAACAGACTCTATGAGGAAATGGCACTTGCACTTGATATAGATCGCGAAGAGGTCAAGGAATACATCCGTAACTACATCGAGAAGAATTAAACAAAGGAGATGCGGCGCAGCCGCATCTTTTTTGTGGTATAATATACAGGTTATGAAAAGATCGTATATCACTTATTTCTTTTTCATCATAGCAATGTCGGCATTCATAACCCTTCGGATATACGCGGGCAGGGTATTTGCCTCGGAGAGTGTATCCGATAAAGATGGCAGTGTTGCGGCATCCGATACGATCCCGGTCTCAAAACCCGAAGATGAGATCGTGGCACAGCTTCCGGAAGAAGATACGGCTGACGAGATGGAACCGGCGAACATTCCTGTCATAACCGAGGAAGAGGAGCCTATGTGGCGCGGGGACATTGAGCCCAAGGCTGAATTTCACGGTCTGCTTCCGAGGATCGTCTGCTGGGGCGATTCGCTGACGGTATCTCTTGACGGGAAGAGTGCTTATCCCGACATTATAAGAAGCCTGTCCGGATGCGAGGTCATAAACTACGGAGTGGAATCGGATAACACATCGATGATAGCGATGAGAGAAGGCGGACTGCGCGTTAATGTTAAGGCTACCGTACTTCCTGCCGATACAACTCTTATACCGGTATTTTTGCGCACCGAGAATAACGGACACGTTTATTTTCTTAACCAGGGTGACGGCGGCGTCAATCCGTGTGAGATCAACGGTATTGAAGGCGAACTTCAGAAACTGAACGGCTCGTATTATTTTAAGCGCCATACAAAAGGCGAGCGCATAGCGGTTGAGGAAGGCACCAGATTAAAGACCTTCGGCATGCGTGATGCCAGGGAAGGTGACATACTGGTGATCTTTGCGGGGACCAACGATCTTCCCGACACCGCAAGCGTTCATAACATCATCAATCTTGAACGGCAGATGCTCGAAAGTGCGGGCTGCGATAAATATATCATCGTCGGACTTACTTATGCGGGCGGCATCCCGGAGATAAATGAAGTCAACGCGGCCATGGAGAAGGCGTTCGGCGACCACTTTGTGGATATCAGAAAATACATGCTCAATTACGGCCTTGCGGATGCCGGGATCACCCCCACATCGAAAGATGCGGAGGATATCAGAAAAGGTGAGATTCCCTCATCTTTGCGCAGCGATTACGTTCACGGGAACAAAATGTATCACAAACTTCTCGGTGAACAGATATACAGGAGAATGGTGGTTCTGGGATATATACCGGCCATGAAGGAAGATCTTTCCAAGGAGGAGTTATGATCTACACAGTTACCTGCAATCCGTCCATTGACTATCTGGTCACGGTGGATTCACTGGAGATCGGCAAACTTAACCGTATGCGAAAAGATTCATATATGTACGGCGGGAAGGGAGTGAATGTATCGCAGGTTCTCAAAGAGCTTGGCATTGACAACACCGCTCTCGGTTTTGTTGCCGGATTTACCGGCAGGGAGATCGAAGAGGGACTTAACAGACTCGGGATCAGTACGGATTTTGTCCACCTTCCCGAAGGGCATTCGCGGATAAACATCAAGTTTTACGGAATAGAAGAGACCGAGGTGAACGCGCCCGGACCTTTTGTAGATGCGGTCAGTATGCGATCCCTTCGCGACAGGATCTCCACGATCGGAGGCGAAGACATACTCATCCTTGCGGGAGCGGCAACGGCAAATATGGAAAATGATATATTTGCGACGCTTATATCGGAACTTCCGTACAGGGACACGAAGGTCATACTCGACACGGAAGGCGAAGCGCTTGTAAACGCTCTTTGCTACCATCCGTTCCTTATAAAACCAAATCTTGAAGAGCTCTCTGATCTGTTTCATGAGCAGTTTACGTCATCGGACAGGGGAGCCATCGTGAGCGCGGCAAAGCGGCTGCAGGACAAGGGAGCGAGAAATGTTCTGATCTCAATGGGAGAAGACGGAGCGATACTTGTCGACAGTGACGGAAAAGAGTATTTCAGACCTGCTCCGGCAGGGATAGTCGTCAATTCGGTCGGATGCGGTGATTCAATGGTTGCGGGATTCCTTGCGGGATATCTTGAACGTGGGGATCTTGAAGACGCACTGTGCCTCGGAGTATGTGCGGGAAGCACAAGCGCGTTCAATGAAGGTTTCGCACGCGGCGATGAGATAATGCAGCTTTACAGGCTGTGCAGATAATATCACTGAACTTTCTTCGGGTCAGGGAAATATCTTGCCCATGCTTTTCCGAGGATCTTGTCTTCAAAGACATAAGGCTGGTTCCAGTATCTTGAATCCATGGAATTGTTCCTGTTGTCCCCCATCATGAAATATGCCCCTTCAGGCACATTGAACGGGCCGAAATCACCGAGCGGAGTCATATGTATGTATTCGCTTTCATCAAGAGGCTCTTTAGAGTCGTTGATGTAGACTTTGCCGGCCCTGACGGTGACGGTCTCCCCGGGAAGGCCGATGACTCTCTTTATGAAATATTCCTTTTCATTGTCGGGAAAAAGAAATATCACGATATCTCCCCTTTGAGGTTTCGAATTGATATATGCAAGACGGTTTCCTATCAGGCGATCGCCGGTCATGATCGTAGGCTCCATGGATGCCGACGGTATCTTGGCATTTACGATGATGAACTTATCGAGGGCAAATGCAAGCAGTGCCGATATGACGATCACGATTATCCATTCCGTGATCTCTCTTGCGGCGGATGTATTCTCCTCATTTTTTTTTGTGTTTTTCTTACTCTTATTATCCATTTTTTTCCGACCGGTATGATACCGGATTCCCATTTACAACAGTAACATCGATATATTATAATATAACAGCGTATTTGATACAAGGAGAACCGTGAAATGCCTTTCAATTCCATTTCCTTTATCATATTGTTCCCTGCGGTGGTCGTATTCTATTATCTGGTACCGAAAAAGATCCGTCACGTGTGGCTTGCGCTCATAAGTCTGGTCTTTTATCTGTTCGCGTATCAGGATATGGGTTTTGTGGTCATACTTCTTATAATGTCGGGTGTGACGTATATTTCGGGTATCGCACTTTCCAATATTGACAGCACGGTTCTTAAGAAACTGGTTTTTGTACTTACTCTTGTCATTGAACTTGGTGTACTCTTTACATTCAAATATCTTGATTTTACACTGGGTCTTGCGGGAAGTTCGTTGAGGCTGTCTCTTGCGATGCCTGTCGGAATGTCATTTTATATGTTTCAGGCGATCAGTTATCTGACGGATGTTTACAGGGGTGACATATCATGTGAGTATAATCCCGTAAAGATGATACTGTATCTTTCGTTTTTTCTTACCATAGTATCGGGACCGATAAACAGGGCGGGAGATATACTGCCACAGTTTTCGGCGGCGCCCGGACCTTCGCTTGAAAGGGCCAAAAGGGGTATGCAGAAGATGCTGTGGGGATATTTTTTAAAACTTGCGATAGCCGGAAGACTGGCGATCATCGTTGACAGGGTGTATGCGGATACAGCCTCTTTTTCAGGCGGATGTATCGCGCTTGCCGCATTATCCTATATGTTCATGCTCTATTGTGACTTCGAGGGATATTCCCAGATCGCGATCGGAAGCGGGTACATACTGGGGCTTAAGATGAAAGAGAATTTCCGTCAGCCGTTTTTTTCTCTTTCGATGTCTGAAATGTGGAGAAGATGGCATGTCTCACTGTCGAGCTGGTTCCGGGATTATCTGTATATTCCGCTTGGCGGCAACCGGAAAGGGATCGTGCGCAAATATGTCAACATCTTTATCGTGCTTTTTTTAAGCGGTGTATGGCACGGCGCAAATATGACGTTCTTTGTATGGGGAGCGCTTAACGGCGCATTCATCATACTCGGACAGCTTCTTCTCCCGGGCCGGGACCGTCTGGCCGTATCCTTAAAGGATAAACTTTGCAAAAGCGAAACGTCGCGGCTTACATTTGACAGGGTCCGTGAAGTTATAAAGAGGATCGGAGTGTATATCCTGATCTCCTTTACATTTATCTTTTTTGCAAACGACAGCGTGTCGTCGGCGGCTCTTGCCGTCAGATCCATATTTACCGGATCTTCTCCCGCCTCCTTTGCGGGTGACATCGGAAGGCTCGGGATAGGAAGACTGAACCTTGTCATGTCAGCCGTTATGGTAGTATTTGTATTTATTGCCGACGGAGCCGCCAATAAGAGATCTTGCGACACCCCGGGCGTTATAAAGCGTATTCCCACTCCCTTAAGATGGGTGATATACTACGCGCTGCTCATAGCGATACTCTTTTCCGCAAACCTTACGGGCAAAGAATTTGTATATTCAAGGATGTAAGATGATGGGACCTCGAAGAGGCAGCGGCAGGCGGAGCGCTCATATATATTGATCATGAAGATACTGAAATTTTGTTTAAAGTGCATACTTGCGGCCCTCCCGGCCATCGCCCTCATCGCCTTCACACTTTTGTGTCCGATGTGTTACATGGATGAGGAATACCCTTCGTGGCGCCTTGAAGGCGAGATCGCGGACGGGAAGGTTTTTGCCGGGGAGGATTTTGACACGGTCATCCTCGGAGACTCCGGCGCCATGAGCGCTCTTATACCGGAGATGTTTGATGGTAACTGCGTCAATCTTGCGCTCGGAGGAGCAACATCCCTCGAGATGTACTACTATCTGGACCGGTATCTAAGCTGTCATGAAGCTCCTGAAACGGTCATCATCATGTTCGCACCTTTTCATTACTGGAATGTTGATAATTATGCCACAAGGACGGTATACTTTAAGGCGATACCGTTTAACCGGATAAAGGAAGTTTATACAAATGCGTTCTCCTGTGATTCGCCGAGTGTGTGGAACGACGGACCCGTAAACAGCGAACTCCGCCCCAGGTGCGGACTGCCGAGCGTTTATCTTCCGGCATTAAAAGCAGCCCGGTTCACGGGACGCTATGATGACAATAAGCGGGCCTACGAAGAGCTGATCAGAACAAAAGGATGGGGATCTTTCGGCACTGCCGAAAGCTGTTACGACGAATCATATGAGACTTCATACAAAGATCTCAAAGTAACCGGAGACACGAGGATACTCGCATTGTATCTCCAGAAGATCATGAGACTGTGTGACGAGCATGATATACATATAAGACTCATTCAGCCCGCCGTAAACAATGCCACATTTGATAATCTCAACGAACACTATTATGCTTCTTACAGAAATTTCATCAAAGAGGCCGCAACCGTTTCGGATGATATAGAGTATGAGACCGAGCTCAGAGTCTATGACGGAAAGTATTTCTCGGACAGCTCCCACCTTAACAGAAAAGGGGCCGAGAAATTTACAAAAGAGATCTTGGAAACACAATAATAAATGACAGTAATGGATATGATACATAACCCGGAAGGAGGGAACACAAAATGAAAAGATCCATTATGACACTTCTTGCGGCAGCACTCAGTGTATCCGTGATCGCCACAGGCGGCATTGATGCATACGCACGCACGCAGGACAAACCAAAGGACAACAAAAAGAAAACGGAGGCCAAAGCCGAGACACAGGAGTCGAAAGACGCCACGAGCTATACGGCAAAGAATAACAAAGCCTGGTATGATCTTCTGGATTTTGACGACGAATCCGAAAAGGAAAATGCCCTGAAGGGCCTTATCGAAGCACCGGAGAGTCTCATCATCTATGATGAGGACGGCAATGAAGTATGGAATGTGGCGGATTATGATTTTGTCAATGAGCTTGAGACTGTTCCCGACACGATGAACCCGAGCCTTTACCGCAACACGCTGTACAATCAGTATGCGGGACTGTTTGAGGTATGCGACGGTATTTATCAGGTCCGCGGCTATGACATGGCAAATGCAACGTTTATCAAAACGGACAACGGCTGGATAGTTTTTGACGTACTGATGTGTACGGAGGATATGGAAGCAGCCAAAGCCCTGATGGAAAAGCATTTCGGAAAGCTCAATATAGTTGCTGTCTTATACAGCCACAGCCATATCGATCACTACGGCGGTATCCTCGGCCTTATCAGCAGGGAGGATGTGGCAGATCCGAGCCTTTCACTCGAAGAACAGCTGGCGAGCAAAAAGGTTGCCATTCTGGCGCCGGACGGATTTCTTGAGCATGCGGTCAGCGAGAACACTTACGCCGGAAACGCCATGGCAAGACGTGCCATGTATCAGTACGGAACGATGCTGAAACCGGGCGAGAAGGGCAAACTTGCCATGGGTATAGGACTCGGGCAGTCCGTAGGACATACGGGTCTTGTTGCTCCGACATATGATGTATGCAGCAATGAAACGGTTACGATCGACGGACTGGAAATACAGTTCCAGCTGACTCCCGGTACGGAAGCTCCGGCTGAGATGAACGCATACTTCCCGAAGTATCGCGGACTCTGGATGGCCGAAAACTGCACCGGTACGATGCACAATCTCTATACTCTCCGCGGAGCCGAAGTCAGAAGCGCAGCAGACTGGGCATCATACATCCTTGAATCCGAGCAGCTGTTCGCAGACAAGACTGATGTCGTATTCCAGTCTCACAACTGGCCGCACTGGGGAACGGATAATATCAAGGAGTATCTTGAGAACACGGCTGCGGTTTATAAATACATAAACGATCAGACTCTTCATTATATCAACATGGGATATACAATGGCTGAGATATCGAGAGCTGTCGTGCTTCCGGATGAGCTCAGAAAAGTCTGGTACATGCGCCAGTATTACGGAACACTGAACCATAACATCAAAGCGGTATATCAGAAATATATCGGATGGTACGATGCCGATCCGGTCGATCTTAATCCCTTAACTCCGGAGGACAGCGCCAAGAAGCTTGTCGCATATCTGGGCGATACCGACAAAGTTCTCAAAAAAGCAAAAGAGGATTACGACAAGGGCGAGTACCAGTGGGTAGCGGAGATAACGAAGCAGCTCGTATTTGCTGATCCTGCCAATAAGGAGGCAAGAGACCTCTGCGCGGATGCTCTCGAGCAGCTCGGATACCAGTGCGAAAGCGGTACATGGAGGAATTCATATCTGTCGGGTGCGCTCGAACTTCGAAACGGAAACAGCGCAGAACTTGGCAAGGCCAGTACCGGAGGTATAGAAGCGAGACTTGCGATGAAGGCTCAGATGATGCTTGACTATATCGACATCTCTACAGACGCCCTCAAGGCACAGGATGATGATCTTTCATTTAACCTTGTTGTGACGGATACGGATGAGAAATTCTACGTCAACCGTAAAGCAGGCGTGCTGCTCGTATATCCGGGCGAGGAGCGCAAAGACGTGGATGCCACCCTTACAATGGAAAAGAAACAGCTCCTGATGCTCATGAACGGCAACCTGAAAGAAGCCGGCGATATCAAGACCGAGGGAGACAAGACGGTCTGCGAACGCCTGATCAAGTATATGACTCCTTTCTCGCAGGATTTTAACATCATAGAGCCGTAGTATATATTTATGGTGACAACCACATCATCTTGTGGTATAATCTCTCGGAGATTGGTGTTATAATACACGCGGTATGTTTATGGCGTGAATATAGTGAAGTTTTTTCAGGAGGTTTATTTGTAATGAAAAAGAAGATCATTCTTCTCCTTACGCTGTGCAGTGTTGTGCTGCTTGGCGGATGCGGGGATGATGAAGAAGAACAGCAGGCACAGAGCGCACCGGCTCCGAAGATTGAAGTGGTGAACAACACACCGGCTATCAGTCTTGAGACGGAGGAACCGGAGGTTGAGGAAGCCGGTCATGAAGGTATGTACAGAAGTGAGCTTACCAATGAGTGGATTCCGGAAGAGCTCAAGGACCAGAGGCCTATCGCGGCGATGGTCGATAATGAGAAGACAGCCCTTCCCCATTACGGCCTTTCCAAGTATGCCGATGTTGTATATGAGATGACCAATTCGCTTGCCAATGACGGTATCACCCGTCTGATGGTACTTGTTAAGGATTATGAAAAGATCGACCAGCTGGGAAGTATCCGTAGTACGCGTCCCACCAACCTTGTCATTGCTCCCGAGTGGAATGCCATTGTCTGTCATGACGGTGGTCCGTTCTACATCGATGACTATCTTGCAAAACCTTTCGTTGACAATTTCTCGGGTACTTTCTCGAGAGTCAATAACGGCAAGTCAAGAGAGTTCACGGAGTATATCTGCACAGGGGATATGGACAAGAACTTCGAGAGCAAGCCGGACGTTTCAAGGACATACAACGAGTACCACAAGGACGGGCCTCACTATCAGTTCGTAAAGAGTGACAGCGAGATCAACGATCTTGCAAACGCACCTGATGTAAAAGACTGCACCAAGATCACCCTTCCGTTTAAGCATAACGGATCGATGCTCGAGTATGATCCCGATTCAAAGCGTTATATGTATTCGGAATACGGTCAGAAGCATACCGATCCCGGTAACGGAGATGCACAGCTCGGATTTACGAACGTTCTTCTGCAGAACAGCAGATACGTCAAATTTGACGACAACGGATATATGATGTTCCATGCCATTGACTATAACCGCGACGGCTGGTTCATCACCGAAGGAAAGGCTATTCCCATTTCATGGTCCAAGGAAGATGAAGTCACTCCTACAAGATACTATGACAAGGATGGTAATGAGATAGTCCTTAATACAGGTAAGACATACGTTGCCCTTATTCCTGATGACAAGTGGAGCGGGCTCAGCGTGGAGTAACAGCCTGTATTGAAATCCGGTTGTATTGTTTCGGGCGCGGGCATACCGCGCCCTGTTTATTAGAGAGGTTTTATCATGGCAATAGATCTGTTCAGCATCGGAAGGTTCACGGTTCACGGATACGGACTGATGATAGGACTCGGCTTTATGGCGGCAGTCCTTGTGGGAAGTGCACTTGCAAAAAAGCGGGGCCTGTCCGACGGTGATTTTGTTAATATGGCGATATTTGTGCTGATCATAGGATTCCTTGGCGGAAAGCTTCTTCACGTCATCGTGGAATTTCGTGCATTCCTTGAGGACCCGCTGTCTGTGATCGGCTCTGAAGGGTTTGCCGTGTACGGAGGGATAATCACCGGTATAGTGACCATATACGTTTACTGCAGGATCAAAAAGCTTGTATTTCTTGAGTATATAGATCTGTTTGCCACCGTTGTTCCTCTCAATCAGGCGCTCGGAAGAGTGGGATGCCTTCTTGCGGGATGCTGCTACGGAAAAGAGACACATTCATCTTTTGCACTCGTGTTTCCCGAAAACAGCTGTGCGCCTCCGCACATACCGCTCATCCCCACACAGCCCATCATGGCGGCAGGGAATTTTATCATATTCACAGTACTCCTCGTCCTGTACATCCGCTCGCTGCCGGATACTTCAAAGGGAGGGGAGCGTGAAGCGAAGATGCGTTATATCCCGGGTGTTCTGACATCACTTTATCTTTTGATGTACAGTGCCGGCAGATTTATCATAGAATACTTCAGGGATGATCCGAGAGGATCCGTCGGACCTCTTTCCACATCCCAGTTCATTGCCATATTTATTTTTGCGGCAGCGCTTATCCTTCTGGTGTTTATCCTCAGATCCCAAAAGGGTGAGAAGACGACGGCAGAGGAGAATCCTTGAGTAATATCATAGATTATGTCAAAGATTACGGGCATAATTCTTTTTTCGACAAACCGTTCAACAAGGTTGATGCTCTTGTACTGTCCCAGTTTTCGTATTTAAAACTGGATTCGCACGTACCGCAGGTGGGAACGCTTTGTCCGGGTGTGTCCGTTTATGATATAGCATCATCGTCTGATGCAGACCATCTGTTTACCGATGAGAGGTACAAAAAGAACAACATGGAACTGTTTGATGCCATGGCTTCATCCGAACGGTTCAAAGACGTTCGCTTCAATCACGGTATCGATGTTGTAAGTCCGAGATGGGAGATGCAGTTTGCGGCTGTTACGGCGCAGCTTCCCGACGGATCAAGCCATGTTGTTTTCAGAGGCACCGACGAGACGGTCGTCGGCTGGAAAGAAGACTTTAACATGTCCTTTATGACGATACCCGCACAGATCAGGGCAGTCGATTATCTTCACTATGCCGCCGAGAGGATCAGGGGCGATTTTTCCGTCGGCGGACATTCGAAGGGCGGTAATCTTGCGGTCTACGCGGCCATGAAATGTTCGAAGTACGTGCGAAAGAGAATAAGCGTCATCTATTCGCAGGACGGTCCGGGATTCACAAAAGAGGTTCTTGAAAATGCCGATTTCGAGGCGATAAAGGACAGGATACACAAGTATGTCCCGAGATCATCCATAGTCGGAATGCTTCTCCAGACCCAGGAAGATTACAAAGTCATTGAGGCCGAGAGGGCCGGGATACTTCAGCATGATCCTTTTAACTGGATCGTTGAAGGGGACGATTTTGTATACCGTGATGATGTTGCCGGAAGATACGTGATCGGGGATGCTTCCGTGAGCGAATGGGTCAGTCAGGCCGATCCCGAAGAGATGAAGGTGTTCTTCGACAAGATCTATGAAGTCTTTATGACTGCGGGAGTGTCGGACCTTAATGATTTTAAGGGAAATATCACGACGCTTATGCTGAAGGCCAGAGCTGTCTCCGACAATATGGATGAAGAGGACAAAAAGAGGATAAGAGCCGTTTTATCCGTACTGTTTAAGAGCGTAAGGGATCAGATCAGGGAAAGAGTGCGTATCTGATCTAGCCGACCAGAACTGTCGAGACAAAGTAGATGATCAGAAGGTGAAGAGGGTAGAATACGTAGAATGCGTATTTATATCTCGGCTTTACCGAAGGATCGTAGAAATACAGCAGCATGAACGATGCGGGAGCGTATTTTTCCCAGCATACGGCTGCAGCGCCGGCGACATATTTGAGATCGCCGAATGACCGCAGCATATACAGTACTGACACGAGCAGCATACACTTCCAGGAATAGTCCGTCTTGAGCACGAGGGCAAGATCCGCGAATGCGATGACGGTACATATGCATATAAACACTATGACGGGTTTTGACAGTCCGAAGGCGTTTTGCGTGAGATATTTAAGGATCGAAAGCATGATGACTGCGATAAAGAACGTGAAGATGACGTTCTGATGATCCGGGTGATAAACTTCCTTGAACAGTCCGAGATCGAAAGGGATCTCCGAGACAAGTCCGAATATGAAAAGGCGCAGAGCATATTTTTTCACATCGCGGGTGTGCAGAAATCCTTCCACGACGAAGAATGCAAAGATCGGAAAAGCCAGTCTTCCTATACCGTTGCATATGTCATAAGCGTCGGAAAATGCCTTGTATGTGTCAGGCGGAACATCCATGGCATTGACTTTATTAAAGTATCGAATTATCCCGAAACCGATGTGATCCGTGAGCATACATACACATGCGATGAGCTTGAGTATGTTGCAGGACAGAGATCGCGGCAGATTGTTTTTTAGTTCCATATCATGGGATTGTAGCATATTTTGGCGTATTATGAAACAAAAATCATTCCTCAGCATTATAACCACAATGACCGTTCTTCTTCCGGCACTGGCATTTGACGGCTGTAACAAAGAAGATGCGGGAGAGGTTTCGGCGGCTTCGGCGGTGGAGTCGGCAGATTACGATGCCGCTCTTTCGGCAGCGGATGCCATTATTTCCGCTAGCGGAGGGGACAAGATCACGTGCCGTACGAGAGGTCTCGCACTTCTGGGCAAAGGTGATTATGCGGCGGCGGCCGATGCCTTTATCGATGCTCTGTCGTTTTCAAACGGAATAGTCACGCCTGCGGACATCGATATCTCATACTATCTTGCGGTCGCCGAGTACAAAAATGACGATCTCGAAGCGGCCCATTCCACGATAGAAGCCATACTCGCTTTAAAAGAAGATGATGACGCGGCATGGTTTATGCTGGGCAAGACGGATCTTGCGATGGGAAACCGGGAGTCTGCGCTGACCGATTTTGACAATACCGTCAGTCTTGCCCCCACGAACTACGACAGATACGTCGGTATATATGAAGAGCTCCATGCGAGAGGATATGACGAAGATGCGGCCTCTTATCTTGAGAAGGCAATGTCTGCCGGAAACCGTCTGAGTGACTACAACAAGGGAGTTCTCGAATACTATCTGGGATCATATACGGGTGCGAGAAACGATCTGGAGAATGCGAAAAAATCAGGCAACAACGAGAATCTTACACTTTATCTCGGGCGTACATACGAAGCGCTCGGAGATACCGGTTATGCCATGAGCCTTTATGCGGATTATATCCGTGAGAATCCCGCGGCCGGGCGCATATACGAGCAGCTTGCCACCTGCAGGGTATCGACGGGAGATTATGAAGGAGCCCTTGAAACGATAGAGACGGGACTTGCCGCCGGCCAGGGCGAAGGCGCGCAGGGCATGATGTTTGACAGGGTCGTGGCATATGAACGGCTGTACGATTTTAAGTCGGCCGCGAAATATATGGAGGAATATTTAGAGCAGTATCCCGATGACGAGATGGCAAGAAGGGAAAATGTTTTTTTGAGCAGCAGGTAGAAATTTAAGCTTTGTTTTTTGTGCATGGTTTACAATAATTTTAGATAACTTGTGTTTTTTGAAGGGCGGCAGACAGCTGAAATCATTCGAAAAACGGGGCTTATCAAGGGTTTATCACAAATTGGCCGGAACACAACATCTAGTGGTTCCGGCCAAAAGTTGACATAAGATATAGTATTTTCAGGTTGACGAATGAAAGTACGGGTGATATATTAGTAGACGTCTGAATGACACATCAAATACAGATCAGATTATCAGAGGGGTTCCAATAAGGGTCTTATCAGGAAGGGAGTAGTCAGAGATGTTCAGCGTTGTAAAAAGAGACGGGGAATTAGCGGATTTTAATATCGCAAAGATCAATGATGCGATAATGAAGGCATTTAATGCCTGTGAGAAGCAGTACACAAACGATATGATCGATCTTCTTTCTCTGCGCGTTACGGCTGATTTTCAGCCTAAGATGAAGGAGAACAGGATCCATGTGGAGGATATCCAGGACAGTGTGGAAGTTGTGCTGGAGCAGGCAGGATACACCGAGGTCGCCAAGGCATATATCCTCTACCGTAAGCAGCGTGAGAAGATGCGTAACATGAAGTCCACGATACTTGATTACAAGGACGTGGTAAACAGTTATGTCAAGGTTGAGGACTGGAGAGTCAAGGAGAATTCCACGGTCACATATTCGGTCGGCGGACTGATCCTTTCCAATTCGGGTGCGGTAACAGCCAATTACTGGCTTTCCGAAATATACGACGAAGAGATCGCGGAAGCACACAGGAATGCCGATATCCATATACATGACCTGTCAATGCTTACCGGTTACTGTGCCGGCTGGTCATTAAAGCAGCTTATCCAGGAAGGTCTGGGCGGCATCAGCGGCAAGATCACTTCCGCACCGGCTTCACATCTGTCGGTTCTGTGCAACCAGATGGTCAATTTCCTCGGTATCATGCAGAATGAGTGGGCAGGCGCCCAGGCGTTCTCATCATTTGATACATATCTCGCTCCTTTTGTAAAGGCGGACAATCTCACCTACAGGGAAGTAAAAAAATGCATAGAGTCATTTGTGTACGGTGTCAATACACCCAGCCGCTGGGGCACGCAGGCTCCTTTCTCGAACATTACGCTTGACTGGACGGTACCTTCCGATCTTGCGGAACTTCCGGCACTTGTCGGCGGACGCGAGATGGACTTCAAGTACAAGGACTGCAAGGCCGAGATGGATATGATCAACAAGGCATTCATCGAGACCATGATAGAAGGAGATGCCAACGGAAGAGGATTCCAGTATCCCATCCCGACATATTCCATAACAGAGGATTTTGACTGGTCAGACACTGAGAACAACAGGCTTCTCTTTGAGATGACAAGCAAGTACGGCACACCGTATTTTTCCAACTATATCAATTCGGACATGGAGCCTTCGGATGTTCGCAGTATGTGCTGCAGACTGCGTCTTGACCTTCGTGAGCTTCGCAAGAAGACAGGCGGATTTTTCGGTTCCGGCGAATCGACGGGTTCCGTCGGTGTTGTTACGATCAACATGCCCAGGCTCGCATATCTTGCAACGGACAAGGATGACTTCTACAGAAGGCTTAACCGCATGATGGATATAAGTGCGAGATCATTAAAGATCAAGCGCGGCGTCATCACAAAACTTCTTGACGAAGGACTGTATCCTTATACGAAGAGATATCTCGGAAGTTTTGACAATCACTTCTCGACCATCGGACTGATAGGCATGAATGAGGTCGGACTTAATGCAAACTGGCTCAGAGCCGACATGACTGATCCGAGGACCCAGGAGTTCACCAAAGAAGTGCTCAAGCATATGCGTGACAGACTGTCGGATTATCAGGAAATGTACGGAGATCTCTACAATCTTGAGGCTACTCCCGCGGAATCAACGGCATACCGTCTTGCAAAGCACGACAGGAAGCGCTGGCCCAACATCAAGACCGCAGGACATCCCGGAGATACGCCTTATTATACGAATTCATCCCATCTGCCGGTTGATTTTACACCCGATATATTCGATGCGCTTGATATTCAGGATGAGCTTCAGACATTGTACACGAGCGGAACGGTATTTCATGCATTCCTCGGCGAGAAGCTTCCCGACTGGAAAGCGGCGGCTGCACTCGTACGAAAGATCGCCGAGAACTACAAGCTTCCGTACTATACTCTCAGCCCCACCTATTCGGTATGCCATGAGCACGGATATCTTTCCGGTGAGGTCAAGACATGTCCCACCTGCGGGTGTACAACGGAAGTGTATTCGAGGATCACGGGCTATTACCGTCCGGTACAGAACTGGAACGACGGAAAGAGCCAGGAATATAAGAACAGAGTTGTATATGATATTGCCGGAAGCAGCCTGAAGCGTCCTTTGACCGCGGTGGTCAAGATGTCCGGAACGGACGAAAATGCGCGGATCGAAGTTGAGCCGGCAACCAATGTGAAGTATCTGTTCACGACCAAGACATGCCCCAACTGTAAGCTGGCCAAGGAATACCTTAAGAACGAAAGCTACGTTCTGATCGATGCCGAGGAGAATACCGAGCTTGCACAGCGGTACGGTGTTATGCAGGCACCCACACTTGTTATAGTGAACGGAGATTCCGTAATGAAGTATGCCAACGCTTCAAATATCCGTAAATATGCCGAAGCCGGGGAACTGGTAACATGCTGAGAGGCATGACGGTTACAACCGCAGACCGTACGGTATGATAAAAGAGAAATCCTGCCTGTGTAAGGTGGGATTTTTCTGAACTTAACGTAAAGGGAGAGATGATATGATTGCAAAGCTTGTCAGCGAGATCAAAAAGAAGGAAGCGCCCATTGTTGTAGGTCTTGACCCGGTGATCGATACTATACCGCAGAAGATAGTAGACAGTGCCGTCAGTGAATACGGCGAGACGCTTGAAGCGGCTGGCAGGGCGATACTTGAATACAATAAGGGGATAGTGGATGCGGTATATGAGCTTGTTCCGGCCGTGAAGCCGCAGATAGCCATGTATGAGCAGTTCGGACTGCCGGGACTTACGGCATTTACCGAAACGGTCAATTACTGCAGGAGTAAAGGCCTGATCGTCATAGGGGATGTCAAGAGAGGCGATATAGGAAGTACCAGCAAAGCTTATGCCAGTGCACATCTGGGTACCGTTAAGATCAAAAACACCACGATACCGGTATTTGATGAGGATTTCTGTACGGTCAATCCTTATCTCGGATCCGACGGTGTCAAGCCGTTCATAGACGTATGCAACGAGAACGACAGGGGCATATTCATCCTTGTCAAGACAAGCAATCCCTCGAGCGGCGAGTTCCAGGACAGGGTACTGCACGATGAGGATTCCACACTTTATGAAGCGGTCGGGATCAAAGTTAACGAATGGGCGTCCCTTTCCATGGACGGTGAATACTCCAATGTGGGAGCGGTCGTAGGGGCCACATATCCGAAGATGGGAGAGATACTCCGACGCATCATGCCGAAGTCCTACATACTTGTGCCCGGTTACGGGGCTCAGGGCGGTACCGGAGCGGACTTAAAGCCTTTCTTTAACTCGGACGGACTCGGTGCGATAGTCAACAGTTCACGCGGGATCATTGCGGCATACAAAAAAGAAAAGTACGCGAGATTCACAGCGGACGGGTATGCCGATGCGGCAAGGGCCGCTGTGCTTGATATGAGAGAGGATATACGGGCAAATATCTGATCGCCCGGCGCAGATAAGAGGTATAAAAATGGAAAGATACAAGGAAGAGTTCATAGAGTTCATGGTAGAGGCCGATGTGCTCAAGTTCGGCGATTTTACTTTAAAGAGCGGCAGGAGATCCCCTTTCTTCATGAATGCGGGAGCATATGTGACCGGTGAACATTTAAAACGTCTCGGACAATATTATGCAAAAGCCATTCATGACTGTTACGGGGAAGACATAGACATCCTGTTCGGACCCGCTTATAAGGGTATTCCCCTGGCAGTTGCCGCATCCATGGCATTTTATGAATTGTACGGTGTCAATGTCAGATACTCATGCAACCGCAAGGAGGCAAAGGATCACGGCGATGCCGGTATCCTTCTCGGAAGCGGCATGAAGGACGGTGACAGGGTAGTTATCATAGAGGACGTTACAACGTCCGGAAAATCGATCGAAGAGACGTTCCCCATAATCTCGGTTCAGGGAAGAATAACGGTAGCCGGCCTCATGGTTTCCCTTGACAGAATGGAAGTCGGAAGCTCGGGCGTAAAGCCTGCACTTGCCGAGATCACTGACAAATATGGATTTGCCGCAAATGCGATCGTGACTATGAAAGAAGTTACGGAGTATCTGTACGGACGAAATGTTTGCGGCCGTGTGGTGATCGATGATGCCATAAAGGCGTCCATTGACGAGTATTACAGGACATACGGTGCATAAATGGGCAAACCGGTCAAGATACGAAAAAAGAAAAGCTTTATGTTCACGACCCGCCATTACTCCTTTATGAGTATAGCCGGTATTCTTATCGGAGTGATCTGCGCGTGTGTGATATCCACTTCCGTTATACACAGTTATAACAGTTACGGGAACATTGCCCCCGGCTTTGGCGGGATCGGTCTGTTTTCGATGCTGCTCAATGTTGTGGGGATTTTCTGCGGGATCGTAAGCATGTATGAAAGAGACATATACATTACACCGGCCGTCATTGCCATTGCGTTAAACGCGCTTATGGTGCTTGGGTGGATAATCATGATCGTGATATCGCTGTTTGCCGGCTGAAGGGAGAAGAGATGACGGAATTTGATCAGTTCATTCAGACTGAAGTTGAAAACTACAAAAGATCAGGCGTTCCCGTGAACGCATCATGGGTGGAGAGACTGTTTGTGGGCAAAGTCGCATGTACCAGTCTTCACCCGAATCCCGAGGATGAATTCTGCCTTCCGGATATAGGACCGAATTACGGTATAATCACATCGTATGAGGAGCAGTTCAGATACAATCTGCGGCTGGATCTTCCTCTCATGGATGAGCCCGTGATCGTGCAGAAGATAAGGCCTCACGGATATATGCTCTTAAACGGACATCACAGATGGGCGGCTGCTTTGCGGATCGGAATAAAGAAGATACCCGTAAGCATAGTCAATTCCGTATTCGAATCGGATATCAGGGAGATGCTTGAAAGATCGGTCAATGAAAAGCGTGCGACGCTTGATCTTGATGAGGTGGTATTCCGTAAAGACGGCGACAGCGATACGGAGAAAGCTCCCAGTCTTTTCCGCTTCGGTATTCACAGGAAGAAAATGCGTCTCGGCATTCCGGTGCTGTTCAGATATCTCAAGAAGAACGGCTGTGATATATGGGTATATTCCGCCGATTTTTACTCGATCGATGATATACGCTCGTATTTCAAACGCTATGGGGTAACGGTTGACGGGATCATCACCGGTACGAAAAAGAAGAGGAAAGACGGAAAGAGCGAGTATGAGGGAGTGGAAAACCTCATTACCGGCAAATACAAAGAAACGATACATATCGATAATGACATGGTGCTCATCACACACAGTCAGTCAAAGGATTTTGAAGATGTACATATCGACTGCGAGAGCGGACAATGGGCTTCAAGCATCATAGAGGCGGTAGAGAACAGTGGCAAAGCATGAAAACGGCGCTGTACAGGACAGGATGAGGGTCTCCTTTGACCTTGACGAAGTCCTGTTCGTTGATCCCGAAACACACAAGACCGAGCCGGCGCTTCCATTCCCGCTTCGGAAGATATACAAAGAAAGGCTGCGGCTTGGTACACCCGAGCTTATCAACTCTTTGCAGAAGATGGGCTATGAGGTATGGGTATACACATCATCTTTTAGAAGCGAAGCCTATATCAAAACGTTGTTTTTTTTCTACGGGGTCAGATTTGACGGTATAGTGAACGGGACGAGACACTTAAAAGAGGTGCAGAGGGACAGGAAGACAATACTGCCCCAGAAGGTTCCGAGTCATTACAGGATATCCCTTCATGTGGATGACGAAAGTGTTATCTGCTCAAGGGGAAGGGAGTTCGGCTTCGAAGCGTTCCAGCTCGATGCGCAGGACGATGAATGGAAGGAAAAAGTTACAGCAAAGGCCGATGAGGTCAGAAGAAGGAGGGATTTATGCCAACAGTAGGAATAGTCATGGGATCGGATTCCGATATGAGTGTGATGAGTAAGGCTGCGGATATCCTAGAGAAGTTCGGCATTGACTACGAGATGAGGATCATATCCGCTCACAGGGAGCCGGATGTTTTTTTTGAATATGCAAAGAGTGCAAAGTCAGCCGGTATGAAGGTTATCATAGCGGGAGCCGGAATGGCCGCGCACCTGCCCGGAATGCTTGCGGCGATCTTTCCGCTTCCCGTCATCGGTATTCCGATGCACACAACATCGCTCGGCGGACGCGACAGCCTTTACTCGATAGTACAGATGCCGTCCGGCATCCCGGTTGCGACGGTTGCCATAGGCGGCGGCGCCAATGCCGCACTTCTTGCCGCCCGGATGCTTGCGATCTCGGATCCCGACCTTCTTGAAAAGCTTGAGAAGTATTCTCTGGACATGAAAGAAGCCGTCATGGAAAAGGACAGGAAGCTTTCCGAGACGGGATACAAAAATTACGAAAAATAATCAGATAAAGGAGCATATTATGGATTACAGATCATCGGGCGTTGATATTGAAGCCGGCTACAGATCGGTGGAACTCATAAAGGAATTCGTCAAAGAAACGCGACGAAGTGAGGTCATAGGCGGTCTCGGGGGATTTGCAGGAGCCTTTTCAATGGCCGGGTTCAAAAATATGGAGGACCCCGTTCTCGTGTCCGGGACAGACGGATGCGGTACCAAGGTCAAGCTCGCATTTGTCATGGATAAACACGACACGATAGGGATAGATGCGGTCGCAATGTGCGTCAACGACATAATATGCGGCGGAGCTGAGCCTCTTTTCTTTCTTGACTATATAGCCTGCGGCAAAAATCGTCCCGAGAAGATCGCATCGATTGTAAAGGGTGTTGCAGAAGGCTGCAGGCAGGCGGGATGTGCACTTGTAGGCGGAGAGACCGCCGAGCATCCCGGACTGATGGAAGAGGATGAATATGATCTTGCCGGCTTTGCCGTAGGGATCGTGGATCGGGCAAAGATCATCGACGGAAGCACTCTTTGCGAAGGGAATGTACTTATCGGACTGGCATCCACCGGAGTTCATTCCAACGGATTTTCCCTTGTAAGAAAGATATTCGATATAACGCCGGAAGGTCTTGATACTTATGTGGATATGCTGTCCGACACGCTCGGCAATACACTGCTGGCGCCTACAAGGATATATGTGAACGCGCTTAAAAGCGCCGCTGAGGCAGGCGTCGGGATCAAAGCATGCAGCCATATAACTGGCGGCGGATTTTACGAGAATGTGCCCCGTATGTTAAAGGACGGCACCCATGCGGTCATCAGAAAAGATTCATATGAGATCCCGCCGATATTCAAACTGATGAAAGAAAAAGGCGGACTTGATGAGGACATGATGTACAACACGTTCAACATGGGGATCGGGATGGTTACGGCCGTATCTTCGGGCGATGTGAAAAAAGCCGTCGAAGCCTTCACGGCTGCAGGAGACAGGGCATACATCATCGGTGAGATCAAAGCCGGAGAAAAGGGAGTGACGCTGTTATGAAGATAGCGGTACTGGTCAGCGGCGGCGGAACAAATCTTCAGGCGATAATAGATGCCGTAAAAGAACGAAGACTTACAGGTGTATCGATAGAGGTTGTCGTATCAAACAAAGAGGATGCGTTCGCACTGACGAGGGCAGCCGATAACGGTATACCCGGAGTATGCATCCGGCCGAAGGATTATCCCGACAAGGATGCATACGGGAACTATCTTGCCGGATTCTTAAGGGATTATGAGATCGATCTTGTCGTTCTTGCGGGATTTCTAGTAGTGCTGCCGAAGAATTTCATAGAAGCGTTTGCGGGAAAGATAATAAACATTCACCCGTCACTGATACCGTCATTTTGCGGCGACGGATACTACGGGCTGAGAGTTCATGAAGCGGCTCTTCGCCGCGGGGTAAAAGTGACCGGAGCTACCGTTCACTATGTTGATGAGGGGACTGATACAGGACCCATAATCGCGCAGAAGGCGGTATATGTCGAGGAGGGAGATACTCCCGAGACTCTGCAGAAGCGCGTGATGGAACAGGCGGAGTGGGTCATACTTCCGCGCGCGATACAGATGATCGCATCATCGCTTGAATCTTTTCGCGCCTGATTCGCCGGCTTTTCCGAGGCCGTAGCCCGCAAGGCCTGATCTGTGGGAAGCGGCCTTTTCGCTGTTCTGACGCTGCGCCACGATCTTTTCACAGGCCGCACAGTATCGTCCGCTTCTGATCGGAGCCCTGCATATCTCACATGAGAGCATGACACTGGAGTTCTCTGCGATCTCGATCCGTTCTTCTTTGAGAAACTGACGTATCGTATCCATGGCGACTCCGGTTGCCTGGTGCACCTGAGACTGTGTGGCGCCTCTGTTTACTTCGAGATAGTTGCGGACAACACCGAAATCATCATACATGATATATCCGCATTCCCTGCATTTGTATTCACCCACACCTTTATACTCGGGATTTGCCGCCCCGCACTTTTCGCATGTACGGGGAATGTGAATGTTTTTTGAAAGAAGCAGATTTTCTTCGTTCATTTCACACTACCTGCAATATCATTACGCATGTATTTGTTTTCAAAGTTTATCCATTTTGTCGCTTCATATGCTTTGCTTCTGGCTTCGGGAATGCTGCGGCCAAGGGCGGTTATTCCAAGCACCCTGCCTCCGTTTGTTACGATCTTATCTCCGTCAAATTTTGTTCCGGCGTGGAAGCAGAAATAATCGTCTTTTCCCTCGAACGCCTCAAAACCGGTGATCGGAAATCCCTTCTCATAATGCTCGGGATATCCGTCGCTGGCAAGAACGACACATACCGCGGCATCTTCCGAGAATTCAAGATCAGTTTTGTCGAGCGTTCCGTCTATGCACGCGTTCATGACCGTTATGATATCGTTCTTCATCCGGGGCAGTACCACCTGTGCTTCGGGATCACCAAACCGGGCATTGTATTCAAGAACCTTCGGGCCTTCGTCTGTCAGCATGAGACCGAAGAAGATAACACCGCGATACGGCCTTCCTTCGGCGGCCATCGCATCAACGGTAGCTTGATAAATATGGCTTTGGCAGAAATCATCGATCTCCTTCGTGTAGAACGGTGACGGAGAAAAGTTCCCCATTCCTCCCGTATTGAGTCCTTCATCATTGTCCTTTGCCCTTTTGTGGTCCTGGGCTGATGACATTGTTTTGATGGTAGTACCGTCCACAAAAGACAGTACCGAGACTTCACGTCCGGTCATGAACTGTTCTATGACTACCCTGTTACCGCTTTTGCCGAACTTTTTATCAACCATTATGGTTTGGATGCCTTCCCTGGCCTCTTCCAAGGTATTGCATATAAGAACACCTTTTCCGAGGGCGAGACCGTCCGCCTTGAGGACTATCGGCATCTTTGCCGTCTCGAGATAGGACAGCGCATCCTTTGGATCATCAAAGCATTCATATGCTGCGGTGGGAATGCCGTATTTTTTCATAAGATCCTTGGAAAAGGCCTTGCTGCCTTCAAGCACCGCAGCCTTCTTATCAGGTCCGAACGTCCTGATCCCGCGCGCGCAAAAGACGTCGACGATCCCGCCGACCAGCGGATCATCGGGTCCGATTATGGCGAGGTCGATCTTATTTTCCACAGCAAAATCAGCCAGAGCGTCAAATTCCATCACACCTATCGGGACGATCTCGTCAATCTTCGCAATACCGGCATTACCGGGAGCACAGTAAATCTTATCGACCTGAGGGGATCTTGCCACTGCAGAAGCTATGGCATGTTCCCGGCCGCCTCCTCCGACTATAAGAACTTTCATGATCTATCCTCCTTGAGTCTGCGTTTATTTTCATACATGGCATTATCAGCCCGTTCAAATACTTCCGATACTTTCGCATCATCTTTGGGAATGTACTCCGACATACCTGATGCTATGACCGGGCCGGAACCGTCAGCCAGATTGTCCTTAATCTGCTTTTGAAGGCGGTTCATCAGCTGTTCCCGCATGCTGTAGTCATCTCCGCGTAAAAAGATCAGGAACTCGTCGCCTCCGATACGGAATACGGGACTGTGATCAAAGATATCACACAGGAGCTTGGCCGCGGATCTGATATAATCGTCGCCGGCTTTGTGACCTTTTGTATCATTTACTTTTTTGAGATCATTGATGTCACAGACCGCGATCGCAAACGGAAGATAGTCCATTCCGTTGTCAATGTTGGACTGCACTGATTTTTCGAGTTCAATGTATGCGGTCTTGTTTTTTGTTCCGGTAAGTTCATCGCGCCTTGCCAGTTCCTTCTCCGTGTTCAGAGCCTTTAGATGCTCCTTTTCCTTGCTGACTTCATCATCGATGTTCTCGACGCCGATTATGAAGTGAAGCTGATCACTTGATCTTCTGGCAGAGAGTCTTATGTGCTCCGATCTGCCGTCAACAAATATGCGATATTCGACCGAGAACTCCTTCCTGTCATCAAGAGCGGAAAGAAGCCTGTCTTTATCAATAACGTTAAGCATCCGGTCAACATCACGCGGATGAATGATCTGGGGGATGTTCTTCTTAGCTTCCTCAAAAAAGTCATCCCCGGTCTGTGCTATCTCAAGCTGGCCGTACAGATTCTGGGAGGTATAGGATACATAATGTCCTTTTTCGATATTTACGTAATAGATATTATCATAGTTGGAAGCGAGGCTTTCGGCGATCTGGCCGAAGGTGATGTGCTTTTTACGGTCATCACGGAAGGCCTTTTCGGCAGCGATCTCTTCTTCGATGTCCTTGACGCATACAAGGAAGTGTTTCTCATCTTTGGCGAGCATCAGGGTGAATCTGAAGTAACGGGGCTCGCCTTTGACCATTATCCTGTACATATATGAGAAGGAATTACGGCCTTCGAGGTTTTTAAGCATAACATCTTTGTAGTAAAAACTCTCGGCGTACTCCCTGTCATCCGGATGGGCAAATCTGTGAGCGTTGGCCCGGGTCTCCGTGTAAAAGTTTTCACAGTATTTCGGGACCTTCAGGGCTTCATATTCTTTGCTTGCGGAGAATTCCCGGTATTTTCCTGTCTCTATGTCGATATAGTAGATGGCCTCGTAGTCCTCGGCAAGACTTTCCGCTATATTGTTGTAGATCTCTTTCTCGTAACGGGCCTTTTCCGTCATCTTGCGCTCAAGTTCCGCTTTTCTTGTGACGACATTGAGCTTCGTATTCATCTCCATCCGCTCGTCTTCCTCGACAAAAACATGGATCAGACTGATGGAGATGATCAGACCGATCGCATAGAACGGAAGGAGGGGGTACATGGTCTGAAGCATGATAAGTACCGCCATTGTCACCCCGGAAATGCTCACGGCCCTGTAATGGATCGCATCCTTCCCGGACGATCTTGTCGAAACGATAAAGGAATATATTGAAAGGACCAGATGAAGCAGAAACAGTATTGCGAATAATAAATATCTTATATAGCTCGGGACATATCCTACAGAGCTTCTGAATTCAAAGATCACGGGATGGAAGAAGTTTATGACAAGACTCAATACGACAAGCGCGAGTATTGCCCACCCGGTATATATGAGGCTGTTGCTTTTCGCCCCCTTTCTGTCAATATATTCCACAACAAATTTGGTCCATACCAGTACGGACAGCGCCATTGACAGAAAATAGAGCACGGTATCGGCATATAGCAGATACACCATGTGAAAAGAATCCAGGATCCCCCACAGGACATCGGTTATAAAATAGACGGTAATGATAAGCAGGAACTGCCTGTACCGCCGGATATACGACACCTCTATATCGGATCCCCTCTGTCTTAAGATCCTGTTGTTGATTATAAGATGGAGAATAAGAGACAGTAATCCAAAGCCTGAATAATACATTTGGTTTCATTCCCCCCTGATGTGTGGCTGAATGATATTATACCAAAAACCCGCGGATTATGCATCATGATATTATCAAGGAAATGAAAAATGTATTTTGAGTTGACATAATTTGTATTTAAATGTATTATTATAGTAAGTGCCGTTATTGACTTGGGGAGTCAATATGACATTGATAAGGGAAAAAAGGGAAACAATATACTTAAAGGGGATAGGTATATTATGAAACGCAGCATTTTTGTCGGGCCGGCAGCTGCAATACTCCTTATTTGTATTGCAGCACTTTTCCCGACAGAAGCAAACGGTGCAACGGTTTCGGCCGGCACGGTCAAAGTCAAGAGCGGAAATGTCAGGTCTTCGGCAAATACAAGATCTACTGTATCCTTCTGCGTCGCCTCGGGGGACGAGGTGGCTATTCTCGGAGAAGAAAAGGGCAAAGACGGTAACACATGGTATAAAGTATCCGTGGGAACATCCGTCGGATTTATCCGCTCCGATCTGATCACCAAATCCGATAAAAAAGTCAAAGTAAACGATTCGCTTGTGAAGAACTCACAGGCTTCTTCGAATGTAAAATCAGCCGCCGCAGCGGAAGTCGACAAAACTTCCGCTAAAACGGCAGGAGATACAGCCGTCGGTACAGCGGCATCCGGATCAACCGGTACGGTCAAGGGCACCTCCGTGAGGATGCGCAAGAACGCTTCGGTTACTTCCGGGATCGTTACGACGCTCAATCCCGGAGATAAGATCTCGATCATCGCGGAAGGCAAGGCAACGGATGGCAACGTCTGGTACCAGGTCAGGATGGGAGATATGACCGGGTTCATCAGAAGCGATCTGGTCATAAAAGAAAAAAGCGCCGAACCGGCTGCTGCTTCAACCACTGCAGCGGTCACAACAACGGAAACATCTTCCGTTTCGAACAAAACGGGGGAAGGTGTTGTCAAGGGGGTAAACGTCAGGATAAGGAGCAGTGCATCTACTGCCTCCGACATCCTGGCATCGGTGAATTCGGGATGCAAACTGAAGCTTACCGGAGTGGAGAAGGCACCCGACAGGACATGGGTAAAAGTCGAGACGAACGTTGACGGTAAAAACATCACCGGATATATTGCGAGAGACTTTATCACTTTGACCGGAGTAGTTAATAATGACGAGCCCACGAAGCCCGTCGCGGCTCCGGCCCCGAAAACCACTGCGGTAGCCGGGGTAAGGAATGATTCCGATCAGGCTTCCATAAAAGGCGTGGGAGTACGTATAAGGCAGGTACCCGTGGACGGTGACGTGGTCTGCCAGCTCTCATCGGGACATCCGCTGAAGATCCTCGGCGAGAAAACCGGAAATGACGGTCACACCTGGTACCAGGTGTCTTTTTCGTATTTAGGAAGCGACCGCGAAGGGTTTGTCAGGTCCGATCTCGTAACACGTGCGGAAGGAGCCGTGGGGGACGCTCCGGTCGGCAGCGAGGACTTTGAAAGGTCCATAGCGGAACTTCCGGAAGGATACAAGAATTCACTGCGCGCCATCCATGCAAAGCATCCCCAGTGGAGATTTGAGGCCGTGAACACGAACCTTGAATGGTCCGCAGCCCTTGCAGCCGAATCCTCGGTAGGAAAGAATCTTGTTTCCAAGAACTCCATAGCATCATGGAAATCAACGGCTCCGCAGGCATATAATCAGACGACCAACGAATGGTATACGTTTGACGGCGGAAGCTGGGCATCGGCTTCGCCCGAACTTATCGCATACTATATGGATCCGCGAAACTTCCTGAACGAGAGCGGCATCTACATGTTTGAAAAACTGGATTATTCCGAGACACAGACTACCGCGAGCGTGTCAACGATGCTTGCCGGAACGTTCATGAGCGGAGATTTTATCGATACCGACGGACAGAATATCAACTATGCCGAACTGTTCAAGAATGTCGGAAGCGCTACGGGAGTAAGCCCTTACCTCATAGCCGGAAGAGCGCTTCAGGAGCAGGGTATAAACGGCACGAGCCAGAGTATATCCGGTACAGTTCCCGGATATGAGGGATATTTCAATTACTTTAATGTGGGTGCTTACGCGTACGGCGGAAGGACCGCCCCGATAAACGGCCTTATATACGCCATGGGTTCCGATGAGAATTACGGACGTCCATGGAATTCGAGAGCAAAGGCGATATACGGCGGTGCGAAGTATCTTGCCGACAAATACGTGCTTAAGGGACAGAACACTCTCTATTTCCAAAAATTCAATGTTGTCAATTACGAGAACACATTGTATTCTCATCAGTATATGTCAAACATACAGGCGGCATCATCCGAAAGCTCGAGACTGCAGCTTGCATACCTCGGAGACGACGAGGTGCTGACTTTCAGGATACCGTATTACAAAAACATGCCTGAGAGCGCATGCGCAAAGCCCGTTTCGGATTCCAACCCGAACACATACCTCGCATCACTTTCCGTCAGCGGATACGAGCTTATGCCTGCATTTTCCGGAGTTACCGAGAACTATGTGGTAACCGTGGATCCCGGCCAGGAGACGGTCGAGATAAACGCTTCGGCGGTATGTCCGTCATCATCGGTCGGAGGAGTCGGAGTATTTCCGATCGAGCCCGGGACCAATACGCTGTACGTAGGCTGCAAGGCCCAGAACGGCGCGGTCAAAGCATATACGATAACAGTGAACCGGTAGTATTTTCTTATTCAAAAGGAAGGCACGATATGAATCATTTGAAAAAGACAGTTTTTGCGGCTCTTTTCCTGGCAGTTGCATTGTTTGCCGGCACAGTGAACGTATTTGCCGAAGGGCTGAGCGTTACCGCCGACAAGGAAGAGTGCGCGACGGGCGAAGCTTTTACGGTGACAATAGATGCAAGTTCTGTCGGGGACGGTACGATACCTCCGGATATACAGGTGGAGTTTGACAGCAACCGGCTGAATTTTGAAAACTGCTCGGCAGAATACGGCGGTGGCGGCGGCGGCCTCGTGACTTTCAAGGATACGAAAGCCACGGTTGATTTTACGACTCTGTCGGGAGGAGCAGCCGAAGTGAAAGTTACCGCTACGGCTGATGATGCGGCATCACCCGAGACGGCATCCGTCAGTGTTTCGGTAAGCGGTGAAGATACGGCGGCCCTTGAGGCGCAGAGCACATCATCGACGGGTGTGAGCCCCGGAACCGTGGACATAGGTGACGGCAGAGTGGTCCAGGCCGTTTTTTCCGACGAGTTCATGCCCCCGATATTTCACAAGGAAGTGACGGAGTACAACGGGCAGACTGTTGAGTGTGCGAAGTTCGACATGGGGGACATCGTCCTCTTATATACATCCGATGCCGCGGGCAATGACGGAAATCTCATGATGTTCAACGCGGTCACGGGAGAGCTTTCGTATTACAGGATGATCCGGGGGATAGAAAATCGTTTTATCATCGTATTGAGCGACTGCGAGGGACCCGTTCCGGACGGATACATAAAAGCCGTTCTCGAGTGGGACAACCAGACGCTTACCGCGTTCATGGAAAACAGTGTGGCGGAAGGAACATCGGCAGCAGTGGGCGGAGTGGATCCCGCTGACTTTTTCCTTGTTTATGCGGTCAGTTCCGAGGGGAATAAAGGCTGGTACAGATATGACAAGAACGAAGGAACTTACCAGAGATTTATAAGCACCGGTGACAGCGGCGCCGAAGGAACGCCCGAGGGCGGCGACGACGAAACGTCATCCTCCGCGGGAATACTTGATGATTATATCCCGTCAAACGTACAGTCGATCATCGCACTTATATGTGCACCGCTCGTACTGATACTGATCATAACCGTTATAATACTTGCAGTTAAGTATCACGGACTTTCGGAAGATTTCGAGGCATATTTCGAAGGCGAAGGGTATTACGGGGACGAGGAAGACGAAGAAGAGCAGTACACAAGAAGACCTTCAAGAGCAGGAGCGGTGACCGCTTCATCCCTTGTCGAACGCTCAATGTCGGAAGACGAAGAGGAAGAAGACGAGGATGAAGAAGATGATGAAGATGTAGATGTAGAAGAAGACGATACAGACGAAGACGACGCAGACGAAGACGACGCAGACGAAGAGGAAGAGGAAGACGAAGAAGAGGAAGATGACGAAGACGACCGCGAAGGTTGTAATGATGACGAAGACGACGTCAAGTATTACAGACCGCTGACAAGAAAAGAGAGAAGAGAGCTCGCCAGAGAAGAAAGATGGCGCGAGAAAGAGGAGAAGAAGGCAGCAAAGAGACGGGCAAAAGGGTATGAGGAAGCAACTCCGATGGACTGGAGTTCCTTCGGTAAAGAGATGGAAGACGAGCCCGACGACAGAAGATATAAAAAGAGCAAACCTCCGAAATACATGACACAGAGCATGGAGGATATCCCGGAAGATGATGAGGAAGAAGATGTCGACAGGAGCGCAAGGAAATCCCAGCTTCCTCCGAGAAAGAAAGCGGAACGGACCGAAGACGAAGTGGAAGCTCCGCGTGTTCTTCATGAGGAGGATATGAGAGAAAAACAGCGCAGGCTTTTCGAGCAGCAGCAGAGGATCGAGGAACAGCGCCGGATCGAGAATGAAGAGCGCGAAGCCGAAAGACTCAGACAGCAACAGCAGTTTATAGCGTCGAAAGACGAAGAACTGGATCTTGACGAAGATTTCCATTTCGAATTCCTGAACCTGGATTAGGAGAATGATCATATGGCACGAAAATATACGGAAAAGGCCTGGATGGTCTTAACTCTTGCGAAGCAGTTATCCGACGGCTTCAAACACGGTTATGTCGGAAGCGAACATCTGCTTTTGGCACTGACCATGGAAAAGAGCGGAGTCGCGGCCATGGTGCTTGCCGCAAATGATATTGACGAGGAAAAGATCGTAAGACTCATAGATGAGCAGATCGCACTTCCGGGAAAGGTCGCTAAAAAAGAGCGGGAAGGGTTCACGCCGAAAGTTGAGTCCATCCTGGATCTTGCGCAGGAACTGGCGGCGTCTTTTGATTCCGAGGAAATAGGTACCGAGCACATACTTCTTGCGATAATATCGGACGCGGACAATCTTGCCCTGCGTCTTATTAATACCCTGTCCGTTAATCCGCAGAAGCTTTTTGCGGACACGCTCGTCGCGATGGGTGAAAACCTTGAGGACTACAAGGAGCAGATAAAAGCTACCGCCAAAGGCGCTTCGACGCAGGGAATGCTGATAGACCGGTACAGCCGAGACCTCACTGCGCTTGCCGCGGAAGGAAAGCTCGACCCTGTTATCGGAAGGGATGTTGAGATAACGAGGATGATACAGACCCTTTCGAGACGGTCAAAGAACAATCCCTGTCTGATAGGAGAGCCGGGTGTCGGCAAGACCGCCATTGTAGAAGGCCTCGCAACCCGAATCGTAGAGGGTGCCGTTCCGGAAACGGTAGCGGGAAAGAGACTTCTGACTCTCGATCTTTCTGCGATGGTCGCCGGCAGCAAATACAGAGGCGAATTCGAGGAAAGAATAAAAAGAGTCATAAGCGAGGTGATCACGGAAGGCAATATCCTTCTGTTCATGGACGAGGTCCATACGATCATAGGAGCCGGGGGAGCTGAAGGCTCGATCGATGCCAGCAATATTTTAAAACCGTCGCTTGCAAGAGGCGAGGTACAGCTTATCGGAGCCACCACCTACGATGAATACAGAAAGCACATAGAAAAGGATGCGGCACTTGAGAGAAGGTTTCAGCCGATCTATGTCGAGGAACCGTCGGAGAGCGACTGCATAGAGATATTGCGCGGCATAGCTCCGCGTTATGAGAAGCACCACAACGTCAAATACGATGATGACGCGCTCGTTGCGGCAGCAACTCTGTCCGCCAGATACGTAAGTGACAGATTCCTGCCGGACAAGGCGATCGATCTGATCGATGAGGCGGCGGCCAAGGTCCGTCTTGAAAAACTTGTCGATCCGAAAGACATCGGAAAGCTTCGGGATAAGCTCAAAGAAGTTGAAAAGGAAGAAGAGGAACTTCTGCGCAGCAACGACATAGAGGCGTTTTCGGCCAAGAAGAAAGAAGCCGAGAAGATATCAAAAACGATAGACAAAAAAACGGGCGGCAAAAGAAACACCGGCGCCGTTACGGTCGTTACGAAAGAAGACATTGAAAGCATTGTCGCCGCGCTTACAAAGATCCCGGTGGAGAGGCTGTCCGAGAGTGAGAGCAGCAAACTTCTCCGTCTCGAAAAAGAACTGTCCGCATCCGTGATAGGACAGAGCGAAGCGGTAAGTGCGGTCTCGCGAGCGATCAAAAGGGGACGTGTCGGACTCAAAGAAGCCGGAAGGCCTATCGGATCGTTTTTGTTCCTCGGTCCGACAGGTGTGGGAAAGACTGAACTGTCAAAGACACTTGCAAGGGTTTTGTTCGGAAGCGAGAACTCCCTTATCCGCGTGGATATGTCGGAGTATATGGAAAAGCATACGGTTTCAAAGATGATAGGCTCACCTCCCGGTTATGTCGGGTTTGAAGAGGGAGGACAGCTGTCGGAGAAAGTCCGCCGCAATCCGTATTCCGTCGTGCTTTTCGATGAGATCGAAAAGGCCCATCCGGATGTTTTCAACATCCTCCTGCAGGTGCTCGACGAGGGTCATATAACCGATTCGAACGGCAGAAAAGTAAGTTTTAAAAACACGATAATCATAATGACGAGCAATGCCGGCGCAAACCGTATCATAGATCCGAAAAAGCTCGGATTTATCACCATGACCGATGAGAAGAGCGAGCATGAACGCATGAGGAGCGGCGTCATGGAGGAGGTCAAGAACACGTTCAAACCCGAATTCATCAACCGTATCGATGAGATAGTCGTATTCAGGACACTTGGCGACGACGACCTTAAAAAGATCGTATCCCTTCAGACGAAAGAGCTCATAGAACGAGCTGTGGCCCGCGGGATAAAGCTGCGCATAACGGACTCGGCAAAAAAGCTCGTTGCCGCAAAGGGCAGCGACAGGAAGTTCGGAGCAAGACCGCTCAGACGTGCCGTCCAGACCATGCTTGAGGATCCTCTTGCACAGGCGATTCTCGAAGGCAGATTTTCCGAAGGTGACGAAGTCACCATCAGGGCAAAAGGCGATAAGATACTTGTGGAATAATTCGCTGTTTTGGAATATAATGTTGTCGGGGTCAAAAGCTTATACTATTCACAGGAGGGTATCAAATGGCTGCAGTTTCTGAATTGATCCGTAAGGAAGACGATGGCGCCATCGGATTCGGTGACCACACACTTGAAACAAAGGCAAAGATCGAAGACTTTGACATAGGCGGTAATCTGTACAAAGTCAAAACTTTCAAGGAATTCACGAAGCTTGAGCGGGACGGACTGTTTGTATACGAGTCGGAACCCGGCACAAGCGTGAATAATTTCAGGGTCCTTGACAACGGCGTATCCTTTACCGTTTGCGGAGACAAGGATGCCATGATCACTGTGGGACTGAAGGAAGACAGTGAATACAGTGTTAACGTCGCAGGCAAAGATATGGGCAAGATGAAGACCAATCTCGGCGGTAAGCTCAGCATTTCCGTTGAGCTTGAAGATAAAGGAGAAATAAACGTAAAGGTTGTAGAATGATCAATGGCTAAAAGCAGACCTTCCACCCGGTTCTTCTGTAACGAATGCGGATACGAATCGGCGAAGTGGATGGGGCAGTGCCCCGCCTGTAAGGCGTGGAACACAATGGTGGAAGAGCCTGTGAGCAGGACAACAAGAGCACCCGGGTCGGGCATTAAGCGAACGAACATTTCCGAGCCTGTAAGCGTTTCAGCCATATCACTCGGATCATCGGAACGTTTTCAAACAGGCATGTCCGAACTTGACAGGGTTTTGGGAGGCGGTGTAGTACCGGGCTCCCTTGTTTTGGTTGGAGGGGATCCGGGCATCGGAAAATCAACCCTTCTCCTGCAGCTCATGAGACAGCTCTCGTCTTCCGGCCACACCGTTTTGTACATTTCGGGTGAGGAATCCCTTGCCCAGATCAAAATGCGCGCGATGCGCATAGGGGAATTTGATGACAGACTGCTGCTCCTGACGGAGACAGACCTTACCGTCATCGATGAAGTGATCAGGAAGTACAAGCCCGAAGCCGTTGTTATCGACAGCATTCAGACAATGTTCTCGGATAACGTCGCATCGGCGCCCGGAAGCGTATCACAGGTCAGGGAAGCCACCAATCTGCTGATGAACATAGCCAAGACTATGTGCATCGCTATATTTATAGTGGGCCATGTTACAAAAGAAGGGACCGTTGCAGGACCCCGTGTTCTCGAGCATATGGTGGACACGGTGCTTTATTTTGAGGGAGACCGTCACGCATCATACAGGATAGTGAGAGCGGTCAAGAACAGATTCGGATCCACGAACGAGATAGGTGTGTTCGAGATGAGGAACGAGGGGCTCAGGCAGGTGGCCAATCCGTCCGAGTACATGCTCAGCGGCCGGCCTCATGACAGCGCGGGATCATGTGTGGTCTGCGCCATGGAAGGCACCAGGCCGATGCTCGTGGAAGTTCAGGCGCTCGTATGTCACTCGAGCTTCGGTATACCCCGCAGACAGGCAACCGGGATCGATATAAACAGGGTTAACCTTCTCATGGCCGTATTGGAAAAACGTATGGGTTATCATCTGGGAGAGTGTGACGCATATCTGAACGTTGCCGGCGGAATGAGGATGAATGAGCCTGCGATGGATCTCGGCATAGCGGTCAGTGCGGTATCAAGCTTCAAAAATGCGGTCATAGCTTCCGATACGGTCGTATTCGGGGAAGTCGGTCTCTCCGGCGAGGTCCGCTCGGTAACACTTGCGCAAAACCGTGTCGCCGAGGCGGCAAAGCTCGGTTTCACACAGATCGTGATGCCTGCTTCAAACGCCGCTTCACTTGAAAAAAATGTTGCGAAAGCTGCAAAGATAATTCCGGTCGAAAGTCTTTATGATGCGATCAAAGTCATATTATAAATCGAAAGGCAGATAAAAATGGTCAGACGTATCTATGTTGAAAAAAAGCGCGCCTATGCGGCCGCGGCAAACGAGCTCTTTGAAGATCTGAAAGGGTACTTAAAGCTTGGCGGACTCACAAAAGTTAGGATACTGATCAGGTACGACATCGAAGGTATCGATGACGATCTGTTCGAAACCGCCAAAAAATGCGTGTTCTGTGAGCCACCGATAGACGATCTGTATGAAGATGATTTTCAAAGAGAAGATGATGACAGGGTGTTCTCGGTCGAGTATCTGCCCGGGCAGTTTGACCAGCGCGCGGACTCGGCTGTCCAGTGTGTACAGTTTCTTGCGGCGGATGCCATGCCCGTTATCAGAACGGCCACCACTTACTGCCTGAGCGGAAGCATTTCCGATGAAGAGTTTGAGGCCATCAAGTCGTACTGCATCAACCCCGTCGACTCCAAAGAGACCGGATTTGACAGGCCCGATACCCTTGCCGTTACGTATGATGAACCTGATGATATAAGCGTGTTTGACGGCTTTTCGAAAATGCCCGACGATGATCTTAAAAAGCTTTACGACAGTCTCGGACTTGCCATGACATTCAGGGATTTCAAGCACATTCAGGATTATTTCGCAAATGATGAAAGACGCGATCCGACCATGACCGAGATCCGCGTACTTGACACATACTGGAGTGATCACTGCCGTCATACGACGTTCCAGACCGAACTTACGGATGTTACCGTCGATGACGGAAAGTATGCACCCGCTATCAGACAGTCCTTTGAGGAATACAAAAAGGCGAGGGAAGAAGTATACGGTGCGGATACGAATAAATATGTGTGCCTTATGGACATCGCCCTTATGGGAATGAAACTGTTAAAGAAGCAGGGGAAGCTTTCCAATCAGGAGGAGTCCGATGAGATCAACGCCTGTTCGATAGTTGTTCCGGTAAAGATCGATGACAGGGAAGAGGAATGGCTTGTAAGCTTCAAAAACGAGACTCACAACCATCCGACCGAGATAGAGCCTTTCGGTGGTGCCGCAACGTGTCTGGGCGGAGCCATCAGGGATCCGCTTTCGGGAAGAAGCTATGTATATCAGGCGATGCGCGTTACCGGTGCGGCAGACCCTACAAGGCCTTTATCGGAAACACTTCCGGGTAAGCTTTCACAGAGAAAACTTGTCAGAGGCGCCGCAAAAGGATACAGCTCTTACGGCAACCAGATCGGACTTGCAACAGGATATGTGAAAGAGATATATCATCCCGATTATGTCGCAAAGAGAATGGAGATAGGCGCGGTGATCGGTGCGGCCAAAAGATCCAACGTAGTTCGTGCCACATCGGATCCGGGTGATGTTATCATTCTGCTCGGCGGAAGAACGGGACGTGACGGATGCGGCGGTGCGACCGGCTCATCCAAAGCACATACGCTCTCATCTCTTGAGACGTGCGGGGCGGAAGTTCAGAAAGGTAATGCCCCCACAGAGCGTAAGCTCCAGAGACTGTTCAGACGTCCCGAGGTATCAAAGCTCATACGCAAATGTAATGACTTCGGTGCGGGCGGAGTGTCGGTTGCCATAGGAGAGCTCGCGGACGGGCTGTGCGTGGATCTTGACAAGGTACCGAAGAAATACGAAGGCCTTGACGGCACGGAACTTGCGATATCGGAGTCGCAGGAGAGGATGGCCGTGGTGATAGCGCCCGCGGATGTTGAGCGCTTTATGGAGTATGCCGCAGAGGAAAATCTTGAAGCCACAAAGGTCGCCGAAGTCACAAAAGAGCCGAGACTCGTGCTCATGTGGCGCGGCAGGAAGATCGTTGATATCAAAAGATCGTTCCTTGATACGAACGGAGCCCATCAGGAGACGAAAGTGCATGTATCGCTTCCCGAAGACAGAGGGTTCTTTGACAGACCCGTGATCGAAAAGGTTGAAAAAGATGTCAATGCCCTTGATTTTGCGGCAGCGCTTTCCGATTCGCTGTCGGATCTTAAAGTCTGTTCGCAAAAGGGACTTGTTGAGATGTTTGACTCATCCATCGGTGCGGGAAGTGTCCTGATGCCGTACGGCGGCAGAACACAGCTGTGCGAGAGCCAGACAATGATCGCAAAGCTTCCCGTGTATGAAGGTAAATGCGATACGGTAACGATGATGAGTTACGGATTCGATCCGTATCTGTCAAGCTGGAGCCCCTATCACGGAGCACAGTACGCCGTGACCGAATCTGTGGCAAGGATCGTATCATCGGGCGGAGATCCGGGTAAAATAAGATTTACATTCCAGGAATACTTCAGAAGGATGTCGGAGGATCCCGCAAGATGGAGCCAGCCTTTTGCCGCTCTTCTCGGAGCGTTTTCGGCCCAGCTAGGATTTTCACTTCCGTCCATCGGAGGAAAAGATTCGATGTCCGGAACGTTTCGGGATATTGACGTTCCGCCGACGCTCGTTTCGTTCGCGGTCGATGTCGGCAGCTTGGAAGACGTTGTCACACCCGAGCTCAAGAGTGCCGGAAACAAGCTCGTTCTCATAGAGATCGAAAAAGATGAGCTCGACCGGGTTGATTTTGAATATGCGATGAAGCAGTACCGAAGCTTTTACAAAGATGTCCAGTCCGGGATAATAAGATCTGCGTATGCAACGGACTGTTACGGTATCGTTCCTGCACTTTGCAAGATGGCATTCGGAAACGGCACGGGATTTAAGATCGAGCATTCATTCGATATGAGAAGACTCTTTGTTCCGATGCCGGGATGTCTTGTCGCAGAGGTGAGCGGCGCCGACGTCGGCAGGCTGTCGGGTACATATACCGTGATCGGTGAAGTTATGGACGACGGTAAATTCAGCTACGGCAGCGTATCCGTTTCCGAAAACGAGGCGGTAAATACATGGAAGAAGCCGCTTGAGAGTGTATTTCCCACAAGAAGTTATGAGGACAGATCAAAGGCTGAAGATAAGATATATGATGCCGGTTCGCACGGCAGGAAAGTATATGTATGCCGTAACCGCTGCGCAAGACCTGTCGTGTTCATACCGGTATTTCCCGGGACAAACTGCGAATACGACAGTGCGAATGCTTTTAAACGCGCGGGAGCGGATGTTATCACGCAGGTATTTACAAACCGCACGGCTTCCGATATCAGGGATTCGGTGGAAAGCTTCAGAAAGGGAATAAGTTCGGCTCAGATGATAATGTTCCCGGGAGGATTTTCCGCAGGTGATGAGCCTGACGGTTCGGCGAAGTTCTTCGCCACCGCATTTCGTAACGAAGTGCTGAGCGACGAAGTTCAAAAGCTTCTTGGCGAGCGTGACGGACTCGTACTCGGAATATGTAACGGTTTCCAGGCGCTTATCAAGCTCGGACTGGTTCCCGACGGCGTGATAACCGGACAGAACGAGGCGTCACCGACGCTTACATACAACACTATCAACCGTCATGTTTCGAAGATCGCATATACGAAGGTTGTATCAAACCTCTCCCCATGGCTGTTGATGGCACAGTGCCAAAGCGCCTATGCCATACCGGTATCGCACGGTGAGGGCCGGTTTGTCGCAAACGATGATGTCATCAGAAAACTGTTTGAAAACGGACAGGTGGCGACCAGATACTGCGATCCCGACGGCAATGTGACGATGGATGAAGAATATAACATCAACGGATCCTTTGCGGCGATCGAGGGCATCACGAGTCCCGACGGCAGGGTATTCGGCAAGATGGGACACGCGGAACGCCGCGGCAGCGGTGTTGCCGTAAATATTTACGGTGATCAGGACATGAAGATATTTGAATCGGGAGTGGCATATTTCGGTTAACACAGCGTAAAGGGGCCGGTATTGAAAAAGGATTCGGAAAACGGAAAGTTTTCGTTTGTCAAATGGTTTAACAGAATAAAGACGGAAAAGGCGCTTATGCGTCTTCTTTCCATCTGCTTTGTACTCCTTATCGCATGCGTGCTGCTCAGCGCACTTCATGTCAGACGTATATTCATGGCTTTCGAGGAGTCGTCGTACAACTATATAATCAACAGATCCGAACTGTCGACGAAATATTTCTCCGAGAATTTTGAAAGAAGGGGCGCTCTTGTCATAGCCGAGGCAACTGTCCTGGCCGAGGATGAGAAGATAGACAAGACAAGCATATGCAACTGTCTGAAGATCCTTGAAGAGACCGGCGAATTCTCCTATGCACGTTACGTCAGCAACCGCGGGATCAAGTACCGATCGAACGGTACACTCAATTCGACGATGCTGAAATCATATTCGGATGCCATCGATTCCACGAAAGAGGTCAGCGTATACCGTAACTTTGATCCGGAACAGACAAACGATGAGGTTTGTTTCGCCTCCGCCGTCATGAAGAACGGAGTTATCCAGGGATATATCATCGGTGTCGCCAATGCATCAAAGATGTTTGAGAATACGGCTTCCGAAGCGGTCTCGCTTGTTGCAGAGAGATATCTTACGGATTCAAAAGGCAACATCGTTGCCTATGTCAAGAACAACAAGATATATGACGGAACCGGTAAGAACATATTTGATCTTATCACCAAGGACTGCATAGATGACTATGCGGCCCAGCAGGTCAGGGACGATATACTGAACGAGATCAACCAGGTCAATATCACGAACAGACAGATATCGGTTGACGGCAAAAAGGGGTACGCTCTTTACAAACAGCTTTCCGGAACTTCCAGCTGGGATCTGTTCTACGTTGTATACTCCGATGATGTGCGCGAGACCATCATGCCGGTCCTTGTTGAATCATTCCTTGTAATGGTCATAGTCATAATCCTGATGGCCATAATGGCAGCCGTCGTCATCAACTATATCCGCGGTGAACAGAACAAAGTATATGATCTGGCGTATGTTGATGACCTGACAAGAGCTCCCAATGAAAACGCGTTCAGGGAAAGAGCAACGGAACTGCTTATGGAGAATCCCGAGATCCCGTATCTTATCACGTGTTTCGATCTTATGAATTTCCGGTATATCAACGAGGGATACGGCCACTTAAAGGCCGATATGCTCCTTCGTGACATCGCAGTTGCCCTCAGTGAAGCATACGGATATAACGAGACTTTCGGAAGACTGTCCGCGGACAGATTTGTCGGCCTGTGTGTGGATGATAACCGTCTGACGGAGAGAAAAGAATTCATTACGGAGAGGGTCACACGTTCCGCGGAAGAGATCGGTATGAAATACCCGATCAAGTTCAAGACCGGTATATACTATATAAGAGACAGAAAAGAGCCGATCTCCGAGATGATAGACAAGGCCAATCTGGCGCGTAAAGCCGTTTCGAGTTCGCTCAGAAGCCTTGAGGTCGAATACCGTGACCAGCTCATGGAGGAGACAAGGAAGCAGGAGAGAGTCGAATCCAGGATGCACGAAGCACTCGAAAAGGGCGAATTCGTACCTTACCTGCAGCCCAAGTGGAACATGGCCGAGGACCGCATCTACGGCGCGGAGGCTCTTATCAGATGGGTTGATTCAAACGGAAAAGTCATACCGCCCGGAGAATTCATACCCGTATTTGAAAAGAACGGATTTATCGAGCAGATCGATTTCTACATGCTCAATGCGATATGCCGATACATCAGGCAGATGATAGATGACGGACGTGAAGTTTATCCGGTATCGATCAACCAGTCAAGGTATCTTCTGTATGATCCGAACTACATCATGAAGGTCCAGGAGATCATGCTCAAATACAGGGTGCCGAAGGGACTTATAGAACTTGAGATAACAGAGACGGTATTTTTCAACGAAAAAGAGAGAATGCTCGAAGTGATGCGCAATCTCAAGGAATTCAACATGAACCTTTCGATAGACGATTTCGGCTCCGGTTATTCATCACTGAATCTTCTGAGGGATATTCCGTTTGATGTTCTTAAGATCGACAGAGGCTTTCTTGATGAATCGGTACAGACCGATACGGGTAAATGGATACTCCGCAAGATCGTCGAGATGGCAGAGGGGCTCAACCTCAAAGTCATCTGCGAAGGTGTTGAGACTCATGAGCAGGTTGAGATGCTGCTAGACATAGGCTGCATTTACGCACAGGGATACTTGTATTCACGTCCGATCCCCATCGAAGATTTCATGGAGATGTACAATGTTCCGATAGATGAGGATTCACCGGTGACTTATATTGAAGACAACAGTATATGATGCACAACTTGCCCGTATCATTGAGTCAATAGATACGGATAACAGACCTTCTTTGCTGATGCATAGCTGCTGCGCACCCTGCAGCAGCTATTGTCTGATATATCTGATGCGATATTTTGAGATCACATGCTTCTGGTACAATCCGAACATCACCGACAAAGAAGAATACGACAGGCGTAAAGAGGAACTTCTGCGCCTTACCGGCATACTCAATGAAGAGTATGACATAATATGCCGCGATCATCCGATAAAAGTCATCAGCGAAGATTTTGATCCGGACGTTTTTCTTGACACAGTAAGAGACAAAGATCTCGCGGGATGTCCGGAAGGCGGAGACCGCTGCAGGATGTGCTTTGACATGCGCCTGGGCAGGACGTTTGAGACAGCTTTACAAAATGGTTTTGACTATTTTACGACTACGCTCACAATAAGTCCTCACAAGGATGCGAGACTTATCAACAATATAGGAAACGCTCTTGCGACAGCGGATGTCAGATGGCTTCCATCTGATTTTAAAAAGAGGGACGGATTCAGGCAGTCGGTGGAACTGTCACGAAAGTACGGACTCTACAGACAGAATTACTGCGGATGCGTATATTCGGTCAGAAGCGATACATAGAGTGCAAAGAGGAAGGGACAGATAATGAAGACAATTCTTGAACAGATAACGGATATCGTCTCGGAGGCTTTCGGGAAGGCCGGTTACGACAGTACATACGGAAAGGTCGGATACAGCAACCGTCCCGATCTTTGCGAGTATCAGTGCAACGGCGCGATGGCTGCCGCCAAGACATACCATAAAGCGCCGATCGCCATAGCGGAAGATGTCGCAGGGGCACTTTCGGACAATGAAGCTTTTTCGATGATAAGTGCCGTCCCCCCGGGATTTTTAAACATCAGGCTCTCGAAGGGCTTTCTTGCAAAGTACCTTAATGAGATGAAAGAAAGTGAATGCTTCGGGCTTGAAAAGAGCGCGCCCGTTAAGATCATTGTAGACTACGGCGGACCGAACGTTGCCAAGCCTCTTCATGTCGGGCATCTTCGTGCCGCGATCATCGGTGAGAGCGTAAAGCGCATATGCAGATATATGGGAAATGAAGTCATCGGTGATGTGCATCTGGGCGACTGGGGACTGCAGATGGGTCTGATAATAACGGAGCTTAAGTCGAGACAGCCCGATCTTCCTTACTTTGATGATAAGTATACGGGACAATACCCGGAAGAGCCCCCCTTTACACTGTCTGAGCTAGAGGAGATATATCCGAGTGCAAGTGCCAGATCCAAAGAGGATGAAGCCTTCAGAGAGGAGGCACTTTCGGCCACCAAGCAGCTTCAGAAGGGGGAACGCGGATACCGTGCACTCTGGCAGCATATCATCGATGTGTCTGTGCCGGATCTTAAGCGCAACTATGCCGAGCTTATGGTTGATTTCGACTGGTGGAAGGGAGAGAGCAGTGTCGATCCGCTCATAGCTCCGATGGTCGACGATATGAAAAAAAAGGGATTTGCTCATGAGAGTGAGGGCGCTCTTGTAGTTGATGTGGCCGAAGAGTCCGATACTAAGGAAGTTCCGCCGTGCATGATCTTAAAATCAGACGGCGCGGCACTTTACACAACGACCGATCTTGCAACGCTGCTTGACAGGAGGCAGACCTTCGATCCCGACCGGGTCATATATGTCGTTGATAAAAGACAGGACATGCATTTCGTGCAGGTGTTCAGGACCGCCAGGAAATGCGGTATAGTAAGGGAAGATACAAAGCTTGATTTTCTCGGATTCGGTACGATGAACGGAAAGGACGGAAAGCCTTTTAAAACAAGAGAAGGCGGTGTGATGCGCCTTGAGAGGCTGATCGGGGAGATCAAGGATACGATGTACAAAAAGATCACCGAAAACCATCCCGCCGATCCCGAAGAGGCAAAAAAGACATCCGAAACGGTAGCTGTTGCGGCGATCAAATACGGAGATCTGTCCAATCAGGCGACAAAGGATTATATATTTGACGTCGACAAGTTCACGTCCTTTGAAGGCAACACCGGACCGTACATACTTTATACGATAGTCAGGATCAAGTCCATCCTGGCAAAGTATACGGAGAGCATGAGATCCGGCGAAGAGCAAAAAGGCGGACTTCCCCGTACGGTAGCGGAAGCCAGAAACGAAGCCGAAAAAGCGCTGATGCTCGAGATCTCGAAGTTTTCCGAGGCGGTCACGGGTGCTTATGAGGAGATCGCACCGCACAGGATATGTGCTTATATATATGATGTATGTAATGAATTCAACAGATTTTATCATGAGACAAGGATACTCGCCGAAGAGGATGAGCGGAAAAAGAGCGGCTGGATCGCCCTTCTCGTCCTTACAAAGGAGATCCTTGAGAAGTGCATAGACCTTCTCGGATTTGAGGCTCCCGACAGGATGTAACGGCATTTTCACACAATTAGATAGAATATTCTGAAAATACTAGCACTCACCTATTGACAGTGCTAGTATTTTATTGTATCATCTTTTCTGTAAGTAATAAGACTCTCAAAAAGGGGAGGGAAATGATCATGAACATACAGAAATTTACTCAAAGATCGCTTGATGCGATCAACTCGGTTGAAAAGATCACATATGATAACGGCAATCAGGAAATGGCCCAGATACATCTCCTGTATGCGATGCTGACGCAGCCTGACGGCATTCTTCCTCGGCTTATCGAAAAGATGGAGATCAACACGGAACACTTTACGGAAAACGTCGAAGACCATATTGCAAGGCGTCCGAAGGTTTCTGGAGGAAGGGCTTATGTCGGGGATAAACTCAACAAGGTCCTTGTGTCGGCTGAAGATGAGGCGAAGGCGATGAACGATTCCTACGTATCGATCGAGCATCTTTTCCTTGCCATGCAGAAGCATCCGGACAGTGATATCAAGGAGATATTAAAGGAATACGGCATCACCCGTGACCGTTTTCTTACGGCGCTCGCATCCATACGCGGCAATCATAACGTTACGAGCGACAATCCCGAAGCGACATATGACACCCTTGAAAAATACGGCCAGGATCTTGTCGAGCGGGCCAGAAGCCGCAAGCTTGATCCGGTGATCGGAAGGGATTCCGAGATCAGAAATATCATCAGGATACTGTCGCGCAAGACCAAGAACAATCCCGTTCTGATCGGTGAGCCCGGTGTCGGCAAGACCGCAGTGGTCGAGGGCCTCGCCCAGAGGATAGTGCGCGGTGACGTTCCCGAAGGATTAAAGGACAAGACTGTTTTCGCACTCGATATGGGTGCTCTTGTTGCGGGCGCAAAGTACCGCGGCGAATTTGAGGAAAGACTGAAAGCTGTCCTTGAGGATGTTGCGGCAAGCGAAGGCAGGATCATACTGTTCATTGATGAGCTTCATACGATCGTCGGTGCCGGTAAGACCGACGGTGCACTCGATGCGGGCAACATGTTAAAGCCCATGCTCGCCAGAGGAGAGCTTCACTGTATAGGTGCCACGACGCTTGACGAATACCGTCAGTATATCGAAAAAGACGCAGCCCTTGAGAGAAGGTTCCAGCCTGTCATGGTCGATGAGCCGACCGTTGAGGACACGATATCAATACTGAGGGGCCTTAAGGAAAGATACGAGGTCTATCACGGTGTAAAGATAATGGATAATGCCCTTGTGGCTGCAGCCACGCTTTCGGACCGGTACATCTCCGACAGATTCCTTCCGGATAAGGCTATCGATCTTGTCGATGAGGCGTGTGCCCTTATCAAGACCGAACTTGATTCCATGCCGTCCGAACTCGACGAGCTCAACCGCAGGAAAATGCAGCTTGAGATAGAAGAATCCGCCCTGAAAAAGGAGACCGACCAGCTGAGTATGTCAAGGCTTGAGACACTTCAGAAGGAACTGTCCGAGGTAAGGGAAGATTATGAACTGAAGATGGCACAGTGGGAGAACGAAAAATCATCCGTCGAGAAGCTCTCAAAACTCCGTGAGGAGATCGAGACCGTCAACAATGAGATAGAGATAGCAAAGCATGAAAACAACTATGAACTCGCAGGCCAGCTCCAGTACGGAAAGCTCCCGGCTCTTAAAGAGCAGCTGGCAGCGGAAGAGGAGCGGGTCAGGAACAAGGATCTGACGCTTGTTCACGAGAACGTCTCGGAAGAGGAGATATCGAGGATAGTCAGCCGCTGGACCGGCATCCCCGTATCAAAGCTTACGGAAGGCGAACGCAGCAAGATCCTGCATCTTGACGAGGAACTCCATAAGCGCGTTATCGGACAGGACGAAGCCGTTACAAAGGTTACGGAGGCGATCCTTCGCTCGAAGGCCGGTATCAAGGACCCGGGTAAACCGATCGGATCATTTTTGTTCCTGGGACCTACCGGTGTCGGTAAGACGGAGCTTGCAAAGTCACTTGCGGCGTGCCTGTTTGATGATGAGAATAACATGGTGCGTATAGATATGAGTGAATACATGGAGAAATTCTCCGTATCACGACTGATCGGAGCGCCTCCGGGATATGTCGGATATGAGGAGGGCGGACAGCTGACGGAAGCAGTCAGGAGAAAACCATATTCCGTCGTTCTTTTTGACGAGATAGAGAAGGCTCATCCCGATGTGTTCAATGTCCTGCTCCAGGTGCTTGACGACGGCAGGATCACGGATTCACAGGGCCGCACGGTCGATTTTAAAAACACGATACTGATAATGACAAGCAATATCGGAGCCCAGTATCTTCTTGACGGCATAGGTGATGACGGTGATATCAGCAATGAGGCTTCGGAAGCTGTCATGGGAGAACTGCGTGCAAGCTTTCGCCCGGAATTTCTGAACCGTCTTGATGAGACTGTTATGTTCAGACCGCTTACAAAAGACAACATAAGAGGTATAATGCAACTGATACTTGCCGATCTTAATGAACGGCTCATCGAAAAGGAACTTCGGATAGAGCTTACCGATGCGGCATCGGATCTGATAATCCTAAAAGCGTATGATCCGGTATACGGAGCAAGACCGCTGAAAAGATATATGCAGCGCACCGTCGAGACCCTTGCGGCCAAAAAGATACTTGAAGGCGACATCAGGGAAGGCGATGTGATAACTATAGATGAAAAAGATGAGGAGCTTGCGGTAAGAGACTGACAAACACAGGAGGATCCTACATGGCAGAACTGAAGTGTCCGCATTGCGGTCAGGCATTTACGGTGGATGATGCTGCCCTTGCATCAATAGTATCCCAGATAAGGGACAGCGAGTTTCAAAAGGATGTCAATGACAGACTTGAAGAGATCACCGGACATATCAAAAAGGAGTATGAGCTTGAGGCCAGGGTAGAGCATGACAGGGAGATAAAGAAACTGTCCGAACGGCTCAGGACGGCTGAAGACCGGGCAAAAGATCTTGAAACGAAGCTTGAGATGTCCGCGGACAAAAACAGGATCGCCGTTATGGAGGCAGTCCGGGCCGTGGAAGATGAAAAGCAGGATCTGGCAAGAAAACTGGAGGAGGAGAAGAGCAGGGAAGAACTTCTCCTTCGCCAGAAAGATGAGATGATCGCATATTACAAAGACTTAAAAGCCAGAATGTCCACGAAGATGGTCGGAGAGTCCTTGGAGCGGCACTGCGAGGATGAGTTCAACCGCTTCCGGCCGACGGCCTTTAAAAATGCCTATTTTGAGAAAGATAATGACGCCAGAAGCGGAAGCAAAGGTGATTATATTTACCGTGAGTGTGATGAGAACGGCGTCGAGCTCATATCCATCATGTTTGAGATGAAGAACGAGATGGACGAGACGGCAACCAAGCACAGGAACGAGGACTTTTTCAAGGAACTTGATAAGGACAGACGGGAGAAGAACTGTGAGTATGCGGTTCTTGTTTCCATGCTTGAAGCCGACAGTGATCTTTATAACGGAGGGATAGTAGACGTATCTTACAGATACGACAAAATGTACGTTGTAAGGCCGCAGTGTTTCATACCTATCATAACGCTCCTTCGCAACGCCGCGTTTACAGCCCTTTCATACAAACAGGAGCTTGAGATCGTACGCAATCAGGATATAGACATAAGCAATTTTGAGGACAGCCTCCGAAAGTTCAAGGAGGACTTCGGAAGAAACTACGAACTGGCCCATAGTCATTTCGACAAGGCCGTTGATGAGATCGACAAAACGATACAGCATCTCGAGAAAGTCAAGAAAGAGCTCCTCGGATCCGACAACCAGCTCCGGATAGCGACCGGCAAGGTCGAAGACGTGACTGTCAAGAAACTGACAAAGGATAACCCGACAATGCAGGCCAAATTCGCCTCTTGTGCAGGGGCTGATCAGGGAGTAAAATAATATCTGTCTTTTTTCACATGATAAAAAAGAAGGAGATAAAAGCATGAAAAAGAAAATAACAACTATTTTTACAACTGTTCTTCTGACCGCTCTGATGTGTGTTCCGGTCTTTGGATCGGAAACGGAAACAGACAGTGCGGATAACGTATTTGTCTCGGGAGACAGTGTATCCCTTCCGGGAGAGGAGTTCTTTTCCGGTTTTGCATGCGGATCCAATGTCGATATCGGAAGTGCCAATGCCGAGGGTTCGGTGTTTGCCGCAGGACAGCAGGTGACGGGAAGCGGCAGTACGATCGCAGAGAGCCTTTATGCCGCCGGTAACAGCGTCAATCTTAACAACACCGAGGTTACCGGTAATATATATGCTGCCGGCAATCAGGTAAGCATTATAGGAAACAGCGCAGGTAACGGCGTATACCTGGCCGGTAACAGCATAACATTCGAAGGTGAAGCCAGATATATCGCCGCAGCAGGCAGCAGTGTAAGCATAAGCGGTACCGTGGACGGTGATGTTTTTATAGCAGCCGAATCGGTTGATATCGTGGACGGGACCGTTATCACCGGTAAGCTTACCGTGGAATCTTCGAAAGAGCCTGATATCCCCAGAGGAGTGGAGATGGGTGACTATTCGTTTGAACTTTCCGCGAATGATGAAGATGCCGGTCCTGTCGAGAGCTTTTCGGACAAACTTTTCGGCAAGGTAAAGAGCTGTCTTTACTGGATGATCGCAATGGCGGGATTCGGTATGATCCTTGTATGGCTGTTCAATCCCCATCTTGAATCCGCAGCAAGCTACCTGAAGACAAGGCTTGTTCCTCTTGCAGTCAGCGGTATCGTCGGATGGCTGTGCATACCGGTTGCGGCTCTTATAATCTGCTGCTCGTACATTTTTGCCCCGGTCGGCGGACTGATCTTTTCGGCATATGTCTTCCTCATCTGGATCGGACTTGCGTTTGCGGGGGCATCGCTTTCAAAGCTTGTTTTCCCGAAGATGAATCCTTTCTTATCGGCACTTATCGGGATCGCAGCACTTGAAGCTTTAAGAGTGGTTCCGTTTATCGGTACGGTTATCGGAATAGCTGCAGACATGTATCTGATCGGTTATGTCATACAGAGACTGTGGATCAACAGGATGAAAAAGAAACCTGCAGTTTCCGTAGAAGCATTACCGGAAGCCGACACCGAATAGAGATATTCTGTGAGAGAAAAGATAATGTGGCTTGTCATTTTTGCGGTTTCGATCCTGTCCGGTGTTGCCGGATTGATCTATCTTGCACATAAGACCGGAAGATCGGGACTGTTTGACAGAATTGAGAGCAGGGCACTATCAAAGCTCGCGGCCTATGCGGCCGTGGCTTTGATAGTTGCGCTGCTTGTATTTGTTTTTGACGTAACGAATACGATAGTCATAGTCATACACGTGGCTGTATTTCTTCTTGCCGGCGATCTTGTCCGTGTGATCGCATCTCGCGTGACCGATGCCGGTCTGTCCTCAAGGATCTTTGACCTTTGCGCGGTCTCGATTTGCTTTATATATCTTCTTACAGGCTGGTATCTGATGCACGGACTGTGGGAGAGTGATTATACTCTTTTGACCGGCAAGCACACCGGAGAACTTCGGATCGCCCAGATAGCCGATTCGCACATAGGCTGCGGATTTTCCGGAGAGGGCTTTGCAAAACGCCTTGCAAAGATCCAGGAGACACAGCCTGATGTACTTGTCATCACCGGGGATTTTGTCGATGATGACACGATGAAGCAGGACATGCTCGATGCCTGTGCCGCGCTCGGTGATTTTTCCGCAAAGTACGGTATATTCTTCTGCTTCGGAAATCATGACAGGGGTTACTATTCAAAAGAAAGGCGCGGATACGGCGGCGAGGAGCTGAAAGCTGAACTTGAGCGAAACGGCGTGACGGTCCTTGAAGATGAGAGCATTCTTATTGATGACAGGTTTTATATCATCGGAAGGGAAGATGCGGGATACGGGGATTCAAAAAGAAAAGCCATGTCAGAACTGACAGAGGGCCTTGATAATGATAAGTACATGATAGTTCTCGATCATCAGCCTGTGGACTACGATGCCGAGGAGGCTGCCGGAGTGGATCTTGTACTGTCCGGTCATACCCACGGAGGACAGCTGTTCCCGCTTGAGTATATACAGCCTCTTGTTTCTTCAAATAATGCGGTGCGCGGACTTACGCATCGCGGCAATACTGATTTTATAGTTACCGACGGTATATCCGACTGGGCCATCAAGTTCAAGACGGGATGCAGGTCGGAGTATAATCTCATAACTGTTAAAGAACAGTAGCGGATCATTCGCCTGTTTCTTCATTCGCCGTTTCTTCATCCGCCGTCTCTTTGGCAGCACTTTCTTCGTTTTCATTGGCTGCCTCCTTTGACGATGCCGCCTTGAGATCTTCTTTGTAATCTGCAATCTTCTCGTCGGCTGCCACGAGCTTTGTCATATATTCCGAAAGATCCGAAGCCGGAGCGTCTTTGTAGAATTCATAGTATTTTTTTCCGAGCTTGTAATAGTATTCCTGCTTCTTGGCTTCTTCGGCTGTGATGAGGGCCTGGAGCCTTGCCACTTCGCCGTATTCCCTTGCTTTGTCCGTAACGGTGGTAACAACATCCGCAATCTTCTCGGTTATGTCAGACATCTTATATCTCCTTCCTATGAACGACTCAATTCGATGATCAGCGTTTCGGCGGCGATCTTTTTGTCGACATCGCCCGTCTTGATACGCTGTTCGGTGTCGGCACAGAGCTTTATGCCCTTTGCCAATCTGATTTTACTACTCTTTTTTGACACTGGCAATGCCATTTTGACCCTTACTTCACGTACTTTAAGCACTTCCGCCATCCGGCCGATACCGAGATTTTCTTCACTCATCTGTTTGATATGGAGCATCAGACGGTACTGGTCACGTATAAGGCTTATGATACCTGCAGGATCGCTCTGAAGCAATATGAGATCCATGTAAAACGCCACCGCCTTTTTTGCGTCACCGGCAAGGATCGCATCGATCATGTTAAATACACGGTCCTGCGGAGGCGAAGGACATACGGCGTCCACATCCGCATCCCTGATGCCGTCTTTTTTGAAAGTATATGAAATGACTTTTTCGAGTTCGTTTGAGATCTGCCACATATCATCACCGCAGCGGGCCATGAACAGATCCAGCGCGGAGCGGGTTATTGGTCTGTGCTCTTTTGCAAGCCTTCTGACGATGCGATCGGAAAGTTCGGCATCCGAAAGATCCGAAAACTGTGCGATGCATCCCGTTGATGCGGCGGCCTTTGTCTGCCGCAGCCGCTTATCGATCTTTTCTTCCGAGAAGATCATAACGCTTGTTTCGGGGATGTCCGGTATAAAATCGGCCAGCTCCTCACATGCGCGTGTAAACAGTCCGGTATTCTCGCATACGATGACACGCCGCGGCGCAAAAAAAGGCATGGTCAGTGCGGTGTCCGTAACCTCTTTGATATCGACCTTGGCTCCGTAATATTTTGTCAGATTCATGGAATCCCCTTCGTCAAGAAATCTGGCGGTAAGAGCTTTCACATAACTTGTCCTCAAATAGCTCTGCGGACCATGAAGGAGATAGATACGTTTGTATATCCCGTTTTTGATATCGGCTTCAAGTTGTTTCATGCGTTTCATTATATCACACGATATGTAATATGCGATATTACTAAAAAACATGGAAAAAAAGCTTAAATTATGATAAAATTATCAACATATTGATGCGCCGAAGGGGTTTTGAGCGCTGATATGCACAATATATTACAGAAGGAGTGGGTGAGTGTGATGAAGAAAAAAGGCTTTAACCTTAATCTGATGATGCTGCTATCAAGCATGATACCGCTGACCGTGGCTATCATCGCAATGACCGTCATGGCGGTGGTCGTATGTACGAACAACCTGGAGAGCAAGATCGAGGATGAGCTCGAAGTTGCCGCCCAGGGACTGAAGTTCTACACGGAATATGATCTTAAGCACAACGGTGAGACAGAGATATCTTATGACGCGGAATACATAGATATCTTAAAGAGCGAAGATGTCGACCTTACCGTATTTGTCGGAGATACTAGACTGTGCACATCGGTTCTTAACGATAACGGTCAGAGGAACGAGGGCACGAAGGCTGCTGACGGCATCTGGGCACAGGTCAGCCGCGGTGAGAAGTTCATTAATGACAACACAAAGGTTGCGGGAAGGGATTACTATGTTGTATACCTTCCTATAACCGATGCAAACAATAAGGTAATAGGTATGTCGTTTGCGGGTACCCCGAGAGCGGATATCTCGTCGGCAAAACGCAGCATCATACTTGTTTCGATCATAACCGCACTTATACTTATCGTTTTGTTCGGGGCAGTGATAATAATCCTTTCCAAGAGAGTATCGACACCGCTGCGAGTTACTGCCGACAGCCTTGAGATAATCGCAAACGGTGATCTTACTGCGGATAACGATATGGAATCCGCCATTGCCGAGACAAACAGTCTGATCCAGTCGTACCGCGGACTGCAGGAGAACATCGGAAAGATGCTCGGAAATATCAAAAGAGATGCCAACGGACTTGCGACCAAGGTCGGTGAGGTCAATGAGCTTGCCGAACACAGCAATTCCTCAACCGAGCAGATAAACATCGCGATCGCGGAACTAGCGGACGGCGCGACCTCAATGGCACAGAACGTTCAGAACATCAACGAGCAGGTTATGGAGATGGGCGGACTCATCAACAGCGTTGTCGAATCCGTGGATCTTCTCTCCAATTCAGCGTCGGCGATGCAGCAGGCCAATAATGAAGCATACGGATACATCACCAATCTTGAGAAATCATCCATCACGACGAAGGATGCGGTTGCCGGTATCAGGTCTCAGGTCATCAATACGAATGAGGCTATCACAAGGATCACAAGTGCGGTAGGAATGATCACTGACATCGCCAGCCAGACCAACCTTCTCGCTCTCAATGCTTCCATTGAGGCTGCAAGAGCGGGTGAGATGGGCAAAGGCTTTGCGGTTGTTGCCGAGAGTATCGGTAACCTCGCCAATCAGTCTGCGGAATCCACTGCGGAGATACGCTCGATCATTGATGAACTTACGAAGCAGTCCGAGCAGAGTGTGCTTGCTTCCGAGTCTGTGGAAGGTGCCATCAACGAAGAACAGGTTATCCTCGGAGAGACCAAGAAGAGATTCGATGTGCTCAACACCGAGATAACCAATTCCGTAGAGGATATCAGAGGGATTTCGGAACAGACAGAGAACCTCGAGAACATCAAGTCAACCATCGTCGAGAATGTTAGCGATCTGTCAGCCATCTCCGAGGAGAATGCGGCCAGCACCGAAGAGGTCACGGCTTCCATGGAGAGCATCGCGATGGATATCAGGACCATCAGCGAGAATTCGGACGGCATGAACGATATAGCACAGGATCTTGTCAGCTCTGTGGGCGAGTTCACGTTCTGATGATACAGCGGTCAGGTACCGCCATAGTACCGGACGATCATATAGGCAGCGGATATCCGCTGCCTATTTTCAAGGAGAAGGATTATGAGAGATATGCCGAGGCCGGGACAGATATACCGGCATTTCAAAGGAAACATATACCGTATTATCACGATAGCCACCCATACCGAAACGGGAGAGAGGTTTGTCATATATAAAAGAGAGGATCAGGAAGACAAATCATATGCCAGGCCTCTTGAAATGTTCATGAGTGAAGTCGACAGGAAAAAGTATCCCGAGGTAAGGGAAAAATACAGGTTTACGCTGTGCTCCGAAGATGCGCTGAGCGACCTTCTCGGAGAGGATGCCGTATATGCCGCTGCGTCCGAGGGATCGTTGAATCCTCTTCTTGAAGCTTTTCTTGATGCATCTTCAATATCCGACAAAGTTGACAGATTCTATGATATGAGAAAGATCGCCGATGAGGAGATGCTCCGGTTTGTCGCGGCATCTCTTGATATGGATGTTACCGGGGATGTGCAGGACATGTATCAGGAGATCTTAAGAGCGCTTAAGGCAAGAGAAAAATATGAGAGCAGCAGGTTGCGAAGGCAGTGATTTTTATATATAATCATACACGGTTTACACACACAGATACATGAAAGGACGGAAATGATATGTACTCACTTGATGAAGTCAAAGCTGTGGACAGCGAGATAGCTGCGGCCATAGAAGCCGAGATGGCAAGGCAGAACAGCCATATAGAGCTGATCGCCTCCGAAAACTGGGTCAGCAAGGCTGTTATGGCGGCAATGGGATCACCGCTCACGAATAAATATGCGGAAGGTTATCCGGGCAAGAGATATTACGGCGGATGCGAATGTGTTGATGTCGTTGAGGAACTTGCCAGAGAGAGAGCCAGGAAGCTTTTCGGATGCGATTACGTTAACGTACAGCCGCATTCGGGTGCACAGGCAAACCTCGCCGCGTTTTTTGCGATGCTTGAGCCCGGAGATACATATATGGGCATGAATCTCGATCACGGCGGACATCTTTCACACGGGTCACCGGTGAACATTTCCGGAAAATATTTCAACTGCGTTCACTACGGTGTGAATGATGAAGGATTTATCGATTATGATGAGATGGAGCGCATAGCTCTCGAGTGCAGACCGAAGATGATCCTTGCCGGAGCGAGCGCATATGCCAGAGCGATCGATTTTAAACGGATCAGACAGATCTGCGACAAAGTTGACGCATATATGATGGTAGATATCGCTCATATCGCCGGACTGGTCGCATCGGGAATGCATGAGAGTCCGATAGGCATTGCCGATGTTGTCACGACAACGACTCACAAGACACTGCGCGGACCGCGCGGCGGCCTTATCATGTGCAATCAGGAAGCTGCCGATAAGTTCAACTTCAACAAGGCGATCTTCCCGGGTACGCAGGGCGGACCTTTAATGCATGTGATAGCTGCCAAGGCAGTCTGCTTCAAAGAAGCGCTTTCACCCGAGTTCAAAGAGTACGGCAGGAATATCGTTGAAAACGCCAAGGCGCTGTGTGACGGACTGCTCTCACGCGGTCTTTCCATAGTATCTGGCGGCACGGACAACCACCTCATGCTCCTCGATCTTCGCCCTCAGCAGCTTACGGGCAAAGAGATAGAGAAGCTCCTTGACGAAGCTCATATCACAGCCAACAAGAATACGGTACCGAACGATCCTCAGAAGCCTTTTGTCACAAGCGGCATCAGACTCGGCACTCCCGCTGTTACATCGAGGGGACTGGGCAGGGATGATATGGATCGCATTGCAGAGGCGATCGCGTTTGTTGTCAAGGAAGGTACGGACGGGATCTCAAAGGCACGTGCGATCGTTGACGAACTTACAGCCAAATATCCTTTGTGTATGTGATCGATGGTTTTTTCGAGTCTCCTGTTTTTATTCTGGTTCATACCGATATTTTTCGGGGTATATTACATATGCCCCGGAAAATTCCGCAATGCTGTCCTGTTTATCGGCAGCATTGTTTTCTATGCCTGGGGAGAACCGTCCTATCTCATACTTATATTTATCTCCATCCTGGTAAACTACGCTGCCGGACTTCTGATAGCCCGGTTTCGTACATCCGGCGGACACACATTTTCCGAAAAGGCGGCTTTTGTTTCCGCCATCGTGTTTGATTTCGGAATGCTCTTTGTGTTCAAATACACCGGATTTTTTGTGGAGAACATCAATGCGATATTTAATACGGACATTCCGGATCCCAAACTGACGCTTCCGCTAGGTATAAGCTTTTACACTTTTCAGATCGCATCGTATGTTATCGATCTGTACAGAGGCAGGATCAGGGAGGAGCGCGATCCGCTCACGCTAGGAACGTATCTCGTCATGTTCCCGCAGCTCATAGCCGGACCGATAGTCGTCTATTCACAGGTGTCGGAAGAACTTCATGACCGGAGAGTCAGCATCGAAAAAATATCGGACGGTATCACGATATTCATCATGGGACTCGCGTCCAAGGTGCTTATTGCAAATACGGCGGGACAGCTTTGGAGCGATCTTGAAGGTATCGGCTACGATCGGATATCCATGCCGCTTGCGTGGCTCGGAGTGCTTGCCTTCACGCTGCAGATATACTTTGATTTTAACGGATATTCCCTCATGGCTATCGGGCTCGGAAAGATGCTCGGATTCAACATCCCCCAAAACTTTGATCATCCGTATATATCGCGTTCACTTACGGAGTTCTGGAGAAGATGGCACATGACTCTTTCGGGGTGGTTTCGCGATTATGTTTATATTCCGCTCGGCGGCAACAGAAAAGGAAAGGCCAGGACTTATGTCAACCTATTCGTTGTATGGTTCCTGACGGGTTTCTGGCACGGAGCCGGATGGAATTTTATATGCTGGGGACTGTTTTTTTTCGTACTTTTATCCGTTGAAAAATCATTCCTCGGAAAGCCGCTTGAAAAGCATCCGCACATAGCGAGAGTTTATGCTCTTATACTTATAGGACTGTCGTGGATGATATTCGCGATCACCGATTTCTCACAGCTCGGTGTATATGCGCTCCGGCTTTTGTCATTCGGAAGCATTTCCGGATGCAGTGATGTGATATATTACCTCAGGAATTACGGGGTTGTTCTGGCGCTCGGGTGCCTGTTCTCAACGCCTCTGCCCGGCAGGTTATTTGCAAAGATCAGGCAGAAGGCCGCGGGGTATGCGGTCCTGCTCGTGCTGCTGTTTGTGAGCATATGTTATCTTGCCGACGAAGCATACAATCCTTTTTTGTATTTCAGGTTTTAGGTTTTGCCGTCTCAAACTTATGACAGGGGACGCAGGGGATTTATAAAACATGAACTCTAAGATCAGAGAAATAACAGCATATCCGCTCGTGCCGGTTTTTTTTGCCGTATGCTTCTGCATGCTGGCGGGATATATTCTGCTGCCGGAGAAGGACTATTCGGAGATGGAAAACCGCTTTTTGCAAAAACGTCCTGCCGTAAGCATGTCATCTCTTGCGGACGGGTCTTTTATGGAAAGCTTTGAGACATATACAAACGAGCAGATTCCTGCACGTAATATGTTCGTCAAATGCAAGGCGGTCATCGTATGGCTTACCGGTTCGTCCGAGAACGACGGGATAGCAAAGGGAGATGACGGCTATCTTTTCGACAAGGTCCTGGCAACGAGTGACAAAGAGGCAAAGAATATCGCAGCCATAAAGAATTTTGTACGGTCGGCCGACAGGGATGTGTATGTCGCCGTAGCTCCGACATCCACATGGATCAATGCAGATAAGCTCCCGAAAGGAATGCCGGTTCTTGACGAGGTATCGTGCAGCAACGATCTGACCGATGCACTTAAAGATATCCCGAATGCTCATATCATATATCTTTATGATGCTCTTATAAGCCATGCCGACGAGCAGCTTTTCTATCGCACGGATCATCACTGGACAACGGCCGGAGCGGGATATGCTTATGAAGCTGTCGCCTCTGCAATGGGTCTTGAGCGGAAAGACATCACGCAATATGAAAAACACAGCGTGAATGATTTTCGCGGAACGCATTATGCGAAGTACAAAGGTTTCGTAAGCGCCGATACGCTCGAGTATTATGATGTTCCGATAAAAGGACTTGCACTAAAAGAGCGCATGGTGGATAATCTGATTGATGAGGAGAAGCTTTCGGGTTTTGACAAATACGGTGCGTTCATGTACGGTAATGACGGTCTTGAGATAGTTGATACCGGCAACAGTAAAGGACGCAGCCTTTATATCCTGAAAGACTCGTATGCAAACTGTCTGATACCGTATCTTGTGATGAACTATGACAGGATCACAGTGATCGATCTGAGATATTTCGGCGGGTCGGTTCCCGACAAACTTTCGGAAGATAAAGACGCCGATGTTCTCCTTATGTATAACTGGACTTTTGTTAATGATGACAATCATTTTTACAAACTGGTGGGTAAATGAGTAAAGAATCCGAAAAGGGCGGACGCAGGAGCGGCCGCGAGATAAAACAGGTATATCTGTCCGAAGACGGGAACGAAGAGACTTCCGTGACATCCGCGGTCATCGAAGATGACGAAAAGGACAAAGAAAGCCCGAAGAAGAGACCGGCGGAAGTTCACAATCATCCGGCGGAAGTTCACAATCACCCGGCAGGACACCTGAACAAAAAAAGCAGAAAAACGATACGTATCATCTGCGTAGCGGTGGTCATGATCTTTTCACTTTTTCTGTCAATGGCCGTAGGAGTGGGACTGGCTTTGTGGGACAGTCAGAGATCGCTCTCCGAGCTTGGGACCATCGTGTTTGCAAAAGAGGTCGACGAGGCGATAACCGAAGCGGAGAATGGTGATACCGAAATGGCATCGGCACCCGTATCGGAAGAGGAAGACGCCGGACTTGATGAGGTGCCGGATGATTCGATCACGGAAGGCGAGACCGAGGAAGTAATAGAAGATGACACGCAAAGTGATCCGGCCGGGACAGAAGATGATTACGGCGCAACCATAGTTTCCGATACGGAGGGGGACGCGGGCGTTTCCCAGGCCGGAAGCGATGATGAGATAAGCGGAAAGGATGAAGATGAAAATAAGGGTCCTGCGGATCCCATAGCCGATTATCCGCTTCCGTTTACGACTGTTGACGAGAGCTATTTTACGGACGCTCTGTTTATCGGAGATTCACGGCTTCAGGGCTTCGGATTCTGGTCGGGCCTGCCTGCAACGTACTACTGCGCAACGGGCTTCCAGCTTTATAAATATGACACAACAAATGTCGTCCAGACCGAAAACGGCAAGGTTCCGATATTTGACGCGATGCCGTATGACGCGTTCACCAAGATATACATCAAGGTCGGCCTCAACGAGCTCGGCTACGGGACCGAGGCGAACTTTGAAAAGAAGTATGCGGAACTGATCGCCAAGCTTCGCGAATACGAACCTCACGCGATCATATACGTTCACGCGCTGCTTCCCGTCACGGCCGAAAAGTCAGCCAGCGACAAGGCTCACAACAATCCCAATATCAATGAGAGGAATGCGGCACTTAAAGAGTTTGCGCAGGAACAGAAGGCGTATTTTCTTGACGCCGGTCCCGTGCTTTCGACTGCCGACGGGAGCCTGAGGCCTGAGATGACTACGGACGGTATTCACCTCAAAGCCGAATACATGAAGATCTGGAGAGAGTTTCTGTGCGAGCACGCGATTGTGCTCAAATAAGATTCATATAAGAGGAGGAATATAAGAGATGAAGAAAATCAGAAAGTCTGCGATCGCAGCATTTATCGGGGTATGCGCCCTTCTGGCGGGGTGCGGCGGCAAGAAGGCCGATTTTGAAATTGAAAATCTTGCGTCGGATCTTAACACAAAGATCACATATGCGGATACACTGTCACCGATGGATCTTGACATGGCAGGCATGTTTTTAAACCTTTCGGATATAAATGTTACGAAGGCGGCCGTTTACGAAGGTTCCGGCGGAACGGCAGAGGAGATCGTCGTATTGGAGTGCGCGAGTGAAGATGATGCAAAGAAAGCGGAAGAGGTTTTAAAGACACGTGTTTCGGATCAGATCGAAAGCTTTACGGACTACGTTCCGGCAGAGCTTACAAAGCTTAATGCCGCGGTGATCAAAGTCAGCGGTAAATACGCGGTTCTGTCCGTTTCCGACAATCCGGATGAAGCGAAGAAGATCATCGACGGGTACATGTAATAATAGTCAGAATATTCATAACATTTAATAATAATATTTTAAAAAAATAAAAAATATTTAATAATTGTATTGACAATTAACATAACAGGGACTATAATACAGACATAAAGAAAAGGAGTTAAGAGTTGATACGGATCCGCGGGAATCAGGATCCGAATTCCAGAAAAGGAGGTACGGACCACCTAAATACTAAGTTTCCAAATTTAATGAAACACATTAGTGTAAGAGATTTGGTGTCCTTAGTTCACACAGACGATACGAATTAATATAGAGGGTAGTCTACGACAAGGAAAACGCGAAGAAAAGCGAGGATGCGACGACCGAAGCGCCGTCAGATGAGCATCATGAAAATGCATTTCCGGTAGAGAGACAATTGAATAGGGAAGCAGAGTATAAGATGCCTGACAGTAAGGGTCAGGAAAGTATCGCGGAACAAGGGACGTTTGATCGGAGGTACAGTCCATTGGATACAGTGTCAGAGTAAAGGCGGATGCAAGTTAACAGATTGCATCCGCTTTTACATTGCCTTTGTAAAACGGTTGTAGTATCCGGACGGTTCTGCTATACTATATCTTGTATGATCAGGCTTATTTTCAGACGAAAGGGATCAAACGGGAAAACGATGACTTTCTTCGGTATTATCTTACTTGCCGGGGTATTTTGTTTATGTATGAATAAACAGGTACAGGCGGCGGAGAGTGTTACCGTTGTGATAGATCCGGGACACGGAGGAGTGTCCAGGGAGGGGGATGAGACTAATTCAGGCGCAACATATCACGGCCTTGAAGAGAAGAACGTCAATCTCGTCACGGCACTGGCCATGTATGATGAGCTGTGCGAGTATGGAAATGTAAATGTATATCTTACACGGGATATTGATGCAGAATTATCGCTTCAAAGGCGTGTGGAATTTGCCGAGGAGGTCGGAGCCGATGTCATCGTCTCCATTCATTATAACGCTTCTGCCGATCACAATTTTTTCGGATCCGAAATATTCACTTCAGCTTTCGGAAGATACTACGGGGTGGGACACGCACTTGCAGAGAAAGTCATGGACGAGTGGGTCGCGGAAGGCAATATCCCCAAGGATATCAAGACCAGGATAGGTAAAAACGGGGATTACTACGGTCTGATACGTATCGGAAGAGAACACGACATTCCGACGATCATACTTGAACACGGTTATCTTGACAATGACAGGGATTATCTTCGTATCAAGAGCGAGGAAGCCTGGAAGAGATTCGGGGTTATGGATGCGACGGCTGTTGCGAAGTTTTATGGTCTCGAAAAGGGCGTCGTAAAAGAAAAAGCGGAGCCGGTAGTACCAGTCACGGACGCGGTGCATCCGGTCATGCCCGATGAAAGCGAACCCGAGGGGATCAGGCTGGAGGTTGACAGTTACAGCAGCAATAAGGGCGATGTCGATTTTACCCTGTATGCACATGACGACGACAGCAAGCTGATGTACTACGGCTTTATGACGGGAGATGTTGACAAGGATACGGTATTTCCGGATCTGGAGTTGTGGGAAGGCGATAACGGCATGGTATCAGGAACATATCACGTTCAGCCCGGCTATGAGGGAAAGCTTACCGCCAAGGTATTCAACGTATATCAGGTGGACGGCATAAGCAATACCGTGGAACTTATTCCCAATGAGGAGGAGCCGGATGATGAAGCGGACAACGCCGTTACGGATGAAGGAGACGCAGCGGAAGATGAGACCGGGCCTTCGCTGTTTGCGGATGAGACTGTTGTGACCGAAGAAGCCGCGGATTCCGACTGGATAATCGGAGGAGAAGTTCCGGCTGTTGACACGACTGCCATAGCCAACGCCATCGACAGGAATACCGAATCAAGGGTGAAAAAATCATATATTGGGTTTATTATCGCGGGACTCGTATGTGCGATCACCGTGGCGGTCGCGCTGGTGATATTTGTAACAGCCGCAGCCGAAAGGAAGCGTGACAGAAAAAAAAGAAGAGGAGACGGGATCTTCCCGACGGATGATTTTCTATGATAGTAACTGATGGAGTTATTTTTGACGTGGACGGAACGCTCTGGGATTCGACCGACATAGTCAAGGATGCATGGAACGAAGCTTTTATCGACAGCGGATATGAGGATCCGCATATAAGCGCCGACAGGCTGAAAGGCCTTTTCGGACTGCCGATGGCAGACATTATAAAAGACATTTTTCCCGACGGTACGGATGACGAGGTGTCTTTACTCACTCCCGCCATATACGGTTACGAAGACGAATATCTCAGGAAGAACGGAGGAAAGCTGTATCCCGGGATCATAGAACAGATAAGGGACATCAGCGGTAATGTTCCCGTGTTCATTGTCAGTAACTGCCAGGAAGGCTATATCGAACTGTTCATGATGAAGACCGGATGCCGGGAATATATCACGGATCATCTGTGCCCCGGGGATACCGGTGTTTTTAAGGCCGATAATATCAGGAAGATCATATCCGACTACGGACTTTCGGCTCCCGTATATGTGGGAGATACCGTAATGGATCGGGATGCCTGCGATGAGGCGGGCTGTCCGTTCATATATGCGGCATACGGATTCGGAGATGTTCCGGGCTGCGAACATGTGATAGATGCCCCGGGGGATCTTGCGGATCTGCTTTGTTACAAACAATAAAGGGAAGGTGGAGTAAACATGAAGATCACATTTGTCGGTGCGGCTCACGAAGTCACGGGAAGCTGTCATTACATCGAAGCGGGCGGCAAGCATATACTTGTCGATTACGGTATGGAACAAGGGGTCAATATATATGAGAATGTTCCGCTTCCCGTTGAGGAGGCGATGATAGACTACGTGCTCCTTACACATGCACATATCGACCACAGCGGACTGCTGCCGCTTCTGTATGCAAAAGGTTTTCGCGGACAGATATTCGCTACCGAGGCAACAGTCGATCTGTGTTCCATAATGCTTCGAGACAGTGCCCATATACAGATGTCGGAAGCCGAATGGCGCAACAGAAAGGCAAAGAGATCTTCGGATATTACCGAATTCGTCCCTCTCTACAATATGGAAGATGCGGACGGAGCGATCAGGAGTCTTGTGCCTGTCAGATACGGCGAAAAGTACAGGGTATGCGATGAACTGTCGATCAGATTTACCGATGTCGGACATCTTCTGGGGTCTGCCGCCATAGAAGCATGGTTTACGGAGGACGGCGTCACAAAAAAGGTTGTATTCTCGGGAGATATCGGCAATGACAATATGCCTCTTATCCGTGATTTTCAGACGATCGATGAAGCGGACTATGTTCTGTGCGAGTCGACATACGGAGACAGGCTTCACACAAAGGGAAGAGTTGATTATTCCGGAGCTTTGGCCGAGATAATACGTGATACTTTTGCAAAGGGCGGCAATGTGGTGATCCCTTCATTTGCCGTCGGCCGTACGCAGGAGATCCTGTTCTATATCAGGCAGATCAAGCAGAAACATCTTCTTGACGATCTGGGTGATTTTCCCGTCTACGTTGACTCTCCGCTCGCCGTTGAGGCAACCGGAGTGTTCAACAAAAATGTCACGACATGTTTTTCCGACGAGGCGAAAAGTCTTGTAGAGAAGGGCATCAACCCGCTTATGTTCCCGGGGCTGTCTCTTTCGATCACAAGTGACGAATCAAAGGGCATCAACTTTGACAGCGAGCCCAAGGTTATCATATCCGCATCGGGCATGTGCGAAGCCGGCCGTATCAGACATCACTTAAAGCACAACCTCTGGCGCGAAGAATGTACGATCCTTTTTGTGGGATATCAGGCAGTGGGAACACTCGGACGGGCGATAGTCGAAGGTGCCAAAGAGGTCAAACTCTTCGGGGAGACGATCGAGATAAGGGCAAAGATACTGAAACTGGAAGGCGTTTCGGGACATGCCGACAAGGCCGGACTTACCAGATGGATGCTTGGCTTCAAGAATGAACCTCAGATGGTATTCATCGTTCACGGCGAAGATGAGACCACGGACAATTTTGCTTCGTATCTTCATGATGAGCACGGGTTTAATACATATGCTCCGTTTTCGGGCACAAGTTATGATCTTATTGCCGACAGGCTCATTGAGGAGACTGTGGGCATCAGGATCGAGGGCGCGAAGAAGAAGGCAAGGACAGCGTCCACGGTATTTGAGAGACTGCTTGCAGCAGGCCAGAGACTGCTGGCTGTCATTGCACACAACGAAGGCGGAGCCAATAAGGATCTGGCCAAATTTGCCGACCAGATCAACAGCCTGTGTGACAAGTGGGACAGATAATGCGGAAAGGAGGGGCGTAAGCCCATATGACTAAAGGCGATCTATATTTCAGGGAGATTGTTGAAAGGATACTTGCGGAAGGTTCCCTTGACCGTGATCCGCGCCCGCACTATGCGGACGGAACACCGGCACATACACTGTCCGTTGATCACGTGATGTGTACTTATGACCTTACGGCCGGAGAGAGTCCTTTTATAACGCTTCGTCCCATTGCTATAAAATCAGCCATCGGCGAACTGCTGTGGATATACAGGGACATGTCAAACGATCTTGACCTGCTGCGTGACAAATACAATATCACATGGTGGGACGAGTGGGATATCGGAGACAGGACGATAGGCCAGTGTTACGGTGCAACGGTCAGAAAATGGAATCTCACGGAGAATCTGATAAATGACATACAGAACGATCCCGACGGGAGACGTCACATAATCAATATGTGGCAGGAGGATGATTTTAAGCAGAAGCACGGCCTCAAGCCATGCGCTTACCAGACTGTATGGAATGTAAGATACGAGGACAGGGATTTTGCGCGTCCCGTACTTGACTGCTGCCTGTTCCAGAGAAGTTCCGATTTTCTGACTGCCGGATGCATCAACCAGCTTCAGTACACGGCGTTTCTGATCGCAATTGCAAATCATCTCGGATACAGACCCGGAAGGTTTACGTGGTATTGCGCCAATGTACAGGTTTATGACAGGCACATCGATCAGGCAAAAGAGATGCTCTCACGAAAGAGCATTGAGTGCGAACCGGTGATCACACTGCCGGAGGGCAGATCGTTCTGGGATCTTACGGTCGATGATTTTAAAGTGGAGGGATATCCCCGTGATATCATCAAAGATAAAAATCCGCAGCTTAAGTTCGATCTGGGGATCTAAGCGGAGGGCAAAGAGCAGGAAGGAGACGCATATACCGAAATGAAATGCATTGCAGCTGTAGATAACAACTGGGCCATAGGCTATAAAGGAAGGCTCCTGGTATCGATCCCGAACGATCAGAAAATGTTCAGAAACGAGACGACCGGCAAGGTCATCGTGCTCGGGCGCAGGACTCTTGAGACTTTTCCGAACGGACTGCCCTTAAAGAACAGGACGAACATCATCCTGTCCCGTGATAGGGATTATAAAGTAAACGACGCAAGCGTCGTTCACAACGATGAAGAATTATTTGCACTGTTGAAAAACTACGATCCTGACGATATATATATAATAGGCGGTGAAAGTGTATATCAAAGATACGTAAAATACTGCGATACGGCCATCATCACGAAGATCAACCAGACATATGATTCGGATGCCTATTTTCCCAACCTTGACGAGGATGAGAATTGGACGATGACCGCGGAATCCGAAGAGATGACGTATTTCAGTGTGGAATATACGTTCCGGGAGTACAGGAATTCGGATGTTTTGAGCCGGCCTTGAAAATGAGGGTAAGACCGGTGTAAGAGTATGGATAATGAAGGGGGAGTATCAATGAAAAAAAGGATCAGCAGGTTTTTTAAGCATTTTGCGGCAGTTATTCTTATAACGGCCATGTTCATGCCTCTTACGGCAGTAAACACACATGCCCAGATTTTCTTTCTGCAGACGGGCAGAAGATTCGATTCTGATTTTTATGCCGCGTATTATCCCGATCTTAGAGCCAAATACGGTTACAATGCGCACAAGCTTCTCGATCACTACCTGAATTACGGGATGTTTGAAAGGCGTATCCCCGCGGCGATGTATATATACAACATGGACGCGCTCCAGCTCGGGGACATTACTCCGAAGGAACTTTTGTACCAGAGAAAGAGCCTTCGCAAGAACTGTACGAAGGCCGAATTCTATAATGCATATGACGAAGCATATCCGATAGTCATCGCAGCAAGGGAAATGTATCCGAACAATATGCTCGGCCAGATGAGCTATGTCGCAAAGACTCTTTATGAAAGGATCAATTTCAATCCGGGAGTTCCGTACAAGACGAAAGGAGCTCATTATAACGATCCTTGCGGTGTGTTCGGAAATGTCGACAAAGATGAGAACGGCGTGAGGATACCGTACGGGTGCGACTGCGCCGGGGCGACCCGGGCCATGGGCCTGTGCCTTAACATGCTTCAGATCCCGTACAATCATATCAATGAAAATCAATGGAAGCAGCAGTGGTGCCAGGTGACCATAAACGGAAGGCGATATGCCATAGATCCTTATCTGACGCCCAATGTTATGGATGAGTGGAGTTATGTGAGAATGTATCCTCCGTTTTGATCCTTCTGTTCATCTTAGGGTGGTCAGCGTAGTATTCGGCTTTATTCCTGTACATTTTTTCGTCCGCCGCCTGCATTATCGCGTTGATGTCCCCTCCCTTTTCTTCATAGTGAGCACCGAGTGCAAAAGGCGGAGTGTCTTCTTTTGATGAGATACTGTTCAGTTTTTCGAGGCGGGAGTCAAAATCATCCTTATCCATATCATTGATCATGATCAGGAATTCATCTCCGCCGGCACGATAGATCTCTTCCCCTTCGTATACACTGCAAAGGATCCGTGCCACTTTTTTGAGAAGCTCGTCACCCTCGCTGTGGCCTTTTGAATCATTAGCCATTTTCAGTCCGTTCAGATCACAGAATACCACGCCGAGCCCGTTGAGGGATCCTTTGGTATTTTTTTCGAGTTCTTCCACTCTTTTGTTCATGGCATTACGGTTAAGAACACCCGTAAGCATGTCTGTTGTGCTCATCGTTTCCAGTTTCTGTCTCATACGGTAGTTTTCCGCTTCGGCGGACAGAACAAAGGAATTGAGCTCCATGATCTCTCTTATGAATGACGTTTTGTCGGAATTGAAGTTTGTGGCAAATATATATCCGTACAGATCGTTCCCCGTACGAAGCGGATAGAGAACAAGGCTGTTCACTCCGGAAGAGACCAGTGAATCATACCAGACCGGATCTTTTGCTTTGACGGCCTTAAGATCTTCGCGCTGAGGGATGATAAAGCAGTTTGTGCCGCCCATGAGATCGCTCCAGCCTTCCACAATGGCAAAGAATTCCGGTTTAAAGAAAATATCATCCTCTTCCGGGGCAAATATCCCATCCCCGGAACGGTCAAACCAGCAGTGATCTATCTTCCTCTTTTCCCAGTCGGTAAGTATTACGGCACAGCCGTCGGATTCGCATTGATTTCTGATGTCGCAGACAATGGAATGCATTGTTCCCACAAAATCAGCACTCTCACGGAATTTGATACAGGTCTTTAAAACCATATATGCGGTCTTGGCCGAAATGTCTATCATTTTGTCGGAATCGGAGGAGGAGTTCATCTCATATGTGAACAGGCAGTATCCTCTGTTGTCCCCCGCGGGTTCGAGAGGGATCATATACAGGTCCAGCCATGCTTTGTAAAGTTCGGCGTTGACATACTGGTGAGAGATCTTTCCGTTCGTGATACAATTCTTGACCAGTGCCTCAAAATTGGGATCATAGGGAACGTAATATGTGTAAGGCCTTCCGGGTACAAAATCTTCATTTGCCCTGTTGACGGAAGCAAGATATCTGTCGTTTGCTGCGGCTATCGTAATGGCATTATCCGGATCGCCGCAAGCCATATCATATGCAAGTACACATGAGATCCCGTGGAAGGATGCTATCATGCTGCTGTAATTCATTGGTTGATCACCTCTTCTGTGTGAACTTTTCTCGGTTATTGATTGAAGATGAATTATACAGGATATGCGTATACATTTCAAGGCACATTCCGTCAGGACGGTTCTTGACAATTTACCTTCATGAGCGGATAATTAAACAATTATCAGATATATACAATATTCAGGAAAGAAGGCGCATAAGATGGAAAAGAAAAACATTGACTGGGGTAATCTCGGATTCGGTTATATAAAGACGGATTACCGTTTTGTATCGAATTACAAAGATGGAAAATGGGATGACGGCGAGCTTACACAGGATGCCAACATAACCATCAATGAATGCTCGTGTGTGCTTCAGTATGCGCAGACCGTATTTGAGGGTCTGAAGGCATATACGACAGAAACCGGCAAGACAGTGGTATTCCGCCCCGATCTTAACGGTGAGAGAATGGAGCAGTCGGCTGCACGACTTAAAATGCCTGTATATCCGAAGGAGAAGTTTGTCGAGGCTGTAAAAAAAGTGGTCAAAGCCAATGAGGCTTATGTGCCGCCTTTCGGCAGCGGAGCATCACTTTACCTTCGTCCTTATATGTTCGGCTCCGATCCGATAATAGGAGTCAAGCCCGCAAATGAGTATCAGTTCAGACTGTTTGCAACACCCGTAGGTCCGTATTTTAAAGGCGGAGTAAGACCTCTTACGGTCCGCATCAGTGACTATGACCGTGCGGCACCGCACGGTACCGGAAACATCAAGGCTGGACTCAACTATGCCATGAGCCTTTTTGCGATCGTTGATGCACACGAAAAGGGATTTGACGAGAACTTCTATCTTGATGCCGCAACCCGTACAAAGCTCGAAGAGACGGGCGGAGCGAACATCATCTTTATTACAAAGGACGGAAAGCTCGTAACACCGAAGTCTGACAGTATCCTTCCTTCGATCACGAGAAGATCGATCGTGCAGGTTGCAAGAGAATACCTTGACATGGAGGCTGAAGAGCGCGAGATACACGTTGATGAGCTTGCTGATTTTGCGGAGTGCGGACTGTGCGGTACCGCAGCGGTAATATCTCCTGTCGGCAAGATAGTCGATCACGGCAAAGAGATCTGCCTGCCTTCAGGTATGAGTGATATGGGCCCCGTGACGAAGAAACTGTATGATACGCTTACAGGTATCCAGATGGGAAGGATCACTCCCCCCGAAGGATGGGTTGTTGAGATAGACTGACTGACGGAAAGGAATCAACATGAAAGAATTTTGGAAAGAGTTTAAAGCATTTATATCAAAAGGCAGCGTTATGGACATGGCTGTCGGTATCATCATCGGCGGCGGTTTTACGGCCATAGTCAATTCACTGGTTGATGATCTTGTCATGCCGCTCCTGTCTCTTATCACCGGAGGATATGATTTTACAAAACTCTCCGTTAGTTTCGGAGAAGGCGATTTTGCGGCAACGCTCAATTACGGAATGTTCATCACAGCAGTGATCAACTTCCTGCTTATCGCACTTGTTATATTCTGCATGATCAAAGCACTGAACAAGATGAAGGAGAAGCTTGCGAAGAATGAAGAGGCGGATCCTACCGTCAAGATATGTCCTTACTGCAAGTCTGAGATAGACATCGAAGCAACGAGATGTCCTCACTGCACATCGCAGCTTGATTCGTAACATATACGAAGTATTACAGTGCATAACGCCGGCTTTGTGCCGGCGTTTTTTGACAATATGATCCGGAGGGATGTTCGTTTATGGGTTCGGATGATATACTGTTATTCGGAGATACAAAAAGCACGACCGTTTTGATACAGCCGGTTGACGATCATGACCTTTCGATGATCGAAAATGAGGTTTTGCATATAAAGAAAATGTCGGGGGATGATTTTTGCCTTATCGCCGTCAGGACGGGCAGCTGGAATGATGAGCTGTCCCCGTGGGAGGCACCTCCTGTATTCGGAAAAAAAGGATTCGGGGGAGGCGCGGCAAAGACTTTCGAACATATCATGACCCTGACTGAGGATCCATCAAAAAAATACATTATCGGCGGATACTCGCTTGCCGGTCTGTTCTCATTGTGGGCGGCATACCGGACTGATGTATTTTATGCGGTAGCCGCTGCGTCACCGTCTGTATGGTTTCCGTTATTTTCGGATTTTGTGAAGGAAAATAAGATCAAAACGAAGAAAGTCTATTTAAGCCTCGGAGACAGGGAGGAGAAAACTTCCAATCCCGTAATGTCTTCGGTCGGCAGCAATATTAGAGATATATACGATCATTTAAAGAGCACGGGGACAGAGTGTATCCTTGAGTGGAACAGCGGTAACCACTTTAAGGATCCGGACCTTAGGACAGCGAAAGCCTTTGCATGGGCAAAATGTGAGTGAGGGATTTTGATGGGTGAAAAGAAAATAAGACTCAGGCGATATAATGATGACCTTTATGTAAGCGGACTGGGCATAATCCTTATGGGTGTGTGGACCGTGATCAAAGTATTCATGGAGGTTTTTCTCGGATCGGAAGGCGGCGTGGATTTTGGGACGGATGATCCCGAGATGAGAAGGGTAGGCATGATCGTTCTTGTCATATTGCTGGTGCTTTTGTCATTTGCCATTATGAGACTGCATTTTTATATCGGCCTTAATGCGATAAGGTCTGCAAAAGGAAGGCAGTTCAAAAAGGGGTATTATACCGCTTCATATATCCTGTTGACACTGACTGTTCTGGGGCTGTTCAGTTATATCCACATCCTTGATCATCTGGATGATATCGATACTACCATAGCATCGTTTATTACCGATCTGACTATGATATACATGCTTGTCATTATTATAGGATCCACTAAAAATATCAGAAAAATAAAAGAAGAAACGATAGAGGAGCGGGCAGTATAATGCAGATGGATTTTCATTATTACGCAACGTACTGTGCGGCATATATAGCAGGGTATTCGCACGAGGAGAGCCTTGATATAGCTTACAGTGCTCAATTTGTAGATCACTGTTCGAGGACTGTTCTTGCGGGGGTCAAAGGTCCTTCGGAAGCTGCAACAACGCAGCTTCAGCTTGAGATGATGGATGCGAGGACCGATCCCGTGGGACTGCAGGACATAACAAGAATATGGGCATCATTTCATTTTCTTCCGAGGGATCTGTACGCCGAAAAAAAAGACTGTTCCAGGCGTTATCTTCAAAAGTACAGACTGATATGCGGACCCAACAGTGATCTTGTTGCAAAGACCGTGAAACTTGCAATGGACAAACCGTTGCAGTCTGTCGGAATAGCCATGCATGTTCTGGCTGATACATGGGCACATTCATATTTTGCGGGAACACCGTCGCTTGTCATCAATAATACGAATTACGTTTTCTACGAACTGTTTCCGGAAGACGACGGATACACGGAAAAACAAATAACGTTCAGGCACAAAACGTCGACACCGGATGATCTTGAAAACAGCATATACACGAACAGTCTGTACCAAAGAAGCGAGAACACGATCATGAATCTCGGACACGGACGGGCAGGCCATCTTCCGGATTACAGCTTTGCAAGATACAGATACGTTCCCGCATGGGGCGGGTATGAGGATATAGTCAAGGACAATCCGTCCGATTATATGAAGGCATTTACACAGATGATATATGCCATGAAATACATCAGGGGGAGCGAAGCATCTTTTGAAACCGGTGTATATGATAACGCTGCCATCGAGCCGTATCTTGACAGGATAAAGGAGATACTCGAAAAAAGACAGCTGATCGCGTGCGATGACTGGAAGGCATTCGGAGAGGAACTGTCGGGTCAGAGCATACCGGATTATTCGATAGATACATACTTTACGGAGTATACGGAAAGCTCCAAAAAGGATAAGGATGACACATTTCTCGGGAAATTCTTCCGCGGTGCGATAGCGCACAAAGGCATGGTCATAGAAGAGATCTACAGGTCAAAAAACATGCTGGCCGGCTATTCGAGAAAAAGTCTGAAAAAGAGGTTTATGAAATGACTCTGTTTCAAAGAATAAGAAAGATCCTGCTGGGGATCACAATGATATTGGCCGCGATACTGTTCATGATGGTTTCGGATGATGACAAGTATGATGTTGTTATCGCAGTACTGGCACTCGGGCTTGCGGTACAAGGGATTAAGGACATAGTTTTTTATTTTACCATGGCAAAGCATATGGTAGGAGGAAAGATAATACTGTACCAGGGGGTTATCGTTCTTGATTTTGCATTGTTTACCGGATCTTTAGCCAATGTTCCCAAAGTATATATTCTTTTATATCTTGTAGGTATCCATGCTTTTTCCGGTGTGGTGGAAACACTTCGGGCAATGGAAGCAAGAAGGACAGTGGAGGGTCCGTGGAAGATGAAACTGGTCCACGGTATTGTAAACTTTGCACTCGCACTTATGTGTATCATATATATAAGACATACCAACACCGCGATCACGATATACTGTCTCGGACTTATCTATTCGGGAGTGATTCATATAATCAGTGCATTTCGCAGAACGGCTTTTATACTTATCGACTGACGGCGGCAGATGTACTGAACATGAGCCCGGAAGGAATGCTTTCCTTCTGGGCTTTTATTATCAAAAAAATAAAAATATCATCAAAACAAAAAAACATCTTGACAAAGTGCAGCAAAGGATATATGATTCGTAATCAAATAAAACATAGTAAACATACTAAGAAGGTAGGAATTCAAAAAAATGTCAAAAACAGGAAGCTTTGCAATTGAACTTTACTGCAGTAAATGCGGCAAAACATATGCATTGAATGAGATACATCAGCTGTGTGAATGCGGGGCTCCTCTGCTTGTCAGATATGACCTCGAATCCGCAAAAGCCGTTTTATCGGCTGATACATTTCGAAACAGGCCGGCGAATTTATGGAGATACAAAGAACTCCTCCCGGTAGCGGATGATGAGAACATAGTCTCACTCGGAGAGGGTATGACACCGATCCTTCCACTTTCAAAACTGGGCAGAAAGATAGGTCTTCCCGATCTTTATATGAAAGATGAAGGTGTCATTCCCACAGGTACTTTCAAGGCGAGAGGCGCAAGCGTCGGTGTATCACGTGCGAAGGAACTCGGTGTTAAAAAACTTGCGATGCCCACAAACGGAAATGCCGGAGCGGCATGGTCGATATACAGTGCCCGTGCAGGGATAAAGGCAGAGATAATCATGCCGGAAGATGCACCGAAGATAACGAGAAACGAATGCGCCGCCGCAGGAGCCGAACTGTATCTTGTAAGAGGACTCATAAGCGATTGCGGAAAGATCGTTGCAAAGCATGTAAAAGAGAACGGCCTTTATGATGCATCAACACTCAAAGAGCCGTACCGTATCGAAGGCAAGAAGACAATGGGACTTGAGATCGCCGAGCAGTTTGACTGGAAGCTTCCGGATGCGATATTTTATCCGACCGGCGGAGGTGTCGGGATAATCGGTATATACAAGGCACTTCGTGAACTGAAAGAGCTCGGGATCATTGAGGGTAAACTTCCAAAGCTTATAAGCGTTCAGGCAAAAGGATGCGCACCGATAGTCCGGGCATTTGAGAAGAGAAAGGAAGCTTCGGAGTTCTTTGAGGATTCACAAACGATCGCATTCGGTATCAATGTACCAAAAGCCCTGGGTGATTTTATCGTATTAAAAGCACTGTATGAGACAGGCGGTACTGCGGTAAGCGTAAGCGATGAAGAGATAATTGAAGCCGTAAAAGAACTTGCGGCAAACGAAGGAACGTTTGTCTGTCCGGAAGGCGCGGCCAATTTTGCGGCTGCTGAAAAACTTGTAAAGAGCGGATTTTTAAAAGAGACGGACCGGGTTGTTCTTCTTAACACGGGCGCCGGAATAAAGTATCCGGACACCCTGACAGCAGAAGTACCGTATCTGGAAAAAATGGTATAGATCCGAAAATCTGAGAGGGGAAGATCATGAAAGTTTTTAATTTCTCGGCAGGAGGCCTCGCACGCTGTTGATGCTGATATCTTAAAACTACGGAAAGATATTAACGAGAACAGTAAGTATTGAATATCAGGAGGTCTTATATGAAAAACAGGATAGTATCGATAATTATGGCGGCAGTGCTTGCGGCGGCGGCACTTACAGGATGCACAACAGCTTCGGTAGCACAGGCTCCGGCAGAGTCCGAAAAGAAGGCCGAATCATCCGAAACGGCAGAAAGTTCAGAGGAAAGCACTGATGAAGCCGAAGCAGCGGATGCGGCAGATGATAAGTATTCCGATATCGGTGTGGATATCACATCTTCCGACGTGAAGGTTGTCGTTGCAGAGCAGGGTTATTACATCGCACCCATAATCGAGCATTTCGGATGGTATGAAAAGGTGTTTGCGGATCATAACATTACGGTTGAGACGGTAAACTTTGACAGCGGTCCGGAGATAATCGAAGCCATAAGCGCCGGTTCCGTTGACTGGGGCGCAATGGGAACACAGCCTGCTGTATCGGGTGCCGCTAACGGCGGAGACATCAGTGTTGTGGCCTCGTTTGTCGATCAGTCCAAGTCAGGCGTTCTTGCAACACTTTCGGATGACATCAACAGTGTTAAAGACCTTGCAGGCAAGAAGGTTGGCGCAAAGGTCGGATCGAGCGAATATGCTTTCCTTCTGTGGGCACTTCAGGAAGAAGGTCTTACAGTAGATGATATCGAAGTGATCAACCTTGATATAGCGGCAGTTGCAACGGCACTTGAGAACGGTGAAGTGGACGCCGCAGTCTGCAACATAAACAGATTCCTTCGCGTGGAAGTCGATGACGGTATCAAGTTCAAATATATCAAGAATGCCGTAGGTTCCGGAACTGCTCTTCAGGTTATAGCAGTCAGAAACACTTTTGCGGAAGAACATCCCGACATCATTTCAGCCCTTCTTGAACTTTATGTATGGGCAGAGGATTATATCGCAAACAATCATGACGAAGCAGTAAAGATCATATCGGATTACTTCGGAGTGGAGCCTGATATACCGGAGAATACGCTCACATATCAGACATACGAGTTTGCTCCGATGGATGAGTTCTACGATACGACTGATAAATATCTCGACTTCATGTATGAGAACGAGTACATCACGGAGCGTATTCCGACCGATGATTTTGTAAAGGTTCAGTATGCTGAGGCGATCGGCCTGAAGTGATATGAGAGCGGAAAAGGAAAATGTGTATTTGAGTGAGATAAGCGGATGGATACAGCTTGTATTCCTTCCGGCAGCGCTGGTCGCGATGTGGTATGCCGCATCGGCTAACAACTGGGTAAGGAAGTCTATACTTCCTTCCCCGGCGACCGTGCTGGAATCATTTCAAATGCTCAATGAAAAAGGCATATTCTTTGAAGACTTAAGATCCACGCTGATGCGTATCATTGTCGGATTTGTGTGCGGAGCCACGATCGGGATAGTAATGGGTGTCCTGATCGGAATATTCCCCACGGTCGACCGTTTTACAAAGGTTTCGATCGCCATATTCCGGCCGATACCTACGATAGCCCTGATCCCATTCGTGATACTGTGGCTTGGTATCGGAGAGAATTCGAAGATCACGATCGTTACACTCGGTACGTTCTGGGCTTTGATGCTGAATACGATAAGCGGCATCAAAAATGTGGATCCTAAACTTATAGAACTTGCGAGGATGCTGAAAAAGAGCCGGTTTGAAACCGTACGACGCGTTATTCTGCCGTTTGCACTCCCGTCGGTTTTTACGGGTATAAGACTTGCGGCAAGTTCGGCTCTTGCGATGTCGGTCACTGCCGAGATGATAGCGGCACAGAACGGTATCGGTTATCGTATCATGTTCGCAAGGAATATGGCACAGCCCGGAGTAATGTTCATAGGTATTGTGGAACTGGGACTTTTCGGAATGATCATCGATCTGCTCCTTTTGCGACTTCAGGACTGGCTGTTTAGAAACAGATAGGGATAATATGGGTAATATTGCATTATCGATACAGGATGTATCGAAGGTTTTTACGATAAACAAACAGGATCTTAAAGTCCTGAACAACATCAGCCTTGACGTTTCCGACGGAGAGTTTGTTTCCATCGTCGGAGCGAGCGGATGCGGAAAGAGTACTCTTTTGCGTATCGTAGCGGGTCTTGAGACTGCCACAAACGGAAGCGTTGAATTCAACGGCGAAAAAGTTACCGGACCCAGTTCAAACTGCAAGATGATCTTTCAGGAATCGCGTCTGTTTCCGTGGCTTGATGTTGAATCAAACGTCGGGTTCGGACTGGACAGATCAGTATCAAAAGATGAGAAAAGAAAAAAGGCCGCCCACTATATAGATCTTGTCGGATTAAAAGGCTTTGAGAAGGCTCATCCCAAACAGCTCTCCGGAGGTATGCAGCAAAGAGTCAGTATTGCCAGATCACTGATTTCCGATCCGAGGCTCGTACTGCTCGATGAGCCGTTCGGGGCACTTGATGCACTGACCAAGATCCATATGCAGCATGAGATACAAAGGATCCGCCAGCAGGAAAAGAAGACCATGATACTGGTCACTCACGACATAGATGAGGCGGTCTACCTGTCAGACAGGATAGTCGTACTGTCGGAAAGACCGGGAAGCGTCCGTCAGATAGTAAGCGTTGATCTCGGACATCCGAGAGACCGGGGTGACGATTCGTTCACTTATTACAAAAACAAAATACTCCGGCAGTTCTTTACGAAAGAGAAGGGAGCCGATCCCGATTATGTTATCTGATCTTACAAAACGTTTTCTTGAGTATGTTTCGATCGACAGTGAAAGCAGGAGCGAGGGTGATTTTATACGTCACCTTCGCTCACAGCTCGTTAAGATGGGTTATGAGCCTGCATTCTATCCTGCATCGGACGGCTCTGACCGGGGTAATCTGTTTCTCTTTCTTGAGGGCGATAAACAAACGGATCCTCTGCTTCTTATGGCTCACACGGATACTGTGACACCGGGTCGGGGCATTAAGCCGATAGTGGAAAAGGAATACATACATACCGATAAAACTACGATCCTCGGAGGAGATGACAAGGCCGGTGTCTCGATACTTATGGAGCTTCTCGACAGGCTGGCATCCGAAAAAACCGCGCACAGACCGCTTGAGATATTGTTTTCGTACGGAGAGGAAAGCGGTATGAACGGTGCAAGAGATGCCATAGCCGGTTCGTACATAAGATCAAAGAAAGCTCTTGTTCTTGACAGCATGGGTACTGTCGGAAAGATCGTAAGGGCATCCGCGGGAGCGAGCCGCATGCGTGCGACTGTGTTTGGAAAAAGCGCACACACCGGGAATGCGATATCGGAAGGGATCAATGCGATTCAGATCGCGGCCGGCGCTATATCACAGCTGCCTCTTATGGAGATCGATCACATAACGAACGCGAACGTTGAGAGCATATCCTCTTACGGAGATCCGGGTGCGGTAACGGCAAAGTGTACATTTACGGTATCAGTACGAAGCGGTTCTCCAAAGAGGCTTTTGGAGCTTAAAGAACAGATGACGCAGACGGTAAGAAAGAGTGCGGATGATTTTGGCGGAAGCGCCGATATTTTCTGGGAAGATGATTACCCGTCATTTGAAGTGGCAAAAGATGATGAGCTGCTTGTCGAAGTCATGCGTGCATATGAGGATGCAGGTGTTGCCGCAGATCCGGTCTACAGCGGCGGAGCCAGTGATGCCAACATATTAAATGACGGCGGTATACGCGCTCTTAATCTCGGAAACGGTACACTGAAAGTACATACGACCGATGAAAATCTTCACATAAGGAGTTTTGAACTGTTATATGGTATAGTATATAGCATGGTAACGAAATAATCAGGAGGCGTTTATGAACATTTCCTCAAAAGGCAGATATGCCTTACGAACCATGCTGGATCTGGCTGTTTACAACACCGGGGAACCGGTAAGACTTAAGGACATCGCACACAGGCAGGACATTTCGGAAAAATATCTTGAACAGATATTCGCGCTTTTGAACAAAGCAGGTCTTGTCAATTCCGTCAGGGGCGCAAACGGAGGATACTATCTCAGCAGGCCACCGGAAAAATACACCGTCGGAGAGATACTTCGGGTGACTGAAGGATCGCTTACGCCGGTTGCATGCGTTCAGTCGGATGAGTGCGAAAGGAAGATGTACTGCGCGACAAACATTTTGTTCAAAAAACTGGATGATGCCATATCGGAAGTTGTGGATAATACAACACTGGCCGATCTGGTTGACTGGGACAGGATAGTTGCGACCGATTATGTTATTTAGTTATTGATTTAGGAGGTGGATATGGCTACGGATTATGCGACACTGAAAAAAGGCGGCTTCATGAAGCAGAAGCAGAAGGATAATTTTTCGCTGCGCCTGTCTGTCGTTGGTGGACAGGTGACAACAGAGCAGCTTGTTGCCATAACGGAGGTGGCCGACAAGTACGGCAGAGGTTATATTCATCTTACTTCAAGACAGGGCATAGAGATACCTTTCATCAAACTGGAAGATATTGATGAGGTAAAGGCCGCTCTGGAAAAGGGCGGAGCCAGTCCGGGAGTGTGCGGTCCGCGGGTCCGTACGATCACAGCCTGTCAGGGATCCGATGTCTGTCCGAACGGGTGCATTGAGACCACACAGCTTGCAAAAGAACTGAATGACAGATATTTCGGCAAGGACCTTCCGCATAAGTTCAAGTTCGGTGTTACCGGGTGCCAGAACAACTGTTTAAAGGCCGAAGAGAACGATCTGGGCATAAAAGGCGGCGTAAGGGTTGAATGGAAGCAGGACAAATGCATATCATGCGGAGTGTGTGAAAAGATCTGCCGTGAAGGCGCGATCAGTAACGTAGACGGAAAGATCGTCGTTGATCAGGATAAATGCAACTATTGCGGAAGATGTGCATTCAGCTGTCCTACGGATGCTTATGATTCCTTCCCCGGTTATATGATCAGCTTCGGCGGACTGTTCGGAAACAAGATCAGCAAAGGTTTTGCGATCATCCCGTTTATCGAGGATAAAGAGCTGCTGTTTAAGATCTGCGATGCTACGCTGCAGTTCTTCAAGGACAATGCAAAGCCGAGCGAGCGCTTTAAACTGACCGTCGACCGCGTCGGCAGGGACAAGCTCGAAAAGGAAATATGGGATATATATGAGAAGAATAATTAGGGCAGCGGTTGCGGCACTTGTTTTTGCGGCCGTATTTACCGGCTGCAACGTCAAAGTGAATATTGAAAGTAAAGATCAGTCTGCTTCAGACACCTGTCCCGAGAGGGTTATAGCGCTGTCAAAATCAAATGCCGCTCTGTGGCTTCTTGCCGGAGGGGAACTGATCGCAACGAGTGACGATGCAATGGATCTTGACGGAATAGGGGATGCGGTATCTCTCGGGGATATGGATCATGTGAGCCTCGAAGCTGTTGCCGCACTTGAGCCTGATATGCTGATCGTGTTCTCGGAAGATCCTGCACAGAAAGCGCTCGGAGAATCGGCCGTGGGACTGGGGCTGAATGTAAAATTTATAAATATCGACAGCTTTGATGATTATGATCAGATGATGGAATACTTTACTTCGCTTACCGGCAGGAGCGATCTGTACACTGAGTATGTATCAGATGTAAGGACAGGGATCGATGCGGTAACGGAGCGTGTGCCGGAAGATGCCGAACCGAAAACATATCTTCTTGTCCATGCTTCGGCGACCAAATGCAAGGCTGAGAAAAACACGTATTTTGCCTGCGAGATATTTAATGATCTCGGCCTTAAAAACATTGCGGATGATGACAGCGATCTTAACGAGCTGTCACTTGAGAGCATAGTTTCGACTGATCCGGATTACATTTTCGTAGTACCGAGAGGAAACGAGGATAAAGCCCTGAAAAGCTTTGATGAGCTCTTCGGATCAAAGAGCGCCTGGAGCGATCTTTCAGCTGTCAAAAGCGGACAGTATTATATCCTGTCCAAAGATCTGTTCGGATTAAAACCCAATGACAGGTGGGCAGACAGTTACGAAGAAGCATTTGAGATACTGTACGGTAAATGAGACGTAAGCTTGTTATTTCGATCATACTGCTGATCGCGATCGCAGCCTTTTCCGTTCTTGCGGGTAACGGTGCGATCGGTACAAAAGACATCCTGAGAGTTATTGCAGGAGGCGGGAGCCTTAGCCAGCAGACAATACTGTTTCGTGTCAGACTCCCGAGAGTTGCTGCCGCCGCATTCTGCGGGGCAGCTTTATCTGTTGCGGGATTTATCATCCAGAGCACTCTTGATAACCGGATCGCATCTCCGGGCATTCTTGGCATCAATAACGGTGCGGGTCTGTTTGTTCTGATATCGGCACTCATCTTTCCCTTTCAGTCTGGAGTGAAATGCATTATGGCATTTGCCGGTGCACTGGCAGTTGCTTTTCTGGTCAGCTTTCTTGCTGTGAGAACGGGGATGTCAAAAACATCGGTGATACTCTCCGGTGTTGCGATATCAGCGATCTGTACATCCGCTATCGAACTGATCATATCGCTTCGGCCGGAGACGATAGCCGACAGAGCGGCGTTCAGGATCGGAGGATTTGCAGCGGTAAATCCTGTGACAGTCTTATTTGCGATACCGCTTATCATCATCGGACTTGCGGTTTCATTTTTAATGGCCCCGTCAATGGATATCCTCAATCTCGGGGACGAGGTCGCACACGGACTGGGACTTAATGTCAGAGCATGCCGTAATCTGTTCATTATGATCTCGGCATTACTTGCCGCCGCATCAATCAGTATGTGCGGCCTTATCGGTTTCGTCGGGCTCATTGTTCCGAACTGTGTTCGTATCATAAGCGACAAAAAGAGCAGTGGCGGTATACTGCTGTGCGCCCTGACAGGCGCTGCTTTTCTGCTTTTGTGCGATACGATATCACGTCTTATCGTATTTCCTTATGAACTGCCATGCGGACTGATACTCAGTATTATCGGTGCACCCTATCTTGTATGGATACTTGTGAAAAAAAAGAAGAGACTTGGGATAGATTGATCAGGATAGATAACATGACAACTTCATATTCGTACGGGAAGGATTTCTTTGTAAAGGAGGCTCTGTTTACCCGCGGCAGGATTACCGGTGTAATAGGTCCGAACGGAAGCGGGAAGACCACGCTTCTCAAAACGATAGCCGGGATGATGCCGTATCGTGGCAGCATTATGATAGATGACAGGGAATGCAGATCGTATGGGGGAATGGAAAGGGCCAAAAAAGTCTCCTATCTTCCGCAGACGGTAAAAGCCGTAAGCCTGGATGTTGAAACGCTTGTCTGGCACGGACGGTTCCCATGGCACGGCAACTACAGGAAACTGACGGAAGATGATGCGCGGATCATAGATGAATCGCTCCAAACTGCAACCGTGCAAGATCTTCGAAAAAGGGATCTGACGGAACTGTCCGGAGGTGAGCTTCGAAGAGCCTATGTTGCAATGATGTTTGCCCAGAATGCAGATATGATGCTGCTTGATGAGCCGACCACATACATGGATATAAAGAGTCAGTCTATGCTCTATGAAATATTAAGACAATACGCCGGAAGCGGTCACGGAGTCATAATGACCTGTCACGGTATAGATCAGGCTTTTTCATACTGCGATGATATCGTGGTCATGAATGAGCGTACTCTTGTAAAATGCATCAGTCCCGGCAGATTGAAGGAGGATGAGGCGAGTCTTCGCAGTATATTCGGGGTTAGTGTAAAACGTTCGGATGATGCAGGTCTTGTGTATCCGTATCAGCTTGTAAAGTGAGGTGGAACATGGCTTATTTTCCCATGATGATCGATATAGAGGATAAAAGCGTGCTCATAGTCGGGGGCGGCCCGGAAGCCAAAAAGAAAGCAGAGATCCTTAACATGTTCGGGGCGAGGGTTACGGTCGTGGCTAAACATGCAGCCGTGGGATTATCTGATATCGCGGATAACATTTATATAAGAGAGTATAAAGACAGCGACATAGAGGACGGGAATTATGCGCTTGTAGTAGCCGCAACGTCGGACACCGTGCTCAATGAACGTATCAGCGCTGTTTCGCGCGCGGCAAAGATCCCGGTAAATGTCGTTGATGATGCCGGACTCTGTACTTTTATCTTTCCCGCCATCATTAAAGATAAAGATGTTGTATGTGCCGTATCCAGCGGAGGAAAGAGTCCCTATCTAGCACAGCATGTAAAAAAACTGATAGATAACGTACTTCCCGATAATATAGGAAGTATCAATGACACGATGGGACAGATACGGAAACAGGCGAAGGAAGAGATAGCCGATACAAAAGACAGAAGAGAGTTTCTTCGAAAGAAACTGGATTATTACTTGACAGAAAGCACGAGATGAGATATCATCCCTTTAGTGCGTTACACTTTAACGCGTCAAAGTAATAAATAGAAAGGGAAGACATCATGTTTGTCAAGATCGCATTACTCGTTTTGTTTTTCACCGTTATGATCCTTATCGGATTTGCGTCCAAAAAGAGCGCAAAGGATGTTTCCGGATTTGTGCTCGGAGGGCGAAACGTCGGCCCGTGGCTTACGGCCTTCGCATACGGTACATCATATTTCTCGTCGGTCGTGTTTGTGGGATATGCAGGTCAGTTCGGATGGAAATACGGACTTGCTTCCACATGGATAGGTCTCGGAAATGCCTTTATCGGCTCCCTTATGGCATGGGTCATCCTGGGAAGACGTACAAGGGTCATGACCAATCATCTGTCTTCCGCTACGATGCCGGAGTTCTTCTCGAAGAGATTTGAGTCCCATTCGCTTAAGATCGCTTCTTCGATCATCATATTTGTATTTCTTATTCCCTATACGGCATCCATATACAACGGTCTTTCAAGACTGTTCTCAATGGCGTTTTCCATTCCTTACGAGGTATGTATAACGGTCATGGCACTGCTCACCGCGGTTTACGTTATCGTGGGCGGGTATGTTGCGACGGCATGGAACGATTTTGTACAGGGTATAATAATGCTTGTCGGTATTGTTCTGGTAATCGGTGCGGTACTGTCCGAAAAAGGAGGCTTTATGAGTGCGGTCATGGCTCTGTCGCAGATACCCAGTGATGTTCCGCAGACAATGGGTCAGCCCGGTGCATTCGCATCGTTTTTCGGAACCGATCCGGCAGGGCTTGTGGGAGTTGTTATCCTAACGTCTCTCGGTACCTGGGGACTGCCGCAGATGGTGCATAAATTCTATGCGATCAAAGATGAGAGAAGCGTAAAGACGGGAACCGTCATCTCCACGATATTTGCGATCGCGGTCGCCGGAGGAACTTATTTCCTCGGAAGTTTCGCGAGGCTCTTTGATGATCCGTCACTTTACAAAGAGGACGGCTCCATGATGTTTGATGCCGTTATGCCTCACATGCTCTCATATCTTCCCGATATTCTGATAGGTGTCACGGTAGTACTCGTACTGTCGGCTTCGATGTCAACACTGTCATCGCTTGTTCTGACATCGAGCTCCACACTCACACTTGATTTTATCAAGGACCTGTTCGCAAAAGATATGGATGAAAAGAAACAGGTACTTACAATGCGCGTGTTCATCGGCGTGTTCATCATTATCTCGGTAGTGATAGCACTCAATCCCCCGACATTCATCGCACAGCTCATGGGTATATCCTGGGGAGCTCTTGCAGGCGCATTCTTAGGACCTTTCGTATACGCGCTCTATGACAAAAAGACGTCAAAGATCGCTGTATGGACCAGCTTTGTTGCGGGTGTCGGCATCACGGTACTCAATATGTTCTTAAACTTCTTCTCATCACCGATCGTTGCAGGTGCCGCAGCAATGATAATATCACTCATAATAGTTCCGATAGTGAGCCGTATCACGCCTCAGCTCACCGATGCTTCAAAGGATGCGATCTTCTCCTGTTACTCACAGACCGTTGTGGTATCAAAGAAGAATTCTCTTGAAGAGTAGGGCGGATATATTATATAATCGAATTTAGTCTGAAAATCGGACAAATACGGTTATATAGAGGTGATATCTGTCAATGAGTGAAAAACAGAAAGTCATGATGCTCGGCAATGCAGCCATCGCAAGAGGCGCATATGAAGCGGGAGTCAAAGTCAGTGCGGCCTATCCCGGAACTCCGAGCACTGAAGTAAGTGAGAATCTTGTGCAGTACAAGGATGAACTGTACTGCGAGTGGTCTCCGAACGAGAAGGTGGCAACAGAGGTGGCCATCGGAGCTTCCATGGCGGGGGTACGTTCGATGTGTGCCATGAAGCATGTCGGAGTGAACGTTGCTTCGGATCCGCTGTATTCGTTCTCTTACATGGGTATAAACGGCGGATTTGTGCTTGTCGCGGCGGACGATCCCGGCTGCTATTCTTCACAGAATGAACAGGATTCGAGGATGGTGGCAAGAGCAGCGCACGTTGCCGTCATCGAACCTTCCGATTCACAGGAAGCCAAGGATTTTACAAAGGCAGCCTTTGAGATCAGTGAAAAGTATGACACGCCCGTTATGCTTCGTACCACAACGAGGCTTTCACATTCCCAGGGAATGGTAACGCTTGAGCAGCGGCAGGACATTCCCGACAAGCCATATAATCGTGATATCTCAAGAAACGTCATGATGCCTGCCATGGCAAGGGCGAGACACATTGAGGTTGAAAAACGTGAGAAGAGACTTGAAGAGGAATCGTGCAGTCTTCCCATCAACAGGGTGGAGATGCGGGATACGTCGATCGGGGTGATCACGAGTGGTATTCCTTATCAGTACGTAAGGGAAGCGCTTCCCGAAGCGAGCGTATTAAAGCTCGGGCTTGTTAATCCGCTCCCGAGAAAGCTTATTGAAGATTTTGCGAAAAAGGTTGACAGCCTTTATATAGTTGAAGAACTGGATCCGGTCATTGAACTGCAGGTAAAGTCCTGGGGGATAAAGTGTACCGGAAAAGAGATATTTACCGTTCAGGGTGAGTACAGCGCCAACATGATAAGAAAGGCTGTAGCTCATGCCGACCTCGGTATCGAATCACCTGCCGAGGTGCCTGCTAGGCCTCCCATACTGTGTGCCGGATGTCCTCACAGAAGCGTGTTCACGGTCTTAAAGAAGCTGAAGATCCACGCTGCGGGAGATATCGGATGTTATACTCTCGGAACGGTCCCTCCTCTTTCCGTCATCGATACCGTTGTCTGCATGGGAGCGAGCATATCGGCTCTTCACGGTATGGAGAAGGCAAAGGGAAAAGACTATATCAAAAACTGGGTAGCCGTCATAGGCGATTCCACATTTATGCATACAGGTATCAATTCCCTGATGAACATGTTCTACAATCAGGCAACAGGTACCGTTCTGATCCTTGACAATTCCACAACGGGTATGACGGGACATCAGGATCATGCTGCAACGGGTAAGACTTTGCAGGGTGATATCGTCCCGGCCATAAGCATTTACGAAATGTGCAAAGCCATAGGTATCAGGAGTGTGACGGAGGTTGACGCTTTTGATATTGAGACACTTGAAAAGGTTGTTAAGGAGGAAGTGCAAAAGGATGAGGTTTCGGTCATAATAACCAAGTCCCCGTGTATCATGCTCGGACAGAAGAAGATCACGCACAAGTGCGCTTCGGATCCCGAAAAATGCAAAAAGTGCGGCATGTGTCTGTCACCGGGCTGTCCGGCACTTACAAAATGCGAAGACGGTACGATCGCTATCGACGATACGCTCTGTACCGGATGCGACCTTTGCAAGAAGCTTTGCAAATTCGATGCTATCAAGGATGTTTAGGAATTATCAGGAGTCAGAAGATGAATACTAAGAATATAATGATCGTCGGAGTGGGCGGTCAGGGAACAGTTTTGGCCAGCCGGCTGCTCGGCGGTATCATTATGGACGGTGGCTACGAGGTAAAGATCTCCGAGGTGCACGGGATGGCCCAGAGAGGCGGATCAGTCGTAACATTTGTCCGGTACGGGGACGAAGTATGTGAGCCCATAGTTGAGGAAGGGTGTGCGGATGTCCTGATCGCGTTTGAAAGGCTTGAAGCCCTGCGCTATGCACACTTTCTGAAGAAAGACGGTGTTCTCATCGTTAACGATCAGCGCATGGATCCGATGCCTGTCGTAATGGGAAGCGCAACTTACCCCGAAAACATCATAGAGGATCTTTCAAAGAAATATAAAGTCATTTCGGTTGATGCTATCTCCAAAGCAAAGGAACTTGGAAACGCGAAAGTATTCAACGTCATTGTTCTGGGGATCGCCGCAAAGCATATGGATTTTACAATTGAACAGTGGAACGCGGTGATAGAAAGGGAAGTCAAGCCGAAGTTTGTCGAGATCAACAAGACGGCATTTAAAGAAGGATTTTGCGGCTCCTGAGCGGACTTGACTTGCAAAAGGCTTAAGAGGAGGACATGAAATGATCTGGAATGAAACCAAGGAGTGCATGAGTGCGGATGAGAAGCATACACTCCAGAGTGCAAGACTCGTAAAAACCGTTGACAGAGTGTATCACAACGTGGAATTCTACAGAAAAAGGATGCAGTCTGTCGGACTGGAGCCGGGAGATATCACGAGTATCGATGATATCAGCAAGCTCCCCTACACGACGAAAGATGATCTTCGTGACAACTATCCGTTCGGTCTGTTTGCGGTTCCGAGAGATCAGATCGTAAGAGTACATGCATCGAGCGGTACGACCGGAAAAGCGACCGTTGTCGGCTATACGAGAAGGGATATCGATATCTGGGCCGAGTGTGTTGCAAGATGCTTTACCGGTGCGGGTATAACATCGGCCGACATTGTGCAGGTCGCATACGGATACGGACTTTTCACCGGAGGCCTCGGAGCACACTACGGAGCCGAGTATATGGGAGCGACGGTTGTGCCCCAGTCAACCGGTAATACGAAAAAGCTTCTGACCATGATGGAGGATTTCGGCGTTACCGCGATCGCATGCACCCCCTCATATCTTCTGCATATATCCGAAGTCATCAGAGAAGAGGGCAGGCTTGAACGTCTGAAACTTCGTACCGCTGTATGCGGAGCAGAGCCCTGGACCGAGGAAATGCGCAATGTGATGGAAAGCGAACTGAACATCAAAGCTTTTGATATTTACGGGCTTTCCGAGATCATGGGTCCCGGTGTCGGATGTGACTGTGAGTTCCACAAAGGACTACATGTACATGACGACCATTTCTATCCCGAGATCATCGATCCGAAGACTCTGGAAAAAGTCGGCGAGAACGTTACAGGCGAGCTTGTATTTACGACTCTTACCAAGGAAGGTCTTCCACTCATCAGATACAGGACAAAGGATCTTACGAGTATCGAATACGGTAAGTGTGAGTGCGGACGTACCCAGCCGAGGATCCAGAAGTTCAAGGGCAGAAGTGACGACATGCTCATCATCCGCGGCGTGAACGTATTCCCGTCACAGGTTGAAGCAGCACTTCTCGAAATGGGTGAGACCACACCCAATTACATGATGATAGTGGACCGCGTTGACCGTCAGGATACACTTGAAGTACAGGTTGAAGTTGACGAACGCTACTTTGTTGATGATATGAGAGAACTCGACAATCTCTCGAAGAAGGTTGTCGGAGTCCTCAAGCAGGCACTCGGACTCGCCGTAAAGGTGAAACTGGTTGAGCCGAAGACTCTGCCCCGTTATGAGGGTAAGGGCGTGCATGTTATCGATAATCGTAAACTTGTATGAAAGGAGATATGATATGGCTGTAAAACAGGTAACGGTTTTTATAGGAAATGAAGAAGGACGTATCGAGAAAGTTACGGAGATCCTGAAGAACAACAATATCAACATCAATTCCCTTTCACTTGCGGAATCCGTTGACTTCGGGCTCCTGCGGCTGATCGTGGGTGAGCCTGAGAAGGCGAAGGATGCTCTCCTTGCACAGGATCTGTCGGTCAGGCTGACGGATGTGATCGCGGTCGAGATCCCGAATCATACGGGATCGCTCCACAGTCTTCTTACCGCTCTTGTGGACTGTAACATCGAGTATATGTATGTACTTTCGGTAGGTGATACCGCATCGATGATACTGAGGATAAAGGATTTGGAGAGAGCTGAATCGGTTATCGAAAAAGCGGGATTTCATCTGCTCGGGCAGACCGAGATCGGCGCATAAAGTCAGCTGAGAACATCCCGGATGAGCCCCAGCAGTCTGTCGTTGTCTTCGGGGTTCATGAAGCATATACGAAAGTATGAGTTGTCCAGATACGGAAATGATGAGCAGTTCCTGAGCATCATGTTCCGGCGGATGGCTTTGTCAAAGAGAATGTCGGCATCGGCATTCTCTTTTGCTATGCGGCAGAGAACAAAGTTGGCCTTCGGTTCATAAACTTTAAGAGCAGGTATGGATCGAAGTGCGCCGGTGACCCTTCTTCGCTCCGAGAATATGAGTTCCTTTGTTTTTTCGATGTATTCGCGGTCGGAAAACATCAGCTGTCCTGCTTCATCAGCCAGAGAGTTGACGGTCCACGGATCTTTGACGGATGAAATGTCACGGATCAGATCGGGATTACCGCAAACGGCATAGCCGAGCCGCAGACCCGGGGATGCGAAAAACTTGGACACACCGCGAAGCAGGCAGAGATTGTCATAGACTGCCGTAAGCGGAACACAGTTGATGCTGTCATAGTCTTCACAAAACTCGACATATGTCTCGTCGATGAGAACGAATATATTTAACTCTTTGCATCTATCAAGTATGCGTGCTATATCAGAGCGCGCTGCGGCAGTAGATGTCGGATTGTTGGGATTGCAGATGATCAGCATGTCAACGGCTTCATTAAGAGCTTTTGTGAGGGCATCCGCATCAAGCGCAAAACCGTCCTCTTCCCTGAGAGGAAAGTACAGGCTCGACCCTCCTCCGAGTGACAGCTCACGTTCATATTCCGAGTATGTGGGAGCTGTTATCATGGCCTTCTTCGGGCACAGTGTTCTGATAAAACTTGTGATCAGTTCGGTGGATCCGTTCCCGACCAGGATACTGTCCGGATCGGTTTCACAGTAGTTTCCGATGACCGTTCGCAGCCTGGTATATTCCCTGTCCGGATAGGAACCGATGACATCGATATGAGAGGGAAGCGCGCTCCTTACGAGCCCTGATATTCCGAGAGGATTGACGTTCGCGGAAAAGCTTACGATATCCTCTTTTTTGACGCCGTATTTTTTTTCGATTTTTTCCAGATCACTGCCGTGGAAACTGTCACCTTGCTTTGGCATAATTATTGCACCTGCCCCGTTATTTTGATATACTGATTTGGTATGCTACAGTGAACGAATTATATCATTCGCTCGTCATTGCGTCAAAATTTTTTTCCACAATATCATTAAGAAAGGCGGTGAATACGGTGCGTTCGGTTATCGACAGATGTACTGAAGGTTTCTTTGATTACGACTGCGGTAAACTGTTGTTTTCCACAGCCAGGATCGAAGCGGACATGCCTCAGGGACAGCTGGCCGAAGGTACCTTTGTGCTGTCTTCCGAGGACGGAAGGGATTTCTCCGCCGTTATATATTCCTCCAGCATGCGTCTTGTGTGCAGGAACGATCACGTCGATGAGGCGCCGGAGGCAACGATACACTATGTTTTTGACTCGACCGGTCTTGAGAGCGGAGATGTTGTCAAAGGTGATATTCAGGTAGTTTCCAATGCCGGAGAGTATTATCTGCCGTTTGTTTTTTCCATTTCCTACGGTATAGTCCAGGGTTCACTCGGAAATGTCAGAAACCTCTTCCACTTTACCAATCAGGCACAGGTCAGCTGGAAGGAAGCGGTGGATCTGTTTTATTCGCCCGTCTTTGCCAGGGTGTTCGGCGGTAACGACAGGATACACTATGACAAGTATCGCGGCCTTTCAAACCTCCCGGGTGATCCGCAGGCGGTGGATGATTTTCTTGTGGCCATCAACAAGAAAAGACCGGTAGTATATTCGGTTGACAGGACATCGTACGAATACAACGAAGTATCCGACAATGTGGACTGCGAGTTCATCCTTCACAAATCAACGTGGGGAAACATAGATGTTACGATATCCACGGATGTGTCTTTTATCCGGCCGGATAAGGAGAATGTGACCGTTGATGATTTTATCGGTAACGATCATCTCCTGACGTTTACGATCATCGGGGACGAACTGCATGAGGGCAGGAATTTCGGCAAGATCAGCATCACTTCGGTACACAGCCGCATAGATGTCAGTATCGTTGCAAGGCAGCGGGCAAGGGTCAATGCCAAAAGAGCTTCCAGACGGGAAAAGAAAAATCTGACAAACCGTCTGATGAGATCGTATATCGAGTTTCGCATGAAGAAGACCAATGTGGGCAACTGGGTCAGGGAGTCCATGAAGATCGTGGAACGCATGAATGCGCTCGATGACAAAAATCCGGTCTCAAGGCTGTATCAGGCACAGCTCCTTGTGGTTCAGCGCAGGCAGAACGAAGCTGAGTGGGTGCTTGAACACGTCGAGAACGAGATGAATATCAATGAAAGACCTGCACAGCAGCGTGCTTATTTCATGTATCTGCGAACGCTCATCAATCGTGAGGAGGAATTCATCGACGAGACAGCGGCAAAGGTAAAGGATCTTCTGGATGCACAGCCGGACAGCTTTGAGATCCTTTGGACGCTTCTGTATCTCGATGAGGATCTGGCCGATAACGCGACACGTAAGATATCGCTTATAGAAGGTATGTATGACCGGGGATGCACTTCACCGATTATGTATATCGAAGCATACAATTTCTTCGTTGCAAATCCTGAAAAGCTCAGCAAGCTGTCAGGTTTTGAAATACAGGTCCTGCTGTTTGCATCGAAGCTTGATATCATGGATACGGAAGTGCTCAAGCAGCTTCTGTATCTTTCCGCAAAGCAGCGCGAATATGATCCTCTCCTTTATAAACTGCTGTGCAACTGTTATGAGATCACTTCGGATGATGAGATAGTCGAAGTTGTTGCCACCATGCTGATCAAAGGCAACCGTTCGGGAACAAAATACTTTATGTGGTTTGACAAAGCCGTCAGGATGCAGCTGAGGATCACAAAGCTTTATGAGTACTATATGTACTGCGTTCCCTTTGACTATGACGGACTCATTCCCAAAGCCGTGCTCATGTATTTCGGATTCAGGAATGATATGAATTATCACAGGATCGCACAGCTGTATGCCAATCTGATCAGCCATAAAAGAGAGTACGCCGACACATACGAAAGTTATCGCGAGCATATGCAGGTATTTGCCGTGGAGCAGATCGAGCAGGAGCATATCGACGGAAATCTCGCGAAGATATACGAAGATGTTCTGTTCATTGAGATGATAAAGCCCGAGATGGCAAGACATCTCTCAAAGATACTGTTTGCACATGAAGTAAAGATAGATGACCCCGAAGCCAAAAATGTTGTACTGATACAGTCGCAGTTCGAGGGGGAGATGGTATTTCGAATTGAGAACGGATACGCCTATCCCACTATATATTCGGGCGAGTACACACTGTTTACGGAAGATTCGAATAAGCGCAGGACCGTCATAGATTCGGGGCTTGTCAAAAAGCTTCTCAATGAAGCCGTATATATGCAGGCGATCAGATACTATGTTCTTGACAACGTGTATTTTGATATGTACCTGTGCGAGGGAAGAAAGCATTACGTTACAGTCGATGATTCGAACGTGGAATTCTGCAGGGAGCTGGCAGAGTCGGAACTGGTCAGCGAGTATTACAAACGCGATATCAGAATGGCACTCATTCAGTACTATTATGACAATGACCAGGTCACGACCCTTGATGAATTTCTACTCAATCTGGACATCAAGGTTCTTTCGGCAAAGGACAGGGCTTCCGTTGTCAAATTCATGACAAGACGCGCCATGTTCGAAAAAGCGTATCAGATAATGTGTATTTACGGAACTGAGGAGGTCTCTGCAAAGGACTGTGTCGGAGTGTGCTCACACATGATCCTGCAAAATGACAAGATACCCGACAATCTCCTCATAAAGCTCTGTTACTACTGCTTTGTCAACGGTAAATATGACGAGGTGCTTCTGCGTTATCTCGTGGAGAATTATAACGGGCTTACTAAGCAACTTCGTAATATATGGAAGGCTGCGAGAAATTTTGAGATAGATACTTTTCCTCTCATGGACAGGCTTCTCGTGCAGATGCTGTACACCCATACAACGGTGGGAGAAAAGGAAGAGATATTCGAGGAGTACTGTAAGAATGCATCGGGAACAAAAGTGCAGCTTGCTTATCTTTCGTACTGTTCGTTTGAATACTTTGCGAAGGAACGTCTTACGGATGAGAGAGTGTTTATCCATATAACGGAGCTGTACAGGCTGGGGGAGCATGTTAACGACGCATGTAAGCTTGCACTGCTCAAGTATTACTCCGAAGAGAAGACAAAGAGGACCGAGAAGATCAGAGCCATGCTCAGGGAGTTTCTTGTCGATTTCATGCACAGGAACACTTACTTCAGATTCTTCTCAAGGTATGCCGATCTCGTTCCCGAGGTATCGGATTACATGGACAAGACCATCATTGAATACAGGACGGATCCCGGCTACAGGGTGATGCTGCATTATATTCTTGAGAACGGACAGGATTCGGACGATACTTACCACACCGAGGAAATGAGAAACATGTTCGGAGGTGTGTTCACGAGGGAATTCATTTTGTTCTTTGGGGAAAATCTTCAGTACTACATAACCGAGGAGCAGAACGGCAAGGAGGTGCTTACCGCGAGCGACTCCCTGTCCGTAAGCGATACAAGCGATAACCGTATAGAGAGCAGATACACAATGCTGAACGATATGGTCGTATCGAGAACCGTCAAAGATGAGAACACGCTGCTCGATATCATGCGTGAATACGTGGAGGCAGATGCCTTCGCACATAAAGTTTTTAAACTGAGGTAATGATGCCCAAATACATAATCGGCTATGATCTTAACGATTCCATGTCGCAGATCAGCTATTTTGAACTTAATAACAGCGTCCCCGAGACAGTGGCGAACGATGCCGAAGAGGAGAGGCTGGGCATACCAACCGTCCTTGCAAAGAGAAAGGGCGTGGCTCAGTGGGAGTACGGAAACGCGGCCATAAGAGCCGCCCAGACAGGAGGTTCAACCCGCGTTGACCAGCTCTTAAGTTTTGCAACCTCGGGAGCCAAGATCGAGATCGAGGGTGAGGCATATGATGCAACGGATCTTCTGATACTGTTTGTAAGAAGGTCTCTCAATCTTCTGTCCATGGTGCTATCGCCGGACGATGTCGAGTATATGATAATCACCGTAGCCACCCTCGAAGGAAAACTGGTGGATGTGATAGAGCGTATCGCCAAAGCCATGCCGGTTCCCAGACAGAAGATAATCATTCAGACATACGAAGAGAGCATATACTATTACCTTCTGCATCAGCCCGAGGATCTGTGGGAAAGGGATGTGTGTGTATTCGATTATTCGGGACCGTTCCTTAAAGCATATGAACTGTGGATGAACAGAACTACCACGCCCGTTGTGGCATTTGTCGACAGGACCGATTTTAACGAGATCAGGCTTCCGAAGTTCATGATGAAGGAAGAGGAATCAATAGAGAAGGCGGATAGGATCGATGAGATGATCCTGCAGATAAGCCACGAATACTTTTCCAATAAGAGAGTAGGTACCGTATTCCTGCTCGGAGAAGGCTTTGAAGGCGGATGGTGCAACAAGACGCTCAAGTTCATGTGCATGGGGAAGCGGGTGTTCCAGGGCCGCAACATGTATTCAAAAGGTGCATGTTACTGCGGAAAGGACAAGGCACAGCCGTGCGATCTGAACAGCAGATTTGTTTTCCTCGGACAGGATAAACTTAAGTTCAATCTGGGTCTGTCCATGTATGTGGCAGGACAGGAGGAATACATTGCAATAGCGGATGCAGGTGAAAACTGGTACGATTCCGGTGTGACATACGATCTTGTGCTCGGAGGCGGCAAATCGATACCGCTGATCCTGACTCCTCTTGACGGTAAAGGCGTTGAGACGATAGAAGTCGAACTGTCCGGACTTCCCGACAGACCGCCCAAAGCATCAAGACTGCGGCTCGTGGTTTCTTTTGAGTCGGAGAACAGGATGAAGATAGAAGTTACGGATCTGGGATTTGGTGAATTCTTCCCTTCGACGGGAAGAACGTGGGAAAAGATCATAGAGTTCGGCTGATATAGACGGAGAACTGTTTTGGCAACACAGATGTACATGTGCCTCGGGGCACTGTCCTCAACTCCATATTTTTTATCGGGACTCGGAGTGAACATCTATTCAATGGATGAGCTCTGTTATTACCTGTGCGTAAACGCCTACATACTCGATAACGATCTTATCGATATCAGGCTGTGTGACTATATGCGCGATAATCTTGAGATGCCCGAGCTTGCAAATAAGCTAAGGCAGATGACCAAGGCCGGCAAGACGCTCGGAGAGATGGTCACCACGATACTCGTCGACACGAAGTACTGCAATGACGAGGAGATCGCAAAGATCAAGCAGATACTCGTGGATAACGCCTCACTTTCTTTTGCCGCCAAGCGGAAAGTAAGGGGCGACAATCTCCTGTGTGCGAATAAATATCCGAGGGCGATAGAAGAATACCAGTATGTTCTGTCCGTATTAAAGAAGGATGATGAACCCGAGCTTTACAGCGCGATACTTCACAACGTGGGCTGCGCATATTCCATGATGTTCCTGCTTGAAAAGGCCGGCTCGTATTTTAAAAAGGCTTACGAGACGGATCAGTCGAGAGATAGCCTTGTCATGTATCTCGTATGTCTGCGGCTTACCGCCAAAAAGGAAGAATATGACAGGATAATCGTAAAGAACGGATATGATGAGAGAGTGGCTCTTGAAGCCGTAAGGATACTGTCATCCGCAAGGGAAGCTCAGATCGAGACTCCGTACGGGGATGAGATGAAGGCCATACTGGATCTTCACGACGCGGGAAGAGTGTCGGAGTTTTACAGGGAACTCGATAATACACTCGAGAACTGGAAGCTTGAGTACAGAAGGTCAATGGAATAGAACGGGGTAATACAATGGGATTCATAACCTGGATAAAAGATATACTCGGCTTCGGCGAGGATGATTTTGACGATATAGAACTGAACTTCTCGTCGGAATCGACCGAATCGCTGATGCAGTCGCTTGCCAACGCATCAAAGAAAAGACGCACTCTGAACATGAACGACAAAGCTCAGCGTCAGCAGTACGTCAGGGAATACTGTGACATGATGGCTGTGGCTTCGCAGGATGTCGATGCCCAGAAATCGGAGTATCAGCAAGTGACGCAGCGGCTGGCTGATCTCGAGGAATTCGACAAGCTCCCGTTGACCGACAAGAGCCAGGTAAGGATCAGGGCCAACAAGGTCATGAAGATCGAGCAGGAGGACAGCAACTATACGCGTCCGACCAAAAAGATCACCGAGGCTCAGTACCGCGAGATGGAGCGGCTGGCGGAAGAGATACCGGAGATCCTAGCCAAACTTAAGAAGGATGAAGAGTACCAGATGACGGTCCGGCGCGACCTGAATCTTCTTGAAGGTGAAAAGGGCGCTGTGGCATATCAGCGCAAAGAGGAGAGAGCAAAAGCGAGAACGGCCAAGAATATCGCTTTTGTTGCCATCTTCGGAGCGGTCATGGCTGCGGCACTCATGTTTGTTCTCAATCAGGCCATGCACGTTCAGGTTGAAATGGGATGGGTGATACTTGCCGGAGCTTTTGCCGTTGCACTCACGGCTTCGTTTGTAATGTACCAGAATGCCCAGACTGCCATAGCAAAGGCGGGACGAAAACTGAGCAAGGCGATCAGCGTACAGAATTCGGTCAAGATAAAGTACGTTAACATCACAAATGTGCTTGACTACAATTATGCAAAATACGGAGTCATGAACTCCTATGAGCTTTCCTATATCTGGGAGAAATACCTTGAGGAAAAAGAGGCACGGGAGCGCTCCTCGGATCTGTCGGAGAGACTTGAAGATGCCCGCAGCGAGCTGTACCAGATGCTCAAACATTACCGCATAAACGATCCTTCCGTATGGGTGTATCAGCCGGGAGCACTCGTATACGATGATGAAGCAAAAGATATCAGAAAGCAGCTTATAGTGCAGCGGCAGCGTCTCAAGAAGGGAATAGATTTTGAAATGTATAACCTTGAGACGGCCAAGAAGGAACTTGAGGGACTGGTAAGAGAATATCCGAAATATGCGGATGAGATCATAGAGATCGTAGGAGAATATGAGTGATGATATCATTTAACGTACCACCGTTTCTCGGCCCGGAGAAAGATTATATCTCACAGGCCATAGACATGAGAAAGATATGCGGTGACGGTGAATTTACCGCAAGGTGTTCGAAATGGCTCCGGGAACAGACAGGGTCTTCGGGAGTGCTTCTTACGACGTCATGCACGCATGCACTTGAAATGTCGGCACTTCTTTGCGATATACAGCCCGGGGATGAGGTGATAATGCCCTCATATACGTTTGTGTCAACCGCAGACGCTTTTGTTCTGCGCGGGGCAAAGATCGTGTTCGTTGACATCAGGCCGGACACGATGAACATCGACGAAAAGCTCATCGAATCCGCCATCACTCCGAAAACAAAAGCGATAACCGTCGTCCACTATGCCGGAGTCGCATGCGAGATGGACACCATTACGGAAACGGCCCGCAGGCACGGCCTGTTTGTCATAGAAGATGCCGCCCAGGGAGTGATGAGCACTTACAAAGGAAAAGTACTCGGCACGATAGGAGACTGCGGATGCTACAGTTTTCATGAGACCAAGAACATCTCCATGGGTGAAGGCGGTGCACTGTTGATAAAAGATCCCGGCCTTATGGAGCGCGCCGAGATCATCCGGGAAAAGGGAACCGACAGAAGCAGGTTTTTCAGGGGCCAGGTAGACAAATACACATGGGTGGATGCCGGATCCTCATATCTTCCGAGCGAACTTAACGCGGCGTACCTGCTCGCCCAGCTTGAGATGGCAGAAAAGATAACCGATGCCAGGATCAGGTGCTGGGAAAGATATTATGAACGGCTGCTGCCGCTTCAGGAAAGAGGCATTCTGGAGCTGCCTTATGTCCCGAAAGAGTGTAAACACAACGGACACATGTTCTATATCAAGGCCGAAAACCTTGATGAACGTTCAAGGCTGATAAAACATCTCAAGGAAAACGGTGTTGAAGCGGTATTTCATTACATCCCGCTGCATACATCCCCCGCAGGTCAAAAGTTCGGAAGATTTTCCGGCACGGACAGATATACGAGCACGGAAAGCGAGAGGCTGTTAAGACTTCCGATGTACTACGGCCTTACGGATGAAGAGACGGACATGATATGTGACAGCGTCATAAAATTCTATTCATAGATATCATAAGATGGATTATTCCGGGAGATAACAGGATGGATATTTCGGTCGTGATCCCTGTATACGGGTGCAGGGACTGCCTTTATGAACTGTATACCAGACTTACGAACACGTTAAAAAAGATAACGGACGACTATGAGATCATACTTGTAAATGATGCATGTCCGCAGGGATCCTGGGAAGTTATAAGGGATATATGCGATAATGATACGAAGGTCCTGGGCATCAATTTTTCCAGGAATTTCGGCCAGCACCGCGCTATCCTCGCAGGACTTGACATATGCCACGGCGACGCGGTCGTTGTTATGGACTGCGATCTTCAGGACAGGCCCGAGCATATCTCAAAGATGTATGAAAAACTTAAAGAGGGATATGATATAGTCTGGGCGCGAAGGGTCAACCGCAAAGATAAGGGAAGCGTCAAATTCTTTTCAAAACTGTTTTACAAACTGTGCAATTTCTTCACTGACAGGGACATTGACGCAAACCTGAGCAATTACAGCATAGCCGTAAGGAACGTGATCAAAGAGCAGTGCAAAATGAGGGAAAAATGCAGGGATTTTTCCGTATTTCAGCAGTGGCTCGGATTCAATGCGGTATATCTCGATCTTGAAAGCGACGAGAGGGCTTCCGGAAAAAGCTCATACAGGTTTATCAAAAAGCTCAGACTTGCTCTTGAGATAGTGACATCACAGTCCAACAGGCCGCTGTATCTTTCGGTCGGGTTCGGATTCTTTTTTGTCATAATATCTGTTCTTATAATCATCTACTATCTGATCAACTATTTTGTTTTCGGAGATGTTATAGAAGGATGGACAAGCCTTTTGATCTCGGTATATCTGATCGGAGGGATCACCATGATGTTCCTCGGAGTCATAGGTCTGTATATCGGGAAGATATTTAATGAAACAAAGAACAGACCGTTGTATGTCATAAAAGAAAGCCGTAACGCCGGCGACACAGACGGGGAGCAGCGTGACCGGTCATGAAGAAGATAGCGATCATCGGGGCATCCTACCTGCAGGAACCATTGATACGTAAAGCAAAGATCCGCGGGATCGAGACACATGTTTTTGCCTGGCAGACAGGTGATGTCGGCGAAAAAAGCGCTGATCATTTTTATCCCATAAGCATTACCGAAAAAGAACAGATCCTTGAAAAATGTACCGGGATCGGTATCGACGGGGTATGTTCCATATCTTCCGATCTTGCGTCCGTTACCGTCAATTATGTCGCGGATGCTCTCGGACTTGTCGGGAACAGTCCGGGCAGTGTACTTCTTTCCACCAACAAATATATGATGAGAAAGAGCTTTGAAAAGAACGGTGATCCTTCTTTGCGCTTTGCGCATGTAACCTCTTCGAGGGAAGCTCTTGACGTCGATCTTCGTTTTCCGCTCATTGTGAAACCGGTAGACCGTTCGGGAAGCCGGGGCGTCACAAAAGTCGATGACAGATCGCAGCTTGCCGAAGCTGTTGACAGAGCGCTTTCGGTCGGATTTGAAAAGAGTGTCGTTGTCGAGGAATTCGCCCGGGGTGTGGAATACAGTGTCGAGTATATCTCGTGGGAAGGAAAGCACAGCTTTCTTTCGGTGACAAAAAAATATACAACAGGCGCTCCGCACTTTATCGAAACAGCGCATCTTGAACCGGCTGATATTGATGAGGATATTCTTGTACGGATCAAAAGCGTTGTCGAACATGCACTTGACAGCCTCGGGATAAGATACGGGGCATCACACTCCGAGATAATGATATCGGATCAGCTCGACATAACGCTTATAGAGATAGGCGCGAGAATGGGCGGAGACAACATAGGCTCGTCGCTCGTTGAGCTGTCGACGGGGTATGATTTTGTGGGAGGGGTCATTGACGTCTGCCTTGGTATCCCCCCTGTTGTCAGAAAGACTAAAAATGCTTCCGCCGGCATACGTTTTATCTTTTCGGATAAAGATGTGAAAGTCCTTGAACGTATCAGAAGAGACAGGCCGGAGCTGATAGTTGAAGAGGACGTACACAGGATATCGTCACAGACCGTAACGGACAGTTCGACAAGATTCGGATACTTTACGTTGGCTTCCGATGATCCAAATGACATTAAAAGGTATATGCCCGGTGAGAGCGAAGAAGTGTAGAGATCTCTTAATCGAATATTTACTCCCGTCAGTCGTTGCGGGACTGCTGTTCCTGCTGATCCTTGCGTCAGGCGGGTTCTGGCCCTTCGGGGGCGATACCATAGATTACTATGACATGGCGCAGCAGGCCGATGTGTTTTATTACCACAATTACGACGAACTGCACGGCCTCAAGTCTTTTGTGTTTGACTGGTATACAAATCTGGGGCGGCCCATTCCCGGGCTTTCCGAGCCGTCGCTTTTTGACCTTATCCTGTATCTTATTCCGCGAAACCGTATACTTGAATGCATGTCGATCCTCATGATGATCAAGATCATGGCGTGTGCGTTCTCGATGAATCTGTTTATCAAAGATGTGAACGGAAAGCTTCCGTATTGTTTCAGGCTGATCCTTGCCGCAGGATACGGAATGTGCGGATTCGTACTCGTAAACTACACCATACCTCAATGGATAGACATGGCTGCGATCGTGCCTCTGGTTTTGATGTTCGGCCAGCGCGCACTTAAGACCGGACAGATACTGGGCCTTTCGGCAACCGTATTTCTCATCATGCTTGATGACTATTATTTCGGCATTCAGATGCTGACGATAGTCTTTCTTACCGGAGGCTTCTTCTGTACACTGAAACTGATCGGAAATAAAAGATCGGGAAGGAAGAATGACCTTTATGTATTCCGCTTTGCGCTCGGCTGTATTATCGGAGTGTGTCTGTCCGCCTTCTCGTTCATTCCGGATATAGCATTCAATCTGACCTCCGCAAGATTCGGGTTCGGAGGGGAAGATGGCGGACTGCTTGATACTTATATGACAATCCTTCGGACAATACAGCCGGCCTATCTGTCGAGATGGTTTTCACTCGCAGCGCTTGCATTTCCGGCAGCTCTTGCCGCATACGGTTTTTTCGGGGCAGTAAGAAAAAGGGATCTTATGAGTGCGCTCTACGGTCTTGGCTGTATTTTCATGACGGTATCACAGCTCTTTTTGGAAAGCATCCATCTGATGCTGCACTTCGGTTCATACGTCAACTATCCGGTCAGAAACGGTTTTATGATCTACTGTATCGTTGCCGGTATCGCGGCGGCATACTACAAAAGCCCGGAAGAAGATGAACGTGAAAACGGCATGATACGGCGGATCGTAACTGCGGGAGCAGTGGTTTTTTCTTTACTGTTCGCGTTCCTTTTCAGGATGTGGTACAAAGCTCATGCCGGCATGAGTGCGCAAAGGGTTTTATTAATAACAATGTTATTTATGATCGTATGTTTTGCGATACACACAGGACTTATATATGCAAAGAAAGGAAGATATTCGGATCTGTCCGTTATACTCTGGACAGCCGAGATCATAATGATAGGGACGGTCCTGATAGGAAAGCCCGTTTATGATACGGATCTCGGAAACGATCCCGAACAGGAGGGAGAGTACATCAGGATCACGGACCAGCTGACGGAGAGTCTGGAAGGAGTTCTTGAGACCGGAGACGATGCGAAGACATACAGGATCAAGAACCCGGATACGACACTTAACGCCAACTACGGAGCGATAATGAGACGTGAGACTCTCACCGGCTGGACAAGCTTTGCGACAGCATCGCAGATAGCGGGAGCGGTATGTCTCGGCTATTCGAACCAGTACACAAGGATTCTTGATTCGGGCGGGACATGTTTTTCGGATGCCCTTTTACACATCACGGATACGGTCAGCCTGGAAGAGCTTGATGAAAAACTGTATGACAGGATCGCATCGACAACCGTTGTCACGGATCACACAACGAAGGAAAGCGCACAATACAATCTGTATAAAAACAGGTTCGTTATGCCGTATGCACTTCCCGTATATGATGCATCGATGCTCGCAGGTCACGATCCCGATATCGTAAAGCTCGTCAATTCATACGCACACGCTCTCGGGTCCGAAACGGATATTGCCGCATATATCACTGAGGAGCCGTCTGTTGACAGCAGTCCCTCCCGTGAGATAAGAACGTATAATGTCCCGGTAGAGGGCAAAAAGACTTTGTATCTTCGCGGCGACTGTATCGATAAGGATTATTACAACACGAAGATAACAGTCAACGGGAACACGGTTAAGATCCCGAGCATCAGGGAGGCGGATAACGAACTGTTCCCGGCACATTTTAATAACAATACGGTACCGCTCGGATCGTTTGACGATGAAGAGGCCGTGATCGGGGTCGACATGGATATTTCAGATCCGGAGTGCAGGTATGAGTATGTCATATTTGAGATAGACAGGGATGCACTTTCGGATCTTTGCGAAAAGCTTTCGGAAATAAAAGAGAATGTCGTGCAGGGCAGGCGCAGCCTTGATATAACGGTTGAAGGGCATGACGATGATCATGAAGGTATCCTTATCCCGGTTCCTTACAATGACGGCTGGAGTGCTTCGGCCGACGGACAGGAGATACAGATACAGGATGTGCTCGGACTGTTTATGTATATCCCGGCAGCAAATGCCGCGCATATCCATATGGCATATTTTCCGCCTTATATGGCCGCGGGACTTATCATCTCGGCGGTATCACTCGTCCTTTTGGCGATCATCCTTATTTATGATAAGAAAAAGGCCGCCGCGGTAAATACCGCCGACTCGGCCCTGTCAGTGATCTATTCGGTTGCGTTTGCCGCATTTTTCGCCCTGATATATCTTATTCCGGTCATATTTGCGGCGCTGAGTCTGATACGACCTTAAGCATTTTCAGAGAGTTTGCGAAAAATCATCCAGCATCTGTTTGACACTCGGAGAAATGGATACGAATTCACACCCGTAGCGATAGCTTTCTTTATCGATAGCCGAGCTTCTGATCACCCGGACATCGGTGATGATCTGCGGGTACTCGGGTGAAAGTTCGATATTGGCGATAAAATAATATCCGACGGGAAGTATGCATTTGCTTATGAAACCGATCCCCATCGAAGAGATGTCGATAACCTCGACATCAAGATCCAGATCCATTATCGTATTGGTGTTTTCCTTGTACAGATTGGAAATGGAAAGCTTAATACCGACCGGCAGGCGCCGATCCTGTCTTTTTTCTTTCATGGCGACTCCTGTAAAAAATACTCTTGAACAATTTATCACATTTTCTTATTATGAACAAGATTGATAATATATGATTTTGAGGAAAAAGATATGATCAAAACAATAGTTTTTGACATGGGGAATGTACTTGTACATTTCAGATGGCGTGAACTTTATCATGAGATGGGGCTTTACGGGGAACGCTTTGACCGCATGGCGGCAGCTACGGTATATGATCCCGTGTGGAATGAGATCGACAGAGGCGGCATCAGTGATGATGAGATGCTCGCAGCGTTTATCAAAAATGCGCCCGAGCTGGAAGAAGAGATGAAAGATCTCATGTATAACCGGTTCTCCGGGTATCTGAAGAAATTTGATTATACCGATGCATGGATCGACGCAGCCGTATCGGCAGGGTACAGAACATACATACTCTCGAATTTCTCACGTAAGGCTTTTGAAGTATCGGCAAAAGAACTTGACTATGTGTCAAAGGTCGACGGTGCTGTGATCTCATACAGGATAGGAATGATCAAACCGGAGCCGGAGATATACAGATATCTTATCGATACATATGATGTTATTCCCGAAGAGGCTGTTTTTATCGATGACAACGAGGATAACATCGAGGCAGCAAAACAGTTCGGATTCAATACGGTACTGTTTTGTGACAAGGCGTCGGCGGATGAGGAACTGTCACGTATGGGAGTGGTGCTTTGAGTAATACATACAGGATAATGGATGCATACAGAAATTTTGCACGCCGTAACCCTGCTGTGTTCATCACCTTCAACCTTATCTTTTCGATACTGTGGATATCTGTCATCATGGGGTTTTCCGGTGAGGATGCAGATATTTCCGGTCTGCGTTCCGCCAGGATACTTGTGGGCCTGATCAACACGATAGCACCGGAAGCCGATGTTACACTTGATAATTATGAATCCCTCGAAGCACTTGAGAATTCGGAAAAGGTTATACGCAAAACAGCGCATATGATCGAGTACGGTGTCCTTGCTTTTTTCGTGTGGGCGGTATTGTTCGGATTTGCCGATCTGCGCAGAAGATATGCCTATATCATCCCGGTGATATTTTCCGCCGCAGTCGGTGCTTTGGACGAGCGACACCAGACTGCCGTCCGGGGAAGATACGGCACATGGATAGATGTGTGTGTTGATGCGGCGGGGGCAGTGATCGCGGTATTTACGGCTTATGCTCTGACGAAGCGCTATCGTGATCTGAAGAGGATGCTTGACCGGGATCCCGGCCTGAGAGCTTCATCGCATATCTGTGAAGACAGTACAGCAGATAGGCGGTAACGGGCACGAAGATCGTGCAGGCGACACAGCCCTTAAACAGGGTCATCGTAGCCGAGCTGTCAAAGATCGCGGCCAGAAATGTTGCGACATACAGCCCCACCAGTACTACAATACATATAACGGCAAGTATTCGTTTTAAGTTATTCATGATATAAGTTTACCACATTATCACGGGTATTGCACCGCAACGGTTTTCGGCTTACTATATATACTGTGAAGCATATCCTTACCTGGAGATAAAGGATGATCTTTTTTGAACTGTACAGACAACTGGATATCCGCGTGTTCCAGACCATATCGGCTGTTGACCAGACATACGGGTCATGCGCAAAATATGTGTTTGACGGGGATTCGCTCGTCCTTCTCGGAATGGATCATTCGGTGAGGCTCGATATACTCACGAAAGAGATCAGTAAAGACAGCCCGATAAGGAACTGGGATTTTGAGAATGAGACCGTTATGTGGTTTGCGGAAGATTCTGCGGAGGCCGCACTTATACGTCTCATCAATGACGCATACCGTAAATGGATGCAGCTGGACGTCAACATATCCGAAGAATACTTCGTCATGGAGCTTGAGCAGGTCAATCAGATGCTCGCGGGGTATGATCTGCGGATATTTGCGGATAACAGCGGGATGTCCATTTTCAGGTCGGATGCGGAAGATGTTGACGAGTTTACTTTTGAACGGGCTATAGGCCTTATCATGGAGGTCGACGATAACCGCATGGATGAGGGGGCGATCTCACAGCTGATCAATGAGGCCCTTTATTTCCGCAGTCTCGACCGCTTCGAGGAGGCTACGGTCCGTCTTGAGAAGGTGGTCAGGTACGTTGACCATACACTTCCGATATATACCCATACGGTGTTCACGCTCGCCGAGACTTATTATTTCATGGGTAATTATGAACGTGCCGTAATGCTTTATTACAGAGTCAATCTCAGTTTTATCGAAGATGAGGAAGACTTCTACCTGCATCTCGGACATGCGCTTGTGGATGCCAAAATGAAGAAGTATGACAGGCATCTTCGCATATACTATCACAGTCTCCTTGACAGTGAGTTTGCAGACACCCACAGGCAGGCCGTGGCGGCAGCCAAGGCCAGTGTGGCCCAGGTCTTTGAAGAGTACGAAGTGACCTGTGCACAGATGGGGCGTACAAAATACCAGGAATTTCGCAGTCATCTTCCCGCCGGGGCGGATGAGATCGATGAGATAATCGAGGAATATGACAATTCCGAAGGTCCCCAGACCGAGATACATAAACAGTACGAGGGATTTAAGCTTTCGGAGCCGGGGGCTGCCGCGGGAAAAGACCAGAATTCCGTGAACGAACGGCTAAGCGTTGCTCTTGATTATTATCTTACGGGAGAGTATCAGAAGGCTTTTGAACTCTATTGCAGACTTGTATCACAGACAGATCCGAATTCCGATTTCTATACGTGGATCAATCTGCAGCTCGGTAAGCTGTATTGCTTTTTCGATGAGCCCGCGAGAGCCGTCGGTGTACTTGACGAATGCGATCCGCGAAGGTTCGGTGTGGTATACAGGCTTGAGGATTTTCTCATCCTTTATCAGCATGCTCACATAGTCGCAGAGGATTTCGAGAGTGATGACAGGTTCAGAAAGCTTGTAAGAGGCCGGATGGATCCGTATTATGCGCAGTATGACAGGACATACAATGAGCTGAGGACGGACAGGAAGCTCATGCGCAGTTTCAGGGTATATGAGAAAGACTGTATGGAAGATACGAAATACGAATTCCGCGACATCCTGAATGACGGAAACAGGAAAAGAGGCGGATTTTTTGGACTGTTCCAAAGAAGGACCGATGACGGTGACGATTGATACATGTGTATTTGTGTGATAAAATTGTAGCACTATTATTGTATTTTTAGGAGGTATCAGAATGGGATTAATTCAAGCAATTGCTGGTGCAGCAGGCGGTGCTCTGGCCGATCAGTGGAGAGAGTTCTTCTATTGTGAATCCATACCTGCCGATGTGATCGTAACAAAAGGATCCAAGAAGATCGACGGAAAGCGTTCTTCAAACACGAAAGGGCATGACAATATCATCAGTAACGGATCTGTCATTGCTGTTGCCGACGGGCAGTGCATGCTGATAGTCGAGCAGGGAAAGGTTGTTGATCTTTGTGCGGATCCCGGTGAATATGTTTACGATACTTCAACGGAGCCCAGTATCTTCTACGGTAAACTGTCTGATTCGATCGTTGAGACGTTCAAACAAATCGGAAAGCGTTTTACATTCGGCGGTGATACGGGCAAGGATCAGAGAGTATACTATGTCAATACCAAAGAGATCCCCGGCAACAAGTACGGAACCGCCAATCCGGTGCCTTTCCGCGTAGTTGACAAAAACATAGGACTGGATGTTGACATCACGATAAGATGCCACGGAGAATATTCCTACAAAGTTGAGGATCCCATTCTGTTCTACACAAACGTAGCGGGTAACGTTACCGATTCATACACAAGAGATGAGATCGACGGACAGCTTAAGAGTGAGCTTCTGACAGCTCTTCAGCCGGCTTTTGCGAAGATAAGCGATATGGGTATCAGGTACAGCGCACTTCCCGGACATACCGAGGAGATGTCGGATGCTCTTAATGAAGTACTGACTAAGAAATGGAGAGAGCTCAGGGGTATCAGGATCGTTTCCTTCGGTGTAAGCTCCGTTACCGCTCCCGAAGATCAGGAGCAGATGATAAGAGACCTTCAGAAGGCAGCTGTTATGCGCGATCCGAGCATGGGCGCGGCTACGCTTGTCGGAGCACAGGCCGATGCAATGAAGGCAGCTGCAAGCAACACATCCGCAGGTCCGATGATGGCATTTGCCGGAATGAACATGGCAGCAGGCGCCGGCGGAATGAATGCCACCAATCTTTACCAGATGGCAGGATCCCAGCAGCAGGCAGCTCCCGCAGCAGCACCTGCAGGCGGATGGACATGCGAATGCGGCACGGTCAATACGGGCAAGTTCTGCAGTAATTGCGGTAAACCCGCTCCCGCTCCCGCGAATGAGTGGACATGCGAATGCGGTACGGTCAATACTGGCAAGTTCTGCAGCAACTGCGGTAAACCCGCACCTGCAGGCGAATGGACATGCGAATGCGGAGCCAAAAACACAGGCAAGTTCTGCGGCTCATGCGGCAAACCGAGACCGTAACACTTTAAAATGTAAATATGATATGAGCCCCGGATCGATGACCGGGGCTCTTTTTGTCATCTTAATTTATAAAACGTTCTTTTCAGTCGCGGGCGATATATGCCAGAAACAGCTCGGCATATGTCATCACGAGAAGAGGTACAACCTGCAGAAGGACACGGTTTCCGGAATCTCCGACAGCCTGTGAGAGCACATCCCCCCGTCCGAATGAAGCGGCAAGTACGATAAGAATAAATCCGACAGTCAGCACCATATCGTATTTTTTTGTTACATCTGGCACCTGAGAGATATCACCAGGGCGGCGGCTTCTGATCCGTGATATAAGAGCCTCCGCGGCAAGCAGTACGGTCATTGCGATGATGAAATACGGGAGCATGCCCCAGCCGCTCTGCTTGAATAGATTGGAACAAAACGCCGAGAGATTGCCTGTATAATGGGCACTGTCCGAAACAAACAGCAGAAGGTTTCCAGCCAGAAGAGCCAGAAGGTAAACTGACGGAAGATATTTTCCGAACTTACTGCGAAGTGCCGGAAAAACAAACCACAGATATATTCCCGCGGCGACGATGAAAGCGACAAGAACTGCGGATTTTTGCGGCGACATGAACAGATAAACATTATCCAGAACGTAAAACTGAGTAAATATCTTGAGACAGTAGCCGCCAAACAAAACCGCCATCGGAATGAGTGCAAAAAGCACAAGCCTTTTTGAAAGGTCCGTAAAAAGACTGATGCACAGTATCAGCCAGACCGCAAAGATCGTTCCTTCGATCCGAAACAGCGACATGGCAAGAAGCAGGAGCGGAGTGATCATCCGCCCGCCATCCGTATAATCCGTTGCGATATATGCGGCCATAAAGAACATTTCCATAAAATACATGTTGGCAAGCGCCCAATGCCCCAATATCACAAACGGAGTTGAAAATGCGAGAAAAGCTGTTGTTATTATCGCGGCTGCCAGAGCATGGCTCTTTTTTTTCAGGAAGGTATCTGCCCTTTCGAAAACGCAGATGCCGAAGAAGATCAGAAAATCGATATGGAAGAATTCTCTTATCCCGAATGAGTATCCGAATCCGAAAAGTGCCGGAAGTGTATCGAGGCTGATCACACCGAGTCCGGTATCGGTCAGGAAAAAATCAAACTGGTCGCGGAGCCCGTTGTAATATACGATACAGTCGGGGTAACGTTTGAAGTAGTACATCGTGTCGTTTGTAACAGAAACCGGAGCGATACCCGATGTGGCGATCATGGCGAGCACTGCTGCAAAGCATATGAACGGAAGCATACGCTTTACGCCCTTTTCTTTGATGTACCCGGGAAATTTTCGTCTTCCGGCGATCAGGGCTGCTGCAAATTCGGCGGCAATGACAAGGCTTACGGTCAAAGTGTTATAGGAAATGCCGCATATGAGCATGACGTATGCCGTTATCACAAATACGGATATCCCCGCGGGAAATGCGATCACTGCCCGCTTAATACGCACCTCTTCGGGTCCGAGCAGCAGATCGGTAAACACAGCGCCGAGCAAAAACAGCACAAGTATCACCGCGACCTGCTTGATATAATAAGCACCGGTCAGCTCTTTAAGATATGCGGTTACAAATGATTGAAGCGGGGTCATTTTGCGATCACCTCATCATAGTACTGTTTGGAAGCTATAAAATAATCCTCTGTTCCCAGAAGGTCCTCCTGCTGCCATATAAGAACCAACTCGTCAGCATCCGCGATGTCCTGCGGGCATATGTATACGTGCGAGATCTCCGTATAATCATTATAGAACCAGTAGTAATAAAAACCGTTACCCCACTCCTCCGAATAAGGTGACAGAAGAAATGTGTATCTCATCAGATCGTTTGCCGGCCCCAGATTCTCGTAGTACGATCTCTGCTCATCGGACAGAACGGTTCCGTTCAGAGTATCGTCCTTTATCACGGATGCGCCGCAAAGATCGAGGAAGTTCCACATGTTGACTGCGTGGTACTGATGGTACAGCCAGTAGTTGCCCAGCTCGTCAAAATCCTTCCCGCCGTAGAGTGTGTATTCGTCCTTGTCCGTATATTCATCATCCGGAGTGTAAACTTTCCTGCCTTTTAAAAACTCCTCAAGAAAAGCATCGGCATATTCACCGGTCGAAAGAAATTCCTTCTGATACAGTGTCTGGTCCGTGGGATGATAAGTACTGATTATAAGATCGAGCGTACGGAAATTGTAGACTGCAAAAAAAAGGGTCATCCCCACCGCATAAAGTGCGCAAATGACTCTTTTGTGTTTTTTTAATACGGGTATATGCAGTGCCGCAAACACCGCAAGTGTGAGAGCGGCAGCAATAAGCCACTTCATCGGAAGTTCTCCTTTTGCGATTTCTTATATGCTACCACCGTAGAGTGACCGAAGTCAAACTCCAAAACTTTAATCTGTCCACTTGATTTTTCTTGCCGGTATTTTATAATAGGTATGTTTGTTTTATGGCGTCAATCAGCCGATGTTCCAATCAGGAGGTATCATAATGGAAAACAAATGGGTGCGAGGTGCTATCCCCGCTTTGCTACTTCACTGCAGTATCGGTACTGTTTACTGCTGGTCAACATTTTCACAGGAGATAGCTGATTATGTTACGGGCACGCCTATGGCGGACAAGGGTCCGTTTGAATGGGCATTTTCCCTGGCTATATTCTTCCTCGGGATGTCTGCCGCATTCCTTGGCGACGTTGTTGAAAAGGATATCAAGAGATCTTCACTGATCGCAACGGTATGCTTTACGGTGGGAATGATCGGTACGGGCTTCGGAATAATGATCAAATCACTCCCGGTCATTTTGCTTTTCTACGGATGCATAATGGGTATCGGTCTCGGAACGGGTTACCTATCACCGGTCAAGACGCTCATGCTCTGGTTTGAAGACAAGAAAGGTCTTGCAACAGGTCTGGCCGTAGCCGGTTTCGGACTCGCCAAGGCGATCGCAAGTCCCATAATGCAGGCGATACTCAATGCCTTCAACAAGGATCCCAATCAGCCCGTAAACCCTGCTCCGATGTTTTTCATCATGGGCGGCGTATACTGCGTGATGATGTTTATTGGACACCTTCTGTTAAAGAAGCCTTCAACATGGGTTGAAGCACATTCACAGGGAGGAATAAAAGAGTTTTTCGAAACACTTGCATCCAACTTCAAGTTTTCCTTCGGCAACAAGACCTTTATCGGTATATGGCTGATGTTCTATATCAATATCGCATGCGGTCTCGCACTTATCTCCCAGGAGAAGATGATCTTCAAATCGGTCGGCCTGTCGGTCGGTGTATGTGCGACTCTTGCAACCGTTACGGCGATAGCAAATGCTGCCGGACGTCTCGGATTTTCCGCATGGGCGGATACGCTTAAGGACAGAAATACGATATACAAGCTGATCTTCATACTGTCGATCGCGTTCACGGGTCTTGTCATTGTGACCCAGGGTATCGTCAAAGGTGCACAAATACCGGCGCTTGCAGTATTGTGCGTTGCCCTTCTCATCATGGTCAACGCAGGATACGGCGGAGGATTTTCAAATGTTCCCACACTGCTGTCGGATCACTTCGGAATGACCAAGATATCATCCGTACACGGCATGTGCCTGTCCGCGTGGGCGATAGCGGGTCTTACCGGCAATCAGATGGCAACGGCCATAGTCAAGTCCCTTGACAGGTTCGAAAAAGAGATTGTTCTTTCAAACGGAGACATAGCGGTTGTCAACCCGGTGGGTTATCAGACGGTGCTCTACGTTACCGGAGCACTTTACATAGTGGCACTGATCATCAGTTGCGTAATGGTACCGAAGCTCAATAACAAAGCAGATAAATAAGTGTTTATCACTCCCCGCCATCAGGCGGGGAGTTTGTGAACTGTTTAGAAAGCTAATGAACGGAAGGCATTAAAATGAAAAAGAGAGACGACGTTAACAAGATCCTGATCATCGGCAGCGGCCCAATTGTCATAGGCCAGGCATGTGAATTTGACTACTCCGGAACGCAGGCGTGTAAGGCGCTTAAAAAGCTCGGTTACGAGATAGTTCTCGTCAATTCCAATCCGGCTACCATTATGACGGATCCGACGACAGCCGACGTTACGTATATAGAGCCTCTGAACGTAACGAGACTGACACAGATCATAGAGAAGGAACGCCCTGACGGTCTGCTCCCGAATCTCGGAGGACAGACGGGACTCAATCTGTGTTCGGAACTTTACAAGAAGGGTATCCTTGACAAATACAATGTCAAAGTCATCGGAGTACAGGTCGATGCCATCGAGAGAGGTGAGGACAGGATCGAGTTCAAAAAACTGATGGAAAGCCTCGGCATCGGCATGGCCAGAAGCGAGGTTGCATACTCAGTTGATGATGCGCTCTCTATTGCCGACAGACTCGGTTATCCGGTCGTACTTCGTCCCGCATATACGATGGGCGGAGCCGGAGGCGGCCTTGTATATAACGTTGAAGAACTCAAGACGGTCTGTGAAAGAGGACTTGCCGCATCTCTTGTCGGACAGGTACTCGTTGAAGAATCCGTTCTCGGCTGGGAAGAGCTCGAGCTCGAGGTCGTGAGGGATTCATCAGGCAAGATGATAACCGTCTGCTTCATAGAGAACATCGATCCTCTCGGCGTGCATACGGGTGACAGCTTCTGCAGCGCTCCGATGCTCACCATACCTGAAGACGTTCAGGCAGAGCTCCAGCGTCAGGCATACAGGATCGTTGATGCGATAGAAGTAATAGGCGGAACAAACGTCCAGTTCGCAAGGAACACACAGGACGGCAGGATAATCGTCATCGAGATCAATCCGAGAACATCAAGATCGTCGGCACTTGCTTCCAAGGCAACGGGATTTCCGATCGCTCTTGTATCTGCCATGCTTGCGGCAGGACTCGATCTTTGCGATATAGAATGCGGCAAGTACGGAACACTTGATAAATATGTGCCCGACGGGGATTATGTTGTCATCAAGTTTGCGAGATGGGCATTCGAGAAGTTCAAGGGGTCACAGGACAAGCTCGGAACACAGATGCGTGCCGTCGGTGAAGTGATGTCGATCGGCAAGACATACAAAGAGGCATTCCAGAAGGCGATCCGGTCACTCGAGATCGGACGTTACGGACTCGGAGGTGCGAAGAACTTTGCAGGTCTTTCACTGAAGGAACTGCTCAACATGCTTCATACCCCTTCGAGTGAGAGACAGTTCATCATGTATGAAGCCATCCGTAAAGGTGCGGATCTTGACGAACTGTACAACATTACGAAGATCAAGCCGTATTTCCTTGAGCAGATGAAGGAGCTTGTCGATGAAGAGGAAACTCTCAAGAAATACAAGGGCAGCGTTCCTCCGGCAGATGTTCTTGAACGTGCCAAGAAAGACGGCTTTGCCGACAAATACCTGTCGCAGATCCTTGATGTAGAGGAGGACGCCGTCAGAAAGGCAAGGCTTGAAGCCGGTATAGCCGAAGGCTGGGAAGGCGTTCATGTCAGCGGAACAAAGGACAGCGCATATTACTACAGTTCATATAACATCAAGGATGAATCGAAGACGAGCGACAGACGCAAGATCATGATCCTCGGCGGGGGACCCAACAGGATCGGACAGGGTATAGAATTTGACTACTGCTGTGTACATGCTGCCATGGCACTCAAGAAGCTGGGATTTGAGACGATCATAGTCAACTGCAATCCCGAAACCGTATCGACCGATTACGATACTTCGGACAAGCTTTATTTTGAGCCGCTCACACTTGAAGATGTTCTTGCGATACATGACAAGGAAAAGCCTGCGGGAGTCATTGCGCAGTTCGGAGGACAGACTCCTCTTAATCTTGCGGCCGATCTGAAAAAGAACGGTGTCAACATCCTCGGAACAACACCCGAGACGATCGATATGGCGGAAGACAGAGATCTGTTCCGCGCGATGATGGATAAGCTCGGTATCCCGATGCCGGAATCCGGAATGGCCGTGACTGTAGATGATGCGCTAGCGATAGCAAAGAGGATCGGATATCCCCTTATGGTCCGTCCTTCGTATGTTCTCGGCGGACGCGGAATGGAAGTCGTTCATGATGACGACCACATGAAAGTTTACATGGCGGCGGCAGTCGGTGTCACTCCCGACAGACCGATACTGATAGACAGATTTTTAAACAATGCTCTTGAGTGTGAAGCCGATGCCATATCCGACGGAGAGAACGTGTTCGTTCCGGCGGTCATGGAGCATATAGAACTTGCCGGGATACATTCCGGAGACAGCGCCTGCGTGCTTCCTTCAAAGAACATTTCCGAAAAGAACGTCGGGATCATCAAGGACTATACGAGAAAGATCGCGAAAGAGATGAACGTCAAAGGCCTTATGAACATGCAGTACGCCATAGAAAACGATACTGTATACGTTCTCGAAGCGAATCCGAGAGCATCCCGTACCGTGCCTCTCGTATCAAAAGTGTGCAACATAGGTATGGTACCGCTCGCGACCGAGATCATCACAATGCCGATCACGGGCAATCCGTCGCCGGTTTCTTCTCTTACCGAGAAGAAGTTCAATCACTGCGGTGTAAAGGAAGCCGTGTTCCCGTTCAATATGTTTCAGGAAGTGGATCCGCTTCTCGGACCCGAGATGCGTTCGACAGGCGAGGTACTCGGAATGGCAAGTGATTTCGGCGAAGCGTTCTTCAAAGCCGAGGAAGCCACACAGACCGCACTCCCGCTTGAAGGCACGGTCCTTATATCTGTCAATGACCGTGACAAAGCCGAGCTTGTTGAAGTTGCAAAGGGCTTTGCCGACTGCGGATTTTCCATCATAGCAACAGGCGGAACTTACGACATGATAGTCGGCGCCGGGATAAAGGCAACTAAGATATTCAAGCTTCAGCAGGGCCGTCCGAATGTGCTCGATGCGATCACGAACAGGGAAGTTTCCATTGTCATCAATACACCTGATGACAAAAAGGGTGCCATGGACGATTCCTATATCAGAAAGGGTGTCATCAAAGCGGGCATACCTTATGTCACGACAATGGCAGCCGCCAAAGCCAGCATAGCAGGTATCAAAGCGAGAAAAGAAAGTGCGGGCGACGTCAAATCGCTCCAGCAGTATCACTCGGAGATAGAGTAAAAGGAGATAAGAAATGCTTGATATGAAATTTCTCCGGGAGAATCCGGATACAGTAAAGCAGAATATCAGAAACAAGTTTCAGGATGAAAAACTTCCGATGGTCGATGAAGTCATAGCTCTCGACGAGAGGCGCCGCAGCATGCAGCAGGAGGCTGACGATCTTCGCAACAGGAAAAACGTTCTGTCGAAACAGATAGGCGCCCTGATGAAGGAAGGCAGGAAGGAAGAGGCTGAAGCCGTAAAGGCGGAAGTCGCAAAGGATGCCGCAAGACTTGCGGAACTTGAGGCGCAGGAAGGCCCGATCGCCGAGCAGATACAGAAGATCATGTATGTGATCCCCAATATCATCGATCCGAGTGTCCCGATAGGAAAGGACGACAGCGAGAATGTCGAGGTCACGAAGTACGGAGACCCCGTCGTTCCCGGTTTTGAGATACCGTATCATACGGACATCATGGAGAGCTTTGACGGGATAGATCTTGATGCGGCAGGACGAGTTGCAGGCAACGGTTTCTATTATCTGATGGGAGACATCGCAAGACTTCACTCGGCCGTAATAAGCTATGCAAGAGATTTCATGATCGACAGAGGGTTCACATACTGTGTTCCGCCGTTTATGATCAGGAGCAATGTTGTTACCGGTGTTATGAGCTTTGCCGAGATGGACGCGATGATGTACAAGATCGAGGGAGAGGATCTCTTCCTGATCGGTACGAGCGAACATTCCATGATCGGTAAGTTCATCGACCAGATAATCGATGAAGATACGCTTCCGAGAACGCTTACGAGCTACAGCCCATGCTTTAGGAAGGAAAAGGGCGCTCACGGCATAGAGGAACGCGGCGTCTACAGGATACATCAGTTTGAAAAGCAGGAGATGATCGTGGTGTGCAGGCCCGAAGAAAGCCCTGTGTGGTTTGACAGGCTTTGGCAGAATACCGTAGATCTGTTCCGCTCGCTTGATATCCCGGTGCGTACACTTGAGTGCTGCTCGGGCGATCTTGCGGACCTGAAGGTAAAATCATTTGATGTTGAAGCATGGTCTCCGAGGCAGAAGAAATACTTCGAAGTTGGAAGCTGCTCAAACCTCGGTGACGCCCAGGCAAGAAGACTTCGTATCCGTGTTAACGGCAAGGACGGCAAATACTTTGCCCATACACTGAACAATACGGTAGTGGCACCTCCGAGGATGCTCATAGCATTTCTTGAAAACAACCTCTGTGAGGACGGCAGCGTCAACATTCCCGAAGTGCTTCAGCCTTATATGGGAGGAACGAAGAAACTCGTCCCCAAAAAATGACCGTGTTCCGGAAATAACGGTAGAAAGATATGGAAATACAGGAAAGAAGACTGGCGGTACTTATAGACGCCGAGAATATATCGATCAAATATGTAAAAGTCATACTGGATGAGATCAGTAACTACGGCATAGCAACATACAAGCGTGCTTACGGTGACTGGACGAATCCGGTCCTCAAAGGCTGGAAGGAGGAAGTTCTTAAGAACTCGATCACTCCGATGCAGTCTTACAGTTATACACAGGGGAAGAACTCAACGGATTCCGCGATGATAATCGATGCGATGGATATTCTCTATTCGGGGAAGGTCGACGGTTTTTGCATAGTAAGCTCCGACAGTGATTTTACGCGCCTTGCATCAAGACTTCGCGAAGCCGGCATGCTCGTTGTGGGCATGGGCGAAAAGAAGACGGTCGAGGCTTTTCGTACAAGCTGTACAACATTTAAGTATCTGGAAGTCCTTGCTGCGGATGACGACAGTCAGTCCGACATATCACGTGAGGATGTCGAGGATTCGATAATGAAGATTCTCGTGGACAACGAGGCAAACGACCGGGAGACCACGGTCGGCGAGCTCGGAAGCAAGCTTTCCAACAGGCATGCCGATTTTGATGTACGTAACTACGGTTATTCCAAACTGTCCAAATTCCTTGAGAGTATCAGCAGCCTTTCACTTATACAGCATGGGAATTCCATAACGGTGACGCGCAAGGAAAGTGAAGTCACAAAGGATCAGATCGTAAAGCTTGTGACCGATACGCTGAAGCGCGCAAAGGGAAGGACGATGGGTCTTCCGGAACTGAAGCAGAAGATAGAGAAGAAGTATCCGGGATTTAAGATAAGCGATTACCAGTACAGCAGATTCTCACAGTTCATCAAGGATATGGACGGGATGAGCGTGAAAAACAATACGGTGACTTACAAAGGTTAGCATAAGCTTACAACAGGGGGTTACAATGAATATTTCGATACTCGGTGCGGGTACGATCGCCGGTGTCATGGCAACCACATTACAGCCGCTCAAAGACGTAACGTGCTATGCCGTTGCTGCCCGCGACCGCGAAAGAGCACAGGTGTTTGCGGACAGACACGGGTTTGTAAGGGCATACGGATCATACAAGGATATGCTTGAGGATCCCGAAGTCGAACTTGTATATATAGCAACGCCTCATTCACATCACTATGAGCAGATCAAGATGTGTCTCAATCACGGAAAACATGTGCTGTGCGAGAAGCCGCTCACGGCAAACGCCCGTCAGGCCGAAGAAGTATTCAGACTGGCAGAGTCCAGGGGTCTTCTTCTGACGGAAGCTTTGTGGACCAGATATATGCCCATGGCAAAGAAGATCGTCGAAGTCGTCAATTCCGGTATCATAGGACGTCCGTCGTCATTGTGCGCGAATTTCGGCCTGCCGATGGAACACAAGAAAAGGATCGTTGATCTGTCACTGTGCGGAGGTGCACTGCTTGATGTGGGAGTTTACGCACTGAACTTTGCATCAATGGTCTTCGGTGCAGATATCGAGAGTATCGCAGCGAACTGTGTCAGATACCACTCGGGTGTGGATGCGCAGGAGACGATCATGCTGAGCTACCGTGACGGAAGGATGGCAACGCTCTATTCCACGATGCTCGCACAGACTGACAGAAGAGCCGTGATCAGCGGTTCAAACGGACATATAGAAGTTGAGAACATCGTCAATTTTGAGACGATGAAAGTATATAATCTCGAACGCAGGGTCGTTGCGGAATATGCGGCGCCCATGCAGGTGACAGGATACGAGTACGAAGTCCAGTCTGCAATGAAGGCGATCAGGGAAGGCGCGCTCGAGTGCCCGGAGATGCCGCATTACGAAACGATCTTCATCATGCGGCTCATGGACAGCATCAGAGCATCGTGGGATCTGCGCTTCCCGTATGAGGTAGAGAGAGTGGAGGATGATCCCGAGGAGGATCCGGCAGTTACAGCCAGAAGGCTCGAAGAGGAAAAACGTGCCGAGGAGGCCAGAAAGGCTGCCGAAGAAGCCAAAAAGGAAACCGAAGAGGCCGTAAAGCGAGCCGAGGAGAAGCAGGTCGAGGTTGACGCTGCCAAAGAAGAGGCACGGGCAGAACTCGATGTCCCGACCGATCCGGATGATTTTGAGGAAGATAACGAATAAATTCTTTGAATTTTTGGCGAAATCATATTGACATGCGCAGGCAATACGCATAAAATATACAAGCGTGTATCGGCAGGTATATCTCGTGTCTCATATCTGACGAACGCAAGGGATGCAAGTTCCCAATATGTTTGACAGGAGGTGAAATCGTGGCAAATATCAAATCCGCAAAGAAGAGGATCCTTGTTATCAACACCAGGACTGATCGCAACAAAGCAATCAGATCCAGGGTTAAGACATATGTTAAAAAGGTATATCAGGCAGTTGAGTCAGGTGATAAGGAAGCGGCAGCAGAGAGTCTGCGTGTTGCGACAAGCGAACTTTCCAAAGCCGGTTCAAAGGGTATCTACCACAAGAACACAGTATCGAGGAAGATCTCACGTCTGTGTGCTGCTGTTAACAAAATGGCTTGAATTATGCTTGAAATATGATAGCAAAGAAGATACTCATACCGTCATGGGTATCTTCTTATTTTTTAAATTTTCAGGGACCGGACCAGTATGGATCAGGATCATATCAGAAATTTTTGTATAATCGCACATATCGATCACGGAAAATCAACCCTTGCGGACCGTATCATAGAAAAGACCGGACTGCTTACGAGCCGTGAGATGCAGGAGCAGGTTCTCGACAACATGGATCTTGAAAGAGAACGCGGCATCACCATCAAATCGCAGGCTGTAAGAACCATCTACAAGGCGAAAGACGGGCAGGAGTATACGTTCAATCTTATCGATACCCCGGGGCATGTTGATTTTAACTATGAAGTTTCAAGGTCCCTTGCGGCATGCGACGGGGCCATACTCGTCGTGGATGCGGCACAGGGTATAGAGGCGCAGACGCTTGCAAATGTCTACCTTGCGCTTGATCATGATCTCGATGTATTTCCCGTCATCAACAAGATAGATCTTCCGTCTGCCCAGCCGGATCGCGTCATCAATGAGATAGAGGACGTGATCGGCATAGAAGCACAGGATGCACCGAGGATATCCGCAAAGCTTGGCATCGGGATTGAGGATGTTCTTGAAGCGGTCGTAAAAAAAGTCCCGCCTCCCGACGGAGACAGTCAGCGGCCGCTTAAGGCGCTCATATTTGACTCCATATACGATGCATATAAAGGCGTCATAGTGTTCTTCCGCATGATGGACGGAAAGGTAAAAAGGGGCACAAAGGTGCGTATGATGGCAACGGGCGCGACAGCCGAAGTGGTCGAGGTCGGAACGTTCGGTGCCGGACAGTTCATACCGTGTGACGAACTTAGCGCCGGAATGGTCGGATACCTTACGGCGTCCATCAAAAACGTCCGCGATACGATGGTCGGTGATACGATAACCGAGGATGACAGGCCGTGCGAGTCTGCACTTCCCGGATACAAGAAAGTACAGTCGATGGTGTTCTGCGGAATGTACCCGGCTGACGGTGCCAAGTATCCGGATTTAAGGGACGCCCTTGAAAAACTTCAGTTAAATGATGCTTCCCTTAATTACGAGCCGGAGACGAGCGTGGCGCTGGGGTTCGGTTTCAGATGCGGTTTTCTTGGACTGCTTCACCTGGAGATAGTTCAGGAAAGACTCGAGAGAGAATACAATCTGGATCTTGTGACGACGGCTCCGAGCGTTGTCTACAAAGTGTACAGGACGAACGGTGAAGTGACGGATCTTACCAATCCCACCAATCTTCCGGATCCGTCAGAGATAGACCATATGGAAGAACCCATAGTTTCTGCCGAGATCATGGTGACCAAGGATTTTGTCGGTCCCATCATGGAACTGTGCCAGTCAAGGCGCGGCAGATATCTGTCCATGGAATACATCGAAGAGACCAGGGCACTTCTCAAATACGAACTGCCTCTCAACGAGATCATATACGATTTTTTTGATGCATTAAAATCGCGGTCCAGAGGTTATGCATCATTCGATTATGATCTTAAAGGATATGAAGTATCAAATCTCATCAAGCTTGACATACTTGTCAATCACGAAGAGGTTGATGCACTGTCGTTCATAGTGCATGCCGACAGTGCTTATGAGCGGGGCCGCAAAATGTGCGAGAAGCTCAAGGAAGAGATACCGAGGCATCTGTTTGAAATACCGATACAGGCTGCGGTCGGCGGCAGGATAATCGCCCGTGAGACGGTGAAAGCCGTCAGAAAAGACGTACTTGCAAAATGTTACGGCGGAGATATCACGCGTAAGAAAAAGCTTCTTGAAAAGCAGAAGGAAGGTAAGAAACGCATGCGGCAGATAGGCAGCGTGGAGATACCGCAGAAGGCTTTCATGAGCGTACTTAAACTTGACAGTGAATAATGCAGATATATATACATATTCCGTTTTGTGAAAAAAAATGTAATTACTGTGATTTTCTTTCGGGTCCCGCAGACGCCTCCGTCCGCGAGATGTATGTTAATGCGCTGATAAAAGAGATCAGGGGACGTGCGGCTAATGTCGGAAGACACGACAGGGTGAGTACGATATATTTCGGCGGAGGAACACCGAGCGTTCTTTCGGCGAAACAGCTCGGAGACCTGATATTTACGATAGGCCAGGAATACTCGGTAGAAAGTGATGCCGAGATAACGATAGAGGTCAATCCCAAAAGTGCCGACAGGGACAAACTGTATTTCTTAAGAGCCAACGGGTTCAACAGGCTCTCGATCGGAATGCAGTCAAGCCACAGAGGTGAACTGGAGCTTCTCGGGAGGATCCATACGTACGAGGATTTTCTGACATGCTACGGTAATGCGAGGGATACGGGATTTTCAAATATAAGCGTGGATATAATGACCGCTGTCCCCGGACAGACCGAGCAGATGCTCGCCTCGACCGTGGATAAAGTCATCGCGCTCGATCCGGAGCACATCAGCACATACAGCCTGACCATCGAGCGGGGCACTCCGTTCTATGAGCGGTTCGGAGACATAGAAGGACCGGTGATCGGTGAAGAGGCGGAGCGAAGACTATACTGGATGACGGTAGATAAGCTCAAGGACAGAGGATACCGTCATTACGAGATATCCAATTTTGCAAAGCCCGGGTATGAGAGCCGCCACAACAGCGGATACTGGAAGAGAAAGGATTATCTCGGTATGGGACTCGGAGCCAGTTCATGTACAGTGACACCGGGCGGTGATGAACGAAGCCGGAACGTGACCGACCTTAAAACATATCTTGAAAATCCCCTGGCCAGGGAAGAGAGCAATGTGCTCAGCCGAAACGATATGATCGAGGAGACGATGTACCTCGGACTCCGTATGATGGAGGGCGTGGATACCGATGATTTCGAGAAGAAATTCGGTGTCACGGTAAGATCTTTATACGGTGACGTGATCGATGATCTTGTCGCACAGGGTCTCATCTACGAAGGGAGCAGCAGTCTGTCGCTGACTGATCTGGGTATCGATTACGGCAATCATGTATTTGCGAAGTTCCTGTGGTAACACCTGTCCTCTTCGCATAAAGGAAACCATTTGATGAACAGATTAAAGAATATACGCATCAGCGAAATATATTACCCGCTTATCGCGATCGCCTATGCCGCGACACTGATTTTTTCATCCATGCGTCCCGGAGTGTGCGGCGCCGTACTGATGCTTATCGTGCTTGCTGAAAGCATTGTGCGAAAAGATCTTAAGACATGGCATACAAGTGATATCATAGCGGCAGCTTTTTTTGCATATCAGACTCTGTCCGTAATATGGCTTATCCGGGCAGGCTATCCCTTATCGGTCTTTTTACAGGAATTCATATCATCGACGCTTCCGATGGTCTTTTATATTGTCGGAAGATCGGCCGGCGGCAGGACCGGTAAATGGTATGCGGCATATATTTATGCGATCGCATTTCTCGGTATTGTCGGAATGGTAATGTATATTCTGGCACCGCAGTTTTACTGCGACTGGGCATACAGGTGGAGTTATATCTCAAAAGCCGATGCTGCCACCATGCGTGTCCGGATGCATTCGGTCGTCGGAAGCACATGCTTAAGCTTTTTATCTGTTGCCGGAATGCTGGCGGCGTCTTTTTTTCTGACGGATCACGATGATAACGTATCTGCGGCAACTTCTGAAAGAAGATCAGGAAAGAGAGTGGCATTTGCCGTCTTCTTTATGGCACTGTGCCTGCTCATCGCGATCATGGCAAATCAGCGCAGCGGCCTCGTGGCGGCCGCTTTTGTGCTCGTATATGTGAATTATCTTCTGTTCTTCAGACTTGACCTTATCCCGAAACGGTATTTTGTCATAGAGATCATAACCGTTGTAATTCTGTTCTTCGGAGTAAGTTTTGTGAGGTTTGATTTTATACTGAAGTTCTGGTACAGGATCATCTCGCTTCCGACGGCTGTATCGCAGCGCAGCGAACAGTGGGTTGCGGCGGTGAACAATATGTACAGTTCCTGGATCGGTAACGGACTCGGTGCGAACGGGCACCGTGCCATAGGTATCGAGGATGCCCATGTGATCGCCGACGGCGGTCTTGTAAAGCTGTACTGCGAGAACGGTGTTTTGGGATTTTCACTGTGGGTATATCTTATGATCCTCGCATTGTCGGGCGGGATCAAAAATATCAGAAAGCACTATGCGGAAGTTGGAATCGTGACTGTTGCGATACTTCAGTCCATCGGATCGAACATGCTCGCTTTTCAGATATGTGCGCCGGTATTCTGGTTTGCTGTCGGACGGTGCTGTATCGATGATGCAAAAAACGAAAAGTAAATATTATAAATACGGAGGTCACTTATGGAAGCAAAGAATGTATGGAAAGATTACACTGCAAGGCAGCTGAAGGAATGTGAAGCTTTAAACCGTGAGTACAAGGAGTTCCTTGACGCGGGCAAGACCGAACGTGAATGCGTCGACGTCATCATTTCGATGGCCGAGGAGAAAGGGTATGTTGAGCTTTCCGAAAAGCTTAAGGGAAGAGCGCGCCTGAAAAAGGGTGACAAAGTATATGCCGTGAACATGAACAAGTCCGTTACGGTTTTTAATATCGGAAGCGGGCCCCTGTCCGACGGCATGAACATTCTCGGCGCGCATATAGACTCCCCGAGAATGGACGTAAAGTCAAACCCTCTGTACGAGGACAGCTCCATTGCATATCTTGACACACATTATTACGGCGGCGTCAAGAAATACCAGTGGGTCACGATACCTCTTTCACTGCACGGGGTGATCGTGAAAAAGGACGGTACGACCGTTATACTTGACATAGGCGAAGACGACGATGATCCGGTATTTTTCGTATCCGATCTGCTCATTCATCTTGCTTCAAAACAGATGGAAAAGAAGGGCTCCGAGGTCATAGAGGGAGAGGCGCTTGATATCATAGTCGGAAACCGCCCTCTTGTCGTAAAGGGAAAGAAGGGCGATGACGGGAAGGAAGACAAGGATCCCGTAAAGGCCATGATACTGAAAGTGCTCAAGGATGACTACGGTGTTGAGGAAGAGGATTTTCTGTCCGCGGAGCTTGAGGTCGTTCCTGCCGGAAAGGCAAGAGATGCCGGTCTTGACAGGAGCATGATACTTGCTTACGGGCAGGATGACAGAGTCTGCGCTTTTACGTCACTGTATGCGTTCTTACAGTGCAGCGATGTAAAGAGAACATCATGCCTCATCCTTACCGACAAGGAAGAGATAGGGTCTGTCGGAGCAACAGGCATGACATCCCTGTTTTTTGAAAATACCATCGCAAAGCTTATAGACAAAGAAGGAACCTACAGTGAACTGAAACTGCGTGACTGTCTTGCAAATTCATGCATGCTCTCCTCGGATGTCAATGCTGCATATGATCCGAGCTATGCGTCATCGTTTGATAAGAGAAATGCTTCATACATGGGAGGCGGCATGGTATTTTCCAAGTTCACGGGCTCCCGCGGAAAATCCGGATCCAATGATGCCAATGCCGAATACATAGCATATCTTCGAAAGGTCCTTGATGATGCCAAGGTCTCATACCAGATAGCCGAACTCGGAAAGGTGGATATCGGCGGCGGCGGTACCATCGCTTACATAATGGCAAAGTACGGAATGAACGTCATAGATGCCGGTGTTGCGGTGCTTAACATGCATGCTCCTTATGAGGCCACGAGCAAGGCTGACGTATATGAGACGATGAGAGGATATGTGGCATTTCTCAATGCCCCGGGAATGTAAAACAAATAGAGAATTATATGTAAAAATCAGTGGCGCATCGTCTCCTGATTTAGTATAATTAGCTATAAGTGTGATTATGCCCTCAGGAGATGATATGCACCAGTTTTCCGAGAATCTGTTCCAGAACGCAATAGACCTTAATGACACCATCGTCTTCGAATACAACGCAGTCGATGATGTCATCACGTTCTCGGACAATATCAAGAAATATATACCCATCCCAATCAGGCTGTCTGCTTTCGTTTCCAAACTGGGTTATCTGGGCAAGATCTTTGACGGCGATATAGAAAAAGCCATTTCTTTTTTCACCCTTAATGAAAACATGGATAAGGTCCGTATGGAGTATATACGGTTTCTTGATTTTGCGGGAGAGTACTGCTGGTATCAGCTGAAGGGCCGCGTTGAGTGCGCTGAAGACGGGAGGATCACCAGCGTATACGGAACACTTGCCTATGTCGATGATGAGACGAAACATCAGGAAGAGGAAAGATCCCTTACAAGAGACCCGTTGACAAAGCTTCTGACTTCTGAAGCGTTTGCCCATGAGGTCTGTACCTATCTTGAAGAACTGCCAAAGGATGTCATCCCGAATCTGATGATAGTGGATCTGGATGATTTTGCTTCGTGGAAGAGTCTGTACGGGGATGTCAACTCAGAGGGCGCGCTGATCGAGATAGGCAGGATACTTAAGAGAGCCTTCCGCGGATCGGATGTCATAGGCAGGATAGATGTTGACCGGTTCGGCATCCTCATGAAAGGAGTCCGCGCCACAAATATACTTCTTGAACGTGCAGCATACATCAGGCAGACCGTCAAGGATGTATGGAGTGATTTTTCAAACAACGGGTTCATCACCGTGAGCATAGGTATCGCTGCGATGCACGGCAGGGAGGCAACGCTTGAGAGACTCCAGGCCAGGGCGTTGTCTGCACTTAATGATGCCAAGAGCAGCGGCAAGGACAACTATGTCCTCTATACGAGTGATATGGAGAGACTCGATACGTCGGTGAATCCGATCCTTTCCACCAAAGAGATGGAGATGATCAGGAATATCCTCGACCCCATGAGCTCCTGGGCCTACGCCGTTGATGACAATTACCAGCTGCTGTATCGCAACGAGGTTCTTGAAGAGAGACTCGCCAATAAGTGTGAAGGTATGTGCTATTCACAGATCAAAGGATATGCGGAGCCGTGCAGCGACTGTCCTCTGGCCGCTATGGAAAGTTCCCAGACTTCTTTTGACTGTAACATATATTCACCTTCACTGCGCTCATCGATACCGATGCGTGTCAACCGTATCGTCATGCGAAACGGCAAGAGCGTGTTCCTGATAGCATCGGTCAAAGAGGATATAGAAAATCAGGTCGCCGCAATGAGTGAGAGCGAGAACCGTACGAAGGAATCTCTTGTGGCGATGATGGATGTCATTTGGGACATCAACCTTTCGAAGAATACATGCGTGCGTCTGAAAGAGCAGAATATCAGAAGCTTTATCGACGTAAGGATCGAAAACTACAAAAAGTTTTGTGATTCGTTTGCGGAAGATGTTGTCTTTGGGGAGGATAAGACCAAATTCCTCGAGAGCACGGATCCGAGTATGATCAGACAGAATGCGCTTGCCGGAAACAGAACGATATGTACTGAGGTCCGGCTTAAAGGTATCACCGGGGATCCCGTATGGTACGGTATGTATACCGTGGTACTTTATGATCCGCATGCGGATGATAAGGATGACATCCGTCCGGATGAGCGTATCATGATAGTATGTCTCAATCTCAATGACTACAAGAAGAGAAGTCTTGAAGCTGTCGAGACCAAGATCAAATATGAGATCATGCATGAAAAGAGAAATATCCTGAAGGATATGGCGCTCAATTACGAGCGGTATGAAAATGTCAATGACATGATCGGCATTCTCGTATATGAATATACGGTATCAACTGCAAGTTACTATCTGTGTTCGAACTTCGAGGATGTATTTGAACTCGACAGGAACGCTCTTACCGATGAATGGTCACTGATCACATCACTTAAGATCCATGATGATGATATGGAGATATTCAACAGATTTCTTGAGACGGCCAGAACGTCTGTCATGATACAGAGGATCACCGTCAGGATATATAACAGATTCGGGGTTCCCATATGGTATACCATCGTCCTTCAGACGCTTCGCGGCCTGAACAATGCTCCTGTGCGCTATCTCGGTACGCTTCAGAATGTCAATACCGAGATGAAGATCAAGGCTGAGATGGAGTACCGTGCGGACTATGATTCCATGACAGGCCTGTACAATTCCGAAACCTTCTACAAGAAGGCATTGGATATCATAAACGACAATACGGATAACAAGTTTGCCATAATCTCCATTGATGTGGACCGTTTCAGACTGATCAATGACAGATACGGGATAGATGCAGGCAACAGGACACTTGAGACCGTCGGTAAGACGATACGCGAGGTGGCGCCGAGAGATTCCATCGCCAAAAGGTATCAGGGAGACGTATTCTCGGTCCTGCTCAAATATGAAACAGACCAGGATCTCGTGGCATATATGTCAATGCTTTCCGACGAAATCAGGAAGGCGAGGGTCGTTCCCATGGCCATATCACTTACATACGGTATATACAAGATCGGTGACCGTGATGTACCGATAAGACTCATGTGTGACCGTGCCCGCGCGGTCAAGAAGCAGGTTAAGGGCAATGCTCTTACAAATTATGCCGTATATGATGATGTCATCAGACTTAAGATGCGTGAGCAGGCAGAGATAGAAGAGGAGATGAATGCCGCACTCTCGAACGGTGAGTTCGTGATGTATCTGCAGCCCCAGATCGATCTCAAGACAAGAAAGCTGTGCGGAGCAGAAGCTCTGGTACGCTGGCAGCATCCCATCAAGGGTGTGCTCGTCCCGGCGCAGTTCCTTGCGCTTTTTGAAAGCAACGGATTCATCACCCGTATGGATGTTTACGTATGGGATCTTGCATGTGCATATATCAGGAGCCTTCAGGACAGGGGGATATATCTTCCTGTTTCCGTCAATATTTCCAGGGTTCACATAGGCAATACCAATCTTTCGGATATTCTGATGGGTCTTGTCGGGAAATACGATATAGCTCCCAAATATCTGGAACTTGAGATAACGGAGAATCTGTTCATGGAGGACGTTGATGAACTGTTCAGTGAAATGTCCGCACTCAAAAAGCTCGGATTCAGGATAATGATGGATGATTTCGGAAGCGGATATTCATCTCTGAACATGCTCAGAAACGCACCGGTTGACACTCTCAAGATAGACCGTTTCTTCCTTGATGAGATCATGGCCACTGACAGAGGCAAGATCATCGTTGAGGCGTCCGTGCGTATGGCCCAGCAGCTTGGACTGTCTGTGATCGCGGAAGGCGTGGAGACACAGGAGCAGCTTGATTTTCTTTCGTCCATAGACTGTGACATAGTACAGGGCTATTATTTTTCACGACCTGTTCCTCCGAACGAATTTGAGATACTGATGGAGAAATACCGATGAAGTTTGTGAAGACCGAAGATCTGAAGATAGGGATGAGACTTGCCAAGCCCATATACAACAATAAGGGTGTCCTTCTGTATGACCGCAACTCAAAGCTCACACAGCAGGGTATCGAAAGTGTGCGAAATTTCAAACTTATCGGTATTTATGTGCTCGAACCCGCCGAACCCCTGCCGCCACTTTCCGATGAGGACAGGGAATTCGAAAAGTTCCAGATGGTGACTGTGTTCTCGGTGGAAGAAGAGCTCAAAGCCATTCTCGAGAGGGGTAAGAACAACAGGATATACTACCTTGCGGAAAATATCATCCGCAGTTACGGAAGGCTGGATCACAGGATCAACTTCCTGCAGAATCTTCGCAGCAAGGAAGATTTTGTCTATAAGCATTCTCTTAATGTTGCGATACTCTGCGCCATGATCGGGCATAACATGAACCTTCGAAAGGAAGATCTGACGGAGGTGGTCGTGTGTGCGATCGTTCACGATATCGGAAAACTGAATGCCGATCCACAGCTGCTCGTCAAAGATGATATAACGGAAGAGGAGACGGCAGAGCTGAAGAGTGCGGAATATCACGGGATATCCATTATCGAGTCAACATTCGCTTCATCACCCAATGTCAAACGTGTCGTAAATCAGGCGTACAAACGTCTTGATGCCTATCACAAAAAAGAGGAGGTCGACCACAATGCCAAGATGGTGATCGGTGCCAAAGTGCTGTGCGTGGCCGAGGAATATGACCGTATGACTGCCATCAACAGTGCAGGGGAGCCGCAGTCCGAGTTCATACAGATAAAGCTCATGATGGACAATCCGGAATACTTTGATCCCGCTGCGGTCCGCGCACTTCTTGACAGTATCAATCTGCTGTCAGAAGGAACGTGCGTGGAGCTTTCCACCGGCGAAAAAGCGCTTGTCATATCACCCAATGAGAGGGATGTCTTCCGGCCCATGGTACTGTGCTTTTCCTCCAACACGATCATTGATCTTGCGATGACCGCACTTTACAACGATATTGAGATCGTCGATATAATGAGAACATACGATAACAGGTATAAGCTCGACGAAAACCTGGTCAACCTTGGCGGCAACGCTTTCGCCGAAGAGGGTGAATAGGATCATCCGCTTCGGGCTCTTGACTTGCCGCGTGTTCTAATATATATTTACAGCATACTTTTGCATTTCATTATGATCCGTATCTGTCACGGATCGTGATCCCTTTTTGAATCATATACAGGACAGCCTTCAGCTTACGGAGGTTATCATATTATGTTTTGTTCAGTATTGTCCGGAGGCATTCGCGGTATAGAAAGCTTTCCGGTAAATGTAGAGTGCGACATATCAAACGGTATGCCGGGCTTTGATATCGTCGGCTATGTCGGAGGTGAAGTCAGAGAAGCCAGGGACCGTATCCGTACATCGCTTAGGAATGCGGGGTTTTCGCTTCCGATAGCCCGCATCACAGTCAACCTTTCTCCCGGGGATGTAAAGAAGTCGGGAACCGGTTTTGATCTTCCGATGGCTCTTTCGGTCCTGTCCTGCATGCAGGTTATAGACGACAGCAGCCTTGACGGTGTCTTTGTTGCGGGCGAACTGTCCCTGTCGGGAGAGGTGTGCCCCACAAAAGGGATACTGCCGATGATCCTGATGGCGAAGAAGCACGGCGTCAGGAAGTGCATCATCCCCATCGCCAATTCCAAAGAGGGATCGGTAGTCGAGGATATAAAGATCTACGGAGTATCTTCGCTAAAAGAAGCAGTCGGGTTTCTTGGCGGGTCGTATGCGATAGATCCGATCAAAAGTCATCTGCGCCGGGATCTTGAGGCAGCAGGGACGTCCGGTAATACCTATGAGTATGATTTTTCCCGGATAAAAGGGCAGAAGATGGCAAGAAGAGGTGCGGAGATCGCCGCGTCAGGTTTACATAACATGATCATGACAGGGCCTCCCGGTTCCGGCAAGACACTCATAGCCAAGTGCATACCGTCCATCATGCCATCGCTGTCCGAAGAGGAGTGCCTTGGTGTGTCTGCCGTCTACAGTGTCAGAGGGGCTCTTTCGTCTGAAGATCCGCTTATAACGAAGCGTCCGTTTGTGGCGGCTCACAGCTCATCGACGGATATCTCACTTGTGGGCGGAGGCGCCGTACCGCGCCCGGGTGCTGTCAGTCTGGCTCATAAAGGGGTGTTGTTTTTGGATGAGATACCCGAGTTTTCAAGAAAAGCTCTTGAAGCGCTCAGACAGCCGCTTGAAGACAGGGAGGTTCACATTACGAGAAACAGGGACACCTGTACTTTTCCGGCTGATTTTATGCTTGTTGCAGCCATGAACCCGTGCCCCTGCGGAAACTGGCCGGACATGAACAAATGCACTTGCACCGATGCCGTAAGAACAAAATATATCTCAAAGATTTCGGGACCTTTTATGGACAGGATGGACATCTGTATAGTCGCCCGGAAAGTCTCCCCTTTCGATATGCAGGCAAAGGACAGTCCCGAGGATTCGGCCTCGATCCGGCGCCGTGTCATAAAGGCCTGCGAGATACAAAAAAGAAGATTTTCGGGGCTTGGGATATCGTTTAATTCGCAGATGGGAAACAGGGAGATAGAGAAGTTCTGTGCGCTGAAAGATGCGGAGCTTTCACTGATGAAAGAGCTTTCCTTAAAAAACGGGATGAGTGCCAGAACGTATTACAGGGTTCTGAAGGTGGCAAGGACCATCGCGGACCTGTCGGGGCAAGAGAATATAACTGAAGAGGCGCTGATGGAGGCGGTACGCCTGAAAGTCAGCTTTTGAGGAGGTTATGACATGGAAGAGAGGATATATGATTACTGGGTGGCAACGCTGCAGGACGGTTATATCGGAGATATCGTGAATATGGTCGATACCGCGGGCGGTGCACGGCCCCTTTTTGAAATGAGCGAAAAGGAAATGAAAGAAAGACTCGGGATCACGGAAAGACTTGCCGGATATATCGGCGAAAGGAAGGGGGATATAAGCCTTATAGAGGAAAAATATTACAGACTTGCGGCGAAAAAGATATGTTATGTCAACCATACCGATGCTGATTTTCCGGATAAGCTTCGGTATATCCCGAGCAGACCGTACGGCCTGTTCGTAAAAGGCAGTCTGCCGGATCTGGACAAGCCGTCCGTGGCGATCGTGGGTGCCAGACAATGCTCGGAGTACGGGCGTATAATGGCCGAATACTTCGGAAGCCGTCTGGCGGGTGAAGGTGTACAGATCATAAGCGGTATGGCATGGGGGATCGACGGGATATCACAGATGGCGGCCGTAAATGCGGGAGGAAGATCGTTTGCCGTTCTGGGATGCGGAGTTGACATAACATATCCGGTAAAGAACCGGATACTGTATAACAGACTGTGTGAGGACGGGAACGGGATAGTAAGCGAGTATGCACCGGGGACGCCTGCCGAATCACGAAGATTTCCGCCCAGGAACAGGATCATATCCGGGCTGTGTGACGTGCTCATCGTGGTTGAAGCAAGAGCCAGGAGCGGGACATTGATCACGGTTGACATGGCTGTCGATCAGGGCAGATGTGTGATGGTGGTACCGGGAAGGCTGACGGATGATCTGAGTGTCGGATGTCTGAATCTGTTATACCAGGGTGCGCTTTTGGCAACAGGGACGGAGTCTGTCCTCGAACAGCTCGGCATCGGACGGCAGATGAACATGACGGATTATATATTCGAGGAGACATCCTCACAGGATACGGCCGGTATCCCTTTGGATATACAAAAAGTTGCAAAGGTGCTGACGATTGATCCTTCCGGCATCGAAGAGATCGCACAGAGGGCGGGGGTCAGTGAATCTTTTGCGGCCGTCGCGCTGACAAAACTTGAACTTAAAAACCTTGCAAAGGAAATATCACCGGGATTTTTTACCGGATCGGGACATCGCTTTCGGGACATATGAAACAGCATTATCAAAGCGTTTCATAAACTGTTAATATCTCTTTGCTCATGTTATAATAGTATCCGTATCGTTATCCGCAGCTTATTGATGCACACCGGGAGGTAAAGCTATGACCAGGAAAAAATCAACCGACTACTCGGATATCACTCCGGACGCACTCAGGAAACTGATCAGGAAAGGCAGTATCACATCGCCGACCAGCGGGATGTGCAACGGATACGCGCAGGCAAATCTGGTCGTTCTTCCCAAGGATAAGGCGTTTGATTTTCTGCTGTTTGCGATGAGGAATCCCAAAGCCTGTCCGCTGCTTGAAGTCACGGATCCGGGCAGCAGGGAGCTTACATATATGGCAAAAAACGCGGATATCGCGACGGATATTCCCAAATACAGGGTATACGAGAACGGCGAGCTTACGGGGGAATACACGGATGTATCGATGCTCTGGAGAGATGATCTTGTGAGCTTTATCATCGGATGCAGTTTTTCGTTTGAATGGGAACTGATCAATGCCGACATTCCCGTCAGGCATATTGAAGAGAACTGCAACGTTCCGATGTATAACACGAATATCGAGTGTGAAAGAGCAGGGGCTTTTCACGGAAACATGGTCGTATCCATGCGGCCCATACCTTACGATCTTGTATCAAAGGCGGTTTTGGTGACGGGTGCCATGCCGAGAGTACACGGAGCTCCGATCCATATAGGTTCCCCCAAGGCCATCGGGATAAGATCGATAGATGCCCCTGACTACGGCGATCCGGTCACGATAAAGAAGAATGAGGTTCCGGTGTTCTGGCCGTGCGGTGTGACACCGCAGGCTGTTGTCATGGCATCGAAGCCGGAGTTTTGTATCACACATTCTCCGGGACATATGTTTGTAACAGATATCAAAAACGTCAATCTGAAATACTGACCGGTCATCTGCAACGGAAAGGATATACAATGATATTTGAAGGGGGAGCACGATGGCGGTCGACATGATACTGCCGGCAATATGCATATTGCTGATATGGGTGCTCAGCAGATCTTACAGGAGAGATCCGTTCGCATATGCCAATATAGTGATCACCGGTATTATAATGCTCGTGATGGCACTGATCATCGGAAGAGGAGTTTTCTCTGACGCAAAAGCCGTATCCGGGATGTTCATCGTTACGGAGGCGGTTGATTTTCTGTGGAGATTTTCGAGGTTTTTGTTCATTCCCATCACTTTTATATGTCTGTTTGCCTGTGTGAGCAATGCGGAACTTCTTCGAAAAGAAGGATTCTGTAAAGGCAATCTTCTGGGTCTCATAGGATGTGCCGTTTATCTTGTCACCATCAACGTGATCTGGCGTCCCATCAATGAACTTCCCATGGTGGTAAACGGCGTTATGATATTTGCGAGGCTGATCCTGTGTTATCTTGAGTGTACGTTTTTGTCCATCTGTCTTAACGGCTATGCGGTGACAAAAATAGAACCGGCATACGACAGGGACTTTGTGATAATCCTCGGCTGTTCCATCAGCAAAAAGGGCAAAGTCAGACCGCTGTTGAAAGCGCGTGTGAACAGGGCCATTAAATATGCGTGGGAGCAGGAGATAAGAACAGGCAAAGCGGTAAAGTACGTTCCGTCCGGCGGACAGGGAAGTGACGAGCCGATAAGTGAAGCTTCGGCCATGGAATTGTATCTTTTGAGTCACAGCGCGGAAGATTATGAAGTCTTTCCCGAGAAGAGATCGACAAACACATTTGAGAATCTGACCTTTTCAAAGGCTGTAATAGAAGAACGTATGAAAAATGCGAAGGTCGCGATCGTAACGACCCACTACCATGTGCTTCGAAGCGGCATGCTGTCCCGTATGGCAGGCCTTACAGATGCTGCGGTCATAGGAAGCGGTACCAAATGGTATTTCTGGCCGAATGCATTCCTTCGCGAGACGGTCGCCATTTTTTTCATGTTTCCGAAAGTCCATGCCGGTGTGGCTGCCGTATGCGCGGTGGCTGCGGCCTTTGCTGCGTACATGAATTAAAAGCGTCCGTTATGGCAAGACAGTTCGTGTTATTGTATAATATGTTGTGATCAATAAAGGAGATCATCACGGAAAATGAACAGAAGAATCTCAAATGCGGCATCTTATCTGATGATCGTGCTCGGAGCAACTCTTGCGAGCTTTTCGGTCGCATGTATACTGCTTCCCAACGGCGCCATTGACTATGGTACCGCGGGTATAGGGATAATAATAAGCAAGCTCACCGGTATAAAGATGTCCTACTGTATTTTCGGAGTGTTTCTCCCGTTTCTTTTAGCGGGTGCGGTGATCCTCGGAAGGGACTTCGGGATCAAGGCGGCAGTAGGTGCCCTTGCATATACGGTAGGAGTCGATATATTTGAAGAGATACCTTTTGAACTGGATACGGAACATTTTATAGCGGTCGCATTCGGCGGAGCGATCCTCGGAGCCGGTATCGCGCTCATCTTAAGATACGGAGGATGTATAGACGGATCCGAGATATTTGCGAACATTTTTCTGAAAAAGCTTTCCGACAGGACCGGGCGTGATTTTTCCATGACACCGGTACTGATCGCTTTTAATACATGCGTATACCTTGCAGCCTTTATCCTGATAAACAGGAATTCGGCACTGTTAAGTCTTCTTGTGTTTGTGGTAGCATCAAATATCATTGATCACTTCACGGATCATTTTGAAGCGATCAAACAGGTCACGATCATTACCAAAGAGCCTGATGACCTGATCAGGGATATCAAGGACAAGCTTAACAAGACATGTACGATCATGGAATCCGAAGGAGCCATAAGCGGGCAGAACAAGACACTGATATGCTATATCAATTATTTCGAACTGTCCCGGATGAAGGAGATCATCGCGAAGAACAAAGGAACGTTCAGCACGGTCACGACAATAGATGAGATACTGAGATAGAAAAAAATCATATTTCAATTCAGGAGGTTATCATGCAGAACTGGAAAAAACATATCTTCGGTCTAAAGGATGTAGTCATATTTTCACTCTTTGCACTCCTTGTCGGACTTATCTGCGGGTTTTTCCTTGCGCCGATCAAAAAAGGAATGTCGATAGGATGCAATAACGGTAACAATTACATATCCAAGGACGAGGCGGACAAGGATTTTCACGAAGATCTTGAGATGGAACTGAACGAACTCAGATAGACGGGAGAGGCTATGACATACAACGAAGTACTTGAAAATGCAAGACGGTACATGCAGCCTCACTGCATGGCGTGCGAGCAGTGCAACGGAAAGGCATGCGGCAACCGTATTCCGGGCCCGGGAGCAAAGGGGACGGGGGACGGCGCCGTGCGCAACTATGAGGCATGGAAAGAAGTACGGGTAAATATGGATACGATACATCCGCTGTTCACGCCCGACACGTCTTTTGATTTCTTCGGAACCAGGCTGAAATATCCCGTGCTCGCGGGACCGGTCGGTGCCGTCAATATGCATTACGGTGATAAATACAACGACATGCAGTACAATGACATTCTCGTAAGGGCGTGTGCCGATGCCGGAATAATCGCGATGACGGGCGACGGAATGTTCCCGGAGGTTGTTGAAGCGGCAAGCCGGGCCATTAAAGGGTGCGGCGGCAGAGGAGTGCCCACGATCAAACCGTGGGATAAGGAAACTCTTGCGAGCAAGTTCGAGCTGGCGGAAAGTTCCGGATGTGCCGTTGTCGCCATGGATATCGATGCAGCCGGATTGCCGTTTTTGCAAAATCTTAAGGTTCCTGCCGGAGCGAAGTCGGTTGAGGAGCTTTCCGAGATCATCGCCATGGCCGGCAAACCTTTTATAGTCAAAGGCATAATGACGGTTGCAGGTGCGGTTAAAGCCCGGGAGGCGGGAGCGGCCGGGATCATCGTGAGCAATCACGGCGGAAGAGTTCTTGACCAGTGTCCTTCGACATGTGAAGTACTGCCTGAGATAGCGGCAGCTGTTCCCGATATGATGATACTTGTCGACGGAGGTATCAGGAGCGGTGTTGATGTGTTCAAGGCCATAGCTCTCGGTGCTGATGCGGTTGTCATCGCAAGGCCTTTTGTAACTGCCGTTTACGGCGGTGAAGATGAAGGTGTAAAGCTTTATACGGAAAAGATCGGAGCAGAGCTTGGCGACACGATGAAAATGTGCGGCGCTGCCACGCTTTCCGATATCACGGAGCGGATGGTACGTTATTAAATGCAGCGCGATGACCGGTGCATAGGGATTTAACATGGATAACGAAAAAGAACTGTATGAATATGCGAAGAAGCTTTGCGAGGACGCCTGTGAGGAAGACGGCGTCCTTGACGTTTTCTGGAACCGGATAAAAGCTTACCCCGGGATACTTCGCGAATTTGACTATTACCGGGAACATAATGATTTTCTGTGCGAACTGAAAGCGGAAGGAATAACGGTTGCTGACATACTTGTGTGGCAGATCGACAGGTTCAAAGCGGCGATCGACGAGGGCAAGTTTGCGCTCAAGTATAACGGGCCGCACATGGTTCTCGCCGCGTTTTATACGATGGCCGATGTCATCGATGACCCGTCCGGCTATGTGAGCCGGTTCAGATCCGAAACGGGCAGCGATTACGAAGGAAAATCAGCCTGCGTCGATAAGATCCGTTAACATCCTTTTCCTCAGTCTGTTCATGCCCGTCTCCAATAATTCTCCAAGTATTCTGAAAATTTTCCTTGCTATCAAAAAAAATTTATAGTATATTACAGCATTGTAAATAAGAAAGAACACGGAGGCATTACAGATGGCAAAGTATCTTGTCATAGTGGAATCACCCGCAAAGGTTAAGACCATAAAGAAATTCCTGGGAAGCAATTACGAGGTCATGGCTTCGATGGGTCATGTTCGCGACCTTCCCAAGAGCCAGATCGGAGTATCGCCGGATAACGATTTTGAGCCCAAATACATTACGATCAGAGGAAAGGGCGATCTTATCGCCGGACTTCGCAAGGAGGCCAAAAAGGCCGAAAAGATATATCTCGCAACCGACCCGGACCGTGAGGGCGAGGCAATAAGCTGGCATCTTACATATGCTCTTAAGCTTGAAGGCAAGAAGGTATACAGGATTACATTCAACGAGATAACCAAGAACGCCGTCAAGGAATCTCTCAAGCATCCGCGTGAGATAGACATGGATCTTGTGGACGCGCAGCAGGCACGGCGTGTCCTTGACCGTATGGTGGGCTACGGTATCTCGCCCGTTTTGTGGGCAAAGGTCAAGCGCGGCCTCTCAGCCGGACGTGTTCAGTCTGTGGCGCTTCGTCTCATATGCGAAAGAGAGGATGAGATAGCGGCGTTCATACCCGAAGAATACTGGACAATAGATGCACTTCTTTCGGCAAAGGGAGAAAAGAAACCGCTCACTGCACATTTTACCGGAAATGAGGAGGGCAAGATCACGATCGGCTCGAAAGAGGAGAAGCAGAAGATCGTCGACTCCCTTCAAAAGGAGACCTTTGAGATACTCGACGTCAAAAAGGGGGAGAGGAGCAGAAAATCACCGCTTCCGTTTACAACGAGTACACTGCAGCAGGAAGCCGGCAAGGTATTAAACTTCTCCACACAGAAGACGATGCGCATAGCACAGCAGCTGTATGAAGGCATAGATGTCAAAGGAGAGGGTACCATAGGTATTATCACGTATCTTCGTACCGACAGTATAAGAATAGCCGACGAGGCGATAGCTTCCGCAAAAGAATATATCACAGATAATTACGGAGAAGCATATGCGAGGGACGATGTTCCGGAGCAGAAAGCCAAATCCGGCAAGAAGATACAGGATGCACACGAGGCCATACGTCCTACCGATATAGCCAGAACGCCGGCTTCGATCAAAGAATCACTGTCAAGAGACCAGCTGCGTTTGTACACTCTGATATGGAACAGATACGTAGCCTGCAGGATGAACGGACCAAAGTATGAGACCACGAACGTCAAAATAGGAGCCGGCAGTTACAGGTTTTCCATCTCGGCATCAAAATGTCTGTTTGATGGCTTTCTCAAGGTATACACAGAGTCTGACGACAAGGAAAAATCAGACAATGTGGTCCTTACCGACCTTAAAAAGGGTATGAAGCTTACCCTGAAAGAAATAGAGGACAAACAGCATTTCACACAGGCACCGGCGCACTATACAGAGAGTTCTCTCGTAAAAGCACTTGAAGAACAGGGCATCGGAAGACCGAGTACGTATGCACCCACTATAACAACGATAATCACAAGGAGATATGTCGTAAAAGAGGACAGGAATCTCTTTGTGACTGAGATGGGAGAAGCGGTAAACAAGATCATGACGGACGCGTTCCCGAGTATCGTTGATGTGAGATTTACAGCCAATCTGGAGATGCTTCTTGATAATGTGGAAGAAGGAGAGATAGCCTGGAAGACAATCGTCCGCAATTTCTATCCCGATCTTGAAGAGGCGGTGAAGAAGGCTGAGGAAGATCTTGCAAAGGTAGAGATAAAAGACGAAGTGTCGGATGTCAAATGTGACCAGTGCGGAAGGATGATGGTCATCAAATACGGACCGCACGGAAAATTCCTTGCCTGTCCCGGATTTCCGGAGTGCAGGAACACCAAGCCTTATCTTGAAAAGATCGGGGTACCCTGTCCGGTCTGCGGCAGGGATATCGTCATACGTAAGACCAAGAAAGGCCGTAAATTCTACGGATGCGAGTCCGGGTCCGACTGTACGTTCATGTCATGGCAGAGGCCGGTCAAAGGCGTCAAGTGCGAGAAATGCGGCAGCCTCATGGTGCGAAAGGGCAATAAGCTCATGTGTATGAACGAGGACTGCAAGCACTTACAGGATATGCCTGCAGGCGACACAGCGTTTACCGATTAAACCCGATCGATACAGAAAGGATTGCGAATGAGCTCAGTCAGACTTCTTGATGATACACGTAAGATCAACTCCATACTTCACAAAAAGAACAGCGGCAAGGTCGCTTTCAATGACATATGCGATGCGATGAGATCCGTGCTCGATTCCGATGTGTTGGTGCTGTCTAGAAAAGGAAAGATACTCGGCATGTCAAACTGCAGCGGATTTGAGGCGATAAGTGAACTGTCAACACTTCGCACCTCACAGTTTATAGATACAAGACTCAACGAACGCCTTGTTGATATCCTGTCCACCAAGGAAAGTGTCAATCTTGAGACTCTCGGATTTTCCGAGGAGATAAGCAATGCTTATCAGGCGATAATCACGCCCATTAACATATCCGGCCAGCGTTACGGTACACTGATGATCTACAAACCGCGCTCAAGCGCTGCGTATTCGATAGAGGATATCATACTTACAGAGTACGGAGCCACTGTTGTGGGGCTTGAGATGGTACGGTCTGTTTCCGAGGAATCGGCGGAAGAGGACAGACGCGCCCAGGGTGTGCAGGCAGCCCTTTCAACGCTGTCCGCATCGGAGACCGAGGCGGTCGTTCATATATTCAATGAACTGTCGGGTCTTGAGGGTATACTTGTTGCCAGCCGTATAGCCGACCGTGAGGGTATCACAAGATCGGTAATCGTCAATGCCCTCAGAAAACTCGAAAGCGCCGGGGTTATCATATCCAAGTCCTCCGGCATGAAAGGTACCTATATCAAAGTAACGAACGAACTCATCTACGATGAGATCGATAATCTCAGAAAACAGTAAGGAAACAAAGGCTGTTTTGCACCGATGAAAGAACATTTTGGCAGCGCAATCAGAATAACGACGTTCATTGTCATTTTTGCCGTCATTATGCATTTTATGAACTTCTGCTTTGTTCCGAGCAACTGGGCCAGCATTGACCGGTGGGAGCAGTACAGCAGCAAGCGTGATGTGGATACGCTTTTTGTCGGATCATCCGTGGGCTGGGTTGTCGTCCCGAGGACCATCGAGGGGCTGAACAACTGTCGTCCCGTCAATATGTCCACCCCCAATCAGTTTTACAAAACATCACTTGAGGCCGTCAGGTTCATCTCATGTCAGCAACCGCTTGAAACGGTTGTTCTTTTGACGGGTTTTGAGGGCCTTGAGGATGCCGAGGATTATGCAGCAGCGGAGGCGTTTCTGACTGCCCAGTATGAAACCGCACCGTTCTGGCTAAGAGCGTGGGCCGTCTTTAAGGAAAAGGCTGGAAGATACACCGACACGTCGTTTCTTTTGTCTTTGGATTCGGTAAACATATGGTTTGACTGGGTCGAGAGCTTTTCATATTCGATACCCGAGATATTAAAGAATACAGCATATCGCCGCAGCAGGCTCACCCCGCCGTACACACTTGACTTTACGAAGAGTGTTGAGCGTATCAGCCCTTCCGGAAATGATCCGGCATATATTGATGAAGATATAGCCGAAGCAGAGATGATGAACCTGACAACGCTTGATATCGATCCCCGTTCGCTTAAGGCACTTGATGAAATGGCCGCATATCTTGCGGCAAATGACATACGTTTTGTGGTCATAGTCACACCGCACCGTTCCGATGTCGGTGCCGGATATATGAATGAGTATGAGGTCATAGACTCATATTTTGAACGGTTCGTGGAAAAGCGGGGCGGACAGTACCATAACATCGATACGGATCCGGAGCTTCGCGAGCAGCTTCCGGACGACATGTTCATGGATCGTGAGCATATTGTGGACGAGGGAAACAATATTGTTTCCGAAAAGATAGCGCAGCTGCTGAGGTGATGTGATGGAACTGTACAGTGTGGCTTTTATCGGATTTGTTATCATATCGGCGGTGATTCACGAAGCAGTCGGACGAAAGTGCCCGAAGAGTCAGTGGATCGTACGTCTTGCGGCTTCAGTGGTCTTTTATGCGGGCATTTCCGGATGGAAAATGATATTTCTTGCCATATCGATCCTGACCGTCTGGTGTGCGGGCATCTCATTTGATTCGGCCGTAAGAAAGTATGATAAAGAGGAGGCACTGCGCCGTAAGCGTATGAGTGCGTTTATCCTTGTGATCATAAACCTCTCGATACTCGCACTTACCAAATATCTGCTTCCCGCCGTGTCGCACCCGATACTCCTTCCGCTCGGGATATCGTATTATACGCTGATGGCAGTATCTTATATTATCGATATATACGGAGAAAAGTACGAAAGCGAGCACAATCCTTTACGGCTTGCACTGTATCTGATGTGGTTTCCCCAGATGCTTCAGGGTCCCGTAAACAGATTCGGCAATATATCGCCGACGCTGTACGGCACATACCGTGTATCGGTTCCCGATGTCAAAAAGGCTCTGATGCTTTTTGCGTTCGGGGCATTTAAAAAGTACGCCATAGCAAATGTCATGATAGGAACAGTTGCCGAGATATTCGGCGGTGATATCACCGAGAAGCCGGGAGGTTTTCTGTTTACCGGAGCCGTTCTTTTTGCATTGTGTCAGTATGCTGATTTTTCCGGAGGTATAGATATGATGATGGCCGCGTCGGAACTGTTCGGCGTGAAGATGGATGTCAACTTCCGGCAGCCGTACTTTGCTGGATCGATTGCGCAGTTCTGGCGCAGATGGCATATAACACTCGGCTCATTCATGAAGGATTACGTGTTTTTCCCTTTTGCGCTCACGCATCCCGTCATGAAACTCAACAACAAGTTAGTCAAAAAATACGGAAGACACTGTGCAAGATCGGTAGTGGGAGGACTCGGGAATCTGCTCGTGTTCTTTCTTGTCGGACTGTGGCACGGCTCGCAGCTTCATTTCCTGCTCTGGGGTCTTTACAACGGTATGATCATAGCGGTATCGGATATGTGCGATCCGTTGTTTGCCCGTATGAGGTCGGCATTTCGCATCGATGCAAAGAGCAGATCGTGGAATGTGTTTCGTATAGTGCGGACCTTTATCCTGATATGTCTTGCGGGATATTTTGATTATATCGAGAGGGTGCGCGACTGTTTTACGGCCTTTAAGAACACTTTTCTGCATTTTTCACCTTCGCTTTCGAGACTGTGGCTTTTGGATCTGTTCAATTCGCGGATATTGTCCGTACAGAAGATAACGGTATTCATACTGGCCGTCGCAGTGCTGTTTACGACAGATGTCATATCAGAGCGTAAAAAAGATCCGGCAGCGGTATTTTCAGGTCTTCCCGCAGCCGCAAGGTGGCCTCTTGCCTATGCATTTCTCATTCTGCTCCTGATGTCGTTCACCCTTGTGGGAGACAATGCGGGCTTTATGTACGCGGCATTTTAAAGTACTGGTACTTTTTTTCGTTTTGTGCTAAAATTTCCTTAAGATCTGACCGATAATATATGAAACGGATTTTAATTAATAATGAAACGGATTTCGCAAGGCGAAGTCCGTTTTTTTGATATTACCAAAACTATATCTTGATTATGTGTAAGTGTTAGAGTACAATATAAAGGGTTTTTTTGTGGAAAGGGGATCATAATGATCGCATCGGGAGTATATGATTACGTTGATATCCTCGGTAAGGCAGCTGACGGTGCGTGGGCCAGGAATGAAGCGATAGCCCATAATATCGCAAATGTCGACACACCGGGATACAAGAGGCAAGACGTGTCTTTTGAGGCGGAGCTTCAGCATGCGTTAAAGGCCAGCAGATACAAGAGCCTTGACGCCAAGGTGGCTGACGCCAATGAACATTTGGGACGTCTGTCCGGCAGGGCATACAGGGACATACCCAACTGGTCTTACAGGATGGACAAAAACAATGTTGACATCGATACCGAAAATGTTATGCTTGCGAGCAACCAGCTCAAGTATAACGGTATCACCAACAGCATCGACAATCAGTTCAGGAACTTAAAGAGCGTGATCAAGTGATGACAGGAGGGGTCTATGAGTTTGTTTAAAAGCTTCGGCGTTAACGCATCGGGCATGACAGCGGAACGTTTCCGCATGGACATCATATCCCAGAATGTTGCGAATGCAAACACCACGAGAACAGAAGAAGGAACGCCTTACCGCCGGAAGGTCGTAACTTTTCATGAACGCACCACGGATATGAAGAGCTTTGGTACGATATTCAGAAAAGCCCGCGGAATGGATGTGGGAAACGGTGTCAAAGCCATGGGCGTATATGAAGACCAGTCCGATCTGACGATGGTATATGACCCTTCGCATCCGGATGCCAATGATGACGGATATGTACTGTATCCCAATGTCAATATCGTTACCGAGATGACAAACATGATAGATGCAGAGAGGGCATATCAGGCGAACGCCACTGCCTTCACAGCCAGCAAAGCCATTGCGACCAAGGGCCTTGAGATCGGCAGGTCCTGATAACGGCGGGGGTACATCATGGATATAACTAATATTCTCAATATCGGAAGCGAACCGATAAGGGAAGCTGCCAAAAACGCTTCCACGAGAGTCGAATCAACGGATGAGAGTTTTACCTCACTTTTCAATTCGATGATCTCAAATGTCAGCGAGACAAACAGCCTCCTTCACAAGGAAGAGGAAGAAGAGGTCAAGTTCGCGCTGGGTATATCGGATAATACCCATGATCTTGCGATCGCGGCCGCGAAGGCGCAGACGGCCCTCAGTTATACGGTCGCTCTTCGCGACAAGTTTATCGAGGCATACAAAGAGCTCATGCAGATACAGGTCTGATGCAGCAGCCAAAACAGTCCGGAGGACAGAGTTTAAATGGTAGACAGACTTAAGGAATTGCTCCAGAGGATCCAGGAGTGGTGGAACCGGTTTACCGCAAAGCAAAAAACAATAATTATCAGCGTATCGGCAGGTGTTATTTTGGCACTTGCCATTTTGGGTACTGTACTTACCCGTCCGCAGTATGAGACTCTGATCACGTGCGAGTCGACCAAAGAAGCCTCGCAGATCACCGAACTTCTCGAAGGCGAATCGATCCCGTACCAGACAACGGATGACGGCCTTATCATCTCCGTACAGAAGCAGGATATTGCAAAGGCAACGCTGCTTCTTGGCGCCAACAATTATCCGGCCGATTCCTACAGCCTTGAAACGGCGCTTGCAGGCGGCCTGTCAACAACAGAGTCCGACAAACAGAAAACATACAAGCTTTATCAGGAATCCCATCTACAGGACATAATGGAGGCGACCGAGTATGTTAAGAAGGCATACGTGACGCTGTCCATACCCGATAATGACGGAACGCTTCTTGCAAAGGACGAGGAGTCCTATGCGAGCGTCATGCTCGAGCTCAACGATACTCTTCCCGAAGGAGTTGCGGAGAATTTTGCCAGGAATATAGCGACAGCGCTAGGTAACAAGACTACCGAGAATGTATCCATAATAGATTCGGCAGGTAATCTTTTATTCTCGGGCTCGGAGGCTGCGGAAGCCAATTCGGGAACAGTCAACACATCAAACCAGATCGCACTCAAGACACAGGCCGAGAAGGCTCTCAAGCAGGAAGTCATTCAGGTTCTTCTCGGATCCAACCTCTACGAGGACGTAAAGGTCTCACCGAACCTTCGAATGGATTTTTCCTCCGTTAAGGAAACGGAGCACAAGTACACTCAGGCTGACGAGAACGGCACCAACGTTCTGAGTCACGAGAATACATATGAAGCGGAAGGCAAGGGCGGCACCGGCGGTGTTCCGGGGACGGACACCAACCAGGAAGAGACGACCTATGTGATGGAGGACGGAGCCAATTCCAATTATTCGGTGACCGAGGAATCGAGAGATTACCTTCCGAGTGAGAAGATCACGGATAAAGTCACACCTCCGGGAGCAATTGATTACGCGAATTCATCAATCGGTATCACGGCCTCCCATTTCGTAGTATATAACGAGAGCGAGCTCAAAGCCCAGGGACAGCTTGACGGCATCACTTTCGAGGAATTTGTCAATCAGAACAGTGACATGGTCAAGAAGGAAGTTGACGAGGAGATGCTCAAGCTCGTAAGCGATGCCACCGGCATCCCGACGTCGAATATTTCCATCGTTGCATATGATGTTCCGATCTTCCAGCCGAAGGAAGGCATCAGCATGTCGCCTTCGAATATTGCGCAGATCATCCTGATAGTACTTATCCTTTCGCTTCTTCTGATCGTGGTCCTGACAACGTTCAGAAAGAACAAGGAGGACGAGACTGCGGAAGAGCCCGAGCTTTCGGTTGACGATCTGCTCACAACCACTCAGGAACATCAGAATGTTGAGGATATCGATCTTGAGACCAAGTCCGAGATCAGACTCATGGTTGAGAAATTTGTTGATGAGAATCCTGAAGCGTCAGCCCAGCTTCTTCGAAACTGGCTGAACGAGGAATGGGGGTAATAAATGGCTAAAGAAAAAGAACCCGTAATAACCGGTCTTCAGAAGGCGGCTATCCTCCTCATATCCCTGGGGCCCGAGAGAAGTGCCCTGATATTCAAGCATCTCAAAGAGGAAGAGATCGAGGATCTTACGCTTGAGATCGCAAATACGAGGAGCGTTACTCCGCAGGCCAAGGAGGAGGTCATCAACGAGTTTTACGGAGTATGTCTTGCCCAGCAGTACATTGCCGAGGGCGGTATCGGATATGCCAAAGAATTGCTCGAAAAGGCTCTCGGAAACGAGAAAGCGCTCGATGTTATCGGAAAACTTACCGCATCGCTTCAGGTCAAGCCTTTCGAATTCATCCGCAAGACAGAGGCTTCACAGCTTTTGAACTTTATACAGGATGAGCATCCGCAGACCATTGCTCTTATCCTGTCATACCTCAACCCGTCCCAGGCTGCACTTATAATCTCGGCGCTTCCGCCCGACAGACAGTCTGACGTCGCCAAGCGTATAGCGCTTATGGACCGTACCAGCCCGGACGTTATCAAGGAGGTGGAAAAGATACTCGAATCCAAGCTTTCTTCTCTTGTCAATCAGGATTACACCATCATCGGCGGTGTCGATGCTGTTGTTGATATCCTCAACACTGTGGACAGAAGTACAGAGAAGCATATCATGGAAACTCTCGAGATCGACGAGCCCGAACTTGCGGACGAGATCAGAAAGAAGATGTTCGTATTCGAAGATATCCTGCTGCTTGATGACAGGGCTATCCAGAGAGTCCTTCGTGATGTCGATAACGGAGATCTTGCAATAGCTCTTAAAGGAGCCAATGAAGAAGTTCAGAACGCGATATTCAACAACCTTTCAAAGCGTCTTGCCCTGATGATAAGAGAGGACATGGAATTCATGGGTCCCGTACGTATGAAGGATGTTGAAGAAGCGCAGCAGAAGATAGTAAACACGATCAGGCGTCTTGAGGATGCTGCCGAGATCGTTATTTCGCGCGGAGGAGGAGATGAGATAATTGTCTAGTACGCTTATCAAATCCTACAGCGTTAACTATGCTTCTTCCGAAGAGAAGAAGAAACAGAAACGGATCATAGATTCCAATCAGGCTGTATCGGAACGTATCAAGGCGCTCTCGGAAATGCTTGAAAATGTTCCGGAGGATGAGTTCGCGGAAGAATTCAGCGAAGGACTCGATGCCGAACAGGTGGATGCTCTTTTGACCGATCAGGATGAGCTTGCCGCACAAAAGGCCAGGGATGAGGAAGTCCAGAAGCTTATCGAAGAGGCAAATGCCGAAGCCGAAAGGATCATTTCCGAAGCCGGTGCCGAAGCAGACAGACTGATCGAAGAGGCAAACGCCAAGGCCGGCGCCGTCCTTGAAGAGGCAAGAGCGAGGGGCGAGGCGGAAGGAAACGAAAAGGGATACGCCGAGGGGCTTGAGCGTGCCGCGGCGGTTGAGGAAGAAGCAAGGCAGAAGGCTGCAGCGCTTGAAGCGGAATATGAAGAGATGAAGGAAGCTTTGGAGCCGAAGCTTGTTGAGACCCTTACCGGCATATATTCCCATGTGTTCGGAACGGATCTGTCTGGAAGGAGCGATGTGATACTTTACCTCCTGAAGGATACGATCAGAAACGTGGATACCGCAAAGACGTACCTCGTCCATGTATCAAGAGACGACAGCGAATATGTCAACGCAAACAAAGAGGAACTGACCGAAGGGATAGGAAGCAGTGCCGCGGTCGAGATCATAGAAGATGTTACGCTCTCCGAGGGAAACTGTTTCATAGAGACCGACGGCGGTATATTCGACTGCTCTTTGGGTACGGAGCTCGAGCTTTTGAAGAAGGAACTGAAGATACTGTCGTATGGAAATTAGCACGGATCTCGGAAAATACAACAAGCTTTATGACCGCACTTTCTTCAAGAAAATGGGGAAAGTTGTCAATGTTGTCGGCCTTACGATCGAGAGCAACGGTCCGGAAGCGAAGCTTGACGATCTGTGCCATATAATAGTCGATCCCGAAGAGGGAAAATATGTTAATGCCGAGGTCATCGGCTTCAAGGACGGCAAGACTCTTCTGATGCCTTTTGAGACAACGGAAGGGATCGGAAGCGGATGCATCGTCGAGAATATGGGGTACCCGCTGTCGGTACAGGTAGGACCCGAACTGCTCGGAATGGCTCTTGACGGACTCGGCAATCCGATAGACGGAAGTGAACTCAACTGTGCGCAGAGCTATCCTATAGAAGCGCCTGCACCCGATCCGTTAAAGCGTGTGATAATAAATGAGATACTGCCGCTCGGAGTCAAAGCCGTCGACGGTATCATGACGATAGGAAAAGGCCAGCGTATCGGGATATTCGCGGGCTCCGGAGTGGGAAAGAGTACACTTCTCGGAATGTTTGCGAGAAACACCAACGCCGACATCAATGTCATAGCTCTGATCGGCGAGCGCGGCAGAGAGGTCCGGGAGTTCATAGAGCGTGACCTCGGTGAGGAAGGTATGGCAAGATCCGTCGTGGTCGTAGCCACATCCGACAGGCCGGCACTCGTCCGCCGTAAGGCTGCGCAGACAGCCACCGCCATAGCGGAATATTTCCGCGACCAGGGCAGGGATGTCCTCCTCATGATGGATTCACTCACGCGTTTTTCCATGGCACAGCGGGAGATAGGGCTTGCCAGCGGAGAGCCGCCCGTTACGAGAGGGTATCCGCCCAGCGTTTACGCGCAGATGCCAAAACTTTTGGAAAGAGCCGGGTGTGACGACAAGGGATCAATAACCGGACTGTATACGGTCCTTGTCGACGGTGATGATTTTAACGAGCCGATCACGGATACCGCCAGATCCATCCTCGACGGTCATATCATGCTTGACAGAAAGCTTGCCCACAAAAATCACTATCCCGCGATCGACGTTCTTCAGAGTATTTCCCGTTGCATGAGCCAGATCGCCACAAAAGAGCACAAAGCCGTGGCGAACCGTCTCAAGACGGTTCTTGCAACATATACCGAGGCTGAGGATCTTATCAATATCGGGGCATACAAGGCGGGGGCCAACCCGAATATCGACTATTCCATCGAAAAGATAGACAAAGTAAATGAGTTCCTCTGTCAGGATGTGGACAGCAGATATACGCTCGATGAAGAGATCGAGCTTCTCGAAAGCATATTTGAGGATGAGAAGGCCTGATAAGGATTATGGCAAGATTCAGATACAGGATGCAGAACATCCTGAACGTCAAGGAAAAACTTGAGACCCAGGCAAGGAACGAGTTCGCGATAGCGGCCGCCCATGAGCGTGAGGAGGAAGCAAAGCTTAACGCGCTCAAAGAGCGCAGGGACGGTTATGAATCGGTTCTTAGGGGGATGGTCGGAGAAGATCTTGACATCAAAGCCATAAAAGAAGCCGAGGAAGCGCTTGAAGTCATAAAATATCATGTTTCCCAGCAGAGCCTGAACCTGACCGCTGCCCGCCAGGAACTTGAAGTTGCCAGACAAAAGCTGACAGCGGCGATGCAGGACCGCAAGACCCATGAACGTCTTAAAGAAAAACAGTTTGAGCAGTTTGTTGCGGAAGAGGCGGCAAAGGAAAGCAAAGAAATAGATGAACTTGTAAGTTACCGTCACGGTCTGCAGTGAGGAGAGTTTAAATGGCTGACGAGAAGGAAGAGGGCGAGGAGCTCTCAGCGAAAGAAAAAAAGAAAAAAGACAAGGCCGCCAAAAAGGCGGATAAATTTGATGCTTTTGCGACCGATGCGGGAGCAATGTATGCGGATGCGGATGATGAGGATGACGGATTTTCACCCTCGGTACTTATCATCGTCATTCTGATCGTTCTGATATGGATCGCGATCCTTGCGCTTCTGATAAAGCTTGATATCGGCGGATTCGGATCGGGTGTACTGCGCCCTATATTAAAGGACGTTCCGGTCATCAACAGGATACTGCCCGAGCCTGACGAGATCGAGGAATATCAGGGAGAGTTTGATAATCTCCCGGATGCACTTGCGGAGATCGAACGGCTCAACAAGGAGATCGATGATCTGAAGGCGGAGGCGGCAAAGGGCAGCGACGAAGAAAGCGAGGAAGTAAAGGCGCTGAAAGAGGAGATCGTCAGGCTGCGGACATTTGAAGAAAGCCAGGTGGAATTCCAGAAGCTCAAGACCGAATTTTACGAGGAAGTCGTATTCTCTGAAAAGGCGCCGGAAATACAGCAGTACAAATCATATTACGAGCAGATCGATCCCGACAACGCAGAGTATCTGTACAAGCAGGTGGTTCAGCAGATCGAGACCGACAAGATAATGGACGAGTATGTCAAGGCATACAGCGATATGAAGCCCAAGCAGGCGGCAGCCATATTTAACGAAATGGGCGACAATCTTGACCTTGTGGCCAAGATACTCGGCAAGATGGATACGACGTCAAGAGCCAAGATTCTCGGAGTTATGGATCAGGAGATCGCATCAAAACTGACCAAGATAATGGATCCTGATTAAAGACATATCAGGGGTTAAGAATATCTCTTCAGGGACCGATATATTCTTTGAGTGTTAACGCACCTTGAAAACTGAAGAGAGGAGGACGGAAGATGGCAAACACTACAGTAACAAAAGTGAGTGACTTACTTCTCACAAACGTTACGGCCGGTACAAAAGCCGGTGATCAGAAGGTTTCCGATGCCCAGGGGTTTACCGAGGTCATGAACAACGCCAAAGACGGTGTTGCAAAGACCACCGAAACAAACAAACCGGATGATCCGGCAAGATCATCAAGAACGGTAGTTGAGACTCCGAAGAGCAAGGAGATCAGAGCCGAGGAGCCGGTAAGACGGGATCCTGTCGGTAATAAAGACGACATGGATGATCTTACGGCAGAAGTTGCCGCAGAAGCTTCGGCCATCATGGACAGGATAAAGGAAGTACTTGATGTCAGTGATGAAGAGCTTACACAGGCAATGGAAGATCTCGGAATTACCGCAGTCGATCTGCTCGATCCTTCAATCGTAAAAGATCTGCTCATGGATCTTAACCGGGTTGAAGATTCGATCTCGCTTCTGACAGACGCAAAGCTCTATGAAAATGTAAAAGAGATCGTAATAGCGGCAGAAGACGCAGGTAATAAGGTGGCGGCTGACTTTGGTCTTTCAAAAGATGAACTGTCAGAGATATTTAAGGACAGCTCTTTTGTACAGAAGATTGAAGAAGCGGTTGCCGAAACAGTTAACAATGCACAGGCACCTGAGGTTTTTGAAGGAAGCCTGCCCGGAGTGACCGAGACAGTCAATACGGGCATCCCGAATGAGACCGAAATGCCGAAGCAGGACATGGATGTCACCCGTCAGACGGATACTCAAACATCCACTGACTTAAAAGATACAAACGCAGCAGCAGGCATGGATGCTGATAAAGCTGTTACGGTAGAGGTTACAGGCACTCCCGGAGATGCAGCCCGAACAGCGGCGGCAACGGAGGCGAAAGTCATCAAACCGGAAGCGAAGACCGATGTCACCGCCACAGCAACGGAAGCTGTTAAGCAGAGCGCGCAGGCGGCAAAGAGCGACAGCGTAACGGAAACATTCAAGGCTGCCGAGGAGTCGGATAAGCCGGAGTTCAAAGGAACGGATGAAGGCCTTACGAACGCATCGAGATTTGCTGAAGTTGAGATGGCAAACGTTCCCGGGGAGACAAGGGTAGTTAATACCGAAGTGAACAACCTCGGAGAGGTGGTTGAGACGGTAACGACCTATTCCAGTACGGAAGCCGATTCGATAATGAGTCAGGTCACTGAATCGATCAGGGTTAACTACTCAGCAGATACGACATCAATGGAGATGCAGCTTCACCCCGCATCACTCGGAACGGTGAACATGCAGATCGCATCAACGGGCGGAGTCGTCACAGCCCATATCCTTGTACAGTCCGAAGCTGTCAAAGCGGCACTTGAGAGCCAGCTCATCACACTGCAGCAGACGTTCGAAGAACAGGGACAGAGAGTTGAAGCAGTCGAGGTTTCGGTTGCAAATTACGATCTGAACAGAGGCAGCAGTTCCGATGCCGGAAGCGAAAGCGAAGACAGAGGTTTCGGCAGAACAGGAAGAACAGGCGGCAGACGTCGTATCAATCTGGCCGATCTTGAAGAAGAAGATATCGAAGAACTTTCCGAAGAGGAAAAACTTTCGGCAGATATGATGGCAAGATCGGGCAACAGCGTAGACTACACAGCTTAGCACGAGAACAGTAAAGGAGACAGCCCATGTCAACAGTAGCAAACATAGTAAACGGTGAGATACAAAAGAACGGTGTTGCTGCTTCCGAGACCAAGAACAATCCTACGACCAAGTCAAACGATCTTGACAAACAGGCGTTCCTCAATCTCTTGGTTACTCAAATGAAATATCAGGATCCGATGGAACCTACAGACAACACCGAATACGTTTCACAGCTCGCAACTTTCTCTTCACTTGAGCAGATGACGAACCTTGTGGCATCAAGTGACCTTACAAGGGCATCCCAGCTCGTCGGACAGTATGTAACGATCAAGGAAACGAATGAGTCGACGATGGAAGAGAAGATCATAGGCGGCAAGGTTGATTACGTCACGGTTGAGAACGGCAAAGGATTTCTCAACATAGGCGACGGCAAGTATTCGATCGATAAGCTCGATTCGGTAGTCGATGAGAAATACTTAAATGCTTACAACCTTGCAAACGAGTTTAACGCGAGCATGAGTGCCCTTCCGACACTCGCAAACCTCACAACAAGTTACAAAGACATAATAGACAACCTGGCTCAGGTGCTTTCAGACATGAATTCCTACGAGAAGGGATTCTTAACACCCGCAACGATAGCCGATTTCGGCAAGTACCGCGACAGGATGGAAGAACTTCTTCATGTCGAAGGTTATTACAACAGCAAGCCTTCGGATGACGAGGAGGACGAGAGCGCGGGGCAGGAAGTCTAAACGTGATTTGTTCAGATAAGAAGGAGTGAATGTTTATGAAAGTATTAAACGGACAATTCCCCTCTATCGAACAGGCAGCAAACGAGTACTTAGAAAAAAGCCATGGCAGCGAGGCCGGCGGGACAAAGGGAAAATCATTTGCCGAAGTTCTTTCGGAAAAGAAGAGCGAAGAGGCTGTGCCGAAATTTTCCAAACATGCATCAAACCGCCTGTCCGAGAGAAACATAGAAATATCGGACAACGTGATGGACCGGCTTAGCGCAGGGATGCAGGCTGCAGGGCAGAAGGGAATAAACGAATCACTGGTAATGGTCGACCAGCTCGCATTCATAGTGAACGTGAAAAATCAGACCGTGATAACAGCTCTTGACAAAAGCGATGCGGACGGAAACGTCTTTACAAATATCGATGGAGCGGTAATAGCATAGTAACTTTAAACCGGGATCGGACCTAAACGGAGATCCCTCCGGACCCCCGAATGACAGAAGGGGCTTTAGGCTAAGGAGGTAAATGCCTTATGATGAGATCACTTTTTTCAGGTGTTGCAGGTCTTAAGACTCACCAGACCAAGATGGACGTTATCGGTAACAATATCGCAAACGTTAACACCGTAGCATACAAGTCACAGAATGTGACATTCCAGGAACTGATGTACCAGACAACGCAGAACGCATCGGGCGCGAATGCGGAGACAGGCCGCGGCGGTATCAATGCAAAGCAGATCGGACTCGGTGTTCAGACAGGTGCCATCAATGCCAACATCACCACATCCGGTGCCTCGCAGTCAACGGGCAACCCGTTCGATATACAGATAAAAGGTGACAGTTTCTTCATCGTAAGTGACGGAGCAAACAATTACTTCACAAGAGCGGGCGCGTTTTACGTTGATGGTCAGGGAAACCTTGCCATGACATCAAACGGATATACCGTTCAGGGATGGCAGGAAGATCCGACCAAGCCAGGTACGATCATTAAGGATACTGTTTCACCGCTGAAGATCATGTCGGCTGAAAACATGACATCCGAGCCCGAGCAGACAACACAGTCCTACCTTTCTGGAGTTATAGACAAGAACAGCACACAGCTGAGTTCAACCAACGGACTGATCGTTAACATAGGTTTATATGATAACCTAGGATACAGTTATATAGCAAAGTTTGCGATCAAGGATGATGTCACATCCGCGGCCGGAGAAAAATCTTACAGCTTTACTCCCGTAGATCTGGTAGATTCAAACGGATACAGCCTGAAGTATTCCTCTGATCCGACCAATCCCAACTATAAACCCGGATATGAGAAGACCGGATATGACGCTCCGGGAGGCCCCGGGGAAACCGATCCTACCGGATTCCCCAAAGGAATGACAATAGACGGCGGTACGTCAGTGAATATCACGTATGACGCAGAAAACGGTACAAATAAAAATGTTGATGCATCGGGAAATGATATTCCTTTCAAACTTGAGATAACCGGAATAGATGCGTTTATCGGTCCCATCGAGATCGGTGTAGGAAAGTCAACGATGTATGACAACAAGGGCACGTCGACGATCAAGGGTAACTCCGGTAACTATGAAGGACAGTTCGCAGGACGTAAGGTTGGCGAGATGAGCGGTGTAGCTATAGCCCAGGACGGGAAGATAACCGCTTCCTACGACAACGGAACGACAAAACTTCTCGGCCAGATCGCCGTAGCAAACTTCGCCAACCCTTCGGGTCTTGAAAAGATCGGTGACAACCTGTACCAGACAACTCCGAACTCGGGTGTGTTCGACGGAATAGGTGAAGACATAACATCCGGATCAGGTGCGATGTCGACAGGTGTTCTGGAAATGTCAAACGTAGATCTTTCGGCCGAGTTTACCGACATGATCACAACACAGAGAGGTTTCCAGGCAAACAGCCGAATCATAACGGTTTCCGATTCGCTCCTCGAAGAGCTGACAAACCTGAAGAGATAATGAACAGGTGATATAGTGCAATGGGATGCGTGAAATGCACGCATCCCTTTTGTGCACTTGATCATAAGCATTAAAAAGGCATAGACATTTACATAATTATTTAGTAAAATAACTATGTGCGTGTAATTGACCCGGTCTCTGACCGGATCAGCCCGAGCGGCGCCTGAGCGGTGGTTCGAGCGGCCGAGTATTCCTGACACGTAAATCAGTATTCTTTTGGGTGGTATAAAAAGTTGGATCTTGCTAGCTTAATAGGTGTTGTTGCCGGCCTTATATTCATGTTCGTATCCATTATGCTCGGACAGGACGGAGCAGCCGGTATCAAGTATTTCCTTGACGCGCCTTCTGCCATGATCACATTCGGCGGGGCGTTTGCCGCTATTTTCGCCGGCACCAGCATTAAGGAGTTTGTTAACGGATTAAAGAGCGCCAAGATAGCCTTCATGCACGGAGCTGAGGACCCGGGCGCTATCATACAGAAGATTATAGATCTTTCAAACGTTGCCCGTAAGGAAGGTCTCCTTTCGCTTGAAGAAGCAGCTTCAGGTCTTGATGACGTATTCCTGCAAAAGGGCGTCATGCTCATTGTCGATGGGACGGATCCCGATCTTGTAAGAGGAATAATGGAAACAGAGCTTATCAGTATTGATGAGCGTCACAAGACCAATATCAGTTTCTGGGAAGACCTCGGAGGCATGGGTCCTGCGTGGGGAATGATCGGAACACTGCTCGGTCTTGTCATGATGCTTTATCACATGGATGATGTTGCGGCTCTCGGCCCGAACATGGCTGTTGCTCTCATCACGACATTTTACGGTTCGGTTCTTGCAAACTGGATCTGCGCACCTTTTGCCTCCAAGCTCAAGAAGGTCAACGGTGCGGAGATCAAGGTCAAAGAGATCACGATAGAAGGCCTTTTATCCATTCAGGCCGGTGAGAACCCGAGAGTTATAGAAGAAAAGCTCAAGTCGTTCCTGGCTCCGGGTGATCGCGGATCCAGCGGCAGTGAAGAAGGGGGAGGCGAAGAGTAGTGGCTAAGCGCAAAGAAGAAGAGCCGCCGAAAGGCGCGCCGGCGTGGCAATCGACCTTTGCCGACCTGATGAACCTTCTGCTGTGCTTCTTCGTCATGCTGTTTGCGATGTCGACGATAGATGCTCAGAAGTTTGCACTTGTAGCGGCGAGTTTCTCACAGACATTTTCGATATTTGATTCCGGCGGATCGTCACTCCTTGAAGGTCTTCTTATCAACAACGGAGTGAGCCAGCTTTCCCAGCTTGACGAGTACATGAACACGATGGGACAGGCAGCCGAATCCAGTGAGGAAGCCACCGAGCAATACGAGGAATTCAGCGATAAAGTTTCCGATGTCCAAAATGAGATGCTCAAACAGAATGAGCAACTTGCGGAGAAGATAGAAGAAGCGATAGCGGAACAGAATCTTACCGGCGACATAGATGTTGACTTTACATCACAGTATGTCGAACTGACGCTTAACGGTGCGTTGCTGTTTGATTCCGGAAAAGCCGAGCTCAAACAGGAGGCTCTCCCTCTCATGCAAAAGGTCGGAGTCATCCTCCAGAAGTATGCCGAGTCCATAATCGAGGTCGAGGGGCATACCGATAACGTTCCGATCAGTACGGCACAGTTCGCCAACAATAACGAGCTTTCAAGCGCAAGAGCCCTTTCGGTATTTGATTATCTCGTTGAGAATACAAACCTTAATCCCGCCAACATAAAGCATTCGGGGCGGGGCGAATATATTCCGGTAGCTGACAATTCGACACCGGAAGGACGTGCCAAGAACAGGCGTGTCGAGATCAAGATATACAATCCCTTAGCGGCACCTTAAGCTGACAGGAGGATCATTCTGAAATGAAAAAAAATTTAATGTCAGTCATCATACTGGCTCTCGTGACGGTGAATCTCGTACTGACCGGGATCATCATGTTTTCGACCGTATCGGCCAACCGTAAGACGATAGCTCTTGTTGATGACATAGCATCTATACTCAGTCTTGAACTTGAGAGCAGCTCAGGGGAAGAGCAGGCTGCCGAGGAAGAGATGGTACTTCCGGAGAATTCCGAAGTGTACGATATTGCCGATTCAATGACGATCGCGCTTCGTACGAGCAATGACGGCAAGGATCATTACGCAATGTGTTCCGTATCTTTCTCGATCAACAAGGAGGACGAGGATTACAAGACATACCAGCCAATGCTCGCAGCCAAGGAATCAAAGATAAAGAGCGAGATCATAGAGGTCGTGGGTCAGTATACCAAGGAAGAAGCACAGGCAAATGTTCACGGCATAGAAGAGGAGATCCTGAAAAAGGTTCAGGAGATGTTTGATTCATCCTTTGTTTATGAGGCGTATTTCCGGGACATAAAATTTCAGTAATATGAATCGAGGTGAGCTTAATGGGCGAAGTTCTCTCGCAAAATGAGATTGACAGTCTGCTTCAGGCCTTAAGCTCAGGTGAACTTGACGCAGACGATATCAATAGCATTGACGAGCGATCGGCGAAAAGCTACGACTTCAGACGCCCGGCCAAATTTTCAAAAGAGCATCTGCGCACGCTGGAGATAATATTCGAACATTACGGCAGACTGCTTTCGACCAACCTTCCGGTGTACCTTCGTAAAAACATCCAGGTAAGTGTTGTCAACTCGGAAGCATGTACCTTTTCCGAATTTTCCACGGCATTGGCCAACCCGGTATTACTTGCGGTGGTTAACTTTGATCCTCTCGGAGGAAACGTACTCCTTGAGATCGCGGCGAATCTCGGCTATGCCATAATAGACAGAATGCTCGGAGGCCAGGGAAATCCTCTTGATAAGAGCAGGGATTTTTCGGAGATAGAGCGATCGATCATCGATAAGATCATAACGGTGTGCGTTCAGCTCCTGAGGGAGCCATGGAAGAACGTGACGGAGATCAATCCGTATCTGGAGCGTGTTGAGACCAATCCGCAGTTTGCACAGATAATCGCACCTTCGGAAATGATCGCGATAGTTACGATAAATGTCAAGATTGGTGATGTCGAAGGATTGATGAATGTGTGCCTTCCCTACTTCACACTCGAGTCGGTAATGGATAAGCTCAATACCAAGTACTGGTTCGCGAACATGAAGGACAACGGCGGTGAGGAGTTCGGGGATCACATCGAGTCGGTTATCAGAAAGATCTCGATGCCCATACGAGCCGTACTCGGAAGAAGTACCATCACCGTCAGCGATTTTGTCAATCTGCAGCTTGGCGATATAATCAAACTTGGAAGCAAGGTAGATTCGGAGCTTGATATATTCGTCGGCAATATTCAGAAGTTCAAAGCTCTTCCGGGAACGTCGAGAGACGGATACGCGGTGAGAGTAACGGAAGTTATCAGAGAGGAGGAATAAGGGTTTGGACGGTGGAACATTATCACAAGAAGAAATAAATGCCCTGCTGAGTGGCGGAATACCCGATGCTCCGGCTGACACACCTGCCGATGCTCCTGCCGATGCCGCCCCGCCTTCTGCCGTAGATGAGACTGCGCTTACCGATGAAGAAAAGGATGCCATCGGCGAGGTTGCAAATATAAGCATGGGAACAAGCGCAACGACGCTGTATTCCCTTGTTAACCGCAAGGTCAACATCACAACGCCGGTAGTCGATCTGTCGACATGGGACAAGATCGTGGCAGAGTACGAACGGCCGTGCGTGTTCATCAAGATCAAATATACAGAAGGTCTTGAAGGCACTAACATCTTGATACTTAAGGAACATGATGTTAAGATCATTACGGATCTCATGATGGGCGGCGACGGCGCCAACATAGAGGATACGGAACTGACCGACATCCACCTGTCAGCCATATCCGAGGCCATGAACCAGATGATGGGAAGTTCGGCAACATCGCTATCGTCAATGCTTGGCCGGATGATCGATATCAGCCCTCCCGAAGCAAACCTTGTTGATGTAGCCGGGCTCGAAAAACAGGAAGATATCTCATCGTTCCTTCTGTCAACGTTCGTCAGGATCACGTTCAGGATGCAGATAGGCGATCTGGTTGACAGCAAGATCATGCAGTTGTATCCTATTGACTTTGCAAAGAATCTGTATGATTATTTTATGGACAGTCAGGAACCGGCAGCTCCGTCGGAACCGGAACCTGCCCCCTCGATGGCAGCCCCTTCAATGGCACCGCCTTCGATGTCGGCACCGAGTATGGGAGCGCCGAGCATGGGAGCGTCACAGATGGGCGCACCGCAGCAGATGGGCATGGGAATGCCCCAGATGGGCGCACCGGCAATGGATTTCTCCATGGGAATGGGCATGCAGCCACAGATGGGCGCACCGCAGCAGATGGGCATGGGAATGCCCAACATAAACATACAGCCTGCAAGCTTTACGCCTTTCTCAACGGATGTAAACGCCATGCAGTCCCAGGAGAACATCGCACTCATCAAAGATGTGCCTCTTGAGGTCACTGTAGAATTGGGCAGGACAAGTAAGGCAATTTCTGATATACTAGACTTTGCACCCGGCACTATAATAGAACTTGACAAGATAGCCGGCGAGCCTGTGGACGTTCTCGTCAACGGTAAGCTCGTTGCAAAAGGCGAGGTAGTGGTAATCGAAGAAAACTTCGGTGTCAGAGTCACCGAAATAATCAACTAATTTTCAGCTAGAGGAGAAAAACGATGGCAAAAAACATTCTTATCTGTGATGATGCGGCATTCATGCGCATGATGATCAAGGACATTCTCTCAAAGAACGGCTATAATGTAGCCGGCGAAGCAGAGAATGGTGCCAGAGCTGTGGAGAAGTATGCAGAGCTCAAGCCCGACCTTGTTCTCATGGACATCACTATGCCTGAGATGGATGGTATCCAGGCCCTCAAAAAGATCAAGGAGTCAGACCCCTCTGCACTTGTTATCATGTGCTCGGCAATGGGTCAGCAGGCTATGGTTATCGAGTCGATCCAGGCAGGAGCTAAGGACTTTATCGTTAAGCCGTTCCAGGCGGACAGAGTTATAGAGGCTGTTAAAAAAGTCGTTGGTTGATCGTATGATACTTGCGGGCATGTCGGACAGGGCAGAAAGTGTTACACAGTTTCTGACCGTGATTTTGGTATTTGTTTTGGTACTCGGTATGACTTACCTCACCACCCGATTCGTCGGGAATTACCAGAAGAGCCGGCTTGCCAACCGCAATTTTGAAGTTATTGAAACTTACCGGATAACTAACGGGAAGTATCTTCAGATAGTCAAGATCGGAGAGAAGATTATTGTCATCGGCATCGGAAAAAATGATATCTCGTACATATGCGATCTTTCGCCAGGAGATATCAGGATCGATCCCGACGACAGGCAACAGCCGGCAGAAGCGTTCAAAACTTTTCTTGAAAAAGCCGGCCGCCGGATCGGTAAAGGCGGCAGTGATAATGAAAAATAGCAGTAACACCGGGGGCAGAAGAACGATAATGGTCTTTTGCTTCCTTGTGTATATAATGACATTTTTCTTTATGTCATCCACAAATGTATATGCCAGCGATACTAATGATCTGGGTATTACGGTCGAAAGTGAGCCGAGAACAACTACGGTGATCCGCCCGCCGGGCACGGCAACGGAGGCGGCGGATATAAGGGATCTTAATGTATCCAACAATCTGTCGATAACGTATACCGACACACAGGGAAACCTGTCGGGGACATTGCGTATTCTTATCATCCTGACACTTATCGCACTGGCTCCGTTCCTCGTGATAATGATGACATCATTTACGAGGATACTTATCGTTCTGCATTTTGTCAGGGCAGCCATCGGTACCCAGACGGCACCTCCCAATCAGGTGCTTGTCGGACTGACTCTGTTTCTGACTTTTTTTATTATGAACCCCGTTATCACGGACATTAACAATAATGCCGTAAAGCCGTTTGAAGCGGGAGAGATCCAGCAGGAGGAATTTATAGAGACGGCACTTCAGCCGCTGCGCGAATTTATGTATCCGCAGACGCAGACAAAGGATGTACGTCTGTTTATGGACATAGCCAAGATAGATAGCGTTGAATCCATAGACGACATTCCGACACGTGTACTCGTACCCGCATTTGTCATCAGCGAACTGAGAAGAGCGTTTATCATAGGATTTTTGATATATATTCCGTTCATTGTCATTGATATGGTTGTCGCGTCAACGCTCATGAGTATGGGTATGATGATGCTGCCGCCCACAACGATATCAATGCCGTTCAAGATATTACTGTTCGTCCTCGCGGACGGCTGGAACCTGGTCATCGGAAATCTGGTCAAAACATTTTACTGACGGATACCGCAGGATATGAAACAGCGGGGGTATAAAGGAGGGAAGATTAATCATGATGGATATTGACAACGTTACGACGATAACACGTACCGCATTGTACACGATCATCAAATGTTCGGCACCGATGCTCCTCATGTCTTTAGTGATCGGTCTGACTGTCAGCATCTTTCAGACCGTGACATCCATTCAGGAACAGACACTGACATTCGTGCCCAAAGTGGTCGGGATATTCGCTGCGATCATGCTGCTCGGACACTGGATATTAAACGAGATCGTCGTATATACCCAGGAACTGTGGAACGGTTTTTCGCTGTATATAAGGTAAGATGATCGATTATTCCTTTACGTTTGAAGATCTGGAATTCTTCCTGCTTGTATTTGCGAGGATAAGCGCATTTACTTTCGTGGCACCGTTCTTCTCGATGTCAAACACTCCGAGGAGACTGCGTGCCGGATTTTCCGTCATAGTGGCGGTACTGTTGTTCGGGACACTTCCCGACCACAACGTTCCGGAGTATTCCACTGTGCTCGGTTATTCCGTCATCGTGATCAGGGAAGTGATCACGGGCCTTATGGTAGGTCTTGGAGCCAATATCTGCATGTCCATAGTACAGTTTGCCGGTAAGGTGGCAGACATGGAGGTGGGACTTTCGATGGTCCAGCTTTTTGATCCGCTGACCAGAGAAGGCACCGGTTTTATGGGAAGCTTTTATCAGTACATCCTCGTACTGATCATGCTGATCACGGATATGCATTATTTCTTTCTCCGGGCCATTGTGGAAACCTATACGCTGATCCCGATCGGCGGTGCAAAGTTTTCATCGGAAAAGATCATGACGACAATGATACAGTTCATGACCGATTTTGTAACGATATCTTTCAGACTGTGTCTTCCGATAGTGGCGGCGATGCTGCTGCTTAACGCGATACTCGGTGTTCTGGCCAAGACCGCACCGCAGATCAATATGTTCTCGGTCGGTATTCAGATCAAGATAATCGTCGGACTCGGGATACTGTTTTTGACGATAGGAACCATTCCGAGGGCATCGGAGTTCATTTTTGAGGAAATGAAGATCATGGTGACTGCCATGGTGAACAGCATGAGATAGATGCGATAAGGGGGATATTTTGCGGGAGTATGATCTTATAAGATTAAATCTGCAATTGTTCGCCAAAGAAGGTGCAGGCGGCGAGAAGACCGAACCCGCTACCGAGAAAAAGCTTTCGGATGCGAGAAAAGAAGGCCAGGTAGCAAAGAGCAGAGAGCTCGGTCAGGCATTTGCCCTGCTGGCTCTGTTTGTGATACTCAGGATATGGGTAGGCACAATGGGTCATAATTTCATGAATTCATTCCGGATGAACTACTCCCGGATGAAGGAAATGACAACTCTTGTGAACGGCGAGATATCGATTAAGGATTTTACGAGACTCCTTAATTCCAATGTGGTCCAGATGGCACTCATCATTGCCCCGGTTCTTATAACTGCAGTGATCGTGGCTGTAGTGTCGGACGTGATGCAGGTCAGATGGCAGCCTACATCGAAGCCGTTGCGACCCAAGTTTTCAAAGATCAATCCCATCAGTGGGTTCAAGAGGATCTTTTCAAAAGAGAAGCTTGTCGATCTGTTAAAATCACTCGTCAAGATCGTTCTTCTCGGATATCTGGCATACACTACCATAAGGGGAGAATTTGCGCTGCTGTTCGCTCTTTATGACATGGAACTGATCAGGGCTGTCAGCGTCATAGGAGAGATAGCCATCAATATGGGCCTCAAGATAAGCGCCTTTTATATCGTGATCGGATTTGCAGACTTCGGCTATCAGAAATGGAAGTTTGCCGAAGACATGAAGATGACCAAGCAGGAAGTCAAGGATGAGTGGAAGAACGCCGAAGGAGATCCCGCCATCAAGGGAAGGCAGAAGCAGAGGATGATGGAAGCATCAAGGCGAAGAATGATGCAGGCTGTGCCTTCGGCTGACGTTGTCATCACCAACCCCACTCATTTCGCTGTAGCCGTCAAATATGACGTGGAAGTATTTGATGCACCGTTCGTGGTGGCAAAAGGTGAAGATTTTCTCGCGGCACGTATCAAAGAGAGAGCCGCGGAAGCCGGTGTGGAGATAGTTGAGAACAAACCGCTTGCAAGAATGCTTTATTACAATGTCGACCTTGGAAGCCCGATCCCGCCGGAACTGTATCAGACCGTAGCCGAGATACTGGCTGCCATTTACAACGCAAGACAGGCAGGTTAATGCAGTAAGGAGGGACCCGCAGAGCGGGAGGATGCCTTACTGCACCGGGAGGCCGATTCGACGGAGTCGAATTCAGGAACGGCCGACCGACCGATAAATGCTGTAAGGAGGGACTTTTGTCCTTTGAATAATAAAGGGGAGGTGATAGGGAAATGTTCAAGCGACTTGCCGCTGCAGACATAGGCGTTGCACTGTATCTTCTGTGCGCCTTCATTTTCCTTATCATTCCCATACCTTCGACGCTTTTGGACATCGCACTGGCTGCAAATATATCCGTTGCCTTTGCCGTTCTTTTCAATACCATGTTTGCAAAAGAAGTGCTGGACATGTCTTTCTTCCCCACTCTTTTGCTGTTCACCACCATATTCAGGATATCACTTAACGTATCGTCGACGAGACTGATCCTTTCAACGGGATCTCCCGGAAATGTTGTTGAGACATTCGGTGAGTTCGTGGGCGGCGGCGATCTGATCATGGGCTCCATCGTGTTCATAATACTGATCATTATCCAGTTTATGGTCATCAACAAAGGTTCCGAAAGAGTTGCCGAAGTTACGGCGAGATTCACACTTGATGCCATGCCCGGTAAACAGATGGCTATCGATGCGGACCTCAATACCGGAGCCATAACGGACGAAGAGGCGAAAGCGGCCCGTGCCAAGATCCAGGAAGAGAGCAGTTTCTTCGGTTCCATGGATGGTGCGGTCAAGTACGTTAAAGGAGACGCGACAGCCGGTCTCATCATAACTTTCGTAAATATCATAGGCGGGATAGCCATGGGAATGCTGCGCCAGAATCTTGAATTTGCGGCAGCACTCCAGAAATACACGATCCTGACCATAGGTGACGGTCTTGTATCACAGATACCGTCGCTTCTCATATCCCTTTCAACAGGTATTCTTGTCACAAAGGGATCAAAAGAAGCCGATTTCGGTTCCGTGCTCGTATCACAGCTTTTCGGATTGCCGAAGGCAATGTATTTTGTCGGCGGTGTTATATGTTTCCTCGGTGTTGCTACACCGCTGAACGCGATACTGTTCCTTGCCATAGGACTTCTGTTTATCGTAAGCGGCAGGATCGTTGCGAACAGCATCGAGACGGGAAGAACGGAAAAGGCCGTTGAGACCGAGGAAGAGGAAGCGGAAGAGGTCAGAAAGCCGGAGAACGTTGTTTCCCTTCTGCAGGTTGACCCGATCGAGCTCGAGTTCGGTTACGGTATCATCCCGCTTGCGGATGTCAACCAGGGCGGTGATCTCCTTGACAGGGTTGTTATGATACGACGCCAGGTTGCACTCGAACTCGGTACCGTTGTTCCGATCATCCGTCTGAGGGATAATATCCAGCTCAATCCGAACCAGTATATCATCAAGATAAAGGGTATACAGGTGAGCGAGGGAGAGATACTCTTCGATCATTACATGGCAATGAACCCCGGTTTCGTGGAAGAGGAGATATCCGGTATCAAGACGTATGAACCTTCGTTCCACCTGCCTGCCTTATGGATAACCGAGTCACAAAGAGAGCGTGCCGAGAGTGTAGGATATACGGTCGTTGATCCGCCGTCCATTATAGCAACGCATCTGACCGAGGTGATAAGACAGCACATTTCCGAACTTCTCACACGTCAGGATGTTCAGAATCTTGTCAACAACATCAAGGAGACGAACCCGTCACTTGTTGATGAGCTTACGCCGAAGCTTTTGGGACTCGGCGAGATACAGAAGGTTCTCCAGAACCTGCTTAAAGAGGGCATATCGATAAGAGACCTGCTCACGATCTTTGAAACACTGGCAGATCATGCGCAGATAACAAGGGATACGGATGTTCTGACCGAGTACGTCAGACAGAGCTTAAAGCGTGCCATCTCGGCCAAGTTCTTTGCCGCGAATGAGGCTACGAGTGTCATCACACTTGATCCCAAGGTCGAGCAGGAGATAATGAATTCCGTCAAGCAGACCGAGCAGGGAGCATACCTTACCCTCGATCCCGACAGAACAAAGAGCATCATGAATTCGGTCGGTGAAGAGGTTGAAAAGCTTGAGAACCTCGGAAAGAATCCGATAATAATTACCTCCCCGATAGTGAGAATGTACTTCAAAAGACTTACTGAGGATTACTATCCGGATCTTATCGTGGTATCATATAATGAGATCGACTCAAATGTTGAACTGCAGTCGGTCGGAATGGTAACAGCATAAATGATCATTAAGAAATTTCAGGCAAAAACAGAAGAAGAGGCGATCAGCGCAGCCAAGAGGGAGATGGGCGATAACGTTGTCATCATGAGCGTTCGAAGCGTCAAGAAAAAGGGACTTTTCTCTTTCCTTCGAAGACCTGCAACGGAGGTGACAGTCGGAATGGAAGAAGATGTTGAAAAAACACCTGTTTCACCTTTTTCAACGCTTGCAAAACAGAGCGTTGCAAGACCTGCCGCACCAAGACCCGGGGATGTGATATTTGAGGATGAACCCGCTCCGGAGCCCAAGAAGAGCGATAAAGTCATCGAACAGCGTCTCGACAATCTTCAGTCACTCCTTGAGAAACAGTTCACAAGGACACATGAAAAGGATGAGTTTGAAACCGAGAAGGAAGTCGAGGAGGATTCCTCGGTTGCTTTTCTGAAGCTTCTCTACCAGACACTTGTAGAGAACGAGGTTGCGGAGAAGTATGTCAACGAGCTCCTTGATGAGATAGGCAAGATCAACACACAGAAAGCAAGCGTTGACTTTATACTCGGGAACATTTATCAGAAGATGATATTAAAGTTCGGACAGCCCGTAACGATACCGCTCGGACTTGAGAGACAGCGTGTCATCTTTTTCATAGGACCTACCGGTGTGGGCAAGACCACGACCATAGCCAAGATAGCTTCCCAGCTCAGTGTCAACCACAAGAAGAAGATCGTGCTTCTGACGACGGATACATACAGGATCGCTGCGGCGGAACAGCTCCGTACGTATGCGAGCATTCTTGATGTGCCGTTCAGGGTCATCTATACGGAAGAGGAGATGATGTCTTCGGTCAAGGACTACAAGGACTACGATTATATCCTTGTGGATACGGCGGGACATTCACAGCACAACAAGGATCAGAAGGAGTCCACGGCACACTTCCTTCGCAGTATTGATGATTCAGTTGACAAGGATGTTTATCTTGTCGTATCGGCGACGACGAAATACAGGGATCTTCTGGCCATAACCGATGCATATTCAGAGTTTACCGATTACAAGCTTATATTCACAAAAATCGACGAGACCACGACACTCGGCAATCTGTTTAATCTGTGCATGCATACGGGGGCTTCGATGTCATACATCACGACAGGACAGAACGTACCGGACGATATTGAGGTCTTTTCACCGCAGTCCACAGTCAAGCAGCTCCTGGGAGGTAAGTGATGGATCAGGCAGAAGGTCTTCGTAACATTATAAAGATGAATGCCGTAAATAACCGTCCGGCTGCAAGAGTCATAACAGTCACCAGCGGTAAAGGCGGAGTAGGCAAGTCAAACGTGTCCATCAATCTGGCGGTTCAGTTCCGCCGTATGGGCAAGAAGGTCATAATATTTGATGCCGACTTCGGCATGGCCAATATAGAAGTCATGTTCGGTGCCATCCCCAAACACAATCTTGCGGATCTTATTTATCACGGCAAGAATATTCGCGAGATAATCACCATGGGTCCGATGGACATCGGCTTTATCTCAGGCGGATCGGGTATCGCAAGCCTGTCCAATCTCGGAAGGGATTATATTGACTACCTTGTCAGAAATCTGTCCGAACTGGATCTTTTGGCGGATGTTATAATAATAGACACGGGAGCCGGCATAAGTGATGCGGTGCTTGAGTTTCTGGTCGCGAGCGGCGAGATACTTCTTGTCACGACTCCGGAGCCCACATCCATAACGGATTCCTATTCACTGCTCAAGGCTCTGGCCCGCCATCCTTCATTTGACCGTGACAACACAACGGTCAAGGTTGTTGCAAACAAGGTGGGTGATTTTGAAGAAGGAAGACAGTTATATACAAAACTGAACGCGGTCGTGAACAGATATCTGAAGATACCGCTGATTCTCATCGGAGTGATACCGGAGGATCATGAACTGGTCAAAGCGGTTATGCAGCAGATGCCGATCTCGATCCGGGATCCTAACGCAAAGAGCGCCCGGGCATTTACGGATCTGGCTACGGCGCTTGAGACGAACGCGACGGATCCGGTATATCACAAACGCGGGATGTCGGGATTTTTTGCTTCTATGATTAGGGGAAAGGGATAAACATGATCTCAAAATATATACAGGTTGGAAACAAAATAGATATCGAATCCATTAAAAAGACCACGGGAGAGCTCGGCGAGATCACGAGAAAGACATACCGCAGCGAAGTGTATGATATAGAGAGCGAGGATATCATCAAGATAGCCATGCCGATGGAACAAAGCAAGATCGTACTGCTCCCGGTAGATGCGGAGTACAGTCTGTGCTTTTATACCCCCCAGGGCCTGTATCAGTGCCTTGCACGGGTGGTTGAGCGTTACAAGAGCAACAGTCTTTTCGTACTTTCAATGGAGCTTGAGACCGACCTTCAGAAATACCAGCGAAGAGAATACTACCGACTGAACAAAGTCCTCGACATGAAGAGCAAGGTGATCGAAGATAACGAAAGATCAGAGGGCATGGCAAAACTTCAGTTCATAGATACCGATCTGACGTTTGATAACGGGACAATGGTCGATATTTCCGGCGGAGGTGCAAGGTTTATCTCCAAGGTCCAGTATGCGGAAGGAAGCCTGATCAGGTTTGTATTTTCGCTGTTTGTCAACGGACAGGTCACGGAGTACAAGCTTGTGGGTAAAGTCCTTAATTCATCGCCAATCGAGAACAGGGAAGATGAGTATGAGAACCGTATACAGTTCGTCAATATGGTGAATGATGACCGCGAGAGTATTATAAAGTATATTTTCGAAGAAGAGCGTAAAATGAGGCACAGAGAACGCGGAACTTTCTGAAAAAGCAGTAAAACAGGGGGTTTTTGGTAAAAATGAAGAAAAAAATACTTATCATCGATGACTCTGCACTCATGAGAAGGGTCTTTTGTGATATAATTAATGCCGACGACAGGTTTGAGGTTGTTAACACCGCAAGCGATGGCGCCGAAGGCTTTAAATTCATATGTCAGAAGGACTATGATGCAGTTGTCCTGGATGTATACATGCCCAAGATGACAGGCCTTCAGCTCCTCGAAGAAATGCAAAAGTCACGTGTGAGTGCCCGCATCCTTATGGCAAGCACCACAACAGGCGAGGGAGCCAGGGAAACCATTGATGCACTTTCCCTTGGGGCGATCGATTTTATTAAGAAGCCCGAAAACGTGGCAAATGCAAGGGTCGAATCGTTTTCCAAACGTTTTCTCGACCTGTTGAACATTGTGGCAAACGCCCCGATGCCGAGATTCGGCGGAGCCCTTGCGGCTTCAAAGGTCGGCAAGAGCGCCCATACCTTCACAACGCGTTATGATGTCAATTTCCATACCACTGCCGACAAGCTGGCAAGTGCGAGGACTGCGGCATCGTCCACGACGGCAGCTGCGACGGCCTATACTCATCCGGCCGGAGCATTATCGTCCGCATCAGGGATCAAGCTTCGGAAGGTTGAGCACAAGGGACACAAAAAGATTGTTGCCATTGCCAGTTCGACAGGAGGCCCCAGAGCATTGCAGGATGTCATTCCCTACCTTCCGGCAAATCTTCCGGTACCGGTACTGCTGGTACAGCATATGCCTCAGGGATTTACAGCATCGCTTGCCGACAGGCTCAATGAAATATCGAAGGTCAGGGTTTCGGAAGCCAAGAGCGGTGAGATGCTCGCCCCCGGGCATGTGTATATTGCTCCCGGCGGTAAACACATGAAAGTTGAGAAAAAAGGCGGATCGCATTACATCAAGTATTCCGACGAACCGACCAGAGAAGGAGTCAAGCCCTGCGCCAATTATATGTACGAATCCCTTATAGACTGCGATTACGATGAAGTCATATGCGTGGTCCTGACGGGGATGGGTGCTGACGGAACAGCGGGGATCAAAAATCTCGACCTGAAGAAACAAACATATATCATTGCACAGGATCAGGATTCTTCGACGGTCTACGGAATGCCCAAGGCCATCGCACTGACAGGTCTTGTGAGCGAAATCGTTCCGCTCAAGGATATCGCGGAACACATCACAAAGAACGTGGGGGTACGTTAATCATGGATGTAAGCCAATATCTAGGGATTTTTCTCGACGAAACAAATGAACATTTACAGACTCTTTCCGATCAGCTGATGATCCTTGAGAATGAGCCGGAGAATGAAGATACCATTAATGAGATCTTCCGTGCGGCGCATTCCCTCAAAGGTATGGCCGGAACGATGGGCTACAAGAGGATGCAGAATCTGACACATGACATGGAAAATGTGTTCTCCGAAGTCCGTAACGGCAAGATCAAGGTTGACGGTCATATGGTTGATATCCTGTTCCAGGCACTTGATGCTCTTGAGGAATACAGGGAGAACATCTCCGAGAACCAGGATGAGGGTACCAATGACAACGAACCTATCATCAATGCCCTTCAGGCGATCCTTAACGGGGAGTCCGCTTCGGCACCCGCACCTGCAGCCGATACCGCTGAAGCGTCACCCGAAGCTGCCGCAGCTGAAGAAGCCGCGCCCGCAGCCGAAGGAGGATCGGACGAGAACAAGTGGCACGATATCGTTCTTCATGAGCCCGAACAGCATGTCATTTCCGAGGCCATCAAAAATCATTCAAATGTATTCGGTTTCACCGTTTATATTCAGGAAACATGTATCCTGAAGGCCGCAAGAGCATTCCTTGTATTCAAAGCCCTTGAGGAGCTCGGTGAGGTGATAGTATCCGAACCTTCCACTCAGGATATCGAAGACGAGAAGTTCGATTTTGATTTCTCGCTGTATTTCGTAACGGATTCTCCCGTAGAAAAGGTTAAGGAAGCCATTGCAGGCGTTTCCGAGATAGATCATGTTGTCGGTGATGTGATAGATATGGACAAGGCCAAGATCTTCAACGAAGACGACGAGGATGCCGGCGCTTCGGAGACAACTGCGGAAACCAAGGAAGAGAGCGCTGCACCCGTATCGTCAGCGCCTGCTACAACATCCGCACCCGCACCTGCTCCCGCAGCAAAGGACAGCAAGAGTACGGACAGCAAGAAGAACACGGGTAACAAACCTGCAGTCAACCGTACCGTCAGGGTTGATATCGAGAAACTTGATGTTCTCATGAACCTTGTTTCGGAGCTGATCATCGCCAAGAATTCACTCGTAAGTTTTGCGATGACGGAGAGCGGCGGACATTCCGGATTCAATGAGCAGATCGAATACCTTGAAAGCGTGACCACCAACCTTCACGAATCAGTCATGAAGGTTCGAATGGTACCTATAGAGAGCGTTGTCAACAAGTTCCCTCGTATGATCAGGGATCTGTCCAAAAAGCTCAATAAACAGATGGAACTTCATATGACCGGTGAGGAGACGGAACTTGACCGTACCGTTGTCGATGAGATCGGTGATCCTCTGATGCATCTGCTTAGAAACAGCGCGGACCACGGACTTGAGAGTCTTGAGGTCAGACGCGAGAGAGGAAAGGATGAAGTCGGCCAGATATATCTTGACGCTTATCAGGATGGTAACAACGTTGTGATCGAAGTCAGAGATGACGGTAACGGTATAGACACAGAAGCGGTCAAGAGGAAAGCCATAGAACGGGGTACGATCACTCCGGAACAGGCAGAGACCATGAGCGAAAAGGAGATCATAGATCTTCTGTTCCTCCCGAGTTTTTCAACCGCAAAGGTTGTATCGGACGTTTCGGGAAGAGGTGTCGGCCTCGACGTTGTAAGATCCAAGATCGGTGCCCTCGGCGGTGATGTATCGGTTAAGACAAAGCTCGGCGAGGGAAGCACATGGACGATCCGTCTTCCTCTTACGCTCGCCATCATCCAGGCTCTCATGGTTGTTGTCGGCAAAGAAAAATATGCAATATCACTCGGAAGCATTCAGACTATCGAAGATGTTGCCGAAGACGATATCAAATATGTTGAGGCAAGAGAAGTCATCAACCTTCGTGATACGGTTATCCCGATCATCAGGCTCAGGGATATTCTCGGAGTGCAGGACGAAAAGGATCCTTCATCCAATATGGTCGTTATCATAGTCAAGAAGGGCGACCAGTTGGCAGGACTTGTTGTCGATGAACTTATCGGACAGCAGGAGATCGTTATCAAGTCACTCGGAAAATACATCAATTGCAGCTCACGACTCATCTCGGGCGCAACGATCCTCGGTGATGGTGAGGTTGCCCTGATACTTGATGCCAATGTGCTCATATAGCAGGTAGGAGGGATTAATATGGATGCGTTAAATATAGCCAGAGAATACGAAACCGTACAATATATCGTGATCAAGATCGGTGAGGAACAGTACGGTATAGATATCAGTTTTATAGACAATATCGTCAGAATGCAGAGCATTACGAGAGTGCCTCATGTCCAGCCTTATTTTGCGGGTGTTATCAATATCCGAGGTGAAGTTGTTCCGGTAATGAGCCTTCGTCTTAAGATGGGTCTTGAAGTTGATGAGTACACGAACAAGACGAGGATCATCATCGTCAAGTCCGAAAGCAATGCACCTATCGGCCTCATAGTTGATGAGGTAAGAGAGGTTGTGACCCTAGATGAGACATCCATCGATGAAGTCATCAGGGACAGCAAGGTTGACGAAACATATATCAACGGCATAGGAAAAAACGGCAACACGCTCATATCGCTGCTTGATCTTAATGCCGTCATAAGTGATAAGGACAATTCATGATATGGCAAAAGTAGATCTTAACAACATGGAAGGGGTATATTTTGATGTACTCCGTGAAATAGGAAACATAGGTGCGGGAAACGCCACCACGGCTCTCGCACAGATGCTCGGCACAAAGGTTGATATGCACGTTCCCAAGGTAGACCTGCTTGAGTTCTCCGAGGTCGGTGAAGTAATGGGCGGTGAAGAGCAGATAATGGCCGGAATATATCTTGTTGTTGAGGGAGATATTCACGGCTCGATAATGTTCCTTCTGGAAAAATCATCTGCAAAGGCTCTGGTTGCCAAGCTCATGGGCTCCGGCAACGACAATCCGGACGGTGATTTTGACGAGATGGAACTGTCAGCGCTTAAGGAGATAGGTAATATCATCACGGGATCGTATCTTTCGTCCTTATCAACGCTTACCAATCTCAACATTCACCCCTCACCGCCGGACATCTCCATAGATATGTGCGGTGCGATCCTGTCAGTACCTGCCATTGAGTTCGGGACCCTCGGTGACAAGATGCTTCTTATTGCCACTGAGTTTACGGATGAGATCAAGCTTGAAGGATACTTCATCCTTTGTCCGGATCTTGAATCCTATGATAAGATCCTGACATCTTTGGGAATGTAAAAATAATTATCTTCAGAGGTTTTTCATGAGCAACATGATAAAGGTCGGAATGGCAGACCTTAAACTTTGCAAGGCTCCCGATGCGATCACGACGTTGGGTCTCGGATCATGTGTCGGTATAGCGATCAGGGATCCGATAACCAAGATAGGCGGACTCGCTCACATAATGCTTCCTGACAGCACGCAGTTTTCCGGAACCGTCAATGTTCCGAAATTTGCGGATACGGGAGCAAAAGAACTTGTCAGGATAATAGTGGCAGCCGGAGCGAACAGGTCAAGACTGGTGGCCAAGATCGCAGGTGGTGCACAGATGTTCTCATTTTCCAGTAAGAACGATCTGACCGCAGTCGGACAGCGTAATGTGGACGCAGTCAAGAAAGTTCTGGCCGAGATGAAGATACCTATACTGGCAAGCGATACCGGACTTAATTTCGGTCGTACCGTCGAGTTCTATCCGGAGACCGGAGATTACATAATCAAGGCTGTGGGAAAGGGAGTCAAGACGATATGAACACCCAGAAGATACCTGCATTTGTCATGCTTCTTGCAGGTGCCGTGGTCACTGTCGTTACATACATCAATCATTACAGCCTCGAAGATATGCTCGTAGTACTGATACTGACTCTCATTGTTTTTCTCATAGTCGGTATCGCGATCAAACTGGTATTTGATTCTTTTCATATCGAAGAGCCGGACGAGGACAGAGTAGACGACGATGGGGAAGTTGTTGAAAAGACTGTAACTTCGGAGGAGGGCGAAGAGGAAGGAGACGACGTTTCGTCCGCGGCAGAGCCGGAAGAAGGAGATCAGACTGAATCATAGGGGAGAAAGGTTTACCGGAGGGGAAAATGGATGATAACGCAAAGCTGAAGTTATGGAAGGATTATTCAAGTAATCCCACACAGGAACTTCGCGAAAAGCTCATATTGGAATATGCTCCGCTTGTCAAACTTGTGGCGGGGCGTCTTTCTATGTATCTGGGTTACAATGTTGAATATGATGATCTGTGCGGGTATGGTATATTCGGACTGATCGATGCCATAGACAAGTTCGATGCAAACAAAGACGTAAAGTTTGAAACATATGCTTCGCTGCGTATCAGAGGCTCCATTCTCGATCAGATAAGAAAGATGGACTGGATCCCGAGAACAGTGCGTCAGCGGCAGAAACAGATAGCGGCCGCCGTTACGGAAGTCGAAGCCGAGACAGGCAAGACGGCTACCGATGAACAGGTAGCGCTGGCACTTGGCATAACCGAAGAGGAGTATGCCGGCTGGCAGGCCCAGATGAATGTGACCAATCTCGTTTCTCTCGATGATTTTGTCGATCAGGGAAGCGATGTTGCCGATAACAGGGGACTGTCTTCACAGCCTGCACGGCCGGAAGAACATATGGAATCCGAGGAGCTTAAGAGCATGCTCAAGGATGCACTGAATCTTCTGACCGAAAAAGAGCGCATGGTAGTGGTGCTGTACTATTATGAGGAGCTGACACTCAAGGAAATAAGTAATGTTCTTGAAGTTTCCGAGTCCAGAGTATCTCAGCTGCACACTAAAGCTCTTGGCAAGATGAAGAACAAAATGGGCAATTATATGGGGATTCTTACAGTATGAGAAACGGATATTTCAAGCTGGTCTTTACGGAAAACGAATCGTATGTTTCACTGTTCCCGCATGAAGATGGGGGCGATCCCATACAGATCGACGAACTGAGGGATTATCTTGTCTCAAAAGGTTTTCCTGGAGTCGATATCGTTGAGCTCAAGAAGATCGTGGACAACCTTACCAAACAGCAGAATCTGAAGATCGCATCCAAGAAGGGTATCGCCTGTCCCGAAAGCTTCAGGGTCATAATCTCATCTGACAGGATGAGTGCCGTATGCCGTTTCTTTCCGCCTTCGACAGGCGGGGCCGAGCTTACACCGGCGGATATAAAGAGTACATTAAAGCTTCAGGGCGTAACAATGGGTGTTGATGACAATGCCATAAACGCCTACCTTGCAGACAGACACTATTGCACCGATTATGAACTGGCAAAAGGACTTGAGCCTACATCCGGCAAAGATGCAAGTATAGAATACTTTTTTAATACCAATCCGAACTTAAAGCCCAAGCTTAACGAAGACGGATCGGTTGATTTTTTCTCGCTTTCGGCGATCAGCCTTGTGAAGGCCGGCGACAAGCTTGCTCACCTTACACGGGAAGAGCCCGGTGAGGCGGGATATAATGTAACTGGTGATAAGCTTCCGCCGAGAGAAGTCAAGAAACTGACGCTCAAATTCGGCAGGAATATCGAGCTTTCGGAAGATGAGCTTACCATCACTTCCCTTGTGAACGGTCATGCTTCGCTTGTGGAAGGAAAGGTGTTTGTATCTGACGTTTATCAGGTCAGTGATGTTGATACATCCACGGGGAATATCGAATATAACGGGAACGTATGTGTGCTCGGTAACGTCAAGACAGGTTTTTCGGTCAAGGCACAGGGCGATGTTGAAGTGCGGGGTGTTGTGGAAAATGCCGTTGTTGAAGCAACCGGCAATGTATCGATCGCAAGAGGGATGAACGGCATGAGTAAAGGTACTATCAATGCCGGAGGAAACGTCGTTGCCAAGTTCCTCGAAAATGCCAATGTCAACGCCGGTGGATACGTTCACGCAGAGGCAATACTTCACAGCAACATTATCTGTAAGGGTGATGTTACCGTGACGGGCAAAAAGGGATTTATCACGGGCGGTGTTATCAGGACACCTTCAACGGTTTCGGCCAAGACGATCGGCTCCACGATGGGGGTTGATACCGAGATAGAGGTTGGAACCGATCCCAGGCTCACACTTAAGATGAACAGCCTCAATAACGAGATAGCTACGCTCAAGAAGAGGATAGAGCAGTCAGAACCGGTGCTTGTTACGATAACAGGAAGGGTCAAGGCCGGGGAGCAGCTTCGTCCCGAGCAGACCATATATTTCAAACAGCTTTCGCAACAGTACAAAGAGATGAAAGAGGAACTGAACAGAAAGCTTAATGAAGCAAATGATTTAATGGAAGCTATGGATGGGGAGACGGATAAAGAAAGCTGTGTAAAAGTTGAAAACTATGCCTATCCGGGGACAAAGATAACCATCAGCGAGACGAGTATTGTACTGTCCAAACCTGTCCAGCACGGAAGATTCGTAAGAGACGGTGCCGATATAAGGGTAAAGGGTTTATGATATGCTGACACCGATAGAGAACAACAACATGGTAGTACGGGCCATGGACTACCAGGCTGTCAAAGTCAATGAGAACGAGATGCCCCATACGCAGCATGTCGTCATTCAGGAGGACCTCGATAAAAGCGGGGATTCTCATGTCAATACCGTACATGAGAAGGATAATGCCGACAGATCGGGCACCGAACATGATGCGAAAGAAGAGGGGCGTAACAAGTACGTCAATAACCGCAAGATAAAGAAGAAAGACGAGGTTCCGGAAGAAGGAAGAGTGATCAGACTCGGATCCGGCGGATTTAACATAACCATATAAAGGAAGGGGTAAGATGTCACCTATGGAAATAGCACTCCTTGTTGTGGGAGTGATTATTTTTGTCATAAGTTTTCTGATGCCTGAAGTTCCCATGAGAAAGTCGGATACGGAGCTTGCGGCCGAGCAGGAAGAAGCCAGACGTCTTGTGGAGCAGGAAGTCGACACCATGCGTCTGCGTGTCGGTGAGGCTACAAGTGAGACTGTGGGATATGCGGTCGACAAAGCCGAACGCTCACTTGAAAAGGTATCCAACGAGAAGATCATGGCCGTCGGAGAATATGCCGAGACCGTTCTGGAGGAGATCAACAAGAACCACCAGGAGGTAATGTTCTTATACGATATGCTCAAAGACAAGCAGACCGATCTTACCAACACCATCAGGGAAGCGGATGCCACCGTCAGGAATATAGAAAACATCTCACACAACGCCGTGGAAGCATCAGAGACACTTCTGCGCGGTATGAGTGTTGCTTCGGTCTCACAGAAGGGACTGACGAATGAACAAAAATCAGTATTCGACGATCTTGTGATCCCGGATGCGAAGCCTGTGGTTTTCAATAATGAAACTGCACCGGTCCGTCCCGCAGCGGCCCGTCCGGCACCGGCCATGTCCGATCCTGCGCCGAAACCTGCGGCCGAGCCTGTGACAAAGGCTTCACCCGAACCGCCTCAACCTCAAAGAGTCAGAGGAAAGGCACTTACCCAGTCCAAGATCGAAGCCGGACTGCTTGGTATAGACAATCCCCGGACTGCTTTGGAAAAAGCGATCACGGCGGATGCGCCGAAGCCCGTCAAGGAAAAGGTCGTATATGATATCCTGTCGGGCGGAGCCTACAGGGAAGGAAACATTGTGGGCGTCAATAATCCTGCGGCCGGTGCCGCTACGGTGGCTGATGTTGAGGCAATGTCAGTCATGACGGAGGCGCCTGCAAATAATAACGACAAGATACTGGCAATGGCCTCTTCGGGACTCGATACGGTTCAGATAGCCAAAACGCTCGGGCTCGGAGTTGGTGAGGTAAAGCTTGTCCTTGATCTGTTTAAGTAATATCTGCAGGAGATTATAATGAAACTGAAATATTATCTTCGTGGTCTTGGTATCGGGATAGCGGTTACGGCTCTTGTTATGGGACTTGCGCTCGGCAGGAACACAAAGGAGTCTATTACAGACGAAGAAATAAAAGAAAGAGCTGCACAACTCGGTATGATCGAGGAGAACAGAACACTTGTGTCTGCAACGGCCTCGCCTTCTCCCGCGACCGAACCGACATCCACACCGGCACCCACATCTACATCTACACCAACGCCGACATCTACACCAACGCCGACGCCGACACCGACACCGACGCCGACGCCGACACCTACACCGACGCCTACACCTACGCCGACACCGACACCTACGCCGACACCGACACCGACGCCAACGCCGACGCCGACACCTACAAAGACGCCGACGCCGACACCTACACCAACGCCGACACCAACACCTACGCCGACGCCAAAGCCTACAAAGACGCCGACACCTACACCGACGCCGACGCCAAAGCCTACAAAGACGCCGACACCTACGCCTACGCCGACACCAAAGCCTACACCTGCACCGGCGTCGCCGAAGGGAACGGGAAAGGGCGGAACTATAAATGTCACTCCGGGAAGCGGATCCGAGACGGTTTCCTCACAGCTTAAGAACGCCGGAGTGATAGACAACTCCGCTGACTTTAATTCATATCTGTGTTCACACGGATATGACAGAACGATATCGACCGGAAACCATACGATACCGGCCGGAGCGGATTACGAACAGATAGCACGGATAATAACAGGGAAGAACCGTTAAAGAGGTTGATATGTCATTTGAAGAATACTTGGAGCATTATACCGATGTCAGTAAAATGCTCATGTTTCTGGCCCTGGCCCTGGCATTTTCGGTTATCTGCGTATTCTATATCCTGATGATCGTCGGGGTCCAGGCACGTTTTGTCCCGAGAAGTGAACGGAAGCAGTTCTATTATGAAAAGGCGCACAACACTATCCAGCGCTTTTACGAGATGGTCTTCTCGGGAGCCTCGATACTGTCTTTTTTGGCGCTGTATTATCTGATCGACCGGTTTTCGCCGGAGACCGGAGATTTCAGGGAGTTCTGGGACAACTATAAGGATTTCCTGCTGCTTTTGATGATATGCTTATCCATAGTGTTCAACAACATTCTGGACAGGATGCTCATTCCGCTCAAAAAGGTTACAAGCAGTGACAGAGCCGGTGTAAGAGTGCTCGGTATGCTGTATGTCATTCTTATCTTTTTGTATATCAAGTTCATATACGAGAACGACAATTATGACGGCTTTATAATGTACTTTCTCGGCCTGATGATAGGACGATTCATTTATTTTGATGCTTCGTTCCGTGACGGGATAAAGACTGTCCTGGGAGCACTCAGGAACTTTCCCATACTTATCCTCGGATTGGGATTTACGGCATTTATGGCGTATACCGGATTTACTTCCGATTATCTTCTGGTCAGTAACGGTGTGCTTGTATCAACGTTTATAGCACATATCTACATGATCGTGGCGATCTTTATCATACATCACAGCCATTTCATGGGTCTTTTTGCCAGAAAGCCCAAACCGCATGAAGCCGGTATGGTTTATGAAAATATTGATGAACCGTCCGTATATTACGAAGAATATGACGACGGGTATGATGAGGGATACGACGGGTATGACGGCTACGATGAATACGGTGATAATGACGATCATGATGACTACGGATCCGACTATTATTATGATGAGTGATTTTTTTAATAATAATGAGCCGATCCGCGGATATGTTCCGTCTTATTATACAAAGGGATAAAACTGTGTTCTCCATACATGTGTCACATATGCACAAAATGTAATATTTTTAAGAAAATAGTTGATTTTTAACCGGATATGTGACATAATGTGCTTAACAGAAGGATTATGTGTTTTTTGCGCAAAGAATGCATGTATGTTTTAGGAGGTCGATTATGAAGAGCAATATCGTAAACTTGAAGAACAAGATCGGAATGATAGCCGGCATTGTTGTGGCAGGTGCTCTGGTTGTTGTTGCTGCGGTAAACAGCGGCGAACATGCAAAAGGGATTGACGAAGGTGCAGCTTTCAGAAGTGCTGCGGATATAGCAAGTGACGAATATCATTACTTTGACAGCGAGGCTGTTGCTCTTGCCGATTCATCGGGAGAGAATTCAGAGCTTCGTGCAGAAGCAATGAAGGCAGGCGAGCTCATCAATGAGATCAGAGAAGATAACGGTCTCGGTGAACTTGACTGGGATATGAACCTTGAGCAGGTTGCCGAGGTAAGATCACAGGAAGCATCTGAGTACTGGGATCATGTACGTCCGGACGGAAGTCCATGGAATACAGTTAACAGTGATATCCAGGGCGGTGAGAATCTTGCTTACGGACAGGATGATGCCAAGGAAGTTACCGATGACTGGATGGCAAGCACGACACACAGAGATAACATTCTCTATCCTGATTTTGAAAAGGGTGCGATCGCCGTATACGAAGCTGACGACGGAACATGGTATTGGTCACAGCAGTTCGGATATTAATGACGGCAGCCGGTTTTACAAACTTAATGATCATTTGAGGGAGACGCTTTCGCGTCTCTCTTTTTCCGTGTATTAAATAACACTGCGAATTATATAAAACTACAATATATTGTTGCAACCGAAGTTAAAACACTCTATAATATCTAACATATGGGGGTAGGCATGCGTGTACGCAGACTGAAGCGGCTGCTTCTGCTCGGTCCGTACGTGATCTTTCTTGCGGTTATGCTCCTTTGTATCGGGCTGTTCATTATGATCTGCAGACAGAATGAACGGATTGAGGCACTGGAAGAGGAGATCGATCATCTTACGATGAATCAGGACAGTCTTATCGAGAAGGTCAGTTCCATCGATTCTTCGGTAGATGAGCTGGGTAGTGCAGTCGGGGCGATATCAAACGAATTGTCGCTCATCGATATAAGTGAATATGAAGGAAAGGGCAGCAGGGCAAATGTCAATACGGTCTGGCCGACGAAAGTATATCTTACGTTTGACGACGGACCATCGCCCAATACAGGGAAGATTCTGGATATCCTCAACAAATACGGTGTCAAAGGGAATTTCTTCGTGGTAGGCACCGATAATCCCGACCTTCAGAAAATGTACAAGCGAATAGTTGACGAGGGTCATGTTCTGTGCATGCACTCGTATTCTCATAAATATAATGAGATATATTCATCGGTTGATGCGTTCACGAAAGATCTTAACAAACTCGGCTCGCTGCTTAATGAGGTTACGGGGATAACGCCCAGGTATTATCGTTTTCCCGGAGGCTCGAGCAACAGTGTGTCATCCATACCGATAGAGAAGTTTATCAAGGTTTTGGATGAACGCGGGATGAAGTATTATGACTGGAATATCGTATCCGGAGATGCTACCAATCCGATGCTTCCCGCAGACAGGATATATGAGAATTCACTGGCCGATCTGAATGAATACGAAGAGGCGATGATACTGTTTCATGATCTTGCAAACAAGACCAGCACGGTGGAAGCGCTCCCCAGGATCATCGAAGCGATACAGTCGAGAAATATCCCGATCTGTCCCATTGATGATACTACAATGATGATACAACATTATACAAAGACTAATTAATGAGGAGGAATTACAATGAGCTTTTTCAAGGATTTCAAGGACGATCTGTCACAGGCCGTAAACGAACTGATGCCGGAGGAGGGATCATCTTCCGCGGCTCCGCAGATGGTGGATACTATTTCCGAGTCTTCCACCCCTATCGGACAGGATGATCTTGCCGAGCTTATCAAAGGCCTTGAGGAGCCTGCAGCACCTGCCGAGACTATGTTTACGGAAGCACCTGCACCCGCTCCGGTAGCTGAGGCTGCACCTGCAGCGGAAGCTGTTTCCGCACCCGAGCCTGCACCTGCACCTACACCGGCGCCCGCACCGGCACCCGAGCCTGTTCCTGTTGAGATCCCTGTATATACTGAGGAGATCAAGCCGGCAGTAGAACCGGTATTTGCACCCGAACCTCCCAAAGCTGAAGAACCGAAAACCGTGGTTGAGCCGATCTTTGCACCGGAGCCTCCGAAAGCGGAAGCACCTTCACAGCCGGTAGAACCCATATTTTCACAGGAGCCTGTCAAGAACGAGGTTCCCAACCAGGTTACAGAGCCTATCTTCCCTCAGAATGAGGCAAGACCCGCACCCATCAACTCATATGCCGAAGGCTGTGATGAGACCGGTGTTGTACCTAACGGCATGACGGTTACCGGTGATATCTCGACCAACGGATCTCTTGATATCATGGGTACGGTCAAGGGTAATGCGACAGTTGCCGGCAAGCTTAATATCACGGGGAACATCGAAGGTGATTCCAAGGCTGCCGAGATATTTGCGGACGGAGCAAGGATCATCGGTGAAGTTATCTCAAACGGATCCATCAAGGTCGGACAGAGTTCTGTCATAAAGGGTAATCTTACAGCTACAAGCGCTGTTATCGCCGGAGCAGTTAAGGGCGATATAGACGTAAAGGGACCTGTTGTTCTTGATTCCACAGCCATTATCATGGGCAACATCAAGAGCAAATCAATACAGATCAATAACGGTGCGGCTATTGAAGGTCTGTGCTCACAGTGCTATGCCGAAGTCAGTCCTTCAAGCTTCTTTACCGAAGGTTAATACGAATGAATAGAGTGATGCTGAAACTGTCCGGTGAGGCTCTTGCCGGTGACAAGAAGACAGGCTTTGATGAGGATACCGTCAGGATGGTCGCCCGACAGGTGGCCAGGATCACCGCTTCCGGTACAAGAGTCGGAATAGTCATCGGAGGCGGTAACTTCTGGAGAGGACGTACAAGCGAGAGAATAGACCGGACCAAGGCCGATCAGATAGGTATGCTGGCTACAGTCATGAACTGTATCTATGTATCGGAGATATTCCGCAGTGAAGGTATGAAAACAGCCATACTGACACCGTTTGAAGTCGGCTCTTTCACAAAGCTCTTTTCAAAGGATCGAGCCAACAAGTACTTCGACAGGGGAATGGTCGTCTTCTTTGCGGGAGGGACCGGTCATCCGTATTTTTCAACAGATACCGGAGTAGTCCTTCGTGCTGTGGAGATAGAGGCTGAAGCGATACTTCTTGCAAAGGCTGTTGACGGAGTATATGACAGTGATCCTGTAAAGAACCCGGATGCAAAGCGCTTTGATACGATCTCTATTGAAGAGGTTGTTGAGAAGAAGCTTCAGGTTGTGGATCTGACGGCATCCATCCTCGCAATGGAAAATCACATGCCTATGTATGTCTTTTCCCTTAACGAGGAGGACAGCATAGTCAATACTGTGGAAGGAAAATTTAGCGGGACACGTGTAACGGTAGATTAGATTAAGGAGTAGAGGTCAGTATGAACGATAAGATCAAAGAGTATTCAGACAAGATGCAGAAAACCATCGATCACCTTTCGGGAGAATATGCCGCTGTCCGTGCCGGACGTGCCAATCCTCATGTTCTTGACAAGATCCGCGTGGATTACTACGGTACGCCCACACCTATCCAGCAGGTAGGAAATGTTTCCGTTCCCGATCCGAGGGTCATACAGATACAGCCTTGGGAGAAGAATATCCTGAAGGACATAGAAAAGGCGATCCAGGCATCTGATATCGGTATCAATCCTACAAATGACGGTAATGTTATCAGACTTGTATTCCCCGAGCTTTCCGAGGAGAGGAGAAAAGATCTGGTCAAGGAGATCAAGAAAAAGGGCGAGGATGCAAAGGTTGCAGTCAGAAACATCAGGCGCGACGGAAATGATGCATTCAAGAAGCTCAGCAAGAGCGATGACGTATCCGAGGATGAAGTCAAAGACCTTGAGGACGGGCTTCAGAAGACCACCGATAAGTTCATCAAAGATATCGACAGGATGATCGAGGACAAATCCAAGGAGATAATGACAGTTTAAAGGAATGGCCACGACTCGTCGTGGCCTTTGACATTTAATGAGGTATATATGAACGTTCCGAACCACGTCGCCATAATACTTGACGGAAACGGCAGGTGGGCAAAAACAAAGGGAATGCCTAGAAACTACGGACATGTTCAGGGCGCCAAGAATGTTGAGATGATCTGTGAGGAAGCGTACAGGATGGGTATCAACTATCTGACGGTATATGCTTTTTCAACGGAGAACTGGTCGAGGCCTGCAGACGAGGTATCCCAGCTGATGAAATTGCTGCGCAATTATCTGAAGACATGTCAGCAGACGGCCAGGAAAAACAATATGTGTGTCAGGGTCATAGGAGACAAGACAAAGCTCGATCAGGACATTCAGGAGGACATAGAGGCTCTCGAGGAGGCCACGAAAGACTATACCGGCCTTCATTTTCAGGTTGCCATCAATTACGGCAGCCGGGATGAACTTGTTCGCGCCGTAAACGCCATAGCAAAGGAAGGCATCGAAGGAGAGATCACAGCCGATATGATTACGGATCATCTTGACACGGCGGGGATTCCTGATCCCGATCTGCTGATCCGTACGAGCGGTGAACAGCGGCTTTCGAATTTTCTGCTGTGGCAGCTGGCATATGCCGAATTCTATTTCACGGATGTTCATTGGCCTGATTTTTCTAAAGAAGAGCTGGTCAAAGCGTGTGAAGCATACAGCAGCAGAGACAGGAGATTCGGGGGACATTCCCGGGAGGAATGATATTTGAAGACAAGGGTACTGAGCGGAGCCGTGATCGCGGTTGCCATGCTGGCTTTTGCATGGATCGGCGGAGCATTTCTGTGTGCGCTCCTTATGGTGGTTTCCCTGATCGGTATGAACGAGTTCTATCATGCGGTCGGAGTGCTTTCGAAGGATCGTAAGATCGATCTTCTGACGGGAGTTTCATATGCGGGAGCGGTCGTCTATTATGTGCTTATGATCTTTGCCGGTGCACGGCTTTTTATTTTGATATTTGTTGCCGTAGCCGTTCTTCTTGTCATACTGTCGGTATATGTATTTACGTTTCCGAAGTACAGGGCGCAGTCAGTTGTATTTACGTTTTACGGTTTTTTCTATGTTGCCGTTATGCTCAGCTTCATATTCTTAACGCGCGAGCTTGAAGACGGGATCTTTCTCGTATGGCTGATATTTATGAGTTCATGGTTCTGTGATGTGTTTGCGTATTTTACGGGAATGCTTCTCGGAAAGCACAGACTTGCACCGGTTCTCTCACCGAAGAAATCCGTTGAAGGTGCAGTCGGAGGGATCATCATTCCGGCCATATGCGGAGGTGTCTACGGATATTTCGCTGATGGTTATGTAAACTGCGGTATACCGACTGTTGCCGCCTTTGCCCTTATCACTGCAATAGGTGCGGCGGTTTCCCAGATAGGAGATCTGAGTGCGAGTGCGGTCAAGCGTAATTTCGAGATCAAGGATTACGGCAGCCTGATACCGGGACACGGGGGCATACTCGACAGGTTTGACAGTGTTATATTTACTGCGCCAATGATCTACTTCACTGCAGTATTATTTGTATCATCAGGATTGTAACATCGGGATTGTAACATGAAAAATATAGCAGTTATGGGGTCGACCGGATCCATCGGGACACAGACCCTTGAAATAATAAGAAAACACAGGGACGAACTGTCGGCGGTCGCGCTTACGGCCAATTCCAGTATAGATGAGATCGAAGCGCAGGCCAGGGAGTTCATGCCGAAAGTTGTCGCGATGTACGACAAAGATTCGGCCGAAGAACTTTCAAGGCGGCTCGCCGATACCGGAATAACCGTTCTGTCCGGCATGGACGGGCTGATGGAAGCTGCAACGATAAGTGAAGCGGATATCGTTCTTACCGCAATGGTCGGAATGATCGGTATCAGGCCGACTATTGCCGCAATTAAGGCGGGCAAGGACATTGCTCTTGCCAACAAGGAAACGCTTGTATGTGCCGGACACATCATAATGCCGCTGATCAAAGAACACGGAGTGAGTCTGTATCCTGTTGACAGCGAACACAGTGCCATTTTCCAGTCTTTACACGGCGAGGACAAAGAGGCGGTTGAGCGGATCATACTGACGGCTTCCGGCGGACCTTTTCGTACAAAGACTTATGAGGAACTGTGCACGATGAAGGCGGAGGATGCGCTAAAGCATCCAAACTGGAGCATGGGAAGAAAGATCACGATAGACTCTGCCACGCTTGTCAATAAGGGGCTGGAGGTCATGGAAGCGTGTCACCTGTTCGGCGTCGGACTCGATGATATAGAGGTTGTCATTCATCCACAGTCCATCATTCATTCCGCTGTTCTTTACAGGGACGGAGCGATAATGGCTCAGATGGGATGCCCGGATATGAAGCTTCCGATACAGTATGCGCTGTTTTATCCGAAGAGGCCTTATCTTGATGTTAAGCGTGTAGATCTTGTCGAACTGTCTTCTATGACTTTTGAGCGTCCGGATCCCGAACGGTTTAAGGGGTTTAAGTACGCTTATGAAGCGGCAAGAGCGGGAGGAAGCATGCCGACTGTTTACAATGCCGCCAACGAGCGTGCGGTTGCTCTTTTCCTTGACGGAAAGATATCATTTACGGATATAGCAAGACTTATAAAATGTGCGATGGATACTGTCACTACAGTACCGGATCCTTCCGTTGACGAGATACTTGAGGCCGAAAGATCGGCTGTAGCTGCTGTTGATGCCAATGTGATTTAATATACCGGGAGATATGTTTTGAAGATAATCTGGGGATTGCTGATACTGGCTGTGATCATATTCACCCATGAGATGGGACACTTTCTCATAGCCAGATTAAATGGGATAGAGGTTGTCGAATTCACCGTGGGATTCGGCCCGAAACTTTTCGGATTCAGGACAAAGGGTGGGACCAAGTTTTCCATCCGTCTGATAATGCTGGGAGCTGCCTGTGTGTTTGACGACCTTGAAGCAGGCAACGATGATGAAGAAGCTACACTTGCAAGTATCATAGCCAATTCATCGTTCAGAAAAGCAAATGTCTGGTCGAGGATCGCCACGACCATTGCGGGTCCGTTTTTTAATCTGCTTCTCGCATTTGTCCTCGGACTGTTCCTGATGAACTACATTGACATTCCGGATACCGTTATCAGTGAAGTTGTGGAAGGCAGAGCGGCATATGATGCCGGCATGAAGGAAGGCGACAGGATCATCAGTGTTAACGGCAGCAGATGCTATCTGTACCCTGAGGTTTCAACAGCCGTTGAGCTCGGTTACGGCAAACCGCTTACGATCGTTTATGAGCGTGACGGCGTCAGGCAGAAAGTTGAAATGGTTCCCGAGATGAACGAAGAATACGGCCGTTTCATGATAGGTGTCGTGTTCGGCGGCGAGAGTGAGGAAGCTGCACCCAAAGGTCCGCTTGAGATCGTAAGATCCAGTTATCTGTATGTCAGATATATGGTCAAGATGACGTTCTCGAGTTTCAGGATGCTTTTTTCCGGGCAGGCAAATGTATCGGAGCTTGCAGGTCCCGTCGGTGCCGTTGAGATCGTCAGTGACGAATATGACAGCGCCAAAGAGATGGGAACCATGGCAGTGGTAGTAAGCATGCTTAATATTGCGCTGCTGCTGTCCGCCAATATCGGGATCGTCAATCTGTTCCCGATCCCCGCCTTTGACGGAGGAAAGCTGTTATTCCTTATATATGAGGCGGTCAGGGGCAAACCGGCGGATGCCAAAGTTGAAGGCACGATACAGCTTGTGGGTGTGGGACTTCTTCTGATCCTTCTGGTGATCGTAATGTACAACGATATCACGAGGCTGTTTATGGGCTGAGATCGGCCGTGGCAATATGAACAAAATACCGGTATCCGATTTTTTCGGATATCGGTTTTTTTATGAAAAATCACAAAAATCCAACATCGTCAATCATAAAAATCACGGCTGTTTTCGAAAAGATGTAGAAAAGAACAAACCATATTGACGACAGCTTCCGGCGGGTTTATGTTTGGGCTATGAAAGCCAAAGACATCAAAAAAGGAACTGTGATAAACAGCCGGTATGAAGTTCTTTATCCGATAGGAAAAGGTGGGACCAGCCATGTCTATCTTGTGGCAGATAAGCACATAGGAAGGACGCTTGCACTCAAGGTCATGGACAGGAAGGCGATCGGTACCCTGCGTTTCGCGCGCAGTGAGATAGAAGCCCTCCGGTGCGTCCGCTATCCGCTGTTCCCGGCCATTCATGACGCTTTTGGCGATGAATCGAACATATATATAGTCAGCGAATACGTCAGGGGTACTTCTCTTCGGGACATAAGTTTTACAACGGATCTTTCGAGAGATGAGGCGCTGCTTATCCTGCAGCAGATATGTATGGCACTTAAGTATCTTCATGACATGAAGCGGCCGATGCTCTACCTTGATCTGAAACCCGACAATATCATTATGGATGATGAGGGGCGGCCGCATCTGATAGATTTCGGGATCGCCGGGTGGCTGGCTTCGCGTCATCTTCCGGTCGGGACTCCCGGATATTCACCGCCGGAGCAGTACGAGCCGGATGCAGAACTTGATGAGAGGGCCGATGTATTTGCGATGGGAATGACATATTATTCGATAAGGTGCAAAGCACCTCCCGATCCCGACCCGGCAAAAGCACTTAGCAACATCAGACATTCACGGATACTCGGTTCATCCGAGAAATCATTTCTTGCACGGTGTTGTGCTCCCGAGAGGGAGAGAAGATACACAACACCGGAAGCACTTAAACAGATCAGACGTATCAGATCGATCCCCGACAAACTGAGAAAGAGGACAGAGATCGCAGCAATAGCCCTGGGACTGCTGATTTTTTCAGGATATGTTGCAGCAGCCCTGACAGGCAGATTCAGGCAGGACAGAGCAGCCGCACAGCTCGTTGAAAAAGCGGCTGTGTGTATGGAAGACGGACAGTATACTTCCGAAGGCATAGGCATTATAAAGGCCTGTATAAACAGCAGGACACTGTCAAAAGAATGTGAGCAGGAATTCATATTCGAGGTTGCAGTCAATTCCATGCTGTTTGAAAAAGACTACAAAACGGCAGCTTTATATTTTTCAAAACTCGAACCGGATGAGTATCCGGAGGCAGCCGACTATCTTGAGTTATGTAAACTACAGACCGGATTCGATCATGATCCCGAAAGAGCGCTGGAGGTGACCGGAAAACTGTTCTCCGACATCATAAAGCGTTCGCCGTCCAAGATGAAATACGAGAACCTGATCTTTATAGCAGGCTGTTATGAGAACTATGATCCGGATCCGTCGGAAGGACTGAGAAAGTCCATATCGGTACTGAGGCTCGCTCTCGATGAGATAGGAACCATCGAAGAAGATGATGCGGTGGAAAGAGCGGCCGATCTCGTCAATACGAAAAACAGGCTCAGTGAACTTATAGCAGTTAAGGAAAAGAGGATGAGGATACGTCAGAAAAAGGAAAAGATGATAGGAGATTCGAATGAGATCAAAAAAGAATACAGATAAAACCGGATATATCCGGGTGTTCATACTGACGGCGGTACTGGCGTGTACTTTACATGTAAGCGTAAATGCGGGAACGGTATATACCGGTCCGATGACAAGGTACGCCATATGGAGAACGGACCTGGACATCGGTGAGAACAAAGCACAGCTCGAAAAGACAATACCTTATCACTATGATTTTGAATCGGATGGAAGTGAAAAGACGACGATGTATGAGGAACGCATTCTTCCCAAAGGGGCTGAAAGGATATGGTGGGGGCAGCCGAAGGTTGAATGCTGCAGTGCCTGTGAGGCTCTTGCATCAGCACCCGGGCTGTATTCGTGCAGGATATTTCTCGAGGACGATCAGGGAAATGAATTTATCTCAAAAGAAGGTGTGGTGCTCGAAAAAGAAGATCTTGCTGCAACGGGTATTGATTTTGAGGGGCTGTCAGAACCCGTTCGTGTGGGTATCGAACTGGTTCAAAGACCGGGAGATATATGCAGTGCATGCGGGAAGCGCATCGGAAGCCGGATAACGGTTGATAATCTGAGTGAATACTATCCTCTCGTTAAATTTTCACGTCAGCCGTCTTCGGTTACCGTAAGCCCCGGAGGAAGTGCGACATTTTCGGTATCCGTATCATTGTACAGAGATACATACGGCAGGCCCCAGAGCGAATACAGATGGGTGAAATGGGAAAATGACAGATGGGTAGAAATCACCGACAATGCCGGTGCCGATTCCGACGTGTATTCGGGAGCGGGAACTGTAACACTCCGGGTGGATAAAATATCATCCGCTCTTAACGGAGCACGGTACAGCTGCAGGCTGAAGGGAGCGCGTGCCGGCTATACATATTCCGATGCTGCTGTTTTATCGCTTCCGGGATCTTCCGGAGGTGGACAGACTCCGACGGATCCGGGAGAGCTGCCTCCTGTCATACCGGTTCCGGGCAGCGGAAGTTACACGCCTGCAGCATCCACATCATCATATGTGCCGGTATACCCGCCGCCCTCCGGAGGTAACAGTGCTTCATCGAGCAGTGTGACGATACCGGCAGGAGATACTTCGGATGGCGGATCCTATACGGGTACCGTAGTAACTCCCGGAGAATTAACGGATCCGGATCCGGGATCGAAGATCACGGCAGGAGGACCCGGAAATACGCAGGGCGGCGGGAGCGGCACAAACGGAGGAAAGGGCGGCACGAACGGTGGTAACAAAGGTACGAAAGGCGGTAAGTCCGGCTCGTCATCCGGGGGCAGATCGTCGTCTTTAACGTCATCCTCAAAAAAGCCGGGGAAAGGATACGTGATGAAAAACGGGATTCTGTATATTGTCGATGATGATCAGATCCCGGCAGGTGCATCATCTTCGGACAGCAAAGACGCGCAGGTGGAGACGGATATAAACGAACAGGAGTATTCGGCATCAGATCTGGCACTTGCCGGCCAGCTGAGGGAGCAATCGCAGACCGCGGGATTTTTTGATACCTTTTGGGGCCGTGTACTCATAATAGCCGCCAGCCTTCTCATTCTTCTTCTCCTTCTGTTTTTCCTTTTCTTCGGGGTTATCGTGTTCGGTGAGGTGGAAGAGCATGACGAAGTATTCGAACTGTGTGCTATAAGGCTTATGAAAAGAAAGGAAGGAAACTGGTGTATCAGACTCGGTGAGGCTTTTGATGAAAATGCGGTTTTAAAGCTTCGCATAGGATTGCTGTTTGCCCTTATATTCGAGGACTGGGATCTTGAAGGAGAAGTGACGGGAATGTATGAAGGAAGTGTCTCGGGCGTGATACAGCAGGGCATGATGCTGTACCGCAAGAATATCAGGAGGAGTGTATGAGATCGATGAAAGGACTGTTTATAAGCTTTTTGATGTTTGCCGCATGCGCATTGGGATGGGGCGTCAGGGTGTATGCGGATGAGCCCGGGGCGCTTTGTGTTGATATCAGATCATATGACGGAACGGATGTGGCGGTTTTGCCGGGGAGCACGTTTATAACAAGCATTCCCGTCACTTTCATTCCGCAGATGCCCGGCAGCATGTACAGTATAAGCATAGATGACGGCAGAACATTCGGCGGTTATGTGCCGGTGGAAAATGAAGGCATCACTCTTTATCCGGATGATGATACGGCACCGTCGGGAAGGTGGCAGATAAGATTTCAAAAAAAGGAAGACGAGACTGTCACCGCGGTATCCGAAACATACAAAGTCAGCTTTGACGTACGCCGCCCGGATATAGTATTTCGTAATCCCGAAGAGGTAACAGGCCTTGTCGGTGAGAACGCCGCCGCAAAGTTTTCTGTTTCAGACGAAAGCGGTATTGCCAGGATAACGGCAAAAAACGGTGATGATATGCTGTATGAATATCACAGCGGGCGTGGTGAGACAAAATACGATACTGATATATCCTTTGCACTTCCCGGCAAAGGAGAGCAGGAAGCCGTGCTTACATGTACCGACATGGCAGGTAACAGCACCGCACTGGCATTTAAGTATAAGATCGATCTTACACCGCCTGAAATACACATCTCCGGTATTGAAAACGGAGAGTGTACGGGAAACGGTGTGATCGGGATATATACATCCGGTGACCCGGAATCTTTTATAGACTACATTCTCAAAAGAGAGACAGGCGAAGAGATCACATACACTGAAGTCACAAATGCACCTTCACCCGTAAGTCTGGATCTTACGGAGGACGGCAGGTATTCTCTGAAGGCTGTTGCAGCAGATGCATCAGGCCGAAGATCGGAAGAAGCCGGCAGAGATTTTGTAATAGATAATACGGCACCCGTTATAGATATAGGCGGGGTGTACGAAAATGCTGATCTTCGTGCGGCGGCAGATCTGATGATAGATGTTAAGGAAAACATGTTTGAGTCTTCCCGAGTTGACATAACACTAACCAGGAGAACTCCGGACAGGACTGACAATATCCCGCTGGACAGCTATAATCTTGAAGCTGCACACGATATGAGAACAGTTAACATAAAATCAGACGGCGAGTATGAGATCGCTGTTCGAGCCACAGACGGAGCAGGGAATACCTCAGAAGCGGTAAAGACTTTCCGCCTTGATCAGACTCCTCCCGATATATCCGTTAACGGTATCTCGGAAGGTGTTATAACATCGAAAAAGCCTGTCCTGCGCTTTGATGCCGGGGAGATGTTCTATGATTCTACTGTAATGACACAGGTCCTCGAAAAAAAGGATGGAGGAGGATATGTTCCCGTCAGGACACAAAGCCGTGTCATGGGCTCTGTCAGGGATCACATCGATATAGAAGTGGATGAGGAGGGACAGTACAGACTGACGTGTACTTCATCGGACAGGAGCGGGAACACGGCATCATCCGCTGTTGAATTTGCGGTTGACTACACTCCGCCGGTGATAACGGGTGTACATGAAGCCGGCAATAGGTTTTTCAGATCATTTTCACTTCCGGGAAAGCTGTCAGCACTCATAAAAGATTCCTCACCCTTTACGGCGGGCGCCTATATCAATGACATACTGATGACAGAAGATGATGTGGTCACTCAGGAGGGAAAGTATGTCCTGACCGTTCTTGCGGAGGATGCAGCGGGCAATGCATCTGAGGAGTCGGCTGTATTTATGGTCGACCACACGGCTCCGCAGATCGTTCTGTCGGGGTTTGACAGAGAAGGCAATATACGCAAGGGAAGCAGTGTCACGGTCAGCCTGCTTGACGGCTCGGATACACTCAAAAGAGTGACTTTCAAAGGCGTTGGCGTGAAGGTGACCGATAATAAAAGCGCTTCTTTTACCGTTGATGACTACGGCGAGTATGACATAGGAGTGACGGCAGTAGATGAGGCGGGAAATGTGACGGATACCGTTATTCATACGAGCTGTTACGGTATGGGTGAGCAGATACTGTCGCGAAGCAATGTGGTGTCTCTTACCGGCAGTGCGCGGTCGGATTTTGATGCGGCAGGTCTTACGATAGGACTGATCTCGGTGTTGACCGGTACTTTCGGGCTGACATACAGGGAATATTTGCGTCATTGACTATTTACTGTATACAATGTAAACTCTTTAGAGTGGGCACAAGGTATTGGGCCTTTTCCGAAAAAAGACGTTTTGATATACAATATAGGGCGTGACATGTACAGGGACAACACTAAAGTAATAAAGATAGGCGACCGCGTCATCGGAGGCGGAAATCCCGTCCTGATCCAGTCCATGACGAATACGAAGACCGAGGATGTGGCCGCGACGGTTGAACAGATAAAAGCTCTTACCGAAAAGGGCTGTGACATAGTAAGGTGCACGGTTCAAAACGAAGAGGCGGCAAAAGCGATCTCCAAGATCAAGGAGCAGATAAGCATCCCTCTCGTTGCGGACATACATTTTGATCATAAAATGGCAATCATGGCCATTGAAAACGGTGCGGACAAGATCAGGATCAATCCCGGAAATATCGGATCCAAAGACAATGTCAGACAGGTTGCAGATGCTGCAAGAGACAGAGGCATCCCAATACGGGTCGGTGTGAACAGCGGATCTTTGGAGAAGAGTATTCTGTCAAAGTACGGCAGGGTGACTGCCGACGGGATCGTCGAATCCGCGATGGACAAGATCCGTATGATCGAGGATGCCGGCTATGACAATATAGTAGTCTCGATAAAATCGTCCGACGTCATGATGTGCGTTAAGGCTCACGAGAAGATCGCGCCGCTCTGCCCGTATCCGCTGCATGTCGGGATAACTGAATCCGGAACGGTGCACTCCGGAAACATAAAGTCCGCAGTGGGCCTCGGGATAATACTTAACAGCGGGATCGGCGATACGATAAGGGTATCCCTTACGGGGGATCCCGTAGAAGAGGTCGTCAGCGCCAAACTGATACTGAAGACACTTGGGCTGCGATCCGGCGGCATAGACGTTGTATCATGTCCCACATGCGGCAGGACCAATATCGATCTCATCACTCTTGCAAATGAAGTGGAAAAGCTGGCAGCGGGCTACGACCTTAACATAAAGGTCGCCGTGATGGGATGCGTCGTGAACGGCCCCGGAGAAGCAGCGGAGGCCGATCTTGGTGTGGCCGGAGGCATTGGCGAGGGGCTTATTTTCAAGAAGGGTAAGATAGTTAAAAAGGTTCCCGAGGATATGCTCCTTGGTGAACTGAAGAGGGAACTCGATGGATGGCAAGAAGTTTTTTGATGTCTTTACGATACTTTCTGTAACGGATGATGACAGGGAATTGCTGGAAGAGACCAGGATAACAAAACTGGTCTCTTCTTCGCGTCATGACAAACTCAACATATACCTGACAAGCGATCATATCATCCCTAAGGACCGCATATACGCTGCCGAGCGTGAGATAAGAAAACAGTACTACCGGGATGCGGATGTCAGCGTCAGGATCATAGAACGCTTTAATCTGGGCGATACGTATTCTCCGCGTGTGATCTTCAAACTGTACAAAGGCAGTATACTGACCGAAGCGTCAAGTATCAATCCGGCCTGGACAGATCTGCTGATGCACGCTGATTTTGATTTTCCCGAAGGAGAGGACAGGATCGAACTTGTTCTTGAAGACCGCTCGATAGCAAGGGATATGGCAGATGACATGGTCGAATATCTCGACCATGCCGTAAACGACAGGTGTGGAACGTCATATCATATAAGCGTGTCTTTCAAGGAAAAAGAGGACAGAAAGAGCTTTAAGCGTTCACGGGACAGTATGATGCAGCAGATAAGGAAGATCCAGGAGAACAGCGAGAAATCCGGCTCCGAAGAATCTTTCACGGAAGAGATGCCGCCGGCCGTAAAGGTTGATGAGGAACATCCGGTCGTACTGGCACTGACTCTTGATAAGGAGGAAGGTGCTGCCGAGGGCGGCGAGGTGCCCGTTAAAAGCAGCGTACAAAAGCGCAGGCGCAAAAGCAGCGTATCTTCCAATCCCGATGTGGTATACGGGAAAGACTTTGAAGATGAACCCATGAGGATCTGCGATATAGAAGGTGACATCGGGCAGGTTGTGATATGCGGTCAGGTGTTCGGACTGCAGGTCAGGGACACTCGAACCGGCAAGAAGATGGTCACATTTGCCCTGACTGATTTTACCGATTCGATAGATATCAAGCTGTTTCCAAGAGAAGATGCCCAGGAGAGGCTGTTTGCATATCTGAAAGATGATGCCTTTATTAAGGTCAAGGGTGTGACCGGCATTGACAAATTTGACGGCGGTCTGACCGTCGGATACATAGAGGGGATCAAAAAGGACAGCGATCACAGAGTAAAGCGAGAGGATCATGAAACCGAGAAGAGGGTGGAACTGCACTGCCACACAAAGATGAGCGATATGGACGGCGTATCGGCGGTTTCCGATCTGATCGACCGTGCCAGAAGCTGGGGACACGATGCGATCGCCATCACTGATCACGGTGTTGTACAGGCGTTCACAGAGGCGTTTCATCATGTGCGCGATAAAAAGATCGATGACATAAAGCTCATATACGGCATGGAAGGATATGTCGTGGATGATACGGTAAATGTTGCCGTAAATCCCGAAGACCATACGATTGATGATACGTTTGTAGTATTTGATATAGAGACGACCGGGTTTTCCGCTGTCGAAAACAATATCATAGAGATAGGTGCCGTAAAGATCGAGAAGGGAAAGATTACGGGCACTTTCTCAACATTTGTCAATCCCGGGGAGCCCATACCGTACAGGATAGAGAGGCTCACGGGGATCAATGACGATATGGTAGCCGATGCTCCGTTCATAAATGATGCACTCCGGCAGTTTGAAGAGTTTTATGAGGGAGCGGTCATGGTAGCACACAATGCCGCTTTTGACATGGGGTTCATCATGCAAAAGTGCAGAGCAGCAGGGATCGATGCGCCGCAAAGTTACGTGGATACGCTCGGTATGGCCCGGCTTCTTGTACCGGAGCTTGCCCGCTTTAAACTTGACAATCTGTGCAAGTTCTTCAAGGTTCCCCTGGAAAATCATCACCGTGCGGTCGATGATGCTGGGGCTACGGCTCATATATTCCTGAAACTTGTTGAAAGACTGAAAAAACAGGACGTTACCACCCTTAAGGGTCTGAACGATCTGTGTTCGGCGTCTGAGGAGAAGATACGCAAATCCCCGAGCAATCATATCATTATCCTTGCCGCAAATGAGACGGGAAGGATCAACCTGTACAGGCTCGTGTCATTATCACACCTGAAATATTTTCATGTGGCGGCAAAGATCCCGAAGAGCCTGATCGAGAAGTACCGGGAAGGACTCGTGATCGGCAGTGCATGTGAGCAGGGGGAACTCTATCAGGCGATCATCGGCAAAAAGAGCGAAGAGGAGCTTATACGTATCGCTTCGTTTTATGATTATCTTGAGATACAGCCCAACGGGAACAACAGGTTCATGATACGGGAGGAAAAGTTTGAGGATATCAATTCGGAAGAAGATCTGTGTGAGATCAACCGGAAGATAGTACGCCTCGGAGAGATGATCGGCAAGCCTGTTGTAGCGACGTGTGACGTGCATTTCATGGATCCCGAGGATGAGGTTTACAGACGCGTCCTGATGGCGGGAAAAGGGTTCAAGGATGCCGACCAGCAGGCACCGCTCTACCTTCGGACAACGGAAGAGATGCTTGCGGAATTTGAATATCTCGGAGCCGACAAAGCTTACGAGGTAGTTGTTACGAATACCCGGAAGATCAGTGACATGATCGAAAAGATAGAGCCTGTAAGGCCCGATAAATGTCCGCCCGTCATTCTGGATTCCGACAAAACGCTTACGGATATCTGCTATAAGAAGGCAAGAGAAGTATACGGTGATGAACTGCCCGTACAGGTTTCGGAGCGCCTTGAGAAAGAACTTCATTCGATCATAACAAACGGCTTTGCGGTCATGTACATCATCGCCCAGAAGCTTGTGTGGAAGTCAAACGAGGACGGATATCTGGTAGGTTCGAGAGGATCGGTCGGATCATCATTTGTTGCGACGATGGCGGGGATCACTGAAGTCAATCCGCTTCCTCCGCATTACTATTGCAGCAGCTGCCATTACAGTGATTTTGAATCGCCGGAAGTTAAAGAGTATGCAGGTCGTGCCGGCTGTGATATGCCGGATAAGGTATGTCCCGTATGCGGAGCACCGTTAAAGAAGGACGGCTTTGACATTCCGTTTGAGACGTTTCTCGGATTCAAGGGAGACAAGGAACCTGATATCGATCTGAATTTCTCGGGTGAGTATCAGTCAAAGGCACATAAATATACCGAAGTGATCTTCGGAAAAGGTCAGACTTTCCGCGCAGGTACGATAGGAACAATAGCGGACAAGACGGCTTACGGTTATGTGAAAAAGTATTATGAGGAGCACGGTATATCGAAAAGAGGGTGTGAGCTCGACAGGCTGGCAAAAGGCTGTACGGGAGTGCGCCGTACCACGGGGCAGCACCCGGGCGGTATCATAGTGCTTCCGAAAGGGGAGGATATCTATTCCTTCACCCCGATACAGCATCCGGCCGATGATATCAATTCGGACATAATAACAACGCACTTTGATTACCACTCTATCGACCATAACCTGTTAAAGCTTGATATACTCGGACACGATGACCCGACGATGATCAAGATGCTCCAGGATCTGACGTCAACCGATCCGACACAGGTAGCCCTTGATGATCCTCAGGTGATGAGCCTGTTCGAATCAACCGAAGCCCTCGGGATCATGCCCGATGATATAGGCGGCTGCCAGCTGGGGTGTCTCGGCATACCCGAGTTCGGAACGGAGAACTGTATCAGGATGGTTCTCGATGCCAAGCCGAAACATTTTTCGGATCTTGTGCGTATATCGGGACTCGGTCACGGTGAAGGAGTGTGGAAGGGAAATGCGCAGGAACTTATAAAAGAAGGCAAAGCTACCATTTCAACCGCCATCTGCACGCGTGATGATATCATGACATACCTTATCAACATGGGACTCGATTCATCGCTTTCCTTCAGTATAATGGAGATGGTCAGAAAAGGAAAAGTCGCATCGGGAAAGTGTGACAAGTGGGACGGATGGAAAGAGGAGATGCAGGGGCATAACGTTCCCGACTGGTACATATGGTCATGCGAGCAGATACAGTACATGTTCCCAAAAGCCCATGCCGCGGCATATGTTATGATGGCATGGCGCATCGCCTACTACAAGATCAATTATCCGCTCGAATACTACGCATCTTATTTTTCGATACGTGCGTCGGGATTTTCATATGAGCTTATGTGCCTCGGCAAAGCCGTTATCGAAGAAAATATCGCGGCGTATAAGAGAATGGAGGAGGATCCGAATACAAAACTCAAGGCGAAGGACGAGAACATACTTCGTGATCTCAAGATCGCCCAGGAGATGTATGCGAGAGGATTCGAATTCGTGCCCATTGATATATACAGAGCGCATGCACATAACTGCATCATAATCGATAATAAGATAATGCCGAGACTTGACTGTATAGACGGACTCGGCGACAAGGCGGCCGACGGTGTAACGGAAGCTGCCAAGGACGGTCCGTTCCTTTCACTTGATGATTTTTGCGAAAGAACGAAGGTCTCACGATCGGTTATGGAGCATATGGCGGAACTGGGCCTTCTGTCGGGTCTGCCGAGGTCGAACCAGCTGTCGCTGTTTGACCTGTAAACCGTTAATTCAATATAAGGGAGCAAGTTCCATGTACAGAACCATACACCTTGGACCTGCCGGATGTGCCCTTGATCTCGGGGACGGCAGTGAGCGCGGCGAATATGTTGATCAGGACTACATACTGAATGTACTCGGTCGTCCGCACAGAATGGTTAACATAATGTATACATATTATCCGAAGGATGAGCAGTGGCCCGCACGTATATCGGAGGCCTGTTCCGATATGAAAGTCGGGTTCCTGTGGGACTATCCTTACGATGATTATCCCCCGTTCTGCGAGGGCGGCCCTCAGTATGATCAGATGAGGGACATCAGGCGTCACGGCCAAGATGTTATGTTAACCATAACGATGGACTGTTCACTGGATGACGAACATATAAGAAACATTGCACGAAAGCTGAAAGTGTACGGACGAATGTTTCTGAGGATAAATCATGAGTGCAACGGTGACTGGTTCACACACAACAGACGGTTTTCGTATGAGGAGGTTGCGGCGTTCTTCGTAAGGGCCGCCGGGATCATCAGGCAGGAGGCGCCGAACGTTCGGATTGTTTTCTGCGCGGGTCTTGCCGATGAAGACAGCGATGGAGCCGGCGCAGAAGATGTGCGCGTACAGTGTGAAGATGTGTTTGCAGATGCATACAGGACTGCGGATGTATGGTCCGCGGACAAGTACCTGGCGCTGAATTACGGATGGCCATACGAGGTTGCGGAGGTCGGCGGAACGAAGTATACGAGCGATGACCCCGCAAAACTTTTTGACAGATACAAAAGGACTTACGACAGACTGTCGCAACTGTTCGGCGCAAAACCTTTTATACAAGCTGAGCTTAACGCCGATGCGGATGTGACGGGACCTTTGCATCAGGGCGAAAAGGTGTGTGCATATTACGACATGGTAAAAACCGCTAAGGCTTCATGGCTTACGGGTATTTCCATGTACCAGTTCAGAGACAGGGGAAGGCTCGGACTGGAGATCGAGGATCCGAACAATTCCTCGGTCGGGATCCGTCAGCCCCTTATGGACGATTATAAAAAGATCCTTTCCGATCCTTACTTCATGCCGGGTATCGAACCCGGAGATGAAGCCTCGTTTCCCGTAACACTGCGATGGGGCGGAAGTGAGGATGCCGACGGGATAGAGATTGAGTTAGCATTTGATAACACACCTGAATTCTGCGAGGTGTCTTTTGAAGATGACCTGAGTCTTATGATCGAGTTGAACGGCAGGTGGTTCTACAAGTCACCCGGTGTTTCCGATGTCGATCTTATGCCGGCTTTTTTTGCGGATCGTTTTTCACATAAGCGCATCATCCCGCTTCGCATTTTTGCGACGCCCCCTGACGGCGAAAATCACGAGAACGGCCGTGATGACTGGATGACGGACCAGTACTATGTCTTGAATAAGATGCCGGAAATGAGGATAAGATATATTACGCCCGCATCGGGTGTATAATATAAAGAGATTACTGTGGCGACAGACAGAAAGAAAACGTATGAAAGTTGAATTAACAGAAGGATATCCGTATATGTACGAGACTCACTGCCACAGCAGCGAGTCAAGTGCCTGTGCCGTGAGTACTGCCGTCGAGATGGCAAAAGCTCATAAGGATGCCGGGTATACGGGGATGATACTGACGAACCATAACTGGGGAGGCAACACCGCAGTCAGCCGTGAAAGGGAATGGACTGATTTTCTCGAAAGGTTTTTCGAACCGTACCATAAGGCAAAGGCATGGGGCGACGCCAATGATTTCCAGGTCTTTCCAGGATACGAGGCCGGATATGACGGCACGGAGTTTCTTATATACGGGCTTGATATCGAATGGATGATGGCCCACCCGGAGTTAAAAGACGCAACCATCGAAGAACAGCTGGATATCGTTCACAGCGGCGGCGGGATAGTCGTTCATGCGCACCCATTTCGGGAAGCATTTTATATTAAAGAGATAAGACTGTACCCGAAATTCATAGACGGAGTAGAGGCAGTAAATGCAACGCATTCATCTCCCTACTCGCACAATCATACCGGGGACTTCAACAAAAAGGCTGTAAAATATGCGAAAGGACTTGGTGTGTTTATCACCGGAGGGAGCGATACCCATTCCGTTGATCTGTTTGGCGGCGGGATGGCTTTTCCGACAAAGCTTAAAGACATGGATGATTTTGTCAAAAGACTTTTATCGGCGAAACCGGAAGATTATATCGTGACCGACGGAAGAGACACCTATGATGCTTACGGAGGAAAAGTATGAAACTTGCCAGAGTGACCAAAAAGGGCAACAGATCTTTTTATATCGAGTTCCTGATGATGACACTCGTCCCACTCATTGTCTGCGGTATCGTTATGATGTTCGTGTGCGCGCGCTCGATAGAGAAGGGAATGACAGAGGAGGCAAACGACAACCTGAAAGGTATAGCCGGCGCCGTTCTTACCGCATACGATGAAGCGTATCCCGGTGACTATTCGGTAAAAGCAGACGGTGATGATATCATTCTCTATAAGGGAAAGGAGACCGTTTCCGGTAAATACGAGCTGCTTGACGGTATAAAGAAGGGAAGCCGCCAGGAGATATCGATCTTTTACTATGACACGAGACTTCTCACAACTCTTTCGGATGCCGAAGGGAACAGGATGATCAGGACGATCGCCAGTGAGCGTATCGTGGATGATGTTTTCAAGAACAAAATGTCCATGTTTTATGACAATGTTTCGATAAACGGTGTGAACTATCATGCGTATTACGAGCCGATCATGTCTTCGGTCACCGGAGAGTGTCTCGGAATGATAGGTGTGGCAAAACCGGTCACCGAACTGAAAGAGAACATCAACAGGGCGGTCACGCAGAACATCATAGTGATGGTGCTTGCCATTCTTATAACATCGTTTTTTATAACGAGATTTGCAGGTACGCTTGTTATGATAGTAAAGCTCATGCTCGACTTCATGAAGAGTCTTTCGGACAACAAGCTCGATGCAAAGCTCGATGCAAGGGTTGTCCAGCGCGAGGATGAGCTCGGTGAGATGGGCAGGAACTTAAACAGTCTTCAGATATCCCTGCGCCGTCTCATAGAACGCGACGTTCTCACGGGACTGTTCAACAGGCGGAGCGCCGAAAAGAGGATCGATGCGATAGAGGACTCGGGCGTCAGATACTGTGTGGCAATAGGCGATATCGATCATTTCAAGAAATTCAACGATACATTCGGGCATGAATGCGGAGACGTGGTACTTCGCGAAGTCGCGCATCTTCTTAACGAGGGGATGAACAAGAGGGAAGGTTTTGTGGCAAGATGGGGCGGTGAGGAATTCCTGCTTGTATTTGTCAATGTAGATCTCGATGAAGCAAAAGATGCCCTGATGATCATCAGACAGGCACTTCATGACAAGGATGTGGAATACGACGGACAGATACACAAAGTCACGATGACATTCGGCCTTGCCGAAAAAGAGAAAGGTGTTGCCATCAATCATCTTATCCGTGCTGCCGACGATAAACTTTACGAAGGAAAGCAGGGCGGAAGAGACAGAGTGGTGGTATAGGCGTTTTATATGGCTAACAAGAAAGAAAAAGAACTCGGCAAACTGAAGAAAGCCTTCAGCATCGGTGCATTTATAGGCCCACTGATAATCGGGATCATCATTATCTGCTCGTTCTTTATAATGATGCGTATGATCGGCAGGTATATCATCGATTCCAAGATCCGGGATGAACGTGCAAGGGTCGTCCGGATGGCTGAGATATATTCGGGATCCGCGTCGGGGTCGGCAGACAAGGTATTCTCGGCCTTTGACGGTTCGGGAAACGATTACATAGTACTTGACGCAAACGGCAATGTGGTCGATCAGATGGGGGATAATACGTGCGATACAGAAAACGGTGGGATGCTCATTGTAGATGCCTTTGATTTTCACGGAGTATTCGCTTTCCTCAATTTCAGGACGTATGATGTTGATGTCGATGACAGGCTCGAAGAGGAAGTTGCATATCTTACGGACGTGCTTGACAACAGTCTGTATGTTTATCCCGACAGCGAATGCAGGGTACTTGTGCACGAAGCTGACGGAACGGAGCGTGTTGACTACGGAAAGTTCGTAAGCACACTCTTTCGGCAGCGCACACAGATGGATCAGTCGCTGATGAAGGAGGGGAGCTTTGAAAGATTCCCGTACTGGATCGATACAGTTCTGCCTGACGGAAGGCACTTTGCGGGCAAGGCATATTTTACGGTGTATTTCAGGGAACTGCTCGTGATGTCCGGCCTGTTTGTCGTGATAGGCCTGCTGTTCGCAGTGCTTTTCATATACACGTTCATTTTCATAATAAGGGCCTATCGCAAAACGAGACTCATGGACAGGCTCTTTTTCGAAGATGATGTTACGGACGGGCACAACTGGCTGTGGTTTTATAAAAATGCGGGAAATATCCTTTCGAGATCGAAAAATGCCGATAAGAGATATGCGGTTCTTGATATCGTATTTGTCAACTACAGGAATTTCGTTGTATGCCACTCCCTCAAAGAGGGAGAAGAGATGCTCAGGCTTGTCGATAAAAAGATCAGGGAACATTTAAGACCGAAGGAGATCGCGGCACGTCATTCGGCCGCACATTTTGTCGCGCTGATGTCTTATTCGGACAGGGATGAGCTTGAGGGACGTATCCGCGCGATGACGGCGGAACTTGAACATATTAACAGTGAGCACAGGTTCTGTTTCCAGATCGGTGTCGACAGGATAGCACCTTCCGTTGACGCAAGGGGAAAGAGTGTCCGACGCAAAAATGTCGACATTGAAAAAGAATACAATAATGCGGGTGCGGCAAGGACCACTATTTCCGGCACGGATTCCGCGATCGCTTTCTTTGATGAAAAGATGGTGGAGGAGCAGAGATGGATCGACATGATCAGCGAGAGTCAGGAAAAGGCTCTGAAGAACGAAGAGTTCCTTGTATATTATCAGCCGAAGTACGATCCGAGAACAAATGAACTCAAGGGCGCCGAGGCGCTCATACGCTGGAACAGTCCGGAACACGGACTGATCAGTCCGGGAAGGTTCATACCGCTGTTTGAACAGAACGGCTTTATCACAAATATCGACCATTATATGCTAAAACATGTAGCCGCAGATCAGAGAAAATGGATCGATGAGGGCAGAAAGGTCGTACCCGTATCCGTAAATGTTTCGAGGGCACATTTCATAGAAGAGGATCTTGCCGAGCAGATAAGAGACATAGTTGATGAAGCGGGAACGCCGCACGAATTCATTGAGATCGAACTTACGGAAAGCGCGTTTTTTGATGACAAGAAGGCACTTATCGGTACGATCGAAAAGCTCAAAGATTACGGATTTACGGTTTCGATGGATGATTTCGGGTCGGGTTATTCATCTCTTAACTCTCTTAAGGAAATGCCGCTTGATGTATTAAAGCTTGATGCTGATTTCTTCAGGAACGATTCCGGAGAGAGAGGACACATTGTAGTCGCCGAAGCCATTAAGCTTGCAAAACGGCTTGATATGCGCACAGTGGCGGAAGGAGTCGAAGTAAAGGAACAGGTCGATTTTCTCGCGGATGAAGGTTGCGATATGATCCAGGGATTCTACTTTGCAAAACCGATGCCGAAGGACGAGTACGAGCAGAAAATGGAAAAGCCCGCTGTATAGATCCGACACAGTTACATAACATCTGTAAATAATAAGCCTAAAGACGGAGATGACCATCTTCGTCTTATTTTTTAGAAAACTTTTATGTTAACCTTGAAACGAAACAGTTGTTATGCTAGAATTTATAATCATTGAGGGGAAACTATGCATATCGGATGCTGTAAAAACTGCAGATACCTGGATCTTATGGAGTATGAGTCGGACGAATGCCCCAGATGTGGGGATACTATGGTCTCGCTCGGTATTACGACTCTGGAATGGAACAGGATGACAACGGAGGAGAGGAACAACGTCGTCTCCGACAGATTCCCGCGGGGTGAGGACTCCATAAGAGCGGTTGAAAGGCTCTGGAAGAAGAAAAAGGTAGAGCCATATATATTCAATTTAAGGGCGCAACTAAACAGCGAACAGACGCCCGATCAAAACGAAGAAATTCACGAAGAGCCGGAAGAGACAACCGGTGTTGTTGAAAAGAAACTTGATATTGATAAGTGGCTGGAGTCCCAGAAGATGCTTGAAAAGCATACGAAGGAACTTCCGGTCATTGAGCCCGAGGATCTGTTTCGTGCGGCTGCAAAGAGGCCGAAAAGAGAAGAAACCCTGGAGACGATGACGGGATTTATTGAGGTCACGGCAGGCAGTTTCGGACTGAAGGAAGCCGGCGAAAACGACGATGTTCCCGATACGGAGGCTGCGGCAGTTTCCGGGCCCGAAGAGTCCGGCGAGGTCACGGCTGCGCAGGAGCTTCCCAAAGAGGCACAGGAGTCTTACGAGGAGACACAGGAGCCTCCCGAGGAGGTGCATGAGTTTCCCGAAGAGGAACAGGGGCTTACCGAAGAGGCGCAGGAGTCTTTCGGAGTAGCGCAGGAGCTTCCCGAGGAGGCGAAGGCTGACCCCGGTCCTGAAGATAAAGAATACATTTATGCTTGTTATATGTGCAATTCGATCACTTCTTATGAAGAGGATCAGGGTCCGTATCACTGTGACGAGTGCGGTGCCTCCATGATCAACACCGGGTGTACACGTACTAAGTGGTCGGATATGACGAAGGAGCAGAAACGCCAGACGATCGAGGATGCAAAGATCAGACATATGGTGACCGCTATCAGGAATTCACCGTTTGACGACAGCGACAGTGAGAAAACACAGAGCATAATAAACGTTGTCGGGAATAAGGATCTGGCATGAGCAGGAAGGCGGCGGTCGCGGTCATATCGGTATCCGTGCTTATCATCGCATTACTTACGGGTGCGCTGATATATGTTATTGTGACACAAAGACCGCAACCGGAAGACAATAAAACTGTCGAAACTGTTGAAACAGTTGAAGCTGTAGAAACCGTCGAAGAAGATGCCGTTGATCTGATAGAGGAACTTGATAACAAAACGTCAAAGCGCCCCGAAAAATGGTACGGCACATTCGAGTCATCCGGGTCCGTGGAGGATCCGAAGGATCTTGCAAAGTACAGGACAAAGTGCCCGGATGTATATGCGTATATAGAGATCCCCGGAACAGATATAGGGTATCCGATCGCATACTGCGAGGATGCCGTTGATCCGTTCTGGTTTACTCACGATATAGACGGAAATGAGAGTGATTCTGGAATGATCATTACCGATGCCGTGAACAGCGGTGATCTTTCGGATACGATGACTCTCATATACGGACGCTCACCCGCGGACGGAACGATGTTTTCGCAGCTGGAACGGTTTCGGGATTCACAGTTTTTTGATTCACACGAGTATGTGAACATCTACACCGATGATGCTGAGCTTGTCTACAGGATATATGCCTGTTATATCGACTCGAGTGATCATATACTTGCCAATTATGATTTTAACGATCCGAAAGGATTCGAGGCTTATTTCGATCACGCCGCGAATGTGCGTGACCTCGGCATAAACATAAGGGAAGAAGTGCGCCCGTCGGTCGGAGATCATGTGATCGGGCTCATAACCCACTGCGATGACGAAAGCAAGCGCCTGTTCGTACTGGCCGTTCTTGATGACGTCAGATATTAGTTTCGGGAGATGTTAAGTGGATACGGATAAATCCGAAAAGAATAAAATGCCGCGATGGGCAAAGGCCGTTATCATCACATTGTCGGTGCTGATCGGTCTGCTCCTTATCGCCTTTGCTCTTGTGTACAGAAAGTGGCAGCGCGCGGAATATCTGACTGCTGATATGTTCCGGGCCGAGAGTACAAACGAGATACCCATCCATCAGGTCAACCGCCTCGACGAGACGCCCGAACAATCAGAGGAGATATATACAGGCGGAGAAACGATCACCTACGGTGGAAAGAAATACAAATACAACGACAATCTCATCAATATACTCGTTATGGGTATTGATGATTACGGCCTGAAGGATGGCGACGCGACGCCCTATCAGGCAGATACCCTGGTTCTCGGGACCTTTGATGCGGTGAAGAAGACCGTGAGCTTTGTCAGCATTCCGAGAGATACGGTAACTGATATCAGGATACTGGATTTCGCCGATAATGTTGCCGCGATACGCAAGGGTCCCATAGCGATACAGCACAGTTTCGGCGGTCAGGGAGAGAAAACGAATGAAGCGGTAGAAGAGACCGTCAGTGAACTTATGTACAATGTTCCGATATACAGATATGTGGCGGTAGATATTTCCGCCATACCCGCTATCAATGATTCTCTCGGGGGGATCACGGTGGATATCCCGGAAGATCTGACCAAGTGGAATCTTGCAATGAAAGAGGGTACGACCGATTATCTTTTAAAGGGTACGGATGCCGTCATATTTGTGGCAAGGCGCGACACATCAATAGATGACAGTGCCATCGGCAGGATGAAGAGACAGGTACAGTACCTGAAGAAACTGTTCCCGGCCGTTAAGGAAGCCACAACAAAAAACCCGGCATATCCGATCATGTTGTATAACGAGCAGGCAGACAAGGTTTCGACCAATCTTACCGTTGATGAGATGACTTATCTGGCAAGGATGCTGCTCGATGTTGAACTTGACGAGAGTGCGATAACATCGATCCCCGGACAGATGGAACATATCGAGCCCGGACAGATCAAGGATTACGAATACGAAATGGGCTATATAGTTGATGAAGATGCCCTTAAACAGCTTGTGATCGACAGATTTTATTGTGAAGTATCAGACAAGGAGGATAATTGAAATGAAGAGACTTAGGACAGTAATGGCGTTTACGGCAGTGCTCGCCATGGCCTTATCAACGGTGGTTTTTGCGGCGCCCAGCCCTGCGGCGGGCATCGTGATGGTTTCCGTTCCCGGTTCGGGAACAACATCCGTTGCACAGGTAAGCACCCCTTCAACTGAAGAGATCACGCAGCTTGCACAGTATATTTCCGAAAATCTCGCAAGCGTCGGTGCGACCGGAAGCATCAAGACTACTATCAAGATAGAGGCGCCCGCTGGCTATAAGGGCGGAGATATTCCTGTAGTGGTAGCGGCAGCAGGCCTGAAAAACGGGGCAACAAATGTTTTTGCATATATACTTCTTCCGAACGGCAGGAAGATAATCGTACCGTGCGTTGTCAAAAACGGTTATGTCGGATTCGTTGCGCCGGCATTCGGAACAGTGTCCATAGTTGAAGTAAATCCTTCGGTCAGGACAGCAACAGGTGCCACGCTTCACTGACAAAACGGTCGGAATGTATGATATCCACTGTCACGCTCTTTACGGCGTGGATGACGGAGCTCGCGATCCGGATACTTCGATCGCGATGCTTCTTCATATGTATGACGAGGGTATCAGGACCGTGATCATGACCCCGCATTATCACGGCGGACATATGCAGCCGGACATGGATACCATACGCAACCGTTTTGAAAAACTGCGCTCATACGCCGCGGAAGATGAAGAACTTCGCGAGATGGATCTGTATCTAGGAAGTGAGATCTATTACTATCCGAGCATTGTGGACTGGATCGAGGAAGGTCGTGTCGTCACGATGGCCGGTTCGCGGTATGTACTTATCGAATTCGGATTTACCACTGACAGGCGGATTTTCATTGAAGGGATCAATTCCATCGTGTCAGCCGGATATTTGCCGATAATCGCCCACGTTGAAAGATATACGGATCTTTGCGGCGATATCAAAAGCATAGAAGAGCTTATTGAACGCGGGGCATACATACAGGTCAATTCAGAAGCTCTTTATGAAAGGCGCAGGGTCAGATCTTTCGTCAAAAAACTGTTAAAGAATGAACTTGTGCATTTTCTTGCAACCGATGCGCATGATATGTCGGGGCGTGCACCGTTTATGGCACGCGAAGTCCGGTATATATCCGGGCATTACGGGGAAGAATACTGCAGGCGGATCGTCATCGACAACCCTGCAAAGATCATATCCAATGAATATATATAGGGGGAGAGTAAGATTTGGATCAGAATTACCGTTCTGTAATTGATGAGGGGGATGACTTCGAGATAGACATCTTAGAGCTGCTCGGAGTGATCGTATCAAAGATCTGGATAGTGATAGGCAGTGCCATCGTGTTTGCTGCCGTTACGTATGTCGTCTGCGCATTCCTGATCACTCCCATGTATGAATCCACAACCAAGATATATGTCATCAACAGACAGAACTCGGAATCTCTTACGTACAGCGATCTCCAGTCCGGTACACAGCTCACCAAGGATTATCAGGAGCTTGTAACGAGCCGGCCGGTTGTCGAAGAGGTCAAGTCCGAGCTCGGCCTTGCCATGGAAAATGATGACTTCAAAAAGAAGATAACGGTATCGGTTCCCACGGATACTCGTATCGTCTCGATCACTGCCGAGGATGCGGATCCCTACATAGCGAGAGCTATAGCGGACAGCGTCAGGATATCCGCCGCAAAACATATCGCAAACGTCATGAACACCGAGGCGGTTAATGTTGTGGAAGAGGCCAACCTTCCGACAGAGATATCCAGCCCGAAGATCATACGTAATACGGCTATAGGAGGCGTTATCGGTGCGTTTGTCGCGGTTCTGATCATTGCCGTCATATACATCTTGGACGACACGATCAAGACTCCCGACGACGTTGAAAAATATCTCGGTCTTTCGGTACTCGGTTCCATACCGGTACTTGATGAGGAAGTGATAAAGAAAGGATCGAAAAAGTCACGAAAGAAGAAACTCGGCAACAGTTCACAGGTTTTTGCGACAGAGACTCTGTCTGATGCATCAAAACTTGCAAATGATGCCAGGAAAGCTTCCGAAAAGATGACAGAAGTGAGCAACGGCATAGAGGAATACGTAGAGACTCCCGTGCCTACAAGACCTTATGTGGAAAAAAGGAGTAACAGATATGACAGTCGTTCCTGATGATTCCAAAAATCTGATAACGCTCAACAGAAAGATCACGCTTGATTTCCGCCTCAGCGAGGCATTCAAGACACTGCGCACGAATATAGATTTCTGCGGAGATGACGTGAAGGCTATCGCATTTACAAGCTGTGTTCCCGGAGAGGGAAAATCATCCGTCTCGTTCAATCTTGCCATCTCGATGATAGAGGCCGGCAAGAGAGTATTGTTCATAGACGGCGACATGAGAAAATCGGTCCTTAACGGACGCTACCAGATGTCCAAGGCAACGGGTGGACTGGCATACTATCTTGCCGGCCGCAAACCGCTTGTGGACTGTATATTCATGACGAACATCCCGAGGCTGTTCCTTATACCTACAGGGGCTGTTCCACCCAATCCCGCAGAACTTCTCGGGGTCAAAAGATTTAAACATGCACTCGAGACGCTCCGTGATCAGTTTGATTACATCATAATCGATACACCGCCGCTCGGCAGCGTCATTGACAGCGCTATAGTTGCAAAACAATGCGACGGGGTCGTTCTCGTGGTTGAGACCGGAAAGATAGGACGCAATTTTGCGGACCGCGTCATCGACCAGCTCAATAAAGCCGAGTGCAACATCTTGGGCGTCGTTCTCAACAAGGTTGAGATCGGAGGCAAATATTACGGAAAGTACTATGGAAAATACTACGGCAAATACCAGTGACAGATGTCGCCGGTCGTGAGGTAAGACTATGTACAAGCGATACCGCCAGGAGTGGACAAAACATCTCGATTTCATAATAATAGAGGAACTGAGCCTCCTGCTGGCTTATGTAATTGCCATGTGGGTCAGGTTCGGGGATCTGCTGTTTGAGGACACAATGTACCGTGAACTCGGTTTCATACTGTTCCTTATTGATTTTGTTGTCGTCCTTTCCTTAAATACGATGCACAACGTATTAAAGCGCGGATTTTTTGCCGAACTGGTTGAGACTGTCAAAAACTGCCTGTCGGTATTCGCCGTAGCGGTCGTATTCATGTACGCATTAAAAGTCAGCTCGGAATACTCTCGTATCCTTTTATTCGTAACGCTGATCCTTCATATCGTGATCTCTTACGTAACGAGGATCACATGGAAGTTCATACTGTCCCATTCAAATATCAGAAAGAATTCCAAATACTCAATGCTTGCGGTGCTGGATCCTGCCATAGCGGAAGAGACGCTCGAGAAGATCGCAAACAATCCGGGTGACTGCTATAAAGTTGTCGGTGTGGTCTTCACAAAGCGTGATAAGAGGACGCAGGTCCTGAATATACCCGTGGTATGTAACATTGAAGATGCATCCGAATATGTATGCCGCGAGTGGATAGATTCCGTTTATATCGGATGTGAGAAGGTCAACAAGAAACTGGACCGGTTCATGGAAGACTGCCAGCAGATGACGGTCATCGTTCACTTCGCTGTAGCAGGTGTTCATCATATGGGCAACCATCCGTTCGGTAACAGGATCGCCGGCGAGACTGTTCTGACTTCGGCTGCCAGATACGCGACTCCGCTCGAATATGCCCTGAAACGCGCTGTTGATCTTGCGGGCGGGATAGTAGGCAGTATCGCGGCGCTTGTGATCATTGCGATAGTAGGCCCCATGATCAAAAAGCAGTCGCCGGGTCCGATACTATATTCACAGGAGAGGATCGGCAAAAACGGCAAGAAGTTCAAGATGTATAAAATAAGGTCGATGTACATGAACGCCGATGAGATCAAAGCGGATCTTATGGAACAGAACCGTAACAGCGACGGCATGATGTTCAAGCTTGATTTTGATCCGAGGGTCATCGGGAACACGATAGATGAAAACGGTAACGAACACAGGGGTATAGGAGACTTCATAAGAAGAAGGAGTCTTGATGAGTTCCCACAGTTTTTCAACGTTCTTCTCGGACAGATGTCGCTTGTCGGGACACGGCCTCCGACAGTTGACGAATGGGAGAAATACAAGTTCCACCACAGAGCAAGGCTCGGCTGTAAGCCCGGTCTTACCGGCATATGGCAGACTTCGGGAAGATCTCTTATCACCGACTTCGAGGAGATAGTAAAGCTTGATACGAAATACATTACGGAGTGGTCCCTGTCGATGGATCTGAAGCTGATATTAAAAACGGCAAGGATGGTGATCGTCGGAGATCAGGGAGCATTATAGCCTCGGGGATACTTCTGTTGAAATACAATGAATATAACCGGTAAATACATCAAAAGATCTGTAGACAATTCAATACGAAGCCTGTTTCAGATGATCGTTGTTATACGTGGCCCGAGTCAGGAGTGTGCGGTATTTGACTGCGACAAAGGTCTGTCAAACATATCGCCTTTGACCGATCGTGAAAGATCATTTTCTTTTCGCACGCTTCGTCGGGCTCTTATCAGAAACATCCACCCCGAAGACAGGGAGGCTTTTTCTCATTTTACCTCACATGATTCATATGTTTCGAAACTCAGTGACCATGTTCATCTGTCCATGGAGTGCAGACTCAGACATTCTGACCGCAGATATTACTGGTCCGAGATGATCATCTGTAATACCACGGAAGAAGACAGCACCGAAGGCAATGACTGTCTGTTCATGATAAGGGATATAGATGAGCGCAAGACAAAGGAGCTTGAAAGAGAGGCCGAAGAGAGGGCTCTGTTAAAAGGTCTGCAGGATCAGTACGATGCTCTGTTTGAAGAGAACATGACTGATCAGCAGACAGGCTGTTATAACCGTAAGGGACTCAGATATTATTCCGATATCGTGATCGATGATGCAAGAAGGAGCGGTAGACATATCTTTGTATGTGTGGCTGACCTGAACGGACTCAAGCATTTAAACGATACATACGGACATGCCGCGGGAGACGAGGCTATACATGCAGTATCACAGGAGCTGATAAAGGCAGCGCCTTCCGGATCAAAGATAGTACGCACCGGCGGTGATGAATTCCTGATATTCGCATCCATTGACAGCGGCAGCGTTGAGCCGGATCTGTTCGGCGAAAAAGTTGACAGCGGGATCAAAGCATATAACGAATCCCACTCCAATCCGTACACGGTCGGAACGAGTTACGGTTGGGTCCTTCTCCCGCCAAAGGATGATATGACAAGCCTTGACGAGTACATAGAAATGGCGGATGCGAAGATGTATGAAATGCGTGTATTAAGAGATGAATACAGAAGGGACTGATCATGAGTCAGCACTGCCGGGTATGGCTACCCGAATCTTTGACAATCGCAGGAGCTTTTTTATCGCAAGAACTGTTATGATCACTTCGAACACAAGGAATATAAGAATAAAGATCCAGTATTCGGTGCTCAGACAGAAATCATAAAAGCCGTGGATCAGCACGGGTATAAAGAAGGCCTGTTTAAGGTGCTTCTTCTTTAATCTCTCATCATTGTATGCATCGGCGTATCTTGCAAGACCGTAAAAATACCCCATATACAGTGCGTCGATCGCATGGCCGGGAACACTGAAAATTGCACGGATCACAGCGGTGCCCAGATCGCTTTCGATCAGATACAGGATGTTTTCAATAGTGGCAAATCCTAAAGAGACTGAGACCGCATATACTACGGCATCGAACGTGTAATTAAATGCGGGATGCTTCCAGGTCACCTTCTTGAGTACAAAGTATTTGCCGGCCTCTTCCGAGAGCGCGACGATCAAAAAGTTATCTATCAGCAAAAACAATATTCCCTGCTGATTCATAAAACCCAGAATAACATCTTCAAACAGGCTCTCGATTATCGACGCGCTTACAGTAGTAAGGGCACCGAACAGGAACAGCCTCAGAAGCAGTCTGGGCGGCTCTTTTTCATATCTGTCACATTTCCATATGACAATGAACAGTACTATGCTGGGCAGAACAGAAAGAAGCAACATTGTCTGCAGTCTCCTTTACAAGGGAATCGTATCACGCGATCCTGTTTATCTCGGACAGTTCATCCGCGGTAAAGCTCGTGTTTTCCAAAGCTTTGATAATGGCTGTTATCTGGGACGGCTTTGATGCACCGATGAGCACAGAAGTAACTTCTTCCTGGCAAAGGAGCCATGACAGCGCCATTTCGGAAAGAAGCTGTCCGCGCTTCTTTGCGATCTCATTCAGTTTTTTGATCTTTCCCATTGTGACATCATCGAGCTTTGATTCATTTAAGAATCTGCCGTCGGTCTTTATCCTGCTGTCCTCGGGAATGCCGTCAATGTACTTTCCGGACAGAAGTCCCTGTGCCATGGGAGAAAAGCAGATAAGACCTTTACCCAGCTTTTTGCCGGTCTCCTTAAGTCCGTTTGTTTCAACCGTACGGTTGAGGATATTGTAACAGTTCTGATTGATGATAAAGGGTACTTCAAGCTTTTCCAATATGGATGAAGCTTTTTCCAGAGTCTTCCCGTCGTAGTTTGACAGCCCGACATATAATGCTTTTCCGCTGCGAACTGTCTGTGCAAGAGCACCCATCGTCTCTTCTAGAGGTGTATCGGGATCCATGCGGTGATGATAGAAGATATCCACATAATCAAGTCCCATACGAAGCAGTGACTGGTCAAGACTTGCAATGAGATATTTCCTGCTGCCCCAGTTTCCGTAAGGCCCGGGCCACATATCATATCCGGCTTTCGTGGAAATGATAAGCTCATCGCGGTAAGGAAGAAAGCTTTCTTTAAGGATCTTACCGAAATTCCGCTCGGCGCTTCCGTATTCGGGTCCGTAGTTGTTTGCAAGGTCGAAATGCGTGATACCGTTGTCAAAGGCGGTAAAACACATCTGCTGCATGTTTGAATAGTCGCCCGTGTCACCGAAATTGTGCCATAATCCTAGAGACAGTGCGGGAAGTTTCAGGCCGCTGTTGCCGCAGCGGTTATACTGCATAAGATCATATCTTTTAGAAGAAGCCAAATACATATTCATACCCTTTCATTTTTATATTTACGATGATCGTCACAAGTTTATTTTGCAATACACATCATATCATAAAGGATGAAATAATAATAGAATAACCCCATTGTTACCATGGGCTTTATTTGATATAATAAATTGTTAAATTTTGCGCAGGAGTAAAGATATTATGAGCACTCAGTTATCAAAAACCTATGATCCCGCCGGTATGGAGGGGAGATTATACGAGAAATGGGAAAAGAGCGGATATTTCCATGCCGAAGCTGACAGATCCCGCAAGCCTTTCACCATAGTGATGCCGCCGCCGAACATTACGGGACAGCTTCATATGGGACATGCACTTGACAATACCATGCAGGACATCCTTATCAGGTTCAAGAGGATGCAGGGATATAATGCCCTCTGGCAGCCGGGAACGGATCATGCAAGTATCGCCACAGAGGTACGCGTCATGTCCGAGCTCAAGAAGCAGGGTATCGACAAGCATGAGCTCGGACGCGAGAAGTTTCTCGAGCGTGTATGGGACTGGCGGCGCGAATACGGCGGCAGGATCACAAAGCAGCTTCGAAAGCTCGGAAGTTCATGCGACTGGGAAAGAGAACGCTTCACTATGGATGAGGGCTGTAACAGGGCAGTCACGGAAGTGTTCGTGAATCTTTACAACAAAGGACTGATCTACAAGGGCGCGAGGATCATAAACTGGTGTCCCGTCTGTAATACATCGATAAGCGATGCCGAGGTTGAGTATGTTGAACAGCCGTCTCATTTATGGCATATCAAATATCCTCTCATGGGGGATGACGGTAAGCCCTCGACGACTGATTTTCTCACATTTGCGACAACGCGTCCCGAGACAATGCTCGGAGATACGGCAGTTGCTGTTCATCCTGATGATGAGCGGTACACGCATCTTCACGGCAGGACGGTATGGCTGCCTATAGTGAACAAAGAGATACCCGTTGTTGAGGATACATATGTTGATATGGAATTCGGTACCGGTGTCGTCAAGATCACACCGGGGCATGACCCCAATGACTTTGAGGTCGGTAAACGCCATGACCTCCCCATCGTTAATGTCATGAATGATGACGGCACTATCAACGAGAACGGCGGCAGGTATAACGGCATGACCGATCTTGAGGCAAGAGCCGCTATTGTTGAGGAGTTAAAGCAGCTGGGCCTTCTTGAGAAGATCGAAGACTATGCGCATAATGTCGGCACTCATGACAGATGCGGCACGACCATCCAGCCGCTCGTTAAACAGCAGTGGTTTGTCAGGATGGACGAGCTTATAAAGCCTGCAAGGTCTGCCGTTGCAAACGGTGACATCAGGCTTGTTCCGCCGCGTATGGACAGAACATATTTCAACTGGACGGATAACATCCGCGACTGGTGTATCAGCCGTCAGCTTTGGTGGGGACATAGGATACCGGCATATTACTGCAGTGACTGCGGCGAGATGATCGTCTCTAAGGAAGCGGTTCATAAATGCAGTAAGTGCGGCAGCACCAACATCACACAGGATGAGGATACACTCGATACGTGGTTCTCATCGGCGCTGTGGCCGTTCTCAACACTCGGCTGGCCCGATGATACCCCGGAACTTGATTATTTCTACCCGACGGATGTCCTTGTTACCGGATACGACATCATCTTTTTCTGGGTTATCAGGATGATCTTCTCGGGATATGAACATATGGGTGCGAAGCCGTTTTCAACCGTGCTCTTCCACGGACTCGTAAGGGACGGACAGGGACGCAAGATGAGCAAGTCCCTCGGTAACGGCATCGATCCCCTCGAGGTCATAGAAAAGTACGGAGCGGATGCGCTCAGATTCACTCTCGTTACCGGTAATGCTCCGGGTAACGATATGCGCTTTACGGACGAGAGGGTTGAAGCGAGCCGTAACTTCGCCAACAAAGTATGGAATGCGTCACGATTCATCATGATGAACATGGAAGGCAAGACGATCACGAAGCCTTCCGAAGAAGAGCTGTGGCCGGTAGACCGCTGGGTTCTTTCAAAACTTAACAAAGTCGTTGCCGAAGTGACCGACAACATGGAGAAGTACGAACTCGGTATTGCAGCTGCGAAAGTATATGATTTTGTCTATGATGTACTGTGCGACTGGTATATCGAGATGATAAAGCCGCGCTTCTACAATACGGATGATGCGACCGGTGCGAATGCGGCGCTCTATACGGTCAGGACTGTTCTTATCGATTCACTCAAGCTCCTGCATCCTTACATGCCTTTTATCACCGAGGAGATATACTGCACGCTGACCGAAGGTGACAGCGGCCGGGAGGCTGACTCCATCATGATCTCATCGTGGCCCGTATACAGGAAAGAGTGGGAATACGAAAAGGAAGAGGAGCAGATAGAGCTCATCAAGGAAGCTGTACGCAGTATCAGAAATATCCGCAGTGAGATGAACGTGGCACCGTCGAAAAAGGCAAATGTCATCATCGTAACAACGGATGATACGGTAAGAACGGCTTTTGAAAGCGGAAGGCTATTCTTCGAAAGCCTTGCCGGTGCATCTTCTCTTACGATACAAAACGACAGGACGGGTATAGGCGATGATGCCGTATCGGTCATGATAGCTAATGCCACGATCTACATTCCTTTTGCGGAACTTGTTGATATTTCGGCTGAGATCGAGAGGCTGTCCAAGGAACGCTCACGCCTTGAAGGAGAGATAGACCGATGCCGCAAAATGCTCGGCAACGAGAAATTCATGAGCAAGGCGCCAGAAGCCAAGATAAACGAGGAAAAGGAAAAACTCGAGAAGTATACACTGCTGGCCAAACAGGTTGAAGAAAGGCTTGCCGCACTTAACGGATAAGGGAGCATAATGGCTGTCGCAACTGACAAATGGAGATGCAATATAGCAGATGATTCGATGTCTGCCACGGTGTTCATCACTCCGCCCGGAGAGGGCGAGTCCGTAGCCGTGGAGGATGTTGCCGTGTATCTTCGCGCCAACGGTGTCCTTTCGGGGTTCATCTATTCAGAGATAGAAAAGATGATCAACGAGAAGACATATTACAAGGATGTAGTTGTTGCAAAAGGAAGAAGTATGATCGAGTCACAGAACGGCTACTATGAATTTCTGTTCAGCATTGGCGAGATCAAGCATCCGACGATCCGTTCGGACGGATCCGTTGACTATCAGAGTATGAGCATCATCCAGAGTGTCAGTCCGGGTGATGTTCTTGCCGTTTACCATCCGGCCGTTCCCGGCAGTTCGGGACTCGACGTCAAGAACAGGGAATTGAGGTGCAAACCGGCAAAGGAACTTCCGGCACTCAAAGGCACGGGATTTGAAGTTTCGTTTGACGGAAATACATACAAGGCCACGATGGAAGGCCGGGTGGAATACGATAACTTCAAGCTTCATGTGCGTGACCTGTATGAGCTGCGTAAGGATCTCGATCTTGTAACCGGACGGATCGATTTTCGCGGAGACGTTGTTGTTCACGGTAATGTGAGAACCGGGACGTATATCAGATCGACAAAGTCAGTTACCGTTGACGGATCCGTTGAGGCAGCAACGATCATAGCCGAGGGGGATATCGTCCTTAAAAAGGGCATGCAGGGAGGAGAAAAAGCCAAGCTCGTTTCCGGCGCAAACATATATGCCAATTTCATTGAGTTTACCGAGGTCAAGGCAAAAGGAAATGTCGAGACCAATATAATATTCAATTCCGTTGTATCTGCAGGCAAGTCCATTCTGGTCAAAGGCAAACGCGGAGCCATCATCGGAGGCACGAGCTACAGTGTCGGACAGATGGCCGCATCACACGCCGGTAACAAGGCTGAGGTCAGGACGGTGCTGGCATCGGGTATAAGCGATGATTATGACAAACGCAGGCATCTTCTCAACTCCAAGGCAGAAAGTGCCAGGGAGAGCATCAGAAAGGCAAAGATCGAGCTGGAACAGATCAGGGATGTGCGTCTGACAAACGATCCGAAGGAGGTCAAGGAGGCCAAGATCAGTCAGCTTACAAGGCGGCTTAAGAGAGATGAAAGACTCCTTGAACATGCAAACAAAGAACTGGCCGAGATCGAAGAGACTATAAACGTGGGAACGGAGGCGGCCGTCACAATTGAGAACATCGTTAATCCCGGTGTGACGGTAAGGATAGACAACAAGGAACTAAAAATCACTTCACAGATGCAAAACGTTAAGTTTTTCAGACCTTCGGGAAGCAGTGAGATAGAGGTTAGACAGTTATGATCAATTTTGAAGAAGAACTCAAAAAGTTTCATCCGAGCATGGAGATAGAGGAGGTCGAGAACGCCGTAAGGGAACATGAACTTACGGATATGACCGACATAATGGTTGAAATGCTTCGCAGGGAAAAAGAGAATAAAGGATTATGAAATGCTTTGTTTGCGGCAGCCGCATAGGTCGTGAAGACATATGCATGTCATGCGGGACGGATATCAGGACATACAGACATATCATGTGCATGTCCAACAAGCTTTATAATGACGGTCTCGCAAAAGCGAATGTGCGCGATATCTCGGGAGCCATCATAGCTCTTAACGAGAGTCTTAAATACAACAAAAAGAATATAGATGCGCGAAATCTGCTGGGACTGTGTTACTTTGAAAGAGGTGAGGTGGTTCCGGCTCTTTCTGAGTGGATCATCAGCAAGAACTATGAGAGCAAGAAAAACGTTGCGGATGAGTATATAGATTATCTTCAGAGCAATCCCGCACGGCTCGATACTATCAACCAGACGATCAAGAAATACAATCAGGCGCTCAACTACTGCTATCAGAACAGTCAGGACCTTGCGATCGTCCAGCTCAAAAAAGTGCTTTCGATCAACGCCAATCTTATCGCGGGATATCAGCTCCTGGCACTTCTTTATATTGAGACGAAAGAATACGAAAAAGCTAGAAGGACACTCCTTCATGCCATCAGGATAGACAGGAATGACATCACCACCCAGCGGTATCTGAAGGAGATCAACAATCTTATCAGTGAGCAGTCAGCCGACGGTGACAATAACGGCAATCCGGCACTGCTGCCGCAGGATATCATCACGTATCAGAACGGGAACGATACTATCATCCAGCCCGTCGGAGCCAAGGAGAAGCGCGGATTTTCCAGCATCATCAATATTGCCATAGGTCTTGTTATCGGTATCGCGATAAGCTGGTATCTGATCCTGCCGGGAAAGGTCGATCTGGCCATCCGTGAAGAAAACGATAAATTCATGGCAGTGAGTGAAGAACTGACTGCGGAGAAAGCGTCACATCAGGAATCCGTCAAGCAGGCTGAGACACTGAAGGCGCAGAATGACGAACTGAACCGACAGGTAGAGGAACTGACGGGAACGAGAGGAGCGGTGACCGAGAATGACAAGCTTCTCAAGGCGGCTCTTTTGTACCTCGAAGATCCGGCCAATTCCGGAGAAGCAATGGAAGAACTTGCCGGTATAGGAAACGAGTACCTTGAGGACGCATCGGAGAGTTTCAAGGATCTGTACGGGAAGATCCAGGAGGTATCAGCTGATTCCGCTCTGAAAGATTATATAGATGTAGCCAAGGAAGCACTGAAGACCAAGGATTACAAAACTGCGATCGAATACTACTCAAAGGTCTGCGATCTTGCTCCCGACAATTCGGATTATCTTATGGATCTGGCATATGCCTATCGTGAATCGGAAGATAAGGCCAAAGCGGATGAGATATACAACCGTGTGATGGAAGAGTTCCCGGGCACGGAGAATGCGAGCGAAGCTGCACAGATGCTTGGAATGGCACCGGCACCGGAGACCACGGAACAGACGAATGAAGAATAACAGTGTTATCAAACCGATCATATTAATACTGACCGCCTTCCTGTTTCTGGCGTTTAGTTTCGATATATCAACTGGGTCTGTAAGATCAGCTTCATTCATTTTCCTTATTATCTGCACGATCATAGTGCTCGCTGCGTTTCGCAAAGAGCTTCCTTCGACAGCTGTTTTTTATGCCATGCTCACGGGCATGTTCTTAAAGCTTGCATATGTTATATATACTCCCGTATGGTGCCGGCAGCACGATGTCATAGACTTCGGAGCCGGAGAGGGACATGCGGCATACATGGAGTACATACTCAGCCACAAGGCTTTGCCGGACTTTGATCCGCGCACCCTCTGGGCATTCTTCCAGCCTCCGCTGCACCATATGATCTGCGCGGTTTGGATGTGGATCAACATAAGGCTCGGACTTTCACAGGAGCATATGCACAAGAACGTGCAGCTGCTTCCGTTTCTGTATATGTGCATCCTCACGTTCACGATTTATCTCATATGCCGTGAGCTTGCAATGAAAAAGAGCGCCACTTTCGTGACGATGCTCATCGTATCATTTCATCCCATTTACATTCTGATGTCCGGAAGCATCAACAATGATGCACTTTCGGTCATGCTGACAGTAGCTGCTTTATACTTTGCGATCCGTTGGTATATGGATCCCACAACCGGAAGGATAATGCTGCTTGCACTGTCCATAGGACTGGCAATGTCCGCAAAACTGTCGGCGGCACTCGTGGCCGTTCCCGTTGGTATCATGATGATATACAAGATCCTCACCGATACAAAGCGCCTTTCCGACAGACGGAAGGTACTGTCCTATCTGCTTGAACTTATTCCCTTTGCAGTTACGGTATTTCCGCTCGGACTGTGGTGGACCGTAAGGAATAAGATATTGTTTGATATGCCTGCCAACTATATCCCGGAGGTGGGAGAGCATACCGAACGTTTCGGTATTGTTCCGACGATCTTAGATATAAGGACCGCATCCCCGTTTCTTTACATGAAGGCAAACGGGTTTGCGTATGATGAATACAATCTCTTACTTGCGACCGTAAAATCAGCACTTTTCGGAGAGGGTGATTTTGCGCATGTATCGCCGTATCTGACATTTGCGGGCTGGATACTGCTGGCCTCGGCGGCAGTTATAACTGTGCTCGGGATAGTCGCGGCAGTTATGATATGTACGGACAGGGAAGCGGGTCCGGATTCCGGAATAAAACTTCTGCTCGTGCTGTGTGCCGTAACGTTTGCGGCCGGTTACACCGCGTTTGCGATATCCGGCCGTAATCTCTCGGCGATGAACTTCAGATACTCGGCAGCGGGCGTGTCTGTATTTGCACTCCTGATCGGACTGTGGCATGCAAGAGCAGATGCCCTCGGGAAAAAGACCGTATGTAAAATCACCGTCGCCTGCACACTGATCTTTGCCGCAGCATCAGCAGCATTTTATGTACTTGTCGGATTATTTGGAGCGTAGCCTGAAGACGCGGCACCGTTTTTGACATATCACGCATATAAAAAAGAAGGAGACATACCATGGGTGGATTTTTCGGAGTAGTTTCAAAAAAAGACTGTGTCTGGGATCTGTTCTTCGGAACCGATTATCATTCGCATCTCGGTACAAGACGGGCCGGAATGACGGTGTTCGGTGAGAACGGTTTTGACCGTGCGATACACAACATCAGCAATTCGCCGTTCCGTACCAAATTTGACAGGGATGTCAATGAGCTTAAGGGTAATCTCGGCATAGGCTGTATATCCGATTACGAGCCGCAGCCCCTTCTTATCAGATCGCATCTGGGTACTTTTGCGATCACGACGGTAGGACGGATCGAAAATCTTGATGAGCTTGTGGCTGAAGTATCTGCCGGAGGAGGCACGCAGTTCCTGGCCATGAGCGGCAGCAACATCAATCCCACCGAACTTGCCGCCTGCATAATCAACCAGAAATCATCATTTCCCGAAGGCATAAGATATGCACAGGAGAAGATCAAAGGTTCTATGACAATGCTGATCATGACGGAGAAGGGGATATATGCCGCAAGGGATCTGTACGGCAGAACACCGGTCATGATAGGTAAAAAGGACGACTGCTACTGTGTATCTTTTGAAAGCTTTGCATATATCAATCTCGGATATTCCGATGAAAAGGAACTGGGGCCCGGTGAAGTAGTTTACATAACCCCGGAGGGTTACGAGACTGTATCACCTCCGAAAGACATCATGAAGATATGTACGTTCCTGTGGATATACTATGGTTATCCGAACTCCAATTATGAGGGTGTGAACGTCGAAACGATGCGTTACAACTGCGGCTCGATGCTTGCAGAAAGAGACGATGTCCGTCCCGATATCGTAGCCGGAGTTCCCGATTCGGGAATAGCCCATGCCATAGGCTACGCAAACAGCTCAGGTATTCCTTTTGCCAGACCGTTCATAAAATACACGCCTACATGGCCGAGATCTTTCATGCCGACGGACCAGAGCATGAGAAACCTCATCGCGCATATGAAGCTTATACCTGTAGATGCTCTGATAAGGGACAAATCACTTCTGCTGATAGATGACTCGATAGTAAGAGGCACTCAGCTTCGTGAGACTACGGAATTCCTGTATAACAGCGGGGCAAAGGAAGTGCATGTACGTCCGGCCTGTCCGCCTCTTCTGTACGGATGCCGTTTCCTTAATTTCTCAAGATCCAATTCCGAGTATGACCTTATCACGAGACGGATCATAAGAGAGCGTGAGGGAGAAGATGTTTCCGATGAAGTACTTGCGGACTATGCCGATCCCGACAGCACCAATTACAAAGAGATGCTTGAGGAGATCAGAAAACAGCTCGGCTTTACGTCGCTGAGGTTCCACCGTCTCGATGACATGGTACGATCCGTCGGTATAGACAAGTCAAAACTGTGCACATACTGCTGGGACAAACAGGGTTACTGCAGCTCGTGTGACAAATGTTCCAAAAAGTGCGGCGCATAAAGTGATAATTGTATTTCGGGGGCATATACCTTATAATAAATAAATGACTTTTCAGGGGGTACTAAGTTAAAAATGCCTGATTTTTCCAATTCATGTATGAATATTCTCTCGTATGCGGGATTATCCGAGGCCGATGCAGCAAAGATCAGAGATAAGATCGAGACGTTCGCAGCCATGCCGGATCAGGGAGCTGCCGAGGATTCAGCAAGGCGGCTTCGCAAAGAGCTTACCGCATATTATTATGAGATATACAAGCTTTGTTTCTTCAAGAGTCTCGAGGATACCAATATCCCGGCAGAAGTGTTGATGTTCCTCTATTTCGGATATATTGACGAGAAGCTTGCCGGATCGGAGAATACCAATATTCTGTATGAGTTCTCGAAGACGATCGGTCTTGACGAGGAAATGCGGGTATTTACGTTCTATCAGTGGCTCAGGCTCATATATACCGGCAAGAAGGATCCTTCCGTCAATGATTTTTCCACAGATTATATAACAGAGCTTCGCAAACAGAGGAAAGACGGGACCATAACCGCCGCCCAGGAAGAGGAGGCGCTTCACGACGGCAGACGCAGAGTCACGTTTGAGATCGACAACATGTTCCGCTCCGCCAACAGGATGATGACATCCAGAGTGACGACATTTGTACCGTTCTTTTCAGAACAGGTTCTGACAAGACCTCTGGAAAAATCACTTGTCACATTTGAAGCGGTCCACAAGACGATCGGTGTCGTAAGGGCACTTGATTATTCTCTGTTCTACAGGCAGACGGTGTTCACCGCACCTGAACAGGGCCTTGAAAAAGCATTTATACAGGTTGAGGTTCTCCCTGATGTGATACTCATGCCGGTTGTAGGTACGAGAGCAGCGATGTGGCAGGAGATAACGGGAGCAAGAAGAACAACCCCGGGACGCTTCATACTTCCTTTTGCACAGGAAGAAGATCTGTCAGGCATTATCATCAAACTGTGCGGCGAGTTTAGATGGGAACTGTGTAAGAGAATACAGGGTGCAAGGTGGAATGACCTTACCGAGAGAAGTCTTACAAGCGATTACGTTGATTATATAGACACCTACAGGAAGAACCGGGACCTTTCCCAGGAGGCCAAAGATCGTATCAAGTCAGCCATGAGCAAGCATCGCAACAGCTACAAGGAAATGTTTGTTGCCGACTATGCGACATACATACAGTTTGAAAGCTCGGGAGCGCTTAGGCACAATAAGGTCGTCAGATTCATACTGTTCAATTACTGTCCTTTTTCGAAGGTCATAAGGGAAGGAGCCATAGCTACCAATCCGCAGTTTGTCCAGCTGATAGACAGGTACAACCAGAAGATGGCGCATGAACTTCACCTGTTTGACATGATGACCGGAAGGATAGAAAAAGAAGGATTTCCCATACCGGCGGAACTGAAACATCACAGGGATTACCTGACATCATAGCAAAACAAGAGTAATAAACGTATTAACGGAGCGGATAAGATGAGCGAGGAAATTGCAGAAAAGAAGGAATCGAGGAACTTTATCGAAAACATAATCGACGAAGATCTCAAGGAGGGTAAGTATACGGAGATCCACACCCGTTTTCCTCCCGAACCCAACGGCTATCTTCATATCGGACATGCCAAGGCGATACTGATCAACTACGGACTTGCACAGGAGTATGGCGGCAAGTTCAATCTCAGATTCGATGATACGAATCCCACGAAGGAGAAGATCGAGTTCGTCGAATCGATCAAGGAGGATGTCAGATGGCTCGGTGCCGACTGGGAGGACAGACTCTATTTTGCATCCGATTATTTCGAGCAGATGTATGAGGCTGCCGTCAAACTGATAAAAAAAGGTAAAGCGTTTGTCTGTGATCTGACTGCGGATGAGATAAAGCAGTACAGGGGTTCGTTTGATTATGAGACCGGGACCAGCGTTCCGGGAAAGAACAGTCCCTACAGGGACCGTACGGTTGAAGAAAACCTTACTCTTTTTGAGAATATGAAGAACGGGATGTATAAAGACGGGGAAAAGGTGCTGCGTGCCAAGATCGATATGGCCAGCCCCAATATCAATATGCGAGATCCTGTTATATACAGGATAGCCCACATGGCACATCACAATACCGGTGACAAATGGTGCATCTATCCGATGTATGATTTTGCCCACCCGATAGAAGATGCCATAGAGCATGTCACACATTCGTGCTGCACACTTGAATTTGAAGATCACAGACCGTTGTATGACTGGGTCGTCAGAGAGCTTGAATATCCGCAGCCGCCGAAGCAGATCGAGTTTGCCAAGATGTATCTCACAAATGTTGTTACCGGTAAGAGATATATCAAAAAACTTGTTGAAGACGGTATTGTTGACGGCTGGGATGATCCGAGGCTTGTATCGATCGCGGCTCTTCGAAGACGCGGGTTCACGCCCGGATCGATACAGAATTTTGTCAATCTGTGCGGTGTTTCGAAAAGTCAGTCCTCCGTGGATTATGCGATGCTCGAGCACTGCATCAGAGAAGATCTGAAACTTTCCCGCCCGAGGGTCATGGCGGTACTCGATCCGATAAAGCTTGTTATAGACAACTATCCGGAAGACAAGACCGAATATTTTGACATTCCCAACAACCTTGAGAATGAGTCGCTCGGTTCACGCAGCGTTGCCTTCTCGAGAGAATTGTACATTGAGAGGGATGATTTTATGGCGGAGCCCGTGAAGAAATATTTCAGGCTCTTCCCCGGCAATGAGGTACGTCTCATGAATGCGTATTTCGTTACATGCACGTCTTACGAGACCGATGCTGACGGGAGGGTAACGTGTGTTCACTGTACATACGATCCCGAAACACGTCAGGATGGCAGGGAAGTAAGCCGCAAGGTAAAGGGGACCATACACTGGGTCAATGTTCCGACTGCATTTAAGGCACCCGTCAGACTCTACGAAAACCTGATAGATGAGGAAAAGGGCGTTTACAATGAGGACGGAAGCCTTAATCTCAATCCGGATTCGCTTAAGGTTCTTGATAACTGTGTAATGGAGCCGTCGCTTAAAGATGCAGCGGCGTATGACTCATTCCAGTTTGTAAGAAACGGTTTTTTCTGTGTGGATTACAAAGATTCAAAGGAAGGTGCACCTGTGTTCAACAGGGTCGTGTCATTAAAGAGCGGGTTTAAAACACCTGTCACTGGCGGAGGTAACAAATGAGTATTTTGTCAGGATTGTCGAGCATGGGGCTTGGAAAACTTGAAGATGCCGACATTTATTCCGAGTCGGGAAAACCGGGATCAAAGGATTCTGCAGAACAGCAGGAGAAGCCGTTTGACGAGAACGAGATGCTTCTCGACAAGCATGCCGAGTGTCCGGTATGTGACAAAAAGTTCACATACAGAGCCGTAAAGACCGGCAGGGCAAGATCGGTAGGTCAGGATGTGGATCTTCGTCCGAAATACGACAAGTTCGATCCGCTCAAGTATGATGTCATTGTCTGCCCGCATTGCGGATATGCGGCCATGTCCAAATATTTCGTAAGGCTGCCGGCGGCACAGGTCAAACTGGTACGTGAAGGCATCTGCGGCAGGGTATACGGTGTTGCGAACAATCCCGTACTGTCGTATGATGATGCGATCCGCAGATACAAGCTTGCCATCGCTTCGTGTATAGTAAAAAAAGCAAAAGACAGCGAAAAGGCATACTGCTGTCTGAAACTTGCATGGGTTATAAGAGGCAAGAAGGAGAGTCTTCCGGTTGATATACCGGAATACGACCAAGAGAATAAAAAGCTTTCCCGCGATGAGAACGAGGCGCTCAGGATGGCTTTTGAAGGATTTATAAATGCCCGTCAGAAAGAGAGTTTTCCCATTGCGGGAATGGATGAAACGACAATAGACTATCTTCTTGCGGTTCAGGCCGCCAGACTGGGAAGTTTTGATGTGGCACAGAAAATGATATCGGAAATACTTATGAGCAGATCAGCAAACAACAGGATCAAGGATCGCGCCAGAAACCTGAAGGACATGGTGCTTGAACAGATGAAGATGAAAGGAGAATTCTCATGAAAGGTTTTGGAAAGTTTATCACATTTGTTGGTGTTACAGGAGCAGCTCTTGCAGGACTGTGGTATTGGTATGATACAAACAACAAGAGCAAAAGCGAATCAAAAGAGTGTGACTGCGACAGCAAAGAAGGTGACAGCGAACGTTCATATGTATCGCTCGATCCCGATATCAAAGAGGATGTAAAGGAAGTGGCCGAGGCAGCGGAAAAAATGGCAAAGGATGCGGCTGAAGCGGTTTCCGATAACAGAGAGACACTCAAGAAGGCTGTAAAAAGCGCAGCTCAGGATATCATGACAAAGGCAGAGGATGCGGCTCGCGGAGTCGGCCTTGTTAAGGATGAGAAAAAGACGAGTGATTTTGAATTCGCTGATTTTGACAAGGCACAGGAAAAGGCTGAAAAGGCCGCAGAAGATGTTGCGTCGAAGATCGATATACAGTAAGGGCCGAACAGTCCCTGTGATCCTTGCAGTCGCGGCATCGCTGCTTTTATGCGCATGCTCCGACGACCGGCTTCCGACTGAAGTTGTACTGACATCTGATTTTCTCGAGGATGAAGTGTTCCGGCTGGAAGGTCATCCGTGCATGAAGAACGAGATCATGGTATATCTGGCCAACTCCGAAAATCAGTACAGTGAAGTATTCGGAAACCGGATATGGTCGGTTCCGGTAGGTGACGGGACTCTTGAGGATTCATACAAGGACAATATCCTTGCGCGTATAGCGCAGATAAAGACCATGAACCTGCTTGCACAGCAGTATGAGGTTGTGCTCGACGAGGAAGAATCCGCCAAGGTAAAAGCAGCGGCAAGAGAGTATTATGATTCCCTTACTCCCGCGGAAACGGATTATCTGAACGTCGACATGGAGACGATCGAGAAACTGTACGGGGAGTTTGCGGTTGCCAACAAACTGTACGAGACCATTACAAAAGACGTCAATCCCGAGATAAGTGATGACGAAGCAAGGACGATCACGGTAAAGACCATTCTTGTCAAAACATACAGGATCGATGAGAACGGGCAGCGGATCGAGTACACGGACGAAGAGAAGAAAAATGCCCTGTCGCGTATAGCTCAGATCAGACAGAAACTTGACGAAGGCGTTGCTTTTGAAGTGCTCGCAGCCGACTACAATGAAGACGTCAAGGACGAGTACAGTTTTGGGCGAGGCGTTATGCCCGAGGAGTTTGAGGAGGCTGCTTTCAATCTCGGCGAAGGCGAAGTCAGCGACATTATCGAGACGGATTACGGGTACCATCTGATATACTGCGTGACCACTTTTAATCCGGAAGAAACGGATGCCAACAAGGAAAAGATAGTTGAGAAGCGCAAACAGGAGGCGTTTGACGAAGTTTACAACAATTTTGTGACAACGCTCACATCCAATCTCAACAAGCCCCTGTGGGACAGTATTCATTATGATTCCGGGGGAAGCGTGACAACAACAGGGTTCTTCGATATTTATGATAATTATTTCACGATTGTTAGCACTCAGCTGAGCTGAGTGCTAAATTTTTCTTGACATTCATTTTTGGCGGGTATATCATCTCTGTTGATGGAACAAAAAATACGTTCATACGTTGTAATAATTATGGAAAGAGGTAGATACATATGGCAAAGAAAGGCAGTTTAACGATCAACAGCGAGAATATATTCCCGATAATCAAGAAGTGGATGTATTCCGATCATGACATTTTTGCAAGAGAGCTTGTCAGCAACGGCGTTGATGCGATCACAAAGCTCAAAAAGCTCGATGTTATCGGGCAGTACAGCATTCCCGAAGGAAAGGATATGGAGATCCGCGTGACGGTGGATCCAGAGAACAAGAAGGTTATGTTTTCGGATACCGGACTCGGAATGGATGCTGATGAGGTTGAAGAGTACATTACTCAGATAGCTTTTTCCGGTGCAACGGCATTCCTTGACAAATACAAGGACAAGACAAATGACGATCAGATCATCGGACATTTCGGACTCGGATTTTATTCCGCATTCATGGTCGCAGACGAAGTTCATATAGATACTCTGTCATTCAAGGAAGGTGCTAAGCCTGTTCACTGGGAGTGCGACGGCGGTACCGAGTATTCAATGGAAGACGGTGACCGGGAAGAAGTCGGTACCACGATCACCTTGTTCTTAAATGAGGATTCGCTTGAATTCTGCAATGAATACAGAATGAGAGAGGTACTCAAGAAGTACTGTTCATTCATGCCGGTAAACATCTTCCTCGTAAAGGAAGGTGCCGATACGCAGTACGATAATATCCCTGTTGATGAGGTGACAGACAAGGATACCGTCATAGAAAAGTATACCGAAGAAGCCAAGTACGAGGAACAGGAAAAGGACGGCAAGAAAGAAAAGGTTGAGATCAGTCCCAAAAGGGAAATGGCCAAGATCGTCCGCAGGGAAGTGCCTATAAACGATCCGAACCCGCTGTGGGCAAAGCGTCCCGGTGACTGTACAAAGGACGAGTATATCGAATTCTACCGCAAGGTGTTTATGGACTACAAGGAGCCTCTGTTCTGGATCCATCTGAACATGGACTATCCGTTCAACCTGAAAGGTATACTGTACTTCCCGAAGATCAACATGGAGTATGAATCCATTGAAGGCGTTATCAAACTTTACAACAATCAGGTATTCATAGCCGATAATATCAAGGAAGTGATCCCTGAGTTCCTCATGCTCTTAAAGGGTGTCATCGACTGTCCGGATCTTCCGCTCAATGTATCGCGTTCCGCTCTTCAGAATGACGGCTTCGTACAGAAGATCAGCGATTACATCACCAAGAAGGTTGCCGATAAGCTTGCGGGAATGTGCAAGACGGAGAAAGAGGAGTACGAGAAATACTGGGATGACATCAGTCCGTTCATCAAGTACGGCTGCTTAAAGGACGACAAGTTCTGCGAGAAGATGACCGACTACATACTCTTTAAGGATATCGACGGCAAATACATGACACTTCCCGAGTGTCTTGAACTGCCTCAGAAGAAGACGGAAGAGGCTACCGGAGAGGACGGGGAAAAGGTCGAGGCTGAAGTGGTTGAAGATGATCAGCCGGCAGATGAAAAATCATCCGATGAAGATAATAAAGAAGAGAAAGATAAAGTCAGAAAGACCGTTTATTATGTAACTGACATGCAGCAGCAGAGCCAGTACATCAACATGTTCCGTGAGGAGGGTCTCGATGCGGTCGTGCTGACACACAATATCGATCAGCCCTTCATCAATCAGCTTGAATCCAAGAACGAGGATGTAAGGTTCATGAGGATCGATGCCGCAATCAATGATTCGGCAAGAGAAGAGACAGGCAAAGATAACAAAAAGCAGACCGAGAAAGATGAAAAGACACTTACGAAGCTGTTCCACAAGGCTCTTTCAAACGATAAGCTTACGATAAAGCTCGAAGCCTTGAAGAACGAGAGTATCTCATCCGTTCTTACCATATCCGAGGAATCACGCCGTATGCAGGATATGATGAAGATGTATTCTATGGGCGGCGGCATGGACATGGGAATGTTCGGCTCGGAAGGTGAAACGCTTGTGCTTAACAGCAAAAACCAGCTGGTCAAATACCTTCTCGAGCATAAAAAGGGCGAAGATGCCGAGATGTTCGCAGCCCAGCTCTATGATCTTGCCGTGATCGCCAACAGGCCTCTTTCAGCCGAAGCGATGACGAAGTTCGTGGCCAGAAGCAATGACATAATGTTAAAACTTACGGCAAACTGATAATTACATGAGAGTAAAAACTGTTATCGGAAAAAAGCATATGATGCTTGCAGTGCTGTTTGCCCTGTATATGGCTGAATACATGATATGCCTTATATGCATGGACACAGCAGCTTACAAGCTGCCGAATTCGGGTGGAGTACTGCATTATTTGAAGATGCCTGCTTATGCTGCAGGCATGCTTCTTTTTCCGCTCAGCCAGAAATTGTGGCCTGATAATAAAATAAGAAGGCTGCTCTTACTTGCATCGAACATTGTGTTTATTGCCGGTATGGTATGCTTAACCGGAGTGATTTTTGAGCCCGGATATGCTGTTTATATCATTTCATGTGTCATAACCCTTCTGTCTCTCGGACTCCTTGGAGGAGCAGTATATTATTATTTTGCAATGGGATTTGCTGGAAATCCGTATATCGGCAGAATGTCGGGGATCGGCGGAGCTGCTGCTTTTCTGATTCAGATACTTGTTCAGAATATGATAAATGCGGATGTGCTCATTATTGCGCTTATGATCGCGGGTTTTGTTTTTATCGCATCAGTTACAATGTCATCAAATAAGCGGTTTGAGTGGATGTTTGACGAGCCGCTCGAATATGCTAAAGATGGTGATTCTTCACTCCCGGGGATGGGAATGATCGCCGCAGGTATAACAGGTATGATATTGTTATATATGATATGCGGACTTACCGACAGTATCATTGTCTCCATGAATTTTGCAGGAGACATGATGATCTACACGTGGCCGAGATTGCTCGGAGTTGCAGGATATCTGGCCGGAGGGATATTATCGGATCTTTTCCCAAAAAAATGGTTGATGCTTTCCGCGCTTTGTATGACTGTTATGTGCATTCCTCTTCCTTTTATGTTGCGGGAAGGGTATACGATAACGGCTATGTGCATATACTATGTGATCGTTGTCAGCCAGATAGAGTTTTTGAATGTTTTTTTCTGGGACCTTGCCCCCAGGACTTCGCATCCGCAGCTTGTGGCATGCATGAGCAGAGTGCTGTCATGCATGTGCGTGGTCATCCTCCCGCTGTTTACCGATGCTTCGGTAGTAACAGATCTTTTTATAGAAGCTGTAATAGTTGTTTTGGTCCTTCTTTGCATAGTTATCAGTGGGAAATTAACACCTTCCGTTCCCGAAAGCCTACAATCAGTTTCCGAACAGGAGCGCTCATTTGAAGCGTTTGCGGCATTTCATGGACTAACACCAAGAGAAACTGATTTTCTAAAAGTTCTGATTGAAAGTGATGATGATGTTTCCGCGATAGCATCAGATATGAACATAAGTACCAGGACTGTCTATCGTCATATAAACAGTATATATGAAAAGACAGGAACAGAAACAAGATATGCTCTTATGAGATACTATTACCGGTTTAAGTAGAATAATTTTGTATAAGAAAAACCGCGCAGATATAGGGTATTACACTATATGTCACAAAGATGACGCTTGTTTTTTGGCCTTAGATCGACCATATTATATGCTGATAGTAAGTATATTTACTGAAGGAGGTCAACATAATGTTTAGAAGAAAAACGATAGTATCAGTTTCGCTTGCCTTTCTAATGGCTATGGTTGTGACAGTACCTGTATTGGCTATACCCGGTCCGTTTGAAATCAGCGGAGATGTTTCGTGGGGAAATAATACAGAAAACGGCGATTACACTGCTACAGGAAACTGCAATATCACTATTCCCGGCGGGCAGACAGCTTCAGTAGGACAGATAAACGGCGGAGGGTTTGATATCAGTTTTGGCGGTGGCGGAAGCCTTAATGCCGAGTCCTCAAGTGGACCCGCTATTTCAGGCAGGAGTGTCTCTTTTGACAATGTAACGGTTAATGCAACAAGCAATACAAATGTAATTGAAGCCGGAATGGGCGGTATCAGCATTAAAGATTCAACTGTTACGACAACAGGGACAGGACAATCTGCCGGGGCATTGAATTCACGCAGTGATGTTACAATAAGCGGAAGTGATGTGACTGCATCAGCACAGGGTGGACATGCGATATTTGCGATGAGTGGGATATCTATCGATGACAGCAACGTAAGTGCCACCAGTACCGAGGGAGGTGCGATATTTACCGAGTCAGGTTCGATAACTATAGATGAAAATCTTACAATAACAACACCTGAAGGAGGATACGTTGCCACACCTCCATACGGTGCCGGCAGTGCTATTTATGGTAAGAACGGCCCTACAGGGAATTATGATACGGGTGCTTCGGAAGTTGTGATAGAAAAGGGACAGAAGCAGGATGGTCAACAGGCTGTACCTTTTTTCCCTGAAATACCCAGAGGATCCTCCGATGATTCAGTTCATGAGGATACGCCTGCAAGTACACAACCTATAGCCGGTGTACCGTCAAATGTTGTTTATGCAACGCTTGATCCGGCCTCGATGGGTGAAGCCGTTTATGTTGAAAAGGTTGTCCAACTCATTGAGAATACTCCTTTTGGTGGCACAGTTAAGATATATGGTACCGAGGCGATATTTATTGATAATACCATTATTTCGGCGCTTGAGACCAGATCTGATGTATCTTTAGAGATACATGTAAAGGTAGGCGAGACCGAATACGTGATCAGTATTCCCGCGGGATATAATCTCAGATCTCTTTTGGGGACTGACGGAAAGATTGATATTCAAAAGCTTATAATTACGTTCGGAAGGGCCGTATAAAGGTACATTTCCGATTTCTTAAAGGCACACGGCGGCTGTCGTGTGTCTTTTTTGTGTTGTATATATGATTTATGTGTGAAATCTAACAACATATTGTGTTTTCGCGATATAATTGTGGTAGAATAAACTCGGATATATCGGATTTATCACATTATGATATGAGCGGGGGAAGTATGGATAAGAGCATCTTGTATCTGCAGGCCAACGAGAGGATAGCCAACAGTCTGAGGGGGAGGTTTGAGGATGAAGGCGTGGAGTTCATCCGTGCGGGCAGCGCGGCCGATGCATTTGAACTGCTGAAGCAGAGAGAGTTCTGCCTGACGCTTACCGACGGGTTCATCCCGGATATGAGAGTGCATGAGTTCGTAAAGGAATGTGCAGCGGAATATCCTGATATGATACTTGATGTATGTATGGATCTTACGGACCCGGCATATGTCCCCATGATCGTCAACGAGCAATGTGTTCGTAAGGTCTTCCTTCCGCCATGGAATGTTGAGGATATAGTGGAGGGTGTAAAGGCTTCGATAGATGAGGCTTTCATCCACAGGGATCTGATGCGCAGGATCAATGAACTTGCCGATGAGGAGAAGACCTTTGCGCAGACCATTGATAAGCTCAAGAATTCCCTGCTTCGTCAGCAGTACAGCTATAACAAGATAGCACCGTTTTTCAACCGTGTTCTTGACGCCTTTCTGAGGCGGAAGGATATGGATAGAACATACAGCAACTTTGTGAAGAGATCCTGTGATAAAATGCTTCGTCTGCAGACTACCGCTTATCTCAAGACGTCTGACCTGCAGAAGATACTTTATGATAATATGACCGATGCGCTGAAGAAAAATGACGGAGTCAGCGTGGCAGAGGTCAAGAGCTGTCTGTATGGTGACGTGCCAAGATCCGCAATGGCCGACCTCACGTTTGCAATGTGGATACTGGCGGTCATCGAATCGGTCAAGTGCGACAGGGCACAGCTGTTTGTTGACAGCAGATATGTAACATCCAGAAAGTGTGAGTACAGGCTGATGGTCAGAGGGAACAGGAAAGCCGAGGTTTCCGTTGACATACAGCTTTATATTGCAAATATACTGAGCAACATCATTGATGAATATCAGAAATATGACACGCCGGAAGGCTGGACATATGAATTGCGAATTACGCTGTAGTCTGATAAAATAAAACTTTGTATTATATCCACTGAGGAACATATTATGGATTTTAGCAGAAGAGGGATCAAAAAAAGGCAGAAGGCGATAGCCTCGCCAACAACAAAGGCAGGAAAGTTCTGCGGAGTCAGTCTGTTCATAGTCGTGACATTCTCGGTCATACTGGTCGGTGTTATGGGACTGTGCGCGGGTGTGGGACTGTTCATGGGAGTTGTGGATACATCACCGGATATTTCAAACGTTGACGTTGCTCCTGCCGGTTATTCCACTACAGTTTATGACAGTGAAGGTAACCAGATCACAAAGCTTATTGCCGAGAACTCCAACCGTGTGTACGTCAAGCTTGACAAGATCCCGCTTGATATGCAGCATGCTTTTGTCGCCATAGAGGATGAGAGATTCTACACACACAACGGTATCGATATAAAAGGTATCATGCGTGCAGGAGCCAAGGCTCTTTCGGGAAATCTTCACCAGGGTGCTTCGACCATTACACAGCAGCTGCTCAAGAATAACGTGTTCACGTCCTGGACCGAAGAGAGCAGCATTATTGATAAATTCAAGCGTAAGTTCCAGGAGCAGTACTGTGCTGTCCAGCTCGAGAAGGTCATGACCAAAGACCAGATACTTGAGAACTATCTGAACACGATCAACCTCGGGCAGGGAACGCTCGGTGTACAGGCCGCATCCCAGAGATACTTCGGAAAGAATGTTCAGGATCTCAATATTTCCGAGAGTGCGGTCATAGCGTGTATCACACAGAACCCTTCGAAGTGGAATCCCATTTCCCATCCCGACAATAATGCGATCAGGCGTGAGGAAGTTCTGAAAAAGATGCTTGCACAGGGATATATCAATGATGCCCAGTTTGCGGAAGCAATGGCTGATGATGTATATTCACGCATTCAGGTCGTCAACGAAAAGGTTGAGAAGAAGACGATATACTCATACTTTGTCGATGAACTGACAGAGCAGGTTTTAAATGATCTTCAGGAGAATCTCGGCTATTCATATACACAGGCTTACAATGCTCTGTACAGCGGCGGTCTGTCCATATTCACCACACAGGATCCTGCGATCCAGAAAATATGCGATGAAGAGTTTGCAAATGAAGAGAACTATCCGCCGAATACCAAGTTTTATCTGAAGTATGAAGTGTCATACACCGATTCGGATAATGATGCGGTCAACTTCTCCACGCAGTATTTTGAAAATCATTTCAAGGAGAAAAGAGGCAAAGGCTTTAACTGTATATTCGATACGGAAGAAGATGCTTATGCCGCGATCGAAGAGTTTAAGCAGGATATTGAGAAGCCTGATTACAAGTTTATTACCGAATCCATATCGCTTGCACCTCAGCCCCAGGCAAGTGTTGCGGTCATAGACCATCATACGGGAGAGGTGAAGGCCATTGTGGGAGGACGCGGAGCCAAGAAGGCATCACTTACTCTTAACCGCGCAACGGATACGAAACGTCAGCCCGGATCCACATTCAAAGTGCTTGCCGCATATGCACCCGCACTTGATGCAGCAGGCAAGACACTTGCTTCCGTTCAGGTGGATGAACCGTACAACTATGCGAACGGACGCCCGGTAAAGAATTGGTATTCGGGTTATAAAGGACCGTGTACATACAGGTACGGTATAGAACAGTCGCTGAATATCGTGGCGGTAAAGACGATAACGGACATTTCTCCGCAGCTGGGCTTCGATTATCTTATCAATCTCGGTTTTTCAACGCTTGTTGAGAGAAGAACCGAGAAAGACGGCAGCATTTCATCGGATGTGACACAGGCGCTGGCTCTCGGAGGTCTGACAGACGGAGTTACCAATCTGGAGCTTTGCAACGCATTTGCGACCATAGCAAACGGAGGAATGTATACGAAGCCGATGTTCTATACAAAAATAGTGGATCATGACGGGAATGTTCTCATAGACAATAAGGAAATACCCAAAACGAGACGTGTGCTTAAAGAGACAACGGCATGGCTTTTAACAAGTGCCATGGAGGATGTTGTATCAAAAGGTACAGGTGCAAAAGTCAATTTCGGAAACATGGCTATCGCCGGTAAGACCGGTACGACAACGAGCAATGTCGATGTGTGGTTTTCGGGATTCACTCCGTATTATACATGCAGTGCATGGAGCGGATATGACAACAATGTCCACATGAACGGAAGCGGCGAGACCGGAACGGCAAAGGTTCTCTGGAAGGCGATAATGGGTCGCATACATGAGGGGCTTGAATACAAATCATTCCCGATGCCTGAAGGTATCGAGACCGCGACGGTATGCAAGAAGACCGGAGAACTTGCGGGCGATATATGCAGGGCCGACGGAAGTGCCATAACAGAATATTTTGCGACAGGTACTGTCCCGACAACGATCTGCAGCAATCATTTCGGAAATGATTTTGATACCGGCCTTGTATGTGCCATGACCGGACAGAAGGCGACAAGCACGTGTCCTTATGCATATGCCGGAGAAGCTACGGCAACAGGTTTTTGTCCGCACAGTACGATCAACGGTATGTCCGCGAACGATTTCTATAATCTGATGCAGTTACAGGCAGCAGGGCTTGTACCGACCACGGATGCTTTGACCGCTTTGGGAGGAGCCGGTACAGCTGCCGGAGTGACGGATCCTGCCGCCGCCGCAGCCGCTGCAGCAGCGGGCACAACAGCAGGTGCAACAGATCCCGCGGCCGCCGCCGCAGCCGCAGCCGCAGCGCAGCAACAGGCGATGCTTGATGCGATGAATGCCGCCAATGCAGCCAATGCAGCCGCCGCAACACCTGGCCAGTGATGGAATGGCTGAGCGTATACAAGGGCGGGATTGGTGAGATAGAGGAAAAAAAGTCCCGTTTTATAGCAACTGTAAGGCCGGTCTCTTCCGAGGAAGAGGCTGTGTCTTTTATTGCGTCCGTGAAAAAACAGTACTGGGATGCCCGGCATAACTGCAGTGCTTTTGTTATCGGAGACAGCGGACAGAAGACGCGGTGTTCGGATGACGGAGAGCCTTCGGGCACTGCCGGACGGCCTATGCTCGACGTTCTTACAAATGAACACATCACAAATGTATGCGTGGTCGTGACTCGTTATTTCGGGGGTACGCTTCTCGGGACCGGAGGACTGGTGAGGGCTTATTCCTCAGCGGTTAAGGCGGCTCTCGAAAACTGCGAGATCATCAGAAAAGTTAACGGACATTCGATAAAGATAGAATGCGATTATAATGATCTCGGCAGGATCAAGAGCATGCTTGACAGGAACGGCACCCGCATGAAGGATGTGGATTACGGCAGCCGTGTCACGGCAATGATCATCACGGAAGATGCAGACACCATCACACGCGATATAACGGATATAAGCTCGGGAAGAGTGCAGATAACAGATATCAAACCGATTGTATTTGCGACGGTGGAAGGTGAAATTATGATATTTTGATCCGGATCAGGATAAATCCGGATAATGATAAAGAAAAGGAGATGTTGGTATGGATGACAGGATCATTATGGAAGATATAATAAAGCTCGTCGATGAAAAGCAGTATACCCGTCTCCGACAGGAGCTTGTTGAATGGAATGAGGCGGATATCGCTGCTTTCCTTGAGGAACTCCCTCATGAGGAACAGATAAAGGTGTTCCGGATCCTGCCGAAAGGGATCGCGGCAGATGTATTTGCGTTTCTGCCGGTCGAGCTTGAGCAGGAGATAATCACGACGCTTACGGACCGAGAGGCTGCGAACATCATCAACAATCTTATGGCTGATGATGCTGCCGATCTTATGGAAGAGATGCCGGCAGGACTCGTGAAGAAACTTCTCGCAAATGCCGATCCCGAAGCCAGACGCGACATCAACCATCTGCTTCGCTATCCTGAGGATTCTGCCGGAAGCCTGATGACCGTTGAATTTGTCGATCTCAAAGAAAATCTCACGGTCCAGGAATGTATTGACAGGATCAGACGTATCGGCGTTGATAAGGAGACGATAGATACGTGCTATGTCCTCGATCTCGGAAGACATCTGATAGGTACCGTATCACTTCGCGACCTTCTTCTCAACCAGCCGGATACGCACGTTATCGAGTTCATGAATGATAACGTCATATCGACCAATACGATGACCGACCAGGAAGAAGTCGCAAGAATGTTCCAGAAATACGACCTTACGACAATGCCTGTCGTTGATAATGAAGGAAGACTCGTCGGTATCATAACCATCGATGACGTTGTCGATATCCTGCAGGAAGAGGTAACGGAGGATATCGAAAAGATGGCAGCTATCCTGCCTACCGACAAGCCGTACATGAAGACCAACACGATGGAGACGTGGAAGAAGAGGATCCCCTGGCTGTTACTGCTCATGATCAGTGCCACCGTCACCGGTAAGATCATCACACATTACGAAAATGCTCTCGGAGCATATGTCGTGCTCACGAGCTTTATACCGATGCTGATGGATACGGGCGGTAATGCCGGAGGACAAGCAAGTGTTACGATCATCCGTGGCCTGTCGCTTGACGAGATAGAGTGGTCGGATCTGTTCCGCGTCATATGGAAGGAGATACGTGTTTCACTTGTATGCGGAGCCACGCTCGCGATCGCGGGATTTGCAAAGATCATGCTGTTTGATCACGTGCCGGTCATCGTTGCGCTGGTGGTATGTCTGACACTGATCGTAACCGTGTTCTTTGCGAAGATAGTCGGATGTTCACTGCCCATGATCGCACAGAAGATAGGTTTTGACCCTGCCGTAATGGCATCACCGTTCATCACGACAATCGTTGATGCGCTGTCGCTTCTCATTTACTTCCAGTTTGCGACACGTATACTTGGGATATAACGGTCCGTAACAGATTTTCACAGCCTGCTGTCTGGCATGATCTTAATAAAAATATCGGAGTACCTGCAGTATGAAACAAAAAAGAGAAGACATCAGAAATATCGCCATCATCGCTCACGTCGATCACGGCAAGACCACGCTCGTTGACGAACTCCTGAAACAGAGCGGCGTTTTCCGTGCAAATCAGGAAGTGGCAGAGCGCGTGATGGATTCCAATGATCTTGAAAGGGAGCGCGGCATCACGATACTCTCCAAGAATACGGCTGTATCCTACAAGAATGTCAAGATCAACATCGTTGACACACCGGGACATGCTGATTTTGGCGGAGAGGTTGAGCGCGTACTGAAAATGGTCGACGGAGCGGTGCTCGTGGTTGATGCTTTTGAAGGAGTCATGCCGCAGACGAAGTTCGTTCTCAAAAAGGCCATGAGCTTAAAGCTTCCCGTGCTTGTTTGTGTCAATAAAGTTGACCGTCCCGAAGCCAGGTGCGATGAAGTTGTAGACGAAGTTCTCGAACTTTTCATGGATCTTGATGCGAGTGATGAGCAGCTTGACTGCCCGTTTATTTACGCATCCGCCAAGAACGGCATGAGCGGCACGTCGCCTGACAAACTCGAGGGTTCAATGATCCCGCTGTTTGATGCCATCGTTGATTATATCCCCGCTCCTGAAGGTGATTTTGATGCGGGCACACAGGTGCTGATCTCGACCATCGACTACAACGATTACGTCGGGCGTATCGGAGTCGGCAAGGTAGAGAACGGAAGCATATCGATCAATCAGGATGTTGTCATAGTCAATCATCATGAACCCGATAAGCTAAGAAAGGTCAGGGTGAGTGCCCTTTACGAATATGACGGACTGAACAAGGTCAATGTAAAAGAGGCAACAGTCGGATCCATTGTAGCTATATCGGGTATTTCGGATATACATATCGGGGATACGATATGCGATCCGGAACACATTGATCCGATCCCGTTCCAGAAAATATCCGAGCCGACCATCTCGATGAACTTCATGGTCAATGATTCTCCGCTTGCAGGTACGGAGGGAAAGTTTGTAACATCGCGGCACATCCGCGAGCGGCTTATGAGAGAGCTCAATACCGATGTGTCTCTTAGGGTGGAGGAGACTGATTCGACCGATTCATTCAAGGTATCCGGCAGGGGAGAGCTTCATCTGTCCGTTCTTATCGAGAACATGAGGCGTGAGGGATATGAGTTCGCGGTCAGCAAGGCCGAGGTACTATACCGCCAGGATTCCAAAGGACGTAAAACCGAGCCCATGGAGATCGCCTACATAGATGTTCCCGAAAGCTATGCGGGAAATGTTATAGAAAAGCTCGGATCACGCAAGGGTGAGCTTCAGAATATGACGCCGATAACAGGCGGCTATCAGAGACTCGAGTTTTCGATCCCGGCCAGAGGCCTCATCGGATACCGCGGGGAATTCCTGACCGATACAAAGGGCGAGGGTATTATCAACACGATCTTCGATGAATATGCCCCTTATAAAGGAGATATACAGTTCAGGAAACAGGGAAGCATCATTGCGTTTGAGACGGGTGAATCGGTTACTTACGGACTGTTTCAGGCACAGGAACGTGGGGTTTTGTTCATCGGACCCGGCGAAAAGGTATATTCGGGCATGGTAATTGGCCAGACAGGCAAGACGGAGGACGTGGAGATCAATGTGTGCAAGAGCAAGCATCTGACCAATACACGCGCATCCGGAAGCGATGATGCACTGCGGCTGTCTCCGCCAAAGATACTTTCACTTGAGCAGGCGCTTGAATTCATTGACACCGATGAGCTTCTTGAGATCACTCCGGTGACGCTGCGCATACGCAAAAAGATACTCGATCCGACCCTCCGAAAGCGTGCTCAGTTTGCCGCTAAGAAAGATCAATAAAAGTAAAGACAATTCCAAAAGTTTTTTGTATAATAGGTTATTAAGAGAGGATAGGGTCAGCTATGTTTGCAAACATTTTTGGAAGATATCTTGTTAAGAAGAAGATCATAACCGATGACGAATTTCATGCCATCAAGATGCAGTTTAACCGCACAAGGGTCAAGCTCGGGCTGATCGCGGTATCCGAAAAGCTCATGACCGAGGAGATGGCAGATGAGGTCAATCAGAAACAGCAGCTCATGGACAGAAAATTCGGTGATATAGCCGTATCCATGGGCTATCTTACCGAGGTTCAGGTTGAGAGACTTTTGTCACTCCAGGGCAATGAATATATGCGTTTTTGCCAGAGCGCGGTGGACAAGGAGATCCTGACACTTGAGCAGATAGAAGGCGCACTTGATTACTTCAAGAAGGAGAACGGCTTTACTTTTTCCGATATGGAAGCGATAAAATCAGGAGATGTGGACCGTATCCTTCCGCTCTATCTGCCTGAGATCCCCGACGGGCCGCTTATCGACCTGCTTTCACTCACTTTCCGGTGTATCAACCGCCTTGCTTCCGATGATATATCATTAAAGAGAGGATACACAACTTCCAGCTTCAGGACGGGAGCCGTGGCCATGCAGCAGATCGTCGGTGACTACAACGTGATCAACGCGTTTTCCGGTGACGATCAGGGAATACTGGCAATAGCAGAAGCCTTTGCGAAGCAGTTTTTCGACGGCGTGAACATCAATGCGCTCGACTCTGTCGGAGAGTTCATCAACATCAGTGACGGACTGTTCGCGACAGCCAAGAGCAGCGAAGGTATGGAGCTCAATCTCCAGCCTCCCCGTCTGTCAAAGGATCCGATAGACATAAACGGATCTACCGTGATAGTGATACCTATATTCATCAATCAGCAGCCTCTTGACTGGGTCGTCAGTCTCGGGACGCTTGCAGAAGAATGATCAGCATAAACGGAGGATATTAAGATGTCTGTATTTAAAGGAGCAGCTGTAGCAATATGTACGCCTTTTCATCCCAACGGAGACGTTGATTACGATAAGTTCAGGGAGCAGATCGAGTATCAGATCGCAGGCGGTACCGATGCCATAGTCGTATGCGGTACAACAGGTGAGGCTTCTTGCCTGTCACATGAAGAGCATCTTGAGTGCATAAGGTTCTGTGCCGAGGTGGTGGATCACAGGATCCCCGTCATCGCGGGAACAGGTTCCAACTGTACCGAGACCGCCATATATCTGTCAACCGAGGCAGAGAAGTACGGCGTTGACGCCCTTCTTGTTGTTACTCCCTACTATAACAAATCGACCCAGAAAGGTCTTATCGAGCACTATAAGATGGTAGCGGGAAGCGTTAAGATCCCTATCATAATCTACAATGTTCCCGGAAGGACAGGATGCAACATCCTGCCTGCCACGGTTGCAACACTTGTTCACGACGTTCCGAATATAGTCGGCATCAAGGAAGCAAGCGGCAACATTTCACAGATCGCAAAGCTCATGAACCTTTGCGGCGATGAGTTAGAACTTTACTCCGGCAATGACGATCAGATAGTTCCCATACTTTCCCTTGGCGGACTCGGTGTCATTTCGGTTCTTTCAAATGTTGCTCCCCGTAAGACTCATGATATATGCCAGGCGTTCTTTGATAATGATCCGGCACTTGCGGCAAAGAGACAGCTTGATGCCATACCGCTGTGCAACGCACTCTTTTGCGAAGTCAATCCCATCCCCGTCAAGAAGGGACTGGAACTTCAGGGAAGAGACAGGGGGGTTCTGCGCAGACCGCTTTGCGAAATGGAGAGTGAAAATGCACAGACACTTAAGAAGGCGATGGAAGATTACGGAGTACTGTAATGGTAAGGATGATTTTACACGGCTGTAACGGCCGTATGGGCAGGATGATAGCGGGGATCGTAAAAGATGATCCCGATATCGAGATAGTTGCAGGCGTTGACATCAATACCATGCAGCAGGATGATTTTCCGGTAACCGACAGTATCGACAAGGTAGACAGTGCAGCGGACGCTGTCGTTGATTTCGGAAATGCCGCTGCAGTCGATGGCGTTATAGACTGGTGCGTTGCAAACTCTGTACCGCTTGTTGAGTGTACAACGGGACTTACGGAAGAGACGCTCGGTAAACTTAAGGACGCCTCACAAAAGGTTGCGATGTTAAAGTCAGCCAACATGTCGGTCGGTATCAATCTGATACAGAAGATACTCAGAGAGAACAGCGCGGTTCTCGCAGAGGCGGGTTTTGACATAGAGATAGTGGAAAAGCATCACAGGACCAAGCTTGATTCACCTTCGGGAACGGCTCTTGCACTTGCTGATTCCGTAAATGACGGTCTTGCAGTCAGGAAGGATTATGTTTTTGACAGATCTGCCAGGAGAATGGTGCGTCCCGATACAGAGATCGGTATATCTGCGGTCAGAGGCGGGACGATAGTAGGCGACCATGATGTCATATTTGCGGGCACAGATGAGGTCATAACGTTTTCACACAGAGCATATTCGAGAGCGGTCTTTGCAAAAGGTGCCGTTTCCGCGGCCAAGTTCATCAAAGGAAAAGGCGCCGGAATGTACGATATGTCAGATGTGGTGGGCTGATGATATTCCGGCCCTGTATTGATATACATAACGGAAAAGTCAAACAGATCGTAGGATCGACGCTCAGGGATGACAATGACCGAGCCACAGAGAATTTTGTATCCGACAGAGATGCATCATGGTATGCACAGCTGTACAAAAGTTACCGGCTCGGCGGCGGGCATGTCATCAATCTGAACAGCAAAGAAAGCAGCTTTTATGAACAGTCCAAAGCCCAGGTTATTTCTGCACTTAATGAATTTCCTGGCGGACTCATGGCAGGAGGCGGTATCAATGCCGATAATGCCCGGGAATATATAGATGCCGGCGCCAGTCACGTGATCGTGACAAGCTTTGTTTTTTCCGGCGGCAGAGTATGCATGGACAATCTCAGGGCTCTTACCGAAAGTGTCGGAGCCCGCAGGATAGTACTTGATCTCAGCTGCAAAAAGGCCGGGGGAACATATCTCGTAGCCACCGACCGCTGGCAGAGTCTTACTGATGTGCGTGTGAATACCGACACTTTTGAAGAACTCGGAAAGTACTGTGACGGATTTCTGGTTCACGCGGTCGATGCCGAAGGCAGATCGGCAGGTATTGATACGGAGCTTATCGGGATACTTGCCACATGCGATAAAGATATATGTTATGCCGGCGGTATATCCTCATATGATGATATTGATCGTCTCAAGGAGGCCGGAGGCGGACGGGTTGATTTTACGGTCGGATCCCGCCTTGATATATTCGGAGGAGACCTTGGCATACAGGAGATCATTGAATGTACACGGTAATGATAATTGATGACAATAATACAGAGCTTCTGGTCGCAAAGAAAGCACTAGAGAGATCGTATAAGATAGTCGATATCGACAATCCGAAGGCGGCTTTGCAGCGTCTTGCCAAAGCGACGATAATGCCCGATTTCATTCTTCTCGATGTGGCCATGCCCGGTATTAACGGTTTCGATTTCATTATGAGGCTCAAGACGAGCGATAAGACCAGAAATATCCCGGTGCTGTTCGTTTCCGGTGACAAGGAAAATACAACCGAGATGGAAGCATACAGACTCGGAGCGGTTGATTTTATCCGCAAACCCATCATCCCGGATCTTCTGCGTAAGCGGATGGAGCTTCAGGCGGATGTTCTTGAGTATAAAAATCAGATGAATAAGTACAATTCCCAGCTTCAGCAGGCTGCAAATTTCCAGGCCAGGAATGCGATGAATCTGGAGTACTTTATCATCGGTATCATAACGGATCTGATATCACAGAAGGATCCGTATACGGGCATGCATACGATCTGTGTAAGCAAATACATGGAGATCCTGCTCAAGGAGATGCTGCTGTCGGGTATTAACTACGGGATAGATCCCAATGATTTTGAACTTATACTGCTAAGCTCACGGCTTCATGACATGGGAAAGATCGGTGTTCCGGATTATGTGCTGTCCAAGACCGGTAAGTATACCGATCAGGAGTTTGCACTCATGAAAGCACATACGACCATGGCGGCCAACGCCATACAGAAGTATGCGTATCTTCTTCCGAACAACAAGTTTTTGTACTATACGTTCCAGATGGCCAAATATCATCACGAGAGAGTGGATGGGAACGGTTATCCCGACCGGCTGGCCGGAGCCAACATCCCGATACTTGCAAGGATCCTGGCTGTTGCGGACGTTTACGACGGACTGGTCGCCGAGAGAAGTTACAAGAAAGCCAAGACACATGAAGAGGCTTACAATATCATAACGCAGGGAGCCGGTGTCCAGTTCGATCCGCAGGTTGTGGCAGCGTTCCAGCGTGTGCATATGGATATCCGGGATGCGGCGCGCAATATCGAGAGCCAGATGCAACAGAACATGGCCATGTCGCAGCAGGTTATGAAGCAGCAATAATGATCACAGACAATAAAAAAGGAACCGAAATCCGGTTCCTTTTCTATAATCCCAGTTCTGTATCTCTCCCCCTAAATATCTGTTTAATATATATAGTTTGAAAGGCACAAGTCTCGGAGATTATAACTTTGTTACGTTCGTTGCCTGAGGGCCTTTTTCTCCGTTAACCACATCGAACTCAACCTCAGCGCCCTCGTCAAGAGACTTGAAGCCTTCCATGTTAAGTCCCGAATAGTGTACGAATACGTCATTACCCTGCTCGTCGCAGATGAATCCGTAACCCTTCTGGTTGTTAAACCATTTAACTTTACCTTTCATTGCTGATACCTCCGAAAAAATAAAAAAAATATTACCTTGTGCATAACGCACTATCGAAATACTAGCACATAGATATGAAAATGTAAACAAAAAAAATTGAAAAATCACCGCTTTGATAGTAAAATCTTATTCATGAAGAACGACGATCTTCTTAAAAAAATAGAGGAGCTGACCGCGGCAAATGTGTCGAAGAATGCATTCATTGCCAACATCTCTCATGAGATACGTACACCGATGAATGCCATAAGCGGTTTTGCCGAGCTTTTGTTGCAGCTTAACGCGTCAGACGAAGTCAATGAATATGCTCAGGAGATCAAGAGTGCTTCGGCAAATCTCCTGTCGATAATCAACGATCTGCTTGATATTTCCAAAATAGAATCGGGTCGTATGGAGCTCGTTCCCGTTCCGTACTATCTCCATTATCTGTTCAATGATATCGATTCGGTGATGTCGATCCCGACGGGTAAGAAAGGGATCGATTTTCGCGTGAATGCCAATCCCGAACTGCCCAGTCAGCTGTATGGCGATATTGTCAGGATACGGCAGATACTTACGAACATCTGCAACAATGCCGTAAAGTTTACCAATGAAGGTTATGTGGAGCTGTCCGCAACATATACCGAAGGAGATGACGATGATACCGTCATTTTAATCTTTACCGTCAGGGATACGGGTATCGGCATCAGAAAGGATGATCTGAAACTGATATTCGAAAAGTTCCGTCAGGTTGATATGCGCCTGAACAGGAATGTTGAGGGAAGCGGGCTGGGGCTTTCGATTTGCAAGCAGCTCGTGGCTCTGATGGACGGAACCATTGAGGTGGACAGTGTATACGGTGAGGGTACGACATTTACCGTGCGAATCCCGCAGAAGGTACTTGATCGCAACAAACTGTCCAATTATCTTGTATATCGTAAGCAGGAGGAGGAAAAGAAGCGCTCCGTACTTTACGCTCCTTCCGCCAGAGTGCTGGTGGTTGATGACAATCCCGTCAATATCAAGATACTGCGCGGACTACTGCTGCATTATGAGATCGATGCTGACACGGCTTCCTCCGGGGAAGAGGCCGTGGAGAAGGCGGGTAAGAACGGTTATGATCTGATCCTGATGGATCACATGATGCCGGGTATGAACGGTGAGGATGCGCTTAAAGCTATCAGAGGCCTTTCGGATAAGGATAAGGCTGAAGTGGCTGTCATCGCTGTCACTGCCAATGCCATACGCGGAATGCGGGATGAATTCCTGCGAAAAGGGTTTACGGATTATCTGAGCAAGCCCGTGGAAACGGATAAACTGGAGGAGGTGTTGAAGGAAAACCTTGCATCCAATCTGTTCGTTTCCGTTGACGTGGAAGAGGATGAACAGCAGGAAGAACTTGACTTTGAGATAAACGGCATTGATCTGGATTCGGGAGTGGCGAAAACAGACGGCAACGTCAAGGATTATATTGACGTACTCGAGATCTTTTCGGAATACGGACCGGATAAGGCCAAAGAGATAGAAGATCTTGCCAGGGATCATAACTATGAGAACTATACCATTGCGGTACATTCCCTGAAGAGCGTCTCGGCAAACATCGGAGCTCATCAGCTCTTCACCATGGCGAAGATACATGAGTTTGCCGGAAAGAGCGGCAATAACGGGTTTATCGATGCAAATTATGATAAGCTCGTAGGTCTTTACAGAACCATTATAGACAATATCAAGGCTGCACTGTCGGAGCGCGCGAAGAAAGCTTCGGCCGACGATTGAGTGTTGATGAAAGAGTATCAGGGAGAAGAAGTCGGATGACTCAACTACGCGGAGTGATAATTGATGATGACCGTATGAGACGGGACACCGTCAAGAGCATCCTGCCGGACTACATCGAATGTGCGACGGTAGGCTCCGGTGACGATGCCCTGAAGTACGTCAAAAGGGATGCGCAGGGTAACCTTCCTGATTTTGTGATCTTAAACGGTGACGATCCGAAGAACTTCGGCCTGTACGTATATGACTGGATGATCAACAAATCAATGGATGCGGATATCGCAGCCATTCCGGTGATCGTCCTTACAAAGGATGAGTTTTCCGACGACTGTATCGAGTTTCTCGAGATAGGGGATGTGATCTTCTATGAAGGCGATGCTGATGAGGATGAACTCTTCTCCGTGATCAATGAAGCGATAGAAAAAGCAGAGTTCGCACCTCCGGTTGTAGAGCCCTCATTTGAAGAGACAAAGAGTATCGACCGCCTGATGGGCCAGTCGGTAAAAGCTCCGTCCGGCGATGGCGATCAAAGAGCGGTTGTTCTTGACATGAACGAGAGAGTTGTTAATCTCGAAGCCGCCCTGGAACGCGGCAGAAAGCGTGTCGAGCAGATCAGGACCGTTATTGACGCCGCACAGCGCGCAAAAGACGAAGACGATGATCTTAACATCGGAAGAAGGCGGAAAGTTTCCAAAGAGGAAGAGAATGTCAATCGCATGTCAGCATTTCTGCAAAAGGCCCGTGAGAATGCCAATGTGGAAGAGGATCTGAAGAGAAAACTGTACGGCGACACAGCGAAAAAGCCGGCCGGACCAGTTGACATCCTGAAGCAGAAAGCCATGAGCAACCCTGCCGGAGCGTTTTCGGCACAGGGCACCATCAGGTTGGAGGACAGGCCGAAAAGCCATGAGGCACCGCCTGTCGAAAACGAAGAAAAGAAGACTGTCATCATAGTGGACAGCGAACTTAAGACAAGAAGGCTGTGTTCACTGTTCCTGACACAGAGATACAATGTTGTGGCATACGATTCCGGTATCAAGACCGTTGATCATTTTATCCGACACAGTGCGGATCTTCTGCTGATCAATCCCGCGCTTCCGGGAATGAACGGAATAGTGACGGTATCTTCCATCAGGATGCATCCGGGCGGCAGAAACGTGCCGGTCATGTTCCTTGTGGGGGATGATTTTACCCAGTCAAGGTCATCGCTTTTGGGACCGCTCGTAGTCGGGATCCTCAACAAGCCCATCAAGCAGGCTACACTGGCACAGGCAGTTGACGGATATTTTGAAAACCTCAAAAAGGCACAGGGAACAAATACAAACAGATGGTGAATCTATGAAAAAAAGAGTACTGATCGTTGATGACGATATAATGACGCTGAAGATATTAAGGAAATATCTTGAGGACACTTATGATGTGGTGACTGAAAATGCCGGATACCGCTTTGTGGAGAAGATGGCCAATTACGAGGCCGATCTGATCCTGCTTGATATAGAGATGCCTGTTGTGAACGGTGTACAGGCATTCGACGAGCTTATAAAAAACCCCGAGCTTAAGGATACGCCGGTAGTGTTCCTGTCGGGAGTGTCCAATCCCAATCTTGTCCGGGAACTCATGGCAAAGGGAGCGGCGGGTTATCTTGTCAAGACGATCCCCAAGGGTGAGCTTTTGTCACGCCTTGAGAAGATATTTAATGAGAGCGGGAGCCGGAAGGTCACTCCGGAAGTGCTCATACTCGACAATGACATAGACCGCCTGAAGGAAATGCGGGAAGTTCTGATCGCCAATGACTACAAGGTAAAAGTATTGCGCGCCACTGTAGAGGCGATTGAATACATCAGAAATCATCATCCGAATCTGTTTATCATAGGCAGGGACTCATCCGGCGTTGAACCGAATGATGTTTACAAGTCGATAGAGGGAGTCATCCGTTCGGAGCATGTGATAACCATGGTCATGGAAGAGAGCTTCTTTGATTCGGAACTTATCGACCGGGTGAAGGCGGCACTGTCGCAGCAGCAATGAACAGGGGAATAAATAAGGGGATGTTTTATGGAAGAAGAATACACTAACCGGGACGTAAGACCGCGTGTTAAAAAGAGACGGCGCGGCAATACCGGGATAACCGTTTTCGCACTTGCGGCAAGCTTTATTCTTGGGCTTGTTGTGGGGATGGTGATCATACACGTCAAAAGTTCCAAAGAGATCGCGCAGGTTCAGGAAGAACTTGCAACCGTCATCGAAGAGCAGAGCCATATCAATGTCACGAATGTATATGTACCCGAACGTGATATAGCTGCCGGCAAGATAGGACTGAATTCGTACAAGAAGGAAAACTTTCGCATCGATAACGGATTCATGGCGTATTTTGATGATAACGGAGAGAAGATCAGCCATCTCGGATGCGATCTTTCGTATCACAATACACGGGTTGATTTTGACGAGCTTAAGGCAGCGGGCTGCGAATTCGTTATGCTCCGGTGCGGATACCGGGGCTATTCCGAAGGCGGACTGGTCAAGGACGAGAAATTCGATGAATTTGCGACAGAGGCACAAAGAGCCGGGATCAATATAGGCGTGTACTTCTTCACGCAGGCCGTGACACCCGAGGAAGCAGTCGATGAGGCGGAATTCACTCTCGATCTTATAAAGGATTACGATATATCCTATCCGGTGGCATTTGACACCGAGTACATAGATGACGAGAAGGCGAGAACAAATACCGAGGAGATAACGGATGAGCTTCGGACCGAGATATGTACTGCATTCTGTGAGCGTATCCGCGAAGAAGGGTACTATCCGATGATCTATGCATCCGAAAACTGGCTCCGCAGATCTCTCAATGTTGAAGCGTTGAAGCAGTACGAATTCTGGGCTCCGCAGTATCTCGACGAAAATGATTTTCTATATGATTTCACGATTTGGCAGTACACGGATTCCGGAAACATCCCGGGTGTAGAGGGAGATGTTGATCTTGACATCTCGATGGTTGACTATGCAGCTTTTGTGCCGCAAATGCGTGAGGCTTTCCTTACAGGCGGCAAGATACAGGAAGTGACTCCTGACGGAAAGCTCAAGATCACGACCGAGCAAGAATGATCCATATGGTTGCAAACTTATGTAAACCATTATATAATATTCAAGATTAAAATATCCGGCAGGAGGTTCCGGCAGGGAACATGGCAATTATACGAAAAAGAGTCCGTATCGGCGACCTGATGATAAATGAGGGACTGATAACGGCGGCGCAGCTTGAAACTGCGCTGAAAGAACAGAAGATAAGAGGCGCTAAGCTCGGTGAGACGCTCATAGCACTCGGATATGTGTCGGAGAAGGATTTTTCCGACATTCTGTCGTCGCAGCTCGGAATCGACACTGTCGACCTGCGCAAAGCGGGAATCGATGACAATGCGGTAAAGCTCGTAACCGAGGAGCTGATGAAGAAAAATCAGCTGATGCCTTTCGGCTTCGACGAGAAGAACCCCAATATCCTCAAGGTGGCTATGGCCGATCCCATGAACATCATGGCGATCGACGATGTCACCATCATGACAAACATGGAGGTAATCCCGTATTTCTGCCCGAGCGCACAGATATCCCTGCAGCTTGACAGAAGGTACGGAAAAGAGCAGGCGAGAGCTGCAGCCGCACAGTTCCAGGAAGAGCATGCCGCGGAGATCGCATTTGACACATCGGCATCCGATATAGAATACGAAAATATCGATGACGCTCCCATCGTAAAGCTTGTCAAGACCATGCTCGAAACAGCGGTGCGCCAAGGCGCATCGGATATACATATAGAGGCGCTTGACCGCGAGGTCAGGGTTCGTTTCAGGATAGACGGCGTACTTGTTGAGAACATGGACTACGACAAGACACTGCTTCCTGCGCTTGTTGCGCGTATCAAGATCATATCAAACCTTGACATCTCCGAGAAGAGAAAGCCTCAGGACGGCCGACTGACCGTTGTTGTAGACAGCAAAGAATATGACGTCCGTGTATCAATACTTCCGACCGTATTCGGAGAGAAGGTCGTAATGCGACTGACATCAAAGGACGGTCTGACAAGAGACAAGAAATATCTGGGTCTTTCCGACAGGGAACTTCCTCGTTTTGACGCGATCATGAGTAATCCTCACGGTATCATCCTAGTAACGGGACCTACCGGATCGGGAAAATCAACAACCTGTTACACGGTCCTGTCGGAACTCAATTCGGATGAAGTTAATATCGTTACCGTTGAGGATCCCGTGGAAGCGAATGTTAACGGGATAAATCAGGTGCAGGTCAATGTTAAGGCGGATCTGACTTTTGCCTCGGCACTTCGTTCAATACTTCGTCAGGATCCCGACATTATCATGATCGGTGAGATAAGAGATACCGAAACAGCCGAGATCGCCGTCAAAGCGTCGATCACCGGCCATCTTGTCATATCAACGCTCCATACGAATTCGACCGCAAGCTCCATCACCAGACTTCTTGACATGGGAGTGGAGCCGTATCTTATCGGTGATTCGGTTGTCGGCATCATAGCACAGCGTCTTGTCAGGAGACTGTGTCCGAAATGCCGCAGACAGAAGATCGCGGATGATGAAGAACGTCGTGCATTGCGCGTTCCCGACGGTGAAGAATGTATCATCTATGAACCCGTCGGCTGCAGGGAGTGTTCAAAAGGATACCGCGGCCGTATCGGTGTTTATGAGATCATGCCCATATCACACAAGATCGCCGGAATGATCTCGCGCAAATGCAATGCGGATGAGATAGAAGAACAGGCCATAGCGGAAGGCATGACGACACTTCGCCGTGCCGCGGCGGAATATGTTCTGCAGGGCATAACAACAGTCAGCGAGATGCGCAAAGTCGCATACGAAGAAGAAATGCCGTAAGGAGCGATATTTATGGAATTACAGAGCGCGGCTTCAACAGTTACAATTGAACAGATACTAACGGTGGCCAGCAAGTCCGGCGCGAGCGACGTCCATATCACGGTCGGCATACCTCCGAAGATGAGGGTGGCAGGACACCTGCAGGAGATGCCTTTTCCGAGACTCATGCCGGATGATACGCACAGACTGCTGTACGGGATCATGAACGAAAAGCAGACGAAGGCATTTGATGAAAAGGGCGAGTGGGACTTCTCCTATTCGATATCTCAGCTCGGACGTTACCGTGTAAATGCTTTCAGGCAGCGCGGAACCTGTGCGATGGTATTCAGACTTGTCGGCAATAAGATACCGCGTCCCGAGGAACTGTCGGTTCCCCAGTCGGTAGTGGATCTTTTTGACAAGAAACGCGGCCTTGTACTTGTAACCGGACCTACCGGATCCGGAAAATCAACTACGCTCGCGTCCATAATAGGCAAGATAAACCGTGAACTCGATGCGCATATCATCACGCTTGAGGACCCGATAGAGTATCTGCACAGACATGACAAGTCCATTGTAAACCAGAGAGAGGTCGGGATAGATACGGATGATTACGCTATAGCACTTCGAAGCGCCCTTCGTGAAGATCCTGATGTTATCCTTGTCGGAGAGATGCGTGATCTTGAGACGATAAGTACCGCGATCACTGCAGCCGAGACCGGTCACCTCGTATTCTCGACACTTCATACCATCGGTGCCGCATCGACCGTAGACCGTATCATAGACGTTTTTCCGCCGCATCAGCAGCAGCAGATCAGAACGCAGCTTGCGAACGTTCTCGAAGCTGTCGTATCACAGCAGCTGATCCCCAGAGTAGGCGGGGGAAGATGTGCGGCGTTTGAAGTAATGCATGCCAATTCCGCGATCCGTAATCTTATCCGCGAGAACAAGAGCCATCAGATAACGTCCACCATACAGACCAATCGCAAGATGGGCATGATCACGATGGATGATGCGATCATGGAACTGTACATGCGTGGTGAGATCGACCGTGATGACGCACTTGTGTTTGCACAGGACAAGACGACGATGTCGAATAGGATCTGAACGATAAGCTTTTGAAGCAGGCAGACTTCGTAATAGGTACACCGCAAGCTCGCTTGCAGGTGGGCATGTTACGAAGTCTGTAAGTTGCGCAAGCAACGGGCATGAGCATGAAGCGAAGCGGAATGCGAATAGCCTGCTTCAATATATTTTCAAAGGAGACAATATGCCGGGTTATATTTACAGGGCTATGGGGCCTGACGGAAAAGAGAAAAAGGGAAGCGTCACAGCCACAAATGTGGAACAGGCTGCGAGCAAATTAAAAGCTGACGGAATGATCGTCATGAAGCTCGAACCGGAAAGTGCGCTCAACAAGGATATCACTTTCGGAGCGCCCCGTGTCAAGGCAAGAGACTATGCGGTGTTTTGCAGGCAGTTCGTTGCGATACTGAAGGCCGGCGTTTCCGTTATCAATGCACTTCAGATGATGAGTGAACAGACTGAAAACAAAGCGCTTAAATCAGCAACCATCAGTCTTGTTGATGACCTTGGAAAAGGTGAGACACTCTCGTCCGCAATGAAGAAGCAGAAAGTATTTCCTTCGATATTCGTAAACCTTGTGGCAGCAGGTGAAGCTACAGGTTCTCTGGAGACGGCTTTCGAGCGGATGGCCCTCCAGTTTGAGAAAGAGGCGAAGCTCAAAGCGATCATCAAGAAGGCCACCATTTACCCGATAATCGTATTGATCGTAGCCATCGGTGTTATCGTGGCGATGATGACTTTCGTTATACCGAATTTCATGTCAATGTTTGAAGATATGGATGTTGAGATGCCGGCCATGACAAAAGCGGTCATCGCGATGTCGGATTTCTTCGTGGCATATTGGTGGCTGATCGCCATCGTTGTCATAGCCTTTGCCTTGTTCATAAAGTTTTACGGACAGACCGTCAGCGGGCGGACACTGTTCGGAACTATAAAACTGAATATGCCCGGAATGGGTCAGCTTCAGACCAAGACACATTGTGCCACCTTTTCAAGAACACTGTCGACACTCCTTCGCGCAGGTGTCCCCATGCTTGAGGCACTTGAGATAACCGGCAATTCAATGGATGCGAACATTCTTTTCCAGCGTGCGGTATATCAGGCGAGGGATCAGGTCGGAAACGGTGTGTCGCTTTCAAAACCCATCAAGATGAGCGGACTGTTTCCTCCCATGGTTTACCATATGATCTCGATCGGTGAAGAGACCGGTGAACTTGAGGACATGCTTGAGAACATTGCAGAGTATTATGAGGAAGAAGTTGCCGAAGCGACAGAGCAGATGATGGCAGTCATGGAACCGCTCATCATAGTGGTACTTGCGCTTATAGTAGGTGTCATTATCATGGCGATCCTGCAGCCGATGCTCACGCTGTACGATTCGATCGGCAATCTGTAGGCCGTAAACGGTACAGACCGGAGAAGGAAACGAAGATATGAAATGTCCCAGATGCGGAACACAAGTTGAAGACGGGCTGAACTTTTGCAGTGAATGCGGGGCGCCTTTGATCATGCCTGCGGGAACACCGGAAAGGAAGCAACGAAAGAAGTCAAACACGGGCTTTACACCCATGATCGTTGCCATGGTGCTTCTGGCTGTCACGGCGATCACGGTAGCTGTTGTCATATATTCTCTTCAAAAGAGAGCGTCCGCAGCCCTTGATCAGTTCAACCGGACATATGGGGATTATGATGTATCCGCCGACATAGATCTTGACAGCCTTAATAAATCAGTCGAAAATCTCAAGAATCTTCAGCTTGATACTTCTGTAAATACGGCTTCGTCTTCAAGTGAGTCTTCAGACGGCCCGACGGCTGATTTTGTCAAATACAGTTATACGGATGTTACGACTGTCGGAAATGATATAACCGTTGTCCCTAACGGCGGTCTTGACGGTTCCACTGTACTGTATGGGGATAAGGATCTGAACGGCTTCCTTGACTACGTTGACGCGAAGGTACTTGAAGAGGGGCGGTCCATCAACCGTGAGTTCTTCTATGACATGCTCTCCTGCATGCTTGTGGATAAGGATCTGAGTTCCGATACCGAAAGCATTGAGAAGAATATGGTAATGTCGCTTGCGGTTACCAACAACTTTTTCGGCACGGATGTTAATATAAACAACTGTGAGCTTGATGCCGGCAACGCTGCTGAGTACCGATATAATGTGACGGTACTTGGCAAAAATGATACATGGATCATCAATTACGGCAAACACGAAATGTTTATGAATAACGGAGCTACGGAGTATACATCCGATATGTTCAAAGACGAATATCTGGCGACGTGGCTCGTAGCTATAGAAGAATATTACGGAATCAAACAGGATACACCGTGAAAAAAATCTGGCTTGTTGCACTTCCCATAATTCTGCAGAATCTCATCGATGCCGCTGTGAACAGCGCGGACGTTCTGATGCTGAACTATGTCGGACAGTCGGCTATCAGTGCGGTTTCCCTTGCTAACAGTATGATAAGCGTTTTCTTCATGTTCCTGTACGGGATAGGGACCGGGATCGCCATGCTCGCTGCCCAGTACTTTGGTAAAGGCGACTGCAAAACGATCGAGAAGGTCGAGGGTATAGGCCTGCGGTTTTCTCTGTCAGTGGCCGTTATCGGTGCTGCATGTGCGATTACGATACCGAAAAGCCTCATGAGGATATATACGAATGATGAGGCTCTTGTTGTGATCGGAGCAAAGTATCTTACGGTCATCTCCATCGGGCTCATTTTCTGGGCGGTAAGCTCTATATATATGTCGATACTTCGCTGTATCGACAAGGTTGCGGTCAGCACTTGTCTTGAGGTGCTGGCTCTTTTATCAAATGTAACACTCAATGCCGTGTTTATTTTCGGCCTTCTCGGAGTTCCGAAATTAGGAGTTACCGGAGTAGCCCTTGCCACGGTCATGAGCCGCCTTATCCAGCTTCTGGGCTGCTTTTTCGTATCAGTATTCAAAAAGCCTGCGGTTCCCCTTACATTTAAAACGATATTCAGTAAAAATCGGCTGCTGGAGCGTGATTTTTTCAGCATGGCTGTTCCGGCGATAGCAAACGATATTGTATGGGCGCTTGCATTTTCGGTATATTCGGCCATCATGGGACATCTCGGTGATGATGCCGTTGCGGCATATTCAATCAACAACGTTGTCAGGAATCTGGGTACAGTCATGTGTTACGGGGTGGCCGCAGCCGCCGGTATAGTGACCGGACAGATACTAGGAGAAGGCAACAGGGAGCAGGGAATAAAGACGGGACATCTGTGTCTTAAGATGGCATTTATAACGGGAATCCTCGGAGGGCTCCTTGCACTGGCGCTGACGCCGGTAACGATGAGAGTCGTTTCGCTCTCCGAGACGGCGCTCGATTACCTGAAGTTCATGCTTTTGATCAATTCGTATTACATTACCGGAACGGCTGTCAATACTACGCTTATCGTCGGCGTATTCCGTGCCGGAGGCGACAGCAGGTTCGGGTTCAAGTGTGACCTTATCGACATGTGGGTATATGCCGTTCCGCTGGGTCTTATTGCCGCTTTTGTATTAAAGCTTCCTGTAAAATGGGTATTTTTCCTGTTGTGTACGGATGAATTTGTGAAGTGGCCATGGGTGTTTAAAAACTTTTACAGTTACAAGTGGGCAAGAAATATAACGAGGGACCTTGATTGAACCGTTTAGGCTGAAAAATCCGTCTTTTATAGTAAATGGGACTATAAATTTTTCTCGCGGGGATTGTGAAATATTTGTCACAAAGCAGAAAAAGTGTGATATAATCTTTGATAAGATATATTTGCGGTAATCTCAGTTTTTTTACGGAATTGACCGATATATTTATGTAGGTATATGCCGGGGCGGAAGAGCAGCTGTTCCGGAATATATAGATCATGTAAGGAACGGATTCCTTACGACCATTTTATTCATAAGAAAAGGAGAGATATGAGTATGAATAAGAAAGAACAGAATAACAAAGGTTTCTCGCTTGTCGAGCTGATCATCGTTATTGCCATCATGGCGATCCTTGTTGGTGTGCTTGCTCCGCAGTTCATCAAGTTTGTTGAGAAGTCAAGAGAGTCAACGGATCTTCAGAATGTTGAGGAAATGAAGACGGCTTTGGAGACGTATGTTGCTGATACAGGCGATACGGCATCTTACACTGTAACTTGTACTAAAAATCCGGGTAGTATTGTTTGCAGTTGCGACAAGCTTGGTGAATATGGTATTGATTCTGCAGGTGTTAAGACTAAATCTAAAGAATGGGACGCTGCCTTTGTATGGACTTACTCAAGTTATAAATGGGAATTAACAACACCGGCCAATGGTAAATATTTGAAAGCTGACGGAACTGAAGTTACTAAAACTACAGAGTAAGGTCTGCATCCTCAGATGACTTACTTTGCCCCTGTTATGATGATAGGGATTCTCGTTTTTGGTTTACTTATAGGCAGTTTTTTAAATGTCTGCATTTACAGGATACCAAAACATGAAAACATTACCACAACACGTTCCCACTGCATGAGTTGTGGGAACGTGATCAAGTGGTACGATCTCGTTCCTGTATTAAGTTATATTCTGCTCAAAGGAAAATGCAGGAACTGCGGAGCAAAGCTGTCCATACAATATCCGATCATCGAACTGCTCAACGGATTATTGTACGGTCTGATCTTTGCCGTTACAGGTCTGAGTATCAAAAGCGTGCTGATCGCGGCGCTGACATCGGCACTTATAGTGATAGCAGTTATAGACTGGCGGACATATGAGATTCCGTTCGGTCTTAATGTATTTATAGCGGTACTTGGTATCGCAGATATTGCTGTAAAACTGATAAACCGCGATTTTTCAGGTGTTTTGGATAATTTGATCGGTGCCGTGAGCGTAAGCGGTTTCCTGCTGATACTCTTTGTGGCCACAAAAGGAAGAGGTATCGGAGGCGGTGACATCAAACTGATGGCGGCTGCCGGTCTGCTTTTGGGATGGAAGAGTATTATCCTTGCGTTTGTTACAGGGTGTGTACTCGGCTCTGTCATTCATCTGATACGCATGAAAGTATCAAAACAGGATCATGTCCTTGCCTTCGGGCCGTATCTGGCGGTGGGGATATTTATTGCGAGTTTATGGGGAGATAGAATAATTAATGCTTATCTCAGCACTTTTACATAGGAGAGATATATATGGCGGGTAAGGTTCTGTCGATCTCGCTGGGGAGTGAGATCGTAAAGGTCTGCGAAGTAATGCATGCAGGCAAGAACAAAATACGGGTATTTAATGCTATAGATCTTATTATTCCGGAAGGACTGTGTGACGACGGTGTCATCATGGATGCTCCGGCTCTTGCGGATGCGATAAAACAGGGACTTCAGGGAGAGGGCTTTAGTGCAAAACGTATCGTATTTACGATCACATCAAAGCGTATAGCCAACAAAGAGGCTGTTATTCCTTACTGCAAGGAAAACCGTATCAAAGATATTGTCGAGATCAACGCATCCGAGTATTTTCCAATCACCAATCTTGATAATTATACATTCAATTACTCGATCATGGATGTCATTGCAACCGAGGGGGTAAAGAATTACCGGCTTTCTGTTACGGCGACTCCGAATGAGATGATCGAGAAATACTATGAACTTGCCAAGGCAATGGGAATGAGCGTCGAGGCTATTGACTACTCGGGCAATTCCATTCTGCAGCTGCTTAAACTCCAGACAGCCGGCGAAGGCGTGGATGCGGTCCTTCAGGTAGGCGGTGAGAATACGGTCGTAAATATCATGAACGGATCGACAATGGTCATGCAGAGAAGTGTTCCGTACGGGAGAATGTCTCTTGCAGATGCGGTTGCTTCATCGAGAGGGATCAGCGATGAGGAAGCTGACATGGTTTTGATCAGCGAAGATCTCGGAAGTCTTGCATCCGAATATCCGGATGTTGCCTACGCCGTAAAGTCGCTGTTATCAAGCGTGGGAAGGATACTTGAATTCTACCGGGCAAGAAATGCCGAACATCCTATCGAGCGTGTGTTTATGATAGGTGACGTCACATCGGTAAACGGACTGCCCGAACTGATAAATAACGAGATGGACTACGATGTCGAAGTTGTAGAAAAACTTCGAGGAGTAGAGATCAGGAATCACAACGTACTTTCGGATGAGATCGTTGCCAATTACCTCGCCAACATTGGTGCTGTTATCAATCCGCTTCGTATTGAACTTATACAGGATAAAAAGGGCGAAAAAGCCAAAGGAGAGAGCCTTCCGTGGTGGATACTTGTATTTGCTGCGGTAGTTGCAGCTGCCATGTGCGGCGGTATTCTGTTTGTTTATTATACGAATGAGAGAGAGAACAGGATGATCCGCTCCCAGATAGCGGCCATCGAAGACGTAGGAGCCCTTAAGGCAAAATATGAGCAGGCGCAGGCTGATGTTACCGCCATGCAGAATTGGTACGATACAACAAAGGGAGCCAATGAGACACTTGCAAGATTTATAGATGATCTTGAAATTGTGCAGCCAAGTGCTGTTGCGATATCAAAGCTCACTTCAAACGAGGGCGAGGTAACCATCCAGGGGAAATCATTCGGCAAGCCCGCGGTGGCGCAGTTCGTCATTGAACTGAAGAAACTCCCGTATATTGAGAATATTAAAACGGAATATATCAATGAGACGATCACTGATTATTCTGCGGATGACAACTTTCAGATGACACTGACTCTCATATATGAAGACCCGAAGAAGACGGATGAAGGGGGTACGGAGAGCGATAGTGAAGAAACTTCTTCAGTCGGATCAACTGAAGAAAATACCGGAGAAACAGAGGAAGAAAATACGGAAGGGGGTGACGTGCAGTGAGCGACAGAGACAAGAAACTGCTTATTTATCTTGGCGCACTTCTCATATTGGCGGCTGCATATTTTCTGGTAGGAAAACCCTTCCTTGACAAGATAGATGCTTTATCAAGTGAAAAAAATCAGCTCCGGAGTGAACTGTCAGCCAAACGGGATGCTTTTGAAAACAAGGCTGTATATACACAGGGAATAGAAGAATCAGCGGCAACCATTCAGAAGATAATGGATGAGTTTCCGGAGGATAACACAGATGAGAAATCCATCATGTTCCTGGCACATGCCGAAGCAGATGTCCCGGTGTGGTTCCCGTCAGTAAAGTTTGCCGAAGAGACCAAGAATATGATCACAAATGCCGAGGGCGAAGAAGGAGAGACTCAAAGCGCATCAGATGTTGAAGCCGCAGCGGAACAGGAGGCTGTTGCCGCCGCTGAGGGGGAGACTGCCGAAGGCAGCGGAGCCGGAAGAGGAGATGAGACTGCAGCCGGCGATACCGGAGAGACCGGAGGTAACGCCGGAGTCAGTGATCTGATATACCGGGACACTGAAATCGGTCTGACATTTGAGACCACTTATGACGGATTTAAGAATCTGCTTGCATATATACGGGATTATGAAGACCGTATAGTGATCAAGGACATAGATGTTGCATACAATGAGAAGACAGGGCTGGCGACGGGAACTGTCGTGCTGTCGCAATATGCACTCCTTGGCCCCGGCCGTGTTCTTCCGGATGTTGAGACCGATGTAGAGGATTTCGGAACGGAAAATGTTTTCACAAACAATAATCATGGCGGCTCGATACTGGATCTTATCGCAGAGATGTATACGGACTTCCTGGAAAAGATCCTTGGTGAAGTTCCGCAGGAAGCGCTTGATGAGATACAGACGGATTATTTTGTAAAGGTAAATGCCGTTACGGATAATACAAACGGAAAGACTGCAGGAAGGGCCGATGACTCAACGGAATCAACATATATAACGAGTTCATCCAACAGCAACGAAGACGTGAACTTCAGAGTTTCCGGAGAAGACGGTGATTATTCCGTCACTTATAAAATAGGTGATGCAGAGTACACTGACAATATAAAGAAGAGCGGCGATACAAAGATCTATCTGCGTATAGTATCAACATCAAGAATGAGCGATGATGATGAGAGCGCCGTAACTGTCCATGCGATCAACAACTCGGATATTCCGCTTGTCATCAATATTGAAGGTGATGATGCCGAAAGACCGAGAGTCAGTGTAACGGAGAAAGTCGGCGAGGTGACAGTCAACGGAGAACGTTGATATAACTGACGGTTTGCATATGTTTGATAAACGAAGGTATATAAAATCAGACAAATTAAATAATTCGGGTTTTTCTCTTGTTGAACTGATAATCGTTGTCAGTATCCTTGCTATTGCTGCCATACCCCTTATGAAGTCGATGGGCATGACTGCAAGAGTTAATGCCAAGGCACAGTCCATACAAAATGCCACGAGCCTCGGAGAATCGATCATGGAGGAGGTAAAGAGTACTCCGATCGAAAAACTTCGTACTGATTCCAAATGGACCTTTACTGATAACGGGAGCAACTTTGTTCTTAAACAGACCGGAGTCAGTGCCACTCAGGGTGAGAAATTTGATGTGACGGTGACGATCGATAAGGCGACTTATTCCACACCGCTGCCCGAATCGAGCACATCAAAAACCGATATCGTGACGGCGGCGAATGTAACAAAACTCCCGGTAATTGCCGAAATCGATGCAATGAGTCAGGCGGTATTTACGTCGGAAAAGGAATTCAACAAATACGATACCGAAGCGGTCAGTTATTTTAATGAGAAGATAGCGGATTATCCGACACATCAGGCAAGGATAGCCACAAAAACGATCAGTATAGTAAAAGACGAGATTTCCGGTTCCGATTTCGGGGTCACGGTAAAAGCAACAGTCAGATATACGGATGATAATTCAAACGAGTATGTAAGAGATCTTTATTCAGGCTCTTTTGTACGTCAGGAGCGATCTGACGGAACGATGAAACCTTTAGACAGCAACATATTCATTTTCTATAAGGTCGGTAAGATAACGGATTCGGATAAAGATACCCATACAACTCAGGCTGAGAGGGAGATAAGGGAGACGATAGAGATAACGGACAGCGGTAATTATACCGGTTTTGCCGATCCCGATATACCTAATGCCTGCCATAAAGTGTATTTTATAGGTCAGGATACCGGGGATTCGATAGGACCGAAGTTAGTGATCAACGGTGAAACCATATTTGAAAACTATTCCGGTATACCTGCAACTCCGATGCCGACTCCGACACCTCCCGCACCTGATGGAACCTTTATCGACGGAACCGTTACGTTTGGAAAAATCAAGTTTATATCGAATCTGACTTCTGCCGGGGCCGGGGGGCATATATACGAAGAGGATGCAAGAACAAGGGTATACGATATAACGGTAGATCTGTACAAGACCGGTGATACAACCCCGGTCACAACGCTCAATTCGACGAGAACCGAAGGGATAACACCGAGTCCCACACCAACACCAACACCTTCGCCTACATGATAGAACCGGCCGACAATGAGGCAACAGTAGAAGACGTTGACAGACGATCACATGAAAAGAAATAACTACGGACATAATAATATCGCATCCGGTAAAGACAGAGGTTCTACACTTATTACTGTAATAGTGGCCATTGCCTTTGTTACGATACTTGTGACCATAATTCTCGGGACAACCGTGGTCAATGTGAGAATGAAGGGCATAGACAGACGCACAAAAGATGATTTTTACTATGCCGAAAAAGCACTTAACGATATTTATACCGGAATAGGATTGGAACTGGCAAATCTTGCCGGTGAAGAATATGAAAAAACATTTAAAAAAATCGGTATTGAAGAGCTGTCAGGTGATGATTTTAATATGGCGGAGACAGCAGAGAGGGATTTTCGAAAAAACTTTGTGAAGGAAGCCAAAAAAAAGATTGACGGTCTTGATGGCGGTGTCGGTGACAACAAGATAAGCAAGGGATCTCTTACAGCGTATATTACCGGAAGCGGATTTCCGACAAGGGAAGTCAGAAATGACGTTGATATAGTTTATCAAAAGAAAGATGGTTCGGCTGCAACAGAGTCTGACGCGGACAGAGTTGTACTAAAGGATGTAACCATTGTTGCTACCGATTCGTCCGGATACGAATCTGTTATTAGTGCAGATATTGTCATAAACATACCGACACTTGATTTTCTCGGAACGAATGTTGATGTTTCGGATTACGCGCTGATCGCGGGGAAGGGTCTGTATATAACGGGAGACAGCACTGTAAACGGAAACGTATATGCCGGTGTGCATATGAATCCGACTCCTGTTCCTGCAGTAGATGCACCTTTTCAGGAAAAGAACGATGATAAAACACATAAAGGTCTTGCGGGTGGTATTAATGTCAAAGGCGCAAAAGCTACTTTTAACGGTAACTATATCATCTCAAAAGGGGATATCAATCTGGCCCGTGTCAACGGAAAGGATACGAAACTTACGGTGTTGACACCTGCTGCAGGCGGTACTGCCAACCTGGCCAATCTGTGGTATACGTCACTGCGTACTATCAAGGGTGAGAATCCGGATGGAACTGATGAAGAGTTTGATATAGATATTAATGCCAATGTTTTTGCATTGAACGATCTGGTTATAAATGCCGATAACACTTCGGTAAAGATAAAGGGTAATTATTACGGATACAATGATAATACTCTTAAGAGCATATTGGGATATTCTGAAGATGCTTTTGAAGAAGCCAATAAAAAGAACTGGCGTGAAGATGCGATCAATTCTGCCATAATCATAAACGGTTCAAACGCTTCACTTGATATGAAAGAGATAAATAACCTTGTGTTGATGGGAAAAGCATACATTGATTTCACATCAGATACAAGCACCACCGCATGGGAAAACGGTCAGGTTGTTCCGACAGCGGAAAGCGTTGCTCTTAAGACCAATCAGCAGCTTTACCTTGTGCCGCCGGATTTTCTTGACGGACCCAATCCTGTTGTTGGTGGGTCGGGAGTATTTAACATTCTTTCGACAGATGATCTTAAAAAGTGGTTTGGATATGATTTCCTGGACACTGCAAAGATCCATGAAAAATACGAGGTTACTGCCGGCGACGGATCAAAGATATACTATGACTATCTTGTGTTTAACGAGGCATCATGGGAGCCTGTGGAAATGTCATCTGTCTCAATGCTGCCGGAAGATACGGAAAATGAAAAATATATAGTTACCAAGAAAAACGGGTCTCCTGTTGTGATCAAGTATACAAAATCCGGTGATGAACTCGGAACCAGAGGTTCGATATCGTCAAAAGCCCTGTTTTTCCTAAAGATAATGACATCCGAAGCGGCATATGAATATGCTTATTCACATGGTGATCCGGATGCTTCCATAGGGGATCCTGAAAAATTTAAGGAGTATAAGGAATCAAAAGCTGATCTTCAACCCTGCGCTTACAGATTATACAAACGTATAGATCGGTCGATGGGGTGGAATTACTTTAATCTTTCCAAGTGTGTTGTCGGGGATTCGGATGCACCTGAGAACGCCCATTATTATGCAAAGAATGCCGTTATAAACTATGAAAAAGAAGGCTCTGATTTTCAAAGTAATGTACTGAACAATACTGACGGAATGTTCAGATATATCAGTTATCCTCAGAGCCTTTACAACAGATACAAGTGGCTCTGTACCAGCCTTGACGGAAAAGAGGACATGTTACTTGAAGATGATCCCGGCGAGCCAAAGGATAATGTCGGTAATAATGAATGGAAGGTTGATACCGATGCCCCTTTCAGTAAATTTGTAAATGTTGCAAATATCGGATCAATGACGATCGATGGAAGTAAATCCGCTGCCGGAACGGCAGGGCTCAAGCCCACCACGTTTGGAGTGGTTGTTGCTACAAACGGAAATCTGACTCTTGGTCCGACAATCGGTGAGACGTTTAAAGGTGTTGCGATAGTTGACGGAAATATCACTGTTCCCTCAAGCGTAAAAGAAGTTGACGGGCTTCTTATGGCAACGGGAACGATCACACTTGAGGGAAATACTGTCAACTATGACAGAGGTCTCATTCAGTCGAGGATTGAGAAAGAGATCAACATGGTCAAGAACAAAGAAACCGATACGACAGATGACTATAAAGGAAAAAAGGGATATATGGAATATTACCTTATCAGTTATCTTTCCAAACAGGATGGAACAAATCTTTTATATGACATAACTCCCGGTTCAAAGATAAGGCGGGACAGGGTAGAAGCGGATTATAACGAATTCATGCATTATGAGAACTGGCAGAAGGGAAGCAAAGATTAATACCGGAGTAAAAGGTATTGTCAGAGTAAGCGGAGAGATTATTTGAACGACAGGCGTTTGAACAGAAACAGAATGATGAATGATGACCGCGGCATATCACTTGTCGAATTGATCGTAGTTATCGCTATTATGGCTGTTATGGTGGGGATCACTTCATTTGCTGTCGGAATGATGTTTTCGAGAGATGCCAATTACGTTGCTGTCCGTATCGACGATGAAATGACTGAAGCCAGGACGCTAGCAATGTCAAAAGCCGGAAAGTTCAGATATGAGTTTCATATAGATTCCGATCCGAAGAACAGTTACGTCAGAATAATCGATCTTGACAATCCTGATCCTCCTGTAAGAAACGTACCGCTCAATAAAAGTGTCACGGTAAAAGTTAACGGTGCGGCCGCGAGTGACTTTTCGCTCATGTTTGATAAAGCAAAGGGTAATGTGATCCAGGTCAACGGATCGGATTCTGCCATAGAGAAAGTATATACCATAGAGGTTACCTCAGTAAGGAATACTTCGAAGGTTAAAACCGTTTCTCTTATAACGACTACAGGACGGCATTATACGGATAAGTGATGTTCAATGAGTAAAGATCCAGGCATATGCAAACTGAATAACAGAGGATTGTCTCTTGTCGAGCTGATAGTTGCAATTTCGATCGGCGTTATTGTATCCGCGTCTATCGCCGGACTGCTTACATTTTCCATCAGGATGTATCGTAATGAAAGTGCCAATACGTCCATCCAGTATGAGCTTCAGTCGAACATTAATATGATAATGGATGAGATAATGGGTTCCCAGACGATTCTTGTAATACAGAACAGCGCTGCAGAAATAGGACATGTAAATACTGAAGGATCCGTAAAATCTCCATATACAAGATGTGCATTGTTTGGTAAGTTTGAAAGCATTATCGAAGAGGGCACTTCAAAAGTGAAATTTAACGGTGTGGTTTTTGTCTCAAATATGGAATCGGATTCTGCCGATGGAAGGTTTAAGGTCTATATGAACAGAGTCAGTGATATAGTAGGGACAGATCCAAAAGCTGTTGCAAAAAGCTGTTATGACACGGTCAAAGGCGCATTTTCAACTTCTCCGAACCCGTATCTTTTGGGGGAAGATCTGGTTCAGTTTGTGATCGAGCCGGATCCTGAAGGAATCTGTTTTGATGAATCTGAGATGACGTACACAAACCCGATACCTGTCAAAGTGGAACTGAGTTTTGAAAGGGACGGCTGGGGAAGCAAGAAATACAAGAAACATGTTAATGATGTTACTTATCTGAGGAATATGGTGGACGATATACATCAGGGCGGCACAGATATTCCAAATGTATATATAGGAACGCTTACAGGCGATAATATTGAAGCTACGGTATACAAAGAGTATATGGTCGAAAAGAAGAAGGATTAGGTGAGCATATGAAGAGATATGTTTTACAGATGATAGCTGCATTTATGATAATCAGCATGTCCGTAGCAGATGCGTCAATGTATTTAAAATATGTGGCTCTTGATGAAAGACAACTGACAGGGCACGATCAGTATGTCGTTGAAGAGCATGAGATTGAGACTGCGATGGCAGATGGAGATTTTGGTGCGGAGAATACGGATGGGGAAAACCCTGAAGACGGAAACGTCGAGTTATCAGAAGGGAAAAGCCTGTTTAACATTCTTGAGATCTATCCCACCGAGAAAAAAGCTCTGATAGGTTATTTGATAAGCGGATGTGAACCGGTTGTAAAGCGTGATGGTTCTAAAGTAAAACCTATCAGGGACCCTTCGACAAACAATATTATAGTTTCAGAAGCACAGTTGAGGGAAGCATATATGGATGCTTTGGTAAACAAAGCTCCGGGTACTAACGAAGCAAACAGGACTAATAACAGCCCGCAACTTGTCAGGGATATTGTGTGGAATTTCACTTCCAAGCTTGCTGAATGCGGTTTTTCAGACGCTCTTGTTTTTGATGCAAACGGAAATACGTTTCGAGGGTGTTATAAATATGTCGGAAAAGATATGGGTGTATTTGCGGAGGGCGGTAAAAACTCTGACGGGGACAAAATAATGTACTCCCGGTTTTATGACTATGATCCTTCAAAAGATTACGGATATATTTTTGTGTACAATTCGGAACCGACAGGAGACAAGGATATAGCCGTCAGTAATCATAAAAGAATAAAATATACCAATAACGACAGGTTTATCAGGGATTATATAGGTAAAACCGATGATGAATCCGTAAAAAACTGGAAGGATGCACATGTAGTAGAGATAACGACACGAACGCCCGTCAGTGTTACGTTGGAGGATATAGAACGCGCAGATCTTATCCTGGTCAATAATGGTAATAATATGAACAGTTATACGTATGCTCTTGAAATGTATAACCAGATGACGGGAGCAGCCAACATTAATCAGGATAATGATCTGATGTTTTCGGCTGATCTGGATTTCAATGATTTTGTTGACTCAAGTGGCGTCAGTCGTCCGGGATTCGAAAAAGTTCTCAGAATCTATGAAAGAGTGGCAATAAGGAAAGATGTGGCTTTTTCGGCCAGTGTAAATGCATACCGGCCAAACTGGAACAATAGAAAAGTGATAGACACAAACATGCGTAAATTAATGTGTATGCTTTTCTTTGTAGTGAAAAGAGATGACATGAGACCGGGAGCAGGACGTGAATTTTTCCAGGATTTTATTAAGAGATATACAAGTGAACCCGGAAACTACCTGGCAGATGGAGGCAAAAAAGGACCAAACGACAGCGGAAAGAAAACGTATTGGGATCTGAGGACCGAAAACGAAAAATATATCGCCCCTTCGCTCAGGGACAAACCTTATCCTTTTATGCACTATCATTTTGATTGGCTTGAAACTCATCCGGGTCACCCGTTGACAACTAACATTGATAATGCCGTATCAGGAGGACATTTCGAAGACGGAATCCTTGTAAAAGAAAATGATCACGACAAGATCTTTAGAAGAACTATCAGACGACAGCATGAATCATATTATAAAAATGCTGGGATTGCAAAAAAGTCCAATGATAATCCCGATGGGTATTACTACAGTCAGCAAAGGACTGCGGTGGGGGATGAACTTGTTCAGGATTCTCAGGCATTCGACCATCCATGGTGCCTTGACGGATATGAATCCATGTCCAATACTACTGACTACACGTATATTGATGATGATGGTACTCTTGTCAGAAGTGATGAGTATTCCGGAGATAATGGATATTGGTTTAAAGCCGATTATGATGATGGAAATAACTGGTATGCATTTAAGAAGATCACCTGGGACAGACAGACCTGGTCGGCATGGCCGTGGGACGGAGATGCAAACGGTGCGTTTAAGGAGTGGCTGCTGAAAAAGGGCACAACAGTTGACAGGAATGGCAGTGAACAGGGAAATATGCATTTGTGGTATGACTACTATGATGATAATTTCAGCCCTTATAAGTACAGAACACTGGATGATCCGTCACCTAATCAGCAGTTTGAGAATCAGGTACTTATGGGTGAGACTCAAATGCTTAAAGGTGATGAACTGGGGAAGATCCTTGAAAAAAGGGAAGTCAAGCGTGAGATTACAGATCCAACACATGTGGTTGAAAAAACGAAACGTGATTATTATTATTCCATGAATATTCTCAATGGTGACGGAGGATTTGTAGACAGAGAACATAACAAGATCAAAAACAAAACCTTGTATTATAATGAGTATGAGCTTAAAGATATTCGTTCTTTTGAGGAAAAATCGGAGAATGCCGGAAAATCCTACATACCGATCAAAATCCGTATTGTAACATCATGTAAAATAAAAGATATTACTGTTGAAATTCAGGGGCATAACAAAATAGTTTATAGTTTTGAAAAGGATATAACAAATGATGATCTGTCGTTTGAAGCCTCCGGAAAAGATGGTGGGGTTCCCACAAGTAAGAAACTAAAACTGGAAAGAAAAGCCGGAACTTACAACGAAACTACCGGAGAGCCGATAGATGAGAACGGAGATCCGTTTGAAACAGGCGGACACGAACCAAAGTACACCTTTGAAGGCAGTATCTACGATCTGGATTTCGGCAAATATGCCACATATGATTCCGCTTCGGATACATATACGGGAAAAAGAAATACGAAAGTCACTGTAAAGATGAATGTGTATCTTCCCAATGGAAAAGTATGTGATAAACCGGCAGAAGATACGATTACTGTTGTCAGAAGAGATTTCTTTATGCTTGACTGATCTCTTACAAACCGTATATTGTCCCGTTAGCGATCGGCAGATCCGGCTTTGCATCACGGATGTGAGAGCTCGGGCCACAGTTGTCCAGTTCATAGAACATGGTTCCCTGCTGGATACGGATGGCGGTGTTTGGAGACGCGGGGAGACGCAGCATCTCTTCGGTCGTTCTGTTATACCAGTGGTGCGTCGCATTATCATACTGTGGCTGCTGATATTTGATGATCTTGTAGAACGGGTCATTTTCCTCGCCGGGCGGCGGATCGATATCATCCCAGCAGCTGTCCACTTCATACCAGTCGCCGTCGAGTTCGACGATATTCCACGCGTGAGGACCCTGCTCCGAAAGGGTGCCCGAATCGCTGTCGGCTTCGCCGGTTACGACAGCGGCATTTATACCGGCCTGACGAAGAAGATATTGGAATGCTTTTGCGTATCCGTCACAGACTGCCCTGTTGGCAAGACCGCTGCTGTCTGCAACAAGGGCACCATACGCCGTGTGTCCGAGATCGCCTTCCATCAGATCCCTGTTTAACAGATCATGATCATATGTGACCGTATCGATGAGCTTATCGTGTATCTGACGCTCGATCTCAGATGCGGAAGCAGTAAGATCGATACTGCTCATAAAGTTTTTTGTCGCCTTATCGAACTTTTCGATCATCTCATCTTCATCCGGGCTTCCCGGGCCCAGCCTGAACGTCAGGGCTGACATAAATCCGGCCTGAAATCCGCGTATATCAAGATCACGTCCCGTTGTCCCCTCCAGATAGAATAATTCGGGATGATCGTTCAGCATTGCATGATAGATTGAAATGATGTTATCCTGCCCGGCAGCAAATTCGAAGCGGTCCATAGAGAGTTTTCTCGAGTAACCGGACACGTTCCTGTGCATGGCAAGGTCATAGAACATCTCGTATATCTCCCTGTCCTCATCGCTTAAAGAATCGTAATAAACACAATAGTCAAAATCATACGAAGTGTCGGAACTGTCTGCGGCTGTCAGCAGTCCGGTCAGATATTCAAAGCCGAACAGGGCAGCAGCGACACACACGATAACAGTGAGTATGATGATAACAGGTTTGCGGGATTTTGAATCGTTGTATTTGTAGGATGACTTCATTTTTTTGTATACTTTCAGTGCCAGCTGAGACGGTGCAGAGCCCCACTCTTCTCAAGACCGGCAAAGTCCTGCTGCCGCAACGCTTCATACACAACGATCGCGACACTGTTGCTTAAGTTTAGTGATCTGTTGTCTTCTGTCATAGGGATCCTGATGCAGGTGCTTTCGTTTTCGACAAGTATCTCCTCGGGAATCCCGCAGCTTTCTCCTCCGAACATGATATGATCATCGGGACCGAAGCGTACGTCACAGTAAGTACGAGGTGCTTTTGTCGTGGCATACCAGATGCGGGCGCGGCCGGCTTCCTTGCGAAAAGCCTCCAGGTAATCGCTGTAGTTCTTATGCATCCTCACATCGAGTTTTGGCCAGTAGTCAAGCCCCGCACGTTTTAAACTTTTCTCGTCTGTTTTAAACCCAAGAGGCTCTATAAGATGAAGCACGCTGCCGGTGGCAACGCAGGTTCTTCCGATATTTCCGGTGTTCGCCGGTATCTCCGGCTCGTGCAGTACTATGTTAAGCATTCTTTTCTCCGATCAGGGCCGGATCATGCGGAAGATCCGCGGTAATCCAGTATCCGTGCATTATAAAGTTTAACACATATGTCCGGCATACAAAATATACAAATTCAGCCCTAAGACTTTTATGTCGTGTTATAATATATAACAGTTTTTATACATTCATTGATATGGTAAATAAGGAGAATCCAATGAACATAGCCATAGCCGGAACGGGATATGTGGGACTGAGCCTGGCACTTCTGCTGTCGCAGAACAATCATGTTGTTGCGGTTGATATTCTTGAGGATAAGGTTGAGAAGATCAATAAGAGGATCAGCCCGATAAAGGATGATTATATCGAGAAGTTCATGAAGGAGCATGAGGAACGGGGCCTTGATCTGACAGCAACGACGGATGCTAAGGCGGCATATAAGGAGGCTGATTTTGTCATCATAGCGACTCCGACGAATTATGACCCGCAGATGAATTTTTTTGATACGAGTGCTGTAGAGGCAGTTATTAGTGCGGTCCTTGAGGTTAACGATCATGCGACGATGATCATCAAGAGTACCATTCCCGTCGGATACACCAAGTCTGTCCGGGAAAAAACCGGATGTGAGCATATACTCTTTTCGCCCGAATTTCTGAGGGAGAGTAAAGCACTGTACGATAATCTCTATCCAAGCCGCATTATAGTGGGCTGCGATGAAAAAACGAGGGAGCCTGCCGAAAAGTTCGCACAGCTTTTGGTCGAGGGAGCCGAGAAGGAAAATATAGACGTACTCATAATGGGACTGACCGAGGCAGAAGCGGTCAAGCTGTTTGCCAACACGTATCTGGCATTGCGGGTCAGTTTTTTCAACGAACTTGATACATATGCGGAGATGAAAGGACTGAAGACCGCTGACATTATAAAGGGTGTCAGCCTCGATCCGCGGGTGGGTGATTTTTACAACAATCCATCATTCGGATACGGAGGTTACTGCCTGCCCAAGGACACGAAGCAGCTGCTTGCCAACTACAGCGATGTTCCCGAAAATCTCATTCACGCGATCGTTGAGAGCAACCGCACGAGAAAGGATTTTATCGCTGACCGTGTTCTTCAGATGGCCGGAGCAAACAGTTATTCCCAGGCATATGTGGGCGAGCCTGATGTCGTCATCGGTGTGTACAGGCTTACGATGAAGAGCAACAGCGACAATTTCAGGCAGAGTTCCATTCAGGGTGTCATGAAGAGGATCAAGGCCAAAGGTGCGAAGGTCATCATATATGAACCTTCACTTCCCGACGGCAGTTCATTCTATGGAAGTACCGTTGTAAACGATCTTGCCGCGTTCAAACAGGAATGCGGAGCGATCATCGCAAACCGCTTCAGCAACGAACTTGCGGATGTTAAAGACAAAGTCTACACACGTGATCTGTTCGGAAGAGACTGATCTGATAGAGAAATGTTCATGGTAACATGGACCGGATAAGGAGGTAACAAATGTCAAAAACGCTCAAGGATATCCAAAATCTGATCAAAGAGGAAAGGATCGAGATGGTTGATTTTAAGCTCACCGATATCGACGGCAGGTGGCGCCATCTGTCCATTCCGGCACAGAATCTAACACAGAGTGTAATGGAGCAGGGCATCGGGTTTGACGGAAGCAATTACGGGTACGCCCCGGTTGAGAACAGCGATATGGTATTCATTCCGGTGCTTGATTCGGCTGTGATAGACAGGTATTCGAAGATCCCCACACTGTCGATGATAGGAGATGCGAGAGTGATCGATCTCCCGGATAACAGACCGTTTGACCAGTATCCGAGAAACGTTGCGATACGCGCTCTTGAGTACATGAAGGAGACGGGTGTTGCCGATCAGATGGTTATCGGCCCCGAGTATGAATTCTATCTGTTCGATAAGGTGAAGTACAACACGGATTATTTCAACACCTCGGTTGAGATCCATACGTCCCAGGCCGCCTACGCGTCGGGAAGCGATGAAAACAACAACGGTTTTCAGGTACTGCCCGGAGCCGGATATCATAACAGCCTTCCGACCGATATACGAAACGACTTAAGAAGCCGCATGTGCCTTGCAATGAAGGAGTGGGGGATCGATGTAAAATATCACCATCCCGAGGTCGGTGGCAGCGGTCAGATGGAGATCGAGGTTGAGCTCGGAGACATGTTAAAACTTGCGGATGATACAATGTCCGCTAAATATGTGATAAAGAACGAGGCTGTTGCCGACGGGATAACGGCGACGTTTATGCCAAAGCCTCTGGCATCTGAGGCGGGCAGCGGTATGCATGTTCACATGCTTTTGTTTAAAAAAGGAAAGCCCGTTTTCTACAACTCAAAGGGTTACGCACAGCTTTCGGATACTGCGCACTATTTTATGGGAGGTCTCCTGACACATGCAAGATCACTGTGCGCGATCACAAATCCATCGACCAATTCGTATAAGAGACTGGTTCCCGGATTTGAAGCGCCTGTTACGATAGGATATGCGATGAGTAACAGAAGCGCCGTCATCCGTATTCCGGCATACGCCAAGACTCCCGACAAGAAGCGTTTTGAGCTGCGCAATCCCGACGCAACGTGCAATCCTTACTATGCATATGCGGCGATCCTGATGGCAGGACTTGACGGGGTAAGCAGGAAGATCGATCCACACAAGATGGGCTGGGGACCGTTTGACTGTAATCTTTATACGCTTTCCGATGAGGAAAAGGCAAAGCTTACGGGTCTTCCGACATCACTTGATGAAGCGGTGGCCGCGCTTGAAAAAGATAATGATTATCTTACGGCCGGAGGAGTGTTCCCGAAGCGTCTGATAGATCAGATCATAGCCCGTGACAAAAAGTCGGCTGCGGCGATATCAAAGCTTCCGCATCCGATGGAATTTGCGCTGTATTATGATCTGTGATCCGGGAAAGAAAGCAAAGCACGATAAAGGAGGAAAAAATGCAGAAAGTAGTTGATTTTTTGAAGAGCGCTGAGGTTTATTATCTTGCAACGACAGACGGTGATCAGCCGAGAGTGCGGCCTTTCGGGACGGCACATGTGTTTGAAGGAAAGCTTTACATCCAGACAGGCAAGATCAAGGACGTATCAAAGCAGATCCATGCAAATCCCAAAGTTGAGATATGTGCTTTTAAGGACGGAAAGTGGCTCAGGGTTGAAGGAAAGCTTGTTGAGGATGACCGTATTGAGGCCAGACAGTCCATGCTTGATGCATATCCTTCACTTCAGGACATGTACAAGGCAGACGACGGTAACACGGAAGTGTTCTACTTTACTGATGCAACGGCAACTTTTTCATCATTTACGGATGCTCCCGAGGTTGTAAAGTTTTAACGTAAAAATTCATCAGAGGACAGAATATGATATGGTATGTTGACTGTAATTCATCAGGCGGAACAGGCAGCCGAGAGAAACCCTTTAAACGCATAAATGATGCGGCCGGGGTCGCGAGAAGCGGTGATGAGGTGGTAGTTGCTCCCGGGATATACAGGGAAGACGTTAATCCCATAAATGGCGGACGAAAGAAGGCCGTGATCACGTACAGATCCGAGCAGCGCCGTAAAGCCGTGATCACGGGGGCGGACGTCTTCAAAGACTGGGAACTCTACCGGGAAGATGTATGGCTCCTTCGTGTTCCCGATTCATATTTCGGCGCTTACAACCCGTACACCACCTACGTTTCCGGTGACTGGCTCGATATAACGGTGCCTGTACACACCGGGGAAGTGTTCATAAACGGGCGTGCCATGTATGAGAAGGATACTCTTGAAAAAGTCATCAGTCCCGACTATTATGACATATCCTGGGATCGTGATTTTACAAAGCATACCTGGTATACGTGCCATGACGATGACAAGGATGAGACGCTCATATATGCAAACTTTTGCGGCGCAGATCCGAACGAAGAATGTGTGGAGATCACAGTCAGGGCACACTGTTTCTGGCCGGAACAGGAGCATGTTGACTATATAACTCTTTCGGGATTTACGGTAACAAAAGCGGATACACAGTGGGCGCCGCCGACCGCACTTCAGGAAGGCATGATAGGCCCGCACTGGTCAAAAGGCTGGAGCATAGAAGACTGTGAGATAAGCGGCAGTAAGTGCTGCGGCATTTCACTCGGCAAATACCGGCAGCAGAATAACGATAACAAGTGGACGCATTACAAGTTCAAGGACGGTGCGCAGACGCAGCGTGATTGTGCTCTTATAGCGCAGCTTGACGGATGGAGCCGAGAGACGATAGGGTCGCATACTGTCAGAAACTGCGATATCCATGACTGCGGACAGACCGGTATCGTCGGAAATCTCGGATGTGTATTCTCGGTCATAGAGAATAACCACATACATCACATCAACAACAAACGTGATCTTGCCGGGGCCGAGACCGGCGGTATCAAACTGCATGCGGCCATCGATGTCATAATCAGGAACAATCATTTCCATGACAATGTCAGGGGAATATGGCTTGACTGGCAGTGTCAGGGCACGAGGGTTTCCGCAAATCTCTTTCATGACAACTGTCTGTCGCGTGACAATCTGCTGACTGAAGAGGCTGTACGCGGGCTCGGTATGGGTGAGGATCTGTGGATAGAGATAGCTCACGGTCCGACGCTTGTCGATAATAACATAATGCTCTCGGAGCGCTGCGTGAAGCTTCCGACACAGGGAGTTGCATTTGTTCACAACCTGTTTTACGGGGCGATCACCGCTGTCGGCTGTGGCGTCAATAACGGTTCCGAGAAGCTTCCTTCACCGAGATATACGCCGATCCATGCACCGCATTCGACAAGTATCACCGGCTTTATGACGGTGCTGCACGGAGATGTCAGGTTCTACAATAACGTCTTTGTTCAGCCCGAAAACAGGCAGGGTCTTGTCGATATCTGCAAAAACAGCGGCAACGAATGGGATGACTGTAACCTTCAGTCCGGAACATGTGTCTATGACGGATATATGAAGGAAGAGGAATGGAAGAAGCTTTTTGACGGATACTGCGGAGAAGGATCGGAAGTGCCGCGTGACCGCTATTACATGCCGCTTCCTGTCTGGACAGGCGGAAATGTGTTCTTTAACGGGGCAAGACCGTGCAACATCGAAGAGGGGCATACGGTGGATACTGCCCACAAGGTAAGTATCGACCTTGTGTGTGAAGGAGATGACTGCACAGTCAAAACGGATCTGATGCAATATCTTCCCAAAGCTTCGATCATAACATCTGATACACTCGGTGAGGCATTTGAACCTGAAGAGAGGTTCGAAAACCCCGACGGGAGCGACATAGTGTTTGATACTGATTTTAATGGAAAAAAGAGAGGGACAGTGACGGCAGCCGGACCTTTCTGCGAGGTGTGATATGAGTACAAAGATCGCTTTTTTTGATGCAAAAGAATATGATATCGAATCGTTTGAAAACGCAAACACGGGAGATGAATTCGAGATCAAGTTCTATGAAACAAAGCTTTCGGAAGATACAGTGAATCTTGCCGAAGGGTATGATGCCGTATGCGTGTTTGTAAATGATGACGTGAACGGGAATGTCATTGACAAACTTGCGTCATACGGTGTGAAGCTTGTGGCACTCAGGTGCGCCGGATATAACAACGTGGATATCGAGCATGCATTCGGGAAGATACATATAGTGAGAGTTCCGGCCTATTCACCGTATGCCGTGGCCGAGCATGCCATGGCACTTCTTCTGACGAGTATCAGACGTATTCACAAGGCGTACATAAGGACACGCGATTTTAACTTCAGCTTAAACGGCCTGACCGGTTTCGATCTGCACGGCAAGACGGTCGGTGTGGTCGGAACGGGAAAGATCGGCAGGATATTCATCGATATATGCACGGGATTCGGTATGAACGTTCTGGCATATGACAAGTTTCCGAACAAAGATTTCGGGCTTAATTACGTGGATCTTGAAACCATTTGGGAGCAGTCCGATATCATATCGTTTCACTGTCCGCTCACCGATGAGACAAAGCATATGGTGAATGTTTCTTCCATCGAAAAGATGAAGAAGGGAGTCGTCCTCATCAATACGTCGCGCGGTGCGCTGATAGATTCCGAGGCTCTTCTTGAAGGCATAAAGGACAGAAAGATCGGCGCGGCATGTCTCGATGTTTATGAAGAGGAATCAGATGTATTCTTCCACGATTTTTCCGGACACATAGTTGCAGACGATACGCTTGCAAGGCTCATCTCGATGCCCAATGTGATCGTAACGAGCCATCAGGCTTTTCTGACAAGGGAAGCACTTGCAAACATCGCCGAGACAACGCTTGCAAACATCAGACAGTTTACGGTTGACGGAAGGTGTGATAACGAGCTTTGTTACAAATGTGAGAAGTTTGGGGGATGTCCTCAGGAGCATAAAAAACTGTGCTTTTAATGCTCTGCTCATAACGATTTGCAGGAGGCAGCATGAATACAGACACCGTTATTGAGATGATAGGATACTTGGGATCGGCCCTCGTGCTTGTGTCAATGCTGATGACATCCGTTGTGCGTCTGAGAGTCATCAATCTTGCAGGCAGTGTGATCTTTTCCGCGTACGCGCTCATCATAAGGTCATTTCCTACAGCACTTATGAACATTGCGCTTACCGGTATCAATATTTTCTATCTTGCGCGGATCTTAAGGGAGCAGAAGATATATGATGCCGTCAGAACGGATGTTAAAGACGGTTATTTTTCCTATCTCCTCAAACGGTATTTTGACGATATATGTTCGATTTTTCCGGAGGTTTCACTCGAAGGAGCGGCTGCTGATATCACTTATCTCATATGCTGCGATTCGGATCCGGCGGGTCTTTTCATCGGCCGCGAAAAAGCTCCCGGTGAGCTTGAAGTTATTCTTGATTATGCAACACCCGTATATCGGGATGCATCTGTAGGAAATTTTCTGTACAGGCATCTTGCGAATGACGGGTACAAATCCCTTTCTTTTACGCAACAGTCGGAAGCGCACATTCCTTTCATGAAGAAGACCGGATATGAGTACCGGGGTGAGAAAGGCTACGTGCTCGATCTTAACAGGTACAGATGAAGGATACAAAATGCGGGAAGATAAAGAAAACCTTACACCTGTTGTTATAGTCGGGCTTCATACGAAAGAGTCGGATGAAGAGTTCGATCATGCCATGAAAGAACTGAAAAGTCTTTGCGAAGCGTGTGACCTTGAAGTGATGAGCACTTTGATACAGACGCTTCCCCATCCTGATAACTCCACGTGGATCGGATCCGGAAAAGCAGAAGAACTTGCAATGCATGTCAGAGGATGTGATGCTTCATATGCCGTCTGTCTCGGAAACCTTTTGCCAGCACAGATGAAGAACCTTCAGAAGATCATTGATGTTCCTGTATGGGACAGGACAAACCTCATTCTGGAGATTTTCTCGAGAAGAGCACATACAAGAGAGGCACGGTTACAGGTTGAGTCTGCATACCTTCAGTACATGTTGCCGCGCCTTACCGGCATGTGGCAGCATCTCGGCCGTCAGAGCGGCGGAGGAGGGAGCCGTGCAAACAAAGGTATAGGTGAGAAACAGATCGAACTTGACAGAAGGCAGATATCACACCGGATCACCGAACTCAGAAAAGAACTGGCCAATATAGACAGGACGCGCGATGTGCAGCGAAAAGGGCGTGAACGGGACGGATATCCCAACGTGGCTCTTGTGGGTTATACAAATGCCGGAAAATCATCCCTGATGAACAGACTGCTTGATATGGGGGACCCCGATGCGGCAAAGAGTGCCGAAAAGAAAGTCTTTGAAAAGAACATGCTGTTCGCGACTCTTGATACTTCTATCAGAAAGATAGCTATCTGCGACAGGAAACCTTTTCTACTCTCTGATACGGTAGGATTTATCGAGAACATCCCGCATGATCTTATAAAGGCCTTTCGCTCGACTCTGGCGGAGGTGAGATATGCTGATGCGCTTCTGATCGTGATGGATTCATCCGATCCGCACCATGAGATGCACAGAAAAGTCACTGAGGATACACTTCGGGATCTCGATGCCATGGGCATCCCGAGGATATATGTATATAACAAGGCTGATCTTCGGGACAGAGAACTCAACATCAAAAACGAACCGGGCAGCGATATCATTTATATTTCCGCCAGAACAGGATATGGGATAGATGTTCTGCTTGACAGACTGCAGGATATATTCCTTGCAGACAGCCATATGATCGATATACTGATCCCCTACACTTCGGGGAATCTTCTCAGCCTTCTTCATAACGGAGCGGATATCATATCGGAAGAGCACAAAGAAAACGGGACACATGTGATCGCCAGGTGCCCTGCGGCAATGGCAGACAGGATCGGATCACAGCTGCAGGACGATCAAAAAATGTACATGGCGACAGGTGTTAAAGGAGGAGACGATGCACAGACTCTATGAAAATGAAGATATAACGGTATTCTGGGATTCCGACAAATGCCGGCACGCCAAGGTATGTGTACATCAGAGTCCTGCGGTGTTTAATAAGGATAACAGACCGTGGATCAACATCTCCGGTGCTCCGACTGCAGAGATATGGAAGACCGTATCACAGTGTCCGTCGGGGGCGCTGACATGCATATACAATCATGATATCAGGATCATGTTTGATGAGAGCAGACAGTGTGCGCTCGCATATGACGGTGATGCCGAAGTGGGAGAGTGCTGTTATGAGAGCTCATCTGACGGGTCCGGCAGTGAAACGGTTTGGACGATAGTCCACACCGGAGTCCGTCCCGATCACGAAAACAAAGGCATTGCAAAACGCCTTGTATTTAAAGTCGCAGAAGAAGCCGAGAAAAGAAAAGTGAAAATCGTCCCGGTGTGTTCGTATGCGGCGAAGGTACTGGAAAAGTAAATACCCCTGTCCGGACGAGCCTGACAGGGGCAGTAACATCATAAATGATCACATGAGCTTTTTGAACATTTCCCTGAACTGTTCAAGACTGGCAGGTCTCGGATTGCCGGGTGCACATGCATCCGCTGCAGCGGATTCGCACAGGAAATCAAGATCTTCTTCCTTAAGCTTCTCCAGCTTCGTAGGTATCCCTACATCCACCGAGAGCTGACGGACCGCATCGATAGCAGCCTTACGATAGGCAGCCTGATCCATTCCCGATGTATCGATATCAAATGCTTCTGCGATATACTTGAATTTGTCGCCGGTCTCTTCTGCATTAAACTCCATAACTATCGGAAGCATCATTGCGCATGCAACACCGTGCGGAGTATCATATACTGCGCCGAGAGTGTGGGCCATGGAATGTGCGATACCGAGTCCGACATTGGAATATGCCATAGCCGTAACATATTGAGCCAGTGCCATTCCTTCGCGCCCGTCAGGATCGTTGTCAACAGCCTTACGCAGGTTCTTCGCGATAAGCTGTATAGCTTCAAGATTCAGACAGTCGGAAAGTTCCCATGCCGCAGCAGTGGTATATCCTTCAATGGCATGCGTAAGAGCATCCATTCCCGTTGAAGCAGTAAGCCCCTTGGGCATTGATGACATCATGTCCGGATCTACTACAGCTATATCAGGAATATCATTAGGGTCTACACACACGAATTTACGCTTCTTCTCAACGTCTGTGATAACGTAGTTTATCGTCGATTCAGCACCGGTTCCGCCTGTTGTCGGAACGGCTATTGTAAATACAGTGCGTTTCTTTGTGGGTGCAACGCCTTCAAGCGATCGAACATCGGCAAATTCGGGATTATTGACGATAATACCGATGCCTTTTCCGGTATCCATTGACGAGCCGCCGCCTATGGTGATCATAAAATCAGCTCCGGACGCTTTATATGCCTCAACACCGTTCTTGACGTTCTCGATCGTGGGATTGGGCTTGATATCCGAATAAAGCTCGTACTTGATCCCGTTCTTGTCAAGAAGATCCGTAACTTTTGCGGTCACTCCGAACTTAACAAGGTCAGGGTCCGACGCAACAAAAGCTTTCGTAAATCCTTTCGACTTTACGATCCCCGGGATCTCATTGATAGCCCCGTGACCGTGATATGATATGCCGTTAAGCACAAAACGATTAACTCCCATAAGAAATTCCTCCTTCCGGAAAAAACTTTAACTGTAACAGTAAAATTATAAGTTTTATCGATCGAAGCGTCAACAAAATGTCACAGATGATTTTGCAAGTGATTTTTCCGGATATGTAGCAGAAAATACTGCGACAAGTGCGTGAAAATGTGCTAAAATCCGCGTGAGTATTATTGTTTCATACACGGAGAGAATATCAGACTGACTTATGCATTTTGTTGACGCAAAGGGAATACTGACCGGTAGCGGCGGCCATTTCGGAATGAACATATACCGTGGATGCTCACACGGGTGCATATACTGCGACAGCAGGAGCAGGTGCTATCAGTTTACGCATCCTTTTGAGGATATAGAAGTAAAGCAGAATGCGCCGGAGCTTTTGGAGGCTGCACTTCGGTCAAAGAGAAGGAAAGGCATGATCGGAACCGGAGCGATGTCCGATCCTTATATGCACTGCGAAGAAGATCTGCGCCTTACAAGGAAGTGCCTTGAGATCATATCAAAGTACGAGTTCGGAGCTGCGATCCAGACAAAATCAGACCGCATACTTCGAGATATAGACCTTCTCGTTGAGATCAACCAAAAGGCCAAATGTGTCGTGCAGATGACACTGACAACATACGATGACGATCTGTGCAGAATCTTAGAGCCGAATGTATGCAATACAAAGCGCCGCATTGAGGTCCTTGCGGAGATGAATGCACGCGGCATTCCGACCGTAGTCTGGCTGACACCGATCCTTCCATTTATCAATGATACTGAAGGAAACATCACAGCCATACTGGATGAATGTGTCCGCGTCGGTGTGAAGGGCATCATCTGTTTTGATATGGGCCTGACGCTTCGGGAAGGTGACCGGGAGTATTATTATGCCGCACTTGACCGGCATTTTCCCGGTATGAAAGAAAGATATATCAAGCGTTACGGAAACGATTACGAACTTCCGAGCCCTGATGCGAAGGCGCTCATGTCGATCTTCAGGTCCACATGCCGAGCCAACGGCATCATGTACAAGCCGGATGAATGCTTTGCATATCTGTATGACCTTCCGGAGAGGTATACGCAGATGAGTTTGTTTGGCGAATAGAAGTGGTGATATTGACATATCATTCTGAATGAATTAGAATTCTCATACACATTTGTTTTACATTTCTTGGATCATATCTGGCGTATCATTTCGCCGATAATTCCGACTACATGTAATGAGAGATTAGGAAAAGGAGGCAATGAGAATGTCAGAATTAGAAAAACTGGAACAGAAAATAGTATCCTTGTTCGAAGAAAACGATCGTTCTATGGATCAGAGGTTTAAATCCATAGACGACAGGTTTAAATCCATAGACGACAGATTTAAATCCATAGACGACAGATTGGAAGATATTGAAATAGATATCAAAGCAATCGGTGTAGAGATGGAGACCGAGTCAAAAAGAATACAGGATGCAATGCACAATGAGATACAAAAACTGGGCGAGAGGGTCCATAATCTGGAAGTTCTGGCTCACGAAAAGTGGGACGTTCCGGAACTGAAAGATCGCATGTATGTTTTGGAACATGTTGTATCGACGCATTCCGATCAGATACAGGTATTGAATGAGAAAGTTGGAATCGTGGCGGGATAGATCGTCACGATATATATTATGGTCCTATACTATTCAGCAACCGGTAATACTGAATATATTGCAAAACAGCTCGCGCAGTATATTGATGATGAGGTAACAGATCTTCTCCCGCGGATAAAGGAAAAGGATTACTCTACGATATACTCAGATCGGTCCTTTGTAATATGCGCACCTGTTCATGTGTGTGAGATGCCCCGGTTTGTAACGGATTACCTGAAGAAAGTCTGCCTGTCCGGTAATAAGAACCTGTATTTTGTGTTTACAAGCGGCGGCTATGCCGGGATTGCAGCGGCGATAGGAAGAAATATCGCCGGAAAAAAGGGGATGATCTATCGTGGCAGAGCGGAATTTGTAATGCCAAGAAACTATCCGATCAGCAGACGCTATCCTTTGCTGTCCGAAAAAGAGAACCGGGAGCGTATCTGTAAGTCGCGAGAAAGGATACCTGAAATAGCCTGTCTGATCAAAAACGGTGAACGCCTCAGAGCAAGACGCATCACATATGCCGAAAAGCTGATCACCTACCCGTTTACGCCGATATGGTCAAAGTTTAAACATAACGCGAAACTGTTTCATACCACAGATAAGTGCATAGGCTGCGGGAAATGCAGCAAGGTATGCCCGCTTAACAATATTACCCTTGAGAACAACAAACCGAAGTGGGGTGATTCCTGCGCCCACTGCATGGCCTGCCTTTCATGCTGTCCGACAGAGGCCGTTGAGTATGGCAATATCACCTGGAACCAGTACAGGTATCGCCTGGAAAAATTCACGCCCTAAAGATTCACTGTATTCACGCCGATATACATTATTGGATATGTATATTTGCATGGATGCGCCGCAATATCGAATTCATTCAGGCTGACGCAGAAATGCGCCGGCCTTTTCTGATAATCCGGGGCAAATTCAACCGTCTGAACGACGCAACATATTGTATATTTCGATGAAAAAGTATACAATATAACATATATGTATACATTATAAACAATCGCTCAGATCATTGACATCGAACATATGTTCCGGCACGGTGATATTGGGCAATACCAAAACGGTAAGCGGTTCGCCTTTCAACGGATGATTCATCTGGACTTCTGTGAAAGGAGGTTTCTGAATGGAAAATCTAGAGAAAGGTTTGATCGAGTAATTGAAATGCATTTACTGACCGTTCTTGGCTTCGTAGCATCCATTGCCGGACTTGTTTTGGCGATAGTGTTTCGGATCAGGGACAAACGTAATCATGAAATGAAAGAAAGCAACCGCCAAGCCAAAGGATAGGTTGCTTTCTTTGTAACCAATATTCAAGGCGAACCGTTTGCTTTACGGTAGTGCCTTTATGATTATAATACAAAGTTCGGTAATATATGTCAAGATTTGTGAGGGAGATAGCGTAGTAATATCAAGATAATATGATACCTTTAGCAATACCGGACCTATCCGGTAACGAACGAAAATACTTAAATGAATGCATAGACACCACCTTTGTATCTTCTGTTGGTCCATTTGTTGATAGGCTGGAGAAGATGGCTGCTGATATTGCAGGGTGCAGGTATGCGGTCGCGACATCGTCCGGAACTACCGGACTTCACACTGCGTTGATGACTTGCGGAGTGGGAAGGGACGATCTTGTCATAATCCCTTCGTTTACATTTATTGCCACGGCAAATGCGGTGTCGCACTGCGGTGCAACTCCATGGTTATTGGACATTGAAACCGAATCATGGACATTAAGTGCCAGGCAGCTGAAAAATGAATTGAATGACAAAACGGAAATACGAAATGGGAGGCTGATCCACAAGGAAAGTGGTAGGAAAGTGGCAACGATCATGCCTGTATATACGCTGGGTAATATCCCGGATATGGACATGATAATGGCGATAGCAAAGGAATACAGCTTGCCGGTCATAGCTGATGCAGCAGCTGCCCTTGGAGCTAAGTACAATGGAAAAAAAGTCGGAGAACCGGCAGACTGTACTGTCTTTTCGTTTAATGGAAATAAGACTGTTACATCGGGAGGTGGCGGTGCAATTGTTACAGACAATGAAGAGATTGCCAAGAAGGCTAAACACATATCGACAACGGCACGGATTAGTCCGGAATATGACTTTGATATGGTTGGATATAATTATAGGATGACTAACATTCAGGCAGCTGTAGGCTGTGCGCAGCTTGAGAGAGTTGAAGAATTTGTTAATAAGAAAAGACATGTCCGTGAAACATATAACAGATTATTGAGTGACTTAGATGGAATAGAATTCTTCCCTGAACCAAAGAATACAAGTTCATCTTGTTGGTTCTCCGGCATAGTTATTAAAGATGGCGGGTTGGAAAAACTGCGCTCAATGTGTAAAGAACTCAAGGAAAAGGGTATTGAAGCCAGGACATTCTGGAAACCTATTCATCTTCAGGAACCTTATAAGCATGCTATATATGCAGATACTCTAGAGGTAACGGATAATATTTGGGACAAGATATTGACACTTCCGTGCTCGACGGGAATTACGGATGATGAAATAGAAACAGTAGCTGATACATTGAGGGAGCTTCTCAGATAATGCGTTTGGACGACTATATAGTACAACCTGATAGCGTTATAATGGATATCCTGAAGAAGATTGATAAAAATGCCAAGGGTATTGTATATGTTTGCGACGAAAACAGAAAACTCTTGGGCGCGATTACGGATGGAGATATACGAAGATTTATAATTCATTCCGGAAAACTTGATGCCAAGGCAAGTCAGATCATGAAAACTGATCCCATATCAGTATTGGAGTGTAATATAGAATCATCAAGCAGAATAATGCGTGTAAAGCAGGTTAAATCCGTTCCGATATTGGACGACAGTCAACATATTGTTGATATTCGTTTCCAGGATGAGCGAAGCATTATCGTAAAGAATAAAATCGATTACCCGGTAGTTATAATGGCGGGCGGTATGGGAACAAGATTACAGCCATATACAAGTATTCTCCCGAAACCATTGATCCCAATTGGAGACAAGACTATCACGGAGCATATAATCGAGAGATTTCAGAATGCCGGATGTAAGCATTTTGATATGATCGTGAATTACAAAAAGCATTTCATTAAATCATACTTCAGAGATCTTGATAAGAAACCTGATATTGATTTCTTCGAGGAGGACGAATTCCTTGGAACTGCAGGAGGTTTGCGGTTACTGATAGGACAATATAACGGGTCATTCTTCATGACTAATTGTGATATTCTGATCGATGCTGATTACTCGGAAATAATGGATTATCACAGAAAGAACGGAAATATCGCAACTATTGTATGTGCTGTTAAGAATATGAAACTGCCATATGGCGTGATTAAGACAGGCGACAACGGACAGGTGGATTCAATCGTTGAAAAACCGGACATCACATCGGTTGTTAATACCGGATTCTATGTATTGACACCGGAATTCCTTGATCAAATACCCGAAGGGAAGGTCGCGCATATCACGGATGTTCTTCAAACGTGTATAGATAACGGATTTAAGGTTGGAATGTATCCTGTATCGGAAGACAATTGGATGGATATGGGACAGATGGATGAACTGGAAAAGATGAGAGTAAGACTGTATGGAGAATAATATTTTCTGGTATGATTGGGGTGACGCTACATGATAACATTAGGCTATTTTGGAGATGGGCCTTGGGCACATAGAGCTTTTGAGAAGTTGGTTGAAGACAGTACTATTAGGATAGGATTTGTTACAGTCAGATATGATTGTCAAGATCCGATCCTGATTCGGTTGGCGAAAGAGCAGGGAATTCCTGTTGAATTAAGTCAAAACATAAATTCCGACGAGTTTTTAAATAGAATAAATAAGTATAATGTCAATCTGTTTGTTTCGATGTCTTTTAATCAGATATTTAGAGAAAGGACTATTAACTATCCTGCTCTTAAGTCTATTAATTGTCACGCAGGTAAGCTCCCATATTATAGGGGACGAAATATTTTGAATTGGGTATTAATAAATGATGAAAAAGAGTTTGGAGTTACTGTACATTACATAGATAAAGGTATTGATACCGGCGATATTATAATTCAGAAGACGTATCCCATTTCTGATGATGATAATTACAAAACGTTACTTGAAACTGCATATAAGGGATGTGCCGATGTATTATATGAGGCTATAAAACAGATACAACATGGAACCGTAAATCGTATCAAACAAAATTCAATAGATCCTATTGGCATGTATTGTGGAATGAGAGGACCCGGGGATGAGGTTATAGATTGGAATTCCACAAGCAGAGAATTGTTCAATTTTATTCGCGCTATATGTAAACCTGGACCTATGGCCACATCTTTATTAAATGGAAAAGAGATTAAGATAAATAGGTGCCGGGAAATACCGAATGCAAGGACATATAAAAATAAGCCTGGCCAGATCATAGGAAAAACAGATAGCGGCTTTTATGTAAAAACAAGGGATACATTTGTTGAGGTGTTGGAATATGAATATGATGGTGGTATTAGAGTTGGAGATAGGATGGGATGAATAGGGTTCTGATTATTGCTGAAGCAGGTGTTAATCATAATGGTGATATAGAAATAGCAAAGAGACTTGTGGATGAAGCAAAGAACGCCGGGGCTGATATTGTGAAGTTTCAGACGTTTATCCCTCGAAAGCTTGCATCTAAACATGCAACTATGGCTGAATATCAAAAGGTAAATTTGGGCATAGAAGAATCACAGGAGGCTATGCTTGAAAAACTTTCACTTGAACGTAAAGATTATGTAGAATTGGCAAGCTACTGTAAACAGTTAGATATATTGTTCTTATCAACTCCGTTTGATCTAGAAAGCGTATATTTTTTAGATGACTTACAGGACTTTTGGAAGATTCCATCAGGGGAGATAACAAACTATCCATATTTGGTTGAAATAGCAAAAACCGGAAAAGATGTTATCCTGTCTACAGGAATGTCTACCATGGATGAAGTGCGAGCTGCTTGGGATATTCTGAACGAAAGCGGTGTTGGAAATGTTACCTTGATGCATTGTACGACTGAGTATCCTGCCCCATACAAAGAAGTAAATCTCAAAGCTATGCAGACATTACGTGACGCTTTTCATTGCCGCGTAGGTTATTCTGATCACACAAAAGGTATTGAGGTTCCAATTGCTGCTGTGGCTATGGGTGCAGAAGTAATCGAGAAGCACTTTACTTTGGATAGGGCTATGGAAGGCCCGGATCATAAGGCGAGTCTTGAACCACACGAATTGAAGAATATGGTGGATGCAATAAGAAATATTGAATCGGCTTTGGGGTCGGGAGAAAAAAAGCCTTCCAACTCCGAACTAAAAAACAGAGATGTTGTTCGTAAGAGTATTGTAGCTGCCAGGAATATAAAATTCGGAGAAAAGTTTACAGAAGAAAATCTTACTACTAAGCGTCCGGGTAATGGTATTAACCCAATGAAATGGGAAGACATTTTGGGAACCAAGGCAAACAGAGACTATTCAGAAGATGAACTGATTGAAATATGAAGAAGATCGTAATCGTTACAGCTACACGAGCTGAATATGGGCTTCTTTCCCCACTTATCAAACGAGTGGATGAAGACAACGCGTTAGAACTCGATCTTATTGTTACCGGAACACATTTGTCGCATAAGCATGGTTATACGATAGATGATATTCGTAATGACGGGGTAAAGATAGCACATGAGATTCCTATCTTGGAAGATGATAATACTCCTTATGGCATTTCGATAACAATGGCAAACGCCATGAAGGGATTTGCGAAGTGCTTCAAAGATAACAGACCGGATATAGTTGTTATCCTGGGTGACAGAACAGAGATGTTGGGTGTTGCTGCGGCGGCGTTAAATGAAAGAATACCAATAGCACACGTACACGGCGGAGAAGTTACTGAGGGAGCTGTTGATGATTGCATAAGACATGCGATCACCAAGATGAGTTACATCCATTTCGCATCCACGGAAGCGTATAGACAACGCGTTATACAAATGGGTGAAGAACCGGATAGAGTCTTTAATGTGGGCGCGTTGGGAGTCGAAAACATCTTGAACCAGAAATTGATGGAGGAAGATGAGATCCGAGCCGATATAGGAATTCCCACAGGAACGAACTATGTTGTTGTTACATTTCATCCGGCAACAATGGAAGATGATACGGCCTCGTATCAAGTTTGTGAACTATGCAAGGCCATGAATGACAGGTTGGAATTCTTCTATCTAATAACAGGTGCAAATGCAGATGTTGGCGGTGATTGTATTAACGAATACCTACAAGACTTCGTTGAAGCACATTCCAATGCTTTATTTGTAACAAATTTAGGGATGAGGCGATACCTTAGCGCTATCAAGCATGCATCGTTTGTAATGGGTAACAGTTCAAGTGGAATTATTGAAGCACCTGCGATAGGAACTCCTACTATCAACATAGGAGACAGGCAGAAAGGTAGGATTCACGGTCCCAGCATAATAGATTGTAATCCGAAGAGGGATGACATACTATTTGCAATGAAGAGAGCAATGGATCTTGATGTATCGAATCGTGATGATTTATATGGAAAAGGAGATACATCTGTAAGAATAGTAGAGATAATAAAGGACATATTAACGAAAGGCATAGATATGAAAAAAGAATTCTATGATCTTTCACAATCAAGAAACTAGGGATGGAAAATGAGTATGATCTTAGTTACCGGAGCAGACGGATTCATTGGAAGTCATCTGACCGAAGAACTTGTAAAAAAAGGATATGAGGTAAAGGCTTTTGTATTCTACAACTCCTTTGGTTCATGGGGTTGGCTTGATAGCCTTGATAAGGAGATAATGGACCATGTAGAAGTATTCACAGGTGACATACGTGATCCCCATGGTGTTAAAAAAGCAATGGAAGGTTGCAAGGCCGTATTTCACTTGGCAGCATTGATAGGCATACCTTTTAGTTATCATTCGCCCGATGCTTATGTTGATACTAATATCAAAGGAACTCTAAATGTTCTACAAGCAGCAAGAGAACTTGAATTAGGCCGTGTCCTTGTTACATCAACATCAGAAGTATACGGTACTGCTCAATATGTTCCGATTGACGAGAAGCACCCGCTTCAGGGACAATCACCATACTCTGCCACCAAAATCGGAGCGGACAGATTGGCGGAGTCATTCTATAGAAGTTTTAGTCTTCCGGTAAGTATAGTGCGTCCGTTCAATACATATGGTCCAAGACAGTCGGCCAGAGCAGTCATTCCTACGATAATATCACAACTTCTTGTGGGGAAAGAAGAAATAAAGCTTGGCTCGCTAACACCGACACGAGATTTCAACTACGTTAAAGATACAGTTAACGGTTTCATTTCAATTTATGAGTCTGAGAGAACATTAGGTGAGGAGGTAAACATAGCAACAGGTCAGGAAGTATCGGTAGGGGATTTGGCAACAGAGTTGATAAAGCAGATCAATCCAAGAGCAAGGATCGTGTGTGATGAACAGAGGTTAAGACCTGAAAAGAGCGAGGTTAACCGACTATTAGGTGATAATAATAAAATACATAGATTGACGGATTGGAGTTCGCAATGGACACTTGAAAACGGACTTGAAGAAACAATAAAGTGGATGGAAGACAATTACGATAGATTTAAGATGGATATTTATAACATATAAAAGAGAATGAACATTGCACTATATGAATCTCATATTGTATGGGAAGATAAAGAAAAGAATATAGAACTATTTACAGAGAATGCAAGGCATCTGACAGACTATAGTGATTTGGATTTGATATGTTTGCCGGAGATGTCTTTTACAGGGTTTTCGATGAATGCAAAGAAAACCTGCGATGTGGATGGCGAAACGATAGATAAAATGATATCTATTGCTAGAGATTTGAATGTAAATATCTCTTTTGGCTGGGTAGAAAAAGGCGAGGACACCTTTTATAACCATTACTCGATTGTAGATAAAGAGGGGGTTTTGCTTGACTATATAAAAATACATCCGTTTAGCTTCGGCGGCGAATCGGCGGTATTTAGTGGGGGAGAAGCGCTGAGTATATGCAGTATATGTGGATTTAATATAGGAGTTCAGATTTGTTATGATCTCAGATTCCCAGAAACATTTAGGATTCTCTCTAAAAAAAGTGATTTAATCATCGTTCCGGCTAATTGGCCCAGTAAACGTGTATTGCACTGGGATATTCTTCTGAAATCCAGAGCAATAGAGGATCAGGTGTTTATTGCTGGAATTAATTGTATTGGAAACATGGATGCACAAGATTATCCGGGACATTCGTGCGTTATAAAGCCGGAGGGAGATGCCGTGATTGGTAAGATAATAGATTTTGATTCGGGAACAAAGACGCATGTGTTTAATATTGATAATAATGTTGAATCCTGTCGAGAGAAATTCCCTGTAAGAGCAGATATCAGAGAGGAATTGTATAGAAAACTCAGGAGAGAATAGAACCATATTATGAATATTCTAGTGATTGGATTGGGCTCTATGGGAAGACGAAGAATTCGCCTTCTACAACAAATAGACAAAGAAATGAGAGTGTTGGGAGTGGATACAAACCAAGAGCGAAGGAAACAAGCTGCTGACGAGTTTGAAATAAAGACATACCCGACCATAGATGAAGCGGCTTGTAATGAGAACTGTTTTGCAGCATTTATTGCTACTTCCCCATTATCTCATAATAACATTATTAAAAACTGCCTTAAAAGACGAATGAATGTATTTACGGAGATTAATCTTGATGATGAAGGGTATGATGAAAACATTGCGTTTGCAGAGAAAGCAAATAGAACGTTGTTTTTGTCATCGACATTTATGTATCGCAAGGAAATCGAGTATATTCGAAAAAGAGTAAATGATGTCAAAGAGATAATCTCATATTCATATCATGTCGGACAGTATTTACCGGATTGGCATCCATGGGAGAATTATAAAGATTTTTTTGTTGGAAAAAAAGAATCGAACGGCTGTAGGGAACTGATGGCGATTGAGTTTCCATGGATTGTAGATACGTTTGGCGAAGTTGTAGAAATATCAGTTTTTAGTGGTAAAGCCAGTTCTTTGGAAATTGATTGTCCGGATACTTACCATATTTTATTAAAACATACAAACGGAAATATGGGATCTGTACAGGTTGATGTTGTATCAAGAAAAGCTGTTAGAAATCTTGAGGTCATTAGTGAGCATCTACATATACGATGGAATGGTAAACCGGAAACTCTATTTGAATATGATATTAATACCCATGAGACTAAAAAGATATATCTTTATGAAAGAATAAATAGGCTCAACGGATATGGTGAAAATATAATTGAAGACGCCTATATGAGTGAGATTCTTAATTTCTTTTCTGTGATAGAAGGCAAAGAAACACCAAAGCATACTTTTGCAGAAAACAAAGACATAATAGAGTTAATTAATAGAATCGAGGGGTAATGAAATGACTAAAAATGAAACATATGGAAAGAAGGCACATGAACTGATTCCGGCTGGAGCGCATACATACAGTAGAACGGATGAGGTTTTTCCTTCTAATGCTCCGCGAATCATAGATCATACAAAAGGAGTTTATTGTTGGGATGTGGACGGAAACAAGTATCTTGATTACGGGATGGCTTGTCGCTCTGTCACGGTTGGATATGGATTTGATCGGATTTCTGAAGCTGCTATTGCGCAAATAAGAAATGGCAATACTGCATCAAAAGCGTCTAAAGTAGAAGTTGAAGCGGCAGAAACGCTTGTAGAACTGATCCCATGGGTTGATATGATTAAGTTTGCAAAGAATGGATCAACAGTTACTTCTGCTGCCACTAAACTAGCGCGTGCATATACGGGAAGGAAGTATATAGTTCGTTGCAAGGAACATTCGTTTTTTTCGTATGATGATTGGTTTATAGGCAATACCGTGATGGATTGCGGAATTCCGCAAGAGATCAAAGACCTTACTTTGCAATTCAACTACAATAATATTCAGTCAGTAAAGGATGTTTTTGAGAAATACAGGGGACAGATAGCATGTCTTATTATGGAACCGGTCGACGATCAGGAGCCGCGGGATAACTTCCTTCAGGCGGTAGGAGAGCTTTGTAAGGAATATGGAGTGGTATACATTCTTGATGAGATGATAACGGGATTCCGGTGGGATATTCAAGGGGCATGCAAGTATTATAATGTGGTACCTGATCTTGTTACATATGGCAAGGGAATGGCCAACGGGTTTTCAGTAACCGCATTGGGAGGAAAGAGAGAGATTATGGAACTTGGTGGGTTGATTCCCGGAAAAGAGCGTGTCTTTCTTATTTCTACAACACATGGGGCAGAGATGAGCGGATTGGGAGCTTTTATTGAAACAGTCAATGTGTACAAGGACTTACAAGTGACTGATCATATATGGAAAATGGGTAGAAGACTATGCTCGGGATTGAAGGAAATAGCAAGTGAGTTCAAATTAAGTGAATTCTTTTATATTACTGGTGCAGAATGCTCTCCTAACATGGTTATATGTGGAAAAGATAAAAAACCTTCGTTTGATTATAGAACAGTTTTCTGTCAGGAGATGCTTAAAGAAGGAATTCTTATGCCATATATTGCAATAGCTTATGAACACAATGAAGCAGAGATTGACAGGACGTTAGATGCCGGTAGAAAAGCAATGAAAACTCTGGCTGACTCGTTGAATGGCAACGTAAGAGATTTTATTGTTGGAGATGTAATAAAACCAGTTTTTAGAAAGTATAATTAGGATAACAAGTGATGAAAGTACTATTTGTTATTACCGCACGAGGCGGTTCGAAAGGAATCCCAGGAAAGAATATTAAAACTGTTGGTGGAATACCACTCATAGCATATAAGATAATATCAGCCAAGAGATGTCGTTACAATTGCCGCATTATAGTTTCAACTGATGATGAAAACATAGCGAGTGTTGCAAGAAAATATGGGGCAGAAGTTCCATTTATGAGACCTAAAGAATTGGCAGCTGACACATCAGATAGTATGGATGTAGTAATGCATGCTTTGAATTGGGTAATAGACAGTGATCCTGAAACGTATGATTATATATGCTTGCTCGAGCCTTCTTCACCGTTTGCAACACCAAATGACTTGAATAAGGCCTTAGACTGTATTGTTAACACACGTGCTGATACTCTTTTGGGCATGAAGGAGGTGGAGGTCAGCAAGGATTTTATTTTTGAGTTAGACGAAAAAGGAGGACTTTCTCTCTTTTATGAAAGCATAAAAAAAATGTCTACGGTTCGAAGACAGGATCAGAAACCCCAATACACCATGAATGGATGTATGTATATTGCCCGAGTTGATTATTTTATAGAGCAAAGATCGTTTCATTCTGTTAACTCAAAACCATACATTATGCCATGGGAACGTTCTATAGAAATAGATACCGAGCAAGACCTCAAATACGCGGAGTATCTAGTCGAAACAGGAGCAATAGATCTTGAAGAGTGGGGATTATCAATAGGTGTGAATTCCTAAAGTATTTCGAAAGGCCTGATAATATGGGGTTAGGAAAACTAAATGTTGCATTATACGGGAATTGCCATGCGCATGGATTTGAGGTGTGCTTGAAACATTCACCCAATTTTATGAAAAAATGCGAACTGATAAAACTTCCGTATTTTTTCAAAAAAGAAGGACCTCCAGAGAAGGAACAGTTGTTGGACTGCGATTTGTTTATATATCAGGAGATTAGAGACAAGAATGCAATGGGTGAGGAATTTGGGACTGATAGACTGATGAGATTCTTGCCTTCCAAATGTGAACGCATTCAAATCCCCAATTTGTATGAACTTGGTTATGGCTTTTTTCCTCAAAATTTCATATTTGAAAGGGCACCTCATTTTATCAACAAAAACAATCCGTCCTTTAAAGGAGATGATAGAGGGCTTTTTGTACACGGGGACTATGTTATAGATAGCATGTTGGATAGACCGGTTAATGAGGTTGTAGAAAGTGTATATCGAACTGATTTAATTGACAGAGATAAGATTCTATCTATGTTCGATAAATACACTGAAAAAATCAGAGAAAGGGAAAAAAGATGGGATATAAAGATTGCGGATTATATTCTTAGTGAATACAAGAATAAGCAGATGTTTAATGATTTTGGCCATCCATCCAACGATGTCATTAGAAAAATGTCCAGAGAACTGTTGGAATACATCGGTATTGAAGATGATTTGAAAGATTTCAAAATGATTTATGAATTGGATGAATATGAGGATCCGATTTATCCGTGTGTTCGTGAAGTGTTGGGGCTGAAATACCAAAAAAAATATCTACGGGAGCAATCAGATAAGAAACTTGTTGAAAAAATGACCTTTGAGGAATATGTTAGAGAGTATTATTTTTGGTGCCAAAGGAGTGACGAAGAATGAATATTCTTTATAGAGCTTGCGCTTCAAGAAATGGATATCAGTCCAGAATCCTGAAATTGCTTTATGATAAAGGGATATTTGAAAAATGTACAGTGATCACACAATCCCTAGATGATAGAGATGATTATCAATCAGATATTTATCATGAAATAAATGCAATGTATGGATACTCTTGTTCTTACTACAAAATATGTGATGTTGATGAACTTCCTGAGGTTTCAGAGGTAATACTAAGGAGGATGGAACAATATAAGGCTGTCGCCCTTAACATGACATGCAGAAATCATCATATGCATCTGTTGTATTATGATGAAATGGAATATGAGTATATGCTTCATGTTAAGTTTTGGAATAGTGTTTTGGATAATGATCATATTGATTTTGTATTTCTAACAACTACCCCTCACTGCGTTTGGGAATATGTGATTTATGCACTTGCTAAAACAAAAGGAATACCTGTTCTGATTGAAACAGTTGCGAATATTCCGGGGTTTAATGAAGTGGGAACTTCACTGGATAATCTTGGGAAAAATACTATGACGTGTTTTGCTTCGGGTGAATATAATGGAATGAATCAATATGTTAGAGAATATTATGATAAGGTATTGTTCAGCAAAGAGTTTACCCGGAAAATTGAAAAGAGTGCGGTATTAAAGGAACAGAAAGAATGGGTTTGCAGATTGTACTATAAGCCACTGGTAAAACGGGTATTTAATAAAGACAATGCGGTGTCTTTGGTGCGTAAACTGCGTTCCGGAAATAGTGATTACAATATTCGAATGCATCATAACACAGAATTACTGATGAGGTTCCTTGTAAAAAAAATTAATTATGGAAATCAGAATTACTATGATAAAAGAATAGCCAGCAAAAGGATCGATTACGACAAAAGATATATTTATTATGCATTGCAGTACTTTCCGGAGTCTTCTGTTCTACCCAGAGGTGGGGTCTTCTGGAACCAACTTAATGCAATAAAAATGTTGGCTCATGTAGCCAAAAAAAGAGGAGTTAATGTTCTTGTTAAAGAGCATTGGATTGAGGAAAGTAGAGCTAAAAGATATTATCAAGAATTAAAATCAATAAGCGGTGTCTATTGTGTTAAGTCCACAGAAGAGTCAGCTCAGCTGGTTGAAAATGCGCTTGCTGTAGCGAGTGAAACTGGGACGTGTATACAGGAGAGTATAATAAAAGGAAAGCCTGTTATTACTTTTGCTGATCATTACATGTGCGGAGCACCGGGTGTCTACAGAGTTCATGATGAGAACGAGATTGAAAAAGTATTAATGGTGATAATGGAAGATGGATATCGTATTTCGGAAACAGACGTTGAAAAATATTTTGAGGCGATCTCAAGGACGCTTGTAAAGGGTTATTTGGATTGGCCATCAAAACCGCACATTAATCTGAGAGAATGCATAAAGGATACAGTTGACTTGATAAACCGATTTGTTTTGGAAGGAATGAAAGAGGATTTCATTTACATTAAAGAAAGTATTGATTAATTATTCATGTCTATACTAAGGAGCGTTTATGACATACGATATTATGGATAGTATTTTAAGTAAAAATGGCAGAACATACGAGTCTATTGACAAAGGAGTATGGCTTTTTGGAGCTGGCATCTTTGGGGAAAGAATGCTTTGTTTTCTGAATAGTAATGATATCAATGCTTTGGGATTTGTTGACAATAATCCCCAAAAAATAAATACACAGTTAAGGGGTAAAACTATATATTCTTTTGAAGATTTTAAAAAGTTATATAGTAATGAGTTAATTCTTTTGTGTGTTTTAAGGAAAAGCAATGAGGACCAGATCATAGATCAGATAATCCGGAACATTTCATTTGTTGATAGGAGTTTTATTATTAAATATGATGCTTTTATGGATTCCTTGGTGTCTGAATACTGCTGGAAAAAACAAGGTAGGATGGTTGCCAGAGTTGTTCAGATATCTTTGACGGAAAGGTGTACACTGAAGTGCAAAAAGTGCGCACATGCCTGCAACCTTGTTGATATGAATGCAACGGATTTAGAAGTAGAAGACATAATATCGGGAATCGATGTTTTTTTTGATATAGTTGATTATATTGAGGAGTTTGTATTATTGGGAGGAGAGCCTCTTCTTTATAAGAATCTGGCACATGTCGTGGGTCACATAGGAAAGCATTATAGGAACAGGATTGGTGTGTTTTCCATAACGACAAACGGGACAATTGTCCCCAATGAACAATTATTGGAAGTATGCGAGGAAAATCTGGTAAAATTCAGAATTTCAGATTATTCTAATACTATCGAAAGATTAAAAAAGCCATATGAGAAACTGGCGGCAACTTTAAATCAGTATGATATTGATTATGAATTTGAGAAGGTTGAATGGGTTGATTTTGGCTTCGAACTTGTTGACAGAGGGACGGATTCTGAAATACTAAAAAGAGTATTTGAGAACTGCAAAACACCCTGCAGAGAATTAAGATATGATAGATTATATTATTGTATGATGGGTAGAAGCATATCTGAGAATATGGGGTATGGAATTGGTTTAGATGATTATCTTGATCTGAAGAATATAAGAAACAGTGAGACCAGGGGGAAATACGAATTTTTGAGGTACACGCTGGGCTTTTTGGATAAAGGCTATATTGAGATGTGTCAACACTGTCGTGGAAAAGAAGCATATCAGTATCCGCTTGTTCCCGCAGAACAAATGTAGATAATTAGGTGGGATTAAATGGGAAAAAAGATTTTAGATAATTATAATTCATGTATTACTGTGAGTGGGAAACCTGTATTTTATGACGGATTCATGTGGCTTGTTTCAGCTGAATTTGACTTACTGTTAAAGTATGACTTCGCAGGAACTACATTATTAAACCGATACAAGATTCCAGGAAAGTCCGTGTTTTGGGGACATTTGAACATTGTTGCTTTTGAGAAGAAACTGTTTATTTTCCCACTATATGGGTATGGAATTTTTATTTTTGATCCTAATGATGCATCATTTCAGAAAATAAATATAGAAAAATATATGATTGACTGCAAAAAAGAAAGATATGATATTGTCGAAAGCATAGGTAATAAGCTGATCTTTATAGAAAGCAATTCAAATCATGTATTTGAGTATACAGATGTTGACAGGACGATTCGATGTGTAGATCAAAAACTATCAGATTGTCTTAAAATTAACGGGATAGATACGAAGAGCCCAATATTTACTACGGAGTATTGCAGAGTAAAAGACTTACTCTATATTCCGATAGATAATTTAAAGAGTTTTATTATTTTTGATCTTAAATCGTATGATGCATCATTGGTCGATATCAAAACTGAAGGAAAAGTTTGGTCTGTATGTGGGAATGAAAACTGTGTGTTGTTTACTACTACAGATGGTGAAGTTGTCACTTGGAAAAAGGATTCCATTTCGTCTATAAGGGATTTGAGTTACCTTTCAAATGAAAAAAGCATCCTGCTGAAGCCTGTATGTGTTCGGGACAAAGTATTCTATTTTTCGTGGAAGGGAAGGGAATACTATATGGATGAAAATGATAATATTATTAAAACTGAACTTCCCTTCATGTCAACTGATACAAGATATCCGGCCGGTGCTTATTATCAATTTCAATGGGTGTATACTAATGAGGAGATGATATACGTTCAGTCAAGAATAAATGGGGATATTTTTGTAATAGATTCTCTTACTAATGGAGTTAATATTCTCAGGTTGCCTTTTCCGCAAAATGAAGTTTCTGGATTGATTAAGGATGTTTGCAAAGAAGGTGGATACAATCCAATAATGGAAGATGATGCATTTACATTGGACAGTCTGTTAGGATTATGCGGGTCAGATGAATAAACAGGGAAAAAATATGTGCAATACATATCCGATAATCAGTTTTATAGTTGCAGTGTACAACAATGAAAAATACCTGTCGTGTGCAGTAAGAAGTGTACTGGATACAAAGACTGATAGAATAGATAGTATTGAACTTATTATTGTTGATGACGGATCCACGGATGACACTCCGTACATAGCTGATCAATTAGCAGAAGAAGATAGTAGAATTACAGTCATACATCAATCCAACCAATGGATTTATGCCAGTTTTAATAATGGAATCCGAGCTGCAAAAGGTGAATATATCTATATACTTAATTCAGATGATGTGCTAGTTGAAGGTGCGATTCAGAAGCTCATAGATGCTGTTGAAAAATACAACAGGCCAGATGTTATTTGGACAAAGGTTTTGTTTCGTGAGGTTGATAATGAACAGAACACTTTGTCTGAAAGAGATATGGATGAGATGGTCTTTGAAGATGAATATATTGATCAGATCGAAATGATCCATGATAGATGGCTGTTCGTTCAGGAATCCAATTTGGCGGTTAATCAGGCGAATCTGTATAAAAGAGAACTCGCGCTAAAATATCCGTTCAGGAATGATATTTATGCGGCGGATTCTTTTTTCAATTTAGGGATAGCTGATCATATAAAGAGCATGGCTATATTAAAGGATGCAGTATATGTGTATATGGCATACAGTACTCCTGGAATGAATGCTTCTTTGGGAAAGTACTATGGCTATGAACACAGAATGTTTCAGGAAAAGATGATGAAGGAGATTAACCTGTATAAAGCTTGGGGCTGCCTTGATCGATATCTGGAACATGTTGTCAATAAAAGACTGAGAGAAGTTACATTTGAAATAATGATACTTAGTTATTCGAACTGCAGATTATCTTTTAATGAAAAACTCAATAAAATCTTTGGTGAGATTGCAGATAGGACAGTCAGAAAGTACGCGCGTATGGTTGGCAGAGAGCGCGAATATGAAAGCAGAATATTGAATGGAACTAAAGAACTAGTAGAAAAAAACGGATCGCTGACAGCCATTCCGAATCATATTAGAGCATTGCTGTCATATCTTCCCGAGGATTACAGAAGTAACGTGGATGAAGAGAAAATTGATTATGATTTGGTAAACGCTGCTGTTTATGCTGATTTTAATAAAGACAACATTGGAAAGATCTATTATTCACAAAAGTGGTAAATGGATAGCATACTTGATGTCAAATGAGGAACTGAATGTTGAAAAAAGCCTATATTTATGGAAGAGGACAGGGATTTTCCTGCTTGAAAAAGTGTATAAAGGGTGACGTTCAGATACTCGGATTTATTGATAACTATTCCAAAGACACCCTGACAGACGATGGAATACCCGTGATCAGACAAAGCGAGATCTGCGGTGAATATGACTATATTGTCGTAAGTATCATAGAGTATGAAGAAATAAAAGCCGGCTTGATCAAAGCCGGCATCGACTCGAAGCGGATCATCTGTTTTTTTGATCCTGAGGATTCGGAAAATGATGAATATAACGAGGTGATTGATCAGTTCAGATGGAAGTTTGAATTGATGTGGAAAAACGATCGTGAAATTGTATGGCCGGCCATTAATAATAATTCTTATGAAATATACTCGGAAGAGTTTGAAAAAAAAGGCATTATTCCAAAGATAATTGATGCAAGGACAACGATCGACATGATCATAAAGAGCAGATTTAGCTTGGTAAGATTTGGTGACGGAGAATTTGAGATAATCCGCAAAAGGGACCGTCCCAAATTTCAGAGTGTCGATCCGTTACTGTCAGAGAGGCTGGAAGAAGTTCTTAAAAGTCAAGAGCCAGGCATCCTGGTTGCAATAGCGAACAACTATGGCAATCTATCGGAATATACTGACCATGCAGCTAACGGAATACGGTATTATATGACACCGCAAACAAGAGAGGCTCATATGTCACTTCTTGATATGAACCGTGGATATTATGATGCCTATCTTTCCAGACCCTATATGATATATAGAGATAAGACACCTGATAGGATGCATGAAAAGTTTGAACAAATTAAATGTATTTGGAAGGACCGGGATATTCTTATAGTTGAGGGGGAGCACACACGATTTGGAGTGGGAAACGATCTTTTGGACGAAGCAAATAGCGTTATCAGGATATTGGCTCCGGACAGGGATGCTTTTTCTTTATATGATCAACTTCTTGAAAAGTCCAGTGAATATGGCGAAGACAGACTTGTGCTTAGTATCCTTGGACCGACGGCAACCGTTTTATGTTATGATCTGGCAAAGCAAGGGTTATGGGCTGTGGATATCGGCCAGGTTGATACCGAATATGAGTGGTTTATCAGAGGTGTATCAAAGCGTTGTGACATTCCATACAAGACTGCCAGCGAATATGTCGATAAAAGCATATTTGAAGAATTACAGGAAGCTGATCGGAAGAAATATGAGGCTGAGATCGTTTCTATCATAAAGTAAGGCAGATGAAACATATGGAACGTATTATTCTTTTTGGAACAGGCGTCTTTGGAAGACGCACATATGAGAAACTTAAGTCGGACGGCATTGTACCAATCTGCTTTGTTGATAATGACAGAAGCAAATGGGGATCATATATAGATAATGTTGAGATCAGGAATCCCGGTGAACTTGTGCATATAGAGTTTGATGATGTTGTTATATGTGTAAATGACCCAATATATTATAACATACGCTGTCAGCTGATCGATGAACTCGATGTTCCCGAGCAAAAGATAAGACACTGGACATATCGGCAGCGAATTGATTTTCTTAATCATTATAAGAATAGTGACCATAAAGATCCGATAATAGATAGAATAATTGATTATGTTGAAAAGCATGACAGATTATCGGCATTTAATGCAACATTTGCAGACAAATACTCAGACAATATAAGCTGCTTTCTCGATGATAGCAGTGGTTTGTTTTACACTGTGTATAATGGAAAAAAACTGTTCCTTTGCCGAAAGTTCAAATCGAAAGATCAGGCGGAAGAGTATTTTCGATCGCTTATGATCGAGCAGGATCCTGCTTCACCCCACAGATATATGGATGACTCGTTCGGGTTTGACGGTGGATGTGTGCTTGATGCAGGAGCAGCAGAAGGTAATTTTGCTTTGGAAATCGTTGAACGGGCGGAAAAGGTGCTCCTTATAGAGGCTGATCCGACATGGAATGAAGCACTTATGAAAACATTTGAGCCCTGGAAGGATAAGGTCACTATAATTAATAAATACTTATCTGATGTTGATGGCCATAATTCTGTTTCAATAGATACGCTAGCCGCCGAGCAACAGATCGATTTCATAAAAATGGATATTGAAGGAGCTGAGCCTGATGCTTTAAAAGGCGGAGAAAGGTATCTTTCCAAAGCAGACCATGTAAAGCTTGCTATATGTTCATATCATAATCTGGAAGATGAGTACAAAATACGTATGATTCTGGAACCGCTTGGTTATGAGGTGGTCGCTACTGACGGTCATATGGTGTTTCCTGATAATGTGAATCAACCGCCAAGACTTGTAAGGGGTGTTCTGAGGGCAAGCAGATGAATAAAGTTGCGGTAGTTATTCCGTCATATAAAGCGGAACTGGATAATAATGAAAAGGTATCACTGGAACAGTGCAGGAAGATACTTAAGAACTATGACAGGTTTTTTTTGCTTCCGGATGGTATAGAAGAACAGTATGTTCTTGATGAGAAACGTATTTTTGTCAGCCCTGTTTTTCTTTCGTCGAGAAAGGAGTACAGTGACTTTGTTTTATCTGAAGAGTTTTATGACCTGTTTACGGACTATGAGTATATTCTGATATATCAACTGGACTCGTTTGTTTTTTTTGATAAACTGGATCATTTCTGCTCTCTCGGATTTGATTATATTGGGGGAGAATGGTTATATGGATTGGAATGTCATGTGCAGGACGGGAACCATTGGTTCTTCGGCAATGGAGGCTTTTCTTTAAGAAAAGTGTCGGCATTTAAAAAATGGATAGTTGAGCAGAGGGCGGCTGTTGATTACGGGAAAATGCTTGTGCCCGAGGATCTTGCCATAGCTATTTACGGGAAAGATTATTTAAAAATAGCGGACAGAAATGTTGTAAAAGATTTTGCTTTCGATATCTATCCTCAAGAGTGTTACATGATGAATGAGAAGAGACTTCCTTTTGGATGCCATGGATGGCACCGCTTTGATCCGCTTTTCTGGAAGGATATAATTGAGAAGTGTGGGTATAAGGTGACACTAGTGGATGAGGATGCCGACTCGGAATTGTTGAATTCAGGGAAAGAACGATACGAGAAATTTACACGTTTTTTTGATGTTTCAAAACTTGAATCTTGTATTAGAAGACTTCTGCCTTCATATAGCGGAAAGATCAATGTATTTGGTGCGGGTCAATTCGGGTTCAGTTTTGTAAATATGGCAAAAAGAACTTCTATAGATGTAAACTGTATATTGGACAACGATGAAAAGAAAATCGGGAAAAGTGTTGAGGGAATACCTATTGCTCGTGCGGCAGATGTTTTGAAAAAAGACACATTACCTATACTTGTTGCAGGTTTGAAAACTGATGCGATCGAAAGCCAGTTAAAACAGACGGGACGTATAAAAGGAAAAGATTATATTCTTTCACGGGATTTACAGTTGGAGATGTGTAATGCCAAATGAATGATAATAGCTTTTGTTACGTATATTTTGACAGATGAAAGGATAAGTTAAGATGGCTATTGAATTGATGGCATCAATGATGTCGGCTGATTTCAGGAATCTGGAGCAGGAAGTAAAGAAACTTGATGAAGGTGGAATAGATTCATTCCATATCGATATTATGGATGGGAGATATGTGCCCAATTTTGCTATGTCATTAAATGATTTACGGTGCATAAGATCACTAACAGATAAGCCTCTGGATGTTCATTTGATGGTTGAGCACCCGATAAATACTATAGAGATTTTTACTTCGTCATTAAGACCAGGGGATACGATATATATTCATCCTGAGGCTGAATATCATCCATCTACGACGTTACAGAAGGTTATCGATGCCGGGATCATTCCCGGTATAGCAATTAATCCCGGAACAAGTTCGGAGAGCGTTATAGAGATGCTGCAAATTGTAAAAAAAGTGCTTGTTATGTCTGTTAATCCGGGAAATGCCGCTCAGGTGTTTATGCCCTATGTAAAGGTAAAATTTGAATCCTTGCTGGAGATAAAGGAAGAAATGGGCTTTGATATTTATTGGGATGGTGCCTGTGATGAAGATAAGATCAGGACATATGCTCCCAAGGGAGTGAAAGGGTTTGTGGTTGGGTCAACGTTATTATTTGGACAGAATCGTTCTTACGGTGAATCGATACAGATTATAAGAGACATGGCAGAAGGGGGACGGTTAGAGTAATAGATTTTTCTTCAGAAAACTGATTTATTCATAGCGGTAGAATCAGACGTGACTATTAATGATGAAGATGATATATAATAGTCAGATATGATTTTCGACGAGCCGGAAAAGGTACCCGGCGCTCCGGAGACGGAACCTGATATGGTGGATGACAGCCGCCCGCCCGCCCGAGAATCATATTAATGATCTGCGTATGTATTGAGCATATGCAGATTTTTTGATGAAAGGATAAATGTTAATGAACACGTACATTTTTGGCGCCCATTCCCGTGCCAGAACTTTAAAGGAATATTTATCGGTCATATACCCGGAGCTTATCATCCGGGCGTTTCTGGTGGACAATGATGAGGAGAATCCGGACAGCGTTGACGGACTTCCTGTTATCAGGATCGGCGGGAGCAAAGGACAGGACGCATGTGATTTTGGGCCTAAGGACCGTGTATATATCGGAACGCGCGGTGTAAGTCACCATCGCATAACAAAACATCTGACAGCGATCGGCTTTAAAGATATCATACCGGTCACGGTAGAACTTGATATTAAACTTCGTAATGAGTATCTGACCAGACATTTCGCGGGAATTGGAAGGCTGTTTGAGAAGATTGACAGCTTTAGAGCATCAGGCGTTAACGATAAGAAGCCGGCTGTTTATGTAGCCTCATCAGCCTTTGACCTGGTCCTGCAGGATAAGCATGAACCAAGATCATTTGAGCGTGTGATACAGGTAGGTTGTTCGCTTACCGATAAACGTCTTGAAGATGCGATCTATGATAATGATGGAGATAACATATCAGAGAAGAACACGCAGTTTTGCGAGCTGACGGCGATGTACTGGATATGGAAACATGCGAAGGAGAGCATAGTCGGGTTGGAGCATTACAGGAGGTTCTTCCTGGTAGGAGAGGAGCTTGGGAATGTTATGTCAACTAATGATATTGATGTCATCCTCCCTACGCCTTTGTGCGTGCTTCCTTCACTGAAGGGAAACTACCTTCTTCGACATGAGCCGCAGCCATTTGAAGATATGATGGAGGTTCTGCAAAAGCTGTACCCGGATGATTTTGACACATCGGTATCGTTCTTTGATCAGAAGCTATATTCACCTTGTAATATGCTCATTGCCAGGAAGGAAGTATTCGACAGGCTGTGCGGTTGGATGTTTCCTATCCTGTTTGAGGTGGCTGCCAGGAATAAGACATTTGATGACAGATATCAGAACCGTTATCCGGGGTTTCTGTCGGAACGGCTGATATCGCTGTTCTTTGAACTTCACAGAGATGAATATAAGGTTGTGTATTCAGATAAGAATTTTCTGAGTTGAAGCATCCCGACCTCTCCGGATGATTTTTCATTTTTTTCTTTCTGTGATACTATATAGCAGATAGAAAAAAGGAAGACACCATGGATGCGATCAAACTGTCAAAAATCAGCATATACCACTACATCAGACTGGTAATACGATCTGTTGCTTTTCTGGTTCTTTTGTATTACTACATCTTCTATAAGATCCGTGACGGGATCGATATCTATACGTTGTTCAATACCAACAGGATAGCATTCTATATCATTTTCTTCATGTTTATAGGGGAGATGATCCTTCGATTTTTCCCTTCCTCGATCGAAAGTCCCGGATGCCAGAAGCAGTTCGCAAAAAACTATGCCAAAACAGGCAAAACCGACATTGATATACAGGATAATAACGGCGTGGTACTTGTTGCGCTGGTATGGATAGGACTCAACTGCGTGTTTGGTGCCTGCTATATGTTCGGATGGTTTGATGACGGATTGATGATACTTCTGAGCAGTCTGTATTCCGTTTGCGATCTTATCTGTATTTTGTTTTTCTGTCCTTTTCAGTCATGGATACTGAGGAACAAGTGCTGTTGCACGTGCAGGATATACAATTGGGATTATGCCATGATGTTCACACCTTTATTCTTTATCAACAAGTGGTACGGATGGGTATTGCTTGTGATCGCATTCATACTGATGGTGAAGTGGGAGATCATTTTTTACTATCATCCGGAACGGTTTTCCGAGAGTACAAACGGGTATCTTGGATGCGCCAACTGCAAAGAAAAGTTATGCAGACACAAAACGCAGTTGAACAGTTTGTGGAAAAAGGTCGCGGTCTATACTCAGAACAAGATAAAGAAGCTGAAATTTTGACATCACACTTCTTAGCCACATCGTGACTATTCTCTTGCATAATTGTCACAAATGAGCTAATATATCAGTCATGGGAAGGTATCATTGGGTCAGGTTATACGCTCTGACGCTTATGATAGTGTTATTTGCACTTTCCGTTTTCGTCGGTATTTCGGGTGCATATGACATTATCATAAAATCAGCCAGACAGAGAAGCATAGTCAGAAGCGTTGAGAGCATAGAGCGGGCATCGGACTCGATCATCAGAGCAGTTTCGGATATAGCGAAAGATGAAGGCCACAGGCAGTATGAGATCATCCGGCAGAAGGTGAAGAGCGATAAGTATTCTGCTGCATCCGAGAGGGAACTGGAAATGTCCTTCAGAAATGATTTTTCATCGGCCGTTATACAGACGATAGGAGAAGATGCCGAGAGCATCTGCGACACTCTTGACTCATATCTTGAATCGGATACGCTCAGAAATGTGTCGATACAGTATGATCCGAAAACATGCATAACCGAGGAAAAGGATTCTCTTGGAAAGACCAGTGCACTGCGGATCAAAAACGTGATAATACGGTACGATAATCCCATCGCCGGAGAGCGTACCGAGACTTTCAATTATAATATTCAGTTTCCGGATGTTGTGTTTCATGCAGGCAATGACGAGATATTTAGATACTGCATGATAGCCGGAAAAGGCATATATATGACCGGGCCGACATCTTCCGTGATCGGAGATGTATATGCAGGAATACATAGCCCGGAGGAGTGCCGTGAGGCCGAGATCGAATACGGGGAGACCGGTACATACGGCGGTATTAATATTTTATCAACACAGCTCGGTATCAGATCCGACAGGATCATCACCAGAGGTGATATCAATATCAACGGATCGTTTGTGGTGTTTTCACCGAATGAGGATGAGCTGAAGATATACGCCCAGAGGATAAATGAGATAGAAGGGTTTTCAAAGGACACGCAGTATACGCTTGACGGCAAAGTTGTCGGAACCTACAACATGGATGATGACGATGCCATGGATTACCGTGAGGCTGTACGGCTTGTCGAGGATTCTCTGTCAGGGCTCGATCCGGCATCCATATATTATGATTCCGATAATGACAGCAATTACAATGGCAGTTATCGCAAGCTGATATCGGGGACGGACGTGGAGCTGACGGATGATTTTCGCGGTATCATTGTAACGCGGGCGAATGTCATCATACGTAAGGATGTAAATTTCGAGGGAGTGATACTGAGCGGCGACAGGATATATACCATGGGTAATAACAACATTGTTGCCGATCCCGCCGTTGCAAGGGCGATCGTTGAATATGAGTTTGGCGAAGATTATATGTTCAGGGTCAAGGATTATATCAAGGGTATGAACAAGCCCGGAATCACAGACCCGGATTATTATGTAATACCGTATCATATGTAAGAAAGAGGGACTAACAACATGAACGACAAGATCAGCATCAGATTATTTGACGGATTTGAGATCAGGAAGGGAGACAAGCCCATACTTACCGGGCTTACAAACACGCGAAAGACCAAGCTGTTCGTGGCATATCTTCTTGTGAACCGGGACCGTCCCGTGACCCATCAGGAGCTGTTTGAACTTCTCTGGTCGGGAGAGGATTATTCCAATCCCGCGACCGCTCTGCGTACACTGCTGTACCGCTTCCGCTCGATGATAGACAAGGAAGATGCCAAGGCTCTTTCGGGAGCGATCATTTCGCATCGCGGGACATACCAGTGGAACAAAGAGCTTGATGTATCGATCGACGCACTTGATTTTAATGCTCTGGCCGAAGCCGGTATCAATCCTACGATTTCAAGAAGCCGCAGGAAAGAATACCTGTCGCAGGCTATCGACATGTATAAGGGAACCCTTTTGCCTGACTTTTCTTCGGAGCCCTGGCTCATTTCCAAGTCGGCATCATATCGCGATATGTACATCGAGGCGGTGCTGGCATATATCGATATATTAAAGAGTGAAGATCAGATGGCAAAGATCGTGCAGGTATGCGACAATGCCCTTCAGCTTGCCGGGACGTCGGAGATACTGGAACTGGAGGAGCAGATCGCAAAGCTTCGGATAGCCAATCCGGAGGCTTCTGAAAAAGACAGCGTGATCGGGTATTACAACGAGGTGATCGAACTGTCCGTCAAGCTCCAGGACGAGATTGACCGTATGCAGACGGAGCTGCAGGAGGATCAGGTGGAGCCGCAGGCATTTCTGTGTGATTATTCCACATTCAGGGATCTGTATAATCTTCAGCGTCGTATGCAGTCAAGATCCAAGGCCACTATTTTCCTGGGACTTGTGCATATCAGATGTGACGAGGAGAGCAATTCGGATCCGCTCTACATCGAAAAAGTCATGAAAGATGTGGTTGGGATCTGTCAGAGACTCTTGCGTGTCGGAGATGCCATCTGCAGGAAAGCCGATACGGAAGTGGCTGTAATGTTCCCTGCGGAAAGCTATGAGGATGCGGTGGGTGTGCTTGAGAGACTGAAGGCTGCCATTAAGGAACGCATGGAAGAGGGAGTGATCGTAGTATACAGGGTTCGCCCGCTTAAGAGCGGCAGGGACTGATCATCAGTCCTCTGCGATGACCTCTTCTTTAGGAGCTTTTGAGAACAGGAATTTGAGCAGAACCGGTGTGGCGATGCTCGATACAAGTATAAGAAGTATAACGGAACTGAAATATACGGGGCTGATCAGACCGACTGAGAGGCCCTTTTGTGATACTATAAGAGCCACTTCGCCTCTTGTCATCATTCCGACTCCGCATATGAGACTGTCAAGAACACTGAACCGGCACAGTTTCGCCATGAGTGAACAGCCTATGATCTTGGCAAGCAGAGCGATCAGGACAAATCCGATTGAGAACCATAAAAGGGATACGGAAAAATCGGCCAGATCTGTCTTGAGCCCTATTGATGCAAAGAAGATGGGTCCGAAGAGCATATATGAATTGATGTCCATCTTGCGGGCAATATAATCGGAGTCGCTTATTGAGCACAGGATTATACCTGCAACGTATGCTCCGGTTATGTCGGCAATACCGAAAATCTCCTCGGCTATGTATGCCATGGCAAAACAAAGAGCCAGCCCGGCTATCGGGATACGCCTTGTATGAGGATATTTTCTGTCTATCATCTGGAATAACTTATAGGTCAGGAATCCCACGCCGATAGAGAAGATAAAGAACATCATCGTCCTGAAACAGACCACGCCCAGCTTCACTGAAGGATCCCTGAAACTGATAACGAAAGTCAGAACGATTATCCCGATAACATCATCGATTATCGCAGCGGCCATGACGGTGGTACCGACCTTGCTTTTCAAAAAGCCGAGTTCCTTTAACGTCTCCACTGTGATGGATACGCTCGTGGCAGTCATTATCGTACCGACAAATACCGCCTCGATAAAATCGGGTGACGAAAGGGAGTCTACCCCATAAAAGATCATATAGTAGGCTGTACCGCCGACAAGTGGCACAAATACGCCGGCACATGCGATGAGCATTGCAATAGGGCCGGTTCTTTTCAATTCTTTCAGATCGGTTCCGAGTCCTGCGGAGAACATCAACAGGATAACACCTATCTCAGCCATCTGGGATATGAAGGGGGTGTTGTCTACCCATCCGAGCACCGACGGACCGATTATAAGACCGGCTACGATCTCCCCCACAACCTGCGGGGCTTTTACACGCCTTGCCGCTATGCCGAATAATTTGGCAAATACTATGATTATTGCGAGCGATTTGAATATATCGTATGTTTGCATTCTTCTCACCTACCAAAAGTGTACTTTAGACCAAATGTGCGGGAATGTCAAATGTGGTTGTTGAAGAAGAGTGCTTTTTATGATAGAATATTTTAGCATATGATTTTGTATACGTATGAATCTGAATTATCGGGGTAAGTCTTATGATCGCATATGATAATCTTAACGAATTACAGCTTGATGTAATGCGAGAGATAGGTAATATAGGTGCCGGGAATGCATGTACGGCGTTGTCGGTCCTTCTGGGAACTGCTATAGATATGTCGGTGCCCAGGGTTCAGCTTCTCGGATTTGAATCAACAGCCGAGCATCTCGGCGGTGAAGACAATATGGTCATAGGACTTCGGATAGATCTCAGCGGTGATCTTGAAGGGATGATGCTTCATGTTATCCAGAAGCGCTTTGCGGAACGTATCATTAATACATTCTATGCAAAAGAGATAGACAACATTTCCAATCTTGACGAGATGGATTCATCAGTCCTGAATGAAATGGCAAATATCACGAGCGGTGCATATGCCAACTCCATCGCAACACTCACGAACCTGTTCGTAAACATCGGAACCCCGAATCAGATTCCCGGAAAGGTATCGGAGATCATGAGCCTTCCGCTTACGGCTTTTGTACAGCCGGGAGAGAAGGTGCTGGTGGTTGACGAGGAGTTTACCATTGACGATGAACATATCAGCAGCAACATGATCCTTGCACTTGAAAGCGATTCTCTTGAAAAGCTTTTTGCAAGGCTTGGTGTTCAGGTTTAGTTCATTTCTGTTTCTTCTTTTTGGATCCCATGCGGTCTAGGACCATATCGTATCCGTCGTTTCCGTAGTTTAAGGAACGGTTGACACGGCTGATGGTTGCCGTCGAGGCACCGGTGTGTTGTGCTATCTCAAGATATGTTTTACCGTCGCGCAGCATACTTGCGACTTCAAAACGCTGGGAGAGTGACAGCAGTTCGTTAATGGTGCATATATCTTCAAAGAAGACGTAACACTCCTCTCTGTTTTTGAGTTGCAGGATCGCATCAAACAGATAGTCGACCGCAGCAGTTCGGATCTTCGGATTCATTATCATGCCCCCTTGTTTTATGATACTTCAACACTGTTAATTTTTAACATTTTAGCACGTTAAAGTGGTAAGTTCAATACCGGTATGGAAGCATTAGAGATTTTAAACGACAAACAAAAAGAAGCAGCAATGCAGATAGAAGGCCCTGTCCTCATTCTTGCGGGAGCAGGTTCGGGAAAGACCAGGGTTTTGACCAACCGCACGGCATATATGATAGGAGAGCTGGGCATCAGCCCTTACAATATCCTTGCGATAACATTTACGAACAAGGCAGCTGATGAAATGAGAAGCAGGATTGACAGCCTCGTCGGACACGGGAGTGAGGCTGTATGGGTTTCGACATTTCATTCTACATGCGTACGTATTCTCAGAAGATATATCGATCTGATCGGGTATGATCCGAATTTTACAATATATGATACCGATGACTCCAAGTCGGTGATGAAGGAAGTGGTAAAACGGCTTCAGATCGATCCCAAACAGTATCCCGAAAAGAGATTCCTGAACTACATATCGAACTGCAAGAATGAGTTGTCGTCATATGAGGATGAGATCGAAGAGGCGGCCGGTGATTATACGGATGAGCTGTATGCTAAGGTTTATAAGGCCTATCAGGAACAGCTTCACAAGAACAATGCGCTTGATTTTGACGATCTTCTGATGAAGACTGTTGAGCTGTTCAAGGCATTTTCGGAAGTTCTTGAAAACTATCAGAACAGGTTCCTTTATATCATGGTAGATGAGTACCAGGACACGAACACGGCCCAGTTTGAACTCATAAAGCTGCTTGCGGATAAAAACAGGAACATTTGTGTTGTCGGTGATGACGACCAGTCAATATACAAGTTCAGGGGTGCGAATATCAGAAACATCCTGGATTTTGAGAAAGTATATCCTGATGCAAAAGTTGTGAAGCTTGAACAGAATTACCGATCCACACAGACGATCCTTGACGCCGCGAATGCTGTCATCTCCAACAACAGTGCCCGCAAGCCCAAAGCATTATGGACGGATCATGGTGAGGGCGAAAAGATCTGTATGCTTATGACCGATACGGCCTATGAGGAAGCGGAACTGATAGTTGACAGGATCTGCCGCAATAAGAGAGAAGGAAAGTTTGATTATCGGGATAATGCCGTTTTGTACAGGACCAACGCACAGTCAAGGCTGCTTGAAGAAAAGTGCATTATGGCGGGTATTCCCTATGTAGTTGTCGGCGGTGTGAATTTCTATTCGAGAAAAGAGATAAAGGATGTGCTTGCATATCTCAAGACCATAGACAACGGCAGGGATGATCTGGCTGTACGGCGTATCATAAATGTTCCCAAACGTGGCATCGGCGCTGCGACCATAGGAAAATTGGCTGATTACGGAGCAGCAAACGGACTGAGCTTTTATGAGTGCTGTGTACGTGCACAGGACATTCTCGGTCACGGCAGGGCGGCCGAAAAGATTGGCGAATTTCTCAGCCTTATAGGCATGTTCAAATCAAAACTTGAATTCATATCACTCGAACAGCTTGTGGACGATATTCTTGACCGTACAGATTATGAAGCGATGCTTACCGAATCGGATCCGGATGATGCAAAAGAGCGCATGGAGAATATCGGTGAGCTTATCAACAAGATAGTTGCTTTTGAGGAAGAAAATGAGGATGCTACGTTGTCCCGTTTTCTGGAGGAAGTAGCACTTGTTGCGGATATTGATAACGTGGACGGTGATATGGATGCAGTCATGCTCATGACACTTCATTCCGCAAAGGGTCTGGAGTTCCCTTGCGTCTATCTCGCGGGCATGGAGGATGGCCTGTTCCCGGGGTATATGTCCATATGTTCGGACGATCCTACAGAGATTGAAGAGGAGAGAAGACTGTGTTATGTCGGGATAACAAGAGCAATGAAAAAGCTCACTGTCTCAGCGGCAAGGTCGAGGATGATAAGGGGCGAGACACAGTACAATCAGGTATCGAGGTTTGTGGAAGAAATCCCAAGAGAGCTGTTTGACAGCCGCAGCGGCGGTCAAAATGCAGGTACGGCATCGGTTGCAAAAGCTAGAGCCGGGATCACCGGACCTGACAGAACGCGTCCTGTTGCTGTTAGTGCGAGCAAGGCAAGAGCGGCTGCAGCAAAACCTTTCATAGCAAAAGCGAATGCATTTTCATCCCTTACAAAGGGCGCGGAGCTTTCCCTCGGACAGGCTCCCGAATACGGACCGGGCGACAGAGTGGTCCATACAAAGTTCGGAGAGGGTACTGTAATGTCCGTTGAAAAGGGCAAAAGGGATTACGAAGTGGCAGTTGATTTTGACACGGCAGGTGTAAAAAAGATGTTCGCGGCCTTTGCAAAGCTAGTGAAGATATGATAAAATATTCAGTAGTTTTTTGGAAAGGAAGGATGAGTATGAATAAGATAGATAAGCTTGAGAGGATCCTTGATGTTGTAAAAGCCCAGGAAGAGCTTGGAATGGCCAAGGCGAGAAGCATTATAGATGATGTCAGAAAGGTTGATCTGCCTGAGATTCCTGTTCCTGACTTTTTCAAAAAAGAAGAGACCGTAGTAGAAAAGAAGAAGTTCAACTGGGGACTCCTCATCGCGGTGATAGTCGGTGTCATTGCCGTTGCTGCCGTTGTCTACGGATTGTATTGTTACTTCACTCCGGATTATCTCGAAGATTTTGAAGATGATTTTGAAGATGAAGAATTTGATGATGATGATTTCTTTGAAGACGACGATAAGTGAGTTATTGACGTACTTTATCAGTTAGCAGTGATCGGTCAACAGGAGTCAGCGGGTGTGTTGCTCGCCGGCTCCTGTTGCAGTATATGAGGATATTTATGAAAAAAGGACAGGAATATACGGGATCCGTCAGTACCATAAGGTTTCCGAACAAAGGTGTTGTTACAACGCAGGATGGGGAAAAATGTATCGTCAAAAACGTGATTCCCGGACAAAAGATCAGGTTTCGCGTGACCAAGAAGAGAAACGGGACATGCGAGGGCATGCTGCTCGAGGTGATCGAGCGGTCTTCGGCTGAGACTGACAGTTTCTGCCCTCATTTTGAATCATGTGGCGGCTGCACATACCAGACACTTCCATATGAGAAACAGCTTCAGATCAAAGAGGAGCAGGTGCATGAACTTCTTGAGCCGGTATTAGAAGGAGCACTTGAGGGACAGGTTGACATAAAATTGCTCTTCGAGAAAATCATTCCCAGTCCGACACAGTTCGAATATCGTAATAAAATGGAGTTTTCCTTCGGAGATGCGAGCTATGGCGGCGAGCTTGAACTTGGTTTACATAAAATAGGAAGCTTCTATGATATAGTTACTGTAAAAAATTGCAGGATAGTAGATGAGGATTTTAGGCTGATACTGAAGGAGACGCTTTCATATTTTCGCGGGAAGGAGACACCTTATTTCCATAAACGTACGCACGAGGGATTTTTACGGTTTCTGCTAGTACGAAAAGCAGCAAAAACAGGACAGATACTGATCGATCTCGTGACCACATCACAGACACCGCCTGACACGATGTGCACGGAGATAAGTCTACTAGACGACTGGAAGGAAGCGATGCTGTCGCTCGGACTGTCAGGAAGTATAGCCGGGATATTACATACAATAGATGACGGTGTTGCAGATGCCATATCTAATGACCGTACCGATATTTTGTTCGGACAGGACCGGTTCGATGAAGAGGTGCTCGGGCTGATTTTTAAGATATCGCCGTTCTCATTCTTTCAGACAAATACTTTGTCTGCGGAAGTTCTGTATTCCAAGATCCGTGAGTATGCACAACTCACCGGCAGTGAAGAAGGTATCGTATTTGATCTGTATTCGGGAACAGGGACCATTGGACAACTTATGTCAACCGCCGCAAAAGAAGTGGTGGGTGTTGAGATCGTCGAGGAAGCAGTCAGAGCGGCTAATGAGAACTCTGAAATAAATGGTTTGCATAACTGCAGATTCATTGCGGGAGATGTACTGTGCGTTCTTGATGAGATAGAGTCCAGACCCGATCTTATCATACTCGATCCGCCTCGTGACGGAGTCAATCCGAAGGCTCTTAAAAAGATAGCGCGCTATGGGGTAGATTATATCATTTATGTCAGTTGTAAGCCGACAAGTCTTGCGAGGGATCTTCTCAGCCTGATGGAGGATGGATACCGGCCGATCAGGATCTGCCCTATAGATCAGTTCCCGGGTACTGTTCATGTCGAGACGTGCGTCCTCTTAGGTAGGGAATCTGGTCGAGATGTCAAATATGAGTATATTGACTATGAGCCAAAGAGTAATCCCTTAAAACGCGATAAAGTGTCATACGCGGAGATTAAGGCGTGGATTGGAGATAAATATGGGCTTAAAGTTTCA
>JAILIS010000007.1 GCA_024695145.1 Lachnospiraceae bacterium
TTTGTAATAACTCATATCTGCTCCTATCCGCAGATAGTAATCGACATACGCAGATTAGCAGAGGTCATTGCAACAGTAAACAAGATCTTTTAGGCGATTTTTCAGTTGTCAAAGTACAGGTTTAATTTTTCATTCTAAGAACGGCAGATATATCAGAATACGACAAAATAAGACTGTTTTATCACACCGTTATAGACGGGATGGCAAAACTGCCCTATGGAGCCGGATGGATAAAGGATGTGTACCCGTCCCGCAAGATGATAAAGACCGGCATAGAGGCCGGAGAATATTACATCGTGGAAGAAAGCGGATCCATATACGGTGCCATGATCGTTAATCACAGTTTTAACGAAGGCTATAGGAGTTTTGACTGGCCGACAAAAGCGGAAGATGATGAGATCACCGCTATACATGCGCTCGGTGTACATCCGAAGTATATGGGCAAAGGTATAGCGACGCAGATGGTGCGCTTTGTCATTAAAAAGGCTGAAGAAGAGGGGCAGAAAGCCATAAGGCTTGATGTACTGAAAGGGAATCTTCCCGCAGCAAAACTGTATTCGGGACTTGGATTCAAGTATCTGCACACCCTCAGTATGTTTTATGAAGATACCGGTTGGACGGACTACGAACTCTACGAGTACCCGCTTTGATTCCCGAAGACAGTTAAACGGTTCATTCTGATGTTTGCCTGATGATATCCTCCATGATATCTTTTGTCATGCTGCCCGGCACATATCCATATATATTGCCATCCCGGTCGATCATATAGGTTGTCGGATACGACAAAATCCAGAGCGGGAGGAAGATCATAATCCTCCGAAGCTTTTGTGTCTGCATCCTCTGCAGCTTCTGTGTATGCGTCCTCCATGGCTTCTATGTCTGCATCCTCTGTGGCTTCTGTGCTTACTTCCGGACCGGAGATGCGAGACAAATATCCCGTTATGCTGTTCATATAGCCCGTCATCATCAGGATTCCCATAAGGATCAGAAGAACGCCGGCTATCTTTCCCGTGTACAGAAGAACACCCTTATGCCTTTTGAAGAATCTGAGCAGGGATGTTGTAAATAAGCCCGTCAGAAGAAACGGGAGCGCAAACCCCAGTGTATATACCCCCACAAGCGCAAATCCCTTTGCACCGCTGTCTGCAGAAGCAGCCATGAGCAGCACCCCGGACAGGGTCGGACATACACAGGGGTCCTCTTCTCTTTCATAAGTGCGGAAGATTCACCCAACACACCCAGCTGATACAATCCAAACATGATAACGATGATACCGCCTATTCTGGCAAACAATATCTGATTTCCGCCAAAGAACTTTCCGATCGCGCGCATACCAAGGCCGAGCAGAAAGAAGGAAAACCCTATGCCTATAACAAAGCACAAGGTATTGATCATCACCTTTCCTCTGCTAAAGCTGTGCTCTTCATCAGATGCCGTAACTCCGATCCCTCCGGACAGATATCCGATATAAAGCGGCAGAAGCGGCAGAACACAAGGGGAAAAGAAACTCAGAAATCCCTGTATCAATACCGTTATGACAGGAACGCTGTCAGTCATCGTAATACCCATATTTTTCCTCAATCAGCCTTAAACATTGATCAGTGTCATTTTCCGAACAGTTCCCAGAAGGTGACTGCGGATGAGGCGGCAACGTTCAGAGAATCGACCTCGTTGTGCATCGGGATCACCGCGATATGATCGCTTCCGGAAAGCGTGTCCCGGCTGATACCGTCGCCTTCGGATCCGAAGATCACGGCCCTTTTTGTTCCCTCTTTCAGTACGGGATCGGTCAGAGGTATCGCATCATCCGAAATTGCCATTGATATTATAGTGTATCCGTCATTTCGCAAAAGCGCTGTAAGATCGGTCCCTTTCGGTATGTATGTCCAGGGGATCATGAACACCGTTCCCATTGAAACCCTTGCGGACCTTCTGTAAAACGGATCCGCAGATGCACTTGTGAGCAGTATTCCGTCTGCTCCCAGAGCTGCTGACGAACGAAATATCGCACCCACATTTGTCGGGTTGACGATATCCTCAAGAACCGCAATTTTGCTGCTCCTGCGAAGTATCTCTTCCGGCCGGGAAAGATGTGGCCTTTCAAAGACAGCAAGCATCCCCCGCGTCAGATTGAATCCCGTTATCCTGTTGATAACGGAAAGCTTCGCTTCAAAAATCGCTATATCTGCGTCTGTAAGCCCTATGACACGCTGAACCTCGCCGCTGTTAAGCGCATCACTTTCAACGAAAAATGAAAGAGGTCTTGCGCCGCTGATGATGGCGCGTTCTATGACCATCGGTGTTTCAGCGATAAAAACCCCGCTGCCGGGTTCATTCAAATGAAAGAGCTGCGGCTCATTATACTCTGTATAGAGCGCAACTCTTTCATCTTTAATATCTTCAATATGACATATTCTGCTATCATTCATGCTGATCATCCGAAGTACTGCCGGGTTTTTACGGCAGAAGCACGGATCTTACCGCTGCCACATTTCCGCATTCGGTGCCGACTATATTGAGCGCCGCCTGATTATAATGGCATCCGTCCGTAAGATACGTCTCGGGAAGAGTCCGCAGCGCCGCGGAACCAAGTGTGAACTTCGGATTTTCGTTGCACAGTTCCATCTGTGCGGCGGCCACTTCATCATATATTCCCGGAAGTCCGCCGTACTGTCCGATCGTGATCACAAATACCTGTTCAAGTCCTTTTGAGAACAGCCGGTCAAACGTTCTCTTCAGTCCCATCTTGTATGTGGTCCTGCTCACGTGTGCGACCGCGTCCGTCTCACCCTGCAGCCATACTGCGTAGGATCTCCTTATCACTACGTTGTTGGCTGCGCACCATGACCTTATCGTATCGTACTTTGCCACAAGTTCCTGCTGGACTTTCGGATCCTGCCAGTATGATATACCGGTGCCGCCTCTTGCGGCCGAAAAAGCCATGACCGGAACTCCGCATCCGTTATAATATGCATTCGCGAACGAGGATACAAGCGTGCCTCCGCGAAGAGCCGGAAGATCGCAGAGCTGGCCGGCTGAATATATCCCAAAAGGCTCCGTTATGGGGTAAAGACCGGTGGGGCTTAAACCGTAACGGAATTCGTATCCCTTGTCGACGGGAACCTTTGGGGCTGATCTTGCATTGCCTCCTCTTCCGGACATGTTGCTCTGACCCATAAAAAGCACAAGATCGACCACCTTGATAGCCGGAGCCGGAGCCGTCGTTGCAGGAGTCAGTGCTGTGGCTGTCGTTGCAGTTGCCGACGCTGTGACCGTCGTTGCAGGTGCTGCTGTTGTGGCTGTCGTTGCTGGGATTGCTGTTGTTATCGTAGTTGAAGGTGTCGCTGTTGTGACAGTAGTTGAAGGTGTCGCTGTTGTGACAGTAGTTGAGGGTGTCGCTGTCGCGACTGAAGTTGCGGGGATAGCTGTTGTGACTGTCGTTGTGAGTGCCGGCGTTGTGGTTGCCGGAAGATTTGCGGCATGCACATATACCGGCGTGATTACAGCAGCAACCAACGTGGCCATTGCTGCTGTCAAAGAAATAAATACTCGTTTACTGGTGTTCATTTTACCTTGCCTTCTGATTTTCAATGACTCGCTCACTCTTCGTCCGCGATGTGTGTGAACAGATACTGCAATACCTCAGGCGTAAACTGGCGGGCACTGATACCGACCGTGAACGTGCCATCATCATGCTTTACCTGGCGGTTAACGTCTGCGTACATAATAAGAGTGTTGGCCACGATGATTATATCCTTGCCGACTATGTTCGGTGAGCCTGCCGGCATGACAATACCCATTCCGAGAGGACTGACATTCTTGGTCTCAACAGAATACTTCTCCCCCGTATCGCATACGACGATCACGCTCTTTGTGGTGTAATCAACACGTGTAATGTTACGTCTTTCTTTCATATTAATATCTCCTTCTTTAAAGTATCTCTTTTATTTTCTCCTTTACGATCTGAGCCATCTTCGCATGACCCTCGGGATCGAGATGAAGATGATCGACGGATCCGGCGCTGACCTGCTCGGTCGCATTCAGGAAATAGCAGTCGTGCTGTTCAGCCGCAAGCTTGTACAACGGTGCAAGCTCGATCGATTTTTGAACCACCGTATCCTTGTCGAAGAAAAGCGCAAAATACGACTCGCCGAACGGCTCGCTGAAAGCAGGCGGTGAGATTATCAGTATCTTCATATCCGGATCGCCGAGATAGTGCCTGCAGTAAGCCTTTATGTTCATGATCATCGTGATAAGACTTCCGGCTATGTCCGCCGCAGGAAGATTAAACTTTATCTTCAGGTCATTGGTCCCAAGCATTATCATCAGAAGATCTGGGCGCTTAGTTTCTATCATCGGCAGCACATAATCCATACCGCACTTCGTGCCGCCTTCCCAGGGATCGGCATTTGTAATGTTTCTGCCGTTCTGTCCCTCTTCGATCACCTCATAGTCATCTCCGAGAAGTTTCTGCAGTAATTTCGGCCAGCGTGTATTCTCATCGAATCTTCCGCCGGTTTGCGGATCATATCCGAACGTATTTGAATCCCCGAAACATACAACAGTTTTTGCCATTATTCGTTGCCTCCGTTTTTTTCCTTCTATTTAAATTATCACAGTTTTCGCCTTTTGCCAACATGAAGGGGGATTATCGGTGACACAGGCACCAAAAAGGAGTATACTCTTCATATTGATATCATCACGAAGCAACACAGGAGAACATACAGGATGAAACAAACATCTGTAGCTATAATGACTGATTCCAACAGCGGTATCACACAGGCCAAAGCGGCGGACCTCGGAGTGTTCGTCATACCCATGCCGTTTTACATTAACGACACATTATATTATGAAGATATTACTCTGTCCCAGGAGCAGTTCTACACGGCTCTTACGGATGAGAATGCGAGGATATCCACGTCCATGCCGGCGCTCGGCGACGTTAAAGACGCCTGGGACAAGGCCCTGAAGAATTATGACGAAATCGTGTTCATACCGATGTCAAGCGGACTGTCCGGAATGTGTGCCGCAACCGCCGCACTGGCCGAGGACGAATACGCCGGAAAAGTTTTTGTCGTAAACAACCAGCGGATCTCCGTTACGCTCCGTCTGTCGGTACTTGACGCCAAGGCTCTTGCCGAGAGCGGTCGCGACGGCGCATACATCAAGGATTACCTCGAGCGGACCAAATTTGATTCTTCTATATATATTACCGTAGATACTCTCAAGTATCTGAAGAGGGGTGGACGTATCACGCCTGCTGCCGCGGCTGTAGGAACGATCCTTCATATCAAGCCTGTTCTCCAGATACAGGGCGAGAAGCTCGATGCATACGCCAAGGCCCAAAGCTACAAGCGGGCCAAGGAGATAATGCTCCACGCCGTTGACAAAGACATCCATGAGCGGTTCAATCTGGAAGCTGCGGATATGTGGATCGCAGCAGCCTACTCGGGAGGCCGCGAGATGGCCGATGTCTGGCTTGATGAGATAAAAAAGATCTACCCCAAAAACGATGTCTTCATGAATCCGCTGTCCTTGAGCGTTGCCTGTCACATCGGTCCCGGTGCTCTGGCACTGACATGCACCCGGAAGATGTCGGATATCGGATGATCCAAGATGTCTGAAGTGTAAAAATCAGAGGCGGCGAGGCCTCTGATTTTTCATTCTATTATTTCTACGCTGCAGTCCGCGATCTAGTTCAGTTTTCTGACCGATGCCCCTTCTATAATACGTCCCGGAACAAGTATCTTCTCGATAAGCGTGCTCTTCTGATCCCTGATAAGCCTTATCAGCGATTTGGCTGCTATCCTTCCGATCTCCTCGGAGTTCTGCTCGTATGTCGTAAGCCTCGGATGGATTATCTGTGATACATACAATCCGTCGTATCCGACAACCGATATATCATCGGGAACCGTCAGCCCGGCTTCTTCTATCGCATTGAGTCCGCCTATGGCTGAATAGTCATCGGGATAGAGTATGCATGTGGGACGCTTCTTGAGTTCGAGGAGCTGTCTCGTATACTTTGCAGCAAGCTTCGGATTACGGTAGGCGCTTGCGATCGTATAGTTGTCATCGGCTTCTATGCCGAGATCTTTCAGCGCATTATAATAACTGGCCACACGGTTTCTCGTAACCGCCGTGTCGTCACCGTATATGTATGCGATCCTCTCATGTCCAAGCGAATGAACATATTCGACAAGTTCTCTCATTCCGCCGATATTATCGGAAACGACAGATATTCTGTTATCAAAAACATGGTCTATGGTCACGACCGGAAGTTCGGAATTGATCAGATCTAAAACATCCCTGTCGTCAAAATCAACACATGCGATGACCACGCCGTCCACCCCGCGATAACGTGAATGCTCAAGATACGTCATCTTCTGGCTCGTGGCATTGATAAAGGTAATGTCATAACCGGAAACCTCAGACACTCTCTTAAAACTGTCGAGAACTTTTGCGAAGTAGTCATGGGTCAGTCCGCTCCTGCCTTCGTCCACAAAGAGTACTCCGATGTTGGCGGAGCGCTTTGTCTTGAGGGCACGCGCTGAACTGTTGGGATGATAGCCGAGTTTCTCTGCCGTCTCCCTGATATGCCTTTTGGTCTCCTCGCCTATGTCACTGTGATTGTTCAAAGCTTTGCTGACGGTTGCAACGGATACGCTGCATCTGTCCGCAATATCTTTCATTGAGATCATAGGTATACTCCTTAATCGTTTTCGTTAATTAGTATATATCAAAATTCTCCACTTTTCTATCACTTTTTTTCGTTTTTTTGGCAAAAATTTCCAAATGGTTTTTGTTACATTTTACAAAGATGTATATTATAGGCAAATTTTAGTTGTTTCGCGCTGCGATATGGACTATACTTACCTTTGCGAAAGTATTTTTTTGCTCTTTTTACTTAAACGATTTCTATAATTGAGATGAAAAAGGAGAAGTTACAATGAAATACGGTTTTTTTGATGATGCAAATGCCGAGTACGTGATCACGACTCCGAAAACACCGCTCCCCTGGATCAATTACCTCGGAACGAATGATTTTTTCAGTCTGATCTCAAACACCTGCGGCGGATACTCATTCTATAAGGATGCAAAACTTCTGCGCCTTACACGTTATCGTTACAACGGAGTGCCGGCGGATGTGAACGGCAAATACTTCTATATAAAAGACGGTGACTGCATCTGGAATCCGGGCTGGCAGCCTACGAAGACCGAGCTTGATCTTTACGAGTGCCGTCACGGCATCGGCTACAGCAGGTTTAAAGGTGTCATGAAAGATGTTGAAGCAAATGTACTATCGTTTGTACCTATCGACGACGCCTGCGAGATCAGCCGTATTACCCTTACCAACAATTCATCCGAGGTGAAGAAGCTGAAACTCTTCTCATACGTGGAGTGGTGTCTGTGGAATGCCGATGATGATATGAAGAACTTCCAGAGAAACTTCTCAACAGGGGAGGTTGAAGTCATAGATTCCACGATCTATCACAAGACCGAATACAGAGAGCGTCGTAATCACTATGCCGTATACTCAGTCAATGCCAAGATCGACGGCTTCGACACATCAAGAGATGCGTTCCTCGGAGCATACCACGACAATCATGATCCCGAGGTTGTTACGAACGGTCAATGTACGAACTCCATAGCTCACGGCTGGTCACCCGTTGCAGTGCATCAGATCAACGTGGACCTCGCTCCAGGTGAGAGCAGATCATTCGTATTCGTTCTCGGCTACTGCGAGAATCCCAACAATGACAAATGGGAATCAAAGGGTGTGATCAACAAAAAGCCCGCCAAGGCTCTCCTTAATAAATATCAGACCGACAAAGATGTAGAGATCGCTTTCGGCAAGCTTTGCGACTACTGGAAAGGCCTGCTGTCGATCTATACGTTAAAATCAGGCAACGACAAAGTCAACCGCATGGTCAACATATGGAATCAGTACCAGTGTATGGTAACATTCAACATGAGCCGCTCGGCTTCATATTATGAATCGGGTATAGGCCGTGGAATGGGATTCCGTGATTCCAACCAGGATCTTCTCGGATTCGTTCATCTGATCCCGGAGCGCGCAAGGGAGCGTATCATCGATATCGCATCCACACAGTTTGAGGACGGAAGCGCATACCATCAGTATCAGCCGCTTACCAAGAAGGGCAATTCAGACATAGGTTCAGGATTTAATGACGATCCGCTCTGGCTCATTGCCGGAACTAGCGCATATGTACGCGAGACCGGAGATCTGTCTATACTTAAGGAAACGGTTCCTTACGATAATGATATGAGTGTTGCCACATCGCTCATGGAACATCTCAAGAGATCATTTGATTACATCGTTAATCACAAAGGTCCTCATGATCTTCCCCTTATCGGGCGTGCAGATTGGAACGACTGTCTGAACCTCAACTGCTTCTCGGAGCATCCGGGTGAATCATTCCAGACCTTCGGACCTTCGGAAGGACCGGTAGCGGAATCCGTATTCATTGCGGGAATGTTCGTAAAATACGGTGAGGAATATGCACAGCTGTGCGAGGAAATGGGCGATACAGCAGAGGCGACAAGAGCCCGCGATGAAGTTAAGAAGATGTATGACGCTGTATTAAAAGACGGCTGGGACGGCGATTGGTTTGTAAGAGCATATGATGCCAACGGCAACAAGATCGGTTCCAAGGAATGTGAAGAAGGCAGGATCTACATCGAATCAAACGGCTTCTGTTCACTTGCAGGCATCGGTGTCAAGGAAGGACTTGCCGAAAAGGCTCTTGATTCCGTCAAGGAACACCTCGACTGCAAGTACGGAGTCATGATACTTCAGCCCGCATATACAACCTACCACATAGAGCTCGGAGAGATCAGTTCATATCCGCCCGGATACAAAGAAAATGCCGGAATATTCTGTCACAACAATCCGTGGGTATCGATCGCAGAAACAGTCATCGGAAGAGGCGACCGTGCATTCGAGATATACAAAAAGACGTGTCCCGCATACACCGAGGAGATTTCTGAGATCCACAAGACAGAGCCTTACGTTTACTGCCAGATGGTCGCAGGTGCCGACGCGTACATCCCCGGCGAAGGAAAGAACTCATGGCTGACGGGAACCGCCGCATGGACATTTACGAACATATCCCAATACATCCTCGGCGTATATCCCACGCATAAGGGCCTGCAGATCGATCCGTGCGTACCTCACGATTTCGGTGATTTTGAGATCACGAGGAAGTTCAGGGGCGCTACATACAATATCAGCGTAAAGAATCCCGGCAACATCGAAAAGGGAGTTAAGAGTATGACCGTAAACGGCAAGCCGGTAGACGGCTGCATCGTTCCTATCGAGAACGGTGTTAAAGAATACAACGTGGAAGTCGTTATGGGCTGACTACAACGTGGAGGTCGTTATGGGCTGACGAAAAAAATGGTGCCTGTCTTATGACAGGCACCATTAGTTTACCGATATGACAGGAATTACTTTGTTATCTGGTTGCCGCACACTCTGCAGTAGGCCCTGCCTCCGCTGCCAAGTAAGAACATTCTCCTTTTGTTGCATACCGTGCAAAACTCTTCCGCGGTGCCGGAATTGCCTGAAGCTGCTACAATTTTGCTTGCTCCTGTATCCGAACCGCCGATAACATTTTCAAGGTCTGCGGCATTCAATACGATATTTCCGTTCTTTTCACTAATACTCATGAATGATTTCCTCCTTATCACATCAGTTGTGCTTTGCTTTCACGGTAGTCCCGCATGAGGGACAAGGTGCCGAGACCCTGCCGACTCTGATCTTAAAAACTTCACCGCAGCTCGGACAGGAAACCGGCTCGCCTTCTTCTCCGGATCCGATCCCGCCTATCACTGCATTCAGATCGTCTGCATTAAGCTTCCTGATTGTATTGTCTGCATCTGATCGAATCATGTGCTCACCTCCGTCATGTCCTTTCTACCGTATTATAGTATCACAGGAACCATCACACAACTGTCACACCATCTTTTTTACCCTTTTTACTCGCAATAACCTTTGCAATTTTTCAATCTTTTTACTCTATGTCTTCTCAGCTACCATATCGGAAAGTGCGCAGTCAAGCAGTGCGCCCGGATCCGCATCAGGCTTTATCCAGTCACTTATTTTATCTTCCGGCATTATGAGCGGCATTCGATCATGAATGAAACGTATGGGATCAGACGCTTCCCTTGTAAGTATCACAAAATGCGGCATCTCATTCTCAAATCTGTACAGCCCGCACAGCCACGTAAGAGAGGCGCCTTTGGGCTGTATGGCATACTTATCGCCTGTCTTTGTTTTTCCGTTATTTGCCTTAAGATGTTCCCATTCAAAGTAATATGAAGCCGGAACTATGCATCTGTGGGATTTCCAGTCATCCTTAAATGTCGGCTTTTCCGGCGCTGTCTCAACCCTTGCGTTTATGAGCAGTGTTTTTCCGTTATATCCCCACTTCATCGGAAATACCGACTGATTTCCGGATCTGTTTGAAGCTATGACCGGAACAACATCGGTAGGACGCATCTCGCCCGCGGTGACAACAGCCGAAGTATCAGTCCACTTTCTCATAAGCGGCGAGTTCATCATCTTCTCGATGAACGGCACCATTTCTATTGTATTTTCGAGATAGTAGCGTCCGCACATGAACACATTCCTATTCTGCTCATTCGTAAGCGTGTGCGTAAATCAGCACAAAGCTATCAGCACAAAGTTATCAGCACAAAGTTATCAGCACTAAAACCGGTTATTGACATGTACCATACCTGCCTGCCGTTTCCGGAAAACGTTATTTTCGATCTTATCCTTTAATATTTTATCATATCTCATATTTCAAGTTCCATCTTTACATGTATTACGCCTCTTTTCTGCCTCTTTTCCCGGCTTCCCGGATCTCCGGCATCGATTCTTCTTATTTTCCTCTTTTCCGATGCCCGCCCTGTTCCTTAGGCATGCTTCCCGGCATCGATTCTTCTTATTTTCCTCTTTTCCGATGCCCGCGCCACCACTAAGGCATGCTCTCAGACATCGATTCTTCCTATTTTCCCTTTTCCGATGCCCACCCTGTTCCTTAGGCATGCTCTCCGGCATCGATTCTTCTTATTTTCCCTTTTTTTGATGCCCGTGCCATCCCTTCTACCGGCTCTCCGGCTGCTTAAGGAAAAATCACGATCTGAGCGTAGTACACAGGTCAACACAAATGAAAAAGCCGCTGTTTGCGGCTTCTTCAAAGGGAGGTTTTATGAAAAAGTTTTTGTTTTAGCTCATCTCCTGTTCTTTATGTATGTATCATAACAGGTGATTTATCACAATAGTGTCACACTCCCCAAATACTGTCTTAAATACTGTCTTATTTAAATGCTCTTTAAACCCGGCACATCCGGTCCGTTATTAAGGCGAAGCACATCCGGTCCGTTATTAGGGCGAAGCAAATCCGGCCCGGTATTATGCGTGGTCCTGTATGAAGCTTGGTCCGATATGAAGCTTGGCCCGGTATTAAGCTTGGCCCGGTATTAAGCCTGATCAGTTACGGTGCCGGCTCGAGAAAATCACTCATGTCAACTTCAACACCCAGATCGCTGTACACCTTTACGCGCTCCTCAAGTGTTTTACCTTCCAGATTCGGCCTATTGTTAATGATATAGATGTTGTATTCCTTGTCAGGAACAAGCGGCGCATCGCTTCGATCCCAGTTTGAATCGAGCCGCTTTAGGTATACCACATAATTGGACTGAATATCTCCGTTTGTTCTTCCGGAAAAAGTCAGCACCCCGTTTGATGAATCCGGCGAAGACGCGATCGCGGAAAATTCTCCTCCGCAAAGCTTTCCGTCGATAGCCAGAGTGTCGGCCGCCTCGTCATATGATGCGCTGTTAACCGAAAGGTTCATCTCGGGAAGATCGATCACACCGACCATATCCATCTTGACATCACCGTATTCGTCGAACCATATCCTGGCATAAGTTCCGTATACACTGTCGGCGGATATAGCGGTCTTGCCCATTTTCTCAGTCTGTGTGGTGCCCTCTGAGTCGTATACGAAAGTCATGCCTTCCCAGTCGCCCGCAAATGAAGAACCGTACTCATCGGCACTCTCGCCTTCCGCCGCCATGGTGTCATCCCCGTCTGCAGGAGTATCGGCATCACTGTCGCCACCGGCTCCTAAGTTCTCACCCGCCTCTAAGTTCTCACCGGCTACCGAACCCTCTCCGGTTTCAGATGAACTTCCGGCAGGTCCATACACCTGCTCACCGTTCTTTACGGCCTTGAGACGTCCGAGAAGCGTTGCAGGTGCTGATGAAGATCCCTCACCACCGGTCGGATTGTCACACACAAGTTTCATGTCTATGCCGGTATCCATCACGTTCGTAAGCTCAATGACACCGTCCTTCATGGTTCCCGAAAGCTCGGCCCCGCCGCCTTCTCCGGAAAAAGCAGTACCGTCGAGTGTCCATTTGAATCCGGCATCATCTCCGTCAACATATATACGGCCTGTTCCTTTGTCACGCAGATCAAGTTTAAAGCCCTGCTCGAAAACTTCGTCGACGCCCATTTCAAAGCCCATCATTGATGCGGTCTGGGCAACATAGACACCTGTTCCCGGCTCGGTGGCACCCTTCTCTCCGCATGCACAAAGAGCAAGCGCGAGTATACATGCAATCATCAAAGTTTTATATCTTTTCATCTCAGTCTCCCTAACTGCATTTCCTTATTTCTTTGTAACGATAAACGGCCTGAGGAGGGCTGCAAGACCCGTTGCCGACATTGTCTGCAGATATACTTTTCCGGGGCCCGTAAGAGTCGTATCAAACAGTCCCTCGCCTCCGAGCAGCTTGTTCTTGAGACCCTTGACCATCTGTACGTCCATGGTAACGGTCTCTTCCATTACAGCAAGCACTCCCGTGTCACACACGATCGTCTCACCCGGCTGGAGGTCGTACTCTTTGCAGTATCCGTCTATCTCGAGAAATACCATTCCGGGGCCCGTGATCCTCTGCATCAGGAATCCCTCACCGCCTGCTGCTCCGGCACGGAGTTTCTTGTTGACCTGAACAGAAAGCTCTACGCCGGCCGTCGCACAAAGGAATGCACTTTTCTGGGCGATGATGCTTTGTCCGGGTGCGAGCTGCCATGCGACGATCCTTCCGGGAAATGATGATGTGAAAGCTATCTCCGCATGTGTATTGGCTGTATAGTTACTCATAAAAAGGCTCTCGCCCGTAAGCATCCTTCCGAGTGCTTTTCCGGCTCCGCCGTTTGAAGATGTCTCTGTTGTGATATCACCCTTGGCCCATGTACGGCCACCGACTTCACTGACGATCTTCTCACCGGGTTCAAGCGTGAGAATGACTACGGGTAAACTTCCGCCTTCGATTGAATACTGCATATTATTCCTCCTTTAAATTTCCTGCCTGTTTGTTCATTGCTGCGTTATCTACAATCTGCACAAGAGCCGTTCCCTCTCCTGAAGGAGCACCGGATCCTGCAACGTTTCTGTATATCAGAATTCCCGCTGTTACAAGTATTGCGACTGCAAGCAGAGCTGCTGCCACGATCCCGATAATGACCGGCACTCTGCTGGGACGTCTCCTGCGGGATGATTTTGCCTTTGCTGCCGGTCTGGGTCTTGCCGCCTGCTGTCCTGCCGCAGCGCTCGAAGATACACCTGCCGCAGCGCGCGAAGAAGCTGCCTGAGATGCTGCCGCACGGGACCGGTCTGCTGCCACCGAAGAAGCCGCTGCCGATGCTGCCGCTGCCGCTGCCGATGCTGCCGCAGATGGAGCTGTCGCACGGGGCTGCTTCCTTGACCCGGATCTTCCTGCGGGTGCTGCCGCATACTGAGAAGCTGCAGGGATTGTATATGTGCCGACTACCGGATCAGGTTCCTCTCCTGTTTCCATATCGCACTCGGCCTGCATTATGGGACTTTGAAGACGTCCGGATGCTGCGGATGCCTCATAAACGGGCTGCTCCTGAACCGGCGCTTCATACGCAGGCTGCTCATACACAGGCTCCTCATACGCAGGCTCTTCATAAACAGGTTCCTGCTCTGGAACCGGAGCTGCGTAAGCATTTGCGGGGGCCGAAGCCTCTGCACCAGGCGTCTTCACAACCGGTGCTTCATACACAGGCTCTTCATAAACGGGTTCCGATACAGGCGCCTTGGCAACAGGCATCTCCACAACGGGTGTCTCCGTAACCGGAGCTTCATAAACAGGTGCGGGGGCCGGTGCTTTGCGACCGGGCATAAGTGCGGGTGTCTCATACGCCGGTGCGGGAGTTTCCATTACCGGCTGCTGCGTTTCCACGACCGGCTGCTGCATTTCCATGGCCGGCTGCTGCGTCCCGCAGTTCGGGCAGAACTTCGATCCGTTCGGCAATTCAGTTCCGCAATTTATACAAAATGCCATTTTTCAATCCTCCTATACTTTACTCGATCCGTCATCAGGGCAGGGTGGCAGGCATCGGATTGCCGGCCGCTACCTGTTCTTTGTACCAGTCATAGCCGTCGGGAAGTTCCTCTGCGCTAAAATCATCCCACAGCGATCCCCATTTCACCAGATGGACCGTATAGTAAAACTGAAGGTCATCATTGTTATCATATGCTCTTCCGTCTATCTGTATATAATCCTTATGCTCGTAAAGACCCGGATCTATCAGCCATTCTGCATGGTTTATCGGCCTTTCAAAGCATCTTCCGCTCTCCGAGACCATCGTTCCGAGATTCGTCAGACCCGACCCGTTGTTGCTCGTCGTAACTTCCGCAAAAACATCATTATTTTCCCAGATCTTTATCGATCCCGTTCCGTCATCATTCTGAGTGGTGGTCGCCAGAACGGATATCTTCATGTTCTCGAATCCCTTGTATTTATCCACCATGGATTCTATGTCATACCATCCGTACCAGTCGCCGTTCCAGAAAGTTTTCATATCTTCGGAAGACCCCGAACCACCGGCACCTTCTCCGTCTGCAGCGCTGCCTGTACCTTCTCCGCCTGCGGAATCACCGTTCTCGCTGTTCATCATGGCAAGCACTCCGTCGGGATCGTTCTCCCAGTCATAATTCTCGTAATCAAAATTCAGCCAGTCGAACCCTTCACCGCCCGCATTTGCGACAGCTTCAGGCTTGGCCGGAGCATCATCATCGCTCTTAACAAAGGTCATTGAAAACTCGCTGTCAGAAAGGGTGATCTTGCTTCCGGCTGACTTTACCTTCACATCACCAAACTTTGTTGCGATCACGCCCTTGTCGGCATCATAGGTAAAATCCTCCGGCGTGTTCATTACCACCAGATACCCTTTATCCCCGTCAAATACGACGTAGGAATCCTCCAGCCCGTAATCTGCCAGATCATCTTCTTTGACCTTGGTACCGTCCTCATTTACCTGTGATAAAGTGTAGTAACCCTCGGGCGCCTTGGAGCCGCACCCGAAAAGCGTAAAGGACGCAAGGACAGCGAAGAAAACGATCTCCATCCGATAATTCCTGTGTGTCATCATTTCCCTCCAACCGTTCAAATTGTTACTAAATCACAATATATAAGTATATTATATTTTGCGGGTCTGCGCTACAGCCAAAAGTCTAGAATTTGATCCGGATGACTCTTATTCGTACGTGAGCGCGTCGATGGGATTCATCTTGGCCGCCTTGTTCGCGGGATAATACCCGAAGAACAGTCCGATAGCCATTGAAAATCCCACAGATGTGAGTATTGATGAGATCGAAGGCCTTGCCTCGGCATCCATAAGCTGTGTGGCCGCTAAAGCTCCGCCCGTCACGCCGATCAGGATCCCTATGATACCTCCGATTATGCACAAAACCATGGCCTCAATAATAAACTGAAGCCGGATAGAACTGTTGGTTGCACCAAGCGCCTTTCGTGTTCCGATCTCACGTGTACGCTCCGATATGGACACGAGCATGATGTTCATGACCCCGATACCGCCAACGAGCAGCGCGATACCTGCGATAATGGATATGGCGGTCGAAATGGTACTCATGGTCTTGGTCAGTTCTTCAAGCATGCTCTCAAAGCTTGATGTCGTCACCTCAAATATCCTGTTCGTGTGGTAGTATCTGTCGAAGAAGATCTGTATCTCACTTCGAAATTCCTTTGTATCCTTTGACATATCTGCCGACTTTACCACCGTGAAGTTCGGATATCCCTGGATATGAGAATGCTTCTTGACACACCCGAGCGTCGTATACAGTGTCGTTTCCCGGTCGGCATTACCGCCGAAGAGCAATCCCGTATCACTGAGCTGATACACGCCCACTATCGTAAAATCATAAAATTTCTGTCCCGATATTACCTCCACGGTTTTTCCGACAGCGTGGGAATAGTTTTCTGTTTTAAAGAGTTTATCCACTGCATAATCGGATATAAGGCACGCCGATTTACCGCCCTTTAACGCCTTGTCTCCGATCTCGCGTCCGGCAACAAGCTCAAGCTTCTGATTTGTGATATAAGTTTCGTTTCCGCCTTCAACGGAAACTTTGGCGGTATTGCCTCCGACCGATATCGTGCCGCTCCCGAGCTTTTCAGACATCATCACATATTCTATGTCGTTCGCAAATTTCTTCTCGAACTCCTCGATCATGTAATCCTGTATGAAATCGCTCTCTTCCGGGATCTTCTCGTTTCGTCTTCCTTCAAATTCGAGTCCGCTCTCGCTTCCTTTGACTTTCTCTTCCTTGCGCTGTGTGACACCGACCACGATATTGGTGGCACCCATGCTTGTCATCGAATCCGAAAATGTCTGTGTGACCGAGTTGCCGACTGTCTCTATGGCGATAACGGCACCGATACCTATTATGATACCGAGCATCGTCAGGAACGATCTCATTTTATTCGAAAGTATGGCCGAGAAGGCCATTGCGATATTCTCACCCAGCAGCAACTCTTCCTGTCCCCTTTCTCTCGCTGACTATCAGCCCGTCGCGCAGCGACATGATCCTGCCGGTTTCCTCCGCCAGTTCATTTGAATGTGTGATCAGAACGATCGTCTTGCCCTGCTCCCGGTTCAGCCTGTGAAATATGTCCATGATCAGCCTTCCCGTAACGGAATCAAGTGCGCCCGTAGGCTCGTCAGCCAGGATAATGGCCGGATCGTTCGCCATGGCTCTTGCGATGGCGACCCTCTGCTTCTGTCCGCCCGAGAGCTCATCCGGCTTGTGATACATTCTCTCTTCCATCTCAACCATACGCAGAAGATCTTTGGCCTTTTCGGTGCGCTCCCTTTTGCCCATACCGGCATACAGCATAGGAAGTTCGATGTTTTTAAGTGCCGTCATCCTCGAGATCAGATTGTAAGTCTGAAAAACAAATCCGATCTTCTTATTCCTGATGGCGGACAGATCGTCCTCCCTTGCGTCGAACATATCAAATCCGTCAAGAAGATACCTGCCCATCGTGGGAAGGTCAAGAGCACCTATAACGTTCATGAGGGTTGATTTTCCGGACCCGGAAGGTCCGACGATCGAAATGAACTCCCCCTCATAGACCTTCAGATCCACGCCATGAAGAACCTCAAGCTCGTTCGGCTTGCCTATATAGTATCGCTTGACGATACCTTTCATGTCTATGATCGCTCTTCTGTCCATCATCAGGGTCCGTCGTTCATCATCATCTCAAAATCGCTCATAAGCTCACCCGCTTCACTGTTGACAAGAACGGTCATGCCCTCCTTGATATCCGGCGATATTACCTCGGTGTAATAATCACCTTCAAGGCCGATCTGTACAGGGATCTGTCTGCTGTTGGCGGGTCTGTTCGCAAACGCATCGTCGCTCTTATCCTTGCCGTCCTCACCGGTTGCGGTTTCAGGCTTATCCTCTGATTTGTTGAGTATACCGTCAAGACCGATGACATCAATTCCGTTACTCTTGCTGTCGGTCTGCGCGGCCGCTGATTTGTCCACAACGTAGATATAGTGTGCTCCGCCTTCCTTCTCCTCTATCGCGTCGTAAGGAACCGCAAGAACATCTTTGTGTATGTCAACGATGAAGTTGAGCTTTGCGCTCATCCCGAGCCTTAAACGGTTGTCCTTGTTGATGACGTCAATCTTTACCTCAAATGTGGTATCTGTTGCCGCAGAGTTTCCATTCTGCGCAGTGGCTGTGGGCGCTATAAAAGTCACACGGCCCTCAAGCTCATCCTCTCCGGTGGCATCGGTCATGATCACCACTCTCTGTCCGAGAGTCACGTTATTGATATCATACTCATCGACCTGTGTGGTGACCTCCAGGACATCGACCGCCTGGATCGTCATCAGCGCTCCGGTCGTAGCCTGATATCCGTTACCTTCCTGCGCATTGACAGTTGTAACAAGACCCGATATCGGCGCCGTGACTATATAATTGTCAAGAGAGTCTATCCTCTCCTCTTTCTGTCTCTCGAGGTTCTTGACGTTATCGTTTGCGGTAACGTTTCCCTTGTTGTAATCATAATCGTACTTGGCAGTGTTGTAATATGCGTCATATCCGGCTTTGTTTGATTTGCTCACCGCATCATCATACGTGCGCATCGCGTTGTCCACCTTGGTCTGGGCCGATGTGATGCTTGCATTGTATGAGAGGATGCTGTTGTCGTAGCCTTTTATTGTGGTTTCGTATTCGGTGACCTTTGAATTCAGTTCCGATATCCGGTTTGAAAAGTTATAATCCGCATCCAGTTCCTGGGCATTGTATATCACGTCTTCCGGTGTTTTTTCATCCTTATGAAAAGGATGGCCTTCCGCTTTCCACAGGTTATACTGTACCGTCAGTGCCTCAAGCTCTTCTTTTTTGCTGTCAATATTATTTTTCGCCTCATCATACTTCTGCAGAAAATCAGACTTCTTTTTGACTTCCGTCTGCAGGTCGTCCTCTGCCTTTTGCATATCCTGTGCCGCTCTGTCCACCGAAATATAGGTGTTGTTCAGATTATACGATTCGGTACCGTAACTGCTGTTGTGCACATTCTCCCTGTTGCCGGAGTCAAGTGCCTTTGTCTGCTTGGCCTCGTCTATATCCTCATCAAGCTGGTTAATCTTCTTGTTGATGTCTTCCCTTGAGAACGTCACGACTACATCACCCTGACTGACCATATCGCCGACCTTATAATTAACCTCGTCGATCTTTACACCCGAAAGAGGACTTGTCAGTGTCCTGACGTCCTTACTCTGGATCGTTCCGGTCGTGGCTATGGTGCTCGAGATGTCCATCCTCTTTATCTGTTCTTCCTGGGTGGATCCTGCAAGCGCTTCTTTGAGCTTGTTAGCGGTCTGTATAGACTTGATGATCACGAACGCAACTACAGCGATGATGATCAGGATTATGATCAGCCACTTCACCCATTTCTTCTTTTTCCGCACGGTAAACATGCGCTGATCACCGGGATCATCCTTCTTTGCGTCTGATTTGATCTCTTCCGAGATATCTACTAGATCTGCATCTTTTGCGGCAGTTTCTTCTTCCGCAGTTTTTATTGCGGCAGTTTTCACCTCGTCAGCTTTAACGTTTTCGCTGACCTGTCTGTCCCCATTATCACTCAAGTTCTCACCCTCCGGATTGCGGCACGCAAAACATCTGTGCCGTAAACAAACAACACAAAATATTGTACTACCTTTTTTGCTCTTATACAACATAATGATCGGAAAAACCGCAAACAAACGAGCCTGGCCGATCACATATGCAAGCGTATGTGACTGCGCGGAGATTTGTGTACGGAGATTTGTGTGCAAAAGAAGGTTCTGCTACAATATTGGCATGGAAACCCAAAGAGAATACAAAGACGGAAACAGAGATTATAAATACGGGATCAACGTAAATAAATGGTGCCGGGAACACGAACAATATGTAAGCCGGATGATGAACGAAGACCTTGAAGCAGCAGAATTGCGGCAGCTTCGGGAACTTCACGAGAAGAAACTTGCATGGCTTATGCACGAGCGGCTGATCCATCTGATCGTTTTGCTGATCACGGTGATCCTCACCCTGTTTTCTCTGGCACTCCTTATGTTCCTTCCCGAGACCGCTCCGGCATCTCTCGTTATGTTCCTGATCGTTTTCGTGCTGCTGATCTTTTATGTGCGGCATTACTTTTTCCTGGAGAACACCGTCCAGCGGTGGTATATGACAGATGAAGAACTTTCTGAAAAAAATCCCGATACGTAGGCTGCTGCCGGTGGCCGCCGGACTTCTCATATTTCTTATCATGTTCCTGCTTAAGATCTACAGGTGCCCTCTCGACTTTTTTGTCGGGATCCCCTGTCCGCTCTGCGGGATCACGAGGGCATTCATGGCTCTTGCCAAAGGAGATGTTGCACTCGCGTTTTACTACCATCCGCTGTGGCCCATCGCACCTTTTGCAGCTGCCTTTCTTCTGCTGACATGCTTTGATGTGATAGACCCGCCGCAGAAAGTGTTCAACACTTTTCTTATCGTTCTTAGCATCCTTCTTGTCGTATGTTTTATCATACGACATATGATGCACTCCCCTGTCGTGCAGGTACACCTCGAAAGCTCCTTCTTCGGACGCGCCATAAACAGGCTACTCGAATGACAAAAAAAGAGCCGGAACCCTTGGAAGGATCCCGACTCCTTACATCGTTTGATTTTCTCTATTAAGCGCTGTACTGTCCGTCGATGAAAACAAACTCGTTCTCTGAACCGTATGCCTGTCCGTACGCCTTAACCATAGCGATGATCCAGTCAACAGTTGTCCAGATGCCGCATCCTCCGCATGTGATAAGCTTAAGGACTCCGAGTCCGATCTGACCTCTTACGAATCTGTCGATCCCAAGTGATCCGAGAAGGAATGTGAACACCCATGTAAATACATTCTTATCAAATCTTTTTTCCATTTTTCTCCTCCTGATAAAAATATAAAACAAAAATCCCTAACATTTAAATTTTACTTCGTGAAGTCCGCATTGTCAAGTGGGTGGGGCTATGTGACTCTTTTACGGATCATCGTTTGTCCCTGTCGATAAATTCCAGGAAAACGACCGTGATCACGGCAAATACGGCTCCCAGTACTATAATGTATATCCAGGCTGTAAAAAGGTTCTCAAAAGTTGCTTCAAAATCGGCCCTCTGATTTGTCTCACTGAGCTTTTGAATGACGGTATCCTTCATTCCCTGCTCGTCAATGACGTTCATGACATCCTTTATCGTCACTCCGCCACCTATATCGATCCTGTCGCCGCCCGATGACATCCTGTTCCATATCATCACGGCCGGCAGTTCGTTGTAGTCGGAAATGACACAAAGGCTTTGTACTCCCCATTTGGAGATCATCAGATCCGTCGCATCCGAAATGGATTGCGGAAGTGCGATAAATCCCGAGAATACAAGCTGTATTATGAGCATGAACGGCATGACTGTCATCGCAGCCATTTCGGAATGCACTATCGCCGATATCATAAGCGCCATAAGATCCGCGGCATATGTCACAAGAAACAGCGTAATAAAAAGTTCGACTGTAAAACCGGTGCCGGCCTGTGATCCGGCCTGATCAAGAACCGAGTTAAAGACTGTCTCCTGCGGATAAGCAACTCCCGTAACACCGAGCACAAAGATCGTTATGGCGCACTGAGCCGCACACAGAAGGGCCTGATATATCAGCTGGGCACCGACATAAGATGTGATATGCATCCCTGCCCTGTGCTCTCTCTTTATTACAGCTCTCTCCCTGCATATTGACTGGATCGAATTAAAGAATCCGTTCCATATGCATACACATGTCAGAGCGAACGTTCCCTGAAAGGTTCCTTCCATCGTCCGGAACAGTCCTCTTCCGACCGCAAGGGATACCAGACCGGCTATGACGGCAGACATCGGAAGTACTTTCCAGTCGTTCTGAAGCACGAATAATCTGAACAGTTTATTCAGATATATGATCAGCTGTCTGAAGCGGCCTATATGTTTCAGATCATTCTCAGATTCACGCATTTTCGGCCTCCGTCGATAACTGCTCCATCACATCGCTGTACTTCTCCACGAATTCGTCTGCCCTTCCTTCGCCGCCTTCGTCTTTCTGATTGATGCAGCGAAGTATATCCTCCATGGAATTCCTTCCAAAGAACTCATATGACTCACCGACCGGTCCGTAGTATGCAAGACGGCCTGTAAGGGCAGCATCCTTTGCAAGGACGATAACATCATCAAACAGATCTATTACCCTGTCGGGTGTGTGCGTTATCACTATTACGATCCTGCCTTCATCCGCAATGCCTCTCAGCGTCTGAAACAGATTTCTTGCCACTACTCCGTCAAGACCCGAATCAGGCTCATCAAGTATGAACAGCGTAGGATCGGATATAAGTTCGAGTGCGATCGACAGTCTTTTTCTCTGTCCTCCGGAAAGCTTGCCCACCTGACTTTTTGCCACTGATGACAGTCCGAGCTTTTCCATCACAAGCGACACTCTTTCTTTTTTTTCATTACGGGGCATATTTGCCGGAAGACGGAGATTTGCCGTATCGTATAAAGTCATGCGGACCGTATCGCTTGTTCTCATCAGATCCTGCTGCGGAACAAACCCGAGATCGTATTTCATGCTTTCGTAATTATTGTAGAAATTCCTTCCCCGCAGGATAATTTCGGCGTTTGCCTTCTCATATCCGGTCACGGCATTGAGAAATGTAGTCTTGCCGGCACCGGAGCCGCCGAGGAGAAGCACCATATGTCCGACAGGTATGGACAGATGTATGTCTTTTAACAGGTATGCTTTTTTGCCCAGATTCATTACGGTCCTGTCAGTCAGATTGACCGTCAGCCCGTTCTGTACAGCTTCTATCGAAGCCTCACTTATCTTTGCCGCCTTTTCAAAATCCGTTTCCGATACGGTTTTATGAACCGGCATGAATTTCGGAGAAATACCCCATATCATGGACGTGATCCCGGGAAAAAACAGCCACAGCCACGTCCATCTGCGTTTTTGGCAGAAAACATCACACAGGGCTATGAATATCCTGATACCGAACAGGAGACAGGCCATCCAGAGGGCAAATGCCACTATAAGCCACATGATCTCCACGGGTGAACCCTCTTTAAACATGGACCTCATCAGATTCGCGAGAACCCTGCATACCGCAAGTATGAAATAGGTTCTCCCGTCCTCTTCCCTTTCGGCTTCCACCGCAAGAAAATACTGCTGAAGGCCGGGAATAAAACTGTAAATTCCCTTTATCCCGTCTTTTCGAAAGATAAGGGCGCAGCCTATCCCGGTGATCAGCCACTCAAAGAAATAAAAATTAAGGCTGATGTAATCAACAATGTTCATGTATTTCCTCTCAGCAAAGATATGCTACACATCATCGCTTATCTCGAACTCGTCGATGACTACCTCTTCGTCCTCATCTTCTTCCTCTGCCGCGATCGGAACGAACTCAGACATATATGCCTCCGCCGGAAGGCCTGCCATGAGAGCCGGGACGTTGATGACAATACCGTCCATGCTGTAAGGCACAGGCATGCTGACTTTGTGTGCATGGGATTCCCCGCCTTTTTCATCCGTTATCTCAACGGTAACGGTAAGAGTCTGACCCATCAGATCCGTCATGCCTCTGTCATCACTTTCGAGCTTTGCGACCTTCTCCTTGTCCTTTATGACAACAACCTTATAGAAGGCTTCATATTCCTTGCCGTCGTATTCGGCATCCTTATTGTCAAAATATACCGTATGGCCGCGTCCGATAACGAACATCACCGCAGCGAGTGCAAGTATCAGTATGATGGCCAGTGCGCGGAATAAAAACTGTCTTTTATTTTTCATGAGTTCTCACCTCCGGCAGGTGATTCGGCATCCTGCTCCTCCTGAAGTCTCTGCGATGCCGCGCTCTTTGCTCTTCTCTTGTTTGTCTCGTACATGATGAGAGCAACGGTGATTACCGCATATGAAACAAACACGCGGAAGTATTCACCTATCATCGAGTCCCCGGTTATATAGGCACCGGCTCTCGGAGCCACGATGAACATCGTGTGAAAGAGCACTACACCCAGGAACACGTTTCCGATAGAAGCCTTGTCAACGCTCGCGCCTCCGACGAGGAGCGCCGCGATACAGAACATACCGATCTGGCTGTGCGCCGTATATGTCGCGATATTTCCCATGTTCTGAAGATATATGATCATGCCGAGGCCGGCGAGCACGGTGGAGATGACGATGGAGATGATCCTCGTACGTTCCACGTTGATACCCGCATCCCTTGCGACTTCCATATCCTGTCCGACCGCTCTCATGTCCTGACCGAGCTTTGTCCTGCGAAACCAAACGATAACAAGGCACATAACAGCGATGATGATGAATGTGAGCACCGGTATCTTGACTCCGCCGATCGTGACGGCCAGCATATTGTCAAGTTTCTGTCTCATGGACAGAAGCGATACCGTATTACGTATTCCGTATCCTCTCGGAAGCTTGATCGTGGAGTGCTTGATCGGGATAACGCTTCCCATCAGGTACAGTACGATGAGCTGGTATATACCGTTTACAAAGAATGCCATGATATAGCTTGTGATCATCTCACGGCCTTTTGCTCGGTTAAGGATCTTTCCGCAGAATATCCCGAGAAGAACGGATATCGGAACCGAAATGATCGCCGCGAGTATCATTCCCGGTACGGAAACGATCTGCCAGTCGCATACGAGTATCAGCGCGATCTCCGCAGCCATGGCACCGAGAGTCATTCCGAAGTTAAGGCCCATGCCGGCCATGATGGGGATGAGCAGACTCAGGATCAGAAACGCATTACGTCCCATCCTCGTAACGATCTCGTTGACCAGCATCTTCGGTGACAGTCCCGACAGCGGGATACAGATCGCACATATTATTATGAACATTATAGGCACGGAGGCCTGTCTCAGATTTATCTTTTTCATCTTGAACCCTCCGTCTTTCTCGTAAGCGCGAACAGTATCATGCCCATTGAGGCGATGATCCTGATGACCTCGGACATATCCATATGTATCATGTTGTTCATGACGGTCGGGGTCATGGTGACTATTCCCTGGAACAGTATCGTTCCGACGATAACGTTCATTATGCTCGCCTTGTTCACGCTCGCGCCGCCGATCAGTATGGCTGATACGGCCGGAAGAGCCATGTAAAAGGGAGCCATGTAGAGCTGTATGAATCCGAAGCCCTGTTCATATACAAGAATGCCTACTGCCGCAAGCCATGTGGACATCACAACGGAGAGCATCCTGATCCTGTCGACGTTCACGCCCGCTGCCTTCGCAAAGGCGGGATTGGAACCGACAGCAGTCATCGCCGTTCCGGTCTTGGTGTGAAGAAATGCCCAGATCGCAAAAGCGAGCAGCGCAAAGAAGAGAAGCGTTCCCGTAGGTATCGAGATATTTCCTATGTTGATCTGCGCGATCCCCGCGAGAGCCTGATCAAAGTATCCTTCGAGCGATATCGTGGTACGAAGGCCTTTACCCGCAAGTCCCCATACCATGTTGGGGCTGCTGTAAGGAAGCACCAGCCACATCATGCACATGAGCGATACGGACGAAAATCCGACGTATGTGGCTATCATCATCTCTCCGCCTTTGATCTTGTTGAGAAGCCATCCGTAGAGCATCCCGAATACGAGTGCGAACGGTGTCGCGATCAGTATGGCGGCCACAAACGACATCGCACCGGTAAATCCGAGCTCGATCGACATCGTCGCTCCGAGCAGTCCCGATATGATACCGAGCGGCAGCCCGAAGTTCAGTCCGCAGCCGGAATGTACCATCGGCACCATCGCGAGCACGAGTATCCCGTTCCACGAAAACCGGTTGATTATGTTCGATATCTGTGTGGGAAGGTCCGCTCCCACAAACGGTGCCATTATAAGAAGCAGAACAAGGAACCCCGTGATGATAAGACGGGGCAGTCCGAATTCCGCAACGGAATCTTTTATCCTGTCTTTAAACGTAATACTTTCTTCCATTTCGATCCCCCTACACTACATCTTTGAGCATCAGTGTTCCGAACTCCTCCATGGGAGCGGATGACGGAAGGATACCCGATATCCTGCCGCCGGACACTATCGCTATACGGTCGCATGTCTGACGAAGCTCCTGAAGTTCCGAAGAGACCATGACAACCGTGGTCCCGGATTCTTTGTTGAACTTCTTAAGAGCGTTAAGGACAAGTGCCTTGGCTCCGACATCGATGCCTCGTGTCGGTTCCGATACGAACAGGAGTCTCGGCTGAAGTGCAAATGCCTTGGCAAGACATACTTTCTGCTGATTTCCGCCCGACAGCTGTCTGGCGTTCTGCTTAGTACCCGTACATCTGATCTGAAGCTCTTCTATATACTTTTCCGTAAGTTCCCTGATAGCCTTTTCATCTCTCCATTTGATAAGACCTCCGAGGTAACTCTTTAAGAACTTATTCTGTATCTGCATCGCGGGGAATGAAATGTTCCATTCAAGCGATTCATCGAGAAGCAGACCTACTCTCCTTCTGTCTTCCGATACGAACGCGAACGATGAATCAAGACATATCCTCGGGTTGTTGAGCGGTATCTGCCTACCCTCGAACGTGACCGTTCCTCCGGCTTCATACAGTCCCATGATACCGTTCGGTATTCCGAGCTTGCCCTGTCCGGCGAGTCCTCCTATACCGAGGATCTCTCCTTCCTTTACATCAAGCGATACATTTCTTACCGTCTCTCCGGGCATGTCGACCCAGAGTTTTTCTATTGACAGGATCGTCGGTGCATCCGGTTGTTCGGAAGCATCGTCACTGCCGGCCACGCCCATGATGCTCCTGCCGACCATGCTCTTTGTGATCCTCGCCTCATCGGTCTCGGATGCGGGAGTGCATTCCACGAGCACACCGTCTCTTAAGACTGCAACCGTATCACATACCGTCAGAACTTCCTGTAATCTATGCGTAATGAAGATGACTGAGATACCTCGTTCACTCATGCCCTTTATAGAGGCCAGAAGTGCCTCGGCTTCGCGCTCCGTCAGAACCGCAGTGGGCTCGTCGAGAATGAGGAGCTTCAGCTGGTCCTTGGAAAGCTCCCTTGCGATCTCGGTGAACTGCTTATGTCCGACAGGCATGGAATTGATCATCATATGACGGTCGATCGCAACTCCCATCTTTTCAACAGCCTCTGCCGAACGCTCGTCCATCTTTTTGCGGTCGAGCGTGTTCAGTCTGTCTCCGAATATTTCCGAAATAAAACTGTATTTCTCAGGTTCCCTGTTGAGCAAAATATTTTCGGTAGCATCAAAGCCCGGAATGAGGGAAAATTCCTGGTGAACCATTCCGATGCCTGCCTCGATGGCTTCAAAAGGCGTTTCAAAACTCACCTTCTGTCCGTCGAGATATATGTCTCCCGAGTATCCTCCCGTTTCGGTTATGTCTGCCGCACCGAACAGGATCTTCATAAGTGTTGATTTTCCCGCGCCGTTCTCACCGCACAGTCCGAGGACTTCTCCCTTTCCAAGTTCGAGATTGATATCAGCAAGAACCTGGTTACCGTTGAAATCCTTTTTGATGCCCTGCAGCTTCAAAAGAGGCGCACTGTTTGTTTCCATATATAACTGCCTTTCAGAATACGTTTATAAACATAACAAGCGGGGAGGCGGGCCTGCCTGTGATGCAGGCTCTGCCTCCCCACCCGCAAAGATCTTATTTGATCGTAAAGTACTTCTCAGGAACTTCAACCTTTGTAGCGCCCATGTAATGTCCGGGATCGCCCATGATGTATGTGTCCTGGTAGATAAGGATGGTGTTGTCAGCCTTTACGCCTGTGTCGGCATTTGTGTACTTGCTGCCGTTCCACTCTGCGCCGGGTGAGAATACACCGTATGCCTTTGAGATATCATCGATATCGGTAAGATCGCTCTGCCCGAGGATGACGTTTCTTGCATGCTCTGCAAGACCTGCCGAAACAGTGTAGCCGTATGAATAAGCCCATGTTCCGAATCTGCCTGCGCCGCCTTTTTCAACAACTGCGGATTCAACCTTTGCAAGGATCTTCTCAAAATCACCTGCCTCCTGTGTAAGGTCAAGTCCCAGTGCTCCGGGATATCCCATAAGAGGTGAAGGAAGGTCTGCTTCGATGAAGTATCCGCCGCACTCAAGAAGCATCTTGAGCAGGGGCTCCGTATGAGCATCGTTTGTACAGAAGTAAGCTGAATTTGTGCCGTACTTCTCAACCCACTCGGGAACATGCTCAAGTATATAAGCCTGTGCACCGGGAACGCCGACATCTGTTGTCGGGTCGGGAGCTGTCTCCATCTCGAACTTCATGCCGAACTCTTCACATGCTGCCTTCATGATGGCAACACGTCTGGACATTGTCTCATATGAGAGATGTCTCGGGAATGAGATATGTACGAATGTGTCACATCCGAGCTCGTGAGCCGTACGGATCATCAGATATCCGCGGGCAACGAAGTCGTTGTTGACAACAAGATCAGCTGCGGAACCGATCTCGGGAAGGTCCTCGTGTGACTCACCTGCGATACATAAGATGTCAGGTCTTCTCTCCTTGATCTGACGGAATGCTTCCGTTGTTCCGGGGATAGCCTGATTAACGATGATGGCCTTCATATCCGGGTCATCCGAAAGATTGACGATCGTCTGGATAGTCGTCTCAAGCTCCTCGGTAAAGTTATCGGGATAGATGGCAAGAGTAACCTTGTCCTCACCGTACTTCTCCTGGAATGCCTCAGCACCTCTTCTGTCGTCCTCGGACTGTGAAACAGATCCGGTTACGATACCGATGTGAAAATCATCTCCTGCGGCTGCAGTCTCTTCGCCTGCCGCTTCCTCTGTCTTGGCCTCATCAGCCGCTTCACTTTCGGCGGCTTCAGGCTCGGCCGTTTCTTCCGGCTCTTCAACACTTTCAATGGTCGCACCTGCGGGAGCCTGTGCTGCCGCACATGCTGTAAGCGATGCTGCCATTGTGCATGCCAGAAGAACACTGATAATCTTCTTTTTCATATTTTCCTCCTTGTTATAAGTATATAAAAATAACACAAATATTATACACATTCTCCCATGTGTGTCAACGGGTCGAGTATGATTTTTCGGTTATTCCGGCCTGTTTTGACATGTGTTGAATGCTTTAATATAATTTCAGAAAAAGTACAAAAATCATGTGAGGTGTGTCATGAACGAAAAGCTTAAGGAACTGCGTGATCAGATGAACAGCTACATCGCGGGCAAGAGCGGCATCATAGATGACGTTCTTGTGTGTTTTCTTGCGGGCGGTCACCTGCTCCTTGAAGATGTACCCGGAGTAGGCAAAACAACACTTGCCAAGACTTTTGCAAGATCCCTCGGACTGTCTTTCGGGCGCATCCAGTTCACCCCGGATACGATGCCGCAGGACGTAACGGGATCGACAATATACGACATGAAGACCGGTGAATTCGTATTTCGTCCCGGTGCTGTCATGAAGAACGTTATACTCGCAGATGAGCTCAACCGTACGAGCCCGAAGACCCAGGCTGCCCTCCTTGAGGCAATGGCAGAAGAAAACGTGACAGTTGATGACACGACCCATGCCCTCCCACAGCCGTTTATGGTAATAGCCACCCAGAACCCGGCTAACTTTACCGGTACATTTCCGCTCCCGGAAGCCCAGCTCGACAGATTCTGCATGAGACTGTCCATAGGTTATCCCGATGCCGAAGAGGAAATACGCATGGCAAAGATGCATATGGAAGGCATTACATGCGATGAAGCAAAGCCGCTGCTTGGCACCGGGGATGCGCTTTCGCTTCGTTCGGAGGCGGAAAAGGTCCACATCAGCGATCCGCTTCTTTCTTATATTCAGAAAATCGTCGACAGCACCCGGAAAGAATCCGCTTTTTCTCTCGGGGCCAGTCCGCGCTGCCTGCTTCATCTTATCCGCTGCACTCAGGCCCGCTCTTTTCTGGAGGGGCGCGATTACGCTCTGCCCGATGACGTGCGGCATGTGGCTGTTCCGGTAATGGCTCACAGACTCGTTGTATCTACGGATACGCGTCTGCAGAACAAGGACGCCGCATCCGTTTTGGAAGCACTGATCCTCAAAACTCCACTTCCGGCAGAATGATATGAAACAGAAGCGATACCTCATTCCGTTCATACTGTTTATCATATCCCTCGTCGGGATATCGTTTTACGGCGGGCCCGTAACGTATGTCTTCTTCTGGCTCAGTCTGCTCGTTCCGCTGTTCTGCTTCATCTATATCGCAGCAGTCATATTTTCTCTTAAGATCTATCAGAAATCAGACGGGCGCGACATGGTAAGTTCGGTGCCGTCGGATTTCTATATCACGCTCAACAACGAGGGGCCGTTCTCGTTTTCTTCGGTACGTATCGTATTCTATTCCTCGTTCTCAACGGTAACAGGCCTTGATGAAGCCGCCGTATATGAGCTTTTACCCAAAACTTCCGTCACGCGTAAGACCACGCTTATATGTAAATACCGCGGACAGTATGAAGTCGGGATCAAGGAGATCATCGTCGGCGACCCTCTGGAACTGTTTCACATCAGATACCGTATCAAAGAACCTCTGAATGTGATAGTCTCGCCTGCGATAAAACACCTTGATATACTCCGCGCCGGGGATGATATACCATCCGCCGGTAAAGACAGCCTGATGAACCGGACCGAACCCGATATACCTGTAAGAGAATATGTCCCGGGAGACGATATCCGTCTTCTTAACAGCCGTGCAAGTGCAGTCATGCAGAAAATGATGATCAGGGAACGGGTGGGAACCGAAAAGAACGGCGTTGCCATCATAATGGACCCGGGCAGATGTCATGAGGCGCCGGAGCGGTATCTGCCGGTTGAAAACAGGATAATAGAAAGTACACTGGCATTATCACTTTATTACATGGAGCACCGCATCCCCGTAGATGTTTTCTTTTATACGGGCTCTATGGTCCGACTAAGCGTGACTGCTGCTGCGGAATTTGATAATTTATACACGCATATGAAGGGTTATTCCTTCCGTGATAAAGCTTCAACCGTCAGTCTTCTTGACAGTATTGCGGCAATCGCAGTCTCGGGATACGAGATGCTCATATTCATCCTCCATGAGACGGATCCGCAGATCCGGGCCCTTATAGATCGGATAAACATAGGACGAGCGCCTGTCAGGATCTATCTTGTCTGCACGGATGAGAATGGCGCGGCCGGATATGACATAAATGACGGTCTTACGCGGATCATCAGAACCGGGACAGAGCGTCCCACGGAGGATGTGCTATGACAGTATCCGTGATCATCTCCGTCATATACGATCTGATGTTTATTCTGCCGCTCTCGCTTGCTGCTGCATCGGCTGTGTATCCTTTTGTTCCCGGTGTTTCCGAGGCGGTCTGGCTTCTCGCAATTGTATCCGCTTCTGTAATTTTGGTACTTCTTCGCCACCTGAAGCTTCGTGAGAGACTGCTGCTCGCAGGGATAGTTGTCACCGCATTTGCCGCCGTTATTTTCTATCAGGGTTCAGGTGAGAGACTTAAGTTCCTCTCTTCTCATGTGTGGGCTGTCAAAGATGTGGGCATAGCTCTTGCCTGTTTCACAGTCTGCGTGATATCGTCCCGCTTCAGGATATTGCGTACGGTCATCGCAGCTGCCGGACTCATCATGCTGCCGGCTTCCCTCTTCTTCGGAAACCGGCTGGGTAAACTCTGTGTCTGCTCAATCTTCGCGTACGTGCTCATCGTACTCATTGATGAAGTCCATAACCGCTCCGATAAAGAAGGTAATACCGACATCCACAGCCATCTTGTCTTTACCGCCCCGTTCTTACTGGCTGCGTTTGTTGTTATCGCCGCTGTTAAGATACCCGGCAGACCGTATGGCTGGGGCTTTGTAAAAGCCGCGGCATCTTCCGTTCAGAGCACTATCGCCCGGATAAGTGATATGATCTCGGGCATCGACAGGGATTCGGATGCTCCTTTTATCGGATTTTCCGACAGGGGAAACCTGTCGGGAAGACTTCGCGGGAGCGGATATACCGTTATGGATCTTACATCCTCCGCGCAGGGAGAGCCGATACTCTATCTTTCAGGAAGAGTATTTGAAAGCTTTGACGGACACGAATGGACCGATACCGATACCGATAATGATACCGTTACCGAAAATGATGAGGGAACTCAGGCTGATGATGTACTGTTTGATACTCTTGTTACACTCAGTGCCTGCATTGATGCCTCAGATGACCTGTTGCTCTCTGATGTGGCAAGATCCGTCAAACTTACCGTCGATCAGAAAAGTATCTCGGATGACGGGACTTTCATACCGCCAAAATCGATTCCTCCTGAATATGATGCAATCCGTGCCGGCGACGACAGGCAGGTAAGGTATTACCGGATAAACATGGCATCCCCGGCTTTCACGGATCTGTGTGAGAACGGACATATTGTAACTCCCGAGTCCCTTGAGGCGGCGGTTCTTGAAAGTGACCTGGAAAAAGACAGTGCGGCAGAACGTGACGATATAAACACACGGTATGAGAAGTATAAAGCCTATGATCTGCGCATGCATGATAAATATATGCCCGAAACCGTGATATCGGATAAGTTACGGGCATATATCGATGAAATGCTGAGCGGCTGCGGCTCCGACCTTGAAAAACTGCTTCGGATCGAAGGCCTGCTCCGATCCTTTGAGTATTCCGACAATCCCGGCCCGCTTCCCGAAAACATAGCAGGGCCTTCGCAATACCTCGATCACTTTATATTCGAGAAAAAGAGCGGCTACTGCAGCTACTATGCAACCGCATTCGTGCTGCTCGCAAGAGCATACGGCATCCCTGCCAGATACGTTCAGGGCTATCGCGTCGAGATGCGCGATAAGCTCCATGTTCCGGTCAGTTCGGCGGATGCTCACGCCTGGCCCGAAGCTTATCTTTCCGGCATCGGCTGGGTAACGTTCGAACCAACTCCCGGCATTGAGGGGATGCTTGATACATCCGGATGGAAGATCCATGGTAACATGAGCTCCTATCCGGTGTCCGCCGGTAAGGATGAGAAGATCTCTGACGCGGCAGATGATGATACGGCTGAACCTGACGCGGTCGCAAAACGCTTTAACATCAACTGGCGGCGCATTGCCGTTCCCGTTCTGTTCGGTGCCGTCTTTACGGGATTGCTCTTCCTGGCCGATGCCCTGCTCAAACGGCGCCGCTACAACATGCTCAGTGAACACGGCAAAGCCTTATGGCACTGCCGTCAGAACATGCAGCTGCTTCGGAAGAAAGGTTATCCCCGTCTTGCAAATGAGACTCTTTCCGAATATGAGAAGAGGCTCGGTGACACACTCGGTCCCGAAATCACGGGATTCATCTCAACTTACGAAAAGCTCCTGTATTCTCTTCCGGGAAGTGTCCGTGATACTGAGACAGACGCGATCGCTGCGTCATATACGGCAATAAAAAAGACTCTTAAACGAAAAAGGTATTCTCATCACATATAACCTGTGATATAATTTTTGATATGGAAGATGATATTTTTCTGCAATTATCCAATCTACTCGGTAACAAGCCGGAAAAGTCCGATATACCGAAGAGTACGTATTCGGCCGAGTACGGCGGTAATCCCGACTCAACAATGTTCGTCTCCGATCAGATGATATCCCCTGATCTTTCTCCCAAAAAGAGTGCTGACGGCAGAAAGGTTATTGTTGTGATCGATGATGATTTTTCAACGCTGGATCTTATGAAGATATACCTCCAGCGTGATTATGATGTCGAGATATTCGACAATCCGAAAAATGCCATATTCTATCTGAACGGTACGATCCCCGACATGATCTTTATGGACTGCTATCTGAATATCATGACAACAAAAAAGACCCTCGATATACTGAGGGCCTACAAAGAACTGGTCAATGTACCTATCATATATCTTGCCGAGCCCTCCGAACAGGCTGCCATTGAAAGCAAACTGCCCGAAGGAGTCGTTGATATCATATCCCGCCCCGTTTCACGCGGCGATCTTCAGCGAATGCTTGATTCTTACATTCCGAAGGACGAAGAAGAAGTCTAATCTCTCGGGTTACAGTGCCCGCACGTTGAATATCCCTCTCTTGTCAGCTCTTCTATAGTCTTATTTGTCGTAGCGTAATTCTCTGCAGCTATCTTGGGAACGTCACTGCAGTTCGGATAATGGATCATCATCCTGTCCGGATTCGTATTCAGTACGAATTTGTCGTTAGTATTCTGCTGCTCCGGATTATTGTACGGCTCCGAAGAATTATTCGTATCGGATACGGGAGTAAGTGCCGTTCTCCTCTCGGAAGTCTTATTCTTATTCGTATTATCGGTGCTTTCACTGTTACTGTTCTGTGATGTCCTGTTCTGCTCTTCAGCCATCTGTGAGAGTGCCTTGTCGATCACATATCCTGTTCTGTATATGCTCATATCCACTGCGAGCTCCCCGTTCGGGATCAGGACCATGGCGTCAAGCATCGGTCTGTATGTCACGCCCGAATATCCGGCATACGTTCCGAAAATATATCCGGTCTTACCGGTGAACTGTCCTTTGAACAGATCATATTTGTCCTTATCGATCTCAGCCCTCATGTACCACTGGTAGCCGTCGCAGTCATCCACGAGAAGGACCGCACCGTAGCACGCATTATTCTCGTAAACTTTCTCGATCTCGGTTATCGTGCCTATCAGATAGATCGGCGTACCGCCCAGACCGTTCTCGGAATTGTAGGAGTTGCATGTGCCGAAATCAGCATATGCAAATCCGTTCACTGCGGGTTTGGGAACGAGGTTTGCAGGCTTCTCCCCCCTTTTAGGATTGCTCTTTGATGCAAACCTCTTGCGTCTCTGACTTTCGGACATCAGGAGCTTGTTCCCCTTTGAGTCTGTCATCGATCCCGAGCTGCTTTTTGATGAAGACTTCGTAACTGTCTTGGTTGTTTTGTTTGTTGCATTATCCGATGTTTCGCTCTTATTGCTCTTGGAATCCCTGCTGTCATCGGTATTTTCAACTGTTTCGAGGCCGCCTGAATTCTTATTGCTTTTTGAGTTTCCGGAATCCTCGGTGTTTTCGGCATCGTCGGACTTATTGGACTTATTTGAGCTCTTATCGGTTTTATCGCTCTTGTCGCTTTTGTCGCTCTTATTACTCTTATTGTCCTTGGAACTCTTGCTGCTCTTCGAACTCTTGCTGTCTTCGGCGCTGTCTGCATTCTTTGTGCCATCGTCCGAAGCTGAATTTCCGGAATCCGAGCTTATCTGCTGTGTATCGGGTTCAGGCGTCTCCTGTCCGGTTCCGACCTGCGCCGTCGATCTTGTCACTGCATTTGCCGATATCGAAAACAGCCCGGCCACAAGGCCTATAGTCAGCAGTATACAAGCTGTTATGGTCAAAGCATATTTACTGTTCATGATATTCACTCCATGTTATATCCGGCCCCTGAAAGCCCCTCATAATATTATGTAAATATAAGCACAAAATCATACGGGCAAAACCTGTCCGCAAATCGCATTATATACCAATATCGATGATATGGCAAGAAAAAGTTATGTCTACCTGGGGATTTTTACAAAAAGATCATCTCGTCCTTTGACGGATCTTCGTCCGATATGCAGTTCCACACGGGAAGAGTGTTGCCGTCGTAACCCTTGCCGTTAGGGTCGCCGGTCCTGATAAAATTGGTCCAGTAGTCACACATACGCCTTGCCAGTTCATAGTGTTTTCCGGTGTACGGCCTGTAACATTTCTGTATCGTCTCAAAGAAGAACCAGAGGTCACATGAGTGAAAATCACCCGGCCTGTCATCTCCCGGAATATCGGGTGAAAACCTGTATGTGTACATTGGAGCGTTCAGACCGCACGCTCTGTGAGAATATGCCGCGTTCCTGACACAGTTGGCCACGACGTTAAAAGCATCACGTCCGCTTTTTTTGAATATTTCGGATCTGATCTTTATGTCTTTAACACTGCCGGACGGCACGAAATCGATGAACTCATCCTTTGTGTATCCGGTAAGCAGCGGGATATCCGGCAGGGCGCCGCGATTCAGAAGATCGACCGGATCTTCCTTAATATATACGTGATCGATACACGGAACGAATCTCAAATGGTTCTTTACATAGTCAAAATACACATCCCTTATCGTGAATGCGTCAACAGCTCTTGCCTCATCAACGGATGATACGCCGAGAGCCTTCAGGAATTCCGCTCCGTTTTCGTATACTTCTTCTATGGGTTTCGGATCTATGATGTCATCGGGTAAGAAAGGATTTCTGATCAGTCCCGAAAAGACGCTCGCTTTCTTTATGATATGTGCATTTTCGGGTGATGAGAGTGTAAAGAGTACAGACACTCCTCCGGCGGATTGTCCCGCAAGAGTGATATTATCAGGGTCTCCGCCAAAAGCGGCAATGTTTGAATGTACCCATTTAAGAGCTGCCTGAATGTCTAGCAGGCCGAAGTTGGACGGATGATCACTGTCCTGTCCGGTAAGTTCGCGGTGAGCAAAGAATCCGAACGGACCGAGGCGGTATGCCATCGATACAACGATCACGTCATGTCTTGCGAGCCTCTCTCCGTTAAACTCCATCTCTGCGGTATATCCCCACTGGAATGCACCGCCGTATATCCACACAAGAACCGGGAGCTTCTCGTCTGTGCTTTTTGCACCGCTCCAGACGTTAAGATACAGACAGTCTTCACTCATCACGATATCGGGATCAACGTGGAATTCCCTGCAGTATATATCGTTTCCCAGCCCGGGCTGATCCTGCATGGATATCGGACCGAACTCGAAACAGTCACGTACACCTTCCCAGTTCTCACACGGCTGCGGTGCACGCCATCTGTTTTTTCCCGTGGGCGGTGCGGCAAAAGGTATGCCGCGGTAGACTGTCACCCTCGGATCGTCAGCGGCAAGACCTCTGACGACACCGTTTTTCGTAACAGCGGTTCTGATCATGATGCAGAAGAGCCCTCCATCCTTATGTACGATGTCACTCCCGGAATGTTTGCGATATGCTCCTTAAATGACCTTTCGATAACGGGAGGTGTCACGATCGCAAATCCGTCCGGATCTTCTTTGATGCTTATGAACTTTACATCGCCGAATTCCTTCCTGACGGCATCCTCAAGGGCCTCACGTTTTCCGGCGATCCTCACATAGAAACTGCGTGTTGCATCATCGATACCGGTAAGTGTCAGATCCTCCTGCGACCATGATGTATAGATATGCCTGCCGAGATGCTTTGCAGCATCAACGACGTCAGCGACAACGGCGCACGCTGTCGGAAGCTTTCCGGCTCCGCTGCCGTAGAACATTACATCACCGATATCGGTGCCTTTTACAAAAATGGCATTGTACACACCGCTGACAGCATAGAGCGGATGTGACGAATGCACTACAAACGGTGCGACCATGGCGTAATATCTGCCGTCCTCACAGTATGAAGAAGCAAGAAGCTTAATGGCGCTGTCCATGGCTGCGGCATAGCAAATATCCGTTGAGGTGATCCCTGTTATGCCTTCAGTATGCACTTTTGTGTAGTCTACATTATGACCGAACGCCAGTGAAGACAGAATGGCTATCTTCCTGCAGGCATCGTATCCTTCTATATCGGCTTCGGGATTGCGCTCGGCATATCCGAGTTCCTGAGCCTTGTGCAGAGCATCCTCGAACTCCCATCCCTGTGTGCTCATCTGTGTCAGTATATAGTTGGTCGTTCCGTTGAGGATCCCCTTTATCTCGAGTATCCTGTCTGCGGTCAGCGAAGAATTGATAGGCCTGATCACGGGGATCGCTCCGCCTACACTTGCCTCGAACAGGAAGTTATTGTTTCCCTCACGTGCAATTTTGATAAGCTCCGGACCGTGACTGGCAACCAGTTCCTTGTTGGATGTACATACACTCTTGCCGGCGAGCAAACATTTCTTTACAAAAGTATATGCCGGCTCCACGCCGCCCATGACCTCAACAACGATCCTGACCTCAGGATCATTCAATATCACGTCAAAATCATGAACCAGTATGCTCTCCACCCGGTCTCCCGGAAAATCACGAAGATCGAGTACGTATTTGACCTCTATCTCTTCCCCGATCCTCCTTGTGATGGAATCGATGTTCTTGTCGATTACCTCAACGACTCCCGAGCCCACCGTGCCGTATCCGAGCACTGCTATTTTGATCATAATTGCACCACCTTTAAGGATTCTGATTGATCCACTTCAAATATGCGTTGATGAACGGATCAAGATAACCGTCAAGCACCGCATCGGCCTGAGCCACTTCCTGATTCGTTCTTGTATCCTTCACCATAGTGTAGGGTTGAAGCACATAGGACCTTATCTGACTGCCCCATGCGATATCTTTGACCTCTCCGCGTATATCAGAAAGCTTCTCCGCATTCTCCTCCTTTTTGAGAAGGTAGAGCTTTGAACGGAGCATCTGCATGGCCTTATCCTTGTTCTGGAACTGGCTTCGCTCATTCTGGCACTGAACAACGATACCCGTTGGGATATGCGTGATACGTATGGCGGAACTCGTCTTGTTGATGTGCTGTCCGCCGGCGCCTGATGAACGGTATGTATCTATACGAAGGTCTTCCTCATTGATATCAACATCAAGGTCTTCTTCTATGTCCGGCATAACGTCGAGTGATACGAAACTTGTCTGACGCTTTCCCTGTGCATTGAACGGGGATATGCGCACAAGCCTGTGTACGCCTTTTTCTCCCTTCAGATAACCGTATGCGTTTGTACCGTTGATCTGGAACGTTACCGACTTGATCCCGGCTTCATCGCCGTCGAGCATATCCAGCACCTCAACGGAAAATCCCTTCTTCTCGGCATATCTCGAATACATACGAAACAGCATGCCGGCCCAGTCGCAGCTCTCGGTTCCGCCCGCTCCGGCATTGAGGCGCAGTATCGCATTACAGTTATCATATTCGCCGGACAAAAGCGTTCCTATGCGAAGATTTTCAAATTTCTGGGTGAACTCGGCGAATTCATTCTGTATGTCCGCTACCATGGATTCGTCGTTTTCCTCATACGCCATCGATATGAGCTCGCCGATATCCGAATGCTGAGTCTTCAGCTCATTGATCGCATTCACGGTATCCTCAATATCCTTGAGCTCCTTCGTCATCTTCTGGGCTCTCTCGTTGTCGTCCCAGAAATCGGGAACCTCCATCTCACGGCGCAGTTCCTCTATACGCTGCTCCTTGTCGGTCACCCCGAGGCTTGACTCAAGTTCTTTTAAGGGAGCCTCCAGGGCGCCCAGTTCGGTTTTTATCTGATCAAGTTCTACCATTATCTACATCTTTCATAAGGAGTGTCGCGCCGTTCAGAATTGCCTTCGGCAATGGCGCTCCACGTGCAGACAGGTTCCTCCCGTAATACGGGCCCCTCCTATCTGCTCTTACCGCAGCACTGCTTATATTTCTTGCCCGAGCCGCAAGGACACGGATCGTTCGGATATACCTTGTCGGCTTCGCGCTTCACGCTCTTCTTCGGGCCGGTATCATCTTTATTTGTTCCGGTGATCTTCGCAACTTCCTCACGCTCGACTTTCTGCTCGACACGGATGTGGAACAGCATCCTGACTGTCTCTTCGCTGATGGCATCCGTCATGGAATTGAACATATCATAACCCATCATCTTGTACTCAACAAGCGGGTCTCTCTGTCCGTATGCCTGAAGTCCTATACCCTGGCGGAGCTGGTCCATATCGTCGATATGATCCATCCACTTTCTGTCTATTACCTTGAGCAGTATCACACGCTCGATCTCACGGATCTGCTCAGGTGACGGGAATTCCGCCTCTTTGGCTTCATATATCTTGACAACCTCTTCCTTGAGCTTGTGTATGAGTTCCTCTTTCTTCATGTTGCGAACATCGGGAGTCTTGATGTCCTCAACGGGAACAGTGGCCTTCAGATGATGATTAAGCTCCGAAAGATCCCAGTCTTCGGGATTCGCTACATCACCTATGCACATCTCGACGGTATTCTCAACGAATTCCGTTGCCATCTTGAATATGACATCACGCATGCTCTCACCGTCAAGAACACGGCGTCGCTCGGCGTATATGATCTCTCTTTGTTCGTTCATGACTTGGTCGTATTCAAGCAGGTTCTTTCTGACACCGAAGTTGTTTCCCTCGATCCTCTTCTGTGCCTTCTCGATCGCACTGGTGAGCATCCTGTGCTCGATCTGTTCATTCTCCGGAACTCCGAGCGTGTTAAATATCGACATCAGTCTGTCGGATCCGAACAGTCTCATCAGGTCGTCTTCAAGAGATATGAAGAAACGTGATTCACCGGGATCTCCCTGACGTCCGGAACGTCCTCTGAGCTGGTTATCTATACGCCTTGATTCATGGCGCTCTGTACCTATGATCTTGAGTCCGCCCGCTGCCCTTGACTCCTCGTCAAGCTTTATATCGGTACCACGGCCGGCCATGTTGGTCGCGATCGTCACGGCTCCGTGAACACCGGCCTCCGCAACTATCGCCGCCTCTAGTTCATGGAACTTGGCGTTGAGGACTTTATGCTCGATGCCGCGGCGCGTCAGCATTCTGGACAGTTCCTCCGATGCTTCGATCGTGATGGTACCGACCAGTATCGGCTGTCCGGTCTTGTGCGCCTCCTCTATCTCATTGCAGATCGCAAACAGTTTTTCTTTTCTTGTCTTGTATACGGCGTCCTGAAGGTCGATCCTGGCAACAGGTCTGTTTGTCGGGATCTCGATAACATCCATGCCGTAAATGTCACGGAATTCCTTCTCCTCGGTAAGAGCGGTACCGGTCATTCCGCATTTTTTCTCGAACTTGTTGAAGAAGTTCTGGAAGGTTATCGTGGCAAGAGTCTTGCTCTCTCGCTTAACCTTGACGTGCTCTTTTGCCTCTATCGCCTGATGCAGGCCGTCGGAATAGCGGCGTCCCGGCATTATACGTCCCGTGAACTCATCAACTATCAGGACCTCATCGTCCTTCACAACGTAGTCCTGATCGCGGAACATCAGATTATGGGCACGAAGGGCCAGGATAACATTATTCTGTATCTCAACGTTCTCGGAATCCGCAAGGTTATCGATCGTGAAGAATTTCTCGACCTTGGCGACACCCTGGGCGGTGAGCGTTACGAATTTGTCCTTTTCGTTGACTATAAAATCACCCGTCTCCTCACGTTCTATACCCATGATAGCATCCATCTTGGACAGGTCTTCCATATCCTCACCGCGCTTTAACTGGCGGGCGAGCACATCACAGACTTCATACAGCTTTGTTGACTTGCCGCTCTGTCCGGAGATGATAAGAGGTGTACGGGCTTCGTCGATGAGCACCGAGTCCACCTCATCGATGATCGCATATTTCAGGCCGCGAAGAACGAGCTGTTCCTTGTATATGACCATGTTGTCACGAAGGTAGTCAAATCCCAGTTCGTTGTTGGTGACATATGTTATATCGCAGTTGTATGCCGCGCGTCTCTCGTCGGGCTTCATCGAATTGAGCACAACGCCCACGGTAAGACCCAGGAATTCATGGATCTGTCCCATCCACTCCGCGTCACGGTTTGCGAGGTAATCGTTTACGGTTACGACATGGACACCCTCTCCGGTCAATGCATTAAGGTATGCCGGAAGCGTTGCGACGAGCGTTTTTCCTTCACCTGTTCTCATCTCCGCGATACGGCCCTGATGAAGGATGATACCTCCGATGAGCTGTACACGGTAATGTTCCATGTCGAGCACTCTTCTGGCCGCCTCCCTGACTGTTGCATATGCTTCGGGAAGAAGGCTGTCGAGAGACTCGCCGTTTGCATATCTCTTCTTGTAATCCAAAGTAAGCGCACGAAGCTCGCTGTCGGACAGTTCCATCATCTTTGGTTTCAACGATTCGATCTTGTCGACAAGCGGCAAAACAAGCTTTACTTCACGCTCACTGTGTGTACCGAATATCTTTTCAATAACGTTCATTTTGTATCTCCGTAATAAAAAAACGCACCATTATCGATTTTAGCATAATGGTGCGTCATATTCAACTAATTGTCGTTAATCGGTATAGCTTCCGACAACGACCTCTATGCTTCCGCTCGACGTGTCGATACTGATCTTGTTATTCCCGCTGCCGCCTTCATATCTTTTCTCGGCCCTGTCGTCGTTTACTTCTATATCGCCCGATGACGATTCACATACATACGTATAATCATCCGGATCGCCGTTCAGCTCTATATCAACGCTTCCCGAAGATGTCCTGCACTCAATGCTTTTAAGTTCCGAGTTGTTGACCTCGACATCTCCCGAAGATGTGTGGACCGACAGATCGTCGGCATCCATTCTCAGTATATCGACTTCTCCCGAAGATGTTCCGAACGAACATACTCCGCCCGCGATCTTATCGGTATCTATATCCCCGGAGCTCGTCTCAGCCGCAAGCTCATCGGTTTTCACATCATTTATCATGATGGTTCCCGAGTTTGTCTTTACCACGCCGGATACACTCACCCTGTCAAGTGTCACATCGCCGGATGAAGCCCTGATCTCGACAGTGACAGGCTTTGCGTCATCAGGTATCGTTATCGTGTATTCATTGTCCACTCTGCCGAACCCGAATATAAAGAACCTTTTGATACCGGCAGGCTGCCTTACTCTGAGCTTTCCGTCCTTTTCACTGATCTCGGGATCCATCCTCGCTGCCGTCTTGTACATCACCGAGTATGAATCTCCTCTCGTCACGGTAATATCGGCCGATGTGGCATCTATCTCGAGCACGTCAAAATCATCCGTCTCAACTGTTTTTCCGATCACCGAAGTCGAGATTCCCCTTATCAGCCCCACGACGGAAAATGCCGCAAAACCACCGACAAGAGCCAACATCACTATAACGGTAAGAACAACTTTACCTTCTTTACTCATTTTATACCTCCTACTTCATAAGTTTATCCCATACGCCGCAGGCTAAGGTCGGTTTATCTGCGTTTCAGGATAAAATGAAGCTCTGATGAGAATTCGCTTTTGTCAAGGACTGCCTGAAGCTCATCCATAAGCGGGATAAACTTATCGGAGAAATATCCGGCAAACTCCGCGTTGTTGTTTTTCTGCATGGATACGGTCAGGAACCTGTACAGATCGTTGATATCCGATCCGAACCTCCATTCGTATGCGATCTCAAAGCCCATCCGGGAAGCCATCTTTTCCACCGACTCATCAGTGAACAGATGAGTATGCGTGCCGCCCGTATGCCGGTTGTAGCAGTTCGCGAACGCGACCTCAAAACAGCTCGAGAAAGAAAACATCGGAACGGATGCGAACACATATCTGATATTTTCATTCTGCCTTATCGCATCGATATTCTCATCAAGATGTACAAGATGTTCAAGCACGCCTATGGCGGTAAGTACATTTGCACCGGTCTTTGCGATATAATCGATGGAATCCGTAAGTCCCACACATGTGAGCCTGTCCTCACCCATGGCAGCGTTTCCGTAGGAAACCTCCGAATCCGATACATCGATACCGTAAGCTTTCATCCCAAGCTCTTCGGCAGCCGATACGAAATATCCGCAGCCCGCACCGATATCAAGTATATTGATGTCATTTACCGCAAGGCCGTCATGCTTTAAACAGTCACGAAGATACTCGGCTTTCGGGATATAGATCATATCCCTTCTCCTGATGTAGCTCTCTTTATCGGCTGCGCTGTAATTCTTCGAATAGTCGTCCTCGACATATACTTTCGATGCAAAATCATCCGTATCACAGCATTCGCTGTTCAGATGTCCGCACTCCGGGCACTCTGTATAGCCTATGCGATGACTCGTATATAAGGGCTTTCCGAGCTTTGCCCCGCAGATCTTGCAGTTCGTACGTTTCGGCTGCATCAGCAGGACATCAGCCATGCCGTCAGCCATGTCCAGCATACCGTCATTGTTTTCAAAAAAGTTAGTCTTTAACGTGTTCAGATCGCCAAAAGGCTTGCTGTACTTTTTCTTTATACTCATCTTCTGCCCTCGCCTTAAAAATCTTTAAACAGAATATGGGGTTCTTTCAGAACCCCATTTCCTCAAACCATTTCAGTCCCTCGTACTGTGTCGGAAAATAGCGATTTTCGGTACGGGGAGTATTGCTCATCTGTTTGTGCTTATATGACTGGACGGATACCTCGTAGGAATTGCCCTCGATATACGCGATGTATTTGCATCCGCACGCCTCGAGATTACGGTGAAGCTCAACATACTGGATGCTCCCTTTGGGACTCACCTGCTCGAGCTCCTCGATGAAGGCCATATACACAAAGCCTTTGTCGTCATGCCAATCCTTGGAAAACTCGACGATCGTCTCGTAGAGCCATGCTATCTCGTGAGCGTGTGCAACACCTTTACCGCGCGAGTACACGATCCTCCTGCCGCCGTCGTCCGTCCATACCTTAAAACAGCCTACTTCCTTCTCCATGTCAGTCCTCCGTATGTCAGTCTATGATACTAGAGTATAACATGATTCCGGGGGCTACGGCAAGATTGCAACTGATATGGGAACCGTCTTATCCGGCATACATAAGGTTTTCAAACAGATCGTCAACAGACTTGCCGTTTATCTCGGCGGGATAGCCGCTGCTTGAATACTTAAGCCTTACCTCTCTTCCGTCGTCGATCTCGCAGTCCATATATGTTTTATTATCTGTCCTCAGAGGTCTGTACTTTGTGCCTGCGGGAAGTGTCTCTGTCCCGGTCTCGTCTCCGTTCTCATCAAGGACCGTAACTTCTATATCCTGAACCGATTTGACAGGGTCAGCACCCCAGGCCATCGTATAATATTTGTCTGCAAATTCGGGAAGTCCGTCAGCTCCGACAACGTATCTGCCATAGCATGAATACGTTCCGATAAGGTCACCGACTTCGGAATAGTACAGATTTTCGGGATCGGTCGGAATGAACTCTCCCGCATAAGTATCATCTTCGAAATCCTCATATACGACATGGCATGTATGAGCACCCGCAAACTTTATATCTCCGCCCGTGATGTCAAACACCGCGACATCGACGTAATCATTGTATGTAAGGAGATTGACGTAGATATACTCTTTTTTGTCTGCTGTCACAACCTTGTACTGACGGCAGGAATCCTTGACGTAGCTGAAGCTGAAGTATTCATCCTCCGCCTTGGCTGATTTTGACCCCTGACGAAGCGACAGTGCGGTGCAGTCAACAAAACCGTTCGGAGAAAACTCCTCTTCCTGGCCTTCATATACAAAATGAAGTGTCTCGTCTGAATCCTCTTCGGCTGAGCTTGAGTTGAACCAAAGATTTGATGCCGTGACATATCCTCTGTCCGTATCGGGAAGATATTTTTCATCAACCGTTCCCGGGAACTCATCATATCCTATAACAATGTCCCAGTCTCCCATGGCATATGCCGCAAGTGCGTAAGGGCCGAAATAAAAATGTATCCCGTCAAAGCCAAGATACCAGACAAGGCTGACTTCTTCAGAGCCATCCGGAACGGAAGTTAAACTGTAACTTTTAAGAGTATCGTCAAGTTCGGGGAAAAAGTCATCCTCATCGGCCTTCTCGAGAAGCTTATCCTTGATCGCCGGTGCAAGCTGATCGATCGTAGTGTCCGCTACATCCGTAAGCTCGAGCTTCTCACCCGATTCGACATCATATGTAGCCGCCGTCCTTCCGTAACTTCCGTGAGCGCCTCCCGTAAAGTTTGAAAAATCACAGATGTAACTTACGACCTTTTCGTCGGCACGTATTATGTTCTCCGTTGAATAATCGGTCCAGGGGCCGATAAAAGGACGCTCGTCGTCTGCACTGCTGTCAGCGTCGGCGTTTGCCTGTTCTATCATTGACTCGGCATTCTCCTTGTTCGACTTGAACTCCTCTTTAGCTGCTAAGTTGAAATTCTCATACAGTTTCGGGAACTGATCTTTACATGCGTCGGCGACCATGATCGTCTCGGTCATGCCGTCATAGACCTGCCTGCCCTCGAGGCTGTCGCCCGAACCGTCGGTCTTGGAGCTGCCGCTGTAATCCTCACTGAAATACTGCCTTACGAGCTTGTATACGGGCTGCGTGGCAGTGACCTGCGCGTCATCTTCAGCAGGAGCTTCATCCTCTTTTGGATCAGCCGTTTCCTCGTCTTTTTCCTCGGAAGCATCTGCCGTAACCTCATTATCGGTATCGGCAGGCTGATTGATATTGACATCAACTTTGCTGCCGCACGCCGAAAGCATGAACATGGAAATTCCGAGAATAATACAAATACTTTTCTTCATAACCTCACACACCTTTCAAAAAATCAATGACATCAGTGAACAAATCCCAACGCCTTTTTCACCGCATCGCTTACCTTGCGGAAAACAAGTGCCATAAGTATCGTTGCCGCAAAAACACATATAATATAAACCGGCATCGCGATCCTCTCATCTTTAATTATCCTTCCGGGAAGTTCAAGGAGGATCGGTGTTAAGATCAGGATCACTAATCGGTTCATCATGTACGTTTCAAGCGAATATTTTCCGAAAAACCGCGCCACCGGATTGATGGCCCGGTATTTCATCATGAACACGACAATGTATAATGTGAACAGTATCGTCGCCGGCTGTTGCATAAAATAAAGCAGGAACTTTGCACCTATTGCCGGTCCGTTTCCGGCAAATTCCGACCAGTAGCCGGGGTCTTTGAGAAAAATGTTCGTAACATACAGCCAAAACGCTGTTACGACAAACAGAAGAACGTTCTTGACCGCATAATTTTTCCGGAAAAACCCGGATATCTTTTCTTCGTACGTTTCATATATCATTCCGAAAAGAAATGCGATCTGGGAATTGACCCACCATTCACCGGTAAACCAGAACACTTTATCCTGCATATACCACAGTTCCGTTTCCGGATTGTCCGGATTCATCCACCAGTTGGGCTCGCTTCCGGCCCACCAGAGGAAGTGCCCTTCTAGGCAGAAGAAGATCCCCATTGCAAGGATTATCAGATAAATATATACAAACTTCCGGATGCGGGATCCGTCTCTTTTAAAGATCAGATAAAATGCCGCATATAGTATCGCAAGCACTATCGGATACCATGCATCCACGTTCATCATCGTGATCCCGATGATATTGGTCACCCACTGGAGCGGCTCAAGATGTTCGTTCACCGCGATAATGTATATAGCGTAAAACAGCACGCTCACGTAATAAGGGACCAATACGACCGGAAGACGTCTTCGCAGGAAACCGTTCAGATAGTCCTTGTTTGTATCAAGGTTTTTGAGAAGTCCGTATCCCGAACTGAAGAAGAACAGAGCAACAAACAGGTATCCCGCATCCTGAAATACCGTCAGTTCACCCGTCTGCTTGAATAACTCCTCCAGTGATATGTGATGCACAATAACACCGACGGCAGCGATACCGCGCACGTACTTGATAACATCATTTGAAAGATAATCCTCATGAAATCTGCCCCTGCCGGCACATTTACCGCCGCATAAGATCAATAGCAGGCAAAGAATGTATATCACATATGTCAGGTGCATAACCTCTCCTATCAGTAAAAATCAGTATGGCATTGCCTCCTCTTCTTTCTTCATGACCCGAAGTCCGCCCTGGGCAAGAGCAAGAAGCTCATCCTCACCGGGATATACGGTAAACGGTGCGATCCACTCGCAGCGTTCCTTAAGACCCGCAACGACTGATTTATCATATGCTATACCGCCGGTCACGATGATCTGATCCACTTTTCCGTCAAGTACACATGCCATGGATCCGATATCCTTTGCAACCTGAAGGATGAATGCATCCCTGTATTCCTTGGCTTTCATATCACCGTCGTTGACCATAACTGCAACTTCGCGAAGATCGTTTGTTCCGAGGTATGCGTTAAATCCGCCGTCACCGACGAGCTTTTTGTATATCTCCTTCTCGGTATACTTACCGGAAAAGCACATCTTGACAAGTGCTCCGGGAGGTACCGCACCGGCACGCTCGGGCGAGAATGCCCCGTCACCGTCAAGTGCATTGAAAATATCGATGACTTTACCGTTCTTGTGAGGACCTACCGAACATCCGCCGCCCATATGAACGACTATGAGATTAAGATCCTCGTACTTTTTTCCGGCTTCTTTGGCATAACGCTTTGCAACCGCCTTCTGGTTGAGAGCGTGGAACTTGCTCACTCTCGGAAGCTCGGGGCATCCCGAATATCTTGCTATATCCATCATTTCATCGACAACAACGGGGTCAACGATATATGAAGGAACCGACAGGCTGTCACCTATCTCTCTTGCAAGTATACCGCCAAGGTTTGAGGCGTGCTGTCCCTGAACACCGACTTCAAGATCCTTGAGCAGTGCATCGGTAACCTCATATGTTCCGCCGGGAATGGGCTTTAACATGCCGCCTCTGCCGACAACAAAATCAAGTGTCTTGATATCAAAGTCCCTGTCCTTCAGGAAGTTAAGGATTATATCTTTTCGAAAATCCTTCTGAGCCACGATGGACTCGAATGAGTTGATCTCTTCGGTGGTATGACGCAGTGTCTCATCAAAAAGAAGTTCCTCATCTTCGAATATTCCGATCTTGGTCGAGGTCGACCCCGGATTGATTATTAAACTTTTAAGACCCATATCCGCTTCTCCTTAATCAGTTCTTCTTCAGTTCGTGTGCGACGATAGCCGCAAGTGCGATCGAGTTGACTTTCGTTTCGAATGTATCGGCGCGCGATGTCAGCACGACCGGAGCCTTCGTTCCGGTAAGGATACATCCGTTCTTCATATTCTCAACGACCTGTGTAAATGTCTTATATACAAGGTTTCCTGCATGAAGATCAGGGAAGATCAGGATATCAGCATCTCCGGCAACCTTACGGTCCATGGCACCTTTTTCTTCGGCAGCAGCCGGGAACAGTGCTATATCAAGAGACAGGGGACCTTCAACGATACATCCCGTGATCTCTCCGTTATCCTGCATCTTGGAAAGCTCGTCCGCTTCAACAGTGATGGGCATCTTCGGATTGACTGTCTCCGTGCAGCATACAACAGCCGCCTTCGGGTTTTCCACGCCACATGCTCTTGCGACATCCGAAGTATATTCGATGATGCACTTCTTTTCCTCGAGTGTCGGGTAAGGTATAAAAGCAACGTCCGAGAGGAACAGCACTCTGTCAACCTTCGGAACTTCGATAACACATACGTGTGAAAGAGGCTTGCCGGTACGCAGACCGACTTCCTTGTTGAGCACGCTCTTTAAGAATGTGCCTGTAGGAAGAAGACCTTTCATGTAGATGTCGGCTTTGCCTTCCGATACGATAGATACAGCCTTCGTAGCTGCCTCTGCCTCATCCTCGACATTGATGATCTCGTAATCATCCATGTTCATACCGAGCTCTGCTCCGATCGAACGGATCTCCGCTTCATTTCCGACAAGTATCGCATCGGCGATATCCCTGTCCTTTGCTGCCTTTACGGCTTCGAGAACAGCCTTGTCCTGTGCTACCGCAATTGCTACTTTTTTCCTGCTGATAGATCTGATCTTTTTTAACAGATCGTCAAAATTCTTAACCATTGTAATTCATCTCCATATTATATATATGATTTTTGGGGAAACGCCTTTCGGCATTCCCCCTCAAACCGACTCAAACTAAAGTATGATACTGTATATTATTTCTTGGCAGCTACCGCAGCCTTTACTTCCTCGGTAAGCTTCGGAACGATCTTGTTCAGATCGCCGACGATACCGTAGTCTGCTACATCGAAGATAGGAGCATCCTCATCCTTGTTAATGGCGATGATGATGTCAGACTCTTCCATACCTGCAACGTGCTGAATGGCACCTGAGATACCGATCGCAAAGTATACGTTCGGACGAACGGTCTTACCCGTCTGTCCTACCTGCATCTCTTTGGGCTTCCAGCCTGAATCCACAACCGCACGTGAACACGAAACCTGTCCGCCGATCGCTGCTGCAAGATCTTCAAGGATCTTGAAGTTCTCGGGGCTGCCTACGCCACGTCCGCCGGAAACAAGGATCTTGGCATCCATGATATCCTTGATATCGGAAACTGCCTTAACGACTTCCTTGATCTCAACGTATCTGTCGTTCTTCGTGAATCCGGGATTGAACTCGATAACTTCTGCCTTGGCACCCTTTTTCGGCTCGATCTTCTGCATAACACCGGGACGTACCGTTGCCATCTGAGGTCTGTTGTAAGGGCAGGCGATCGTTGCGATCGTGTTGCCGCCGAATGCGGGACGGGTCATGAGAAGCTGGTTGTGAAGCTGCTCATCCTCTTTTCCGGGAACCGGAACAAGCGGAAAATCACCTATATCAAGAACAGTGCAGTCAGCCGTAAGACCTGTTGCAACTCTTGCCGAAACCGTAGGGCCGAGGTCTCTTCCGATCGCTGTAGCACCTACAAGCATGATCTCAGGCTTGTATTCGTTGATGACTGATGCAAGTGCATGAGCGTAAGGCTCGGTCCTGTATTCCTTGAGTTCGGGATCATCAACAACGATAACCTTGTCCGCACCGTACTCGGCAAGCTTGTCTGCAAGGTTCTTTACGCCCGATCCGATAAGGACTGCCGTAACATCCGTCTTTAAAGGCTCTGCAAGTTCTCTTGCCTTTCCGAGGAGTTCATAAGCGATTCCGCTGACTTCATTGTCTACCTGCTGCGCAAATACGTATACACCTTTGTACTGCGCGATAACTTCTGGACTCATATTCATAATTATTCACCACTCTTCCTTTATGTATGTTAGATAACGTGCTTCTCTTTTAACTTGCCCACGATGATATCAACCGCTTCTTCGGGTGATTCGGGAACGAACTTTTCTCCCGCTCCCTTACGAACTTTGTCGGAAGCTTTGGCGATCTTGGTGGGTGAACCGTTGAGACCGAGGTTTCCGTCTTCAACATCCTTAAGATCAGCCCTGCCCCATGTGGTGATGTCAGCTTTAACCGCATCAAAGATGCCGCCGGGAGTCATGTATCTGGGGTCATTAAGCTCGGAAAGAGCTGTGATCAGGCACGGAAGCTTAGCTTCTACCATATGATATCTGTCATCATACTGACGCTTTACGGTAACTTTGTTGCCGTCAAGCTTAATCTCCTGAGCGTATGAGATTACGGGAATTCCAAGGTGTTCAGCGATCTGAGGACCAACCTGTGCGGTATCTCCGTCGATAGCCTGACGTCCCGTGATGATCATATCATATTCCATGTTGCGCAGAGCGCCTGCAAGAGTTGTTGATGTAGCCCATGTGTCGGCACCGCCGAGAACTCTGTCCGTTACGAGGACCGCATCATCGGCTCCCATGGCAAGTGCTTCGCGGAGCACGTCTGCTGCCTTGGGAAGTCCCATTGTAAGAACGGTAACATGTGCACCGTACTGATCTTTTAATCTAAGAGCTGCTTCAAGTCCTGCCTTGTCATCAGGATTCATGATGGCGAGCATGGCACCTCTGTCAAGTGTTCCGTCGGGATTGAACTTAACCCCGCCCTTTGTATCCGGAACCTGTTTGATACAAACTACAACTTTCATATCTGTTTTCCTTTCTATTATCTCTCCGGTATACCGATACCGAGTTAGTCGATTGATTACTTTAACAGTGATGCGCTGATGACCATGCGCTGTACTTCGCTGGTACCTTCGTAGATCTCAGTGATCTTAGCGTCACGCATCATGCGCTCAACATCGTATTCCTTGATGTAGCCGTATCCGCCGTGAAGCTGTACACACTTTGTCGTAACTTCCATTGCAACTTCTGCAGCGTAGAGCTTAGCCATTGCCGCTTCAACACCGTATGCACTCTTGCCGTCCTTCTGGAACTGGTCTTTTGCACGTGCAGCCTTGTATACGAGAAGTCTTGCAGCCTCAACCTTTGTTGCCATATCGGCAAGCTGGAACTGTGTATTCTGGAATGCACCGATAGCGCGTCCGAACTGCTTTCTTTCATTTACATACTGGATGGTAAGATCAAGTGCGCCTGCCGCAAGTCCGAGAGCCTGAGCGGCGATACCGATACGTCCGCCGTCAAGTGTATGCATTGCGATGTTAAATCCTTTGCCCTGCTTACCGAGAAGGTTTTCCTTGGGGATCCTGCAGTCTGTGAAGATCAGCTCGTATGTTGAAGATCCGCAGATACCCATCTTGTTTTCTTTCGTACCGAATGTAAATCCGGGAGTACCTTTTTCAACGATGAATGCGGATATCTCTTTCATCATCCTGCCGCGCTTCTCGATCTTGCCGGTAACTGCGAATATAACGTAAACGTCTGCTTCCTTACCGTTTGTGATGAAGCACTTGCTGCCGTTAAGCACCCATTCGTCACCGTCAAGAACCGCTTTGGTCTGCTGACCCTGAGCATCTGTTCCGGCACCGGGCTCGGTAAGTCCGAAAGCGCCGAGCTTCTCACCCTTTGCAAGGGGTACTACGTATTTCTGCTTCTGCTCATCCGTACCGAATGTCATTATCGGATCAACACACAGTGATGTATGTGCTGAAACGATAACGCCTGTGGTACCGCATACCTTAGACATTTCCTCAACACACATCGCATATGTGAGAACGTCACATCCCTGTCCGCCAAGCTCCTTGGGAACGGGTATTCCCAAAAATCCGTACTTTGCAAGCTTCTCAACAGTCTCCCTGGGGAATCTATGTTCCTGGTCGATCTCCTGTGCAAGAGGCTTTACTTCTGTTTCGGCAAAATCCTTGAAAAGCTGTCTTGCCATTTCATGTTCTTTTGATAAAGAAAAATCCATGATATTGTTCCTCCGTATATTAATATTATTATTTCGCGTCGATCGCTGTCTTTGTACGATCCTCGTTATAGATGTAAAATCCCTTGCCGCTCTTTACGCCGAGGTTGCCGCCGCGGACCATTTTTCTGATGAGCGGGCATGCCCTGTACTTGGAATCACCTGTCTCGTTGTAGAGAACGTCCATGATCGCAAGGCAGATATCGAGACCGATAAAATCGCCGAGCTCAAGGGGTCCCATCGGATGATTGGCACCGAGCTTCATTGCGGCATCGATACCTTCCACATCGGAAACACCTTCCATCTTGATGAAAGCAGCTTCATTGATCATAGGGATGAGAATACGGTTAACAACAAAGCCTGCTGCCTCGTTGACCTGAACGGCCGTCTTTCCGATCTCGGCTGAGATCTTCTTGATCGTCTCAACGGTCTCATCGGGAGTATTGACACCTGCGATCACTTCAACAAGTTTCATACGGTCTGCGGGATTGAAGAAATGCATACCGATCATCGGCCTTGAAAGTCCGTTTCCGATCTCAGTGATCGAAAGAGAAGATGTATTTGAAGCAAATACACAGCCGGGCTTGCACAGTTCGTCGAGCTCCTTGAATGTGGTCTTCTTGACCTGCATATCTTCAAATGCAGCCTCAACGATAAGATCGCAGTCCTTGCAAAGATTCTCTTTATGGCCGGGAACGATCCTTCCTATGATGGCATCAGCCTGCTCCCTTGTCATCTTTTCCTTGGAGACGAGCTTGTCGTATCCTTTGATGATCTTGTCCTTACCGCCTTCTGCCCATTCCTGCTTGATATCGCAGAGCATTACTTCATAACCGTCGATCTGCGCAAAAGCTTTTGCGATGCCCTGGCCCATCGTGCCTGCACCAATGATTCCAACCTTCATTTTGTTTCCTCCTATAACTCTTTAATAATGAATGCCGCTTTTACTTATTCTTAAACGGAACAACCTTTAACTTTTTTTCTTTGTCCTTCTCGAGGAAGTTTGCCATGCCGGCCTTCTGATCCTCGGTCTCGAAACAGTCACCGAAAAGTTTTTCTTCTATAACAATGGCTTTGTCCATGTCAGTCTGCAGACCGTCGTTGATGGCCTTCTTGCAGTTGCGGACAGCGATCGGAGCATTTGCGGCGATGCCTTTTGCCATCTTGAGCGCAGCTGCCATAAGAGCATCCTTCGCGCTTACGGTAACTTCACCTGCTTCATTTACCTCTGCCTTTACGACCTGGTTGACAAGACCGATCCTGTAAGCTTCGTCAGCCTTGATGTTCCTGGCTGTATATATAAGCTGCTTGGCCATTCCGGGTGAAACAAGTCTTGCAAGTCTCTGTGTCCCGCCAAATCCGGGGGTGATCCCGAGACCTACCTCGGGCTGTCCGAATACGGCAGTTTCAGAGCAGATCCTGATATCACAGCTCATCGATATCTCACATCCGCCGCCGAGTGCAAATCCGTTAACGGCTGCGATGACCGGGATCGGAAATGTCTCTATTTTACGGAAGAGGTCATTTCCCTTCTTGCCGAAAGCTTCGCCTTCCGCCTTGGTAAGATTGCTCATCTCACCTATGTCGGCACCTGCGACAAATGATTTTTCCCCTGCTCCCGTAAGGATAAGGCATCTGATCTCACCCTGATCCACGCCGTCGAATGCTTCATTCAGCTCGTCGAGAACCTGTGAGTTGAGAGCGTTGAGTGCCTTCTCCCTGTTGATCGTGATAATACCAACACGATCCTGCACTTCGTATGTAACAAATTCCATATCACTCCTCCTTACTGCAAAAATCAGCCCTCACCGGAGAGCTGATCTTTATTCATATTCAATCCATCTCTACAATAACAGCACAACCCATACCACCACCGATACAAAGTGTGGCAAGACCCTTTTTGGCACCTTTCTTTTTCATCTCATGAAGAAGTGTTACAAGGATACGCGCGCCCGATGCTCCTACGGGATGTCCGAGAGCGATGGCTCCGCCGTTGGGGTTAAGCTGCTTCTCAACATCTATGCCAAGCTCCTTGCCTACTGCTACGGACTGGGCTGCAAATGCTTCGTTTGCTTCTATGATATCAAAGTCTTCGATCTTGTATCCGGTCTTGGCCATGACTTTCCTTGTTGCCGCAACGGGTCCGATACCCATGATAGAAGGATCAACACCTGCGAGAGCGCCTGCGATATATGTAGCCATGGGCTTAACGCCGAGCTCCTTTGCTTTCTCCTCTGACATAACAACGAGCGCCGCTGCACCGTCGTTGACACCCGATGCATTACCTGCGGTAACAAATCCGTCGGGATTGACTGTACGGAGCTTTGAAAGAGCCTCCATGTTGGTGTCCGGACGGGGACCTTCATCGGTATCGAATACGATCGTCTGTTTCTTCATCTTGACTTCGACGGGAACTATCTCTTCCTTGAAATTACCGGCTTCGATCGCCGCACATGCCTTCTGCTGGCTCTTCAGCGAGAACTCATCAAGTTCCTGCCTTGTAAGATGCCACTGCTCTGCAACGTTGTCTGCAGTCTTGATCATATGGTAATCGTTGAACGCATCCCAAAGAGCATCCTTTACCATCGTATCAACGAGAACCCCGTTGTTCATCCTGTATCCGTAACGTCCCTGGGTGACGGCATAAGGACCCATCGACATATTCTCCATACCGCCTGCAACTACAACATCGGCATCGCCTGCGATGATCATATGTGCAGCCTGGTTTACACAGTTAAGACCGGAACCACACACCACGTTGGATGTAACTGCAGGTGTCTCAATAGGAAGACCTGCCTTGATCGATGCCTGACGTGCCACGTTCTGGCCCTGAGCTGCCTGGATAACACAACCCATATAGACATGATCAACGTCCTCGGGCTTGATGCCGGCTCTCTTTACTGCCTCTTTGATGACAATGGCACCAAGCTCAGCTGCGGGGACTGTTGAAAGTGAACCGCCCATTTTTCCGATGGCTGTACGACAGGCGCTTGCGATAACGATTTTTTTTGACATTTGCGATACCTCCGAAAAAGATTGTTAATTATTTGACAAATAACGCAACTTCTATTATACCAAATCACAGGGGTATAATCAACAAAATCTGTTGGGATTTGATATCAAATCATATGCTTCAGAAAGAATACGGCGGATAGAATATCCCCGTTTCCGTTACTATCGCAGTGATGAGCGAATGATCAGTCACATCAAATGCGGGATTGTAGACCTTAATGTCTTTTGGTGCCATGGGCTGTTCATACCACATCGAAGTAACCTCCCCGGCACTTCGCTGCTCTATCGGAATATCGGCTCCGCTTGCAAGAGAAGGATCTATTGATGACATGGGTCCGCATACATAGAACGGTATTTTATAATGCTTTGCGGCAAGAGCCACAACGCTCGTCCCTATCTTGTTGGCCGTATCTCCGTTTGCGGCAACCCTGTCGCAGCCTACCAGAACCGCGTTTATCCTTCCCGATGACATAAGGGATGCGACCATGTTGTCACACTCAAGCATCACATCCATGCCGGCCGCCGAAAGTTCGTAGGCTGTAAGCCTTGCCCCCTGAAGGAGCGGCCGCGTCTCATCACAGTATATATGAAAATCATACCCGCGCTCATGTCCCAGATACATTGCAGCCGTTGCCGTCCCGTATCCGCTGGTCGCAAGAGCCCCCGCATTGCAGTGGGTCAGAAGACCGTCACCCTTTTTCAGCAGTGTCAGGGCATTTTCTCCGATCTGTCTGCAGGCATCCTCATCCTCTTTGTGTATCTTCTCAGCTTCTTCTTTCAGCGCTTTAAGTATCGAGGGTATGGGCTCGCTCATATGATCTTTGCATACTCCGTCCATCCTCTCGAGCGCCCAGCTCAGGTTAACTGCCGTCGGTCTCGATGATGCCAGATACTCTTTCTGCTTTGTAAACTCCCTGTAAAAACCGTCACGGTCCGTACCGTCCGCCCGGCAGGCGCAAAGATAGATCGCATAGGCGGCAAAAACACCTATCGCCGGAGCGCCTCTTACTTCAAGCTTCCGGATGGCCGTGTAGAATTGTTCAGGCAAAGACAGACGAAGCATCCGTCTGTCATTCGGAAGCCTCGTCTGGTCTAATATCACTATTTCTTTTGCGGCATCGTCAAGAGCCACTGTCTGTAAATTCTGCATTATTCTCTCGCCGAAACACTCTTTTAAACTTCAGGTTCGATAAGTCCGTATGTATTGCCCTTTCTCTTATAGACAACACTTACCTGTCCGTTCTCGGCGTTCGTGAACACATAGAACTCGTGTCCGCACAGTTCCATCTGAACGCACGCATCTTCGGGATACATGGGTTTGATATCGATCCTCTTCGTACGCACGATCCTGATCTCATCATCATCCGTATAATCCTTCTCGAGAAAATCCTGACGGAAGTTCTCAGACGCATGCTTGGCATCTATGATCTTGTTCTTGTACTTCTTGAGCTGACGCTCGATGATCTCCTCCACAAGGTCTATGGAAACATACATATCGTTGCTGACCTGTTCGGAGCGGATAACGCTTCCCTTCACCGGAATCGTAACTTCTATTTTCTGTCTGTCTTTCTCGACACTGAGCGTAACATGAATCTGGGTGTTGGGAGTAAAATAGCGTTCAAGTTTACCTATCTTGTCCTCCACTGCCTGCCGGAGGCCCGGGGTAATATCAATATTCTTTCCCACAATGATAAATTCCATGTTGCTGTCTCCTTTCGCTGTCATATTATGGTGAGCGGTCATGATCTGCCCACTTCATATCAGGATTATACCATAATCCGTCGCAATAGAAAAGAACCGGTCCTTTCGGACCGGTTCCGTGTTTTAGAATATTCTTCGGATCGCCAGTATGTTACGATATCCCGCATTGGATACCTTGATACCTGTCTTGGCCGTGGAAGCGTGTACTATCTGTCCGCCTCCTATATACAGTGCAACGTGACCCGAGTAGCAGATAAGGTCGCCGGGCTGTGCCTCTGCAAGGCTTCCGACTCCGTAACCGCATGCTCTCTGTGCACCGGATGAGTGCGGCAGTGATACACCGAAGTTTCTGTATACGCCCATCGTAAATCCTGAGCAGTCCGTTCCGTTTGTAAGGCTCGTGCCTCCGTATACATACGGGTTACCCACAAACTGAAGTGCGTAGTTGGCAACGCTCGATCCCATTCCTCCGCCGCTGACTGAGTATGTTCCGCCGCCGCCGGAGCTCTTGCCGCCGCTCTTCTTACCGCCGGCAGATCTTGCAGCTGCTGCATTCGCTCTTCTTCTCTCCTGCTCTTCTTTCTTAAGTCTTGCTTCCTCTTCGGCCTTTGATTCTGCCTTGGGGAACCATGTCGAAAGGCTGACATATTCTCTGCTTACCCAGCCGTCACCTTCCTCGATGTTAACTTTGATCCACTCGTCTGTCTCTTCGATAACGGACAACTGGTCTTCATTTGCAACAAGACCCAGAACTATGGATTCGGCGCTTGCCTCTTCTCTTATCTTAAGTGTTGTGGTGTGGACGGTAGCCAGTCTCTGGCCGACCTCTGCGGCAAGCTTTACGGCCGCCTGACCGGTCTTGACATATTCGCCCTTGACGAATCCCACAACATTACCGGATTCGATCTTGTACCAGTCGCCCTGCTTGTCGAGCCATGTACCTGCCGAATGATTGTAGAGCTTACCGACTATCTCACTGTCCTCATCAGGTTCCGACCGGACGTTAACATATCCGTCAACAACCGCTATAACCTGATCCGACAGATCTTCTTCGCCTTCCTCGACCTCACCGGCCTCGGGCTTGACGTCAATACTCGGACTCTCAGCACTCTGCGCTGTATCGGAACTGCTTTTGGCCTCACTGCCTTCGGCAAGAGCGGTATCATCACCGCCGTTCATCGTCCCTTCTCCAACAGGCGCCTCGGCAGATGTTATCTCAATGGTGGCACCTTCCGATGCCGAACCTACAACCGCAACTCCGTCTATGACTGTGCCTTCGTTGACGGCTTTCGATGAAGGAGTCTCAACCTTCGCAACCGTCTCCGAATCACCACTCTTAGTTATCTTATCATGGTTCGTAATAGCCGACTGCATCGCGGCATTACGGGCAACGCTGGCACGGATGTCCTGCAGGGAATTACCGTTTCCCGTAGCAAGGGCCCCGCCTGCAGCGGGAAATACGAGTGAAGTGCCGGCACTGACAATTTCCGCCGGAAAGCACGAAAGGATCAGCGCCGTTGCAGCCGCGACTGATGTGGCTTTCAATATGCTTTTCTTCATAAAACCTCCAAATCAAATCCCATTTTCAACCAGCGTATAGGATAACAGAATAGAATCTCATTGTCAAATCACATGCCCTTTTGCAGCAGGTACTCCTGTACCGAATATACCGCATTTGCACCATCTGCGACCGCTGTAGACACCTGCCTTAAATGTTTTGATCTGATGTCTCCGGCGGCAAATATTCCGGGCGCACTTGTGACACATGTCTCATCCGCGATCACATAACCCTTCTCATCTTTTTTGACGCCGTCTGTATATGAACAGTTCGGATCGTTACCCGTGGCTATGAATACACCGGATACGTCTAAAGTCTTCCCTTCGTGTGATTTTACATTTTCTATGACCAGGCCCTTTACGGATCCCTCTCCGGCTACCTCCTTCGGAATGCTGTCCCACACAACTTCAACGTTTTTAAGTTCAAACAGAGCCTTCTGCAGGATCTTTGCCGCGCGGAGCTCATCTCTTCTGTGAACGAGATAAACCTTTTCACATCCCCTGGCCAGAAAGATCGCATCTTCAACGGCGACATCCCCGCCGCCGATAACGGCAACCGTCTTCTTCTTGAAAAAGGCTCCGTCACATGTTGCACAGTAACTCACGCCCGCTCCGGTAAATTCAGCTTCTCCGGGAAGTCCGAGCTTCTTCGGCGAGTTACCGGTAGCGAGGATCACTGTCTTTCCGATGTATTCACCCGTATCTGTTATGACTTTGTTTGCTCCCTCGCAAAAATCAATGGCCAACACTTCCGCCATCTGCCTGGCCACATTGAATTTGTCGAGATGGCTGCTTATCTTGTATCCGAGCTCACCACCCGTTATGCCCGGCAGTCCCGGATAGTTGTCCACCTCATAAGTGTTCAATATCTGTCCTCCTGCACCGTATCTTTCTATAAGAAGCGTCGAAAGATCTGCTCTTGCTGCATAGATCCCGGCTGTAAGGCCTGCCGGACCGGCCCCGATAATAATAACATCGTATGTCTGTCCCATGAAAATCTCCTTATAATATGCTATAATTCGGCTACAGGGAACATTATATCATATGGTAGTTATGTAAACAAGGAGGCGGTCAATATGTCCAAAAATGCTCTGATCACCGGTGCGTCACGCGGCATCGGCCGGGCGATAGCGATCGAATTCGCCCGTGCAGGTTATGATCTGACCCTGTGCTGTATCAAAAATATAGATACTCTGAAACTTCTGGCCAAAGATCTTACCGATACATACAAAGTGAAATGCAAAGCCTTTCAGGCCGATGTTTCGGATCCGGAAGCCGTCAGGAGCCTGTTTTCGAAAATAGAGCCGCCTTCGGTGCTGATAAATAATGCGGGAATATCCTATGTGGGGCTTGTAACCGATATGACGGACGATGACTGGAAGCATACGATCGATACAAATCTGAGTTCGGTATTTTATATGTGCCGTGCGGCGATACCGCATATGCTCTTGGAATTCTCCGGCAAGATAATAAATGTGTCGTCCGTTTGGGGAGAGAGCGGCGCTTCGATGGAAGTGGCATATTCGGCTTCAAAGGGCGGACTTGATGCCTTTACAAAGGCCCTTGCGAAGGAACTTGCTCCGAGCGGGATAAGCGTCAACGCCGTTGCCTGCGGTCTCATCGACACCGACATGAATTCGCATCTGTCCGATGAGGAACTGACCGACGTCGTATCCGACATACCTGCCGACCGCATCGGCAAACCTGCCGAGGTGGCCTCGGTCATACTTTCCCTCGCCGAATCCACCAACTACCTCACCGGCCAGATCATCAAAGTGGATGGGGGATGGATGTAGCCAGATACAAAATGCCAGCTTTTTTCGCCAATGTCCTGACAGAAGTTTCACCTAAATTCGGGTTTTTGGTTATTTAAGGTACAAATAACCTGCTTTTTTCGCCTGAGCCCTGTCAAATGTTTCACCTGAATTCGGGTTTTTGGTTGTTTAAGGTACAAAATGCCTAATCGGGGGCAACGGTGACGGTTCTATCTGACTCCTCCGGCACACAAAAGCCCCGGTACAAATGTACCGGGGCTTCCGAAATCTGCAATGCAGATATATCATCTCTTTGATGTAATTATCTCTTTGAGAACTGAGGTGCGCGTCTTGCTGCTTTGAGACCGGGCTTCTTCCTCTCCTTCATTCGAGGGTCTCTTGTCAGGAAACCGCCTGACTTGAGTGCAGGTCTGAAATCCTCATCCACTTTAAGAAGCGCTCTTGCAATACCGTGACGGATGGCTCCGGCCTGGCCGCTTGTACCGCCGCCCTTGACATTGACATTGATATCATACTTCTTCTCTGTTTCCGTAGCAACAAGAGGCTGACGTACTATCGTCTTTAAGGTCTCAAGTCCGAAATAGTCGTCCAGATCTCTTTTATTAACGGTTATATTTCCCTTGCCAGCTTTGATATACACTCTGGCAACCGATGATTTTCTTCTGCCTGTTCCGTAGAACTGCTCTTTTGATTTTGCCATTTCAAATCTCCTTTACGCTGATCGGGATCACAATTTCAACTCTTCCGGTTTCTGTGCTGCATGAGGATGCTCAGCTCCGGCATATACGAAAAGCTTCTTGTACATTCTGCGGCCAAGCGGTCCCTTGGGAAGCATTCCCTTTACAGCAAGCTCAACAACTTCTGTGGGAGCTTTTGCCAGCTTGTCCCTAAGCGTCGTTTCCTTCATACCGCCAACATATTCCGAATGATGATAATAGATCTTCTGATCGAGCTTGCGTCCGGTTACCTTTACCTTATCGGCATTAACAACTATAACGCAGTCACCCGTATCCGCATGAGGTGTGAAAATAGGCTTGTTCTTTCCTCTCAGGATCTTGGCCACTTCAGAAGCCAGACGTCCGAGAGTACACCCCTGCGCATCAACCACATACCATTTGCGTTCGATGGCGGATTCGTTAGGCATATATGTATTCATGACGATACCTCCAAATCACTTATCATTCTTAGTTCATCAACATTATTGCAAACGCCACATCTTCGCCATTACCGGGGCTATGGCTTGGCGCAGATACGTGCCGTCACATTGAACGATTATATTACACGCTATCAGGCGTGTCAAGGAGTTTTTCGGCGGGAAGATAACTCATTATCAGCTTTTCGAGCAGTTCTCCCTCAACAGGTTTTGATATATAATCCGTAAATCCTTCCTCGAGGTACATCTCTCTTGCTCCCGCTATGGCATTTGCGGTAAGCGCGATATATATGGTGTTTTCACTCTCCGGGATCTCTTTAAGGTATTTGAGGGTCTCAACACCGTCCATCTCGGGCATCAGATGATCGATGAATATTATGTCATAATCATTCTCCTCGGCCTTTTTGATTCCCTCCGGTCCGGACAGTGCCGTATCGATCATCATCTGATTATTCTTTAACAGCTTCGTGATGACTGTCAGGTTCATCCTGATATCATCAATAACGAGTATCCTCGCATCGGGAGCGTGGAAGAGCTCTTTGTATATGCGCTTCTTTTCCCTCGTGCCGTCTGATTTTTTCGCATACTCCCCAACGGTTTCGCGGCTCATGATCTCCTGAATGACAGCGAAAGAAAATTCCGATCCGTTACCGAACTCGCTCTTTACGTTAAGGTCACTGCCCATAAGCTCGAGCAGGCGCTTTGTGATGGTGATACCGAGGCCGGTGCCTTCAATGCTGCGGTTTTTCTTCTCATCTATACGCTTGAACGGCGAGAACAGATCTTCCATGTCCTCCGGTCTGATCCCGACTCCGGTATCTTTTATGACAAATTCCAGTTCTATGTGATCTTTGTCGGTCTCCCTGAAAGATATTTTCAGGCTGACAGTCCCCTTCTCCGTATATTTGACCGCATTGTTCAGCAGATTGAGTGCGCACTGTTTGATACGGATCTCGTCGCCTTTGAGGAGACGGGGGATGTTATAGTCAAGATCGACCTCAAACCTCAGGCCCTTTGCAGCAGCCCTGACTCTTATCATATTGACGATATCGCTGACCATCTGTCCGGGCTCATACGTGACCGGGATGATCTCCATCTTGCCTTCTTCAACCTTCGAAAAATCAAGTATGTCGTTGACGAGTGCAAGCAGTGTCTTACCGGATGTCCAGATGTCTTCGGCGTAATCCCTGATCTCCGGTTCGCTGCTCTCGCGCAGTACCATCTCGTCCATTCCCAGGATTGCATTTATGGGAGTACGTATCTCATGGGACATATTTGCAAGGAACTGTGATTTTGCCTTGTTCGCTCCGTCCGCGATGGCCTTCTGCTCACGCAGTTCCTCAAGATATCTGTAATGGTCACTGTCATCCACGATCACATACAGCGTTCCGACGGTCACGCCGTTTTGAAGAAGTGCGTTGGTCTTCGGAGTATAAATACGGTCGTTCAGCTTGAGCGGCTCCTCACAGCGTATTGCAAATCTTATCCTCTCGATCACACTCATGGCTGATCTTCCGGAAAGATTTCCTTTGCCCAGTTCCGGGAACAGCCTGATGGCCGGGTTGTTACAATACGTAATCTTGCCCTCGCCGTCAACCACGATTATGCCTTCTGACAGTTCGTCCACAACGTAGTTACGGGCAAGCGCAACCGCATCGAGCATCTTGTATCTGAAGATCGCGATGAGCAGGAAGAGCGTACCGACGGCAAAGCCGAAGATCGTTACGTCAAAAGCATGTGCCAGTGGAATGAGCTTGAGGATGTACGTAATGTACGCAACACCTATGGCGCTCATTGCTATGGTCACCATCGCATATCTCTTTTTGGCGATCGGATTGTGTTCACGGATAAGTGTGATAATGATCAGTCCCACTCCGAACAGTATATACAGGACCGTCAGGACCGTCTGGAGATGGTACAGTATCCCGCCGGAATGGATGAGGTGCGGAAAATCGCCCTGCATCTCAAACTTCATATAATCATAGTAAAGATCGTTGCTCTCCACATTCAGTATGGATGCGTACATCGCCGCATGCGCTCCGGCCAGAAGTCCGGTCAGCCACATCGGCAGCTTTATACGGCACACTTCCATAACAAACAGGAACAGCGACAGACCTATCCAGATACGTCCGAAATATGCAAACTTCAGTGCCATGACATACGTCTCCTGGTTTCTGGCCCGAAGTTCCAAAAGAAAACCTACATTGTACACAAGGTTTGCAACACAGGAAAAAAACAGATACGAATGAAGCTTGCTGCTCCATTTTCTGAGCGAAACCCAACATTCCACGAACAATCCGATGATCGTGATATACTCAAGCACTACTACGAACTGAAACATTTTATCTCCGTATACTCTGTGCGCCCCCGTCGCCAAAAACGCTGCGGCAGAGCTCTTCACAATATAAATAGGAAAAATCGGCATCACGGGATCTTATCTCGTTGAGGAACGATTTTGCCTGTGTGTAATCGTCAAGGAAGTAGACCGTCGACCCGTTCGTTTTGGATTCGACGTGGGAAACAAGCGGCTTGACACCATAATCTTTGATGATGGTCTCACCTTTGTCATCCCTTGCCAGGGTGATGACCGCCATGGCGCCTACCATCCTGTCGGCAACGCCCCGGCCTGATCCGGATGTCCAGTTTATGAAGTTGCCGAGCGAATAGAAAACCGGCACCTTCCGACCGTCATCAGCGGTTATGCTCTCAACCGGTTCGATCACATGGGGGTGTGTACCTATTATAATGTCTGCCCCGGAATTAGCAAATACTTTTGCCCATTTTTTCTGCATATCGGAAATGCCGAGGTTGTATTCCGTTCCCCAGTGAGGACATACAATGGTAATATCGGCAAGTTTTTCGGCCTCTGCGAGATCGCTTTTGATCTTAGTCTCGTCGAGAATGCCGACGGCATATGGCATCCCCTTCGGAAGCGGTATCCCGTTCGTTCCGTATGTATAATTAAGAACGGCTATTTTACAGCCGTCCTTCTCATATATACATATCTGTCTGCTGTCTTCTTCGGTTGTATATATACCGACCGTCTTTACTTCCGGATGATTTTCCTCCCAGTAGGAAAGACAGTTTTCGATCCCCTTTTTGCCGCGGTCAAGCGCATGATTCGTTGCATGACATATAACATCAAAGCCGGCCTCAGCCAGATCGTCTGCTATCTCATAAGGCGCGTTGAAGCTCGGATATCCGCTTACGCGAAGTTCCTGCCCGCCTATTATGACTTCCTCGTTCACAATGGCAAGATCGGCAGCTTCTATCTCATCCTTCGTATGCCTGAAGATCTCGGAAAAATCATAACTTCCGTCCGGTTGCAGCGCGCAGTGTTCTATGCCGTCATGAAGCAGGATGTCTCCTACCATGATGACAGTGAGATCATCATCTTCCGGCACGCTCTCTTCTGCATGAGCTAATATATTCATCCCGGTCATGCCGGATGATAATATGGATGCGGCCGCTGCGATGACCGCCCGCATGATGATTTTACGTTTACGCAAGTTCGTTTTCCTTCAGATGGTCCATAAGAGCCCGGCAGCCTTTTGTGATCAGCCGGTAAGCCGTCTCAAAATCCCGTGTGTACCACGGATCGTCGATAAGTTCATCGGGCCTGTCGGTATACTCCATCAGGGTATGCACCTTCCCCTCCGGATCCGATCCGATGATCCGGTCGATGTAATACATGTTCTCGCTGTCCATCCCGATGATCAGATCGTATTTCTCATAATCGCTCCGGCGCATCTGTCTCGCCCTGTGATCTCCTATCGGAATGCCGTGCCCTTCAAGAGCGCGTCTCATCGGAGGATATATCGGATTGCCGATCTCTTCCGTCGATGTTGCCGCCGACTCACACTCTATCGCATGATCCAGGTGCCCGTCTTCGATCATTTTATCAAAAATATACTGGGCACCAACGCTTCTGCATATGTTGCCGTGGCAGATGAATAATACTTTTATAGGCATTTCGTACCTCCAAAACCGCATCAAAATGCTCCAGTTTGCCAAGCTGCTGAAGCTTAAGTCATTTTACAGAAAAATGGGCCAAATGGCAAACCCCGGCAAAGTGTGGCAAATCCTGGCCATGAATCGTAGTCAATATATCTTACCATCACATCATCCCGACAAATTTGAAATAGTTTATAAATCCAATTTTCTGTTGGTCCGGCAACAGTTGCAGCACCTACCGGCTTCTCATCGTCAAATGCCAAATAGAATCGCCAAGTGGATATATCAAATGTTTTCTCATAGTCTTTGGCAATTTCATATTTACTGTAGTCTTTTATACACTCCTTAACAGGAACTTCATCAAAAATGAAACCACCCAGCCCACTGTCCAATCTTTTCAATTTATATATCGAACGAACTTCAACATTCATTGAAACCTGATCGTATAAATCAAAATACGTTCTGTCTGCTTCTTTAACAGTAATCATTTTTCTCTCCTGTATATCGACACTATCTAATAAACAAAACTGTAGTACAATCTGATCAACAGCCTGATCATCCCATGATTTTACCGTCAGTTAATGATATTTTTCTCTTGATCCACCCTCCGGGCGGATCCATCTCGCACGAAATCATCATAGTGTTATCTTCTATACCATTACAAACCACGCCATCTACTGCCAAATAATCACTTTCCCATAACCATTCTAAATCCCGGTCAAAAGCCACTATTTTTTCGCAACCAAGCACATACAATACATCTTTATCGATCTTAAAATATCCAAAATACCCTTTTATCTTGATATTCCTGACACTATAATCACTAAGGCTGATCACATATATTCCCTCATAGTAATTACCTATGATCACATAATCTCCGAATACAATGGCATCTGTAAAGAAACCATATGAATTTATTTCTACAAGCGCAATAGGATCCTCGTCATTATAGACATAGTATGTTTTTCCGGTTCCCAATACAATTTTCTTTATATGCTCAGTAGCACACTCTTCCGAATCATCTATATGATACTTCATGCTGTCTTCCTCACAACG
>JAILIS010000033.1 GCA_024695145.1 Lachnospiraceae bacterium
GAAAATGCCGATATATTTTTTCGGCTTATTAAAGTACACTGATTTTGCTACAGCCTAAATGAGTTATACTAATAACCCCGGTTTTATGGCATTGAAAAAGGGCGTCGCCCAGATGATTTTATCATCTAAAGCGACAGCCCCCTTTGATCTTAGAAGATTCTTAGAAAATCCTGTTTATCAGTCTTTTGTAAGCAGTGCAAAAGCATATCCTTCAACATTGAGAGGTGATGTAAATACGTAAGGGAATGCATCGGTATCCTGATAGATCTTTACAACACCGCTCTTGTCCATTGCCATCAGGGCATATGATCTGCCGGGTCTGATATAATCACTCGGAACATACACTTCGATGATACCGTTCTTGAGATCGGTCGTGTTCTTCTTGTCATAGCTCATCGAGAATGTGAACGCCTGTGACCATCCCTGGGGAACGGATGCATTAAACGCCGCCTGACAGGCGGGACCCTGAGCCTGTTTTCCGAACTCGGCCCTGTAATCTTTTCTGTGAGCATTATAGTCTGCCTGATTCAGATAGTAGTTTACAACGATCGCGTCACGGTTGACCTTTGCAGCGGGAATATTTGAATCACCCGAATTCTTACCGCCCTTTATAATGAGAGGAAGTGAGATAACTGTCGTTGTACCGTCGGCGAAGGTTATCTTGACGGTGTAGAAGTATCTGCCGCCTTCCTTCGGTGTTCCCACAAGCCTTACGGTCTTTCCGTCGGGATCCACTACGATCCGCATTCCTGGAGGAAGGCTTCCGCCTATGATCTCGGCCTTCTCTATTGTAGTGCCGTCGGTTGCAAAGATAACATCATCATAGGGCCTGCCGTATTCTCCGGGCGGAACCTCAATGGGCCTTCTGGCCGTGCCGGCGGGCTCGTCACTCTTGTTCGGATCAATGGCATGTAGTTCAAAGAAATGAGTGAATCCTGCATCTCCAGAAGTACCTCTGTCTGTCAGCTCCCATTTATCATATTCTCTTCCGTCGGCTATACCCTGAATAACACTCGGATTGTTTGCGCCTACGCCACCTCCGGGTTGGTCGATCTGTCCAATCCCTATTTCAGCCCCGTCAAGACCAAAGTATACAATCTCAATTCTGTAATCAGGAACCGCATCCGTAAGAGTCAGCGTATCGCCGGCTGACAGCTGCGTCCCCACCGGAATACCCGAAAAATCATTATGAGTAAAATCATAATTCTTTGCAAATACTGTCGCTGTCATAAGGACTGAAATCGCAATAGTCATAAACAATATTGCGAATCCCTTATTGACTCTGTTTTTTGTCTGTTTTCCTTCAAACAAACTGTTCATTATAACACCTCTTTCTAAAAAAATAGTTGCTTACTGGTCATGACTGATCTCCCCCTCAAGAGATATTTCTTACTTAAAGTGTCATGACCAATTCACCGAAGTCATATTAACACTTCCCGTGGGGGGGTCAAGGAAGAGGGGGGTATTTTACGAATCTTTTTGATATACCGTCACATACGTCATACCGGGCAACATCTTATGTTAAGCATTCGATGATCTTCGGTTTCTTATTGATTTGTACAGAAGCATATTTTGATTTATAATCTATCTGTCATAAGATGTTATTGATGAAGTTCGGAGAGGAGATATCATGGCAGAAGATAAGAACATTATCGATGAAAAAAGGGAAGATATGACTGATCTTGAAACAAGATATCAGGATGAGCCGCCCATATTCACGGAGCGTAAAAGATGGGTACTTTTTGCGCTGCCGTTCACTTTTACAAAGTACCTGTTAAAGGACGAGATACTGACTGTTGTCGCCGGATTTTTCAAGACGGTCATCAACGACTGTTATATGTACAAGATTGTTGATGTACAGCTTGAAAGATCGCTCGGAGAGAAGATGTTCGGGCTCGGAACAGTCGTATGCTATACATCCGATACGACTGATAAAGTGCTTCGCATATCACATGTAAAGCATGCCGAGCAGATCAAGAACTTTATCCTTGAAAAATCAGAGAAGATGCGTATGAAACGCAGGACGCTCACGACCATGAGCCTCAATTCGGAGGCCGGAGAAGGGCTTGATGATATCGGCTGACTTTGGCTACGACAGAGCATGTGAGTATATAAAAGCATCGGCGCCTCTCGGAAGCAGGCCGGGACTTGAAAGGATAAAAGATCTGTGTGCACTTCTCGGTGATCCGCAAGACAGGCTTCGCATCATACATGTTGCCGGAACCAACGGCAAGGGGAGTACAGCATGCATGATCGCATCAGTGTTGTCTGCCGCAGGGCTTAACACAGGTATGTATTATTCGCCGGCACTTACCGGTATTCGTGATCACTACAGGATAAACGGCGAACTGATAAGTGAAGAAGATTATGCCTTATGCGTTGCTGCCGTTGCGGATGCCAATGAAAAGCTAAAGAAAGAGACCGGAGAGAGTGCGACACAGTTTGAACTTGAGACCGCTCTTGCATTTGTCTGGTTTGCCGAAAAGAAGTGTGATATCGTCATCCTCGAGTGCGGTATGGGCGGTACATATGATGCGACAAACATAGTTAAGAACAAATTATGCTGCGTTATCACGTCGGTTTCATTTGATCATATGCAGTATCTCGGAAGGACTCTTGCCGAGATCGCAGCTCACAAGGCCGGTGTGATCACATCGAACTGTCCGGTCATCGCCTTTTCAGACCCGAAAGAGGTTATATCCGTCATGGAAGAGAAATGCCGCCGGACGGGAAGCCGTCTTTATACGGTTGCTCGTGGTTCGATCGAATGCGTAAATGATTTTCCCGTCGGACAGAAGATCTCTTATGAAGAATTCTCGGATGTGACGATAAGCCTTGCGGGAACGTTTCAGGCGGAAAACGCTGCTCTTGCACTTCGCGCGATATCAGTTCTGAATGAAGATCATCTTATCGAGGGAGTATCGATCGATGAGGATGCTGTCAGGTCCGGACTGAGAAACGTATACTGGCCGTTCCGGTTTGAATGCATCAGTGTCGATCCGCTCGTGTTCGTTGACGGTGCACATAATGCGGATGCGGCAGTAAAGCTTTGGCAGACAGCAGATACATATCTTGAAGGATATAAGATCATCCTTGTCTTGGGAATATATGCCGACAAAGAATATGAGAAAGTCACTTCGATCCTGGCAGGACTGGCCGAAACCGTCTTTACGGTGGCAACGCCGAACGATAAAAGAGCACTGCCGGCGGATAAGCTCGCGGAATGTGCACGCAGATACTGTAATGATGTCATATCCTGCGACAGCATAGAAGAAGCATATACAAGGAGCCGCGCATGTATCACTTCCGGTGAGAGAGCGTGCATCATAGCGTGCGGGTCGCTTGCATACCTGAACGAATTCTGCAATATAGTACGAGGATAAAACAGACATCCGGACCTTCTGATTTTCGGGGCCTGTCTGACAGGGCGCCAGTCGCTCAAACAGTCCTCGCCGCTTCGGATGAATTGGGCTTCGAGAGTCGACAACAATGAATCCTCGCGTCTGCGGAACTCGCTTTGTGGCATCCCTGCAGACACCCGAAAATCAGAGGATCGGGGATATATATCATATATCATGAGAATAAGAAACACAGATTTTGATTTTGCAAAGACCACATACGTCATGGGGATCCTGAACGTGACCCCTGATTCTTTTTCGGACGGTGGTTTACATAATTCTACAGAAGACGCCGTAAGACATGCTCTTGAGATGGAAGCGGAAGGTGCTGCGATCATCGATATCGGAGGAGAGTCCACAAGACCCGGATATACGGGAGTTTCCGAAGATGAGGAGCTTAGCCGGGTGATACCTGTTATAAAAGCTCTTCGAAATGAGACTGATATTCCGATATCGGTCGATACGACCAAGGCAGCCGTTGCGGATGCAGCCGTTGCAGCCGGTGCCGATATCATAAACACCGTATCGGGACTGTCAATAAGCACAGGGATGCTGAGTGTTGCAAAAGAAAGCGGATCCGTTCTTGTAATGACATATGAGAATAGTTATGTCAACCAATTTGGTGAAGCTCTTATCGGTATGGCGGAGACTGCGGTTGAGGCCGGCATATCTGCTGACAGGATAATCGTTGATCCAGGTATAGGGTTTGGAAAAACGCGGGATGAGAATCTTCGTATCGTGAATGAGCTGCCGCTGATCACTCAGATCGGCTACCCGGTACTTCTCGGATGCTCCCGCAAATCGTTCATAAGAGATGTCCTTGGTGTTGAAGCAAAGGACGCTCTTGACGGAACACTTGTCACAACGGTGCTGGCTGCTCTTGCCGGCGTCGGGATAGTCCGTGTTCATGATGTAAAGGAAAATGTCAGGGTAGTAAAAATGCTGTCGGCGGTTGTTAATTCCGCTGTATAAGAAAGGGTAGAAATGGATCACATTTGTATAGAAGATCTGGAAGTATATGCATATCACGGACTGTATAAGGAAGAGGTCAATCTCGGACAGAAATTCCTCATTTCCGTAAAGATGTATTTTGATGCCTCAAAAGCCGGAAGATGCGATAACCTTACCTATTCTGTTGACTACGCAAAGGTCTGTTCGGATATAACGAAGTGGATGAAGGATAACAGATGCAGACTCATTGAAACAGTGGCCGAGCGCCTTGCATCAAAGCTTTTAACCGAGCTGCCGGCGGTGCGTGAAGTTGAGGTTACGGTAAAAAAACCGTGGGCCCCGATAGGCCTTCCTCTTGAATGTGTCAGCATCGTTATAACAAGAAAATGGCATACGGTATATCTGTCGATCGGATCCAATATGGGGGATAGAAAAAAGTATCTGCAGGACGGAACAGAATATCTGAAAAAGAATGAAAAAGTCCGCGTTCTCAAAGTATCATCCTTCATAGAGACGAAGCCGTACGGGAAAGTGGATCAGGATGATTTTCTCAACGGTGCCGTAAAGATAGAGACGCTCCTTGACCCGTATGAACTGCTGGATCTTGTCCATGAAGCGGAAGATGCCGCAAAAAGAGTGCGCACAGAACACTGGGGTCCGAGAACCCTTGATATCGATATCCTTCTTTATGATGATCTTGTCATGGACAGCGAGGATCTTACGATCCCGCATTACGATATGATGAATCGCGATTTTGTACTCGATCCTCTGCGTGAGATAATGAGCGACTGGCGCAGGATTATTTATCCCGGGTGTCCATAGGTGCGAAGGGCACCGATTCCCCACCGCCTCCGAAGGTGTACGTCAGATACATGGTATCTTCCCTGAAGGGAGAATAGAACGTGAATGTACTCGTGCAGTTGATATTCTCATAGTTTCCTTCCGCGATGACGATCGCACCGCTTCCGTCGGCATTCACTCTGATAAGTGCAGGATCGGTATTCCTCTGATAGAAGATCACTCCGTCATATACGTTGAACGTATCAACGCGTTCATCCGTGATCTTCGTAAGACTCCCGTCTGACATTGAATATCTGTAAAGCTTATAATTATCTTTCATATTCATGAAATACAGATCGGTTCCGTCTGCGACCGGATTGTATACCGCATAATCCATGTATACGCGTCCTTCTACATCACCGGGCCTGTATACCTTGAGGATCTGCGAATCCTGTTCCGAAAAATATATATCCCCGTTCACAACACATGCCGGGTTGACTATCTCGTCAATAACCAGTCCTTTATCATTGCCGTCAAGGCTTGAGTGATAAAGCTGCATTCCGTTGGTATTGTCATAGTGTTCATAGTAGAGGGTGCTGCCGACCAGATTAAGCACGCCGGAAGTACACTTGTCAAGGCATACATAGTCCCTATCGCCTTTTTTGAGTCTGTAGATACCGCTCATCCTTCCCGCGATACCCATGAATTTGGTTCCGCCCGGATCATCAAAATAGAAGTAGAGATAATCCCCGCCCGCATTGATGTAAGCCACGGGAATATCCGCAAGCCTGACCGGATCCGAGCCGTCTTTGTTCATGCGGTACAGACAATGAGCGTCGTTGAGATTTGAAAAATATATATAGTCGCCGCTTTCGCAAACGAGTCCTTTATTGTTGAGATTACCAGAGGTGTTGCCGATGGTGCCTGACGGATTGTTCGGAATCCGTGACAGATATTTACTGAGAACGACACCGCCGACTATACCGCCTATGATAAGTACGACAGCAATTACACCGATGACACGCTTATACATTCAACCACCTCCTCGTCAATTAATCATCCCTTCATCTGATCTTATTATACCACAGGCAGGTTTATCGTTGGCGGTTTAGGACATAAAATTTACAACGAATGAACAAATTATTTACAACGAAAATACACAGTTCGGTCATACTTGTTTTTTATCATCTGCCATGTGCTCGCGCCGGCCGATACAGTGATCTGTGTAAGACGGCAGCAACATGAAAATACGTATATGGGAGACAGAAATGGGATACGAAACAAGATTCAGACACGAGCTTAAATTTGAAGTTGATCGTGCTTCCTACATGGCGATCAGAACGAGGCTGATGGCAGTATGTGACCCGGATCCTCATACCGGACAAAACGGGACATATCTTATACGCAGCATCTACTTTGACACCCCGGATAACAGAGCGCTTTACGAAAAGATCAACGGCGCAGGTAGACGTGAGAAGTTCAGGATCAGATATTACAATGACAGTCTTGAATATATTGCGCTCGAGAAAAAACAGAAGGTAAACGATCTGTGTAAGAAGATCGACTGCCCGCTCACAAAGGATGAACTGTGCGATATATTGAGCGGCGATACGGCTTTTATGAAAGATCACAAAGAAGATCTTGTAAGGGAGCTGTACGGTGCAATGACGACAAGTGCTCTTCGCCCGAGAGTGCTTGTGAGCTATACCCGGGAGCCCTATGTTTATGCACCGGGAAATGTCAGGGTAACATTCGATTCTTCGATAAGAACCACGATGTTCTCGGATGATTTTACAAAAGATATATTTGACGTCACCGCAACGGACAGTGCCGATATGATGATCATGGAGGTGAAGTATGATGATTTTCTTCCTGACATCATAAAGATACTGGTAAACGACGGTAATATACGGCAGCAGAGCTTTTCAAAGTATGAGGCGAGCAGAAGATACAGATAACACAAACATGATCAGGAGGATAATATAATGAGTTTCTCAGATGTGTTCAAATCAAGTTTTTTGGAAAGTATAGAGTCTTTCACGGCAGCGGATCTGGCTGTGGGAATGACGTTCGCGGTTGTCATCAGCCTGTTCATCTTCTGGGTATACAAGAAGACATTTACGGGAATTATGTACAGTCCGGGGTTTTCCCTGACACTGATCGGCCTGTGCCTTGTCACAACGCTTGTCATCATGGCGGTCACTTCCAACGTCGTATTGTCTCTCGGTATGGTGGGTGCTCTTTCGATCGTAAGATTCCGTGCGGCGATCAAGGATCCGATGGAGATCGTGTTTTTATTCTGGTCGATCGCTGTCGGTATAGTGATAGGGGCCGGCATGATCCCGCTGGCCCTTACCGGATCGGTAGTGATAGGGATCATCCTGATGATCTTTGCGAACCGTAAACAGGTCGGAATACCATATATCATAATAATCGACTGCGACAGCGATGCAGCCGAAAAGAGTGCAACGGAGGCGGTAAAGTCAGCCGTTTCGAAATATGTTCCCAAATCTAAAAAAGTCAATGCGGCAGGAATAGAACTGACCGCCCAGGTTCGCCTGAAAGATGAGAAGACTGAATTTGTCAATGGCATCAGTAACATAGAAGGCGTCAGGAATGCAACGCTTGTAAGCTATAACGGCGAATACGCGGGGTAGAGGGATGACAGAGAATAAATACGTCGGGTGGCTGGTTTATGCGCTTACGGCGGCAGCACTGGCGGTGATATTTTACATATCGGCAACGGTAAAGGGAGTATCCGGATCTGCCGGCATCAGTCAGGAATATGAAATGAAGCTGTTTGATAAGGCATCTGTCATGACCGTAGATATAATAATGCCCGATGAAAAATGGCAGGAGTTTCTCGACAATGCCGTTAAAGAGGAATATTACGATTGCGATGTCGTAATAAACGGTGAAACTTTTTATAACGTCGGGATCAGAGCCAAGGGAAATACCTCACTTACGAACATAGCGGAAGATGAGGATACAGACAGGTACAGCTTCAAGATAAAGTTTGATGAGTATGTCAGTAAGCAGACATGTTACGGACTTGATAAGCTTGTTCTGAACAATAATTACGCCGATGCCACGAACATGAAGGAGGCACTTATATATGATATGTTTGAATATCTTGATGCGGATGCGTCGCTCTATAACTATTCGAAGATAAGCGTCAACGGTAAATACATCGGAGTTTATCTTGCTCTTGAAGGTGTAGAGGACAGTTTTTTAAGACGCAATTACGGGACAAAGTCCGGTAATCTCTATAAGCCCGAGAATATGGGGTTCCAAGATGCTCCTTCCGATAAAAGAATGCCCGAAGACTTTCCCAAAGGCGGTCCCGAAGGCTTTCCCGAAAACGGAAAAATGCCCGAAGACTTTCCCGAAGGCGGCCCCGGCGGCGGCCCCGGCGGGATGGGAAGTGAGGGCGGATCCAATCTCAATTACACGGATGACGATCCCGACAGTTATTCTACAATATGGGAAGGTGAGATCGGCAATACATCAAAGGCCGATCATCAGCGCGTGATAGAAGCACTCAGGGCGATATCCGAAGGAGATGCATCTTCTGCGGAAAAATATATGGATGTCGATAATCTTCTTAAGTATATGGCCGTTCATGAATTTGCCGTAAACAACGATTCGCTCAGCGGCAACATGGCACATAATTACTACCTGTACGAAAGTGGCGGAAAGCTCAATATCATTCCCTGGGATTACAATCTTTCCTGGGGTGGGATGGGCAGTAAAGATTCAGGGGATGCATCTTCGATCATCAATGATCCTGTTGATGACTCATGGGGATGCACAGACTTCTTTGACATCTTACTTGAAAATGAGGAGTACAGAAGCAGATATCATGAGTACCTTGAAATGCTGGTCGACTACGTTGAAAACGGACAATACGATGCCCTTATGAAAAGACTTCATGAACAGACAGATAATCTTGTTGCATCAGACCCTACCGCGTTCTATACTTATGAAGAATATGCCGCAGCTGCAGATGTTCTCGATAAGGTGATCAGGCTTCGTGCCGAGAGTATTAAAGGGCAGGTTGAGGGTGTGATCCCGTCGACATCCGAAGGTCAGAGAGAAGACGGTTCGCATCTGATCGACGCAGCAGGTATAGATACATCTGTCATGGGGACCATGAAAGCCGGAAAAAGTGAACCGGGTGGTTCCGAGGGGTTTTTCAAAAGGAGAAAATATTATGATTAAAGAGGCGATTGTAAAGATAGTCAGCAAAGAAGACCTGACTTATGATGAAGCATATGCGGTCATGAATGAGATAATGAGCGGTGAGACTTCACCGACACAGAATGCGGCATTTCTCGCTGCACTGTCGGCAAAGAGTGCAAAGGCGGAGACGAGGGATGAGATCGCGGGATGTGCGGCGGCCATGAGGGATCACGCCACAAAAGTGGAAACCGGAATGGATGTGTTTGAGATAGTCGGAACGGGCGGAGACAACGCCCACAGTTTCAATATATCAACGACAAGCGCGCTGGTGGCGGCAGCAGGCGGGATGAAGGTCGCAAAGCACGGCAACCGCGCCGCATCATCCAAGTGCGGCACCGCTGACTGTCTGGAGGCACTTGGCGTTAACATTTCGCAGAGCCCTGCCAGATGCGTGGAGCTGTTAAATGAAGTCGGCATGTGCTTCTTCTTTGCTCAGAAGTATCATATGTCCATGAAGTATGTCGGAGCCATCAGAAAAGAGCTGGGCTTTAGGACAGTCTTTAATATATTGGGACCTCTTACCAATCCCGCAAGTCCTTCCATGCAGCTCCTCGGTGTTTATGATGATTATCTTGTAGAGCCTCTCGCACAGGTACTCGTCAGTCTCGGAGTAAAGAGGGGAATGGTCGTATACGGTATGGACAAGCTTGATGAGATATCACTCTCATCACCCACGAGAATATGCGAGATCAATGACGGCTGGTACAAGACATTTACGATAAAGCCTGAAGACTTTGGCATGAAGAGCTGCACAAAGGACGATCTTAAAGGCGGAACACCCGAGGAGAACGCGCAGATCACACGCGACATACTGGGAGGAAAAGCGGGACACAAGACGAACGCGGTACTCCTTAATGCCGGTGCTTCGCTTTATATCGGCGGAAAAGCGGACAGCATCAGGTCCGGTATAGAGCTTGCGGAAGATATCATCGCGTCCAAAAAAGCGATCGAAGTGCTTGATAAGTTCATCGAGGTAAGCAACCGTCCCGATGAGCAGTAAGAGGGACAGATCATGAACAGCAACCTCACCATTTTGGATGAACTGGCGGATCACGCAAGAGAACGCACTCTGGAGAATAAGCGCAGGATATCCTCAGACGATATGAAGGCCATGGCACTTGATATGCAAAAGGGCGGTTTCGAATTCGAGAAGGCGCTTCGTGCCGACCGCCTGTCCTTCATCCTCGAGTGCAAAAAAGCTTCGCCGTCAAAAGGACTGATAGCCCCTGATTTTCCCTATGTTGATATAGCAAGGGAATATGAAGCAGCGGGGGCTGATTGTATTTCCGTTCTTACGGAGCCCAAGTGGTTTCTCGGCTCTGACGATTATCTTAAAGAGATCGCGGACACTGTTGATATTCCGTGCCTTCGAAAGGATTTTACCGTTGATCCGTACATGATATATGAAGCGAAGACACTCGGAGCAGCCGCGGTCCTTCTGATAGTATCGATATTATCAAAAGATCAGATCAAAGAATATCTCGGCATCTGTGATGAACTCGGCATGAGTGCTCTTGTTGAGACTCATGATGAAGACGAGGTCGGGATCGCGGTTGAGGCAGGTGCTAAGATCATAGGAGTCAACAACCGCGACCTTCGTGATTTTTCCGTGGACAATTCCAACAGCCGGAAAATGAGGCAGTTCATACCGGAAGATATCGTGTTTGTATCGGAAAGCGGTATCAAAACGGCCGAAGATGTTGCAGGCGTAAGGGCGGCCGGGGCCGATGCGGTTCTTATAGGAGAGACGGTCATGAGAGCATCTGACAGGAAGAGGGCATTTGATGAGCTAAGGAGTCTTCTATGACGAAGATCAAGCTTTGCGGTCTTAAGCGGATCGAAGATATAACAGTCGCAAATGAAGTCAAGCCCGATTACATCGGATTTGTCTTTGCAAAAAAGAGCCGCAGATATGTAAGTGAGGATACTGCAGCGCTTCTGAGGGAAAATCTCGATCCCAAAATAAAGGCGGTGGGTGTGTTTGTTGATGAAGATAGTGGATACATCACCCGTCTGGTCGAAAGAGGCATCATAGATATGGTGCAGCTGCACGGTAGTGAGGATGATGAGTATATCGAAAGGCTCAGACAGTCGCTCGGACTGAAGAAGGCCGGGAAACCTGAAGATGCGGTCATCATCAGGGCATACAGGATATCATCACAGGATGATGTGAAAGCGGCTGAAAGATCACCGGCAGATATCGTACTTCTTGACAGCGGTATGGGCAGCGGCATGACATTTGACTGGAACGAGGCAGCGGGCATTGACAGGCCGTTTATTCTGGCGGGCGGACTTGACTGTGAAACCGTTGTATCCGCGATCGGTAAACTGTCACCGTATGCGGTTGATGTCAGCTCCGGAATAGAGACGCAAGGTGTCAAAGATCCCGCCAGGATGAGAGAGTTTGTAAAAAGGGTCAGAACCTGCGATATGAAGCGGGAGGATAAAATATGAGTAAAAACAGTACGCCGGGAAGGTTTGGAGCCCATGGCGGACAGTACATTCCCGAAACACTTATGAATGCGGTCATAGAGCTTGAAAAGGCGTATGTGCGCTTTAAGGATGACCCCGGGTTCAACGAGGAGCTTACCGCTCTTTTCAATGAATATGCCGGCAGGCCGTCTAGGCTGTACTATGCCGGTAAGATGACAAAGGATCTCGGGGGTGCGAAGATCTATCTGAAAAGAGAGGATCTCAACCACACCGGTTCTCATAAGATCAACAATGTGCTCGGGCAGGCACTTCTGGCAAAGAAGATGGGCAAGACCCGTCTTATTGCCGAGACCGGAGCGGGCCAGCACGGTGTCGCCACCGCTACCGCAGCTGCACTTCTTGACATGGAATGCGTGGTTTTCATGGGAGAGGAGGATACGAAACGTCAGGCTCTTAACGTATACAGAATGAGACTGCTCGGGGCCACCGTCATTCCGGTCACGACAGGTACCGCTACACTGAAAGATGCGGTGTCGGAGGCATTTCGCGAGTGGACGAGACGTATTGACGATACACATTACTGTCTCGGTTCGGTAATGGGACCTCATCCGTTTCCTACGATCGTACGTGATTTTCAGGCGGTAATATCACGTGAGATAAAGCAGCAGATACTCGAAAAAGAGGGACGTCTGCCGGATGCCGTTATGGCATGCGTGGGCGGTGGATCCAATTCCATCGGATCGTTTTATCATTTTATAGAAGATGAGAGTGTCAGACTTATCGGCTGTGAGGCTGCAGGACGAGGGACGGACACTTTTGAGACCGCAGCGACCATCGCTACCGGCAGACTCGGTATATTCCATGGCATGAAATCGTATTTCTGTCAGGATGAATACGGGCAGATCGCACCGGTTTATTCGATTTCCGCAGGTCTTGACTATCCCGGGATAGGACCGGAACACGCATATCTTCATGACACAGGACGTGCCGAATATGTTCCGGTGACCGATGAGGAAGCAGTGTGTGCTTTTGAATATCTGTCGCGTACCGAAGGGATAATACCCGCGATAGAATCCGCGCATGCGGTAGCTCATGCGATGAAGATCGCACCTTCGATGGATCCGGATAAGATCATCGTGATCACTATATCCGGACGCGGAGACAAGGACTGTGCCGCAATTGCCAGATACAGAGGGGAGGATATAAGTGAGTAACATCCGTAAAGCTTTTGAGAACGGTAAAGCGTTCATTCCCTTTATAACATGCGGCGATCCCGATATAGAGACAACGGCAAAGATCGTACGTGCCGCCGTATCCGCCGGGGCTTCGCTCATAGAGCTCGGCATACCTTTCTCCGATCCGACTGCGGAAGGACCTGTCATTCAGGGCGCGAATCTGCGTGCTCTTTTATCGGGTACGACCACGGATATGGTTTTTGACCTTGTAAGGGAACTTCGGCGCGACGTTACGATACCGATGGTATTTATGACATATGCCAATGTTGTTTTTTCATACGATGCCGATTCTTTTATCGGCAGGTGCGCTGATGTCGGGATTGACGGTATCATACTTCCGGATCTTCCGTTTGAGGAAAAGGGCGAATTTCTTCCGATATGCCGCAGGTACGGCGTCGATCTCATATCGCTTATCGCACCTACCTCAAAAGACCGTATAGCAAAGATAGCCAAAGAAGCCGAAGGCTTCATATATCTTGTATCAAGTCTCGGAGTGACCGGTGTGAGAAGTGAGATAAATACAGATCTTGAATCCATTGTAAAGATCATCCGGAAGAATACGGATATTCCCGTAGCTGTAGGATTCGGGATATCGACACCCGAACAGGCACATAAGATGGCAAATGTCTCAGACGGTGCAATAGTAGGATCCGCCATAATAAAGATCATGGAACAGTACGGTAAAGATTCTCCCGAGCATGTGGGCGCATATGTCCGGGATATGGTAAAGGCCCTGGCATGAAACAGACCGGAAAAAGACCGACAATCATATTAATATGTATGATCCTTGTCTGTATCATATCCCTTACGGGGTGTGATGATGAACATCGCTATACTGTCGGCGGCAGCAATATAGTTATAGAAAACAATGCAAAGAATACCCCGGGCGGACAGAGCGGTAACGGGGGTATAAGTATTGAGATCCTCACCGGAACCGTCGATAAGAAAGAGACGGAAGATATATCAGCTGCCGGATCTGATGAGGATGCAGCCGCTGCAGCCGATGATGAAGCATTACCGGAAACGCAATCCGAAGAAGATGATGAAGAGAGCACAGCTACGGAAGAAACAGCCGTGGAAGAAACAGCTGCGACAGAAACTCCGGTGGTTGCCGGTGCGGTAGAGCAGGTAGGTTTTGACAGCAGCTGGGAATACGCCGGTTTTTCGAAGATCAATTCCGGGACGGCAACCATGTACCGCGCACCGGATAACAGGAAAAATGTCGTGATAGCCGTAAACGCGGGTCACGGAACAAAGGGCGGGCAGAAGGTAAAGACGCAGTGCCATCCCGACGGATCCCCAAAGGTTACCGGCGGGTCCACATCCGCGGGCGCTATCGAAGCGACGGCTGTTTCGGGCGGGATGACATTTAACAACGGCTCCAGCGAGGCTTCCGTAGTGCTGCGTGTCGCAAAGCTTTTAAAGGACAGGCTGATAGCAAACGGATATGATGTCCTGATGATACGTGACGGCGATGACGTACAGCTTGACAATGTGGCGCGTACCGTTATGGCAAACAACATGGCAGCGTGTCATATCGCACTTCACTTTGACGGCGACGGCCTTGCTTATGACAAAGGATGCTTTTATATTTCAACTCCTGACGGGTTAAAGGGTATGGAACCTGTGGCATCCCACTATCAGGAGCATGAGGCTCTGGGATCGTCACTTATAGCAGGGCTTAAAGAGGCAGGCTGCAAGATAAACGGGAGCGGGAAGATGGCAATAGACCTGACCCAGACTTCATACAGTACGAAACCGTCTGTAGATATCGAACTGGGGAACCAGACATCCGCGACAGATGATGCCTCGCTTACAAAACTCGCCGACGGACTGTTGCTCGGAATACAAAAAATGTATTGACGAATGAAAGCTCCGCAGATAATATATAGAAGAATCCTGATGCGGACAATTTACATTTCATGCCTTTTCGGGCATAAGTTCCCTTTGTTACATACAGTGATACTTTTTAAAAATCATTAAAAAACCATGTTGACAAAATCGAACAGATGTTTTATGCTCTTATACAGAACAGATGTTCACGTATGAGGGCAGTGATTGATTTGGGTAAAGGAGATTTATAATGGAACGTGAGGACAAATTAAAAGCATTGGATGCGGCACTTGCACAGATAGAGAGACAGTTCGGAAAAGGTTCTGTCATGAAACTGGGAGATCCCGGCACACAGATGAACGTTGAGACGATCCCTACCGGATCACTCAGCCTTGATATCGCTCTCGGACTCGGCGGGATCCCTAAGGGCAGGATAGTAGAGATATACGGCCCCGAGAGCAGCGGCAAGACTACCGTTACACTTCATATGATCGCTGAGGTTCAGAAACGCGGCGGTATCGCGGGCTTCATCGATGCGGAACATGCTCTTGATCCGGTATATGCGAAGAACATAGGTGTTGACATTGACAATCTTTATATATCACAGCCCGATAACGGAGAGCAGGCTCTTGAGATCACGGAGACCATGGTCAGATCGGGAGCCATAGACATAGTCGTCGTCGACTCTGTTGCAGCGCTCGTACCGAAGGCGGAGATAGACGGAGAGATGGGAGATTCCCATGTCGGACTGCAGGCAAGGCTTATGTCACAGGCTCTTCGGAAGCTTACGGCAGTTATCAGCAAGAGCAACTGTACAGTGGTATTTATCAACCAGCTTCGTGAGAAAGTGGGTGTTATGTTCGGTAACCCCGAGACGACAACGGGAGGAAGAGCACTGAAGTTCTATTCTTCAGTCCGTCTCGATGTCCGCCGGATAGAATCGCTCAAGCAGGCCGGTGAAGTGATCGGTAACCGTACGAGGGTCAAGGTCGTGAAGAACAAGATAGCACCGCCTTTCAAAGAAGCGGAATTTGATATCATGTTCGGTAAAGGCATATCCAAAGAAGGTGATCTTCTCGATCTGGCGGCCAATGCCAATATCATAGTCAAGGCCGGAGCGTGGTATGCTTACAAGGGACAGAAGATAGGTCAGGGAAGGGAGAATGCGAAGCAGTACCTTCTCGACAATCCCGAGATATTCAATGAAGTTGAGAAGACCGTGAGGGATCGTTATTTTGCGGCTGATACAGGAGAAGCGGCACAGGAAGATACAAAGGATGCCGCAAAGGATGCCGCACCCGCAAAGAAAGCACCGAAGAATGAATAACCGTATCGTCACGGCAATAGAACCTTCTCCGAAGGGGAGGGGATATGCCGTATATATTAATGAAGAGTTCGCCTTTGTCCTGTACAAAGGCGAACTTGCAAAATACGGACTTCGAAACAAAGAAGCGATCGATGATACAACGTATGAGCGTATCCTGTCGGAGACTGTAGCCGTCCGGGCAAAGAAGCGGGGGATGGATCTACTTATGAAGACGGACCGCACCGAGGCTGACGTGCGCAGAAAGCTTATCGAAGGGATGTATCCCCCGGAAGCGGTGGATATTGCGATCGACTATCTGCGTTCCTACCATTATATAGATGATATGCGATATTCATGCGACTATATCAGATTCAAATCTGCCAGGTTCAGCCGCAGGATGATAGAGAAGAAGCTCGCCGAGAAAGGTGTATCGTCTGCTGTTATACAGGAGGCATTTGCCAGATGCGAGGAAGAAGACGGCATCTGCAGTGAACAAAGCGAGATGGAACTGATACAAAAGCTTGTCAGAAAGCGCCATCCTGAAGGAATTGAGGGACTTGATTATGCCGGGAGGCAGAAATTATACGCATATCTGTATGGAAAAGGTTTCCCGGTATCCGCAATAGACAACATATGTTCGAAAATGTGATTTTTTTGTGAAAATTTTTTAAAATTTATACTTTACAGACGGTAGGACTCGGTTTATAATACAGATGTTATTTGGGTAATTGTGAAAATTCTGTGTTTTCTATTTACACCAAGTTAAGCTTATGAGAAAGGGGATAGTTTTATGAAAACAAAGACGATCAACAAAATGATTGCCGGTATCGTTACACTGGCAATGGCTGCTTTCGTAGCAGTTGTACCCGTCAAGGCTGATGCTATTTCTGACGGCGCTGCAGGATTCAACGGAGGACTTTCCGCACTTCAGGCAACAGGCGCAGGCAATGCATACCTTGTTAACCAGGTTCAGGCTGATTACGAGAGAGGACTTGCTTATCTTCAGTCAATCAAAGATGCTACTGTAGCAGCAGCTATCGCACAGGATGAGTATGTAAAGGCTGATTTCGCTAAGGGTCAGGCTTATCTTGAGACGATCCGTGAGGCAACAAAGGCAGCAGCAGCAGCTCGCGATGCAGAAGCTAAGAGTGGTCTTGACAGAGGCAGAGCTTATCTTGAAGCTATCAACGCTTCAACACAGGCAGCAGCAGCAGCTCGTGATGCAGAAGCAAGAAGCGGTCTTGAGAGAGGCAAAGCTTATCTTGAGAGCATCAACCAGGCTACAATCGCTGCACAGGCAGCTAGAAACGCTGAGATCAAGGCATCTGCTGACAGAGAGATTGCTTGGATCAACGCTCTTAATCCTTCACTTGTTCCTGCTATCCAGGCTGACATCGACAGAGAGATGGCTTGGCTTGCAGACATCGACGCAAGAACACTTGCATCTGCAGCAGCTCGTGATGCAGAAGCAGCAGCAGCTGGTGAGAGAGGTCTTGCTTACCTTGAGAGCATCAACCAGGCTACAATCGCTGCACAGCAGGCTCGTGACGCTGAAGCAGCAGCAGCTGGTGAGAGAGGTCTTGCTTATCTTCAGTGGATCACAGCTCAGATCGATCCTGCTATGGATTGGGTAAAGGCTGAAGGCGAAAGCGGATTCACAAGAGGATATGCTTATCTTCAGGCAATCCACGCTACAATCGGTGCTCCCTAAGTTTTAGCTTAGAAATTTCACAGATTATTTACAGGAAGGCTTATAGCCTTCCTGTTTTTTTGCCTGAATTCAATACTTTTTGCGATGACTTACGGCAGTGATTTTCACTTGACATAACTTGTTGGAGTGTTTATTATAAAAATGTTGTATTATTGCAAGTACATGTATACAATATATATTTTCATTGTACTATGACAATTTTATAAGGAGGTAAACCGTGCAATTAGCTCTTATTATTATTGGCGGTGTTATACTTCTTGCGGTTGCAGTTCTGGTGGCATATAAGTTCGGATATAATGCCCGCAGCAAAGCTGACGAGGGAAAGATCGGAAATGCCGAGCAGAAAGCAAGAGAGATCATTGATGATGCTCTCAAGACAGCCGAGACGAAAAAGCGTGAGAGTCTCCTGGAGATCAAGGAAGAGTCTATAAAGACGAAGAATGAACTTGAGAAGGAGACAAAAGAACGCAGGGCAGAGCTTTCAAGAAACGAAAGAAGACTTCAGCAGAAGGAAGAGAACGTTGACAAGAAGCTCGAGCAGATCGAACGTCGCGAGCAGTCACTTGCATCCAGAGAAGATTCACTGGCCAAGAAAAAAGAAGAAGTAAACAAACTGCATGAGCAAAGAGTACGGGAACTTGAACGGATTTCAGGTTTGACCTCTGAACAGGCAAAAGAGTATCTGTTAAAAGTCGTTGAAGAAGAAGTAAAGCACGAGACCGCTGTCAAGATCAAAGAGATGGACATGCGTGTCAAGGAAGAAGCAGGCAAGAAAGCGAGAGAGTATGTCGTAGGTGCAATACAAAGATGCGCCGTAGATCATGTCGCAGAGTCGACGATCTATGTTGTACAGTTGCCCAGCGATGAGATGAAAGGCCGTATAATCGGTCGTGAAGGCAGGAATATCCGTACCCTCGAGACCATGACCGGAATAGATCTTATCGTTGATGATACTCCCGAAGCAGTCGTACTGTCGGGCTTTGATCCTATCAGGAGAGAAGTTGCAAGGATAGCTCTTGAGAAGCTTATCGTTGACGGACGTATACATCCTTCAAGAATTGAAGAGATGGTTGAAAAGGCTGAGAAGGAAGTCGATAACGGCATCCGCGAGGCCGGAGAGGCAGCGCTTCTTGAAACCGGAGTGCACGGAGTGCACCCCGAACTTATCAAACTGCTCGGACGTATGAAGTTCCGAACCAGTTACGGACAGAATGCGCTCAAGCATTCGATCGAGGTTTCGCTCCTTGCGGGTCTTCTCGCACAGGAAGTCGGGGTAGACGTACGTATGGCAAAGCGTGCGGGTCTCCTTCATGATATCGGTAAAGCCGTTGATCATGAGATGGAAGGAACGCATATCCAGCTTGGTGTTGAGCTTTGTAAGAAGTACAAAGAGTCAGCGATCGTCATCAATTCGGTCGAGTCACATCATGGTGATGTTGAGCCTCAGTCACTGATAGCATGCCTTGTACAGGCAGCAGATGCGATCAGTGCCGCTCGTCCGGGCGCAAGAAGAGAAACACTTGAGACTTATACTAACAGATTACAACAACTTGAAGATATTACAAACGGCTTCAAAGGAGTCGATAAATCTTTTGCTATTCAGGCAGGAAGAGAGATCCGCGTAATGGTCGTTCCCGAACAGGTAAACGATTCCGAAATGGTACTGTTGGCGAGGGATATCAGCAAGCAGATAGAAGCAGAGCTGGAATATCCCGGTCAGATCAAAGTAAGTGTCATAAGAGAGAGTCGTGTAACCGATTACGCAAAGTAAAGAAACAGATGGCTCCGGTCGAAAGACCGGAGTTTTTTGTGTTATAATTACGTTTATTATGAGTAACAGACAAAACCGGATAACAACATATCGTATTGTAAAAACGACGGTCGCTGTCGGGGTGGTGCTTAGCTGCCTTTCGATCGCGGGCTGCGGTCATAGCGACAGCAGCAAAGCAGAGGCTGATCCTGTCATAGAGGTCATCACTTCGCTACCTGAGCAGACTGAATCTCCGGTGCCTGAACCTGCCTCTGAACCTGCGCCTGACCCCACGCCTGAACCTGAGCCGGATCCGGCCGAATCCTTCTATGCCGAAGAGATAAGTGATGAGATATTTGCAAGAATGGAAGGGAAGAGCTTTCCCGAAGAGTGCACAACATCACGTGAAGATCTTCGCTATCTACATCTTCTTTACAGGGATATTGAAGGCAGAGCGCACGAAGGAGAGATGGTGTGTAATGCTGCCATATCCTCAAAACTGATCGATATTTTCAGAAAGCTTTACGAAGCAGGCTATCCGATAGAACGTATGGTACTGATCGATGATTATGATGCGGATGACATGGCCTCCATGAGCGACAACAATACATCATGCTTTAATTTCCGAGTTGTTTCCGGGACCGCCAAGCTCTCAAAACACGCGCTCGGTATGGCCGTTGATATCAATCCGCGTTACAATCCTTATGTATACACAAGAGACGGCGAAACACACATAGAACCGGATAACGGCGCTGATTATACAGACCGTTCGGCTGACTTCGACTACAAGATCGATACGGATGATCTTGCCTATAAGCTCTTCACCGAGGCCGGCTTCACATGGGGCGGTGCCTGGAAAAACACCAAGGATTATCAGCACTTTCAAATATCGGAATGACTGTGTCCGTATATCTGATTTGACTTTTTTAATCCCCATCTGATATAATTCACATTATGTAAACTAAAGTAGTAAGGAGGATCTTGCTGTGAATTTGGTATGCCTTGACTTGGAGGGCGTTCTTGTGCCCGAGATCTGGATCGCATTCTCGCAGGAGAGCGGGATCAGCGAGCTGTCCCGTACAACAAGGGATGAGCCGGATTATGATAAGCTGATGAAATACAGGATAGGGATCTTAAAGGAGCACGGACTCGGGCTTCGCCAGATCCGGGAGACTATCGCCAAGATAGATCCGCTTCCCGGGGCACGTGATTTTCTGGATGAACTTCGCAGCCTGACACAGGTGATCATACTCAGTGACACATTTGAACAGTTTGCAGCTCCGCTCATGAAGAAGCTCGGATGGCCCACACTCATGTGTAATACTCTTGAGGTTGCCGAAAACGGAGAGATAACGGGGTACAAAATGCGCTGCGAGCAGTCAAAGCTTACGACGGTCAAGGCGTTACAGTCTGTCGGCTATGACACCATTGCATGCGGCGACAGTTTCAATGACCTTGCCATGATCGGCGCCGGCAGGACCGGGTTTTTATTCAGGACTACCGACAGCATAAGGGCGGATCATCCGGAACTTGAAGCTTTCACGGAATACGATGATCTGCTTGGTGCCATAAAGAAAGCGCTGAAGTGACAATACTGCCGGAAAAGGATGAAAGATGTCTGTAAACATCGCGGTAAACATACAAAGCAGTATTCGGATACGCGGTTCGAAGACTTTATATTTTGATCCCTGGCAGATCGACGGTGAGCCTCATGACGGGGACTATGTTTTCATCACACATGAGCACTACGATCATTTTTCGCCTGAGGATATCATGAAAGCCATCAAATTCGACGGCTATCTTGTGGTACCTTCATCCATGAAGCATCTGACCGGTGAGATAACAACTATCCCCGAAGGTCATATAGTCACCGTGCGTCCCGGAGAGAAGAGAGAGATCGCGCGCATGATGGTCGAAGTATATCCGGCCTACAATCAGAACAAGCCTTTTCATATCAAAAGGAACGGATGGGTCGGATATCTCATCACTATGGACGCCGATAAATACTATATTTCGGGAGATACCGATGCGATCCCCGAGATCAAGGACATCAGATGCGACGTGGCATTTCTGCCTATCGGCGGCACATATACGATGGATGCCTCGGTAGCTGCGGGCCTCACCAAAAAGATACATCCCAGGGTCGTCATACCGACACACTACGGAAGTATAGTCGGCAGTCCCGTTGACGGAGACTTCTTCCAGGGCCTGCTTCCGCGCGACATCCGATGCGAATTGCTGTTGTAAGGAATATTTTTGATAATAGTGTTATAAGGAGATAATAAAAACAATGAAGAGATTACGTACAATGCCGGCTTTATTGATCTTTGCCCTGACGGTACTTTACATGAGTGCGGTTACCGTTATGGCCAAGGAAAGTAAAGAAGGCGATACGGAGAAGTTCCGGAATCTTATGAAAGAGAATGATATGTATGTTCAGAGCGGTCTTTTCCGGGAATTTGACACGGTAAAGCTTGCGTCGGAAGGGAAGCTTCTGAGCTGTTTCGGAAACAATGCCGGATCGGCTTATCTGGTATTTAATCTTCCGGCGGCTCCCGAGCAGGACACATCGCTCGGTTCTAAAGAATACGGATGGCCGGATGAGACGGCGACGGCCTATGATGATCCCAAAGTGGAGAATGCACCTGCAAATCCGTACTTTGCTCCGGGAGGATGGGAATATAAGCTGCGGCAGGACGAGGCTGTTGTTCTGACAACCGAACTGCCCGGAGAGTGTAAGTATTACTCATTCATCAATTACTTAATGTTTACCGAGGATAAGCCGGGCAAGGATTACAGCAATACTCCAGGTATGTTTTCCGTGGGAAATGAGGAGACCGGCATATACCATCCGATCTTCGGTTCCATAGGCAATTCCGTGAACATGACAAACATAAAACACAGCGGTGACAGTGCATTCGGTACACAGGCTGTCATCGTTATCGGTGCCAACCGTACAGTCAACGATCAGGTTGTAAGCGATCTTGAGGCTGCAGGTTACGGCAAAGACATGATAAACGTCATGCCGATACCGGTTGACACGTATAAAATGGGGCTCGAAAAAGGAGCCGATACATTCTCGTTCCTGCAAAGAGTGTCCCAGCCGGTAGATGAGGGTGCATACGAGGATTACCTTAAACACATATCCGAGCGTTCCGCAGTTTTCAGGGTGACTCCCAAAAAGGAGGCTGAAAGATCACCTTACAGGAACGAAAAAGTCATCCCTCGCGGAACCGGTGAACACGAATCGGCAGAACTTGAGGATGCCGAACAGAATCTCGACAGCATCCGGAAAGCCCTGATCGAACAGTATGGTGACGAGTATGATTACGAAGAGCCGTCATGTGAGATAGCCGTTCCGGAAGGACTTACCGCATATTTTACTGATTTTAACGCAAAAGGTGACAACAGAGACGCCATGTATCTGATGACACCTGAGTTTAAGCTCAATTCGGACGAGGACTTTATCGTAACCTACGGTGTTAACCATACCGCTGCCGGAAAGGGAATATATTCGAATGCAGTTCTGTATGCGAAACCTATGCTGAACGGAGTTACAAGCATATATGATTCCATGTATGAGGGAACTGCCGGGGAGTATCTGCCGGGTGACTGTAAGGATGCAGACAAGTATTACGTATACAAGATGGCCCGCGAAAAGATGGATGACAATACCGCGATAATCCCGTATTCGACAGGAAACGAGCAGGGAAAATACTACGGCGTTGATAACGATAATCCGGTTCTTGTGGCTTTCAGGTCATATCTCGAAGATACCGGAGCGGGAGCGTCATACTATGAGGTCGTGTATGACCGTGTTATTGTATTTCACAAGAAACCGGGCAGCGGAGCATCAAAGACCGGATATACCGATCATTCCGATAAGCTTCGATCATCATTGGAAAAATCAGACCTGACGGTTCAGGAAGGAAAACTCTATCCGTTTGATACATTAAAGCTTGCTTCCGAAGGAAAACTCATGACGTGTTTCGGAAACAACGCAGGTTCCGATTATCTGATACTCGATCTTCCCGATGCGCCTGACCAAAAAGTGCCCAATCCGTTCTTTTCGCCTGAAGGAATGCATTTCAAGCTGCGCCAGGATGAAGCGGTGGTAGTTGTGACAAAACTTCCGGATCCGTGCAAATACTGGTCCTTTATAAACTATCAAATGTTCTCGGCGCAGAAAGAGGGAAAGGACTATTCCAAAGAGAAAGGGTTCTTCGGCATAGGAGATGATAAGTCCGGACTGTATCATACTATCTTCGCGTCCATCGGGGCACCGGTCGATATGCTAAATGCCCGTCATGACGGGGACAGTGCATTCGGATCGACCGCAGTCATCGTGATGTGCGCCAATAAGGATGTCAAGGAGCAGGTCATAAAGTGTCTCGGAGAGGCGGGATATCCCGAGAGTATGGTCAATGTTATGGAGATCCCTTCGAATATATATAAGATGGGTCTTGAGAAAGGCAAAGATACTTTCAGTCTTTTCGGGCGCATTTCACAGCCTGAGGACAGAGATGCCTATGATAAATACATTGATACACTTTCACAGAATTCATTCGTTTTCCGCGTCACTCCCAATAAAGAGGTAAAGGAGAATACTTTCCCCGTTATGGATCTGACTCCGCGCGGAAGCGGTGTACATGAAGCCGGACAGGTTACGGACTGTACAAACAGTCTTGATGAGATCCGAAGGCAGATAATAGACAGGTATTCTGATGAATACGATTATGAAGAGCTTACTACCGAGATCGGTATCATAGACGGACTTACCGCCTATACAAACGATGTCAATGCAAACGGTGACGTTCATGATGCGGCGTATCTGCTCACACCTGATTTTAAACTGAAGAGCGATGATGACTTTGTCGTAGTTTACGGTGTCAACCACAAGACGACGGGAAAGGCGCATTATTTCAATGCCGTGCTCCACGCCAAACCCATGTTGAACGGAGTGTGCACGGTATTTGATTCGATGCTATCGAACAGTGCCGATGAGTTCCTTCCGGAAAAATCAGCCGGCAGCGATGAATTCTATGCGTATAAGATGGCAAGAAGCGAGCTCGATGATAAAACGGCTGTCATCCCGTATTCAACGGGAAATGAGCAGGGTAAGTTCTACGGGGTGGACAATGACAATCCGGTATTTGTGCTGTTCAGGATTTATCTTGATCAGACGGGTGTCGGTGCATCATACTATGAACTCGTAAATGACAGGGCTATAGTATTCCACAAAAAGAAATGATCAAAGGATATACAGATAGATAGCGAAAAACTGCAGGATAGAGCCTGCAAGGACGAAAAGATGGAAAACGGAATGTATATACCGTTTTCCGTTTTTTTTGCCCAGTGAGTACAAAACGGCACCGATGGTATATGAGACCCCGCCGCCGAGTATCCATATGACAGGCGCCCAGCCGATAGCTTCGACAGTTGGCTTTGCCGCGATCACGATGCACCAGCCGATCGCGATATAACATATCATCGACAAACGCCGGTATTTATTATGATCGATAGCCGTAAATACCGCAGCGGCTATTGACATTCCCCACACTATACCGAAGATGGTCCATGCCCAGCCCGGATGTATTTTCCGAACTCCGGCAAGTACTATGACCGTATACGTGCCGCCGATGAGATAGTATATCGTACAGTGGTCTATGACCTGCATGACTTTCTTACCCATGTTTTTGTGAAGGCCGTGATAAACGCTGCTCATGGTGTACAGGATTATCAGAGAGGAGCCGTATATCGATGATGTGACAACACCCCAGGTATCACCTTTGAGGGCGGATTTTACAACGCACAGTACCAAAGCGGCGATACCGAGTGCTCCGCCGACGATGTGACTGACCATATTAAAAATCTCTTCGCCCTTGGTGTAATCGGGAAGTACCCTGTCACGAAGTTTTGTTCTCGGCTGTCTGAGATTTGATAAGGCTTTTGAACTCATGTCTGCGGGCTCCTCCTTACAACAAAAATAATAACATGAATCGCATCATCTAATATAACACATTAGATAGCCTGCGACAACATCATATTGCGATCTGCACGTAATAAAGAGTACAGAGTGGTTGTGAAATGGCGGGACATACTATATAATTGTGGGGATATTGAGTCTTGCATGTTCCAAAAGATACCAAAAGGGGGATATGACCTATGAAACCTTACAGCGAACTTACCAGAAGCGAACTGATCGAGCTTGAGCAGAGACTGTTTCTGCAGTATGAAGATATGAAAGCAAGGGGGCTGAAGCTTAACATGGCCAGAGGACTCCCTTCCGCCGAGCAGCTCGATATGGAAGCCGACTTTTTCGGAATGTTGTATCCCGATTCCACGTTTATATCCGAGGAGGGAAAGGACTGCCGTAACTACGGAGAGCTTACGGGAATACATGAAGCGAGAAGACTCATGGGCCAGATGATGGAGATCGGTTCGGAGAATGTGATAGTATTCGGCAACTCCAGTCTCAACGTCATGTACGATACCGTTGCAAGATCGATGATACTCGGCGTGTGCGGCTCAACTCCCTGGTGCCGGCTGGACAAGCTCAAATTCCTGTGCCCCGTTCCCGGCTATGACAGACACTTTGCCATCACCGAGCAGTTCGGGATAGAGATGATCAACATCCCGATGACTGATGAAGGCCCGGATATGGATCTGGTTGAGAAGTATGTTAACAACGATCCCGCCGTCAAGGGGATATGGTGTGTACCAAAGTATTCGAACCCCGGCGGCATCACATACTCGGACGAGACAGTACGCAGATTTGCGGCCTTAAAGCCTGCAGCGGAAGATTTCCGTATATTCTGGGATAATGCTTATTGTATTCATCACCTGTATGATGACAAACAGGACAAGCTCATTGAGATCCTAGATGCCTGCGAAAAGGCGGGGAATCCCGATATGGTCTACAAGTTCTGCTCGACATCCAAAGTCACGTTCCCCGGAAGCGGACTGGCAGCTCTCGGTGCGAGCAAGAGAAACCTTGACTACATAAAAAGCGTGATATCAATACAGACTATCGGACACGACAAGCTCAACCAGCTTAGGCATGTGCGCTATTTCAAGGATATAAACGGCATGAGAGAGCATATGAAGAAACATGCCGCGATACTGCGTCCGAAGTTTGAACTCGTACAGAAAAAGCTTAATGACGAGCTTGGCGGACTCGGAATCGGCACATGGTCGAATCCCGTCGGCGGATATTTTGTATCGTTTAATACGTTGACAGGCTGTGCACAGACAGTTGTCAGCCTTTGCAAGGATGCCGGAGTGACCATGACGGGAGCCGGCGCCACATATCCGTACAAGAAGGATCCGAATGATTCCAACATCAGGATCGCGCCGACGTTCCCGCCGATCGCGGAACTTGAAAAGGCACTCGATGTCTTTGTTCTGTGCGTAAAGCTTGTGAGCGTGAAGAAACTGCTTGAAGAGGTCAGCGGGTAAAATCCCGGGATAACGGAGACAGATATGGAACAAAGACCCGAGCGTATCGGACGTACGCTTATACATAACGGCGCGATCGTGGACATATATCAGGATCGCATGAGGCTTCCGGACGGAAGCGAGGAAAACTTTGATTTCATCAAGCATAAGGGAGCTGCCGCGGTCATCCCTGTGATGGATGACGGCAGGATAATCATGGTCAGGCAGTATCGTAACGCGATAGATTCGTATACGCTTGAGATTCCCGCGGGCGGGCTTGACGGTGCAGACGAGCCTACCAGAACCGCAGCCCACCGGGAGCTTGAAGAGGAGACCGGATATTATGCGAAGATCGAAGATGTGGAATTTCTTCTGTCTCTGTATACAACGGTGGCTTTTTGCAACGAGAAGATTGACATCTATGTTGCGCACAACCTCACCAAGACACACCAGCATCTTGATGACGATGAGTTCATAGATGTCGAGGCATTTACGGTCGATGAGCTTACCGACATGATCATGCAGGGCAGGATCGTTGATGCGAAGACGATAGCGGCACTGTCCACATATGCACTCAGCAAATATTATGTAAAAAAATTATTGTAAACTTTTCACAACATATAGTTAGGGGTCAAAATCGGTCTAGCGATATGTTGTGTCAAGCCCCCAAAAGTCTTATAAATGCGATAAAATCAAGGAATTTTGTGGTTGATTTTATGTAGAAATCTGCTTATAATAAAACGCGTAGCGCAAATTTTACGCATTTGCACGGGCGTAGAAAGAGGCAGATTTTTTTTATGGAAAAGGCTATTTCCGGGTTCATAACTTATTTACATAACGTCAAGAAAAAATCCCTGAATACCGAACTTTCATATAAGAGAGATTTGAGCAAGATGCAGGATTACTTTAAGGGTGTCGGGATCACTGAAGTCAGTGATGTGACCGAAGAAGCACTTTCGAAGTACGTATCGCATCTGGAGGAGAGCGGTTTTGCCGCGGCTACGGTATCAAGATCCGTAGCATCGGCAAAAGCGTTCTTCCATTACTGTGCAAATGAAGGCCTTATCGTCAAAGATCCGACCGGAGCACTCAAAGCTCCCAAGATCGAGAAGAAGATGCCTGAGATCCTGACCATGGATGAAGTCACAAGACTTCTCGAACAGCCAAAGGGCGACAGCCCCAAGGAGATCAGGGACAAAGCGATGCTCGAGCTTTTGTACGCAACCGGGATCAGAGTGTCTGAGCTTATGAACCTTGAGATTTCGGACATTAACATGCAGATGTGCTACATAACCTGCAAAGATGCGTCAAAAGAAAGAGTGATACCGTTCGGAAGAGAGGCCAAGCATGCGCTCACGAGATATCTCGACGGCGGCAGAGCGGCGCTCGTTGAGGATCAGACATCAAAGGTATTGTTTGCCAACTGTTCGGGGCAGAAGATGAGCCGTCAGGGATTCTGGAAGCTGATCAAATACTACGCGAAGAAGGCAAAGATCACGACCGACATCACGCCCCACACACTTCGTCATTCATTTGCGGCGCATCTCGTGGAAAACGGTGCGGATCTTCGTGCGGTGCAGGAAATGCTCGGACATTCCGATATCTCGACTACGCAGATATATGCCACAATGAACCATAACAAGATCAGGGAAGTATACGCCAAGGCTCATCCGAGAGGATAAAGCACGGGCCGGCGCTGTTTAAATACCGCGTGATATTTATATCCGCATTCAAGAAGCAGCTTTTCAATACGGTCAAAATCATACGCCAGGGCTTCGGTCGAATGGGCATCACTTCCTATAGTGATAAGCTCACCTCCCAGTTCCTTATATCTCATAACGATATCTTTACAAGGATTCGGCTCGCCGAGTCCTTTTCTGTATCCTGCAGAGTTGATCTCCAGCGCGATCCCCTTTTCAATGAGAAGTTTTAATATCGGGTCGAGATGTTCACGGTATCTGTCATATGAATATTCTCTGTTTTTGTTCGGACCGTAGCGGACCACGTAATCAAGGTGTCCCAAAGTGTCAATATCATCAAACAGCTGTATATCAAGAAGGGTCTCATCGAAATACTCGTTGTATGCATCCTCTTCACTGCGTCCTTCAAAGAACGAAGCATAGTAAGGATCTCTTCTTCCTATCGTATGGGCAGAGCCTATTACCAGATCAAAAGGATATTGGTTAACATAATTAATATTCCAGTCAACCAGGTGAGGCTGCATTCCGAGCTCCACTCCGAATAAAAGTTCTATCGTCCCTTCATATTTATCTTTAAGTTCCAGATATCTTGCCCTGTAGGCATCGGTATCAAGAAAGAATTCCGGGGCAGAAGAGCTGTCTGACTGCGGATAGTCCCTGTCCATGTGCTCGGTAAAGCATAGCGTTGTAAGACTCCTTGATAAAGCGGCTTTTATAAGCGCTTCCATATCGGTATCGCAGTCGCTTGAAAACATTGTATGTGTGTGTATATCTGCTTTTATCATGGAAGTGATTATATCAGAACTTCTTCATCCGCGCAAAAAACTGTTGTATTTTCCGCAGCATGTGTGTAAAATAGACGTGCTGGTTATTAGAGTGCAAAGCGCTTTATCACAATAATAATGTTTAGGAGGATTCAAACATGGCAGTAAAAGTAGCAATTAATGGTTTTGGTCGTATCGGTCGTCTTGCTTTCAGGCAGATGTTCGGTGCTCCCGGTTACGAGGTTGTAGCTATCAACGATCTTACAACACCCAAGATGCTCGCTCATCTTCTCAAGTATGACAGTGCTCAGGGTAAGTACGCACTCGCTGATACGGTTTCAGCAGGCGAAGATTCCATCACGGTTGATGGCAAGACTCTCAAGATCTACAAAGAGCCCGATGCAAACAACTGTCCTTGGGGCGCACTTGATGTTGACGTAGTTCTCGAGTGCTCAGGATTCTATACATCCAAGGAAAAGGCTCAGGCACACATCAATGCCGGCGCCAAGAAGGTTGTTATCTCTGCTCCTGCCGGTAATGATCTTCCTACCATCGTATACAATGTTAACCATACAACCCTTACAAAGGATGACAAGATCATCTCAGCAGCTTCATGTACAACAAACTGCCTTGCTCCCATGGCTAAGGCTCTTAACGATCTTGCTACTATCAAGTCAGGTATCATGTCAACGATCCACGCTTACACAGGTGATCAGATGATCCTCGACGGTCCTCAGAGAAAGGGTGACCTCAGAAGAAGCCGCGCAGGCGCTATCAACATCGTTCCCAACTCAACAGGCGCAGCAAAGGCTATCGGACTTGTTATCCCCGAGCTTAACGGCAAGCTCATCGGAAGCGCTCAGCGTGTTCCCACTCCTACAGGTTCAACAACGATCCTTGTTGCTACAGTAGAGAAGAGCGTTACCAAGGAAGAGATCAATGCGGCAATGAAGGCTGCTTCATCAGAGTCATTCGGATACAACGAGGACGAGATCGTTTCTTCCGATATCATCGGCAGCACATACGGTTCTATCTTTGATGCTACACAGACAATGGTTGGCGCTGACAACCTTGTTCAGGTAGTTTCATGGTCTGACAACGAGAACAGCTACACATCACAGATGGTTCGTACTATCAAGTATTTCGCTGAGCTCGGCTAAGCTTTGCTAAAATCATAACCCCGGTCAAAACTGGCCGGGGTTTTTATTGAAGATAGGAGGTTTTCATATGGCACTTAACAAAAAGAGCGTTGACGATTTCAACGCGAGCGGCAAGAGAGTACTCGTAAGATGTGATTTTAACGTTCCGTTAAAGGATGGTGTGATCACGGATGATACAAGGATCAGGGCTGCACTTCCCACGATCGAAAAGCTTATAAAGGATGGAGCAAAAGTCATTCTCTGCTCACATCTCGGCAAGGTTAAGGAAGGCCCCAACGAGAAGGAAAGCCTTGCACCCGTAGCAAAGGCACTTTCCGAAAAGCTCGGCAAGGAAGTTGTATTTGTCGGCGACTATAATGTTACCGGACAGGCTGCAACCGACGCTGTTGCAAATATGAAGAACGGCGATGTTGTTCTTCTTCAGAATACACGTTTCCGCGGCAAGGAAGAGACCAAGCCCGAGGATGCCGGAGAAGCATTCGCGAAAGAGCTTGCTGATCTTGCCGATGACTATGTATGTGATGCATTCGGATCAGCTCACAGAGCACATGCATCCGTTGCGGTTGTTACAAAGTACATCAGTGAAAAAGGCGGCACAAACGCAGTCGGTTACCTCATGCAGAAGGAGATCGATTTCCTCGGTAATGCGGTTGAGAATCCCGTACGTCCTTTCGTAGCCATTCTCGGTGGCGCCAAAGTTGCCGACAAGCTTAAAGTTATAGACAATCTTCTTGAGAAGGCCGATACACTTATCATCGGCGGCGGCATGGCTTTCACTTTCCTGAAGGCTAAAGGCTATGAAATCGGAAAATCACTCGTTGACAACGAGAAGATCGACTACTGCAAAGAGATGATGGCAAAGGCCGACAAGCTTGGCAAGAAGCTGCTTCTTCCCGTAGATACCGGTATTGCAAAATCATTCCCGGATCCCATCGACGGACCGATCGATGTTACTTATGTTGATTCCGACAAGATCCCTGCTGATATGGAAGGCCTTGACATCGGACCGAAGACACAGGAACTTTTTGCGAATGCCGCAAAGGAAGCCAAGACCGTTGTATGGAACGGACCCATGGGCGTTTTCGAGAATCCCACTCTTGCAAAGGGTACGATCGCCGTTGCAAAAGCTCTTGCTGAGACTGATGCAACAACTATCATCGGCGGCGGTGATTCCGCAGCTGCATGTAACCAGCTCGGTTTTGCTGACAAGATGAGCCACATCTCAACAGGCGGCGGAGCATCTCTTGAGTTCCTCGAGGGCAAGGAGCTTCCGGGTGTTTATGCTGCGGACGATAAATAAGATCGTTATTGACGGGGCGTCCGACGATATCATTCACTTCGGGGACGCTCCCGCTCATTGTCCTCGGTGCTCACGTTACTAAGCTCGAAAAAACCTCGCTAAGTAACGAGCCTGCGGAATGCCCCGAAGCGAATATATCGTGGCCACCCCGGTCAGAAAGTGGCCGCTTTGTTAAAGAAAGGATAGAATTAAAATGGCTAGAAGACGTATAATCGCCGGTAACTGGAAAATGAACAAGACACCGGCTGAAGCAGTTGAACTTTGTAATACACTTAAGGATCTCGTAAAGAACGATGATGTGGACGTTGTTTACTGTGTACCTGCCATCGATATCGTACCCGTTGTTGAAGCGGTTAAAGGAAGCAATGTCAAAGTCGGCGCACAGAACTTCTACATTGAAGACAAGGGCGCTTTCACAGGCGAGATCGCAGCTCCCATGCTGAAGGAAGCAGGAGTTGAATACATCATTATCGGACACTCCGAGAGACGTGATATCTTCGGGGAGAACGATATCCTGATCAATGCCAAGGTTAAGAAGGCATTTGCGGCAGGTCTCAAGCCGATACTGTGCTGCGGTGAGTCTCTGGCACTGCGCAAGGCAGGCACATACAAAGAGTGGATAGCACGCCAGATCAAATGGGATCTTGACGGTATCACGGCTGACCAGGTCAAGAACCTCGTTATCGCTTACGAGCCCATCTGGGCTATCGGAACCGGCGAAACAGCTACAGCCGATCAGGCAGAAGAAGTCTGCAAGATGATCCGCGAGATCATAGGCAGTATGTATGACGCTGCAACCGCAGACGCAGTGCGCATCCAGTACGGCGGATCGATGAACGCCGGCAATGCGGCTGAGCTTCTCAGCAAAGACAACATCGATGGAGGCCTTATCGGCGGAGCAAGCCTCAAGCCCGACTTCGGCCAGATCGTCAACGCCTGACCCGTTTTCACATAATGAGTTTATTACAGCCGCCCGGTCGCCTCTTGCGACGGGCGGTTATTTTATTGAATTAGTTTCGGATATGGAGTACAATCTATAGATATGTAACGGGGTATGTTTATGTCAAAGCTCAGGATCACGATAATAATAATAGCATCCATTGCAACCGTTGTCTGTGCCGTTATGCTCATACGCACGACAATGCAGTACAAGGCTGCCGACAATGAATACAGCAGTCTCGAGCAGTATGCAAAGGTCGGCGGTGAGGATCCTTCATCCGGGACGGAATCATCTGAAACGGAAGAGGTGAAGGAGCAGGCAGTCGAGGAGACTGTGGAGGAAGAGGAGAAGGTCCTGACCCGTAACTACAACAGGGCCGATTTTCCCGATATAGCAGTTGATCACGAGGCGCTCAAGAAGATAAACGGAAGTTATGTCTGCTGGCTCTATGCCCCCGGTGCCCAGATCAACCATCCTGTTGTACAGGGTACCGATAACGAGTTCTATCTGCATCACACATTTGAGATGCAGAAGAATATCGCCGGATGCGTGTTCATGGATTATGAAGTGGATCCGATGCTCACAAGCTGGAACACGTTTTTCTATGGACACAACATGAAGAACGGCTCAATGTTCGGGCACCTCAAGAATTATATCAATGACAAGTCGGTGTACGACAAGGAAAAATACATCTATGTTTTCCGTCCCGAGGGCATTTACAGATATGAGATTTTCTCGTTTTATCTTGACCCGACGGATTCTAAGATGTACTATACTTGCGATACATTCAGAGAATACAGGGCTTATCTGCGGGAGGCCACGAAGAAGTCCGTACGCGAATGCGAGGCCAGACCGGACCCGGATCTTAATATCGTGACACTCGTCACCTGTTCGGGAAGCGGATCCAACAAACAGAGATTTTTCGTTCATGCTCAGTTCAAGGATTACTATTTATTTTGAAGGTAGAATATGCGTTTAGCACATGCACGCCATAAAACATTAATACTGAGATCATGCATATTGATGGGATTTTTTCTCATCGTTCTCAATGCCATGATATCCGTTAAGTACAGCAATGTGATGTTTTCGATAGGGAACGCGCAGCTGCCGGTCACCAGCCTTAACGGGTGTATTCAGGTCATTATCAGCCTCATATGCATCATCATGGTACTGACCGATGCGAAGAAAGGCCTTGTATGGTCATCTATCGTTCTGGGCATATCGGTGCTTGGTGCTGTAAGAGCGATGATCGTGGCCCGTAACCTTATGCCCGCTCCGGGTGTTTTCAATACCGCTATCTTTTTGATATCGATGTATCTTATCTCGCGTCAGATACAGTACAGTGACAGGATGGCCGTCACCGACACGGTGACAGGCCTCAATAACAGATACGGTTTTGATCATGATATCCGCAGCAAGAAATGGATGAATGAAAAGGGCAGTATAGTTTTCATACATCTGGACGGCTTCTGGCCGGTCAACGCCAATCTCGGCCGCAGATACGGCGATGAACTGCTTCGTATTGTTGCAAGCAGGATCAAAACTGCACTAGGAGAGAAAAACGGCGAGGCATACAAGATCGAGGGAGCCGAGTACGCACTGATCCTTCCCGCAGAAGTTGATCATGATGCACTTGTTCGCGAGATGATCAAATCCGTCGAGGAAACTATCACCCTCAACAAGGACGGTGTTCCTTCGAACTGTTATTTAAGCGCGTTTGCCGGTATTGCTGATATAGCGGATCCTTCCGCAGATGCCGATACGATAATGAAGCGTGCCGATGTGGCCATGAACTACGCCATGAAGTCCGGCAATATCAAGTACTGTCTGTTTAATGACGAGATGAACGAGTCCCTTGCCCGTCAGGTTCACATTGAACTCCTTGTAAAGGACAGCCTTCGCAACGATTGGTTCTACCTTGTTTACCAGCCCCAGTATACGATAGCCGACAAGCGCCTGCGCGGTTTTGAGACTCTTATCAGGATGAACGCGCCCGGAGAAGAGAAGATCCCGCCTTCGGAGTTCATCTCGATTGCAGAGATGTCGGACCTTGTGCTTGATATTGATAAATTCGTTCTGCACCGTACAATGACGGAATTCCGTGAGATTTGTTATTCATCGGGCAATACTATCACCGTTGCCGTTAATGTATCGGCTAAGAGTGTCGCACGTGCAGGGTTTGCCGATAAGGTACTCGGGCTTTTGAAAGAGACGGAGTTCCCGGCGGAGTGTCTCGAGATCGAGATAACCGAATATTCGTTTGTTGAAGAAGGTAACCATACTCTCGAAAACATCAAGAAACTTCGTGATAATCAGATCATGATCGCACTTGATGATTTCGGCACAGGCTACACATCCCTTGAACAGCTGATGAAACTGCCTGTCAACCTTGTGAAGATAGACAAATCACTCATAGATAACCTTGTCCGCAACGAGATGAACATTGACTTCGTCAAGTCTGTCATCTATATGGGTCATTTGATGGATGCCGAGGTCATTGCGGAGGGTGTTGAGCACGACAATCAGGTGGACTGCCTTAAAGAACTCGACTGTGATTTTATCCAGGGCTTTATCTGGGGCAAACCGATGGAGTACGACGAGGCCTGCGATCTTGCCAACACAATATACGACAAACTTCCCCGTTATCATTGAAAACAGGGCTTATCCCGTATATCGAAAATCAGTCGTTTAGCAAAGTTGCACAGAAATGAGCGTGCAACTTTGTTCGTTATTTAGAACAATTTTTTTGTGAAATTTACTCATGCGTGAACCTTTTTTTGCCGATAAAAAGTCCTTATATTTGAACGGGATTGGGTAAACTATGTCCATATCCCGTACTCTTATATATCAACCCCTATAGGATAGAAGGAGAGAAACAATGAAGAGAAGGAACTGGCTTAAAACCACGATCGCGATGTTAACACTCATCGCAACGGTACTTGAGACCGGCTTTACGTCGGTATCTACCCTGGCAGCCGAGATTACTACCGAAGACGGTATCGTTGTCAACAACGACGAGATCAGCGGTGATAATCAAAACACAGGTGATGACCTTCAGATAGAAGTGTCACATGATGAACCGCAGGAGAATTTCGAAGACAGCACCGAAGTGTTCTCAGACGAATCTTCGGCTGATCGGAATTCGTTCAACGAGAGCTCATATGAGGAAGGCTCTCCCGAAGACGGAATCGTTGAAGACGGATTCAACGACGGTGAAGTCGTCGAAGGCGAAGAGCTCGCTGAAGAGAATGTTGAAGGCGAAGCTGCCGAAGAGACCTTCGAGGAAGCCGAAGAGCTCAAGGAAGGCGTACTCGATCTTTCCGACAACGGCATATCCGGTTCAAACTATGACGAGATCTCGGTATATGTGAACACCGAAAATCTCGCCAAGAGAGACAAGTTCCGTATCGAATTCACGGGACCTGCAAGCTCTTCATACAACCCCGTCATTAATGACGAACTTGACAAGACAAACGGCGGCAGATACGACTTCGAAGGACTCGAAGGCGGTGATTTTACCGTACGTGCAACCTCCTCTGAAAATGTTTCTATCTCCTATATATACAATGAAGAAGGATATCCCACGATCGTTCTTGAGAGCGCTGAAGTTGAGAAGATCCTTGAGAAGAAGACCCTTACATCCGTAGCGGATGAAGAGATCCAGGCTGTCACCGGTCAGGGATACGAAAGCATCACGGTTGACTTTAATACCGAGGAACTTTCCGACAAGGCAGCATTCAAGCTTGTCGTTGAGAGTGATGCAAATGCGACCGTAGACGGATATGATGCAAGATCAGGTATCACGGGCCTTGATAAGAACACACAGTTTCTTACGATCGAAAACCTTGAAGAAGAGAGCTTTACCGCTTATGTAATTACGGATAATGACGAAGTCAAGATCAGCACGATCGCTGACATTGACAGCATCGAAGACGGCCGCGTCACATTTACCGTCGACAACGTCAATACAAAGCGCGTTTACGAATACGAAGATGATAAGGTAAAAGTTACGGCAACACTCGAGAAAGCCGATGCGGTTCCCGATGATGCCTATTTTGGCGTTGAGCTTCTTCCCGAGCAGATGACGGAAGAGTACCTTGACGTACTGAATCAGGACAAGGGCGAAGATGAAGTGCCCGCAACCATAGAGAATACATTACTTTATGATATAGGATTCTATACGGATGATTCCAAGAGCGAAGAGATAGAGCCCGAAGAAGGTTCCGTAAAGGTTTCCATAGAGTTTAAGAAAGAACAGCTTTCAGAAGATATCGGAGCAGCCGAACCCGAAGATATCACAGTCACCCATATAGTTGAAGAAGGTGCAAACGTTACGACCGAAACCGTGGATGCAGACACATCTGTTGACGGAGAAACGGTTGAATTCTCAACCGAGAATTTCTCCAAATATGCTATTCAGGGCAACGGAACAGTTAAGTTCGAGCCCGGTACAGCCAGAGATTTCAAGACGGCTCTCGGAAACAACGTTAACTATGGTATGGTAGCAAACTCGATCACCATGGTCGGCCACAGTGAGACAAACTTTGCAACGAAGACCCTTAACGGTAATGTTGCAATGAACTCATGCAGAAACAACGGGGGTGGCACGGGCTACACATTTATAGCGGATTATACCGGAAGTGAGTTCAAACTGACCGGCAACAACAATGCCGGCAACGTGGTAATATACACGACTCCCGAAGCCAAGGCCAAGTTTAATTCCGATCAGGAATCAAGCGGGACCCGTGTTGATACGACGAGCTATACCAAGAAACAGATAGAAGACAAAATAGATGATCTTTTAACAGAAGCCACGACTAATTCAGACGCGATCGCTGCAGAAACAAATTCTTATAATTTCAGCGAAAACGGCCTTCTTGCAAAGATCAAGACCAATAAAGATCCTAATAATTCCGAGAATAAATACACACTTGACCTGACGTCGTTTGGTGAAGGAACGTACTACTTTAACTTTGACAACGAAAAATACGGCACACTTTGGGCAAATGATACGTCAGGCATGATCATCAAGATCAATGGCAATCAGACTGTTGTTTTCAACATACCTGATACAAGTATTTCCCTTAAACAGAATTATAAGCTGAACATTGACGGGCAGGAAAAGTCACCCAGCGGTGATAACTTTGCCATAAGTGAGCACCTTATCTTCAATATGCCAAATGCTACAACGGTCAATTTCGACGGCGCTATTGACGGTGTTTTCCTGTGCCCTAAAGCTGATGCGTATGTAAATACGACAAGCGGCGGATGGCTTATAGCCAACAATATACCCAAGGTCGGCGGTCAGGAATGGCACTGCACATGGCATGATATGCCCGAGACCGAAACAGAAGAGAAGGAATATGAATTCAAGGTAACCAAGAAGTTTGAAGCTCCCGAAGGAGTCAACTGGCCTGCTGAAGGATTCACATTTACTCTCGAGCCCTATTCGAGCGACAAAGATAAAGGAAACACATGGAATCCCAACCCTCCCATGCCGGATAATCAGGAAAAGGTTGAGATAACCATACATCAGGGCAGTGATCCGGCATCCAATACCGGTTCATTTGGGAAGATCTCATTTGATGCGCTGACGATTTACAATGAAGGAAAAAAGCTTGGTCAGGTTTCTGATCATTTTGCGGGTGTTACAGGTGTTGTAGACAAGTATTACATGGTCTACATGTACACGATCAGGGAAAAGATCCCTGAAGGTGCACAGCCGTATGCTGATGAAAACGGAAATGTCGAGAAGTTCCATGATCATATTGAAAATGTTGACAGCGTTAAGTATTACATCAAAGACGGTGTTCTTTATGATGCAGAGCCATGGTCGCTGAAACTGTGGGTAAATGCCGCCAAGATCAGATATGGCAATACCGACTCATACATACTGAGCTTCGGTTCGGGTGACTGCCATCCCAAACAGGCCTGGGAAGCAAGCTGTACTCCCGAGAATACTCATCCGATCACATTTACCAACAAGTACGATAAGAAACCGATCAGCGAGCCTTTGATCATCGAAGGTGAGAAGCTGGTCAACGGCAGCGCGGTAAATGTTCCGGATGGAAAGTTCAAATTTAATCTTTCCACATATACCAAGAACGACATATGGAATTCCCCGCAGGGTGCATTCGCAAATGTTCCGAATACAGGCAATCATTTTGAGTTCCCTGAGATAGAGCTTAAATTCTCTCAGGCTACTTCGTGTTATGATGCCAACGGCGTACAGCTTACGGACAGCAAAGATTTCGAGTCGAGAGGGAAGACGGCTTACTTCTATTTCAAGATAGACGAGTCCAACGACTGTGCTCCATATGCTTTTGATAAAGCTGTTTATGTTGTCAAGGTTAAACTGACCAAGAACGGTACCGGATTTGACAAGGAGATCAAGTACTTCAGATTTGATGATCCGAGCAAGGTGAACTGCAAGACAAATCCTCAGCAGGATATAGTCAATGAGGAACAAGGCATAACGCTTGCGGATTCGATATCATTTGACAATACCTATACTGCTACCGGTTCAACAAAGCTTTACGGACATAAGAAGATCGAGAATCGTAAGTTCAAAGAAGGTGATACGTTTACCTTTACGCTCACTCCAAAGGAAGTAAACGGAGTCATAGATAAGCATAATGCCGCCCAGACGATCGTTATCGAACCTAAGGCATCAGATAATTATGATTATGATTTTGAGTTTGACGAGCTGACATATACCTATGCGGATGCAGGCAGGACATATACATATACTCTTGCCGAGACGCAGGGTAATGACAATACACTGACATATTCGACACAGACATATGATGTAAATGTCAGCGTAACTGATGACGGAAACGGCTCAACGCTTACAGTTACACCTGATAAAGCGACGCAGGCCGCCAGAGCAAACTTTGTCAATACATACGGTGCCAGCGGAAAGATACAGTTTGGTGCGCATAAGAAATATGTGACCGGATCGAAGCTTGCACAGACCGAAACATTCTCATTCACACTCGCAGGTGACGGCATAGAGTCTGAAACAAAGAGTGTTACCGGTGAGAACACTGTTATGTTCTCCGAGATCAGTTATGAGAACATAAGTAAGATCGGCACATATCATTACACGATCAATGAGGTGCTGCCTGCAGGTGCTACGGCAGACAATAACTATACCGTAAACGGTATCGTATATGATAACCGTACATACAACATTACGGTCGTGGTTTCCGATAACGAGTCGGGCGAGCTTCAGACAAGCGTTACCGGTTCGTATGACAACGGTGATGCTGCCGAAAATGTTAAGATACCTGAATTTGTTAATGATTACACAGTAAATGAGACATCAATACGCCTCGGCGGCAATAAGGAGCTTCACGGACGCGATCTTGAAAGGGGTGAGTTCACATTCACACTTGCAGCAGCCGATACAGCCACATCAAATGCGGTTACTGCAGGTACTGTTGTGCTGCCCGAGTCCAGATCAGTTAAGAACGGACAGCCTGAAGATAAGATACAGGATAAGAACGCATTCAAGTTTGATGAGATAAAGTTCACAGCTGCAGGCATTTACAAGTTCCTTATTAAAGAAACAGCCGGTAATGAGGCTGATATGGAGTATTCCAATGCGGAATACACCGTAACTGTAACTGTCAAGGATGACGGTAATGGAAACCTTAATGCAACAAGTGACAAGACGGATTCCGAGGTTAAGTTTATCAACACCAAGAACGGTAACGGAGAGATCACGCTGTATGCGAAGAAGGTTCTTACCGGAAGAAAGCTGCAGGCGGATCAGTTCACATTTGATCTTAAGGACAGCGCGGGCAATACTATTGACACCAAGACAAATGACGCATCAGGTTCTGTCACATTTAATAAGCTTACATTCCGCAACCACGCACAGGGTCTTGATCTTAATAATACGGGAGATAAAGCTGAATTCACTTATACAATAAGCGAGCGCAAGCCTGATCCCGAGATCAAGGGATATTCGTATGATACGCATACCGAGACAGTAACCGTAACGGTTACTCTCAAGGCTGACGGTTCACTGGAAGTTACATCCGACAAGGCCGGACTCAACAGCCCCGCTGTATTTAACAATACATATACGGCCAAAGGTTCGGTTACCTTTGACGGAACAAAACAGATTACCGGCAGAAAGTACGAAGAAGAAGATAAGGACAAGTTCTTCGCGGATCTGTACTATAATGGTGAAAAGAAGCAGAGCGTAAATATCACCAAGGAAACGAGCCTCTTTGGTGATAAGGGTGGCGCGTTTGAGTTTAAGCCGATAGAATTCACACAGGACGACCTTAAGGTTCCCGGTCAGGAGAACGAATACTATACCAGCATTACGAGAGAGTATACGATCAAAGAGTCCGGTGAGGCAGAAGGTGTTCAGTTCGATGATACCGTATATAAGGTAGTCGTTACCGTGACCGATCCGGGAACCGGCGAACTGAATGTTCAGAAAGAGTATTCGTATAACAATAAGACCGTTGAAAAGCCTTCATTTATCAACAAATATACCGCTAACGGTTCGGCATCGATAGTTGCGAAGAAGGAACTTTCCGGCACAGAACTTAAGGATAAGATGTTCAAGTTTGAACTTCGTGATTCTGCGGGTTCTGTTCTTGACACCCAGTCAAATGATGACGGCGGTTCGGTGATCTTCAACAAGAACGGAAATGAGATCAAGGCTTTACAGTACACACAGGAAGATATAGATAAAGAGTTTATATATACTCTGAAAGAGAAGATCGAAGGCAAGCAGGGATATGTATATGATGAAAGAACATATACTGTAAAGATCACACCTGTTGCCGATCCCGATGATAAGACAAAGATCAAGGCAGTTCCCAAATACTATAAAGAGGATGGTACTCCGGTTGCCGAAGCAAATGTAATATTTGAGAATACATACAATGCAACAGGAGAGGTTGAACTGTACGCCTACAAGAAACTGATAGGCAAGGATCTTGCCGCGGGTAAGTTCACGTTTACGCTGTATGATGAGGCCGAAACCCGTGTCTCGCAGGCAAGCAATGTTGAGGCAAAGGCCGGCGAAGATGCAAAGGCAACGTTCCCTGTCATCGAGTACAAGCAGGATGATCTTAATGCTACTAAGAGTCACAAGGTTGATGACAATACTTATGCCAAGTATTACTACATCAAAGAGGATATACCTGAAGGTGCCACTGCAGACAATAACTATACCGTAGACGGCATCACATACGATCCCGGTGTATACAACGTTGTTGTCACTCTTGAAGATAAGGGCAACGGTGTTATCGAAACAGACTGGTATGCATACAAGACAGGAACTGTTTACGAGAAGCCTTCGCTCTGGGATAAGATCGTCGAATTCGTGACCGGTAAGGGTGCGAACAAGAACGCTGCTTTTGAGAATAGGTACGAGGCAGAAGGTGCTATCGATCTTAGCGCCAAGAAGACCTTGTCCGGAAAAGAACTCAAAGCAGGTGATTTTGAATTCACTCTTACAGGAAAGGGCGAGGATGGTAAGAAGTATACCGATACGAAGTCAAATGGTGCTGACGGCATTGCAAAGTTTAACAGGATCGTCTATACGAAGCCCGGAACATATGAGTACAAGATAAAAGAATTAATACCTGATGATGCCGAGGAAGAAAACGGTATATACGTAAAGAACGGCGTCAAATATGACGATGGTGAATATACTGTTACCGTGACCGTAACTGATCTTGAAAACGGAAAACTTCAGGTTTCGGCATCCATCAACGGCAGTGCAGCTACAACATCTGCCGAAGTTACGGATCCTGACAGCGGCAAGACGATACAGCTTTGCACTCCGGATCCCGCAGGCTTTATAAACACATATTCGGTTAAGCCTGTAAGCGTTACCCCGGGCGGTGTCAAGACACTTACCGGACGTAAGCTCAAGGATGCCGAGTTCACCTTCAATATGGTGAGCAAGGATGGCAACCCCAAGACTTACAACGAAAGCGTCACCAACAAAGGCAAGGAGTTCACTTTCCCTGTCATCGAGTTTACAGGCGATGATATGAAGGACGGTGACTACTATGCATCCGAGAAGACATTTGAATATACCGTGACCGAGACTGCAGGCAGTCTTAAGGGTATTACATATGCAACAACGAAATTTGATGTTGTTATCACGGTCAAGAACAATAACGGTGAGCTTTCGGCAGAGATCACAAGCAACGGACAGAAGGCTGCTGCCGACAAGATCGCTGAGTTTGTAAATACTTATGATGCAGACGGATCGACAACGTTCAAAGTTCACAAGACGGTTACAGGAACAAACGATCCCGACAAGGAATTCAGCTTCGTACTCATCGAGGAGGACGGAACTGAGCATACCGCAACAGCCAAGGCCGGCCAGACAGTACCTATCGCGCAATTTGAATATGATCTCGATGATCTGGATGAGCATGCTGACGGAACATACAAAGACTTTAAATATACCGTAAAAGAGGTCGAGCCCAAAGATCCGGACGGATACACTTACTCAAAGGATGTCTATGATGCGGTAGTTACCGTAACGGATATGGAAGACGGTACGTTTGATATCAAACGTGTCATCAAGAAGAATGGTGAGGTTGTTGCTGATGACCCCATGGGATTTGACTTCGTCAATGAGTACAAGGCCAAAGGCGATACCGAGATAGAAGGTACGAAGGATCTTGTAGGCAGTGAACTTAAGGACGGGGATTTCGAGTTTGTTCTTTCAAAGAAGGGTGAGGACGGAACATACAGTCCGGTTGATACAAAGGCTAATAAAAACGGTAAATTCTCGTACAAGCTTGATTATACCCAGGAAGATATCGGTAAAACATATTACTACAGGGTTAACGAAGTTATTCCTGATGATTGGAAAGAGAAGGGCATAGATTACGACAAGTCCGTATATGATATAACCGTTACCGTTGACGACAACAAAGACGGAACACTCAAGGTGACGAAAGATATCAGGAAGGGCAGCGCGGCTGCTACATCGTGTGATTTTGTCAATCCTGTGATCGATCCCGGCTCGGCGACATTTACAGCCAAGAAGACTCTCACAGGCAAGGCACTTGAATCCGATACGTTCACATTTGTTCTCGAACAGAACGGTGAGGAACTGCAGAAAGTTCAAAACAAGGGTGAAAAGGTTACTTTCGAGCCCATCCCTTATGAGTTTAAGGATGCAGGTGAAAACGGTGAGGGTAAAGTATATACCTACACGATCCGCGAGCTTGGAAGAAGAGAACTTGGCGGGGAAGAAGACGACATCACATATGATACAAGGCAGTACACTGCAGAGGTTACTGTCAAGGTGGTCGACAACAAAGTTGACGCTCAGACGGTTTATAAGCTGAACGGTGAAGTCGTATCCGAGATCAAGTTTGAGAACAAATATGAGTCATCGGTGGATGTGCCTCTTGGCGGACACAAGCATCTTCAGGGATTTGCGGGAGATATTCCGTCGCTTGGCAAGTACTCATACTCATTTGTGCTCAAAGATTCGACAGGTGCTGAAGTTGAGACGGTTTCGGTAACGCCCGAGAAGGCTGACGAGCCGGTTGAGTACAAGTTTACTGATCTGCACTTTGATCAGGATGATTACCAGGATTCTGCAGCAACTGACCATACATTCACATATACGGTCAAGGAAGTGGAGCCTGTTATAGAAGATGAAAAGGCACCTAATGTTACATATGCGACAAATGAATATGATGTAGTGATCAAGCTTTCATATGACGCAAGCGGAAAGCTTCAGGCTACATCGAGTACAAAGCAGGGTGTTGCGCTTAATGAACTTGATTTTACAAACGTATACGCTGCAGAAGGTGATATAACACTCAAAGGTATCAAGACCATAACCGGTAAGGAACTTGAGAACGGTGCATATACATTCACTCTTACCGGAGAAGGTCAGGATCAGGAGATCCAGAACAAAGGAAATGAGTTCACATTTGATCCGATCCACTATGAATCAAAGGATATAGGAGAGCATACGTACACCATCAAGGAAACTGCAGCAACTGACAATTCCGTGATCGATACGACCGAGTATAAGGTTATCGTAAACGTTAAAGAAGCTACGGGTGGAGTTCTTGATGTAACGAAGGTTGTCAAGAAGATCGACAAGGACGGAAAAGAAACCGAGCTCGGTCCCGAAGAGGCGATCACATTTGAGAATACTTTCAAGGCTTACGGAGAACATCCTGTTGAAGTTAAGAAGATAATGCACAACAGGCCTCTTAAGGATGGAGAGTTCACATTCAGACTGAAGGACGAGAACGGCAAGACTCTTGAAGTCAAGAACCAGGCGGCTCCTCTTGTTAAGGGATCCGATCCGGTAGCAGAGTCAACAGTACAGTTTGAGACACTCAAGTTTACACAGGAAGACCTTAAGGGTCCCGACAAGAAGAGTTATCTGCCTGAGATCCAGAAGTACTATACGGTAGAAGAGGTTTACGAATCCAGAAAGGGTTATGTATACGACAGAACGGTTTATGTCCTTGAACTGACTGTAAAACCGACAGATAAGCAGATAACGGCAGGACAGTATGAGGGCGACGAGCATGTCGGAGATTATGACCTCGAAGTGACCGAGAAGATCGTCAAAAAGAGCGGTGTTTCGACAGACAATAAGGAGAAGGGATTCTTCGAAAAACTGTTTGCCGGACTTATCAGCAGCGATGATAATGCAGCCAAAGGTGGTATCGTGTTTGAAAACACCTATGATGCGGAATGCATTGCTGATCCTCCGGTACTGTCCAAGGTTATAATGGGCAGGACTATAGACCGCGGCATGTTCGAGTTCCATATTCACGGTGATGAGGGACTGCCGAGCATGAATGAGAGCGTGTATGACAGAGATGTATCTAACGGATATAAGGTATCCGGCGGATTTGCTTCCAATCCGGGTGAGATCTCGGTTGACGATCTTAAGTTCAAGATCACAGACTTACTCTACTATGCAACCGACGAAGAGCTTGATGCTTACAATAATGGCGGAAACCTGGAGCACGAGTTCGTATATACTGCAAAAGAAAACAAAGATACATCGGTAGAGGGTGTTACCAATACTAAAGCGGAATTTGTTCTGAAATTTAAAGTTATTGATAAAGGAACGGGAGTACTTGAGACTGATCCTCTTCTTCCTTCCGATCCCCGCGCGGTAGCAGATCCTTCACTGGCTATGAAGTGGGAACAGACGAGCAAGAACGCACTTACCGATGAGCAGTATGACAACGTATTCCTGAACATCTACAATATGGAAGGATCTGTAGAGATCAGGGGTATCAAGAAGATGGAAGGTCGCGAACTTACAGAGAAGGATGTATTTGAGTTCACGATCAAAGATGACAAGACAGGCGAAGAAGTTACAGTAAAGAGCACCAATGATGCTTACGGTGTTCCGAGCGAGGTAGTATTTAACGGTGATAATGTACCGTTCCTGAATTACAGCGAAGGCTTCTTCCCTGAAGGATATGAAGATGCAAGAGGCAGAAGCGGTGAGCTGCATGATATCAGTCCGGATAAAGATGTCAGGACTGCAGAGTTTACCTACACGATTTCAGAGAAGTACGATAAAGAGGCGCTTGACGAAAACGGTGTTGACAAGAATACCGGAGTAAAATATGACCAGGCTTCCTATAGGGTTTATGTAACGGTCAGCAAAGAAGAGGCTCCTTTGAACGGCAAGGGATGGCTTGACGCCAAGGTTACAAAGTCTGAGAAGATCGTGTCCGACAATAATAAGGTACGATTCGGAATCGCAGACGGTAACCACTTTGAGTTCGAGAACAGATTCAAGGCAACCGGAGAACTTCAGATCGACGGTATCAAGAGCCTTAAGTATCTTGACGGAAGTGAGCCTGCCTCAATCGACTCCATGAAGGGACAGTATGAGTTTGCACTCTACAGGTATGAGGATGAAGATGCAAGATCCAGACAGGATTCAAAGGGTATGCTCATCGATGTTCAGACTACAGGAGACAACGGTGAATTCACACTGACAGAACCTAAAGGATATACGCAGGAGATCCTCAAGGAAGATGACGGAAACTACAATACAACAGACACCAAGAAACTTCTTTATAAGATAGTTGAGACAAAACCTTCAACAGGCAAAGTAAATTCTGAAGGCAAGATCGAGGCTAACGGTGTTACTTATGACGATACAGAGTATCTCGTGGATGTTTACGTGAAGTATAACGGTACCGGTAAGCTCGATGTGACAAGGACAGTCACGAACAAGAAGACGGGCGAAGTGATCGCTTCGGAAGTTCCGGTCAAGGATAAAGTCACGGTCGGCTTCGAAAATACTGTTAAGAAGTTCACAAGCATCGGAGGTGTGAAGTACTGGAACGACGGAGAGAAGGATCCGGCTAAGAGGCCTGATGTCCATGTAAACCTTTACTCCAGAACAGCCAGCGGTGTTGTACGTAAGATCAATACATACACAATAAAGGCTCCCGACACTGAATATTACTTCGAATTTGACAGTGAGGGTAACAGACTTGCCACAACCGACAGTGCCGGAAATACTATAACCTATGAGGTAGAAGAGGAGCCCATAGAAGGCTATGATTGCCGCCAGGTTGGCTTTGACTTCTACAATACAAAGGGCAGAGTTCTGATCAGTAAGATCGATGCCAATACGAGAGAACCTCTCTCGGGTGCTACTCTTGCCATTTATGACGGCACAAAAGAGATCGAAAGATGGATAAGCGATCCTTTCGCACATCGTGTTGAGGCCAGCCTTACAGCGGGCAGGACATATACGCTCAGAGAGATAACTGCTCCCGAAGGGTATGCAACAGCTGCTGATATGACGTTCACAGCTCCTGCGGACGGAAAGAATATTACAGTAACAATGTCTGATCCTCCGATAATCGGTTCAGTCAGACTGACGAAGCGGGATGCGACAACCCGTGAGGCGCTTGCAGGTGCGGAATTCGCACTTTACACGGATGCGGGTGCACGTATCTACGCAACAGGTAATGTAGGCAGCTACAGAGCTACCAGCCTGACGAGCAACGGTATATTCATAACCGATGCAACCGGCAGCCTTACGATCACCGATCTGCCTTACGGCACATACTACTTCGTGGAGACAAAAGCTCCCGACGGATACGCTTTATCTGCAGAGCGCTTAGGCTTCACGATACTTAGAAACGGAGAACTTGTTGAAGTAACATACCTTAACGAAAAGGCACTTGGTTCTGTAAGATTGCGCAAGGTTAACGAGAACGGAACCAGAAGTCTTGCCGGAGCGGTATTCGAACTGTACTCGAGGACACCGAGAACGATAGGTCAGGCGGCAACGTCAACCATCTTCACGGATGCATACTTCAGATACGGAACATACCGTACCAATTCAGCCGGAGAACTCTATGTCGGAGATCTTCCTTGGGATGACTACTTCTTCGTAGAGGTGGATGCACCTACAGGTTATGGCGTGAACAGGGATGTTAACGGTGATGATCTTGTATACACCTTCACAATTGACAGATATACGTCAAACAGGGTGATAGATATAGGATACGTATATAATACGCCGGAGACACCTCCTCCGCCGCCGTCAACAACACCTACGCCGCCGCCGACGACTACGCTGACACCTACACCGCCTCCGACAACTACTACAACGACGCCGACTCCGAGCGGAGTGCTTGGCGCAAGAGTTGACAGGATTGAGAAGGGTGGAGTTGTTAAGGGCGTACTCGGTGTACGTGCCGCACCCAGTAAGGGTGTACTCGGTGTAAGAAGCGGCCCTGTAACGGGTGATGCAAGCAACATTATCCTTTGGCTCCTGCTCCTGTGTGCATGCGTGGCTACAATAGTGGCAACGATCGTAACCGGGAAGAAGAAAAAGGTAACTAAGCAGTAAGATACAGCACGTGATTATCGAGCCGGTCCGATCGGGCCGGCTCGAAGTGCGTTCTGATCAAAATACCGGTCATTAAACGCAGGATTTACTTGATTTTGCATTCGCTTTGTGGTAAATTACGAAAGTACGGTTTTTTGGTATACGTAAATGATCATTGGAGGTGCTTTATGGGCGCATTGAGAATAGTTCTTACAATAGTGTTTATTCTGGTGAGTGTTGCGCTTGCCACTATAGTTCTGATGCAGGAAGGCAAGAGTGCGGGACTCGGAGTTATCAGCGGCGCCGCTGAGACATACTGGGGCAAGAATAAAGGCCGTTCAATAGAAGGCAAGCTTGAGAAGATAACGAAGATACTGGTTGTTGCTTTTATGCTGATCGCAATATTGTTGAACATGAACATATTCTGAGTTATTTGATAAATAGAAAAGAAGAGGCACCGTTATGAGGTGCCTCTTCTTTTTTACGGACCGGGATCATCGGTATCCATTGATCATATCTGTCAGAGACTCTCTGTCGTAATATTCCGTGATCTTGTCAATATAAATATCCGGATCCGCCCCACGATCTATGTCATAGAATGCGCCGTTCTTGAACATGCTCATGCTCCTGTATCCGGAGATCGTGAAAGTAGCCCCTCCGGCGGTTGACATCGGAATGTATGAACATGTGCCGCCTCCCGATGTCTTACCAATCAGTGTTACATGCGGATCGACCTTGAACTCGTTGGGCACGAGATTTCCGCACGAAAAACTCACGGGTGATATCAGGCAGTACAGGTTCAGCGCTCCATTTGCAAACGTATCTTTATCATCAAACTTACCGTCCCTGTTAGCATCAATGTAGAACCGGGATGTCGTTGATGCGCCCGTCATAGTATTCCTGACGTTGATCTCTCCGACATCAAGGAACATTCCCAGCACATAACACGCAGCATTGATAGATCCGCCTGTGTTACATGAAAGATCGAGCACCACGTTTTCTATCGGACTGTCAGGTCTCGTGATGCGGTCGTAACAATACTGCATCAGTCTGACGGTATCCTGTAGATCATCCTCTGTCGGCTCTGACATATAATCTGCGTCCGGCCTTGGACCGGTAAAACTGTCAAAAGTGATATACGCCGTGTTATCGATCTCCTCATACGGCTCAACACCATCGGGAAATGCTTTGTTTCGTGCCGCTTCAAACTCATCGATACAGTTTACAAACTTTGTATTCCATGGGCCCGTAACGCCATCTGCCTGCTCCAGGAAAGCCTCTCCATCGGTTCCGCATGACGTTTGCTGGAATTTACTGTGAAGATCATCCAGATAACAGGTGATGAACTCATACAGAACAGCATCTGACGTTGACTGATCTGTCCCCATCAACCGGCCCCTCATACCGAGTTCTACGAAATACTCATCAAAACTGTCGATATAATGAACATCCTTCAGACCGTATAAGTGATCGAGTGCAAAACACAGTTCATGGTAATCATATCGGGCGAACTCATCCGTCCTCTCCGGTTTTGCGGAATAGTATAATTCAGACAGATCCCTGTCAAGTCCCGATGTGATGATCACTGACTTTCCGTTATAAAGGGAGTAGGCATTATAGTATGACAAAAAGAGATCACTGAATGTCTGCATCGGTATATAATAACCGTCGTCCGAGCTCACAAGATCGATCTCATAGGGCTTCAGATCAAAGCAGATTGTCTTTCCATACCTGTCATTCGTCAGTTCATCCACAGATTTAAAGAGAGAGCCGAATACACTCATACCTCCAAAACTGACAAGCGGATCGTTCTCATACTTCATGAACGCGTCATAATCCAAAAATGTAATGGTATCGTCATTAAAATCTATATCTGCAGTATAAGGACTGTCCTTCCGGGTAATGGTCACAACCGATCCATTCTCATCTGTTGATACTTCATACTTATGATCCTGCTCAAAAATCGCCTCCAGTAAATGTGGGATAATATCCGGTGAGATATAAGGGACTCCTGTTTCGTTGACAAAATAGAGGCTGATTTCCTCTTTATTGTCAATATCATCAAAGTATAACGGCATTTTCCTCTCTGTTATACTGTACTGTTTTGAAATGTCGGATTCTTCAGGCGCAGATACACTTACATTACAGCCTGTAAGCATTGTCAATGCAAGCAAAAGGGATAGGATCCTTATCAGTTTTGGTTTCATGTTTTTGTCCTCCGATTCTGATTTTCCAACAAACTCCGTAAAAGTACGATCATTATCGATCATATTGATAAAAAAATCAGATCCTGCTTATTGAATCTGATTTTATATGGTGATCTACAGATGACAGTCTGTGTTCTTGCGAGCCCCTGTCATAATTCCCCGACAGGGGTTCGACACACGGAACTCAAGTGAAACTGGACCTGAGGGGAGTTGAACCCCTGTCCGAAAGCCCGTCCGTTAAGACTTCTCCCATCACAGTCATTTGCAAATGATTCCCGAAACTGCAAGGCAAATGACAAACCGGCAGCTCCGGTAGCTTCATATTTCTTCCGCCCGCTCAAAGCTTTGCGGGTGAAGTTCCCTACCTTGTTGATGCCGTATCCGCAAGCAGTAGGCTACCTGCGGGCGACACGCAGCACTTAGGCTGCGAACGCTAACTTATTGTCTGCGTTTAATTTTAAGTTTCTCATTTGATAACGCGGTATGAGGCCGCGGATGGCTATCCTAAGTTCAAGACCCCCGTCGAAACCGGTACAGGCCCTGACGTGAGGTGGTATCTGCGAAGCAGATGACGGAGCCCTGACGTCCACGCGACATCGACGAAGTCGATGTTGGCTGCAGATCAAGCCAAAACCCCTATTTATACTTTATCTTGAATTCTCTTTCCGCCTCTCTTTTCTGATCTCTTGCTGAAATTGCTTCACGCTTGTCATACAGTTTCTTACCTTTGGCAAGGCCTATCTCGACTTTGCACAGACTCCCTTTCAGGTAAACCTGTAAGGGAACTATCGTGTATCCCTTTTCTGTGAGCTTGCCGAGAAGCTTTCGTGTTTCCTGCTTGTGCAGCAGGAGCTTGCGTGTACGAAGAGGATCCTTGTTGAAGATGTTCCCCTTCTCATAGGGAGGTATGTGCATACCGAATATGAACGCTTCACCGCCTTCTATACCGATATAAGATTCCTTGATAGAGCATTTTCCCTGTCTCAGAGACTTGATCTCGGTCCCGTACAGTTCGATCCCGGCCTCGTATTTGTCTTCGATAAAGAAATCGTGATATGCTTTTTTATTGTTGGCGATCAGTTTGACGCCGTGATTGTCCTTGCCCATTACACTGTACCTTTTATCGGATTCAAGTGTATTATAACACGAATTCGCGGCGGTAACATAAACTGTTGGTTCATTTCAGGCATAATTCGGGAAAAACTATATTTCATTTTTCGAAAAATGTCGTATAATAGGGGAAAATGTTTGTTTATATCCCACAGGAGGATTTGTGAAGTGGAAAACAATGATACTGATGTTAAGGCAGCATCAAAGAAAAAAGTGATCATCATTGCCGCTATTGTCGGAGTGCTTGTACTGCTCGGCGTGTGCGGCTATCTGGTGTACAGGAACATGTATTTTATAGAGATCAACCTGCCCAAGGAATTTGCGGGAGGTGTTGCCGGAGCGACAGGCACATCCGGATCGGACGGAATCGAGATCAGAAGTAACGAAGACGGAAGTGTCACGTACAGAATGCCCAGATCCCAGCACGAGGAACTGATGACCGGGCTGACACAGACACTTGAACAGTCGCTGGACGATATGGCAACATCCGATAATGCCGTATTCTCAGCTGTATCTCATAATCCGGAGTTTACGGAATTTACTGTCACATGCAAATCAGACAGCCTTGGTCTGTCCGAGACTATTTCGCGTGTAGGTCTTTATTATATCGGGAGTTTCTATAACATATACAACGGTACCCCCGCGGATAATATCAAGGTAATCTATCTGGCTCCTGATGGCAGCAAGCTTGCCGAACTGAACTCCAGTGATGATGACGGAATGGGTCAGGACCAGATTCCGTCCGGTGATCAGGTGCCCACTGAAGAAACGGCACCGGAGCAGGCACAGTAACTGTAACCATACAGCCGTAAAGCTGAGATCATGAAACAAAAGTACGCGATAGTATTCACAATAATTCTGTTATCGATCATGACGCTGCCCATAGTGGCAGCTGTTGTGATCTCTGGGAAGAAAAACAGCTCCGATATCCCGGCAAATGATGCGGTGATGAACAATACAGATGTCACTGTATCCGAAGCCGAACCTATGCCGGAGCCGGATCCTGAGCCCGTGTCCGGGGCCGAAGCGGAAACAGAAACAGAAACCGAACCTGAGTCTGAACCTGTACCGATGCCCCTTGTTCCTGAAAAGATCCCACTTTCTAAATACGAACCTTATCTTGAGATCAACCCTTATGTATCGGGCTGGCTTGAGATCGACGGTTCTAAGATTGATGACGCTGTAGTATATACTCCTGGCAGTCAGAATTATTTTCTTCATCGAGCACTTGACGGTAGCCCGCTTGAACGCGGTACGTTTTTTATAGCCATTAACTGGCAGGATGGATTTAACAATACTCTTATATACGGGCATAACATGAAGGACGGGAGCGGATTCGGCAGCCTGCCCAGATATGCGGACAAAAAATACGGGATGGATCATTCGGTCATCCGGTTTGATACTCTCTATGATGAGAAAGAGTATGAATTGTTTGCGGTGTTCTATTCTCAGATAGATGAGGAGGAACTTGAAACGGAAGAGGACAGGGCAGAAGCCGACAGGATGATCGCCGAAAAAAGTCTCGATGAAAAGCGCGAGCAACAACAGGAGCAGCAACAGCAGGAGCAGCAACAACAGGAGCAGCAACAACAGGAGCAGCCGCCTGAGGCGGAAGAACCTGTCGATCTCATCACGGAAGAGGAACTTACGGTCAAAGATCTCAATCTTCACAGAGATTTCGGTGATGAAGATATATACAGAAGCGAAAAGGACGAGGATAACGGACGGTTCAGGTACTATTACTACAATGATCTCTCCGACAGGGATGATTTTGAATATTTTGTAGATAATGTCAGACAGAGAGCACTCTATGACACGGGAGAGGATGTTTCGTGGGGCGATGAACTGCTGACACTTTCCACCTGCAGTTACCATGTCAGGAACGGGAGACTGGTCGTTGTGGCTGTACATCATCCCGATTAGAAAATATTACGACAAAATACGCAAATACCCTTGACAATTTGCGGTTTTTATTTGAGAATTATTCAGTATTCTGTAATAATGTAACAATTACTGAGATTTCGGAGGGGGATATGATGTGTAAATTGTTAGGTTTTTTACCGGTAATGTTTGCCGCATCCGTGATAGTGTTTGCGCCGGTAACGGTGCATGCGGATGTGACGGCAAATACCGCGGTTGTTCTTTCTGCCGAGGAGCAGGCAGCGCTCGATGCTGCGGCAGCTCAGGCGCTTGCACTTCAACAGGCGTCGCTTCAGGCACTTCTTGACCAGCAGGTTGCAGCGGCAACGGCAGCGGCACAGGCTGCGGCAGCCCAGGCTGAAGCGGCTCAGGCGGCGGCGATCGTAACTGCGGCAGGGATGACTTATATCGATATCAATATAGATGCTCAGACACTGACATATTTTGTTAACGGTGTTCCCTTCATTTCAACTTCATGTGTTACCGGAGGCCCGGGAAATGGTACTCCCAGAGGGTTTTATACGATACTCAACAAGGTTCCGGGCAAGTATCTGAAAGGTCCCACATGGAATGTGTGGGTTGACAGATGGATGCGTTTTACAGGCAATGTAGGCATTCATGATGCTTCATGGCGCAGGAAGTTCGGAGGAAATATATACAAGAGCAACGGATCCCACGGATGTGTCAACATTCCTTTTGCGGCTGCAGATCAGCTTTATAACACCGCACCTGTCGGCACAGTGGTTTACGTTCACTGACGGGGGCTCATGCCGGATAACGATACTAAAAACATCAGTTCAGACAGTACACGCGTATCTCCTCTTGAGATGCTTAAGTGGTATGGGATAAAAAAGGCCATTATCTTTCCGATAATGGCGCTTTTTTTCATTTTGATCATCATCGTATATCATATGCTGCTTCTCAACTATGCAAGAGACAGTATCATAACGAACGGCGAACTCAGCGCCAACCGGGCCGCGGAAGAGATCGAACTCTATCTTTCAAGCGGTCTTGATACTATAAAAAGCGCGTCGTATACACTGGAAAAGATGCTTGGAGAAGGCGCATCACATAATGATGTGCTCAAATACCTGACGGAAGAGACGGAGCTTTTATCTGATACCAATATCATTGATTCGACAGGGCTTTATGCATATATTCACGGAGAGTATCATGACGGTTCCGGGTGGGATCCCGGCCCGGCTTATGAGGCGACTGACCGCCCGTGGTACATCGAAGCAAAGGCGGCAAACGGAAGCATTGCACTGGTCAATCCGTATCTTGATTCATATTCCGGTGATATAGTCACTACATTAACGAGGATGCTGTCAGACGGTGACAGCGTTGTTGCAATTGACGTTAAGCTTGATAAGATACAGACCATCATTGATACCCATACGAATCTGAACAGAAATACCGTGAATATGGTTATTGCCAATAACGGAGTGGTCGTGGCACATACCGCCCAGTCCGAATTGGGTAAGAATTACTTTGAAGAGAGCGATACTCTGGGTGGGACAGTACTTAAGAGTCTGTCCGAAAAACCGGGCGGATCGGTTCAGACAGGGTTTGATTTTGAATATGAGAATCGCAACTATACGGCATATTCCATCAAGATGTCCAATAACTGGTATTGTATATCGATCGCTGATTCGGATGATATCTATGCACCGATCAAAATGATGGTTTGGCTCAGTATCTCCGTTATTATCCTGACGCTTGTGATCTTTGCGGTGATTATGATATATACGGGCCGGAAAGAGTTTATGCAAAGACGCCTTGAGAATCTCCTCAGATCGTCGGCGGATATTTATATGTCACTGTGCGAATTTGATCTTACAAACAATACAGTGACAGAGATCAAAAATGTTAATCCGGCCATTTCAAATGCGGTAAAAACAGTCAATCATAATGCGGTTGAAGTGTTTAAAAACGTGATGACCGCGCTGCCTGAAAGTCCGACAAGACAGGCGGCGATCGATTTTACGGATCTGTCCAACATTGACGAGAGAATGAAGGACAGGGACATTACAACTGTCGAGTATCAGAGTTTCAATGATGTCTGGGTAAGGGCACGGCTCATTGTTTCGGAAAGAAACGCGGACGGGAAGGTAACACACGTTCTGTGGATGCTTGAGAATATCACGAAAGAGAAGCAGGAGCGTGACAGCCTCATTAATATATCAGAGCAGGCGATTGCGGCAAGCGATGCCAAATCCGCCTTTCTGTCTAATATGTCTCATGAGATCAGAACGCCGATCAACGCTGTGCTCGGCATGAATGAGATGATATTGCGCGAGAGCGATAATGAGGATATCAACTATTATTCCAGCAACATCAAAAGTGCCGGCAATTCGCTTCTGGCGCTGATCAATGATATCCTTGATTTTTCAAAGATCGAATCGGGCAAGATGGAGATCGTTCCGGTGGACTACGATCTGTCATCAATGATCAATGATCTGGTGACGCTCATCAGTGTGCGCGTGATCGACAAGGGTCTCGAACTCAACGTCAACATCGATCCGGATCTGCCGGTCGGCCTTTTTGGCGATGAAGTCAGGATCAAACAGGTAATAGCAAATCTGCTGACAAATGCCGCCAAATACACGGATAAAGGAAGTGTCACCTTCACGATATCTTCCGACAAGGATTACGGAAAGGATGATACCATCACTCTCCATATTTCCGTTAAAGATACGGGAATAGGTATCAAAAAGGAAAATCTGAAACAGCTCTTCACGGCATTCGAACGTATCGATGTCAAGAAAAACCGCAACATAGAAGGCACAGGGCTTGGAATGGCCATTGCAAACAACCTACTGTTGCTGATGGGAAGTACACTTAAGGTGGAAAGTGAGTATGGAGTCGGATCCGAGTTCTCGTTCGATCTCGTTCAGACCGTCAGAAGCTGGAACCATATCGGCGATTACAAGACCGCATATAAAGATACTGCGGCAAAAGCCGAGGTGTACACACCTGTATTTACGACATCAAAAGGCCGAGTTCTCGTTGTCGATGACATGGCGATCAATCTGGTGGTGTTCAAAGGACTGCTCAAGAAGACAGGCCTTGAAATAGACACTGCAGGCGGAGGGCAGGAAGGCCTGGATGAATCCAAAAAGAACCATTATGACATCATGTTCATAGACCATATGATGCCGGGACTTGACGGTGTTGAGATGCTGCATGCCATAAAGAAAGATGAAAACAATCCGAACAGGGATACTCCTGCGATCTGCCTTACCGCAAATGCAGTTACCGGGGCCCGGGAATACTATCTTCAGGAGGGCTTTGACGGGTATCTTACGAAGCCTGTCGATCCAAAACTTCTCGAGGAGATCATATACCGTCATTTAAGCCCCGAACTCCTAGAAAAAACTTGAATAATAAGCAGTATTTGATATAATTAAGTCTGTAATTTGCTTTTATTTTCGGACATAATCAGAGATTACGTAAAGGGGAAAGGGAGAAAGCTTATGAAGTTAAGATCAAAGATCATCATGATTTCGGTCATACCGGTTGTTGTATTCGGTATCTTTATCTACATTTTTGCAAGGATAAGGGTTACGAACAGCATGGAAGCCGAGGTTTTCAACGGCCTGCATTCGTCAGTCCTGGCTGTACGTTCGGCTCTCGGTGAGATCAATACCGATCCGTATGAGCTTAACGGCGATTTCCTGATGAAGGGAAATTTCAACGTTACGAATGAGACGGGCATAGTTGATGATGTCAAGGCCGGAACGGGAACAGTTACGACCATATTCTTTGGGGATACCCGTTATGCAACGAGCGTTGTGAAGCCGGGGACGAATGAAAGAGTTCTGTATACCCAGGCGGGCGAGAAGGTCATCGATACCGTATTAAAGGGTGGTCAGGAATATTCGGCATCCAACGTTGATATAGTCGGAAGCAAGTATTATACATACTATGTTCCTCTTTACCAGCAGGGCTCTAAGGAAGTTATAGGTATGGTATTTTGCGGACGCGCACAGGATGAAGTTCAAAAAGAGATCAACGTTGTTACGAACAGCATCCTTGCAGCCACGATCGTGGCAATCCTGATCGCGGCAGGTCTTTCGTTCATAGTAGCTATGATGATAACCAACGCGATCCATAAGAGTGTTCAGATACTTGAGAGAGTTGCGGAAGGTGACCTTACGCATGAAGTTCCCGGCGATATAATCAGCCGCAAGGATGAGCTCGGCATCATGGGTAAGTGTATAGAGGAACTTCGTGAGAGCCTCATAGAGATAATCTCGGAATTGAAAAATCATTCGTTCAACCTGTACTCATCATCGGATAAGCTCGATGCCGCATCGCAGGAGGCAACCGATTCGATCGGACAGGTCAATCAGGCTATCGCCGAGATATCGGACGGTGCGAACTCGCAGGCGAGTGAGACCCAGTCGGCAACCGAGAATGTTATCCTTATGGGTAATATGGTTGAAGATACATCATCTCAGCTCAAGAACCTGATCGATATTTCCGAGTCAATGCGTCAGGCCGGTACAAGGGCCATCGATACGCTTGACAAGCTTGACAAGATCAACAGGAGAGCATCGGATGCAATCGATCTTATATATGAACAGACCAATACAACCAATGAATCTGTAGCACGGATTCAGGAAGCAACGGCTCTTATCACTGACATTGCCGAAGAGACGAACCTTCTGTCGCTTAACGCTTCGATCGAAGCAGCCAGAGCAGGAGAGCAGGGAAGAGGCTTTGCGGTTGTTGCCAACCAAATCCAGAAACTTGCTGAACAGTCCAATGAGAGTGCGAGCAGGATAGCATCGATCATCACCGAGCTTCTTTCCGATTCCGAGAAGAGCGTCAAGACGATGGATGAAGTACGCCAGATCATGGAAGAACAGAGCGAAGATGTTCGCAGGACTCAGGAAGCATTCCAGGATGTCAGCTCCGGTATCGATCAGACCACATCCGGTATGGGGGATATCTCAGAGAAGACAACGAACCTTGATCAGGCAAGAGTATCTGTTGTTGATGTGGTTCAGAACCTTACCGCCATCGCGGAGGAGAATGCAGCAAGCACCCAGCAGACGAGTGCCAGCGCAAACGAGTTCTCATCGCTTGTCGGCAACATCAAGGATGAGACGGTTACGCTCAAAGAGATCGCAGACGGTATTGAGCGCAGCGTAGGACAGTTCCAGATCTGATGATCGCACATTTCATATGATTGGGAGAAAGCGGTAAGAGATTACCGCTTTCTTATATAAACCGGAGGATATCAAAATTGGCTTCAAGATCGGTAATAGACGGATACTCTTTCGCGGATGATGCGGACCTTTCCCTTGCATCTTCCGAAATCGAGAAGATCAAGTTTATCGCTGGCAAGATGAATATGGATAATGCACAGGGAGTTCTTGCCGTATACGATAAGCTGATCACCAGCGGGATATTTGTTACACCTGTAGGGAACGAGTATCTCAGAACGCTTCAGAATTTCCTGTACAAGAATAATGATATACCGGATGAAGCCATAAAAGAGATACCGGTGCCCATATCGTATACACGGGCCCTCAATCTGCGAAGTGAAGAGCGGGACGAGAAGATAGCCGAAGAACGTTCAAGACGCACACTTCGCAAAACATTCAGAAACGAATACAAGATATCACTTATCGTCAACATCATTCTGATAATCATGGTCATCGCGATGTTCATCATTACACTCAAGGCGGAAAACCCCAATATGATCAACTATCGCACGGCGATACTGAACCAGTACAGTGAATGGGAACAGGAGCTCAATGAGCGTGAAGCGGCGATCAGGGAAAAGGAACTGGAACTCGGAAAGTGAGGATAGGAAATGGACAAGATCAAGATACTGGTTGTTGATGATGAGAGTCGTATGAGAAAGCTGGTAAGTGATTTTCTCATCAAGAAAGATTACCAGGTTGTGGAAGCGGCTGACGGGCAGGAAGCCATTGATATCTTCTTTGAGCAGAATGATATTTCCCTTGTGATACTCGATGTTATGATGCCGAAGATGGACGGCTGGGAGGTGCTGCGTGAGATCAGGAGCTATTCCAGGATCCCCGTTATCATGCTTACGGCAAAGGGAGATGAGAGAGACGAGCTCAACGGTTTCGAACTCGGAGTAGACGAGTATATATCCAAGCCTTTCTCGCCCAAGATACTCGTGGCAAGGGTTGATGCACTTCTCCGCCGCAGTAACCTAATCACCGAGGAAGCCAAGATAGAGGCCGGGGGCATCGTACTTGACAAGGCCAGTCATACCGTGCTGATAGACGGTAAAAGCGTTGACCTGTCATTCAAGGAGTTTGAGCTTCTGTCGTATTTTATGGAAAATCAGGGGCTTGCGCTCTCACGCGAGAAGATCCTCAATCATGTATGGAATTATGATTATTTCGGAGACGCACGAACGATAGATACCCATGTCAAAAAGCTCCGTTCCAAGATGGGAGAAAAGGGTGAATGCATTAAGACAATATGGGGTATGGGATACAAATTCGAGACGTGAGGCTTTTTTATGATCAAAAAGAGATTGCAGCGGATTTTTGACGCACAGCGGGAATATTTGGTATAATAGATCACATGAATATACAAAATACACATAAAAAAACAAGACTGTTTTTGTTCTTAGGATCTGCGGCAACCCTTGCAGTGGTTGTCGTATTCCTTGTAATGCTGAATATCAGGGAACCGAAGGAATACACTTCGGTTCCCCTTTCTGTTCTTTTTATAGTATCGGCCATAGCGTGTGTGACGCTCGCCCTGTTCTTTGCACAGGGACCGATATTCGATCAGGAAGGAAACCTGGAGAGCGTTAACATTAAAGCGATGCTGCTGGTAGTGCTTGTTATTATACAGGTGGCATTTTTCTTTGAGATAATCTCGGTCCGTAACCAGAAACTGAACTATCAGCTTTATTCCGATATCAGAAAGGACATCGCTGTGGCCGAAAAGGCCGAGGCAGGTGAACTTGACGCGCTGTTAAAAGATATGCGGGGCGGTGCCATTACGGATATTGCGGTTATCGACGAGAACGGAGTCGTTAAAAGATCATCAGACAGTGCGCTCATCGGCACAACGATCGATCAGAATGTATATACATATCCTTTTACCGGTAAGGATAATATCAGTTTTATCGTTGATCTGTCGTATAACGGCAAGCAGATGAGATCGGTCATTCTCGACCTTCTCACGGTTCTTGTTACATCCATATTCTTCTCCGTTGAAATCGTAATACTGATGACGAGGGTCATAACGAGGAGAACGTCGGGAGAGGAGCAGGTTACCACGTCTCTTTACTATATCAGACAGATATCATTCCTGTTTTATTTTGCATCAAGACTGTCTTCGGCATTTATTCCGATAATGGCCAAGTCTTTGTTCAATCCGTTTTCCGGAATGTCAGACAATGCGGCCGCGGGTCTTCCGCAGTCTGCGGAAACGCTGCTCACATGCTCGGCTATATTTATCACCACGCTTATACTTGAAAAGAAAGGATGGAAGCTTCCTTTTGTGGCAGGCGTTGTGATGGTGGCGGCAGGAACATTCCTTTCGGCAGTTTCGCTCAACCTGCCCATGTTTGTACTTGCAAGGGCTGTCGTAGGACTCGGGTATGGATTTTGCTGGATGACACTCAGGAATCTCTCGCTCTTCGGAAAGGATTCAAGACAACAGCTTGTGGGATTCGCTTTGCTCAATGCCGGTATATATGCCGGAATGAACTGCGGAGCGTCTCTTGGAGCCATACTTGCACAGATCTTCGGATACAAATTCGTATTTGTCATTTCCGGTGTTGCGACGCTGCTCACATCCCTGTTCATCATCCGCATGGAAAATGAATTGCTGCCGCACAGAGAAACGGCAGACGATAGTACCGCAAAAGATCGGCAAAGTGCCGGAAATATTATATCCGCATTATTGTTTGTGGTACTTATGATCGCACCGGCATGTATTGCGGCATCGTTTACCAGTTATTATCTTCCTCTTTATTTCGAGAGCATAGGAAGAAGCGTGGCGGATGTCGGAAGAGCACAGCTTCTTTACGGTATCGTTATAGTGTTTGCCGGACCGTTCCTCTCGGGTGTTATTGCTATATTCAAGACCAGAGCATTAAAGAGGATCAACCTGATCTATAACCTGCTCATTTCAGTGAGTCTGTTCCTTCCGGGGATCGGGTCGGGCCTGCTGTCATCGTTTATAGGTTCGGCGCTTCTCGGTACGGCTGACAGTGTCGGATTCGGTGTGCAGAACAATTATTTCCTTGCACTTCCGGCGGTCAGAAATATGGGAGCATCAAGATCCCTGTCAGTGTTATCGTTTATTAAAAAACTCATAGAGATGGCCGGGCCTTTAGTTTTCGCCGGAGTAATGGTTCTGGGTTATCAGGCCGGCATACGGATGCTCGCCATATGTTTTGCCGCGATGGCAATTGCTTTTGTGGTGCTTGATCCTTTATTAAGCAGAGGAGCGAAAACGGAAGTGGAGGATAAAAATTGAAGGTAAGTGTTGTATACGGAGGAACCAAAGAGGAGAGGGGCCCCTCCGAGATGAATGCAAAGGAGATAGCTGCAGCACTTGACAGACGAGGATATACGACCACACTTATCGACTTTGGAAAAGATATAGTAAAGACATTAAGAGATGCACAGACGGGTGCGGTTTTTCTCTGTGTACAGGGAAAGGGATACGGAGACGGAACTCTTCAGGGCATCCTGGAACACGAGGGGATCCCGTTTACCGGATCGTGTATGAGAGCGGCATCACTTATAAATGACAAAATATTATGTAAACTATTGTTTGACAGATATAACATTCCGACACCGCGTTGGGATATACTCGGTAAAAGCGAGTATGAAAGCGGCACATACAGTTATGAGCTCCGATATCCCTTTGTTGCAAAAGCCCCCACACAGGGCGGCAGCTTTGGGATAGAGCTGATCAGGAACGCCGGGGATGTATCGCATATAGGTAATATATTTGAATTTGACGATCCGATACTGCTTGAGGAATTCATTGACGGGCGTTTCTATACGGTGGGAATGTATGAGAGTTCGGGACGTATTATCACACTCCCGATAGCTGAGGGTATCGATCTTACGCCGAAAGAACCCGGAACGGAAGAGAATCTTATCGTATTCAGTGGCAGCTGCGATACCATACGTTCCGAACTGGATGAAGATCTTTCGGAAGAGATGGAAAAGATCGCCCTGAAGGTGTTTGAGATAACCGGCGCGCGAGGAGTCGGAAGGGTTGATTTTATGGTTGACAGGAATAACAGACCTTTCGTCCTTGAGATAAATGCGGTACCCGGAATGTGCAGAACAAGCCTGATACCGATGGAAGCGGAATTTGCCGGGATAGAATATGATGACATGGTTGAGGACATTTTAAAAGCTGCGCTTTGAGAAGGGAATATACGGAGGAATTGTAATGTTTAGGAACATGAAGATCAGCATTAAAATACTGCTTGTGATACTTGTGATGTCGCTGGGTTCATTACTTGTTGTGTTCGGAGCTTCTTTTTATTTCATGAATTCCATGGTGGATGAGTTCGAACAGGCAAATATAACGCTGGGCATCAATTCTTCCGATATAGCCAAGGAATCCCTCATATCACAGATGGAAGGATATCTGGAACAGCTTGTAAAAAAACAGTCGCAGGCGACAAATATCAGACTGAATACGGTCAACAGAGTGGTAACGGAAGCTGCCCAATATACGGGAAGTCTTTATGCCAACAGCAGTAATTTTGTCGGAAAGGATATGCCGAGACCTGACGAGACGGAGGCCGGTGTAGCGTGCTCCAAGTATTTTCTTGCAAAGGATGTGGTCGAGACTCCGAAGGTCGCACAGGAAGTCAGAACGCTTTCCAACTGCGAGTATATGTTTGGCCCGCTCCTTCAGGAAAATGAACTGCTCGACAATATTTATATTGGAACCGAGAGCGGGATCTCATACAGATTTTCCAAGTACAATGAGTACAATCCGGACTATGATCCGAGGGCGAGAGACTGGTACAAGGCGGCCATGGAGCAGCCCGATACGCTTGTGTGGCTCCCCACCTATCTTGATTCGTACGGAAACACCTGTATCACGGCAGCAATGTCATACAGGGATGCATACGGTAAAACAGCCGGTGTCGTTGCATCGGATATTCTTCTCCAGAGCGTTATCGATGATATCATGAGCCTCAAGATCGGAGAAACGGGATCGTGCTTCGTGCTCGGTGATGACTTTAACTTTATCGCACATCACGATATGGGAGATGAGTCTTTTAAGGACGGACTTCAAAATCACGTGGATGGGACCGCTCTTATCGATATGATGGGATCGAAATCAGACGGTATAACCGAGTGCCTGTATGAAGGGAACGACTGCTATGTGGCTTTCTCCCAGCTTGAGGAGACCGGATGGTATTTCTGTGCATCCATTGAGACCGGAGAAGTCACGGCTCCCGCGGTCATGGCCAGACAGGAGAGCGACCAGTTGACCGAGGTCACGCAGCAGAGCATGCAGACAAGACTGTTCAATACATACAGGATGTTCATGATATTCTTTGCGATCGTCGGTATCATAATCACCATGATATCGTTCGCGGTTTCCGGTACGATCACGAACCCGATCAAGAACCTTACTTCGAACGTCAAAGCTATCGGCCAGGGTGATTTTGACCGGAAGATACCTATAGAGTCACACGATGAGGTAGGACTGCTTGCGGAACGCTTTAACGAGATGCAGGATAACCTCAAGATATACATGGACAATATCAAACAGGTCACGGCCGAAAAGGAGAGGATAGGAGCAGAGCTTTCCGTCGCCGCACAGATACAGGCAGACATGCTTCCGAATATCTTCCCCGCATTTCCTATGCGCAGTGATTTTGATATATTTGCGTCAATGGATCCGGCCAAAGAGGTCGGCGGAGATTTCTATGATTTCTTCCTGATAGATGATGATCATCTGGCACTTGTCATGGCCGATGTTTCCGGCAAGGGAGTTCCGGCAGCGCTGTTTATGATGATGTCCAAGATCCTTGTTGCCAATTACGCGATAATGGACAATGGTTCACCGGCTGAGACACTGATGAAAGTCAACAATCAGATATGCACGAACAATGCCAACAGTATGTTTGTTACCGTATGGCTCGGCTATCTGACCATTTCAACCGGCCATGTCATCGCGACCAATGCCGGACATGAGTATCCCATACTGAAGAAGGCAGACGGTCAGTATGAGGTATTCAAGGATAAACACAGACTGCCCGTCGGATCGATGGAGGGAACAAAATACCAGGATTACGAGTTCACGCTGGAAAAGGGTGGCGGACTGTTCCTTTATACCGACGGTGTTGCCGAAGCGACAAATAAGAATAATGAACTTTTCGGAACGGACAGGATGATAGAGGCACTTAATATAAACGCAGGCGCGGATCCGAAGCAGCTTCTTTCAATCGTCCGTGATGAAGTGGATAAGTTCGTGGGAGATGCACCGCAGTTCGATGATCTTACCATGATGTGCGTTCAGTTGAAATAAACGGACCGTAAGGAGTTAATATGGGAGAAAAGATCGGCAATCTTGAACCTCAGAAGGTGTTCGGATTTTTTGAAAAAATAACGAAGATAGCTAGAGGCTCGGGGAATGAAAAGGCTATCAGCGATTATCTTGTAAAATTTGCGGATATAAGAGGCCTGATCGCCTATCAGGACGAGTATTTCAATGTCACGATATTAAAACCCGCCACGGCTGATATGGAGGACAGAGAGACAGTTATTCTGCAGGCTCATATGGATATGGTCTGCGTGGCGGACGAAGGTGCGGCAACGGATCCTGCAAAGGAAGGGGTCTCGGCGTATGTGGAAGGTGACTACATTTATGCAAATGGGACCAGCCTTGGCGCGGATGACGGCATCGGAATGGCCTTTATTCTTGCCGTGCTTGATTCCGATGATATATCGCATCCCATGATAGAGGCGGTGTTCACAGCGTGTGAAGAGGATGGTCTTATCGGCGCCGAAGGTTATGATGCATCACGCCTTAAGGGCAAGCGATTTATCAACATAGATACCGAGGAAGAGAATAATATAGTCATCGGCTGTGCCGGCGGCTGCAGGATCGATATTCCGGGCAAGTGCAAGAACAGCAAAGAAGAAGGCAATATATATGAGATCGGAATATCCGGACTTGCCGGCGGACACTCCGGCATGATGATCGACAGGTACGGTGCTAATGCCAACGTTCTTATGGCCAGGCTCTTTGACCAGCTGCTCGCATCAAAGATCGAATTCAGACTCGGAAGTTTTGACGGCGGAACTAGAGACAATGCGATCTGTGCATCCGCTGTTGCGACTGTAGTGGTGAAAAAGAAGCAGGGTAAGGCATTTGAGAAGATCGTAAAATCATTTGCCGATGCCGTAAGCAGCGAGTATTTAACGACCGATCCCGAAATGAAGATAAAGTGCAAGGACAAGGGTAAAGGCAAACTTGAAGTTATGTCAACCAAGGACCTTATAAAGTTCACGTCCGTAATAAAACTGCTGCCTAACGGTGTACATCACTATGACCGTTCACAGGAAATGGTCATTTGCAGTACGAACATAGGGGTGGTGAGTGCAAGACCCAAAGGATTCCAAATCCAGATCGGACTTCGCGGCAACAAGGATTCGATGCTTGAATGGATAATATCATCGGTAACGACTGTTGCATCATTACATGGTCTGACCGGTGATATACGTGGACGATATCCCGCATGGGAATGCGACAGGCCGTCTGATTTTGCCGTTAAGGCGCAGGAACTGTATAAGAGTATGTTCGATAAGGACATAGATGTTATAAGGATACATGCCGGTCTTGAATGTGCCATCTTTACCAAGAAGATCAAGAACATAGATGCGATATCCGTCGGTCCTGATATGGAAGGTGTACACACAACTTCGGAAAGATTATCCGTTTCGAGTACAAAGCGGGAGTGGGAGTACTTAAAGGCACTTCTTAAACTTTAATGATACGATTTCTTAAAAGATCGATAAACAGGGAATACACGGTTGTGTTCGGCCTCCTGCTGAGCATTTGCATATTTCTGATATGTGTCGTCAATATGCTCACCCTGGGGCAGGCCTATATGTACAACAAACAGGAAGTCCTTCTGTCGTGCTATAACGACATCGATAAGGCCATGTCTGAAGGCGATATACTGTCGGCCTGGTTTGATGCTTCACTCAAACAGATATCCACTATCAACAACATAGAAGTACTTGTAATAGATGCTGACAAGCAGATCGTCAAGACGACGGCTGCCGATTCATCTCTTATGACAAAGCGTCTGCTCGAGTATGTATTCGGGGGCGCCGAAAGTTTTCAGCCCATATATGAGAACAACAGGATCAGGATACAACAGTCCATGGATCCGAGAGTCAAGATCGTATATCTGGAGCTGTGGGGTTCTCTTACGAACGGTAATTTCATTCTCATGCGTACACCCGTTCAGTCCATGAAGGAAGCCTCAATTCTTGCAAACACGAACTTTATCAGGATCGGTATTGTTGCTCTTATTGCCGGAATAATCTTCATATGGATGGCCACGAAAAGGATAACAAAGCCCATACTCAAGCTCGTGGATATTTCGGAAAAGATGACGCGTCTTGATTTTACGGAGAAGTATGTAAGTGATACGGGCAATGAAGTGGATGCTCTCGGTGAGCATATGAACAGACTGTCCGACAAGCTTGAAGAGACGATCCGTGAACTGAAAAGTGCGAATGCGAAGCTACAGCAGGATATTGAGAGAAAGACAGAGATAGATGAGATGCGCAAGGAATTCCTCTCTAACGTATCTCATGAGCTCAAGACACCCATAGCGCTGATACAGGGATATGCCGAGGGTCTGAAGGACTGTGTCAACGATGATGAAGACAGCAGGGATTACTATTGCGATGTCATTACCGATGAAGCCGACAGGATGAACAAGCTCGTAAAAAGTCTTCTCAACCTGAACGAGCTGGAGTTCGGAGAACAGAAAGTTGAGATAGAGCATTTTGACCTGATGGAACTTATCAGAAACTGCGCCGCATCCATCGATATCCTTGCAAAACAGAACGGGATCAGGCTCGAGCTTCCCGATTGCGGAAGCATCCCCGTATGGGCTGATGAGTTCAAGATCGAGCAGGTTCTCACCAATTATCTCTCCAATGCGATACATTATGCACTTGGCGAGAAGATCGTAAGGATAAGCGTGACAAGAAACGAATCGATCGTCAGGGTGAATGTGTTCAATTCGGGTGAGAACATTCCCGAAGAAGCACTTCCCAATCTGTGGACGAAGTTTTATAAGGTTGATAAAGCGAGAACAAGAGAATACGGGGGCAGCGGTATTGGCCTGTCGGTAGTAAAAGCGAGCATGGAAGCCATGGGACACGGATACGGTGTCGAGAATCTTGACGGAGGTGTAAGCTTCTGGTTCGAGGTCGACGCTACGGATTCGATCTGACATTGTCTGCCTGCACCCGCAATTCGACAATAAATAATACTTGTGGTATCATCTGAAATATGAAAAAAAGACTTATCCGGACAATCACATATATCCTGACATTCGTTATTGTCAGCATCAGTATGTCGGCATGCTCCGTTGTACCGTCTCTTGATATCTCCGACGAGCAGAGAACTCTTGTCGCAGAATATGCAGCAGGAAAACTGATAGAATATGTCAAAGGCCATCCCGGCGGACTCATGAGGCTTGATGATATTGACTATTCACAGGTTAACCCCGGAATGCAGACAGAAGAGGAGCCCGCAGAAGTCGCTCTTCCCGGACTGCCTCCGGATGATGCGACCGGTGAAGTGCCGTCGCCCGATGAGAGTGCACCTTCCGATGAAGTCATGCCGCCGGACGACAGTGCGGCAACTGACCAGGAAGCACTTGTTGATGCACCTGATGAAGTACCTGAGACTCCTTCAAAATCACCCTCCGAGGCACTTGGTATCGAAGGTGCGGAATTAACATACGATCACTATGAAGTAAGCGATTCCTATCCCGCAGATGAATCGGAACTGGTCCTTTCCATGAAGGCAGCTTCCGGGAAAGAACTTCTTATAGTACATTTTGCGCTCTCCAATCCCGGAGCGGAGGATCTGATCGTTCATACCGATTCGAGCAATTTCAAGGTGAGAGCGATGCTCAATGACACTGAAAAGCTCAGAGGCGACATCACGTTTCTCGACAACGATCTGATGAACTATGAAGGAATACTTACTCCTGGATCAACCGTTGACACTGTTCTTGTATTTGAAATGACTGCAGGAACAGCTATCGATTCGCTTGATCTTCTCATAGTCGATGATGAAGGCGAGCTTTCATATACGCTTGTATAACGGAATCTGAAGATCATATAAATTTAGTTAAAAAAGTGCTTGACTTGTGATATGGACGGTGATATATTTATTAGGCTGTTCGCACGAGACAAGCGCTTTTTTATTGCAAACAGGCAGGTCTTTTCGACAGCTGTTCCTTGAAAACAAAATAGTACAACCAAACCCGAATTCCTTAAAGTAAATTAAACGGAAAACAAAAGCCAGCGAGGCTTTAAACTTTTTTTAGAGAGTTTGATCCTGGCTCAGGATGAACGCTGGCGGCGTGCCTAA
>JAILIS010000008.1 GCA_024695145.1 Lachnospiraceae bacterium
ACATCCAGTGCCTTTTCTATGGAAGATACCGACAGATCCTTCTTAATGAGTGCATTGATATGCTCCTCGATATCCGTAGGCGATACGACCTGCACCTGCATATGTCCGATAGGGTACTTGGCGATCTGATTTTTGATCGTACCTTCTCTTCTGTCTGCAGACTTGGGCTTGAGCTCCCCACCCTTCATCTGAAAAACCAGATGCCTCGTACAAAGATCTTCCACAGTATCAATATCCGTGATCACGGTCCGGGCCTTCTCGGCAAGCCAGTTATCCTCTTTTTCCTTCATGAGGCGCATACAGACCGCTCGGTTCTTCGCGGTAACGGTCAATGTCTTTCTCTTACCGTCGTCCTTGTATCCGACACCCTTTCGATATGTGACTGTCCCGTCGGGATTATCCTTAAAAAAGCCCTGACCTTTTGTTCCCCTGCTAGCCATTTACTACTCTCCTATACAAGAAAGGTTTTGTACTCGTACTGATCAAGCCATTCGTTAAGAGCTTTGGCTGTTACGATATAGCGGCCTCCAAGCTTTATGGACGGGAAGCTCTTGCTCTTTATCAGCGCATACGCTTTGTCTCGTCCGATATGAAGCCTAGATGCCAACTCTCTTGCCGACAAAACAGTGTATTCATCCTGTACCTGATTGATCATTGTGTTTCTCATCCGCTTCACCTCTTTTCCTATAGCGACTGTTGAACTTGTTTTTGCTACTGCTTCCTTCCTGTTTGTTACGAGTCCGTATGTTTCCCGGATATTACTGAAGGAAGGTCTGAATCTTCTATTGTTCATTTTTATGAACTTTATTTTTCTACATTATAAGTTCATATTTGTGAACCGTCAATACCTTTTTTGAAAAAAGTTCAATTTTTTGAACGCAAATTGTTCCGAAGCGGAAAAAATGTGTTATTATACATTTAAAAATAGTTGGGGAAGGACTACCGATATGATGACATTGGGTGAAAAGATCAAGTATTACAGAAGCACACTGGGGATAACTCAGGCCCAGTTCTCGAGCCTGTCCGGAATCGGGCTGAGTACTATAAAGAAGCTTGAGTGCGATATGATGAACCCCAAGCCGAAGATGCTACTGAAGATCGCAGATGCTCTCGGGGTCAGTCTTAACATATTTACGGATTTCGATATCGTAACAGTATCGGATGTGATGTCCCTGCTCACAAAGATGGACGAACAGATAGAAATGGATTTCCTTGCAGAATACGACGAGGATGGTAACCCCATCCCCGAATCAATAAAGATATCTTTCAAAAACCCGTCTCTTAACAGAAAGCTGGCTGATTATGTTAAAGTAAAGGATCTTCAGAACAAACTTGACGATGATCAGCAGAAGTACACTACTCCGGCCGATCAGGAAGCACTTGAGCGCATAAATACCGAATTGGAAATGACGCGCCTGACCATCTGCCGGGCTCCCGTGGTTATTGCAAAGAAGTTTAATGACGGGCATTTTCGGGTTAAGGTATAAACTAGGAAACTATCAAATAAACCGATAATCGAACATATAAAGAGATTATCGTTGTATTCAAAGAACTCAATCGTTGGCAGTTATATTTGACCATTTAATCTAGTCGAAATATGATACTTAAAGAAAAAGGAGCATAGCAAGTGCCAAAAAAGAAATCTCCTATTAAAATTGATACAGTCGCAGGTAGTCGTTCTTACAACAGGCTTGATATGCAAATAAGCCAGACTCTCCATATGGCAATAGAACTATATAATGATCTGAATTATCTATTTGTTCTTGACTACTATGATGATATAACCCTTTTCGATTTAGATTCAGACCCTCTTGCTGTTAGTTATTATCAGATGAAAACTAGCGAATCTACTATTACCATTGATTCTGCTATAAAAGAAGACTGGCTTGCAAAGATGTATGCACAACTGAACAGACCCGGAGACTGGTTGGTAAAAGAACTAGGTTTGATAACAAATACTCCTCTCGAAGTCAGTATAAAAATGAAAAATGAAGCTGGTAAGGTTAATAATACAAAGAAACTACTATCCTCTGAACATACGCCATTAACAAACATCCACGAAAATGTACAAAGCAGAATAATAGCCGATATTGCCAAAAAAAATGGTATTTCTGAAAACAAAGTTGACCTTTCAAAATTCGCTCATCTTCGTACCACTTTAACGATAGAACGACACAAAGATCTTGTTGAAAAGGAGATGGAAGATTTTCTTTACGAAAAGTATCCGAAAATTACTGTTGATACTGTAAAAGGGATTTATAGTTCTTTAATTGATCTCCTTACTAAACGACAGGAATATGAGCTTTTACCAAATAATGCTCCTTTTGATGTCGTCAAGGCACATAAAGGATTCACGAAATCCGAGCTTACTCGGGTGATTGACAAGGCCATTATGTTATCCATACCGACTTTTGATGATGTTATTAAAGCATCTGGACTTGGTCATGATAAGGCATCTATACTAAGTTTTTCCTATGTACAAATCTTAGCTGATAGTAATAATAATTCCGATGGGTCCTTCCCTAGACTATTCAATATAGTATCTGAGATTATGAATACAAACAGTTTTAGTTCTAATATAACAGCATGGGAATATGGTCTTGAAATTGCCATGAAGGTTCACGAAAAAGAGCCCTTATATAAGACGATATATAGTATTGAATATATATCTGTTTTAGTCATATGCTTACTAATAAACAAATCAAGGAGACTTCCATGAAGAGTATGTTTTTTAAAAATATATTGATAGCTGACGTTCAGAAGCGTACTGCTCGTTTTGTGTCCTTTAAAAAAGGCCTAAATATCGTGACTAGCATGGACAACCATGTTGGAAAGTCATCTGTTATTAAATCATTGTATAACACATTGGGCGCCGATGTAAAATATGATGCGAAATGGGATAAGGATTCAAAGCTTTCAGCCGTTACGCTAGATGTTGATGGAATCGAATATCGTGTTGTTCGATTCATAAAAAAATATGCCATCTTTAGAGATCATGAATTGTTATTGCTAACAGATTCTGTTACTCATGAGTTAGCTCCAAAGCTTTCAGAAATCTTTGATTTTTCAGTGTATCTAGCAGAGAAACGAGGTAATAAGGCTGTTGTTCAGGCTCCTCCTGCATTTTCCTTTATGCCCTATTATATCGATCAAGACAAGGGTTGGTCTGAACTTTATGATAGTTTTGAACGAATAGATCAATTTGCAAAGAATGAGCGAGCAAAATCCCTTTATTTTCATCTCGGATTATACACAAAAAAGCGTATCGAGCTGCAGGCGAAAAAAGATGAATTAAAAGAGGAGCTTACACAATTACAAGAACGAGAAAATCAGCTACTCATTACAATAGGAGCACTTTCTGAGGAGCTTAGTAACATTATCCCGGCTGATAACGAAAAAGAACTTGAACAATACCTATCAACCCCTAAAAAAGAAATTGAGGATTTAGTTCAAAGAATTGGTCATGTAAGGAATAGAATTCAAGAGTTGCAGACATCATTGGAACAACATCTGAATCAACTAGATATAATACGTCAGTTCCAGCAGATTAAAACAGCTAAAATGAATGAACCCAAAACGATACATACTTGCCCCCAGTGTGGGTATGAATTTGATGATGATCTTTATAAACTCATCCGGAGCAACTATAATCAATCAAACGCAGAATACTTGAAGGCTCAGATAGATTTAATCGTTAATAACATAAGACTAGAGTTGCAAACACAGGAACACTATTATGTAGATTTGATGTCTCAGTTGAAAGAAAAGGAAGAAGTATACGATGAATCACAAAATGCCTATGATGCATATCTTCGACATAGGGGATTAAAAGAAACTCTTAGAAAATATCAACTTGATCTCGGAAAAAACAAAATAGAACAATCTGATAGGGAAGATGCGATAAATGAAATCAACAAAGAGCTTCAGATAATCCCCAATAAAAAAGACGTTGAAGAGACCTATATTAATTTCGTAAAGCAAAACACTATGACACTTGGTGTATGGGCTCAGGAGTACGAAGGGAATATTAAACTACTAAAAAGTCTAAATGCTCAAGGATCTCTTATGCCGAAAATAATACTATCACAATACATTGGCCTTTTCCAAACAATGGATCAAATGAACAACAATGTTATACGCTTCCCATTTGTTGTTGACTCCCCACGCAATATGGAATCAAGTACCAGTAGCAGTAAAGAAATACTTACAATGATTGCGAGTATTACTTCACTGCCACAAGTTATTGTAGCTACAGTGGATTACGACGAGTTTAAAATAAAAGATGGAGGAAATGCGAATAAAATATACTTTACTGATCAATTTAAAGTACTAAACGAGGATTCCTACCTAGAGTGGAGCGAGGATATAGAAGGTCTATACCAACTGATGACTGACAAAGGACGTATTTAAAACTGAACCTTCTTGAGAAACTAACACTACTTCAATCGGCAATATAATGTGCTGTTTGGCTTGATGAGCATAATGAGACGGCTTACCTTCCTCGCAAGTGAAATACTCATACTATATAGAAAAAATCTCCTATTTTCCAATTGACCTATAATTGACCCCTAAATTGACCTATCTTCTAGAATAATATCTGATTTTGACAATTTTTGAGGGAAATTTGTCCTAGTTTTTCCTGTTAGTAATAACCAGAATAAAGCAGGAAAATGATTTTTCAAAAATGTGAAGATGCGCATAAATACAGGCTTCCAAGCATCAAAAAAGGAACCGGATTTCCGGTCCCTTTTCACAGGGCTAGAAGGATTCGAACCTTCAGATGACGGAGTCAGAGTCCGTTGCCTTACCGTTTGGCGATAGCCCTATCCAACTAAATGTACAACGAAATGATTATACACAAATAATACTGCATGTGCAAGTATCATCTACCAAAATACATGAGATCCTATAACTATTCCGGGATATCCGGAATTTACATTTCTGAAATGCGTTGCTCCTCCGATATAACTTGCACCACCCATTGCCTCCTGAGCAGCTGCAAGGCAGGATGCCTTAGGGCCTGATGCTGCAATCTGGGCAACCTGTCCGCTTCCCGCGGGACCGAACTGTCCTTTGGCATAAATAACCGACGCAATACTGCCGCCATATCTGCCGCTCTTCAAACGGTTCATGACAACCGTTCCTACCGATACCTGACCTTCGTAAGGCTGATTGCCTCCCTCTGCCTGTATCAGTGCAGCCAAAAGTACCTGGTCGCTCACACCCGATGCAACGGCACCTGTATTTGTTTTAGTTGTTTTTGTAGTTCTTCCGGCCTCGGCCTGTGCCTTTTTGACAGACGCTTCGGCTTCTGCCTGGGCCTTTTTGACCTGTTCCTCTTCAGCCGATATAACTTCCATTGTCTTACCGGTTCCGAGACTGTCAGCGATAGTTACGTATTCCGAAGATACATAACCCTCATCTCCGTCTGAAAACTGAACCCTTGTCCACTCGCCTTTCTGATCGAGAACCGCCATCTGGTCTCCTTCGGCAAGAAGATCAAGAACAGTCGCATCAGGATCGGCTTCTTTACGAACTCTCAGGCAATCCGTTGTACAGGTCGCAGTCCTTTCGACTACTTTCTTGGCAAGTTCAACGGCACTGTCACCAAACATAAGATAATCGTTCTTTATCCATCCGGTAAGTTCGCCGGTCTTAACTTTTGTCCATCCGTTACCCTTTTCGAGTATCTGTCCGCCACACTCCTTAAAAAACTTACCAAGGAGCTTGCCGTCTTCCGATGCACTGTCGCGAACATTAACGGCTTCATCGACATCTGCCATTACCAACTTATCGTAAGGTATTCCTGCTATCTCGCCCTTCTCCGTCGCATCGGAATCCTTTACGATCTCAATATTCAGTGTATTATCTTCTGTAACACTTTTTGTCTTGTCAACTGTAACAGCCTTGGCTGCCCCCGCAGTCACAACACGTTCTTTCTTGTCTTTGGCCGTTACATTGATCAAACTCCCCCATGTTCCGACAAAGATGATCACCAAAGCGATCGCCACAGCCGGCCATGTAAGTTTTCTCATAACTTCCTCCAAAATGTCACAATCTGATAGATTATTGGCTTTGGAATTATATCAAAACTGTAAGAAAAAGTCAAATTGCACGCGATTTTTCGGCACATGCACGCATGGCATCCATTACCGATGAACGGAATCCGCCTTTCTCAAGAGCGGCCACCGCATCTATCGTTGTCCCGGCCGGAGAACACACCATATCCTTAAGTTCAGCCGGATGTTTCCCGGTTTCGATGACCATTTTCGCGCTTCCCAGCACTGCCTGGGCTGCCATCTTTATCGCCGTTGCCCTGTCAAGCCCTTCTGCCACAGCACCATCGGCCATGGAGTCAATAAGCATGAATACGTATGCCGGAGAACTTCCCGAAACAGCCACAACTGCATCCATCTGATTTTCTTTGACCTCAAACGCTTTTCCAAAACCGGAAAGCATTTTCAACACAAAATCAAATTCGTCAGCCGAGACGTTTTTATTCCTGCATACTCCTGTACAGCCCTCTCCGACAAGTGCCGGGGTGTTCGGCATCAGCCTTACTATCTTCGCGTCCTGAGCGAGCTGCTCTTCAAGATAACCCAATTTCTTTCCGGGTGCGATCGAGATTATCACCTGATCTTTTTTCATTGCCGTCCTGATCTCGGGCAGAACCTTTTCATATATTTGCGGTTTTACGGCCAGGATCATGTAATCACAGTTTTTTGCGGCGTCAGCGTTGCCCTCGCACGTGTGGATTCCGAATGACTTTTCGGCCTTCTGCCTTTGATCAGCCCCCGGATCCGAACCTGTGATCTCATCAGGTTTAAACAATCCGGATGCGATGATCCCTCCGATCATTGCACTTGCCATGTTTCCAAGTCCTATCACTCCAAGTTTCATAAAAGCCTCCTTAAATACCATACATAAGTACAGCCGCAGCAACTGCTGCATTTAATGATTCAAGTTTTCCGTGCATGGGTATCCTGACCAGCCTGTCTGCTTTTTCGCATATTGCATCCGAAAGCCCGGAACCCTCATTTCCTATGAGAAATGCTATCCTGTCTCCGTAAGTTACTTCCCTGTAATCTGCGGTTCCGTTTAAATGTGCGGCATAGACTGTTACAGACAGACTCTTAAGTCTGTCAACCAGTTCAAAAAGATCAGCCGTGTAGACTACGGGAACACGAAAAACGGATCCCATTGTCGATCTGATCACTTTGGGATTATATACATCAACAGTATTGTTATCTGCATATATAGCATTAAAGCCGGCCCCTTCGGCCGTCCTGACCATTGTTCCGAGATTACCGGGATCCTGAATGCCTTCAAGTATGAGTAACCGTCGCGGCCCGCTTCCGCTCAGAATATCATACGGATCCGGAAACACATTCTGTCTGCATACACATATGATCCCCTGTGGATTCCGGGTATCGGACATTTTACGAAATACCGCAGAAGATACCACAGTCGGATCAACATCATACAAAAATACTTTATCCGCAGTCTCATCCCATGAAAAATCATCGGATATAAAACACTCCACTAAAGCGTTCTGCGGTATCTCCGATGCGATCCTTACCCCCTCTGTCACAAAAAGGCCCTCCTTGCGGCGGGCTTTTGCATTTTTAACAAGCTCTGTCACGTGCTTGATCTTTTCGTTGGCTGTGCTTGATATCATTTCATCAGATAGCCAGCGCTTTGCTGACTGAATACTCGTATTCCGAGATATGTTTTTCCATGGCGAGGGCCTCGTCTATATCAAAATCAGTCCACTCACCGTTCCTGTATGAAACAACCCTGTTGGATGCACCGTCACATAACAGGTCCACAGCATACGCACCCATAATGGAGGCATAGTATCTGTCGCGGCACGTGGGAGACCCTCCCCTCTGCATGTGTCCGAGTATCGTCGCCCGCGTCTCGAGCCCGGTCGCCGCTTCGATCCTTCTCGCCATTGATGTCGAATGACCTATACCTTCGGCGTTGATTATTATGTGATGTGTCTTTCCTTTTTTGCGGTTATTGATTATGTTGTCTATTATCTCCTGCTCGTTGAATCCGTATTTCTCCGGAAGAAGAATATCTTCGGCACCATTTGCGACTCCACACCATAGAGCGATATATCCGGCATTCCTGCCCATGACCTCTATGATAGAGCATCTCTCATGTGATGAGGATGTATCCCTTACCTTGTCTATAGCCTGCATTGCCGTGTTGACTGCAGTATCAAAACCGATCGTGTAATCCGTTGATGATATATCGAGATCTATCGTTGCCGGCACACCTATGGTATTGATACCGAGTGAAGCCAGCTTCTGTGCGCCGCGATACGTTCCGTCCCCGCCTATCGCAACAAGACCGTCAATACCGTGCTTTTTACACATCTTTGCCCCGGCCTTCTGGCCCTCTTCCGTAATGAACTCTTCGCACCTGGCAGTACGCAGTATCGTTCCTCCGCGCTGGATTGAATCGGATACATCCCTCGGAGTCATCTCATATATCTCCTCGTCGAGAAGTCCTCTGTATCCCTTTTCGATGCCCATGACTTTTTTGCCTGAAGCAATGGCTTTACGTACAACCGCACGGATGGCTGCGTTCATTCCGGGGGCATCACCTCCGCTTGTAAGAACACCGATAGTCTTGATCTCTTTTGCCATATTCTCTCTCCTTAAGTCAACCTGATGTTTTCCTTCCCGAAAGCAGTTTCCAGTTTTTCCATCAATTCCTCATCCGCATGTACACTGCTGTTTCCCGGAAGTGTTTTTTTCTCTTTCGTTGCCTCAATATATATTACAATTATATCCTTCCCGTCAGAATCCGCAATCAGTTTGTGAAGCCGATCATCTGCTTTGATATAATCTTCTTTTGTCGCAAACCTGATCCAGACTTTTTTCGGTATATTTGCAAAAGGTATTATTCTGTTGCATATGACTTTGGCATCCTTCTCCTCTTCAGCGGAAACTCGGCCTTCCACAAATATCTTGGCATCTTCCTTAAGCCACGCGGAGTTTTTGTCATAGTCATCCGGCCATACTATGATCTCAACATTTCCCACAAGATCCTCTATGGTCAGGAATGCCATTATCCTGTTGGTCTTTGTGTACTTAACGGTCTTTGATTCTATTATGCCTCCCACGGTCACCCTGTCGCCATCAGATACTTTTGTCCGGTTCTCATTCTCATCGTACAGAAAATCAGTGGTCATGTTTGTTATGTTTCTCTTCCACATGGCCTCGTCTTCATCAAGAGGATGTCCTGATACATATACACCAAGAACTTCCTTCTCAAACGACAGCTTTTCTGTTTTCGAAAACTCTCCTATTTCCGGAAGATCCACGGCCATGGCCGTTTTTGCATCATCGTCTGCGATATCGAACAAAGACAGCTGCCCTTCCATGTTCTGCTTTCTGTCTTTTGCGATCCTGTCCATATAAGACGAATATACACTCATGAGCTGTTTTCTTGATCCGGGAAGTGCGTCAAAAGCCCCCGCCTTGATAAAGTTCTCTACAGCTCTCTTATTTACCTGACTGCCGTCCATTCTGCTTAAGAAATCATAGATGTCGTGATATTCTCCTTTGTCAGCCCTGTCCTTCTCAATGGCATCTATGACGGGCCATCCGACACCTTTGATGGCAGCCAGTCCGTACAGTATGGAATCACCGTCGGCAGAAAATCCTCCGACGCCGCGGTTTATATCCGGAGGCAACAGAGGTATTCCCATTGTCTTGCATGAATAGATATACTGCGATACCTTGGTGGTGTTATCGATCACACTGGTGAGAAGGGCGGCCATAAATTCCACAGGATGATAATACTTAAGGTACGCCGTCTGGTATGCCACAACCGCATATGATGCGGCATGGGATTTGTTAAAGGCGTACTTCGCAAAATCCATCATGTCATCATATATCTTGTTCGCAACAGATTCCGATATACCCTTTGCTATACATCCGGGAACGTTTTCGTCGGGATTGCCGTATACAAAGTTCTTCCGCTCATACTCCATGACATCCTGATCTTTTTTACTCATGGCGCGGCGGACTTTATCCGATCGTCCCATTGTAAAGCCGCCAAGATCACGTACGATCTGCATGACCTGCTCCTGGTAGACAATGCACCCATATGTAGGATGAAGTATCGGCTCAAGCAGGGGATGATCGTAGGATATATCTCCTTTTGAGTTCTTGCCGCGGATATAATCGGGTATAAAATCCATGGGGCCAGGGCGATACAGGGATATTCCGGCTATAACATCTTCGAAGTTCTTCGGTTTCAGTTCCTTCATGAAACTCTTCATCCCGGAACTTTCAAGCTGGAATATGCCGTCGGTCCTGCCGGTTCCTATATAGTTGTATACATTTATATCATCAAAGCCAAGATTCTCCAGATCGATATCTACTCCCTTGTTCTTTCGTACGGCATTGATCGTCTCCTTAATGACCGTGAGTGTCACAAGTCCGAGAAAATCCATTTTTAAAAGTCCGAGCTTTTCAAGTGTCGTATGCTCAAACTGGGTCACAATCGTACCGTCCGAGCCTCTTGAGAGAGGTACAAGTTCATCAGCGGAATCGGGGCATATGACAACGCCTGCTGCGTGCATCGATGAGTGCCTCGGCAGTCCTTCAAGGCGCATTGCCATGTCTATAAGATTCCTGGCCTGGGGATCGCTGTCATAGATCTCTTTCAGTTCGCCTCCCACATCGAGAGCCTGCTGCAACGTAATATCAAGCACGGCCGGAACAGCCTTGGCAATATTGTCGCAGTACGAATAGCTCAGATCCATTACTCTTCCGACATCCCTTATAACGCCTTTTGCTTTAAGAGTTCCGAAAGCGATTATCTGAACAACCTTGTCTTTTCCGTATTTGTTGATGACATATTCCTTGACATCTCCCCGATGCTCGTCGAAATCCACATCTATATCGGGCATGGATACACGTTCCGGATTGAGAAATCTCTCGAAAAGAAGCTGATACTTGATCGGATCGACATTCGTGATGCCCAGACAGTAAGACACTATGGAGCCCGCTGCGCTTCCGCGGCCGGGTCCCACCGCAAATCCGCTCGATCTAGCATAATGAACGTAGTCCCATACGATCAGGAAATAGTCAACAAATCCCATGTTTTTGATCGTATTGAGTTCATATTCAAGACGCTGTGTATGCTCATCCGTACGATCGGGATATCTTTTCTCCAATCCGTCAAAGCAGAGTTTTCGCAGATACGTCCAGGAATCATACCCTTCCGGAACTTCAAAATGAGGGAGCCTGAGTGTTCCGAACTCTATCTCAACATTACACCTGTCGGCGATCTTCTGAGTGTTTTCGATCGCTTCGGGTGCATAAGGAAAGAGCTTTCTCATCTCTTCCTCTGACTTGACGTAAAACTGTCCGCCCTCATAGCGCAGCCTGTCCTCATCGCTAACTTTCTTTCCCGTCTGGATACACAAAAGAAGATCATGTGCATTGGCATCATCGGCATAAGTATAGTGAATATCATTGGTGGCGATAAGAGGAATGTCGAGCTCTTTGCTGATCCGAAGAAGTGCCTGATTGACCGTTTTCTGCTCGGGGATACCGTGGTCCTGGAGCTCAAGAAAATAATTGCCGGCCCCAAAGCATTCGAGATATCTTGCAGCTGCCGATTTTGCCTCTTCGTACATATTCTTCTGAATGTATCTGGCAACTTCTCCCGCAAGACACGCGGAAGCGGCAATTATGCCCTCATGATACTTCCTAAGGATCTCCATATCCACACGGGGCCTGTAGTAATAGCCTTCCGTAAATCCGCAGCTGACTATCTTCATCAGATTCCTGTAGCCCGTATTGTTCTCAGCCAGCAGTATCAGATGATAATATCTGTCCTCGCCCCCGGTCAGTTCCCTGTCAAATCTTGAATTCGGGGCAACATAAACCTCGCACCCGATTATGGGCTTGATCCCGGCCTTTTGAGCTTCAAGGTAGAATTCGATCACGCCGTACATAACTCCGTGATCCGTGATGGCGGCGGCATTCATGCCAAGTTCTTTTACATAACTGACATATTCTTTTATCTTGTTGGAACCATCAAGGAGTGAATACTCCGTATGGGTGTGTAAATGAACAAACGACATTGTATCATCCTTTGAGTTCAGATCCGGCAGCATCAAGGGCTGCAGCTACAACCTGATGCATATCATAGTATTTGTATTCTCCCAGTCTTCCGCCGAAGATCACACGATCCTCTTTGTCGGCAAGGGCTTTGTATTTTGCATAAAGAGCATTATTTCTTTCATCATTCATCGGATAATAAGGCTCGTCTCCGCGCTTCCACTCGGCAGGATATTCGTAAGTTATAACGGTTTTCTTCTGCGTTCCGAATTCAAAATGCTTATGCTCTATTATCCTGGTGTAAGGTATCTCATATTCGGTGTAGTTCACAACTGCGTTACCCTGAAAATTGTCCGTATCAAGGATCCTGTCCTCAAACCGCAGGCTCCTGTACTCCAGCGGTCCATAACAGTAATCATAGTATTCGTCGATCATACCCGTAAAGACGATCCTGTCGGCACATGCCATGTATTCATCCCTGTTTTTGAAAAAATCGGATGACAGGACTACCTTACAACCTTCCAGCATCTTCTCTATGATCTGCGTATAGCCTCCTATAGGGATGCCCTGAAAACTGTCGTTAAAATAATTATTATCGTAAGTAAACCTTACCGGCAGACGCTTTATTATGAAGGGAGGCAGTTCCTGCGCCGATCTTCCCCACTGCTTTTCCGTATAGCCTTTAACAAGTTTTTCAAATATATCACGGCCCACAAGCTGCAGTGCGGCTTCAGCCATATTTGACGGCTCTGCTCCGTCCGGAAGGGCTGCCTCCTTCTTCTGTCTGTCTATCTCTTCCCCGGCTTCTTCAGGAGTCTTAACTCCCCACAGCTGATGAAATGTATTCATATTGAACGGGAGGTTATAAAGCTCATCCTTATATCTTGCTACAGGTGAATTGGTATATCTGTTGAATTCGGCAAAGCTGTTCATAAAATCCCAGACCGCTTTATTACTTGTATGGAAAATATGCGCACCGTATCTGTGCACATTGATCCCCTCAATATTTTCCGTATAAATGTTTCCACCTATATGACTGCGCCTGTCGATAACAAGGACCTTTTTCCCGGCATCAGCCATTTTACGGGCAAAAACGGCGCCATACAGCCCCGCTCCGACTATCAGGTGGTCATAATGCTCAACCATGATAAACCTCCGAACATATATTCACTATTATAAACGTTTAGTACCGGATTGCCAACAATTGATGTCATAAATAAGACCCGGCGAATTACTGCCGGGCCTTATCTTGACGGGGAATAAATGTATTACAACGCAACATCGACTGTAGGAGCGGATCCCGCTGTGACAGGCATCGCACCGCCTGATATTTCTTTCTCATAGTGATCAAACACTGCTTTCAGATACTCCGAATCCGCTTTTGTTATATCCTTCATCTCTTTGTTCCTGTGCTTTATCTTCATGGCATCGATATCTTCGGGTTTCATATCGGAAGGCGCTGATACAAGCTCATTCATAAGATCGTTCAATTCTTCTATGGCTTCGAGCATCTCTTCCATGCCTTCGGTGATGTCGCTGATCATCTCGCAGGTGATCTCTTCGGACTCTATATATTCCTCATTCTCGGCCTTTTTCCCGACTTCCGATAGTTCTTCCCTTATACTGTCGATCTCCTTTTGGACAGGATCTTTTGTTTCGGCCTCTTCACAGTCTGTTGCGGGCGCACCGTCCTTTTCCGATGACGAAGAACATCTTTCGGCCATTTCCTCTTCCTCAAGATGTCTGACTTTTTTACGGGCTATACGCTCCATAGACTTTGCATGGTCAAGAGCAGCCTCCAGTTCCTCCTCATCATACTTGCCTGTACGTCTTGCTGCTTTCAGTTTCTGTATCTCGCGCTTTGCCTGCGCCACGGCCTCTCTTGCGGCGGTTGAAGTCTTACTGCTTATGATCTTTGAAGATATCTTCTTAAAACTGTACTTAAGCTTCTTTTTTTCAAGGGCAGTTTCACCTGAAGCTTTTCTCTGTTTTTTGAGTGCCATCGAATAGAGCTTCATGCTGTCGACAACGGAAACCGGAGTATTTGAAACAAGAGCATCGCTTCCCGTTCTTAAGGCACGCCGCATTTTGGACACATCCGCGCCGCTTTTCTGATTTTTGTCATTGCCGGCAAATCCCGCAATGACCTGACTGACAGTCTTCGGTACACATATGGGTTTTATACCGGTCATAGTCTTCACCCCTTAAAATCTATGGACTGTCCGAGACCTTCCTGAGCCATAAGTGAACTTGCGGAACTGTCAAACGCATATTTGGAAACTTTGTCTATAAGATCTTCCAAAGATTCAGAGCGGAATTCCAGATATTCTTTTTCATCTTCCGGACCTTCCTCCAGGCGCTCCTTCTCTTTCTTCTTTTCTGCTTTTTTCTTCTCTTCGGCTTTTTGCGCCTTATGCTTTTCGAGGTTCTTTTCTCTTATCTTATTTGCGGCATCGCTTGCTTTTTCAATAACGGCAAAGAATGAAGTTTTGCCGTTCGCATCGACCGACATACCGAAGTTCTTAAGTGTAGCCCCGCTTGCTGCAAGCGTATTTCTGGCTGCCTCGAGCTTTTTAAGAGATGATTCGATTATGCCTTCGTACTTTTTCGCATATGCAGGATCATTTGCCATCTTTTCGATCTTTTCATCATCGATCAGAACGATAGGCTTGCTCGCATTACCGTAACGGCTGGCATTCGCCTCTACCTGATCCTTCATATCCTTACTTACAAGGACAAAATCAACCCCGTGAAACTTTTCCTTCAGTTTTGCGTAATAATCCTTTGCCTTGTCAGAAAGCTGTACATCACCTACAACGGTTCCATACCCAGCCTTCTCGGTAGGAACAAGAGCGCTGCCTTCGGATATTCCTTTCCAGGACTTTGACTCTACCGGAGGATCATTTTTGCCTGTTTTTTCTTTCTTTGCTGATTGCTGCGCAGAATATGCGCTGACCGGCGACGATGCGCCTACACCGTAAATAGAATTTGTCACGATCTACACCTTCTTCCTTGAAGTACAGGGAACGGTCAACCCGTTTACGGATCCCGACTCCTTTCGGGACCACACCTGTCGTGAAACGATAAAAAACCATTTCTGAATGTTATATCGGACAAAGTTAACCAAAACTTTAGAGCTGATTTAAAAAATTCCCGATACAAAAATCTCAATACCTATTAGTATTAGGATAATGCCTCCGATAATTCCGGCCTTTCCCGCGAATCTCATTCCGAGTTTTTTCCCGAACACAAGACCGGAAAGACATATCAAAAAAGTGACCGCGGATATGATAAAAGCACAGAGAAGGGCCATGATCAGGTTATAGTCGGCAATTGCAAAACCGGCAGACAGGGCATCTATGGAAGTGGCTATTCCCTGCGCCAGTAAGGTTTTGCCTCCTATCTTCACCTCATCGGGACTGCCGCTTTCACGTATGCCCTCTATAATCATCCTGCCTCCCAAAAAGGACAGAAGTATCAGGGCGATCCACGGAACAGCCTTTTCAAAGGCCGAAAAATAGGTAACTATCGTATGGACACATACCCAGCCGGCGACCGGCATCAGTGCCTGAAAAAAAGCAAAGACGCCGGCTATTGTACACATCCTTGCCTTTTTCATGCATGGTTCGGCAAAGCCGTTTGCAATGGACACGGATAGAGCATCCATTGCAAGGCCTGCGCCGAGCATTATGCTGTTAATGAAAAATACCGAACTCACTATCATATTAACAGTGATTCATTATACATCTTTTTAGGGCTTTTTAGAACCGGTTCGGACATCCTTTTTTTGATCATTATCCCTGTATTGATCCGACACTGACAGCAGTGCCCTGTAAGCTTTCATTCGCGGGTGATTTTCATCCGTTATCCCTTCATCATCAAGCTGCCTTTTCGCATCGGCCGCCATATCCGATATCAATACACTCCATACACTTTCATCAATATCTTCCGCCATCCCCATTTTAATGATCTGCCTCTCTCCACCATCCCACACCGAAATTGGGATATGCCTCACTCTTAGGTGCCGTAAACAGGTCGATCACATCCCGGGAAAAGTATTTTCTGTCACCGTAACCGCCCGTCAGCATGACAGACGCAAGCTTCGCAAGATCCGTAGCACTGCTGAACAGGCCGGCATGTCCATTAAATCATAACCACCCACGGTAAAGTCAAGAGTGGGGAGATGAGAAAATAGGGACTTGCAAGTAAACTTGCAGTCCCTATTCTTATCGCCTTTCAGGCAATTATCTCATTGCTTTCGCGTAGATTATTCGATGATGGAAGCAACTCTTCCTGAACCAACTGTACGTCCTCCTTCTCTGATAGCGAATGTAAGACCCTGCTCACATGCTACGGGATGGATAAGCTCGATCGTCATCTCAATGTTATCACCGGGCATGCACATCTCTGTACCTGCGGGAAGCTGGCAAACACCTGTAACGTCTGTTGTTCTGAAGTAGAACTGAGGACGATAGTTGTTGAAGAAAGGTGTATGACGTCCACCTTCATCTTTGGTAAGAACGTAAACCTGAGCCGTAAACTTCTTGTGGCACTTAACCGAACCGGGCTTAGCAACAACCTGTCCACGCTCAATATCTGTTCTGTTGATACCACGAAGGAGGATACCGATGTTATCACCTGCCTGAGCCTCATCAAGAAGCTTTCTGAACATCTCGATACCTGTTACGACAGATTTCTGTGTCTCTTCTTTGATACCGATGATCTCAACTTCATCAGACATATGAAGTGTACCACGCTCTACTCTACCTGTAGCAACGGTACCACGACCTGTGATCGTGAATACGTCCTCAACAGGCATAAGGAAAGGCTTATCTGTATCACGCTGAGGATCCGGAATATAAGAATCAACCGTATCCATAAGCTCCATGATCTTGTCACCCCATTCACTTGAAGGATCCTCAAGTGCCTTAAGAGCTGAACCCTTGATGATAGGACAATCTGTAAATCCGTACTCCTCGAGCTGTTCTGTAACTTCCATCTCAACGAGCTCGATAAGCTCAGGATCGTCAACCATATCACACTTGTTAAGGAATACAACGATGTAAGGAACACCAACCTGACGGGACAGGAGGATATGCTCCTTGGTCTGAGCCATAACACCGTCTGTTGCAGCAACAACGAGGATAGCGCCATCCATCTGAGCTGCTCCGGTGATCATGTTCTTAACATAGTCAGCATGTCCCGGGCAGTCAACGTGTGCATAGTGTCTCTTATCTGTTGAGTACTCAACGTGAGCTGTTGAAATTGTGATACCACGCTCTCTCTCTTCGGGAGCTTTATCGATATTTTCGAAATCTACCTTAACATTACCGGCAACTCTTTCAGCAAGAACCTTTGTGATAGCTGCTGTAAGTGTTGTCTTACCATGGTCAACGTGGCCAATGGTACCGATATTACAATGGGTTTTACTTCTGTCAAATTTCTCTTTTGCCATTTTAATTAATCCTCCTTAGATTAAAAAGATCTCATCTCTCATGAGCTTTACGCTCGATAACAAAGATTATATTTCATTTTCCCTTTATTATCAAGGGTTTTTTGGTTTTGAAAGAACCTTTTCCTGAACCGACTTGGGTACGGGCTCATACTTCTCAAAGAACATTGAGTAGTTGCCGCGGCCCTGTGTCCTTGAGCGGAGATCCGTGGCATAACCGAACATCTCCGAAAGCGGAACAAATCCGCGGACAATCTTGCCGTTTCCGACGTCATCCATACCTTCGATCCGTCCTCGACGGGAATTGATATCACCGATAACGTCGCCCATGTATTCCTCAGGCATTGTGACTTCAACTTTCATAATAGGCTCAAGCAGCACAGCACCGGCTTTTTGCATCGCATCCTTGAACGCAAGAGATCCTGCGATATGGAATGCCATCTCCGAAGAGTCGACCTCATGATATGAGCCGTCATAAACCGTTGCATGAACGCCCACAACAGGGAATCCTCCGAGAATACCGGCTTTCATTGCCTCCTCGATACCCTCTCCGACCGCAGGGATGTATTCCTTAGGAATGGCACCGCCCACAACCTCGGAATCGTACTTGAACAGCTCGTCTCCGTTGGCATCCATCGGCTCAAAGCGGACTTTACAGTGACCATACTGTCCGCGACCGCCTGACTGCTTAGCATATTTACTCTCAACATCAACAGCCTTTGTGATCGCTTCTTTGTAAGCAACCTGAGGAGCTCCGACATTTGCCTCCACCTTGAATTCGCGCAGAAGTCTGTCGACGATGATCTCAAGATGCAGCTCTCCCATACCTGCTATGATGGTCTGACCCGTATCGGGATCTGTATGTGCCTTGAATGTAGGGTCTTCTTCCGCAAGCTTTGCAAGGGATTCTCCCAGCTTGCCCTGTCCTGCCTTTGTCTTGGGCTCGATCGCAAGCTCGATTACCGGCTCGGGGAACTCCATGGATTCAAGTATTACAGGATGAGTCTCATCACAGATGGTATCACCTGTAGTTGTCAGCTTAAATCCTACTGCTGCCGCAATATCGCCCGAGTATACCTTGTCAAGTTCTTCTCTCTTATTGGCGTGCATCTGCAGTATACGTCCCACACGCTCCTTTTTGCCCTTTGTTGCATTAAGTACATAGGAACCGGAATTCATGGTTCCCGAATAAACTCTGAAGAACGCAAGCTTTCCTACAAAAGGATCTGTCATGATCTTAAATGCAAGTGCGGAGAAAGGTTCCTCATCAGAAGAATGTCTCTCTGTCTCGTTACCTTCAAGATCCACACCCTTGATCGCAGGAATGTCAAGCGGCGACGGCATATATTCTATTACCGCATCAAGGAGTTTCTGTACTCCCTTGTTCCTGTATGCCGTACCACAGCAGACCGGAACCGCCGAACACTCGCAGGTACCTTTACGAAGAGCTTTTTTGAGGTCATCAACGGTAACGCTGTCTGAATCCTCAAGATAAGCCATCATTGTATCATCATCGAGCTCGGCACACTTCTCGACAAGCTCTTCATGATACGCTTCGGCTTCGTCCTTCATATCGTCGGGAATATCCACTATGGAAATATCCTCTCCTTTATCATCGTTATAGATATATGCCTTCATTTCAAAAAGATCTATGATCCCTTTGAAACTGTCCTCTTTTCCTATGGGAAGCTGGATAACAATGGCATTTTTCCCTAAACGATTTCTTATCTGGTCAACCGCGGCATAAAAATCCGCCCCGAGTATGTCCATCTTGTTTATGAACGCCATACGGGGAACATTATATGTATCCGCCTGACGCCATACATTTTCGGACTGGGGTTCAACACCGCCTTTGGCACAAAATACTCCGACAGCTCCGTCAAGAACACGAAGCGATCTTTCCACTTCCACGGTAAAATCAACGTGTCCCGGTGTATCGATGATATTGATACGATGCTCAAGCGCACCTGCCTTGGGCTTACACTGATCCTGCAATGTCCAGTGGCATGTCGTAGCTGCAGAAGTAATGGTGATACCTCTCTCCTGTTCCTGCTCCATCCAGTCCATGGTAGCTGTACCGTCATGAGTCTCACCTATCTTATGATTGATACCGGTGTAATACAGTATACGCTCGGTCGTTGTGGTCTTACCCGCATCGATATGAGCCATGATACCGATATTCCTGGTTCTCTCCAATGGATAATCTCTTCCAGCCAAGATTCTCTCCTCCTGTTAGAATCTGTAATGTGCAAAAGCTCTGTTTGCTTCTGCCATCTTATGCATATCTTCTTTCCTCTTTACGGATGCACCGGTGTTGTTGGCTGCATCCATGATCTCACCGGCAAGGCGCTCCTTCATTGTCTTCTCGCCTCTCTTACGAGAAAACATTGTCATCCAGCGAAGCGCAAGTGCCTGACGACGCTCGGGTCTGACCTCAATAGGAACCTGATAGGTTGCACCACCGATACGTCTGGCCTTAACTTCAAGAGCAGGCATGATATTGTTCATAGCCTCCTCAAACACTTCAAGAGCCGGCTTGCCGACTTTCTCCTCAACTGACTCGAATGCACCGTATACGATCTTCTGGGCTACGCCCTTCTTGCCGTCAAGCATTATGTTGTTGATCAGCTTTGTAACGACCTTACTGTTATATACGGGATCAGCCAGTACGTCTCTCTTTTGAATATGTCCTTTACGTGGCACGATTCTTCCCTCCTTAACTAAACTGTTAGATCCTAGGTACTCACATTAATAAACCTGTGTTTCGCGCTGGTGATACGAATTCCAACACTCAACAGTTTCTGTGGTAGCTGTCTTACTTCTTAGGACGCTTAGCGCCATACTTCGAGCGAGCCTGGTTTCTGCCTGCAACACCCGCCGTATCAAGCGTACCGCGGATAACATGATATCTGGTACCGGGCAGATCCTTTACTCTTCCGCCTCTTACAAGAACAACACTGTGCTCCTGCAGGTTATGACCTTCGCCGGGTATATAGCTTGTTACTTCTATACCGTTAGAAAGACGTACTCTGGCGATCTTACGAAGAGCTGAGTTAGGCTTTTTGGGAGTAGCTGTCTTAACAGCAGTGCACACACCACGCTTCTGCGGAGAAGCTGTTTCGATGGGTCTCTTATGAAGAGAATTAAACCCCTTTCCGAGAGCAGGTGCAGTTGACTTCTTAACGGAAGTCTCTCTACCCTTTCTGACTAACTGGTTAAATGTTGGCATTCTTTTCACCTCCTTCTGTTTTTTTTCATCAAAAATAAAGTGCATTTTTGTGCACGCCTAAAGATTATATTCACTAATGGTTGGGATGTCAAGGATTATTTCACAAGACTTATCTTCTTCTGAAGCAGTTCCGCGTTGGTTGCATATGTCAGAGCAGTCTTGTCCGTGATCTTTCCTTCCTTATAGAGATTAAGAAGGCTTGAATCCATGGCTATCATATCATCGGCAGCGGATGCGTAGATCATACCGTCGATCTGATGAACCTTTGATTCCCTTATCATGTTCCTTATCGCAGGGGTGAGGGTCATGATCTCGAATGCGGGAACAAGTCCTCCGTCCACTGAAGGAACAAGCTGCTGTGACACAACCGCCTGAAGGACCATGGACAGCTGCAGTGCGATCTGGTGCTGCTGGTTGGGCGGAAAAGCGTCGATGATACGGTCTATGGTATTTGATGCGCCTATCGTGTGAAGTGTTGACAGGATCAGGTGTCCTGTTTCAGCGGCTGTCATCGCAACATTCATTGTTTCATAGTCACGCATTTCACCAAGAAGGATAACGTCCGGACTCTGACGAAGTGATGCGCGCAAAGCGGTAAGGTAACTGTCGGTATCCGTAACAACCTCTCTCTGGCTGACTATACTCTGTTTATGCATATGAAGATACTCGAGAGGATCTTCAAGAGTGATGATATGTGCGTGGCGGTTGGAATTGATATGGTCGATCATACAGGCCAGCGTTGTTGATTTTCCGCTGCCTGCAGGTCCCGTCACAAGGACCAGACCCTTTTTTCTGTCGGCGAACTCTATGATGTTTTCCGGTATATTACGCTCTTTGGGATCGGGTATCGAGAATGTGATAACACGGATAACAGCGGAAAGGGAACCTCTCTGCTTGTATGCGTTGATACGAAAACGGGCAACACCCCTGATGGCGAACGAAAAATCATCATCTCCGTATTTCTGCAGACGGGTCATGTCTCTTCCGCCTGCAAGTTCGTATATCTCGGTGATAAGAACAGCCGTATCGGCAGGCATGAGCTTCTCAGTCCCTTCCTGCGCTATGATGCCTTTCTTCTTATAAGAAAGCGGAAGTCCCGCAACGATAAAAATATCCGAGGCTCCGTCCTGTGTGATTTTCGCTAAAGTTTCCTCAACTGCCATATCCTTGTTCTCCAATCTGATCTGTTTAGTCAAACAACAGTTTCGTTCCGGATTCGCCTTCTTCGCTTTCCTTTACTTCTTCAAGCCACTGCCGGTTCACATTTGTCGTCCATTTATCTATCCGAAACAGTCTGTCATCCTGAACGGTCGGATAACAGACGCTAAGCACAACATTTAGATTCTGTCCGTTTGTCACAGCAACCGAATACGAAAGTATCTTTTTTCCGTCTTCATTTTCGGAAACCACAATATTATCGTTATCGGAAAACAATGCCTCCACTCCGTCATAGTACTCCTTCTCGTTTTCCGTGTTCCTCATATGCTTTGAAAGAAGTGATTCTATGTTTGCAAGATATATCTCTGCCATCCTGTTGGCATCATAGTAACTTGCCATGCGGTCAGCCGCCTCTTTTGAAAGAACGTAATCAGACCTCGCCGACATATAAGACAGGGCGGCAAAGGTAACCAGTGCAAGAAGCACGAACGTTACCAGTATAGAGCTTGTTCCGATATTGATCCCTCCGGAATGCTTCTTCTCCATCTCCTATCCTTTCGTACTGTTCATGTATTTTGTGGCATCCAAAGTATATATCTCCTTGTAATCGCGCAGGCGCACGATACGGACCTCCATATTCTGAATGGCACCGTTGGGTGTCATGGTGACATCACCGACATATGCCGCATTCTCATACTCGCAGGTCTCAAAATCCTCGTCATAGAACACTTCAAAAAAGCCGTCCCCTCCGCGGACCGCACTCGGATAATGAGCTATCACCGAATCGATATCTCCGTCAGTTCCTCTCATAACCTCGGCAAAGCCCTGTGCGATAGATGCAGATTCATTGAGCTCAACCGTGTCCCTTGTCATGACATATGATGTCACAAACAGCCTGACACAGACAGCACCGCATGCGGCAAACAGCAGTATCGTTATGATCAGTTCCATAAGGAACAATGATGTTTTGGATTTAAGATACTTATTCACTCTCGTAGTCTCCGTCCGTTCCGCTGTAGAGCGTCACGAAAAACTCCGTTTTTTCACCGTTGGTGTCGGTTATATTAAACCTGTACAGTCCGTCGGTCTGTCTGCTTACCGAAAAATCATCTATGGCCAGTATATTCGTACCGGAAGAATAATCAAAATCATAGCTCTCGTCCGCGGTAAACTCTTTGAGATATCCGTCGGCAAGGAAAAGGTACGTAACGTATCTCCTTTCCTCTTCATTCTGATACAGTTTCAGAACGGAATGAACATCGGAATCACCTGTTCCGTCGATATCCGAAACATCCACGCCTCCGGTATAGTCATGTGATCTGATCTTTTCGGTCAGATATGACATTGCCGTACGTTTTTCGTAGTTGGTATTCATATTGGAAACAGTAGTCTTGTATATCCTTGACCCGAAAAGAACAACAAACAGAGCTGTTATGGCAAATGCACCAAACAGGGCAAGAATAAACAGAAAATCAACCACCGATTTGTTTCTCTTGGCAAAATTCATTCTTTCTTTATCTCCACAATGGTCACGGACGGCATGATATTGTCACCGATGGGCACATAATCGACGATGTACCTTTCTTTGTCATAAGTCAGGCCGTAATGGTTTTCTATGTACTTAAGGCTCGGGGGATAATACCCTTCCACGGCATAGCAGTGTATGATGTCCTTATTCACGGCATCTGTCAGTATCCTGGTCTGATCCCTCGAAGAAGTTGATGCGATAAAGGATATCCCCACCAGGAATGCAATGATAACCGCAACAAAGAAAAACACCGAGAAGTTCATGGATTCCGTTATTCTTTTTCTTAAACCGGGTCTGTTGAATCTGTTCATCCTATACTACTCATAACTCCCATAAGAGGTAACATTACCGACAAAAGGATAAGGCATACCACAACCGACAGTATAATGACAAGTGTGGGCTCAAGCACCGAGATAAGGTTCGTCATCTTTTCATCCACCTCATCATCATATCCAACTGCTATCTTCTCAAGTACTTTATCAACGGATCCCGTTCTGAATCCCACGGAGATCATCCTGGAATACATGTTTGAAAAGATCCCGGCAGAGCAGAGCGCATCAGCAAACGAAGATCCTCCGGCCATGAGTTCCTTGCTCTTGTTTATCTTCTCTTTCATGTCACTGTTGTCTACAAGATTTGAGACCATGGCAAGACTTTCATCGGTATCAAGCCCCGCGCTCATGGTAAGAGCCATTCCGGAAGCAAATCTGCCGGCAGCTATCTTGTCATACAGGCCTCTCGTTGCAAAGAATTTCGAAAGAAATCCGCGCAGCTTTTCTCTTCCGGCAGTCGTCTTTGTAAGAATGAATATGCCGACAATGAGAACGGCAGCCACGATCACTATCACAAGAGCATATTTGCTGACAGCACTTCCGAAGTCAAGCATCCCTTTTGAAAAACCCGTCATCTCCGTTCCGAGCTGTTTAAACACATCGTTAAATATGGGCAGGACTTTGATGACAAGGACAAGGATGACGATAAGCATCATCCCCACTATAAGCATGGGATATGTAACCGCACTCTTGATACCCCTTGCAACGTTTTCCTCACGGTTGTAATGAAAAGCCAGCGCCCTCATGACTTCCTCAAGCTTACCGGACTGTTCGCCTATTTCTATCATGTCAAGCGCATATTTGGGGAATACGCCGGAAGCTTCAACCGAATGATGGAACGTATCTCCCTCATTACACTTGTCCAGTATCTTTTGCAGTATCTGTCTTCCTTCATCCGTCGTGGCATCATCGAGCATTATGGAAATACCTTCCATTGCCGATATACCGGCGTTCAGTATCATTGCTATCTGATCGCAGAACATCGACAGCTCCTGATTGTTTAAAAGCTTTCCGGATTTCTTGTCGCTCATTGTCAAAAATACCCTCCTGTCAGCATTTTTCAACATTTAATAAGTATACTTTGTCGTGTAGTTGCTTCCGTCTCCTATGAAGCTTTTGATCTTCTTTGTTCCCGCATTTGCGGCAAACGTCGGATCCATAAGTGTCCAGTCAACACCGTCGAACTCTATCACTCCGTTGATCCAGCCTTCATCCTCGATATATGCCGTGATCCATGCATGATATGCGTCACCCGCATAACCGAATTCCAGCTTTGTGGGAATTCTCTGGCTTCTGAGCATCGCCGCCATTAATGCGGCATAATCAAAGCATATCCCTTTCTTCTCCCTAAGGACTTCATCCACGTTCGGCACATAGTCCGGTTTGACCGTGGCTGCCCTCTCATGATCATAGGTGATATTCTTTACAACGTAATCATAAACAGCACCTATGACTTCTATATCCGTCTTCTTTTCCTCGGCGAGATCTTTTCCGAGCGCGACCACCGCCGAGTTGATGTCAAACTGCACATAACAGTTCGGATACAAAAACGGAAGAAATGGATCCGGCATGGTGACATCTATGGTGTCGGAAAACTTGGTCGCGTACAGCCCGGGTTCACCCATACCCTCGTATGCGATGATGGAATAGGTCCCATCCCCGAGTGACAGCGGGATGACCGAATCTCCCTTCGGAATGATATATGTGTATGTAACGCTGTCATCACAGCTTATCTGTATCTTGATATCATCGTTCGCGCCCGAATTCTTGACATACAGATAGCCGTCATCTTTCTGCGTCATATCCACGGAAAGCTGGTCGTCACCGATCACATCTATTCCGCCGGCTACGGGAGTAAGACATCTCGGCTCGTTACTTCTGTTCTCGGTAGAGCCGATCCTGACTATTTCGACTTCCGTCTCTTCGGGTCCGTCATCACATGCAGGAAGCGAAAATGCCATAACCGCGACGCACGTCAGCAATATGATCTTATTTTGACAAAACCGCCTGAACAATTCCGCCCTCCGTATCGGGAATAAATATATTCAAAGTACCTTCTGTAAAATGAAATTTAACGGTACCGTCGACGTCTGTTTCCGCGGGGTATATCACCGTTCCGTCGCTGCCCTTGGCATATATCCCTTCGTAGTATACACTACCTGAAAGATGCAGCACAAACATATCGTTTTCCTCGTCGAGATAATGCTGTACCACCTTAACATCACTCTCATGAGGCTCAGTCTTTTTCTCTTCCCCTGCTACATAGAACACAAACGGACAGAAGAGGATCAATATCAGCAGTGCAACAGATATCCACTTACCGGTCTTGACAAGGGTGGTGTTTGCATAGTTCTTGAATAAGAGCGCATCCAGTGACCTTGTGTTCGGCGTCTGCTCACAGGCTGCAAAGACGTTCTGAAGTGTTTCATTCGCCGCTTTTTTATTTATACTGTATACTTTGTTTCTTTTAAACATCTTCTTCCCCCTTTCTGAGCATCTTGTTCAGCCGTTCTCTGGCCGCTATCAGGTATCGTTTGACACTGCTTCTCGAACATCCCAGTGCCGAAGCAATGTCCTCGAGCTTCATGTCGTTGTAATAACGCATAACGACTACCTGTTGCTCATTGAAGGGAAGCGATGTTATCGCATCCTTCAGTCTGGAAGCCTCATCAGCATTCTCCGTCATATCCTCGGGGTTGTGATCGATGTAATCATCGCTGATGAATTCCAGAAGTTCCGGATTATTCTCTCCGTATTCCTGTTTGTTTTTCCGCTCCATATCGTAACATACCCGGAAACATATCTGGTTCAGCCATGCAACAAACAGAGCCGGTTCCTTTATTCCTTTGATGTTACGCAGTGCAAGTATATACGTTTCCTGCAGAGCATCCTGCGCGAGATTGGTATCTCTCAGATAGTGTGCCGCATAATTGTATGTATGCTGATAAGTTATGGCATACAATTCGGCAAAAGCATCACTATCGCCTCTTTGCGATTTTTGAACCAATCGCCCGATATAGGCATGATTAAAATCAGCCATTTCTACACCTTGGCTATACCATACAACCTGGCTACAAGCTCCCGGAAATCCTTAAAGCCCTGTGAATCATTCAGCAGTCTGGCTATCCTTATCCTTATCTCATATCCCGCGGAAGTCTTATTGTACTGATCGATCTCCTTTTGAAGTTCCGTCTCAAATCTCTCCATCTTGGCGGTGTTGCAGTTTTCTATGACAACAAGGAACTCATTTCCGTTATTCCTGCCTACAAAACCGTAATGGGCACTTATTCTCTCAACCACGGAAGAAAAATCCTTGAGTGCGATATTTCCGCTGCTCCTTCCGTGATCCTGATTGATCTGTTCAAGATTGTCTATAACGATAAGGGCGCATCCGAGTGTTGATATGTCAGCCGCATCTTCATACTTTTCAAATATCTGGTCGCATGAGAATCTGTTGGGAATGCCCGTCAGAGTATCAACATATATAGCTCTCTTCAGGACATGATCATGAACGATATGGCCTTCGAGCAGTCTGAAGTCCATAATGATGCATGCAACACTGTAGAGCATGAATGCCCAGAGAAATACGCATATGGTCAGTAACACCTTGTTGGAAAACACACTGACTCTCAGATTGTCGTCAAGAAAGATATACAAAAAAAAGAAGACTGCAAAGATCACAAGCAGCGCAAGCTGAATGAACTTAAACATCTTATAACTCTTAAAATAATCATCTCTCATAATGACAGCCCCGATATACCCGTAATGATAAGAAACAAGCTAAATTATTATATACCATGCATTAAAAAAAGTGAACCTTTTTAGTGATTATTGTTGTCATAATAAATATAGGATATTATGTGTTTTGTTGTTTTACAGTAAGAGAGGTTTATCATGAATATTACCCGCAAGATCCTTGTAAATCTGCTTGCAACCATGGCTTTTGTTTTTCTGTTCCTTTTTCCGATACTGGGATTTGTGACAACAACGGCCGTGGCGGACGAGACAACGGGAAGTGCCGTCTCGACTTCCCAGGATTATGTTTTCTTTATAGTCGAGAACAATGATGTTCCTTTGGCAGCCGCTCCTTCCGCAGACGTTTCTTCATATATTTTGTGGATCGGTCTTGCTTCATTCGTACTCGTCATCGTATTTATCTATTCCTCATGGTATTTTTCCGTCAGGAGAAATATCCGCGAGTTATCCGAGAGACTGTCGCCGGCAGAAAGGGGAGCCTTCGTGATCCAGCAGGGATTTCTTCATCCCGTAAGATCTTTAAGACTGGCAAGAGAAGCTGAGGACACGGTAGCTTCGATCTATACAAGATATATCTGATCTTTCGGATCATTTTTATCGGACTTAAATATTAAGTATATGGAAAGGGCGCAGCTTTTGGCTGCGCCCCGTTTTGTTACCTGTCAAGATCATTCTTCCGATCCATCTTCATCCGTTTCATCCAACGCTTCTTCGACTTCGATCTCATTATCGAGTTCATCGTCGAATCCGTCCTCGGCAACATCCATATCAATATCGTCATCCGCATTATCGAATTCTTCCGACGTGCCTTCTTCAACATTCTTTTCCACGATCAGGCTGTCCGGAAGAGTCGTATCGAGCATGACGTTTCTGTACTGCTTCATACCCGTACCTGCAGGGATAAGTTTACCGATGATAACGTTTTCCTTAAGTCCGATGAGCGGATCCACCTTACCCTTGATCGCCGCCTCGGTAAGAACCCTGGTCGTCTCCTGGAACGAAGCAGCTGACAGGAATGAACTTGTAGCCAGGCTGGCTTTTGTGATACCGAGCATAACCTGTCTGGCTTCTACCGGCTTCTTTCCTTCTGCCTCAAGAGCCTCATTTATGTCTTCGAGTTCAAGCGCATCCACAAGGGAACCGGGAAGAAGTTCAGAATCTCCTTCGTCCTCGACTCTCACCTTCTTGAGCATCTGACGAACTATAACTTCAATATGTTTATCGTTGATCTCAACACCCTGAAGTCTGTAAACTCTCTGGACCTCACGGATCATATAATCCTGTGCGGAGCGAACGCCTCTGATCTTTAATATATCATGAGGATTGACCGAACCGTCTGTAAGCTCATCGCCCGCCTGGATGTCCATGCCTTCTTCCGAAACCTTGGGTCTTGAACCGTAAGGGATAAGATAGGTCTTGCTGTCTCCTGTCTCATCATTCGTCACAACGACTTCTCTCTTCTTCTTGGTATCATGAAGAACGGCATGTCCGGCGATCTCGGAAATGATCGCAAGTCCCTTGGGCTTACGTGCCTCAAACAGCTCCTCGACACGGGGAAGACCCTGTGTGATATCATCACCGGCAACACCACCAGTATGGAAAGTTCTCATGGTAAGCTGTGTACCGGGCTCACCTATGGACTGGGCTGCGATTATACCAACCGCCTCACCGACCTGAACCATCTCGCCCGATGCCATGTTCGCACCATAACACTTTGAGCATATTCCGTTATGACACTTACATGTAAGTATCGTACGTATCCGAAGACCGATCTTTGAATCGAGGATAGGTGTTCCTTCGGAATCAACCGCATTCTTCAGAACTATATCCACGCGCCTGGGCGTGATCATGTGATTTTTCTTGACAAGTACATTTCCGTCCTTGTCAAGGATATCCTCGGCCGCATACCTTCCGAGTATCCTGTCGTGAAGAGTCTCTATGACTTCTTTACCGTCCGCAAATTCCTTTACATACATTCCGGGTATCTCGGCACGTTTCTCCGCGCAGTCCTGCTCGCGGATGATAAGCTCCTGAGATATATCAACCAGACGTCTTGTAAGGTATCCGCTGTCGGCCGTACGAAGCGCTGTATCCGACAGACCCTTTCTGGCGCCGTGTGCTGACATGAAGTACTCCAGAACGTCAAGGCCTTCACGGAAGTTCGACTTGATGGGAAGCTCTATGGTCTTACCTGTAGTATCTGCCATCAGTCCGCGCATTCCGGCCAGCTGTTTGATCTGTTTGTTCGAACCACGGGCACCGGAATCTGCCATCATGTAAATATTGTTATACTTATCAAGACCGTCGATCAGTTCGTTTGTGATCTTCTCGTCAGTTTCCTTCCATGTATCGATAACGTTCTTATGTCTTTCATCTTCGGTGATGAGACCGCGCCTGTAATTTCGCGTAATGGTCTCAACAGTGGCCTGAGCCTTGTCCAGCATCTCCTGCTTTGCAGCGGGAACGGTCATGTCAGAGATTGAAACCGTCATGGCTGCCTGAGTCGAATACTTATATCCCATGGCTTTGATATCATCAAGAACCTCTGCGGTCCTCGTGGCACCGTGATTGTTGATGACCTTCTCGAGGATCTTCTTCAGATCAGACTTTCCTACATGGAAATCTATCTCAAGCTTAAGTGCATTGTCGGGATCCTCCCTGTCCACAAACCCGAGATCCTGAGGCAGTATCTCATTAAAGATCAGTCTGCCGAGTGTGGTCTTAACGATTCCGGAAACAGTGGTTTTGTCCGGAAGGGTCTTTTTGAGCCTTACATTGATCGGCTGATGAAGCGTGATCTCCTGATTTTCATATGCAAGCAGTGCCTGATTCATGGAATCATAATATCTTCCGAGAATATCCACAACTTCACATACGATCCATCTGTCACGCTCCGGATCTATGTTGACCCTGATTATCGTATCACGCTCAAGCGGAGTATCCTTGATGCTGTCAACGCTCTTGCCTGCTTTTATGGCTTTGGCCTTGGCGTCCTGATAAGCGTGATAAGCCTTTACGACCGCATCCAAAGCTGCGTATCTGATCTGTTCTCTTTCTGATTTTGCCTCTGAGGATGCTTTCTTGTCAGCTTCTTTCTGTTTGAGGCTCTTATCGTTCTTGTCCCTGTCTTTGTCTGAAGACAGTTCCTCGATCAGAGTGTTAAGTTCCTTGATCTTTGCCTTTGCAGCCTGAGCCTCTTCCTCAGTTGCCGGAAAACTTACAGATGCCTCTTTGTCAAAATCGGGATCCTTTGACAGATCTCTCATCTTTTCCATTGTAAGGTAATAAATACCGAGGACCATATCCTGCGAAGGAACGGCAACAGGACCGCCGTCCGAAGGCTTTAGTAGGTTGTTGGGTGAGAGCAGAAGGAATCTGCACTCTGCCTGGGCCTCTACCGAAAGAGGAAGATGCACAGCCATCTGGTCGCCGTCAAAGTCGGCATTAAATGCGGTACATACAAGAGGATGAAGTTTGATCGCCTTACCCTCTACAAGAATAGGCTCAAATGCCTGTATGCCGAGTCTGTGAAGCGTAGGTGCACGGTTGAGCATAACGGGGTGTTCTTTGATAACATCCTCGAGCACATCCCATACCTCGGGACGCAGACGCTCCACCATCTTCTTGGCATTCTTGATATTGTGAGCGGATTTGTTGGCCACAAGTTCCTTCATAACGAAGGGCTTAAACAGTTCAATGGCCATCTCCTTCGGAAGACCGCACTGATATATCTTAAGTTCGGGGCCGACGACTATAACCGAACGGCCTGAATAGTCAACACGCTTTCCGAGAAGGTTCTGACGGAAACGTCCTGATTTTCCCTTGAGCATATCCGACAGTGACTTGAGCGGTCTGTTACCGGGACCCGTAACGGGACGTCCGCGGCGGCCGTTGTCTATGAGTGCATCCACTGCCTCCTGCAGCATTCTCTTTTCATTACGTACGATAATATCCGGAGCTCCGAGCTCAAGCAGCCTCTTGAGACGGTTATTACGGTTGATGATCCTTCTGTACAGATCGTTAAGATCCGACGTCGCAAATCTTCCGCCGTCAAGCTGTACCATGGGACGAAGATCCGGAGGGATAACCGGGATAACGTCCATGATCATCCATTCCGGCTTGTTGCCTGATTCACGGAAGGCTTCGACAACTTCGAGCCTTTTGATGATCTTTGCCTTCTTCTGGCCGGTCGAATCTTCAAGCTGTGCCTTCAGCTCTTCCGCCTCGGCATCAAGATCTATCGCCATCAGAAGTTCTTTTATGGCCTCGGCTCCCATACCCACACGGAACTTTCCGTAGCCGTACTGCTCATATTCCTTCTGATACTCTGCTTCGGTAAGTACCTGCTTGTACTTAAGGTCGGTCGACATGGGATCGAGAACGATATAGTTTGCAAAATACAGAACCTTCTCAAGTGTTCTGGGTGAAAGGTCAAGAATAAGACCCATTCTGCTGGGAATACCTTTAAAATACCAGATATGAGAAACAGGTGCTGCAAGTTCTATGTGTCCCATGCGTTCACGGCGAACGTTTGCTTTTGTAACTTCAACGCCGCAGCGGTCACAGATGACACCTTTATAACGTATCTTTTTGTACTTTCCGCAATGACACTCCCAGTCCTTTGAAGGTCCGAAGATCCTCTCACAGAACAAGCCGTCTTTTTCGGGCTTGAGCGTTCTGTAGTTTATAGTCTCGGGCTTTCTTACTTCGCCTCTTGACCACTCCTTGATCTTTTCGGGAGAAGCCAGTCCGATCCTGATGGAATCAAATGTTAAAGGCTCATATGCTTCTTTATTATGCTCTGCCATGATCTGCTCCTTTATATAAAGTATCGGCTCTTATCATTCCTCTGTGTCGCCAAAATCATCGAAATCGTCGTCCGATCCGTCATATTCATCACCGGACTCTTCGGCAACATCAACAAGGTCTCCGCTGCTCTCATCAAATTCCTGAGTGCTGTATCCGTTCTTTGCAAAATCCTCGTCCCTGCGGTAATCCTTAAAATCACCTTCGAGAACAGAACGCATATCAGTCTCACCGTAATCAACGGTTTCCTTGATCTCAACCTCGGTATTGTCCTCCTTGAGAACACGAACATCCAGTCCGAGAGACTGAAGCTCTTTAAGGAGTACCTTGAAGGATTCCGGAATTCCGCCTTCAGGTATGTTATCACCTTTGATGATCGCCTCGTATGTCTTGACACGGCCTATAACATCATCCGACTTGACAGTCAGTATCTCCTGCAGCGTGTATGATGCGCCATAGGCTTCAAGTGCCCACACTTCCATTTCTCCGAAACGCTGTCCGCCGAACTGCGCTTTACCGCCGAGAGGCTGCTGCGTAACAAGTGAGTACGGTCCGGTGGAACGTGCATGGATCTTGTCATCTACCAGATGATGCAGTTTCAGGTAATGCATGTGTCCGATCGTAACAGGACTGTCAAAATACTCTCCCGTACGTCCGTCACGAAGCCTTACTTTACCGTCTCTGGATATCGGAACACCTTTCCAGAGTGCCCTGTTCTCCCTGTTCTCTGAAAGATACTCGAAAACTTCGGGAAGAAGCTCGTCTTTGTGGAGGCTCTCGAAAGTCACTTTCGAACCGTCCTTATCCTGCTTGGCTTCTTTTGCATCAAAAGGAAGATTGATATAGTCATTTGCAAGATCAAGAGTATCCATGATATCGTCTTCATCCGCGCCGTCAAATACAGGCGTGGAAATATTGAATCCGAGAGCTTTTGCCGCAAGGGACAGATGGATCTCAAGGACCTGTCCGATATTCATACGCGACGGAACACCCAGAGGATTCAGAACTATATCAACAGGACGGCCGTTCGGAAGATAAGGCATATCTTCTATAGGAAGAACACGTGAAACAACACCTTTGTTTCCGTGTCGGCCGGCCATCTTATCACCGACTGATATCTTTCTCTTCTGTGCGATATATATCCTGACTGATTTGTTTACACCGGGAGGGAGCTCATCTCCGTTTTCCCTTGTGAAAACTTTGGCGTCAACGATAATGCCGTATTCACCGTGAGGAACTTTAAGGGATGTGTCCCTGACTTCTCTTGCTTTTTCACCGAATATGGCACGGAGAAGTCTCTCCTCTGCGGTCAGTTCGGTCTCTCCTTTCGGTGTTACCTTGCCGACCAGGATATCACCTGCTCTGACTTCCGCCCCGATACGGATGATACCGTTTTCATCCAGATCTTTGAGCGCGTCTTCACCGACACCGGGAACGTCTCTTGTTATCTCTTCGGGGCCGAGCTTTGTGTCTCTCGCCTCTGCCTCGTGTTCTTCAATATGAACGGATGTATACACATCCTCCTGAACGAGTCTCTCCGACAGAAGAACAGCATCCTCGTAGTTGTAACCCTCCCAGGTCATGAATGCGATAAGAGGATTCTTTCCGAGAGCCATCTCTCCGTTCGATGTGGAAGGACCGTCCGCGATAACCTGCCCTGCTTCAACATGTTCACCCTTTTCCACAATGGGCTTCTGGTTATAGCAGTTGGACTGGTTGGAGCGCAGGAACTTGGTAAGATGATAAGTCTCCACGGACTTGTCATCATTCTTGACTACGATCTCATCCGATACAACGCTTATTACCGTTCCGGGCTTGTTTGCTATCACGCACACACCCGAGTCAACGGCTGCCTTGGGCTCCATTCCGGTTCCTATGACAGGCGCTTCGGTACGAAGAAGAGGCACTGCCTGACGCTGCATGTTCGAACCCATCAGGGCACGGTTTGCATCATCGTTCTCCAGGAAAGGAATAAGTGCCGTAGCTACCGAGAATACCATCTTCGGCGACACATCCATGAAGTCAAACATTGACTTATCATATTCCTGGGTCTCATCACGGTATCTTCCCGATACATTGTTCCTGACGAAGTGTCCTTTCTCGTCAAGAGGTTCATTAGCCTGAGCTACATGATAATTATCTTCCTCATCCGCCGTCATATAAACGACTTCGTCGGTAACTACCGGGTTGTCCGGATCGGCATGATCTATCTTTCTGTAAGGAGCCTCAACGAATCCGTACTCATTGATTCTCGCATAACATGCAAGCGAGTTGATAAGTCCGATGTTGGGTCCTTCAGGTGTCTCAATGGGACACATTCTTCCGTAATGCGAGTAATGAACGTCTCGGACCTCAAATCCGGCACGGTCTCTTGACAGACCGCCGGGACCGAGAGCCGAAAGCCTTCTCTTATGTGTAAGCTCACCCAGAGGATTGTTCTGATCCATAAACTGTGACAGCTGTGAAGATCCGAAGAACTCTTTTACTGCAGCCGTAACAGGCTTGATATTGATCAGCTGCTGTGGTGCGATACCTTCAAGATCCTGTGTTGTCATCCTCTCGCGAACAACTCTCTCAAGTCTTGAAAGACCGATCCTGTACTGGTTCTGCAACAGTTCTCCGACCGCACGGATACGACGGTTACCGAGATGATCGATATCATCATCATTACCGATACCGTATTCAAGATGCATATTATAGTTAATGGAAGCAAAAATATCTTCCGGCGTGATATGCTTCGGAATAAGAGCATGAACCGACTCCGAGATCGCATCCGCAAGAGCTTCCGTGTTATCCTTGTATTCGGCAAGAAGTGCTGTTAGCGCAGGATAATAAACAAGCTCCGTGATCCCGAGTTCCTTCGGATCACAGTCTATAAAGCTTGTGATATCAACCATGAGATTGGAAAGGACTCTTACGTTGCGCTCCTCACACTGGATGACAACATAAGGAACAGCAGCATTCTGTATCCTGTCCGCAAGCTCAACCGACACTTCCGTACCGGCCTGTGCGAGTATCTCACCGGTATTGGGATCCACCACATCTTCGGCAAGCACTCTGTTCCTGATACGGTTACGGAGCATGAGCTTCTTGTTGAATTTGTAGCGGCCGACTTTGGCAAGATCATATCTCCTCGCATCAAAGAACATTGAATTGATGAGACTCTCTGCGCTTTCCACCGCAAGAGGCTCACCGGGGCGGATCTTCTTATATAATTCAAGAAGACCTTCCTGATAGTTGGTGGCCACATCTTTGCCAAACGATGCCATGATCTTAGGCTCATCACCGAAAAGATCAAGTATCTCCTGATTTGTGCCAAGTCCGAGGGAACGAAGAAGAACCGTAACGGGAACTTTTCTCGTACGGTCTACGCGCACAAAGAAAACATCGTTGGAATCCGTTTCATATTCCAACCATGCTCCTCTGTTGGGGATAACTGTACATGAATACAGTTTCTTACCGAATTTATCATGTGTTATTCCGTAATAGATACCCGGGGAGCGGACCAATTGACTGACTATAACACGCTCTGCGCCGTTTATGACGAATGTGCCGGTGGCAGTCATGAGAGGAAGATCGCCCATAAAGATCTCGTGTTCTATTATCTTGTCATCTGTTTTATTGTACAGACGAACACGGACTTTAAGGGGGGCTGCATATGTTGCATCTCTTTCCTTACACTCCTCGATAGAGTACTTTACATCTTCCTCGCACAGTTTAAAGTCAACAAACTCCAGACTTAACTGTCCGCTGTAGTCTGTGATGGGAGAGATGTCCGCAAAGACTTCCTTCAGACCTTCATCCAGAAACCATTGGTAAGAGTCTTTCTGAACTTCAATGAGATTGGGCATCTCGAGAACTTCTTTCTGACGCGAAAAACTCATCCTTGTGCTCTTGCCAACTGTAACCGGACGTATCCTGTTCTTTTCCATTGACGCTTCACCCCGATTTTCTATTTAGATTTTCAACCGCATGCACTTGTGGACATACCGTCAAAAGCCCCTATATATAGCGCTTTTTTTCGAAAAAAACGCGCAAAAAGAGCCTATGAAACCACAATAGTGCGTTATCCATGGTAACACAAGCTCTTTTTGAAGTCAAGAAATATTTTATTTTTTTTATTTTATTACTTAAGAGTGACTTTAGCTCCCTCAGCTTCGAGTTTGCTCTTGATGTCATCAGCCTCTTCCTTGGAAGCGCCTTCCTTAAGTACCTTGGGAGCGGAATCAACAAGATCCTTGGCTTCCTTGAGTCCGAGACCTGTTGCTTCACGAACGACTTTGATGACCTTAACCTTGTTAGGTCCTACTTCGGTAAGTTCAACATCAAACTCAGTCTTCTCCTCAGCTGCTGCACCGCCGTCGCCTGCACCTGCTGCCGCAACAACAACACCTGCTGCTGCAGATACGCCGAATTCCTCTTCGCAGGCCTTAACGAGATCGTTAAGCTCGAGAACGGTTAACTCCTTTATAGCATCAATAAATTCCGCTGTTGACATTTTTGCCATTTTAATATCCTCCTAAACCTTTTACTGTTCTTCCTTAGCTTCTTCAGCAGGCGCTGCTGCTTCTTCAGCCGCTGCAGGCTCTTCCGCTGCTTCTTCCTTTACCGGTGCAGCCTCGGCTGCGGGTGCTGCATCATTGCCGTTCTTGGCGATCTGATCAAGCACACGGGCAAGATTTGCGATAGGCGACTGCAGTGAACCAAGCAGTCTCGAGAGAAGTTCCTCTCTTCCGGGGATCTTTGCGATCTCGGTAATGCCCTTTGCATCATAATACACGCCTTCAACCACGCCTGCCTTGAGCTCCAGCTTGGGAGCATCCTTTGCAAACTTCACGACAACTCTCGCGGGAGCTGTTGCGTCATCCTTTGATACGGCGATGGCACTGGGTCCTTCAAGATGAGGAGCGAGCGCCTCAAGATCGGTACCCTTGAACGCAAAGTTCATCATTGTGTTCTTGTAAACCTTGTAAGTGATGCCGGCTTCACGAAGCTGTCTGCGAAGATCGGTGTCCTGTTCAACGGTAAGTCCGCGGTAGTCAACGAGGACCACGCCCTGGGCATCCTTCACAACTTCGGAGATCTCATCAATAACAGGTTTCTTGAGTTCTACCTTAGCCATTTTTTCCTCCTTTACAGATTTCTTTTTGAAGACCTTTAAAAAGAGAATGAGGTTTTATTAAACAAAAAAACCGCTCCGAAGACGGAACGGGTATTATATCACGGTATAAAACATGATAACTCGCATTCTCCTCGGCAGGCGAATGAAACATTGCTTACGTGATACCACACCTGCTGTCTTCGGGTCATCGCCATGCCCGGCATCTTATGTCCGGCAAAGCGACCTTGTCAAAATTACCACAAAGCCTGTCGCTTGTCAACAGTTTCCGTAATGATCGTATGATTTTTATCATTCTCCGGTATCAACCGCCCAGTCAGGCACAGCTTCCTGAGCCCCGGCATCCTGCGTTCCGGCATCCTGCTCCTGATTTTGCATAAGAGCCTCCTGAAGTTTTTGAAGCTCCTCTATACTGACAGCCGTTGCATCAGCCGGCGTATCTGAAGCTTTTCTGGTCGGTGATGTATTCTGTCCGTTCTGTGTATTATGATCACTGTCTGATCTTGTAACGAACCCTTTATCATCTATCTGCGCATAGTTTGATATCCCTCTTTCGTACTCGAGTATCCTTCCGAAGTTGTCGCCCGAAGCATATACCACTCCCGAGCCTTTCTGAATACACGGAATGAACTCCACGCTTTCAAGATGACAGTTTTCATCAAGAGTTGCCCTTACGATACACGTATCGATCGTTTTGGAACTGAACCAGAAGTTCCCGAGGCTGTAGAAAACAGGTACATCGTCAATAAAATCAATACCCTGGAGACAGTGGGAATGCGCTCCTATGACGAGATCTGCCCCGGCATTCACGTATGCTCTTGCAAGATCACGCTGGCTCTGTTCCACAAGATCTGTTCTCTCTGTCCCCCAATGAACGAACATTACCGTAAAATCACTGTTTGCAGATGCTTCCTCCAGTTCCGCCACCACTTTTGCGGGATCAAGAGTCCTCATCACACCCGGAGAATCGGAGGTCGCCTCCTTTGTATCGGGATTACCGTATCTCTCTATCTGGGTCGCAGCTACTACGGAGATAACATGACCGTTGGCATGAAAGTAGACGGGATGGGAAGCCTCTTTTATATTTTTCCCGGCACCAACGAACGGAAGCCGGGCATCATTTAATGTATCGATCGTATCAATGAGTGCATCCGGTCCGTAGTCATATGCGTGGTTATTTGCCAGAGATACTATATCGACCCCCATATCCTTCATGATGTGAACATCTTTCGGATCCGCTCTGAACGTATAAGTCTTGTCGGGTGTCGGAGTACCTCTGTAACTGTACGGAAACTCATTGTTCGCCATCATGATATCCGCCGACTGCATGATCGAAAGGACCTCATCGTCGATGCTCTTATGAATGTCACTTCCGTTGCCTCTGTATTTATTTATGGTAGCGTAACCTTCCGCAAAGCCCACATCACCTACAAACGCCATGGTGACCCTGTCTTTTTCAGCGGTTTTTACCGAGTATGTTTTCTCAACGGGATCATATATACCTTCATATTCATCTTCCGCAGCATCGTCATCTTCTTTCTCCATGGAAGCGGCAGTTATCACGGAAGGCTCGCCCGTTTTAAGGGATATGACGGGAAGCGGCGCATCATCCTCTTTTGATGTCGCCGTGATCTCAACTCCGACGGAACCTGCTGCATCAAAAAAGCTGCACCCGGAAAGCAAAACAGATATTATAGCTGCCAGCACCAGTAAAGGTGATATTTTTTTCATCATTCGGCCCCAGATAAGTAAATAAAAAAACCCGGCAGATATCTGCCGGGTTAATAATAACATAGATCAGAACTTTGCAGTAGATACTTTTACTCCGGGTCCCATAGTAGTGGACAGGCTGATGCTGCGCAGATACTGTCCCTTAAGAGCCGAAGGCTTTGCCTTAACGATCGCTTCCATAAGAGCGTTGAAGTTCTCCGTAAGCTTCTCTTCGGAAAAACTTGCCTTTCCTACAGGGCAATGGATGATGTTCGTCTTGTCGAGCCTGTATTCAATCTTACCGGCTTTGATATCGGCAATGGCTTTTGCCACATCCATCGTGACCGTACCGGCCTTGGGGTTGGGCATGAGACCTTTGGGACCAAGGATCTTTCCGAGACGTCCAACAACACCCATCATATCGGGAGTCGCAACAACCACATCAAAATCCAGCCATCCTTCATTCTGGATCCTGGGTATAAGCTCGTCTCCTCCGACAAAATCAGCACCGGCGTTTTCTGCCTCGGCAACCTTGTCTCCCTTGGCAAACACAAGCACTCTTACTGTCTTACCGGTTCCGTTGGGCAGTACAACCGCTCCTCTTATCTGCTGCTCGGCGTGACGTCCGTCACAACCCGTACGGATATGTACTTCCACAGTCTCGTCAAATTTTGCTGTTGCAGTCTTTTTTACAAGTGCGATGGCTTCTGCAGGCTCATAGGAAGTTGAACGATCTACGAGCTTTGCAGCTTCCGCGTATTTCTTTCCGTGTTTCATCGTAACATCCTCCTACTCTTCAACCGTAACGCCCATGCTTCTGGCCGTTCCTGCTATCATGCTCATTGCCGCTTCAATGGATGCGGCGTTGAGATCCGGCATTTTCATCTCTGCGATCTCACGGCACTTTTCTTTTGAAAGGGTTGCTACTTTTGTCTTGTTCGGAACTCCCGAACCGGACTTGATATTGCATGCCTTTTTGATAAGAACAGCTGCAGGAGGTGTTTTTGTGATAAATGAAAAACTTCTGTCTGCATAAACCGTAATGACAACAGGAATAAGAACATCACCCTTATCTGCTGTCCTTGCGTTAAACTGTTTTGTGAACTCTACGATGTTCACACCGTGCTGACCCAGAGCAGGGCCGACGGGGGGTGCCGGTGTAGCTTTGCCGGCGGGAATCTGAAGTTTGATATAACCTTCTACTTTCTTAGCCATTTCAGCCTCCTATAAATAAAATGTGGTAGTGGCGGGACAATCCCTCCCACAGTTCATATAGAACTCTTAATAATTTGCTTTGTTGATCTCATCAAAGCTGATCTCAACAGGAGTCTCACGTCCGAACAGTTCGACCATAATGGTCGCGGTCTGCTTACCCATATCCATTCTCTGTACGACTCCGACTGTATCCTTCCAGACACCTGCAATAACATTAACAGTGTCGCCTTCGGCAAAGTTGATGAATACGTTCTCGGTCTTGATACCAAGAGGTTTCATCTCGCCGTCCGACAGCGGTACGGGCTTGCTTCCCGGACCGACAAATCCCGTTACTCCTCTGGTGTTGCGCACAACATACCAGGTTACGTCATTCATGATCATATTGATGAGAACATAACCCGGGAACATCTTCTTGGCGCTTGTCTTGCGAACTCCGTTCTTCACCTCGGTAACGTCCTGCATGGGAACGCGCACTTCAAGGATCTCATCCTCAAGATGTCTGTTCTCTATGGTCTTTTCTATATTTGCCTTAACTTTATTCTCATATCCCGAATAAGTATGGACGACATACCAGTTGGCCTTGGGGCCGCTTTCTTTGGCCTCGTCTTCCGCAAACTCTTCGGTCTGTTCCATCATATCCTCGGAAAGTCCCGCATTATCGGTGTTCTTCGTATCTGCCATATCATATCCTCCTCGCATAATATGTGATGCCCTGTTTCAAAACCTTCTTACAGGCTTACGAGGAAGTTTATCCCTGACTGCAGGATAAAATCGATAAGCGCGATCAGAAGACCGAGAATAACAGATACGACAACAACGGCAATGGTTTGCTTTGTAACATCTTCTCTTGATGTCCAGCTGATCTTATGAAACTCCGCCTTAAGACCTTTAAACCAACCTTTGCTCTTCTTCGCAACAGCATCCGCTGTGTTATTTGTTTCCGCCATTACTTCGTCTCCTTATGTAATGTATGCCTCTTGCAGAATCTGCAGTATTTCTTTGTCTCCATACGATCGGGATGGGTCTTCTTATCCTTTTTCGTATCATAATTCCTGTTCTTGCACTCTGTGCAGGCAAGTGTGATTCTTGTACGCATTTTTCCACCTTTCTTAAGCACAAAAAAAAGACCTGATTTCGTCTCGCCAATGTAATATATCACAGCCGGGCACCTGCGTCAATTGATTTTTTCTTTTCTGATAAAAAGTGCAAAAAAGCATATTTTGATATGACAAAACACCGTAATCACAACATATTGATCATAGTACGGTTTTATGGTGATTTTGCCCAATGGAGAGGCTTGAAAATTGTCACCTTTTTGGCGCTTTTTGAGCGTATTTTTCGCAGAAAACCCTTGCATTTACACGGTTTGCGGAGTAATATAAGGGCATAAAAGTAGCATTTTTTGCCCAAGCGTCTGTTTGATTCCTTACAAACAGGACTCGGAACTGATTCCGTGGAAGCTTACCATTCAAGGAGGAAAGGAGGGGCATCAATGGCGGATAATACAGCTATTTCTACCGTATATAATCATTTCCTGACTACGTACGCGCCGCAGGGTACAAACAGCAAGTATGATACCCATAAGAAGAGCGAGCTTCGCGGTCTTTATAATTCCATTGTCAAAATGAATAAAGAAGCGCCCCTGTTCCTTCTGGACAATTCTCCTTCCACTCAGGAATTTGCCGTAGGGCTCAAAGAGAGTGCACGTTCGCTTAAGAACGTCATCTCCTCATTGTCCATGGATGATTCGGACAACATGCTCGATCAGAAGGCAGTCGCTTCCAGCGACGAAGATACCGTGGCTGCATCATTTATCGGCGGTGCAGACATTGATCCCGACTCGATTCCGAATCTCGAGATATCCGTACAACAGCTTGCCGGAGTTCAGGAAAACCGCGGAAAGTTCCTGGAGCCTGACAGCATGGATCTTGAACCGGGCACTTATTCATTTGATATCCATTCAAGGGATATGGACTATGAGTTCCAGTTCAATATAGGAGAAGGCGACACCAACAAGATCATCGAGGAAAAGCTCTCGCGACTGATAACGCGTTCAAACATCGGAGTCAGCGCCGAAGTGCTTACGGATGATGACGGAAAGGTGGCTCTGTCCATCAAATCCGATGACACCGGAGTAAGAGGAAAAGGCGGCACCAATTTCGATATTTCCGATAACAACACGCACAAGACCGCCGGAACCGTGGATTACTTCGGAATAGGAAATGTAAGCGAATATCCGAAAAATGCTCTCTTTACACTGAACGGCGAAGACCGCAGTACATTCTCCAATCATTTTTCAATAGAGAGGATGTACGACATCACGCTTAAAGGTCTCAGCCCTGAAGGATCTTCCGTAAGCATAGGTCTCAAAACGGATGTTGAGTCTGTTACCGAAAACATCAATAACCTTGTGGAAGGATACAATTCCTTCATTAATAATATCAATTCATACTCCGAATCACAGCCTTACTCGAAGAAGCTTGTAAACGAGATGGGTAAGATCGCAAGGCTCTATTCTTCGGAACTCGAGTCCATAGGGCTGACATTCGGTGGTGACGGAACGATCAAGGTTGACAACAATCTCCTTACGCAGACAGCTCGTGAAGATGATGCCATGGACAGGTTCTCTTCCATCAAGAAGTTCACGGAAGGCATCCTCAAGCGTGCCAACCAGGTTGCCCTTGATCCCATGGAATATACGCAGAAAACCGTGGTTGCTTACAAGAATCCGGGACACGGCTACGCAACGCCTTACATTACAAGCAACTACAGCGGCATGATGTTCTCAAGTTACTGTTAAATACCGGAAATGTATAATATAAAAAGCTCTGCAGTCCGCAGAGCTTTTTTCATGTCCTTCCGTTTGCCGGTCAGGCCGCTATCCTGGATGCAGCCTCCTTAAAAACTTTCAGGAACGGGATAATACCCGTGGAAAGTTCCTCTGCTATCGCCGGATAATCTTTTTTCGAAAATCCTTCCGAAAGACGCGATACGGCATTTTCCAGCTGTTCGTCATTTATAAGCGGTTCAGGATCATTGATGATATCCCGTGTAACATTATAAGTCTCAACCATGAAATTTAACCCGTCTATGATCTGAAGGAGAAAATCAACCGTATCTTCCTGCATCTGCTCCCTGATCTCGGCAACAACCTGTTCCATGGCCGGGATCAGTCTCCCGAGATAATCCTCAGCCGTTCTGAGTGCTTCGAGTTTCTGTTCTTTGATCGTTTCCATTCTGTACCCCCGTGCTTCCGTGCAAAACTTGCAAACTTCCGTGTTTGCCCCATATACAGAGTCATTATAACACATGTTTTTGATAAATGCTATATTTTCTCAAGCCCCCAGGAAACCCATTTCCACTTTGTCACCTCACCTTTTGTATCGGTTATGATGACAACACCGTCCGAATGATCAAAGGACACTGCATCCACTCCGATATCCGAAGCCATCCATTTCGGTTTCACATCATCATCTCTTATTTCATATATAAATATATGCTGTGACCATGTCTTCTCATCAGTCTCAACCCAGGTCGGTCTTCTCCTCCCAAACCTGCCCACTCTCCAGCACAGTATTACAAGCTCTTTCTCCCCATCATGATCTATATCATCAAGGAAAAAATCCTGTGCCCGGATCTTTTGCGGAAGCTGCCATATCAGCCGGTCGTTTTTATAAACCCACAGTCTTCTTCCGTCTTCCGTTACTTCTATATCACCGTACCGCTGACTTTTGCTGACCGGCTTTGAGTATTTGGGAAGATTACCGCACAAACTGTCAAGTGTACGGGCTTTTGTGTTAACGGCGCCCAAAAACACAGCAGCGATAAACGCTGCTGTGAATAATGCCGGTATCAGTCTGTTACCAGTTCTCATATTTTGTTTCGCACCTGTAACTCTCGGTCCACTCGGGACGATCCACCGGGTTAACATCCTTTTGATCCTCATCATAAGATTCAAAGCTGAATCCCATCATCTTTCTCCATTCGTCATCCGTCAGCCTTCCATCGGAAAGGGAACGTTCAAACTGATAGAAACTGTATACGGATCCGGTGGCGATCCTCGGCTTGCCTTCCACCGGAACGACCACAAGTATTTCCGAAGGCTCTCCCGTGGCCATCTCCAGAATACGGCCGTTCGGGTCAGTCGCAACATCAACAACAAGCGGTGCGGGATAGTTGGCGGTAGAAGGATACTCATCCCCTGTCTGTGCTTTCATCACATCAAGCCAGAAATGCTCGAGCTCGCCTCCGTATATCTCTATAAGTTCGTATTCGGAATCTTTGAGCTTCTTGTTTTCCAATTCCTTTACCGATATCGTCTTGAGATCGCCCGCAAGCTTTGACAGTCTGCTCAGATTCTCTTTGTCGCTCTTTTTCAGATATCCCAGTCTGTCAAGTCCTTTCAGGGTACTCTCCGCAAGTGCTTCAAATCTGGAATAAACAAGCGGCTCCGGCTCGACATAGCCCCTGTAGTCTTTGTCCTCGTCCCAGTCTCCGCCCATTTCGGCCATCATCTGCTTTGAATAAAGCACCGTGTCATGCTTGAGCTCGGTATAACTGCCGGCAAAGGTTTCAAGATCCTTCTTGGTCCACTCATCATTTTGCATGAAGAAAGGATAACCTTTTCCCTTTTCTTCAAGCAACGGCCGGAGAGTGTTGAGCCATCCGGCATACAGGCTTGCATTCCACAGAGGATTATCATTGTTTGCAAACTCTTTCTTCAGATTATTGAGATTTCTGTTGTAGTTTTTGTATTTATCGGCACCCATATCTTTCAAAAGCTCATATGCTTTTTCCGACCCGAGGGCAGCGGGAACATCAAGAAAATCAGGAAGCAGGCGCTTGTCCTCATCCTCAAATTCTCCGACACGACGGTATGTGAGCTCCTGCATAATGGTCTCATCAATGGAGAATCTCTGGCCCATAAATCTGAATCCGCCGATCACATTGTCATCTTCCTTTGTATCCGCTATAGGCACCGAATTGATCCGGGGCGCACGAAGGTCGGATATCTTATCAAGGAACTTTTTCCATGATGCCTTTTCGGAGACCAGGTCCTTTGTGCTGACTTTCTTTCCGTATATATCCTCTATCACAGGCATAAGATCATTGTAACCGAGATCGTCGCTCGCTCCCGCAAAGAAGGAAGTTACCGTGTAAATGGCATCCCAGTCATCATAACCGGCATCTTTGATGGCAAGTGTCATGAGAAGAGCCGATCTGTCAAGATCCTCATTTTTCTGATCAAAGTGTACGCGCCCGTACCACATCATTGCCCTGAAATACTGCTCAAGCGTCTTGTCTCCCTCATAATATCCGCGGGGCTTGTACTGAGTATAATCCTCGTCATCTCCCGTTATGACGCAGGATTCGATACCGGAAGCGTCCATTATAAGATCATACTGACTCTTAACAGTCTTGGCGACTTCCTTTGGCATGCGCGCCTTATCATCCAGAAGAACAGCTCCTACAGAAAAGAATTCGACATTTCTCTTTGCCGCTTCTTCCCACTCGGTTCCTTTGAGAGCTTTGTACTGCTCAAAACTTTCCGCCTGCATATCCGAAGTAAGTCTCTTAAGATCCATGTACAGATAAGACTTTTCGACATTTCTCATCAGATGTGCGAAATACAGATGATAAGTATGCATAAGAGAATCGACCGTTACGAAGTTGGGAAACTGGAAGTAGCGGTTATTTTCATAGACCTCGAAAAATTCATAACCGGCACCTCCCGAAACCGCAAAGCCGTTGTCGGAAAGTTTTTTCTTCATCTCTTTGGAAAGATAGTCATAATCATCCCTGTTAAAGAGATTGCTGAGATCTTCTTTTACCTTGATCTGCGGTACCGAAGGCCTGATCTTCAAAATATCCTGTTCATCATCTGCCGCAGACACAAAACTATTCCGGGTGATGCTCTTTTCTTTTCCTTCAAGGTCTCCGGAGGTTTTTCTCATATATTCCGGTGATTCTACCAAGACCTTATCAACGGTATATATACCGGTATCAGAAGCAAGCGAAACGCCGGCAGACAAGGAAACCGCTACGGTAGCAGCCGCCATGATCAGTGCCGTGATCTTTTTTCCGTCGAACATAAAGTATTCCTCCTTTTCTACTGTTTGTTCAGTTTATCAAGAATCTCTTCCATTTCCTGCCTGGTTATCTTTCCCTGGCTCATGTTCACCGCATTTCTTATCGTACAGTCCGCAAGGAAGATCTCCATATCAGCCCCGAAAGCTTCCGCAGCCTGTTCGTCCGTGTTCTGATCATTCAGGTATTCCCGGATGTATTTATCAAAATACGGTTTTACGATCTTCCATGCATGTTTATCCTCTTTCAGATCTTTATATACCGAGTTCTCATTATAGATCTTCTTTTTTGGTCTTTTAGGAGTAACGCTTATCGTCCTGTAAGAAATGACCTCTTCGGCATTGCGGCATATCTCCAGTTTATAATCTCCGGGCTCCACATACCAGTCCGAGATCTCAACGTCATAATATGCAAAAGCGCTTTTATCGAGGATAAAACTGACATTCTTCTTCTCATGTGCATCCAGAAAGATCTTCGTAAAAGCCTTCAGTTCTCTGACTGTCCTTCGTACCCCGGTATTCGGGATATCGGCCTCAACATACAGTTGGACGACTTCTTTTCCCGGTATATCACTTTCGTTGATCACATCCACGGTAACCTCAACAGTCTCGTCATCTTTCATACTGTCGGTATCGGTCTTCATAATGCCGTACGAAAACTTGCTGTATGACAGTCCGTGTCCGAACGGGAACAGAACCGGGATCTTTTTCTTGGTATAATATCTGTAGCCCGTAAATATACCTTCACGATAATCTATGACCTGACAGTCGCCCGAAAAATCAATATATGAAGGAGTGTCCTCAAGCCTCAGCGGAAATGTCTCCGGAAGACGTCCCGAAGGGTTGACTTTGCCGTAAAGAGCTCTGGCTGTGGCAACGCCGATGCCCTCACCGCACAGATATGTCTCCATTATTCCCTGAACCCTGTCGGCCCAAGGCATGGTGACACACGATCCGTTCTGCAGAACGACGATCACGTGAGGATTCACCTTTACGATCTCTTCGATAAGATCATTCTGAACCTGCGGAAGATCGATATGTTTTCTGTCATATCCCTCGGATTCGTAGGAGTCGGGCAGGCCGGCAAATATCACCACCTTATCCGCATCTTTGGCGGATTCGATCGCACTTTTGATCTTTCTTTGATCAACGCTGTCGTCGAAAGAAGAGTACCCCTCCTCGTATCTGAGCTTTGTGTTCCACTGCATGGCATACAGTACCGAATCTACGTTAACGCAGTTTACATGGGAACTTCCTCCGCCCTGGAAGCGGACGTTTTTGGCAAATCCCCCTATAAACAGAACATATTCATCATTTTTGATCGGAAGAACACCTTCATCATTCTTTAAGAGCACTATACATTCATTTGCGATATTTCTGGCGATCCTGTGATCCTCTTCTTTGTCCCAGGCAGCCTGTGCATTGTGGTTCTCTATCGATCTGTATACAAATTCGAGCACTCTTTCCACGCAGATATCCAGTGCTTTCTCCGAAAGCTCTCCGTCTCTGACCGCTTCAATGACAAGATCGTCATAAGCACCGCAGTTGCCCGGCATTTCGAGATCGAGTCCGGCGGCGATACCTTTTACACGGTCTCTCACCGCACCCCAGTCACTCATGGCCAGTCCGTCAAATCCCCACTCGTTACGGAGTATATCGGTAAGAAGCCGTTTGTTCTCGGACATCTGAACACCGTTCACAAGATTGTATGCACACATCACGGTCCAAGGTTTTGATTCCCTGACCGCTATTTCAAAAGCCCTCAGATAAATCTCTCTGAGCGTCCTCTCGTCAACGCGGGAATCATAACTGTTGCGTCGGTACTCCTGGTTGTTGGCACAAAAATGCTTTAAAGAAGTTCCGACCCCGGCAGATTGAACGCCTCTGATAAACGCCGCCCCCATCTTACCCGCAAGATACGGGTCTTCGGAATAGTATTCAAAATTTCTTCCGCAAAGAGGAGAACGTTTTATATTAACACCCGGACCGAGAACAGCAGCCACATTCTCGGCCTGGCATTCACGTCCGATGGTCTCTCCGACGGTTTGCACGATCTCGGTATCAAACGATGCCGCCAGACTGACAGCCGTCGGAAAACAGACTGCCTTGATGCTCTGATTGACACCCGGATTCTCAGCTTCAACATCCTGCTTTCGCAGACCGCTCGGGCCGTCACTGACCATGACCGACGGGATCCCCAGCCTGTCTATGGCCTTTGTATGCCAGTAATCGGAGCCCGAACACAGGCTCACTTTTTCTTCAAGTGTCAGTTTTTTTATTATTTCTTTGATTTTATTGGCCATATATGTTCCTCCGAAAACAGAGTGATTATATCATATGAATGTGATTTTTGCCACATAGTACAGTCACATCAGGCGTCAACATTCATCAGCATCACGGGTTTCTTCTTATAGTAAAACCACAATGCCATCGCTGAAGGATCTCCGTAATACGCATCACACCGGTCGGGAAATCCTGCAGCTTCCTTTAACGGTACATCGGATATATACTCGCCAAGGCCTTTATCCTTATATCTTTTAACCTCCGAGTAAAAATCATCCGCCGTCGCGGCATCTATAAGATCAAGGCGATCCATACGCTGTGTTACCCATACTACACTGAGCCTGTCGGAATCGGCCGCAAATACATCGATGGTCTTTCGTATCTTTTCGATGGCTCTGTCTTTGTTCTGTGCCAGAAAACTGAGAGCGGTAAACCACACTATGGTCTTCTTTTCCGAAGCGGGGCGTGGTTTTGTATACGTATAATCTTCTTCGCGAAGTTTTGGAAGTACCCCGATCCTGTCATCAAGAAGTGCCCTGACTTCTTCATCACCGGCTGTGCCCGTAAAATCCATGATCTTATCGATATAAGTGTTTTTCAGTATATCAGACGGAAGGATGATCCTGTCCGCGCGGATGACTCCCGGCATGCATACATAAGCGTCCATATTGATATATTCTTTACCGTATTCCTTCGTAAAATCATCCGTGACAAAAAACGGAACATACACAAGTTCATCCGTGTACTCTTTCAGCCTGTCGGAATAAAACTCCGCAGGTACGGACATGACAGGGTTCCAGCCGTCAAAAGGGTTCTGTATCACGATCTTTTCAGGATGCATTCCTTTAAGGTCAAAGGTTTCGTAATCCTCGGTGATGACAGAGTCGGGATATTCACTGATATCATAATATCTCCGGCCGAACGCACCGTCGTATTCTTTGTGATAATACGGAAGCGGTACAACGAAAACATTGTATTTCCCGTCATCTTTGTACTTAAGATACAGCTCTTCCATGTATTTCCAATGTTTCGGTGCAAAGGGCATGAACACTATATCGTGACGGGACAGGATATACTTTTCTTCACCCTCTTCATATTCTTTCATACATTTTAAAAGCTTTGCCGCAACATCTTCTCCCTCATAAGCCATGTACGCAAGTTCACACATCTCCTCAAGAACCGGCACCGGCCCGTACCCTTCTTTGTATACGGCTTCTATCATAGTCCCCATCTCAACGGCTATGCTCTGAAGCTTTATCGCTGCATCCCTCTCCCGTGATCCGGCAGCCACAGCACACTCTTTTAAGCTCTGCCGCAATTCCGGCAAAGCCTGCTTCAATCCGCCTTCTCCGTTTACGGAGAAAAACAGATCTTCCTTTTTTGCTTTGTATGACGGATAAGTAAAATCAAGAACTTTCAGCAGATCCTCATGCTGTCCGTAAAAGAAAGGATAATCGTGTCCGGACCATTTTCTGCAGATAGTCATGTAATTGCCGAACTTCACGCGCATTACGGCATCATAACACAAAGGTACGGATATTGATGTGTCCATGTAAGGCAGGCGGACTCCCGTGCCGTAATACTCTTTGGGAATGAACAATTCATTCCCGTACATACCGAACGGCATCATCTGCACAAGAGCATCCGATTCTTCATCGGGAATGGAACAAAACAGTTCCTCTGCAAGAGAGTACATGAAAACGCGCAGATCTTCACCGCGAAGGTTTCTGTCTATACTCCTGCCCGTATAAGCTTCACTCTGCAGGAGCTGTTCCTCGGCTTCACGGCCCGTGGTTTTCCCGTCGGCAATGTTATCCGCAACGGTGATTATGAATTCTGCCTTTTTTGATTTCAGTTTCTCTTTGTTCCGGTCAATACATACATTGTCCAGAACGAACAGGTCTACACCCGCGATATACGGAAATCCGTGAAATCGTCTGAGATGATCTTCCTCAAAACAGATCCTCGGCTTGCCCACTATCCTTGCAACAAAAAAATGATGACCCGGATGATTGCGATAGTTCATGACCTTGAATCCACGAGGCAGTTCCTCCTCGGCATACTTCAGGAATCTCTCGTAATCCTTACGCCGCATGGATATATCAAGATCATCATCCCACGGGATATATCCGTTGTGTCTTATCGCTGCAAGAAGGGTCCCCCAGTCTGCATAATAGGGGATATTGTGCCTGCGGCAGATCCTGTCGGTTTCATTAAAGACATCCATCTGCGCTCCCCATGCCGCCTTCAGCATGGCAGGAACATAAAATCCTTCTATGACCTCATCTTCATAAAACTCATCATTCATCAAACAAACGTCTCAATATACAGGTCAGGCTCTCTGGAAAGATCGATGAACTTGTCACCGCACTGCAGCATTGGTCTTGAGTACTGATTCCTGTTCATAAATATTACATCGCCTTCCATTCCGTTGTTAAGACGGACACGGTTGTTCATGTAAGTTGTCGCCACATGTTCGAGGAAAGTCAAAATATAATGCCCGTCGTACTTCTGCAATCCTTCGGCTTCAAAGATGCTGATGACTTTGAACGGACAAAGCGGCCCTCTGTATATCCTGGCAGCGGTCATGGCATCATATACGTCGGCAATGGCGACTATCTTGGCATAATTGTTGATCTTATCGGCAGACAGTCCGAGCGGATATCCCGACCCGTCACATCTTTCGTGGTGCATCAGAGCACACTGTTTGACGTTATCATCGATATTTTTATCCTTAAGGATATTATAACCCTGAAGTGAATGCGTCTTGATGATGTTGTACTCCGCGGGGGAAAGCTTATCAGGTTTTCTGATTATATTGTCGGGTATCTTCAGCTTTCCGATGTCATGAAGAAGTCCTCCGAGTGTAAGGATATCCACGTCAGCAGCTCTCATACCGAGCCATTTTGCAAACACATTACATATCAGTGCGACATTCATTGAGTGCATATATGTAAAATCATCATACTGACGCATGTTATGAAGCATGTCAAACACGTTTCCGCCGGTCATGTCGTCGGCGATCAGACTGGTGACGCTTTCAACCATCGCACGGCTGTCAATCTCTCCGCCGGATTCCGCAATATCCTTAAACTTTTCTTTGAAAGTCTCCGTTGTCTTCAGGAAGGACTCTTCAAACTTCTTGAACTCCTTGCTTTCCCTGACTCTTTTTGAATACGGTTCAGTCCTCTCTGCGCTGCCTGAAGGTGCCTGTTCCGAAGCTCCCTCATCATCGGCATCCGTTTCATCAGAAATACGGACAGCCAAAACGGAATAGAACTCCAGACGGGTGATCATCTTGTCATCAAGAACCGACCCTCTGGGTACTATCATCTGATTATTATACGAAAAAACGTCCTCGGCCGTCTTCATACCCGGCCGAAGATCGGAAATACGTACTCTTTTCACGGATGTCTCCTGTCAAAGCGTTCTAAAAATCCATGTTAATTATAAAGAAAGCGAATGTGTTAGTCAAATAATAAAAGGCCGGATCACCCGACCTTTAACTTAAACTTCTGAATATCTCTGTCCGTCTGAGCCTTTTCCATCAGGGCCCCCAGCGACGACATTTTTTCGGGGAAGTCTTCGTATCCCCTCTCTATGTATTCTATATCTTCTATGACCGTGATCCCTTCCGCGGCCAGCGCCGCCAGGACAAGTGCGGCACCCGCCCGCAGATCCGGAGCTGAGATCGACGCTCCGCAAAAACTGTCCACGCCCTGTATGATGGCGGTATTTCCTTCAACCTTTATGTTTGCTCCCATCCTTTGCAGTTCTCCGACGTATTTGAACCTGTTTTCAAATATGCTTTCGGTAACTATACTGGTCCCTTCACAAAGAGCAAGTGTGGTCGCTATCTGAGGCTGCATATCCGTGGGAAATCCGGGATACGGTAATGTTTTGACATGAGTGCTTGACAGCCTCCTGGCTGCAACCACCCTGAGGCAGTCATCAGACTCCTCTATCTCACATCCTATCTCGATAAGCTTTGCGCTTATTGATTCCAAATGTTTGGGGATGATATTTCTGATGGTGATGTCGCCTTTTGTTATAGCGGCGGCAAACATGAAGGTCCCGGCCTCTATCTGGTCGGGGATGATGGAATAGGTTGTCCCGTGCAGTTTTTCCACTCCGCGTATCCTGATCACATCAGTACCGGCGCCTTTTATGTTGGCTCCCATACTGTTCAGGAAGTTCGCCACATCAACAACATGCGGTTCCTTCGCGGCATTTTCTATAATGGTCTTACCGGTGGCAAGCGTGGCGGCGAGCATCACATTTATGGTCGCACCTACTGTCACAACGTCCATATATATGTGGTTTCCGACAAGGTTGTCAGCCTTTGCGGATATCATACCTCTTGAAACTTCCACCTTGGCTCCGAGTGCTCTGAAACCTTTAAGATGCTGGTCTATCGGACGGCTGCCGATATTACATCCTCCGGGAAGGGCGACATCAGCCTCATTGAACCTTCCGAGAAGGGCCCCGAGCATATAATAGGAAGCTCTTATCTTCTTAATAAAACCGTCGTCGATCGTAAAGCTCGTGATATTTGCCGCAATGACTTTAACCGTGTGTCTGTCGATACGCTCCACGATCGTACCCACACTCTGCATCGCCTGTATCAGAACTTCCGTGTCCTTCACATCGGGAAGATTTTCAATTATAACGGGATCACTTGTCATGACGGAAGCCGCAAGAATGCCCAGTGCCGCATTCTTTGCTCCACCGATCTCAACTTCTCCCACAAGGGGATTTCCACCCTTGATCACGTATTGTTCCAATTTTCACACCTCAATATTAAAAGCATTATAATACCACTAATCGGGTGTTTCAATACCAAAGCTGTTTTTTGGTGAATGTAACAAAATACACAAAAATCACTGCAAATATTTGAGCGGATTTACTTGCCCTCCGCCTATCAGAATCTCGAAATGAAGATGGGGTCCCGTCGAAACGCCTGTATTTCCGCTCAAGGCTATCTTCTGACCCTGGGAAACCTTCTGGCCGGCTTTGACCAGCACTTTGCTCAAATGTCCGTATCTCGTGCTCCTGCCGTCAGGATGTTCGATATATACGCAGTATCCGTAACCGCTTCCCCATCCGGCTCTTGACACGGTCCCGCCGCACGATGCCATAACGGCTGTACCTATAGGTACAGCAAAATCGACTCCCCTGTGGAAAGTAGATGCTCCTTTTTTAGGTGCTTTTCTGGATCCAAAGCCCGATGAGACCCTGCCCCATACAGGATAGATATAAGTAGGCGGTATCTTGGTACCCCGTTTTATGACCTTGGCAACGGCTTTGACCGCCACATCTTCATACAATATGTTCGTGTCAACAAGTTCGGCGTTTCGGTATGTCACATCTGCTATAACTTTTCTGAATCCGGTCACAGGCTGTCTGACCACTTCAGTCTCATTGGTATACCACTCATCATTATCTATATACTCTACCTCGGCATCGTAGTTTTCCTCATAGTATCTTCTTTCAGTCCTGACAACCGAGAGTACGGGTTCGGGAGAGAATATGGTCAGTTCGTCCCCGACTCGGAGCATGGCATTCTCATCCGGGATCCGTTCGGAATTGAGCTTGATGATCTCATCTATGGACATATCATTCTTCTGCGCTATCCCGCCCAGAGTATCTCCCGATACCACTTCATAAGTCTTGTTCTTCTCGCTTGTCTTGGTAACCGCTTCTATGGCGGACTCAAGCGTGCTTATCTTGTCGGCATCAACATACGCCTGAACCACTTCCACGTTTTCATCAAACCCTATGCTTGTAACACCGAATTCCGTCGGATCCTCCGATTGCTGTAAAAAGGCTTCCTGATAGAACTCTTCGAGTCTTAAAAGAGCACCGGCCTTCGGAAATATATCGGGTTTTTCAGGGCCGTTTACGGGAGACGAAGCCACTTTCTCTATCTTTGTGGTCATCACGTTCAGCTCACGGGTATTGTCGGGGACAAGCGAGACTTTCCACTCAAGGTTCGGATCGTACTCGGCTTTTGATGCGTTAAGGAGCGCTATGACTTCCTCAGCTGTCCGGAGATTTACCGTAAAATCATTGATCTTCACTTCAAATGCCGGCTGTTTGGTCTTCATTATGTTTTCGCGAAATACGGAACAGATATTGTCAATGATCGTCTGTCTGTCATCTACCTGTCCCACAACATCGGTAGATCCCGACAGCACCACCTCGGAATTGACAAGAACAAGAGCTCCGCTTTCAGAAGCTATACGGCGTCTGGCCTCAAGTATCATTCCGTCAACTTCCGTTGCGTCTTTGACGGTTCCTACCTGGGTCCCGTTAATGAACACGCTGACTTTGTTGCTGCCTTCGCTTTCCGGCTTTTCGATCCCCGGTGCACACACAAAAATTAGCAATGCCGTGACCAGCATTGCTAAATAATGTGAATATTTGATAACATTAACGTACTTGGTAAAAAAACTCATTATCCGTCAGATCAGAACAGTGAAATGATACCCATGCCGTTCAGAAGGTTAATCAAACCGGTCAGAAATCCCAGCCCGCCGAAAATAAGAGATAAAAGAACCATTATCCTCATCCCGGCCACAGACTTTTCCAACCCCTTATTGGCTTCTCCCGCCTGCTCGGTAAGTGCAGACTGTACATTCCTGTAACACTTTACACATTCCTTGTGAACATGTTCTTCAAGTTCATTATAGTAGTTTGCGGCATCTTCCGCAGTAAGAAGGACAGGCTTTTCCTCCTGCTCATCTTCTTCATTCTCATTCTTTGCAAATCCGTTCAGTACATCCTGACGGATCATGTTAAGGATCGCTCTGTTATCTCCTACGGCACTGATGATCTCATTCTTCTCTTCGGAAAAGTCCACCGTCAGCTCCGGAGCGGCAGATGCACCTGAAGCATCGGCAATGCCGCGGCTGATGTTGCCTTCAAGCTGCTCCATCCGTGTCCTGATCTCGGTTAAGATCTCCGAATTGGACCGTACACTGCTCAGGCTTCTCTCAAGTATCTCGCTGCTCTCATTGAGCGCTTCCGCATTCTGACCTGCGATCCTCTCTATCCTCGCGAGCGTTTCAGCGTTTTCCTCATCAACGACCGTTATCGGAACGGGCTGTTCCATGGTAAGCGCTGCGCTGTTTCTGTCGGGAGATGATTTCTCGGCAGGGCCGTGAGACAGGGCTTCTATAATGGCTCTTTCGGATTCCATTCTGTCAGCCTTCGCTTCATCAAAAAAATCAGCGATAACATCCAGCTGTTCCCGGTTCGCCCTCGTTACAGCTTCATTGACAGTCTCTTTAAGAGCCTCCGGTGAGATCCCTTCGGGAGCACTCCTTCGCGGAGACCTTTCATATCTGTCACTCTCATAGCGGTCCTCAGAGGATCCGCGATCATACGCACTGCTCCTCATCTGCGACCTGTCATACCTTGTGCCAAGCCTTTCTCTGAATCCGTCCATCTCAACCTCCCGAATAATCTACAAATAACTGAATCATTGTATCATTTTTTCCGTAAAAACACAATATATAGCATTTCTCATTTTTGGCGTTGTGCAATGTTTACAAATTGCAGGCGAGTTTTTCGTTTCTATTGGAAACATTTACTATATATTCATAATGTGTTCATAATTTGTTCATAAGATAATGGTATATTTACACTATCTCCATTGGAGGACAATCTCCAAACAACCAGATGTATTTTTTCATAATATTGGCCAGGTGACTCTCATCCACCTGGCCACTCCTCATTTACAGGGGTTTAATCGATCTTCCAGATCGCTTCTTCTTTCTTTGCTCTGAGTATCTTATCGTTGATTATCAGCATCCTGTCATCGAGCTGTTCCACCATCATCGCACACTCAAACAGTTCTTTTTTGATCTGCTCCGGTGCATCGCTTTCAAATTTGTAATTCATCTTGTGCTCGAGGCTGGCCCAGAAGTCCATCGCTATAGTCCTGATCTGGATCTCGACCTTCGTATCGACAACGGAATCGGACAGATATATCGGTATCTCCACCAGCATATGATAACTCTTATATCCGCTTTCCTTGGGGCTCTCGATGTAATCCTTGACAGCAAGCACCTTGATATCATTCTGCTTGCGCAGCATATTTGCGATCTGGTAGATATCCGAAGTAAACGAACAGATGATGCGGATACCCGCAATATCGTTCACGTACTTCACCATATTCTCAAGCGTGACCTCATAGCCCTTTTTCTTGAGCTTTCTGACTATGGATTCAGGCGACTTGATCCTCGATTTGATATGCTCTATCGGATTGTATTGATGAATATGCTGGAACTCATCGTTTAGGATCTCCAGCTTTGTACCTATCTCTTTGAGAGCGGAATTGTGAAGAAGTATGATCTCCTCCCAGGTTATATCCTGCTCCTCTTTATCGAAATCTATCTCCAAGTTAATGTACCCCCGTAAAACTTTAATTCATTATATCATAAAATCATCCTCTCTTTCATCTGTTCACCGATTATTAACAAAAAAAACACGAACAGGTAAAAGCCTTACGGATTGACAAAACACAAAAAAACAATAATATTGAAAACGGTGGAAAGAAGATGAGATTCTGGGCAAGAATATTTAAAGACAACCGAATGATAAAAGACCTCACGGTCACTGTCGACGGCGACGAAACCCGCACTCACAAGGTATTCGCCGCCATCGAGAAGATCAGCTATGAATTCGACATTGCAGCACCTATATGGCTCGACCTCAACATAGCCGATTTTAAGAAATACTCAAAAGTGAAATTCAAAACAGACAGCTTCATCGAGGAAGTTTTTTTCGACTATCTCGAATTCAGTGTTCTTGAAGAAGACTGACCGTTTCACTGTGCCAGATCGAGGTGCTGGACCGTCCCCGCCATACCGTTCTCATACAGGAATATCCCGGTCTTTCTTATGCGCGCCCTCGTCTCATTGGTCGCAATATCATTTAACGAAAAATCGGTAGAGGCACTTCCGGTATATATCGCACCCACATTTTTATCTTTCAGTTTTACAAGCTCCCGGGTACCGTCCTCCCTGATAAAGGCGATCACCAATTTATCGAATACCTCATCAGCTTCATCGATCCATCCGTTACCGTCAAGATCATATTTGGAAAGATCCGAAAATCCGTCTCCCGAAGAAGTACCGAAGAGCTCACTTCCATCGTTGATCATCCCGTCCCCGTTACGGTCGAGTGCCAGATAACCGCTTCCCGGCGAAAGCGCTGCAATGTTTTCCTCACTGTTGTCACAATCAAGGTCAAAGGCAATCTTTACATCCGACACCTGTGCGGCCGGCACATCAAGATTGATCACAAGCGGATCCGTAAACGTACTTAGTGTTGTAACATTTTCCTCATAGTACTGCGTAAAACTCCTGCTCATCGATAGCTCCAGATCAAAATCGAGTTCCCTTCCATCCCCGGTAATGACCTTCCCCGTAGTCTTAAAGCACGTCTCTTCAGTCTCCGACCTGTAGTACTGCCGAGTTTGCGAGATCTGCGTTATCATCCCGCCTCCCCCCAAAGAGACCGCTCTGTCCCCATCAGGATGTCCCTTCACCCCAAAGAGCATGAACAACAGAAACTGAATACATTCAACCCTTATACGGTTCATGGCATCCCGCTCGAGCTTTTCTTCATATGAACTGTTCGCCGCAGCTGCCTTCATCCTGCCCAAAATACTGTCAAAATCACCCTTGGCATTTTGTGCATCCGTTCTGGAGGAAGAGTCTTTTTCATCCCCCCTGGTTTTTGAAACATCATGTTTCGATCCGTCGCCATATGCATTTCCCAGTACCCCGGGGAAAGACAGTATCGATCCCGAGACGGTATTGCTGACGGCGCTCACAGAAGTATAAGTTCTGGCGGACTCCATTCCTATACTGCTGTCTTTGATCCTCAAATAATCCCTCCTTTTCGAAAAGTGTAAACTGCACGAAAAAAGGGAACGGATAACTCCTGTAGAGAATCCGTTCCCATGTATGCCTATCCATGCAGTCAGATCATATACCTGTATATAGTATATCGGATAAAAACACGATTACTTTATAACCGTTTCAGAATCCCAGAACATCATTAACAAGGATCACATGGATCCTGTCCGCATGTCTTGAATATCTGGTGATAAGAAACTGACAGCAGATGGTGTCGGGAGATTTGCAGTCGGCACATTCACCCGTAACGGAACACGGCGTTGAAAGGTTAAAACGCTGCGCATTGATGGGCGCTGCTGTGTTTCTTGCTCTCTTCATCGCAGCATCAACATCGTTACAGACCTTGTTCATCCCCACAATGAAGATCACTTTCTTAGGTCCCTGCGCTATAGCGCTGACACGGTTGGAGTTGCCGTCAATATTCACGAGGATACCGTCGGATGTCATGGCATTGGTGCTTGTCAGGAAAACATCCGCATCATAAGCTGCGAGCATGGCAGCTCTCTTATCTTCCATCTCATCGCGGTCTATAAAGTTATAATTACCGGTCTTTACCGCATCCACAAGGCCTATCTCATGAGCACTCATGGCTCCGCCCATAGTTACGGATGATCCTTCCGGTATTAAAGACAGCGCGATCTTTTTTGCCTCTTCTTTATCTGCGGCATAGTACCCCGTCATATTGCGGGACTTTAATCCCTTTATGATCTGTTGTGAAAACTTATCATTTCTGGTAATTATGTTTTTATTCATATACTCTTCTCCTGTCTGTAAAGTTTCGGTTCGAACAACACCCTTTCTATCCGGCGTAATAATTGATCAGGCATCCTTTAAGGATTATGGTCCGTTCATCTTCGGTAAGCGGTGCCATATGAAGCATGAATTCCTGAAGTCTGCCATCCTTTACGGCATATGACTTTATGTCTGCCGCACCACTTTCTATAGCCTTTCTGATACCCGGTATGAACAGATAGTCAAGATTGGCAAACGGAAGCGGTCCTTCGTCAATGAGAAACGGCAGCATTCCCCAGTTTATAAGATTACTCCTGTAGCGTTTCGTGGCATATTCGTTCGCGATATTGGCCCATCCGCCGAGAACCTTCTGACAGCTCGCTGCCTGTTCCCTTGCGGAACCGTCCCCCGGCTTAACCGCAAATATTGTTGAGCCTATCCCGGTGTTGGTTCTGTCAGCATCCGCAAACACTGTCCTGACAGCCTCCATGGCTGATCTTATCTCCGGAAGCGCTGCGCAGGGATCACTGCCTTCACCCCTTGCCTCCTCAGCAGATCTTACTTCCTTGGCCCGGCCGACATACATGGGGTCTTTACGTGAAAGAGCAAACTCGGCAAGTCCCAACGGATTGGATCTGTAAGATGATGTCTCCCCCGAAGGGATCAGCTCATCGGTTGTCGTAACCGGATCGTGTATTTCCGATACAACCTTCAGCAGCAGGTTGTCGGTAAGTGCCTCCATGGCCGGCCAGTCCTTGATGTTCGGTCCGAAATGTATCTCCTGATCCTTATCCGCCACACCTTTTGAATCAAACACTCTGTTCTTATAAATATCCGAATCAAAAGAATATCTGTATTTTTTCAGTGTATCGGCTTCGATCTGCCTTGTCGCACTTGTAAGGAATCCTTTGTTTGCCGCTGTTGCCGCGATCGATCGTGCATCCATCAGGGCAACCGAGCTTATCTGTCCGCTCTGAAGCTTGCTTCCTTCACGGTTCGGGAAGTTCCTTGTGGAATGCCTTATTGAAAATCCGTTATTGGCAGGTGTATCACCGGCTCCGAAGCACGGACCACAGAATGCTGTTTTTAATACCGCTCCGGTCTCAAGGATCTTAGCGGCACAGCCGTTTCTGATAAGTTCCATATAGATCGGCATTGATGCCGGATATACACTCAGACTGAATCCTCCGTCGCCTATGCTCTTTCCGTCAAGAATATCTGATACCGCGCAAATATTCTCGAATCCGCCGCCGGCACATCCCGCAACTATTCCCTGATCGACATAGAGCCTGTTATCCCTGATCTTATCCGTAAGTTTGTAATCAACCGCACCGTCAAGGGATACTTCAGCCTTCTTTTCGACTTCACGGAGTATATCGCAAAGATTTGCATTGACCTCGTCGATCGTATATGTGTTGCTCGGATGGAAAGGCATTGCGATCATTGGTTCTACAGCCGACAGATCCACTTCTATCATCCTGTCATAATATGCCACATGTCCCGGAGCAAGCTTTTTGTAATCTTCGCTTCTTCCGTGTATATCGTAAAACTGCTTTACGGACTCGTCTGTCTGCCAAACGGATGACAGGCAGGTAGTCTCCGTTGTCATCACATCCACGCCTATCCTGAAATCGGCACTCATGGAAGCGATACCGGGGCCTACAAATTCCATGACCCTGTTCTTGACGAAACCGCTGTTAAATACCTCACCTATAATGGCAAGCGCCACGTCCTGAGGACCGACTCCTTCCCTGGGAGCTCCCGTCATATAAACGGCCACGACTTCCGGCCTGTCTATATCATAGGTCCGGCCGAGAAGCTGCTTTACAAGTTCCGGACCTCCCTCACCCATAGCCATTGTTCCGAGTGCTCCGTATCTTGTATGAGAATCCGATCCAAGGATCATGCTTCCGCAGCTCGCGAGCATCTCGCGGGCATACTGGTGGATAACGGCCTGATGAGGCGGAACATAAACACCGCCGTACTTTTTGGCACATGTCAGGCCGAACATATGGTCATCCTCATTGATAGTCCCGCCAACCGCGCACAGACTGTTGTGACAGTTTGTAAGAACATACGGCATCGGAAATCTCTCCAGCCCGGATGCCCGGGCGGTCTGTATGATCCCGACATAGGTTATATCATGTGAAGTAAGCTTGTCGAACCTGATCTTAAGCCTGTCCATATCTTCAGAAGTATTATGTGCCAAAAGAATGCCATAGGCTATAGTATTTTTCAGGGCGTCCTCAGGTTTGTCCGGTACATCCGCCGCAGCGGCGATCTTCATACCGTCAATTAAAAATACACCCTCATCATGCAGTCTGATCATTGTTTAACCTCCGGATAATGTATCAAAAAGGGGACTATCGCTAGTCCCCTTCGATCTTTTATGATTACGCAGTGTCGGATCAGAAATCAAAATACATATCGAATGAATCGTTAACATCACCGTTTATAACACTGTAAACCTTCTGCTCAGCAACATTTAAATAAATATCGATGCTCTTGATATCGGCAACTTTGATACCGAGATCATATTTTGCACGATCCTTGGCTGTCTTGAGATACTGCTTGAAAAGTGCATCTGCCGTAACGTTCTTGCTGTCTGAAATAGCGAAAACAGCATTTGTCTTAACAACCGTCTTCTTAGCTACAGCCTTCTTTGCAGGTGCTTTCTTAGCAGGAGCTTTCTTAGCGGGTGCTGCTGCCTTCTTAGCAGGAGCTGCTTTCTTGGCAGGTGCTGCTGCCTTCTTGGCGGGAGCTGCCTTCTTGGCGGGAGCTGCTTTCTTGGCAGGTGCTGCTGCCTTCTTAGCAGGAGCTTTCTTAGCGGGTGCCTTCTTGGCAGGTGCTGCCTTCTTAGCGGGTGCTGCTGCCTTCTGCTCAGCTACAGCGGCCTTTATAGCCTCTTTTGCCTTCTCGGGTTCTGTAACAACAGCCTTTTTAACTGTTACTGTGGGTTTCTTTACGTCTGCCATGCTAGTAATTCTCCTTTCAAACTACCTTTATCACATAAAAAATACTTTAAAAATATAGCAAACTCAATACATGCAATAAGAAATATATCGCAGTTACGCGGTTTTGTCAACATTTGGCTGATTTTTGTGAATAATTACCACAAATCCCGAGATTTTGTCACAATATTATACAAGATAACAACAGAATCATGCTCTGATACTGAATCCGAGGCTTTTGCCATCATTCACAAACATCTGAACCGTCTCTAATGATAACTGTCCGAGATCCTTTCCGAAGTTCGGAAGTTTTGCGAGAATGGCATTGGTCACAGTGATGATATCGGTGCCTGATTCCTGCGCCTGTACTATATTGTACACTTCCCTGCAGCTGGCCCACAAAGTGAGAGTTCCGGGCTTTTTGGACGCTATCTCTTTGGCCTTTTTCATCATGGGAACAGCATCAACCCCGGTATCCATTATCCTTCCGGCAAATACGGACACGATATTTTCAGTGCCTTCGGCAAAAGCATCAACCGTCTCTTCGATCTGTTTCATCGTCAGGATCGCCGTGACATTAAGCTTCAATCCCTTAGCCGACAGTTTTCTGATAAGCGGAATGCTCGACTCACCCTTCGAATTGGTGATCGGGATCTTGACGTAAACATTGCTCCCGAGGCCGCATATTATTTCAGCTTCCTCCTCCATTCCGACAAAATCATCCGCAAAGACTTCAAACGACAGCGGAAGATCCGGAATCTCCTTCACACACTCTTTGGCAAAAGTCACATAATCCCTGACTCCGGCCTTCTTCATCAGCGTGGGGTTGGTCGTAAAACCTTTTACGATGCCCTTGGCATACTCTTCTTTCATGGCCTTTATATCGGCCCCGTCTGCATAGATTGTGATTGTAAGATCGCTTGCTTTCATTATTTTCTCCCTTCAGTAATACGGTTTTACTATTCCCCTTATATACTTAACGCATTTACCATGAGGTGCCATACCACACCCTGCCAGCCTTCGGCGTGAGGTGTGATACGCGAATTATCCACTACGGGAATGAGAACGCAGGCATCACTTACCTGTTTTGAATATCCGCCGGTTCTCGATACTATAGATATCACCTTTGCACCTCGCTCTTTTCCGAGTTTGAGAGCATTTACGATGTTAAGTGATGTTGTCTCGCTTCCGCCTCCGACCGAGAACACCATTATGCAATCCTTCCCGTTCAAATGGCTCGTCTCAAGCCATTTTGCAAATGTCGTCTCCCAGCCTTCGTCGTTTGTTCTTGCAGTCAGTTCCGAAACATTGTCGGTAGGTGCATATGTCTCTATACCTCCGATCTTTCTGAAATCGTTGACCGCATGCGATGCGTTTGCCGCACTTCCGCCTACTCCGAGAATGAACAGTCTGCCTTCATTCTTTTTTGTTTCACGAAGGATATCGATCCCTTTTTCGATCTCTTCCTGTGAAACTGTCTCGGCAATACTGATCGTCTCCTTAAGGTATTGCCTGATGTAATCTTTCGTCATAATTGTTCCCTCCTTTTCCCTTATTGAGCCTGACGGCCCATTCTTCAAAACAATATGACTTTATTCCATCACCGGATCATACCGGGATCACAGCAGCTGTGCCGCGCCCGCAAGATCCGGCGCGATGAACGTCGGTTGCACGTCTTTAAGTTTTTTGCACAGGTCACATTTCAGGTCTCCGATAAATACAGTGGACAGCCCCACCGCTGCCCCTGCGGTAATATCCGAACAGGAATCACCTATCATATATGACACGGAAAGATCGATATTGTACTTGCGCATCGCCCTGTATATAAGACCGGGTTCAGGCTTCCTGCAGTTGCACTTTCTTATCAGGAACTCTTCCTTTGTTCCGGGAAGCTTTTTCGGATAATGGGGACACATAAACAGATCATCGATCTCAACTCCCTCTTTTGCAAGATTTTCGATCATATATGTGTTAATGTCGTACAGTGTCGCCAGATCGGTTTTGCCTTTTGCCGCTCCCGGCTGATTGGTAACGATAAAAATACGGTATCCTTTTTCTTTTATGGTCCGAAGCGCTTCTGCAGCACCCGGCAGGAACTTAAACTGCGATACTTTCATCGGACTGTCGAGCTGTTCGATGTCATCATTCCAGACGATCTCATTGATCACTCCGTCCCTGTCGACAAAGACTGCCGGATTAGCGCTCTCAAAACGCTTTTTTACATACTGTGTGAACTCGTCAAGGGATGCCGGACTTCCGATCTCATAAAACCGTTTCGTTACGATCTGAGCTGTCATCTGCCCCTTCACGGACAGTTCATGCTGAATATCGGCAATATCAAAAGCCTCATCAGGAGAATACGCCTCAAACAGTGATTTTTCATAAACGCACACACCGTAATCGATGTGTTCCATCTCCGGGACCGGATTGTGCTTGTCATAAAGAGCGAGCCGTCCATCCTTTTCCATAACAACATTGCTTTTGTCAAACCTGTTGTTGTTGCGAAGCACGGTCATGAGCGCTCTTGCGCCCGCTGCCTTGTCCCGTCCGTAACGGTAAAGCGTTTCCGCATAATCGATATCCATAAAGGAATCGCCATATATAAGGAGAAAATCATCCTCGAGAAGATCAAAGGCGCGCCTTACGGCTCCGCCTGTCCCAAGGAGCTTTTCTCCGTCATAGCTGTACTTTATTGATATACCTCTGTCGCGGCCGTCACCATAGTATTCCTCTATCATATCGGCTCTGTATCCGATGAGAAACACAAATTTTCTAAAACCCCACGCGCTCAGAAGATCAAGCTGATAATCAAAGAACGGTCTGCCGCACACATCAACAAGGGATTTGGGACACTGTTTCGTATAATCCTTCAGTCTGGTGCCAAGGCCGCCCATAAGCACCACTACCTGAAAATCCGCAGGATTGATCATAGTATTCTGGCGCCTTCTTTCTCGAACCTGAATCTGACTTCGCTCATTCCTGTATTTCTCATGGCATCGCGCAGTCTTGCCTTGTCTTTGACGTAGAACATCAGAAATCCGCCGCCGCCGGCTCCGATCATCTTGCCTCCCTGAGCACCGTTTGAAAGCGCAAGATCATACCATTCGTCGATCCTCGGATTACTCATACCTCCGGAGCGCTTTTTCTTGTATTCCCAGTGTGTGTTCATTATATCGGCGAACGTATCAAGATCGCCTTTTTCAAGAGCATTCTTGCTCTGGTATCCGAGATCCTTGACAAAATCAAGATTTTTCAGCATATCCTCGTTATGCTCTTTGCTCTTGTCATTTTGTTCTTTTAATATATTTCCGGCCGACCGTGAAAAGCCCGTAAAATACAATATGAGATTATCCTCAAGATTGTACAGCGTCTCGTCATCTATTCTGAGCGGATCGACCCATACATATCCGTCCCTGTGGAAATTCATGCACGTTATCCCGCCGTAACTTGCAATATACTGATCCTGTTTACCGATGGGCTCTTTCAGCCTGTTCATCTCGATCTCACACGCTTCTTCCGCAAGGGTACGGGTGCTCACGATATTTCCCTGCATCGTATGAAGCGCACGCAGCAGGGCCGTGGTAAACGAACTCGATGATCCGAGTCCCGTACCTGCAGGAATATCTGCCATCGAACAAAGCTCGAGGCACGGCCTGTTCCAATCCAGAAGCTTTAAAGCCTCCCTGATAATGGGATGCTGTATCTCGTCAATTTCGGCGCATTTCTCCAGTTTGGAATATTTGAGAAAATAGCCCCTGTCAAAAGTCTCATGAAGTGTGATGTAAACGTATTTGTCAATGGCAGCCGATATGAGGAATCCTTCCCTTTCTTCATAATACGAAGGAAGATCGGTACCGCCTCCGCCAAGAGTGATCCTGAGCGGACTTCTTGCTATGATCATATGATATCTCCCGTTTTACTGTGATCCGATATTACGTCAGTGCCTTACTTCAAATACCCATGGATTTGCCTGAAGATATTCCACGGTCTTGATCACTCCCTCTTCAATGGATGCTTTGGGTTTCCATCCGAGAGACCTTACTTTTCCTGTGTCAAGATATATGAACGGATTGTCACCGATCCAGCCGCGCTCTCCGCCCTCGTATGTAAACTCCGGTGTAACGCCGAGCTTACCGCAGATAAATCTGACGGAATCGTTGACCTCAACATATTCATCAGTTCCGAGATTATAAATATTGACCTTTTCATCTGCATTCCTTATGACGGTAAGGATGGCTTCCATACAGTCCTTAACGTACAGATAAGACTTCTTCTGATGTCCGTCGCCGAGAATATGAAGTTTTGTCGGATCCTGCGAAAGCTTCCTGCAAAAATCAAACACATGACCGTGTGTATATCTCTCTCCGAGGATCGAAACGAACCTGAAGATATATGCCGTAAAGCCGAACCCTTCCGCGTATGCCGCGAGAAGTCCTTCACATGCGAGCTTTGAAGCACCGTAAAGTGATGTTTGAACTGGAAACGGTGCATTCTCCGGGGTCGGGATCACCTCCGCTTCACCGTACACGCTTCCCGTGGAAGAAAAGCCGATCCTCTTTATCCCGTTTGCACGCATTGCCTCAAGCACGTTATACGTCGCTATGGTATTCTGCTCAAGATCCTTTCTGGGGTGCTCACATCCCATTCTGACATCAGCGTTTGCCGCAAAATGAAAGACGAATTCACAGCCTTCCATCGCTTTTGTAAGTGCGTTAAGATCGAGCGTATCACCCTCCACGAGGGTAAATCTGTCGGATCTTTGGGCATCTTCAAGAAACTCGTGTCTGCCCGTACTGAAGTTATCGTATACGACCACTTCATTGTCAGGCCTCGCAAGAAGCCTGTCTGCCATATTTGAGCCGATAAAGCCGGCTCCGCCGGTAATAAAATATTTCATAGTGTTCTCCAGGATATAGATTATTATTTACACTGTATTGCCAAACTACATATCATATTCAACTTCTTCTTCGACATCATCCTTGAACTGGTTGGCGTTGCGGTTATATTTGCTCTTTTCGTACTGCAGGTAGCCTATCTTGACCTCGGCACGTATCTGCTGTTTTCCGGATATTCCCTCGAACCACTTCGGATCGTCAAGCTTGCTGCGAAGTCTCTTTTCAACGATCCTGTTACCTTCCCTGTCGCAGGTAAGTATGATGCCGAATCCCCCGTTATCATCTATGGAATAAACCCTGTCTTCAAGACGTACCGTGTCCACTATAAGAAGTGAGAGCTGCTTTATGACTTTGTTGTACTGATCCGTTTTAAGTACCTTTTTCATTTCCGCAGGGTAACGGAGTCTTATGATCATAAGAGATATAGGGCTGTTGTTTCTCTCCGCATAGGATATCTGTGTCTGTATGTCCATGAACAGGCTGCGCAGATTATACAGTCCCGTTACCGGATCGATCATGACCAGTTCTGATATCTGCTTCTTAAGCAGAGCATTTTCAAGGGTCAGGGGGGCATAGCGCTTTACAAAGAATGTAATGCCCACAATGCACACTGCCGGAAGTATTACCCAGAAAAAGGATACCAGCGGAAACGTTCTGCCCAGAGCCAGTATCGAGTAGATCTTAATACCCGCAAAGATCACGGTGGCTGTTGCGGCAACAATAACCGCGATCATCAGATTGCCGGCAACAACGATCACCATAGCGACAGCCATGGCTATGGTCATTATAAGGTTCTCGGCAAAACACTCACTCCCCGTTACACTTGTCACGACCACGGCAAGTATGAATGAAAGGAGCATAAGGCCAAGACCCAGGTATGAGATGATCTTAACGTCATTTGTGTTTTTATTGTCTTCCATAACCTTCCCCGTAAAAGAAATACATACCCGCTTATTTTAACATCATATTATTATTTGGTCAAAGATTTAGGATCGGATCGATCCGGTTGTCATAACATAGATATGTAAACCGGTCACCGGTTTTTTTGTATCTGCCTTTGTGCAAAATGACCAGAGCCTCATCTGTATGCCCTAATCGTGTCAAATAATCTTCAATGTGACGGTTGGAAACCCCGAAAAACCTTTTATTTTGTGGTTTTTCACTATTTCAGAAGAGTGTTTTGATGCAATTTTACGAAAGTTGCGTTCATAATTTATTCATATTTAATTAAAAATCTTTTCACCTATGGAACATTTTTTATACATTTATGTGAACTATACTGATACCATCAAACAGGTAATTACATTGCAAATACTTTTTCATAATAAATGCCAAGTAGCTTGCTACTTGGCATCCTCCCTTTTTATGGACCTTATTCTCCGGCCAGATATGTGACTATCGCATCGGCCGCCGTCTCTTCATCGGATCCGTCCGCGGTTACCGTAACCTTATCTCCCGCAACGAGTACAAGTGTCATCATTCCCATAATACTCTTTGCATTTACTCTCTTATCCCCGTATTCGATGTAGACCGAGCTCTCATACTGGCTGGCAACCTGTACAAGCAGGGCGATCGGTCTAGCCTCCAGTCCGTTTTCAAGACGGATGACCGTTTCCTTTTTTATCATAATTCTCCTCCTTTATTCCTCAACTGCCATTTCGGACAACTTCCGTAATCTATGATTGACTCCCGACTTGCCAAGTACGGGTGTACAAAATTCTCCCAGTTCCTTCAGTGTAGCCTCCGGGTGTTTCACCCGCAGTCTTGCCATCTCCTGCAACGCAGGGGAGAGTTCGTTGAATCTGTCGCTTTCCATCAGTATCTTAATGTCTTCGATCTGTCTCTGGGCGGCGTTTACGGTTTTGCCTATATTTGCCGTCTCGCAGTTGACCTTACGGTTAACGCTGTTTCTCATCTCTTTCAGGATCCGCATATTCTCAAAATCCATCAGAGCGACGTGCGCACCCATGACATTAAGTGTTTCTACGATCTTTGTTCCTTCCTTGACGTAAAGGACATAGTTCTTTTTTCTCAGTACGGTCTTGGCTTCAATCTCAAATCCGCTGAGTAATTCCGCTAAAAAATGTGCCTGTCTCATTTCCTGGCACACTATCTCCAAATGATATGACTTTTCAGGGTCACTGACAGAGCCCGCCGCAAGAAATGCACCCCTGATATACGCTCTCGCACAACAGGATCTTAAATCTCTGGCAGTGACGGTTATGGCACTTCTTACCTTCTCCGCCTCGCCGGGATCATCGATAACCAGCCGGTAACCTGACCCCTTTTTAATGAAAGACACTGTCTGCGCGGGATAATCCTTATACATATTAAATGTTTTCCCGAGCAAAGTAAAGAACTTTCTGACAGTCAGTTCATTTTCGGAGGCGATCACGATCTTTCTGTCTTCTTCCTCCGAAGCTTTGCGGCAGTGATCATATATGGCCGCCATCTCAGCGAGCATACAATGTCTTGCCGGGGCATATGTATGTTCAAGCTCATCCTTGATCTTTCCGGAAAATGACATATTATTTCCCTCTTTGCGCATCTTTTCCAAAATCCCTGTGTTCGAGCTTGAATCCGTATTCGTCATATTTCTGCATCCGTTCGAACAAAGCTCCCGCCAGCGTGATGCTCCTGTGCTTTCCTCCCGTGCAGCCTATCGCCACGACCAGCTGATTTTTCCCTTCCGCGATGTAATTCGGGATAAGAAACGTCAGCATATCTTCCAGTTTTTCCAAAAACTGCCCCGCCTCCGGAAATCCAAGGACAAAACCAGACACCGGGGCATCAAGACCTGTAAGAGGGCGCAGTTCATCGTGATAATAGGGGTTGGGCAAAAATCTTACATCAAACACAAGATCGGCATCGGAAGGAATGCCGTATTTGAATCCGAATGACAATATGGTCACATAAAGATTTTTATAGCTTTTGTCGTTTACGAATATCTTATCGATCTCCGCCTTCAGTTCACGTGTGAGCATCTGTGAAGTGTCGATGATATGTGCGGAATGCTTCTTGATATCCGCAAGCTTTTCCCGCTCCCTTTCGATTCCCACTTCAATACGGTCACCAAAAGCAAGGGGATGCATCCGTCTCGTCTCTTTATATCGTTTTACAAGTACGTTGTCGTCGGATTCAAGAAACAGGATCTCATATTCGATCCCCATTTTATGGAGTTTTTCAAGAGAATCCGACAGTTCGTCGAATCCGGATCCGCTCCTGACATCGATGCCCAGTGCGGCTCTTTCGATCTCTTTGTTTTCATTGATAAGATCCGCAAACTCGGTTATAAGCTGAACCGGCATGTTGTCTACACAGTAATATCCGGCATCTTCAAGATAATTAAGTGTTGTGCTCTTCCCGGCACCGCTCAGACCGGTTACCACCACAAATCTCATAATTCAAGGCCCTCCCCGAGAAGCACGATCTCTGGCTCAAGCATTACACCCGAGCTCTCGAACACTTTCTGTCTCACGATCCTGATGAGACTGATAATGTCCGATGAAGCAGCATTATCACGGTTGATGATAAAACCGCAGTGTTTGTCCGACACAGCGGCACCGCCGACGGAATATCCCTTTAGACCCGCTTCTTCTATCAGTTTTCCGGCAAAATGGCCCTCGGGACGCTTAAATGTGCTTCCGGCACTCGGATACTCAAGAGGCTGTTTCGAACGCCTTCTTGCCGCCAGATCATCCATTGTCTCTTTTATCTCTGATCTGTCCTTATGTGAAAGCTCAAAGACCGCTTCAAGAACTATTAGCGGCTGTGTTTTGACGATGCTCGTTCTGTATCCGAACAGAAGATCCTCTCCCGACAGCCTGACCATGTTTTGCGTACGTATATCAAACAGTTTGACATCTTTGATCACGTCTTTTATTTCAGACCCGTAGGCTCCTGCATTCATGACAACAGCTCCTCCTACAGATCCGGGAATACCGGCGGCGAACTCGAGTCCCGTAAGCCCGTTCTCGTAAGAAAGTCTTGCAACCTTTGAAAGCAGTGCTCCGGCCCCTGCCGTAACGGTTGTCCCCAATACATTCATATCATCGGCGCCCATACAGACTATACAGCCTCTGTAACCTTCATCCGATACAAGTATATTGCTGCCGTTCCCTATGACTGTATACGGAACGTTTCTCGCTAAAAGAAGGCGTACAACATCTGTCGCCTCCTTAGCATTTTTCGGTATAACAAATATATCCGCGCATCCTCCCGTCCGAAATGTTGTATGAGCGCTCATCTTCTCATCCGTCATTACATTGGCAGTGATGCTTCTTAATTCCTCAGCGATACCGTACATCAGGCTTTTGTCACCCCGTCGATCACAAGCTTTGCAGAGCCGTAAATACCTGCATCATTTCCCAGTGTGGCAAGCACGAATCCCGTGTCGCGGCTCGCATGAAATACATATCTGACATAACTGTCACGTATAAGATCAAGAACCATCTGTCCGGCTTTACTGACTCCGCCTCCGATAACAAAAACTTCCGGGTTGGTAACATCGGCAACTATGGACAGTCCCTTGCCCAGAATCTCACCGAAGCGATGTGTTACCTCATTTGCAAGAGCGTCTCCCGCCTTGGCGGCATCAAAGATGACCTTTGCATTAAGACCTGCCGCGCTTCTAAGCGTTGAAGGGGTGTCATCCTCCTCCAGTCTGCGCGATGCAAGCCTTGCTATACCGGTAGCAGATGCATACTGTTCCAGGCAGCCTTTGTTACCGCATCCGCACTTTTCCGTTTCGTTATCATCAATATGGATATGCCCTATCTCTCCGCCTGCTCCGATATAACCCGACAGAACCTTGCCGTTAACGATGATACCACCGCCCACACCGGTTCCGAGAGTCACAACAACAACGTTCCTGCAGCCTTTGCCTCCGCCCTTCCAGGCTTCTCCGAGAGCAGCGGCATTTGCGTCATTACCGGCAAACACAGGAACATCTATGTGTTTCTTCATCTCTTCTTTGATATCAAATACACCCCATCCGAGGTTAACGCATTTATGTACAATACCGTCATCATCCACGGGACCCGGAACACTTATGCCTATTCCCAGTACATTATCAACTGTCGTACCGTCTTCACCCATTTTATCTTTTATGGAGCGGGCAATGTCCGGAAGGATATCTGCCCCGTTGTTTTCCGTTCTTGTAGGGATCTCCCACTTGTCAAGAACCTCTCCGTCGGCAGTAAATGCTCCGATCTTAACGGTTGTTCCGCCAATATCAACGCCAAATACCTTTTTGTCCATCTTTACTCCTCTTCCTCCCGGGTTCTTAAAGAGTTCTGGAATCTTGAATAAAGCTCCTGCGCAGCATTATATCCCATCTTTTTCTGCCTGTAGTTTACGGCAGCCGATTCGCATATGATCGCCAGGTTCCGGCCCGGCCTTATCGGAATGCTGTGGCATACGACTTTATTCCCGAGATACTCCGTATACTCCTCTTCAAGACCGATCCTGTCATAGTCCTTGTCCTTATCCCACTCTTCCAGTCTGATGACAAGATCTATGCTCTGTGTCTCTCTTACAGACGAAACGCCGAAAAGCATTTTGACATCGACTATTCCGATACCCCGAAGTTCGATCAGGTGTCTCGTTATATCGGGAGCGGTTCCGATAAGAGTGTCATCACTGACTTTTCTGATCTCCACAACGTCATCGCTCACGAGCCTGTGACCTCTTTTTACAAGTTCCAGTGCGGCCTCGGACTTACCTATACCGCTCTCACCCGTTATCAGTACGCCTTCACCGTATACATCAACAAGAACACCGTGTACCGAGATGCACGGAGCAAGCTCCACATTAAGCCATCTGATGATCTCGGCCATGAGATTCGATGTGCTCTTATGTGACATGAGAACAGCCACATTATGCTCCCTTGCGATCTCGAGAAAGAGCTCGTCCGGCTGGAGATCTCTGCAGAAAACATAGCACGGCGTATCATCGCAAAGGATGTCCTTGTATCTTTCTCCCTTGATCTTCGGATCAAGCTTTCCCATATACGTATATTCAACAAACCCGATGATCTGTACCCTGCCGGTCTCAAAATGCTCCAGAAATCCTGCCATCTGAAGGGCCGGACGATTGATGTCAGGCTGGCTTATCTTTATCTCCTCAACATTTATCTCAGGAGTCAGATTAACGAGTTTCATTTTTTTGATCAGTTCATCAACAGATACCGACGGCATACACTACCTCCTGTTTGTGTGTTTCAATAAAGTATATCACAACCGGGCTCAATAAACCATCATTTGTGAAAATGATCATATACACTTTTAGCCGCGGAAGCGTTCAGTCCATCAACCTGTTTCAGTTCCTCCTCGGTGGCATTTTTTATGTCCTCAATGGATTCAAACGCTTTCATCAGTGCCTTTCTCCGCGAAGGTCCGATGCCGGGAATATCGTCAAGAACAGAGCGGGTACTGCTCTTCCTGCGAAGACTCCTGTGAAATGTAATGGCAAAACGATGCGCTTCATCCTGTATTCTTGTTATGAGTAAAAATGCCTCTGAAGAATGCGATATCGGCAGTTCCCTGTTGTCATAGTACAGTCCTCTCGTCCTGTGATTATCGTCTTTGACCATTCCGCAGACCGGAATGGACAGTCCGAGCCTTTCAAGGACTTCACGGCATATATTGACCTGCCCTCTTCCGCCGTCCATCAGTATCAGATCCGGAAATCTCGAAAACTTTCCGGTCCCGTCTTCGAGATCCCTTTCGGCCAGCCCGTGTTCAAACCGTCTTGTCAGAACTTCTTCCATGCTGGCATAGTCATTGGGACCCTCAACAGATTTGATTCTGAACTTTCTGTACTCGTTCGGTCTGGGGGACCCTTCTTCATATACGACCATCGATCCTACAGACTCAAATCCGCTGATATTGGAAATATCGTATGCCTCCATCCGCACAATACCGCTTATTCCGAGTATATCTCCCAGCTCTTCCACGGCACCGACCGTTCTCTCCCTGTTCCTCTTCAGCTTTTCGACATCTTTTTCGAGCTTTATACGCGCGTTCTCCTGCGCAAGCATCAGCAGTTTTTCTTTTCTGCCTTTCTGCGGAACGGTAAATGACACTTTTGATCCCCTCTGGCTGCTCATCCACTCTGAGATAAGTTCTGCCTGTGAAGGTTCAAACGGCATCAGGATCTCACCCGGGATAAACGGAGCGCCAAGATAGTACTGCATCAGAAACGCCGACAGAATATCTTCACTGCTCTCCCTGTCGGTATGTTCCATATAATAATGCTCTCTACCGATGAGCCTGCCGTCTCTTATAAAAAACATCTGAACAATGACAGACCCGTCTCCCCTTGCGATGGCAATGACATCTCTGTTGTCTTTTCCTATATCCGTTATCTTCTGTTTCTCCGAGACCTTTCTGACACTCTCAATAAGATCCCTGTATTCTCCAGCCCGTTCATACTCCATCTGCTCGGACGCGGCCTGCATCTTATTCTTCAGATCATCTATCACCTGTCTGTGATCACCGTTAAGAAAATCAATAACCCTTGCTATGTTGCCGTCATACTCGTCTTTTTTGACCAGGCCGTCGCAGGGGCCCAGGCACTGGCCCATATGGTAATAAAGGCACTTTCTCTCACCGGGCACACCGCTCTTTGTCTTTACCTGCTTTTCTTGAATGGACATGCGGCAGCTCCTGACCTTGTACACCCTGCGAAGAAGATCTATAGTTTCCCTGACGGCTTCTCCGGATGTGAACGGTCCGAAATACTTAGCATTATCTTTAGTGACCCTGCGGCACATCACGATCCGCGGAAAATCATCAGCCACGGTCACCTTGATATAAGGATAAGTCTTGTCATCCTTGAGCATGGTATTGTATTTGGGCTGATTTTCCTTGATCAGATTATTCTCAAGCACAAGAGCTTCCAGCTCAGAATCCACAACAGTATACTCGAACCAGGCGATATGCTTTACCATCTGATCGATCTTCACGGTCTTCTTCGTGCTTTCGCGGAAATACGATCTTACGCGGTTTCTGAGATTTACGGCCTTGCCGACGTATATGATCACGTCATCGCTGTCGTGCATGATATATACTCCGGGCCTTTTCGGAAGCTTATTCAGTTCCTCTTCAATATCAAATATACTCTTGTCCATAGTCCTTATATTACCACCCTGACAGGGTTTTCAACAAGGAAAAAAGAGCCCTTCAATCCCGCTTGCGCGAAGAAGGAAGGGCTCCCCTTATAATAATGGATTAATTAAGGGCTTGTTTGATCAGGCCTTTGTCTTGGGGCGATTGTTTACGATCTCGAATACAACTGCCGCAAGAAGAACGACGCCTTTAACGACTTTCTGCCAGTTGGGATCAATGCTCATGATCGACATGCCGAGGTTGATGACACCTATGAGTGTAGCACCGACAACCATTCCGAATACGCTGCCGGATCCACCGTATGCACTGACACCGCCGACGATACATGCTGAGATGGCATCCAGCTCATAGTTCTGTCCCATATATCCGTTGGATGTCGAAAGCTTTGCAAGGCTTGTCCAGCCTGCGATAACGGAGAGGAACTGCATGTTAAGGTAAGCAAAGAAGAGAACAAGCTTTGTATCGATACCCGAAAGCCTTGTTGCCTCCATGTTGCCGCCCATTGCATAGAAGTAACGTCCGAGAACGGTCTTGCTTGCTATAAAATCATATACAAGCAGAACAACTGCCACCCAGATAAGAACCGTAGGGATTCCGAGGGCGATCTTGTCGAGTGCTCCGCCGTATTTAGCGGCAAACAGCATGATTATGGCGCAGATGATGATACATCTTGTCACAAGTGCCGCCATGGTTTCGGCTTCATATCCTTTTTTGATCTTTATTGCCCTGCTCCGTACCTGAAGGAATACAAATATCACGCAGCAAACGATGCCGATCGGGATACACAGAGCCTTCGGAATATGGCTGTTAAACAGTTTCTTGAATCCTTCGATATCATTTATGGAGATCGAAGAAGTAGAAGAAGCAACAGTAACTATCTTCGTCCCAAGGCCACGGAATGCAAGGAATCCGCCAAGGGTTGCGATCCAGGGGGGAATGTTCAGATAAGCTATGAGCCAACCGAGTATTGCACCGATGATGCATCCGATAAGTACCATAGATATCATGGCAACGGGAACGGATACTCCCATATTAACAAGCATATATGCTCCGATAGCGTCCACCAGACACACCGTAGCTCCGACCGAAAGGTCGATGTTACCCTTTATGAGCATACACATGAACATACCGGTCGCAAGAATAAATACGTATGCATTCTGTGTGATAAGTGCTTCAAAATTCATTGCAGAAAGAATCTGTCCTTTTGTTGTGATCGCAAAGAAAATAACAACAAGGACCAGAATGATCTGCATAGTATGTTCTTTAAAAATCTTACCTACTTTTTCCATATCGTCATCCTTCCTTTGTTATTTTTTCTCTTTCTTTGATACTACATCAAAGATGACCGCGCCCAGAAGAACCAGTCCTTTAACAACCTTCTGAAGGTTCGCATCAACACCGCATATGGACATACCCTGGTTGATAACACCCATCAGAAGAGCACCGATGATAACCCCGGGAACTGTTCCGATACCGCCGTATGCACTTGCTCCGCCAATGAAGCAGGCACCGATCGCATCCATCTCATAACCCTGACCGTATGTAGGCTGTGCACTTGCCGCTCTCGCGATCGTAAGTGTTCCTGCCAGGCCGGAAAGAAGACCCATGAATGAATATGCAAAGAAGTAAACCTTCTTGACATTTACACCCGATAACTGTGCAGCCTTTTTGTTACCACCGACTGCATAAAGATCACGTCCTATAGTCGTCTTCTGGGTAACATACCCGAAAGCTATGACCACAAGAAGCACCCATACAAGCGATGTCGGGATACCCTGATATGATGCAAGCTTGAACGTCAGATAAAATACAACCGCTGAGATGATCACCATCTTCACAACATCTCCTGCAAGCGGAGGAGTAACATAGCCGCGCTTCTTCGTATTGATACGGCCTTTGATAGTCATGAACAGATATATGGCAATACCTAAAATACCGACGATAAGACATGTGGAGTTAACATCCTTACCGGCGAAACTGATGGTGGATCCGGGTATATAACATTCCGCGCCGCCACCAAAAGTCTTTAAGAATCCGTCCTTTTTGGAAAGGTTAAGAGCCTGTCCTCCGAGAACTACGTTGGAAAGTCCTCTGAAAGCGTACATACCTGCCAGCGTAGCGATAAAAGGAGGGACATTCACAAATGCTATCCAGAAGCCCTGCCACATACCAATTGCAAGACCTATGAGCAGCATGATTATGAATGCGATTACAAAATTCATATCCTTATCAAGCGCAACACCTCCGACAGCGCCGACAAAACAGACTACGGAACCAACCGCAAGGTCGATATTACCACCGGTCAGGATACACAGGAGCATACCTGTTGCAAGAACGAAAACGTATGCGTTCTGTGAAAGGAGGTTGTTGATGTTCTGAGGATAAAGGATCGCTTTCTTGGTCAGCACATAGAACAGGAGCAGGACCAGAACAAGAACGATCGCCATTGCATATTTTTTGAAAACAGCTGAAAAATTCGTATTTGCCATCGTTACTCACCCCTTCCCGATCTCATGATACAAGCCATAATTGACTCCTGGCTGGCTTCTTCCTGCTTGAGTTCGCCGACAAATTTTCCTTCATTCATGACATATATCCTGTCACTCATGCCGATCGTCTCAGGAAGCTCTGAAGAAATCATGACAACTGATTTTCCCGCTTTGACAAGGTCGTTGATTATGCAGTAAATCTCATATTTTGCACCTACGTCGATACCACGGGTAGGTTCATCAAGAAGAAGTACATCAGGCTCTGCAAACATCCACTTGGCAAGAAGGACCTTCTGCTGGTTACCACCCGAAAGATTGCCGACATTCTGCTCAACAGACGGTGTCTTGGTCTTGAGCTTATCCTTGTACTCAACCGCTACCTGATATTCCTTATCCTTGTCAATGATACTCTTTTCACTGACTGCATCAAGATTAGCCAGTGTGGTATTGATCTTGATGGGATTGTTAAGAACAAGTCCGTTACCCTTTCGGTCTTCCGTAACGTATGCGATCTTGTTCTTGATGGCATCCTTGGCATTCTTAAGATTGACTTCCCTGCCATTGAGCGTCATCGTACCTGTGATTCCGGTTCCGTATGATTTTCCGAAAATACTCATTGCAAGCTCAGTACGTCCGGCTCCCATAAGGCCGTATATACCTACAACTTCACCCTTGCGTACGCTGAACGATACGTTGTCCACAACTTTCTTCTCGGGATAAAGAGGATGGAACACACTCCAGTTCTTTACTTCAAGCATTGTATCCCCGATCTCGACATCATGCCTTTTCGGGAATCGGTCCGTGATCTCACGGCCAACCATACCTTTTATTATTCTATCTTCTGAAATCTCCTGTGTTGCCTTATCGAGCGTCTCTATCGTGGATCCGTCACGAACGACCGTGATCTTGTCAGCCACATATGAAACTTCGTTAAGTTTGTGAGATATGATTATCGATGTTAACCCGTTCTCTTTCTTGAAACGAAGGAGGAGATCAAGAAGTGCTCTTGAATCCTTCTCGTTAAGAGATGATGTGGGCTCGTCAAGGATCAGAAGTTTTGCATGCTTGGCAAGAGCCTTTGCTATCTCAACAAGCTGCTGTTTACCTGTACCGAGTTCCTTTACAAGAGTTCTGGAACTGTCAGACAGGCCTACCATCTTCAGATACTTGTCCGCCTCACCGTACGTCTCATTCCAGTCGATCGCCGCCGCTTTTCCGCGCTCGTTTCCGAGGAACATGTTCTCGCCTATCGACATGTAAGGAATAAGTGCCAGTTCCTGGTGAATGATAACGATTCCCTTTTCTTCGGAATCCTTTATCTTATTGAACTTACAAATCTCGCCGTTGTAAATGATATCCCCTTCATACGTTCCAAAAGGATATATACCTGACAGAACGTTCATAAGGGTCGATTTCCCCGCGCCGTTTTCACCAACCAGTGCGTGGATCTCTCCTTCCTCAACCTGTAAATTTACATTATCAAGTGCCTTTACGCCCGGGAAGGTTTTGGTTATATTTTTCATTTCCAGAATCACTTTAGCCAAAATGTATCCCTCCTACAAAACCCATTATTATAATCTTATGATACCTTACCTAATAAACAGGCGGGATAAACCCGCCTGTCTATTAACCTAGATTGTCAGAGATCTCTGATTACTGAAGATCAGCCTCTGTGTAGTAACCGCTGTCAAGAAGAATCTCTTTGTAGTTGTTGATGTCTGCAAATACAGGCTCGCAAAGGTATGAAGGAACAACGCCCTTACCATTGTCATATGTCTCCGTATCGTTAACTTCAACTGTCTCGCCCTTAAGGATCTGACCAACCATCTTAACAACCTGAGCTGCAAGAGTACGTGTATCC
>JAILIS010000017.1 GCA_024695145.1 Lachnospiraceae bacterium
TGAGCAAGGTCGAAAGAAAGCATTTCTGGGGGTATGAGATTATGAAAATCACTGCGCAGACGAACTAAACATTTCCGGGTGGATGCTGCAGGAAGGGCATGCAAAAGGGGCGTCGCACTAATTTAGTGCGACAACCCCTTATTGTGTGATGATCGCTTAATATCAGCGCTCAAGAGCCTTGTAAGTAAATGCTGCAAGACATGCGCCGACAAGGGGCGCTACGATAAATACCCATAAAGCTATAAGCGGCTCGCTGTTCCCCATGATCGCGGCAACAACTGCAGGTGCGATCGATCTTGCGGGATTAACGCTTGTTCCGGTGAGACCTATTCCGAATATATGTACAAATGTAAGTGTAAGTCCGATAACAAGTCCGCCGAAGGATCCGTGATTTGCCTTCTTTGATGTTACACCGAGTATCGTGAGCACAAAAATGAAAGTCAGCACGATCTCGACCAAAAGAGCCGCGACGACATTACCGCCTACGCCGGTAAGCCCGTTGGCACCAAAACCGCCGGTCATGTCTGCGACACCACCGAGCGAGAAAACGGCGGCAAGGATACCGGTACCTGCAAATGCTCCGATAACCTGGGATATCATGTATCCGGCCACATCCTTTTTCTCCATCCCGCCTGTTATACATACTGCAAGCGTCACGGCAGGATTGACATGGCAGCCGCTGATATTGCCGATACAGTATGCTTCCGCAACGATGGACAGACCGAAGGCCAGTGCCGTCAGAAGATACCCGCTGCCTGCAGATGCGTCACAACCCACAAGCATGGCTGTTCCGCAGCCCATAAGGACAAGTACGGCGGTGCCGATACATTCAGCAACATATTTCTTCATCTCATTTATCCCTCCCTCTTATGAATAAAATGATTTTGAGATACAACAACATTTTGACACATTACAGGACAAAATCAATAGGAGAATTTTGATTTCCTATTTAAATGTGTTCGATACTTGGATATAATACGATGTATGAATTAAGAGGAGACCGGATCGGATGAAAAAGTGGAAAACCTGGCAGATCATTTTGTTCACTTCTATGTGTATCATATTAAATCTAGGCGGAAAGATCTTATCCTTCTGGCTGGAGTGGCCGGTATGGGCTGATTCTCTCGGAACTGCGCTGAGCGCATGCATTGCCGGTCCTGTATGCGGTGCGATGGTGGGCCTTACGGGCAATCTGGCATACAGTGCCATCAACCCTTTGTCCGCAGCATATTCCGCCACCAGTATCGTATTGGGTATCATTATCGGCATTGCAGCCCAGAGGGGATGGTTTGACAGATTCTACGGATTTATGAAGGCTGCGTCTTTGGCCGTTTTTACGGCACTTGCTGTGTCGGTGCCTCTCGATATGCTGATCCATGACGGATATATCGGCAATAAATGGGGAGACGGCGTTGTAGATCTTCTGCTTGATAACGAATGGCCCCGTATCGTATGTTGTGCTCTCGGGCAGCTTTCCGTCGAATTTGCGGATAAAATGCTCACCATTGCCGCGGTATATCTGATCATGTATATCCGGCGCTGGAGGGAAGATGATAAAAATGAAGCAGCAGCCGTGCAGAATACCTCTTCGACAGCAGCGCTTGTCATATTTCTGGCACTTGGACTTGCTCTTGTCAATCCTGTAACGGCCGCGGCCGCGACTGATATCACGCCAGTAGATTATAACGATTACGTTCAGAGTATATACAGCAGCAATAACGGGTTGCCGTGCGGAGAAGCCAATGACATCGCCCAGACCAACGACGGTGTTTTGTGGATAGGTACATACGCCGGTCTCTATCGTTATAACGGGCGGGAATTTCGATGGGTTGATAATTACGAGTCCGTTAAGAATGTGAACTGCCTGTATGTGGATGAAGAGGGCAGGATGTGGATCGGTACGAACGATAACGGATTGTCGATCGTGATCCGTGAAGAAGTGGTAAATGTTATCGATCAGTCAAGCGGACTTCCGTCCAATTCCGTCAGATGTATCATCAGATCATCCGACGGATACTACTATGTCGGAACTACAGGCAGTATGCAGATACTGACGATGAACAACGGTCTGAAAGCGTCAAATACTCTTGATGAAATAAATTATGCCGACAGTATAGCCGCAGATGAAACCGGACATGTGGCGACCGTATCGTCGGACGGACGCCTTTTCCTGCTCAAAGGCGGAGAGGTATTAAGCTCGGAGCAGATGCCTGAAGGAGAGGAGATGTACAACTGCTGCTCCTTTGCACCTGACGGGACACTTATGGTCGGTACATCGACCAATCATATTTACTCATTCGATGTTTCCGGGGATGATTTTAAGTTACTTGATACCATGACGTGTGAGGATGTCACTTATATCAATAATCTGAATTACTTAAGCGACGGCACACTGTTCATATCCACCGACAGCGGTGTTTCATACATGGATTCCGAGGGATATTACCGGATAAACACGAATGACTTCAACAATTCCATCGATAATATGCTCTGTGACTATCAGGGAAACCTGTGGTTTACATCTTCAAGGCTCGGACTGCTGAGGCTTGCCAAGTCCCCGTTCAAGGATGTATACGGATCCATCGGCATGGATCGCCGTGTCGTAAATGCCGTTGTATATTGGGATAATAACTATTATATAGGAACGGATAAAGGTCTGGATGTGGTTGACAGATACTGCCGCAGCAAAGTAGTCAATAACCTTACCTCGGCTCTCAGCGGCAAACGCATCCGCTGTATGTACGTGGATGAAAATGATCATTTGTGGGTATGTACATACGGTAACGGTCTGATAGAGTACTCTGCAAGAGGAGAGGTCTGGGAGTATAATGCCGATAACGGAAGCTTCGGTAACCGCGCACGAATAGTAACGGGCTTATCTGACGGGACAATACTTGCCGCAGGCGATACCGGCATCAGTTACATCAGGGATCACAAAATCACTCAGACCATCCGTAACGAAGACGGTCTTATCAATTCCATGATCCTGACGATCACGGAGCTTGATGACGGCACGATCCTGGCCGGCACGGACGGCGACGGAATGGCTGTACTCAAGGACGGCAAGGTTGCGGATATGTACACCCGCGAAGACGGGCTGACAAGCGGAGTGATACTGCGTACGGTAAAGGATCCGAAATCCGGCGGAGTGTTCATCGTAACCAGTAACAGTCTGTGCTATCTGGAAGAAGACGGCAAGATCCGCGTGCTTGACAAATTCCCTTACTTTAACAATTACGACATATGGGTCAAAGACGAAGATACGCTTTTTGTTATGTCCAGTGCAGGTATTTACGTGGTAGAGCGTGACGAACTGGTTGCCGGAGGCGAGATCGCCTGGGAGCTTCTGGATGCGCGCCGCGGACTCGGTACTTCTCTTACAGCCAATTCGTGGAATTACTACAACGGAAAAGGCGAATTGTATCTTCCCTGCGATACCGGTGTTTATATCATAGACGTGGACAAATACAACAGTGATGTCCGTTCATACCGTATGCAACTGGCTTCAGTCAGCATTGACGGTGAACAGCAGCTGATCCCGAGGATGGGAGCCATTACTGTGGGTCGGCACGTTAACCGTGTGGAGCTTTCCCCGGAGATCCTGAACTATACGATACAGGAGCCCTATGTGGGCTACTATCTTGAGGGCTATGACACACAGTGGACGATCGCGCCTCAGAGCAGCCTTAATAACATAATCTACGTCAATCTGCCTTCCGGGAAATTTATCTTCCATCTGGCAATCTTTGACAGCGCCGGCGACCGCGTTCTTGAAGAGCGTACGTTTGATCTCGTCAAGGAGGGGGACTTCTACGAGACACCGGCATTCAGGGGCTACATGATGACGCTGCTCGTACTGTTCGTCATATGGTTCACATGGCTTGTCGTGCAAAGTCAGCTTAACAAACAGCAGATCAAGATAAACATGGCAAACGAGACCGTAATGGCCATCGCAAACGCAGTCGATGCCAAGGATGTGCGTACACATCAACATTCCCTGCGTGTTGCGGAATATGCCGTGCTGATCGCACAGGAGATGGACTGCTTCAAGTGGTGGCAGAAGAGAAAAGCCTTATCCAATCTTCGTAAAGCTGCCCAGATGCATGATATAGGTAAGATCGCCATTCCGGACAGCGTACTGAACAAAGTCGGCCGGCTCACGGATGAGGAATACGTACAGATGAAATCCCACGTCACGAGCGGAGCCGAAATACTGAAGGATTTTACGCTGGTGGAACACGTTGTGGACGGAACAAGATACCATCATGAACGGTTTGACGGACGCGGATATCCGGACGGGCTTAAGGGTGAAGAGATTCCGCTTTTCGGCCGGATAATCGGAGTGGCAGATGCTTTCGACGCCATGACATCGAACCGTGTTTACCGTAATTTCATGGATACCGACTATGTAATGAATGAAATGAAACGCGGGCGCGGTACCCAGTTTGATCCCGCGGTGCTTGATGCATTTATCCGCCTGGTTGACAGGGGTGTGATAAATCTTGACGAGATATACGCACAGAAGCGTGCGGAGATTGAGCATGCGGATCAGGAGGCGCAGGAAGAGCTGCGGCGCCGCGTTCAGGAAGATAAAGAGATCCAGGCAGCCCAGATGAAGGATGATAATCCGGATACTTCCGAAGATGAGAAAGGAGCCGAGGAATGAAGCGAGTATATATCATAACTGCTTTGACCTGTCTGGTCATACTTTCCGTTTTTATGGGCGCATTGCGGATGATGAATATTTCAGGGAAAAGGCAGAATCTTACTGTAGGATTTATATATGATAACGATGAGAGCACTCCATACACCTATAATTTCTCGCTTGCAAAAGACGCTCTCGAAAAAGAATACGGAAACCGTGTAAAGATACTGACATGCAGCAATGTTCTTGATGATGAAATGGAAGAACCGCTCAGGGATCTGGCTTCAAAGGGCTGCGATATAATCTTTTTCAACGGATACAGCGAATTGGTGCGCGAACTTGCGCCGGAATATCCGAACATCCAGTTCTGTCAGACATCTTACATGGATATGAGTGATCAGAACGTGCCGGCCAATTACCACACATTTAAAGGCGAGGCTTATCAGGGAAGGTATGTGAGCGGGATAGCTGCAGGCATGAAGATCAGGCAGATGATACTCGACGGGATCATTACGGAAGATCAGGCAATTGTCGGATTTGTGGCCGCTTTTCCCACTTCGGAAGTCATTTCCGGTTACACGGCATTCCTGATGGGTGTGCGGTCCGTCGTTTCACAGGCTGTCATGCGGGTATATTATACACATACGTGGAGCAGCTATGCGCTGGAAAAGAGTGCGACGCAGCAGCTGATAGACGAGGGCTGCGTGATCATATCCCAGCATACCGACACGATCGGCCCGGCTATCGCCTGTGAAGAGTCCTCACCGGACAAACCGGTATATTTTGTCGGTTATAATCAGAGCATGTCGGAAGTTGCTCCCGGAACATCGCTTGTCACTTCGAGGATCTGCTGGGATCCCTATGTGCTTTCCGCTGTAGATGCGGTAGTATCGAACAAAAGCATAGAATCGACTGTTTCCGGCCGTATTCACGGAACCGATGTATCAGCCGGATTTGAAAAGGGATGGGTGGAGATGATAGATCTGAACATGCAGACTGCATCCCTTGGCACGCAGGAGGCAATGGACAACGCCATAGAACAGTTTAAACGCGGGAACCGTGATTTTGTGTTTAAGGGAAATTACACGGGAGTCAATCCCGAGGATCCTTCCGATACATATGATCTGAGAAAAGGGTACATCGAGAATGAAAAAACATCATACCCGCTGTTCCATTACACCCTCAAAGACATCATAACTGTTGTTGATTAGAGAACATCGGTAAATCTGCTTATTATCCTGCTGCCCGAAGGAGCGGCAGCCATTACGGCGTCTTTATCCATTGTTGACCATTCAACGAGCGCAAAGCATGTTCCGGCATTTTTGGCGCAAAGCGCATCCACCACGGCGTCACCTATATAAATAATGCGTTTCATGTCTTCGATCCCGCAAAGCTTTGCCGCATGGATAAGCGGCTCCGGATTGGGCTTGTGTGAAGCGGTGTCTTCCTTGCAGATACGCACATCAAAGAAATCTTCAAGGCCTTTGAGCCGAAGAGTTGTCCCTGCGGAAACCTTTCTCTTGCTTGTGACATATCCCTGCGGTATCCCGAGCTTTTTGATTTTCTCAAGCTCTTCCATAACTCCGTCAAAAAGCGGTACGGCATCACTTTCCAGCAGTACTTTGTTTACGGACAGGTAGGAATCGAGAAGCGCCTGTGCCGTTTTGTCATCGTGCATTGCAAAAGTCTCCGGAAGAGGCTTTCCTATATAGCTTTTGAAGTCTTCGTCAGATCTGTTACAGGATCCGAGCACTTCGATATATGCGTGCTTAAAGCATTGCATGATGGTAGGGATGGAATCCCATATCGTTCCGTCAAGATCATATAAAATCAGGTCAAAATCACTCATAATATATAGTAATTATCCGTTTCTGCGCTGCTCATAAACACGTTTTAACAGTTCGGAATTGTTGATTTCACGCTTGGAATCCGTCGGTTCGGCATTTGAGCAAAAATCTGCAGCACTCGGAAATGCCAGTCCTTTTTCATTATTGCACATACAGATTCCTTCGGGATTTATAAAGAAATGTTTGCAATTATTGCAGGTTGTTATATCTTTGTACATACTAACCTCCGAAAATATATAAGCCGTATAAGACTGTAAAGACATTATACCAAATTCGGAAGTAACATGGTAAGTTAAATCCCTGTCAAGTGCAGGAAATCAGTTTCCATGTATGTTCATAGCTGTTGTAGAAAAGCTTCAGCGTCCGAACACATCCGAAGCTTTCGATCTTACACTCGAACGGATATATACCGGTGGAGTGTATTCTGTTCACGTCGGGCATATCGAATATATTTCCTTTGTATGACAGGTCTTTGTAGGAGCGTATCCTGTATTCCTGATATGCCCCGTCATCATCAAGCATACGTATCCTGATGGGTATTATTGAGCCGTCTGCCTTGTGCTGGCAGATCATGTCTATATTCCTGTTTGTCTCCATACCGACGTTCCGATGCGGCCTCCATATTGTCAGTATAGAACACATGTTCGAACTCGTCAAGGGTATTTTTTGCCTTGTTGACACGTTTATTTGATAATGTTACTATCCGCACAGATACATATATATGAGGCAGAATTCAAAGAATGGATCAATTTGAAAGAACACGATTGATATACGGAAATGATGCGATGGGAAGACTTTCAGCTTCCCGCGTTGCCGTGTTCGGGATCGGCGGAGTGGGCGGATATGTGGTTGAAGCTCTCGTAAGGAGCGGTATAGGTGCGCTTGACCTCATAGATGATGACAAAGTCTGCCTGACAAATCTGAACCGCCAGATAATCGCCACAAGAAGATCCATCGGAAGATACAAGGTGGACGTGGCAGAAGAGCGGATACATGATATAAATCCCGACTGCCGGGTCAGAACATATAAAACCTTCTTCCTGCCCGAAACGCAGGATCAGTTTGATTTTCACGATTATGACTATGTCGTGGATGCGATAGACACAGTCACCGGAAAGCTTGCGATCATAGAAAAGGCGAAAAATGCGGGCGTTCCGGTCATATCTTCCATGGGAGCCGGAAATAAAGTAAACGCGGCTATGTTCGAGGTTTCCGATATTTACCGGACATCCATCTGCCCGCTGGCAAAGGTGATCCGGAGTGAATGCAGAAAAAGAGGGATAGATTCGCTTAAGGTCGTGTATTCCAAGGAAGAGCCGGCAAAGCCTCTTGAGGATATGTCCGTAAGCAGCCGGCAAAATTGCAGCGGCTTGGAGGAAGCAGCTGGAAAACACATTGAGCGCAGGAGTATTCCCGGCTCAACGGCATTTGTTCCTTCCGTTGCGGGTCTCATCATAGCCGGTGAAGTGGTCAACGATCTTACTGCCGGGAAGGAGCAGTTATGAGACTTGACCGATACCTGACAGCTTCACGGATGGGGAGCCGCAGTGAAGTCAAAAACATGATCCGGAAAGGTTCGGTGTCTGTTAACGGTATAACTGTCAAGGACCCTTCGGTCAATATTAAAACGGATGATGATGTAACGGCAAACGGCCGAAAAGTACTATACCGTGAGCATGTTTATTACATGCTCAACAAGCCGGCGGGTTATCTGAGCGCAACTGAAGATAATGCAGACAGGACGGTACTTGATCTTTTCCCGGCCGGGCTGCGAAAAGGCCTGTTTCCTGTCGGACGCCTTGACAAAGACAGTGTCGGTCTTCTCATTATCACCGATGACGGTGCAATGGCGCACAAACTTATGAGTCCGAAAAATCACATCGCAAAGAGTTATCTGATCCATACGGATATACCGCTTTCAAAAGAGGATTCATGCGCGTTTTCCGAAGGCATAGTCCTTTCCGACGGTACCAAATATAGAAGCGCGGCACTGGAAATATCTGCAGATGACCCGACGAGAGCGATAGTTACGATAACTGAAGGAAAATATCATCAGGTTAAACGGATGACGGAGAGGTGCGGCAAAAAAGTGCTTTACTTAAAACGCCTGTCGGTAGGCGAACTGAAGCTCGATCCGGATCTTCAGGAGGGAATGTTTCGGGAATTAACTTCCGATGAGATAGAAATGCTTTCAAAATGATCTCATCAGCGCCGCGGGCAATTGTCACATGGGCGGATATATATTATAATTACACTCGTTGATGTTAAAAAAGGCTACCGTAAGTTCAAAGGAGAGACCATGAAAAGGACAAAAGTATTTATCGTAACACTGCTTGCAGTCAGCATGATGATCGGACTTCTGGGTTGTGCAACAGTGGAACTTAACGTTCCCGCTGAGACCGAAAATAATGAGATCGTGCAGGATATCGCAGAGGAAGGAGAAGTGCCGGTTGAGCTTGAATACTGGAGCGAAGATTCCAAAGCAGCGGCATCGATAAGGGATTATGTGGAAAGAGTAACAGACCCGGCTTCGGATGCTTTTATCCCTGTTGAGGACAGACTTGCGGTGTTTGATATGGACGGAACACTGATAGGCGAGCTTTACCCGTCTTATTTTGAGTATATGATGTTCATCCACAGGGCATTGCATGATGATACCTATGTTGCTCCGCAATACATAAAAGACTTTGCGAAAGAACTTGAAGAAGACGTATACACCGGAAAACAGCCTGATAATTCCGAAAGAAGACATGCCAAATACGCCGGTCAGGCATATATGGGGATGACACCGGAAGAACTTATGGAATATACATATGAATACATGAAAACCGACGCTGACGGATTTACGAACCTGAAAAAAGGGGATGCGTTCTATTGGCCGATGGTATCGCTCGTTGAATATCTGGAGGCAAACGAATTTACCGTATATATTATAAGCGGATCAGACAGATCTGTTGCCCGGGCACTTGTAAAATCCAAACTCGGTATTCCCGAGAACAGGGTGATCGGTATGACCTATAGTTATGTAGCGACAGGTCAGAATCTGACGGATGGTCTTGAATACATATATACAAAAGATGATGAAGTGATCCTGGGCGGTGATCTTATAATAAAAACGATCAAAATGAACAAGGTAAGTGAGATAGCCGAGGAGATCGGAAAGGTTCCGGTACTTTCATTTGGAAATACTGCCGGAGATCAGTCCATGGCTCAGTACACCGTTAGCAATGATAAGTACGAGACCAAAGCATACATGCTCAAGTGCGATGATCTTGTAAGAGAGCACGGAAACATGGATAAAGCAGATGCCATGCAAAAGATGTGTGATGAATGCGGATTTGAACCTATATCCATGCGGGATGATTTTGCAACCATATACGGCGATGACGTGGAAGCGGTTGACTATCAAGAACTTGAAGTGGGAGAATAACATTGATTTATGATCAAACAATTTCTCCAGAGCCTGCGGACAGCTTGCGTACCGACTGCCTGATCATCGGGGCGGGACTTGCAGGGGCTACACTCGGATATCTCTTTCGCAAAGCGGGACGGGACGTTCTGCTTCTGGAGATCTGTGACGCCCAAAAAAAGGATAAACTTTGCGCCGGTGCGATGAATAATGAGACGATGAAGCTTCTGACGCAGATATTCGGACCGGACGTGGAGGAGTCTTTGCATCCCGGGCGCTTTAGCCAATTGCGGACACGTATTGATGACAAGGAAATCCGGACGGATTTACAGAACATGTTTCTTGCTCTGCCGAGGAAACGGCTGGATGATTACGTACTTTGCCGCTGCCTCGAAACGGACGGACAGCTTCTCTGCCGGGTGTCTGTTAAGGCAATTGATATCGCAGCCGGAGATGCCGCCGGACTGATACATCCAACGTTAGGGGCAGGCATCCATTACGCGATTGTTTCGGCGCAGCGCCTCGCAGAGGCGCTTTTGGAAGGAGAGGACTATGAGGACATCTTGCGTCCCTGTACAGACAATATCACTAAGCTGGCTGAGAAGACCATAAGGATGCAGTTCATTAAAAACCTTTCCATATACGTAAAAGGAACACCCGCAGAGCCGCTATGCTGAAACAGAGACTGTCTTTACCGAAATATAGTCCCTCCATGATTCCTTATTTGTTTTTTTTCAGTTCATCATACACCAAATTTGCCAGCTTATCACAAAGACCATCCGCAATGAACTCTGAGATATTCATTGCCGGTACCTTCATGTTACCTGCCGCCAGTGGATTATCTTGTTGTATTTTAATCTGCTCTCAATGTAATCCGACGGAAAAACGCCTGCCACAGCTGTCAGATCTTTGCATAGGTGTTCCTTTTGTTAGTCTTATTCGTCTGAATCACGTCTTTTTAGTGATATCATTTCCGACTATATCCATGAAGTCATTTGGTCGATCCTATCGTAGGACTAAATGACTGAAATACGGATGTGCAGCAACAAGATCATGGGGTCAATATACCCCATGATTTTTTATTAATGAAAGCAACGGCTCTCATTAATTTCTGTTGAAAAAGGGACCCTGATAATAGATAATGACATTAGGTATATGGAGGGTAAGCTATTACCGACAAAGAAAGAGAGATTTTATTAAGACTAACTATTAAATGTCAAGACTGAAACGAAGGAATTCGTTCAGATAAATCAGTACATTGAAAACTGCATGACAAACAGAGCATCCAACAAGATGCTCGAACAGAAAAGGGAAGAAATGGATTATGCCGCACGGTAT